>NZ_JAJPWS010000010.1:0-296154 GCF_046549055.1 Amycolatopsis sp. lyj-112 | reverse complement strand
TCGCGGTCCCGCCCAGTTCGCGAACCCCGGCACTGCCGGTCCACTCGCCCCGCTCGTCACGGACGCGCAGCTGCATCCCGGCGAACCCGGCGCCGACGAACTCCTCGACGGCCTGCCGCAGCTCCGGCCGATCCCGACCGGCGGCGGACGCCGTCGGCACGGCGACACCCGCCAGCAGCGTGGCCGCCAGAGCCGTCACTCCAGCGCGTTGGAAGATCCTGTTCTTGATACCCCTCAGTGACTTGGTCATGGTCACCACGTTCGCGTGCCGCGCTGACACGGCGCAGTCACCGCGCTGACACGGGTGTCACCTCAGGGAAAGCGGCAGCGTCCCTGAGGAGCCTCTCCACAACCCGGCACTGGGTCCGCAGTCGAATACCGGTCACGCGATCGCGAAAGCCCGTGGATGATCGGCCTTATGTCCATCCAAGACAGCGTCGGCGCGGCCATCCTCTGGACGGGCGACATCGTGACCTGCCCGTCATTCCCTACCGCTGGCGGTGCTTCGCAGGCGGCGAGGCCAAGGACGTGCGGACGGCACGTTCGACCAGGATCGGGACGAACGCGTGGATTCGAGCGCTGGCGAACCGGGATCGTTCGCGTTCGACGAGGTCATGCAGCACGGATCGGGTGACGCCGGCGTAGTCGTGGCTCACCCGGTCCTCCAATTGCGTGAAATGCAGGTCCAGCTGCTCGGTCGCCATCGTGTCCAGGGTCGGAGTGTTCATCGCGTTCTCCTCAACCTTCACCTCGATTACCTGTCTACTTCCCCCGTCAGACGACAAACAGGCGAACGGACCATGAACTATCGGTGACACCAGAGAAGGGCGGTCACGGCGGTTTCGCCGCCTCCGTCGTGACGATGCCAAGAGGCCGGGTTCCTGAAGTACGAAACCCGATACGTGTGATGCACCCCGACATCGGGCGCCCCCGGACATCCGGTGGCCAAAACACCGACACTTTGGTCACCGGATGCTACTTCTCTGCCGTGCCGGATCGTCCGCTGATGGATTCCTGATAGAGGTCCGCGTAGGTGCGCGAGTCCCCGATCAGGCCGTCGCAGAAGGCGGCGACGTCGTCGCCGAGGAGTTCCAGGACTCCCTTGCCCGCCGCGACGCCCTCCTCGAAGAAATCGACGATCCCCGGGAGCAGGGGCCCGTCGGTCAAGTCGATCGGCCCCACCTTGAAGAGGTACTTCTGAATCTCCTTGTAGACGACCTGGTAATCCGACGGAAGCGCCTTGACTCGCGCCACATGCGCCCGCCACTGCTTCTTGCCCTCGATGATGTCCTGGATGCCCACGTCAGCCTCCCAGCTGCTTCAGTTTCCTGGCGACGTTCCTGTTCAATTGCCGTCGCCAGCGGTCGCGGTAGCTCCGGCTCTGCTCTCCTCCGGCCAGCGCCGCACAGAAGCCCGAGATGTCGTCACCCAGTACCTCCCGAATTCCTTGGCCGTCGGCCGCTGTTTCTTCGAGCAGTCCCAGCGCACCGTCGAGGATCGGCATCAGGTTTCGGCCGGTGAAGTCCGAATAGGAAGAAAGATGTCCCTTGATCTCTTCCCAGGCCGCCCGGTAGTCGGCCGGTAAGGCCACGGCCCGGACTTCGAATGCCTTCCATTCCCTGGTGAGATCGCTACCTGTAATGGTCTCCCAGAAGTTCATTTCCCGCCCTCCTTGAGCTTGTCGATCCGCGAACTGACGTACTCCCACTTCGCCCAGAACGTCGCAAGCTCCTTACGCCCCGCGGCGTTGAGCGCATAGAACTTGCGCGGCGGCCCTTGCCCGGACGGTCGTTTCGTCACCTGGACGAGTCCGTTCTTCTCCAGTCGCAGCAGGATGGTGTACACCGTCCCCTCGACGACGTCGCCGAAACCGAGTTCGTTCAAGCGACGCGTGATGGCATACCCGTAGGTCTCCTCACCGCCGACGATCTGCAGCACACAACCCTCGAGCGTGCCCTTCAGCATCTCGGTCAGATCGTCCATCGTGCTCCCTTCAACCCTGGTACTCAGTGGCGCCAGGTACCAGTACAAAGTAGCACAGAGTACTGCGAGGGCGTGCGACACAGCGATGAAGCCGTGGTGAAACCGGCTGCTCGCACTCTCCTGTCATCCGTGGCCGACAGCGCCACGACGCAGAGAGGAGGGACATGACCAGCACACGAGCACGTGCACCTTCTACACCGGAGACACCACCACCAGCTGCTAACCGCAGAAGGATCCCCTAGCCGCGGGTACCACCGGGACGCTCCCAGCGGCACCCACGGCTCACCACGGGCGCGACCCACACCGGGCCCCGAGCCCGAGTACGACGTCATTGCCGAACCCGAAGCGGAACGTCAGGCCGACCACGGTCCCCACCATCGTGCTCACAGCCGACACAAGCGGATCGCACCGATTCACCACGGTCATCGTCCATCTCATCCGGCGTCGCGGTCCTTCAAGGCGGCCCTTGTTCCCCTACATGGACATCCAGGTCACACCACTGGCGGCACATCCATCCAAGATCGTGGATTGAGAACCCGTGCTCGACCAGGTCACTCGCCCTTGGCCGGTACGTCGAAAACACCCGCTACCCAGTCGGCGATGTAGGTACTCACGTGGGAAAGGTGGTCGAGTCCGATGTGCTCGGTCGCGCCCTCGTCCGGAGTGAACACGCGTAGCTCGCGCTTGGGCGAGTTGACGGCCTGGTCGTAGGAGCGGTGCGCGTAGTCGAGCGGGATCTGGCGGTCTTTCTCGCCGTGGGCGATCAAGAACGGCACGGTGATCTTCTCGACGACACCGTCGAGGTGCACGCTGTCGGCGAAGGCGATGAAGGTGTCGAGGTCGTCGTGGCCCCACACCCACAGGACGTGCTCCCAGTAGTGCGGGACCGGGCGCTCGCCTTCGCGTTCGAGACGGCGGCGCTGCACGGCACCCCAGTTGTGGTTCGCACCCCAGGCGACGCAGAGCGCGAACCGCTTCTCGAAGGCCGCGGCTCGGGGCGCGTAATAGCCGCCCAGCGACCAGCCGACGATGCCGATCCGGGCGGGGTCGACGTCGTCGCGCTGCTCGAGCCAGTCGACGGCTGCACCTGCCCAGGCTTCGCTGTCGATCCGTGCGGTGATTCCCCGCAGTCGCAGAGCTTCGCCGGTGCCGGGCTGGTCGAGCATGAGACACGAGACGCCCCGCGCAGCCAGCTCGTCCCAGTGGGCGGAGCCGTACATGTGTTCCTTGGTGGAGTCCAGGCCGTTGACGAGCAGGACCACCGGCGCCGGGCCGGAGTCGGTAGCCGGCGCGGTGCTGAAGTAGCCGGGCAGAGTCGTGCCCTGGTACGGGATTTCCACCCGGCAGACGCGTGGATCGCGCAGAGCGAACGACTTCTGGGCCAGCTCCAGGGCCCGGCGGTAGGTGGGCACCCGGCCGGGATCGGAGTGGGCGAGCATGCGCTCGGCTTGGCAGAGATAGTTGGTGGCACGGAAATACAGCTGTCCGGCGGTGCGCGTGTGACCGGCTTTCTCGGCGGCTTCAGCCTGGGTGACGAGCTGGTCGGTCAGCGCGGTCCAGGCACGCAGGAAGTCCGGGGTGCCGGCGTCAGCCCCGTGCGTGGCCGCCTCACGGATGGGACGGCAGGCGCGATCGATCTCGTCGATCAGGCCGCCGGAGTTGAGCGCGGCGACCACGCCGAGATTCCAGACGTAGTTGCCGGGGAAGTATTCGAACACGCGCGTGTCCTTTCTAGACGGTCAGCGGAGGGAAGGTCGTGCGGTGGCGTGCTCGCGGCCGTGGGCGCGCCGGTCGGACCGGCGGCAGCCGCTCGCCCGGCACGATGGTGTTGCGGATCGTGCCGATGCCTTCGACGGTCATCTCGACGACGTCGCCGGGACGCAGCGGCGGCGGGTCCGTGGCACCGCGCCGTCCCCACAGCTCGGCGAGGCAGCCTCCGTTGCCGCAGGTTCCGGAGCCCAACACGTCACCGGCGCGGACCTGGGTACCGCGGCCGGCATAGGCGACGAGTTCCTCGAACGGCCAGCCCATGTTGGACAACAGGTCCTGGCCCACTTCGACACCATTGACCGACACGCGCAGATCGAGCGCCAGGAAGCCGTCGGCGTCCCGGTAGGGCTCGAGTTCGTCCGCGGTGACCAGCCACGGACCCAGTGTGGTGGCGAAGTCCTTGCCCTTGGCCGGGCCGAGGTTGACCTTCATCTCCCGGCGCTGCAAGTCACGGGCGGACCAGTCGTTGAAGATCGTGTAGCCGAAGATCTCCACCTCCTCCGGTGCCGGAGAGGCGGCGTCACGCCCGACGACGCAGGCGACTTCCAGCTCGAAGTCCAACAGCCGCGAGCCGGGCGGGATCGCGACGTCGTCGTGCGCGCCGACCAGGGCGTACGGGTTGGCGAAGTAGAACGTCGGAGCCTCGTACCATTCGGGAACCACTCCGGCGCCGTCCCCGATCGAGGCGACCACGCCTTCGACGTGCTCCTCGAACGCGACGAAATCCCGCACCGCAGGCGGCTCCAACGGTGGCAGCAACCGGACCTCGCCGAGCGGGACGGCGGGCCCGGTCAACGCCGTCTCGCCCGCTTCCGTCGCCGCGGAGAGTCCTTCCCGCACAAGGCCGAGAACAGTGACCCCCGAAGGCAGAGCGTGGATTCCGGCATCGGACACGACGCCGGCGCAGACATGCCCGGCGCGTTCGTAGGTGGCGAAGCGCATGTGACTCCTCTCAGACCGGCGGGGCCACGAACAGCCCCTTGTCGGGATCGTTGAACGAGCGAGAGGCGACGAACTCGTTCATCGCGTTGGCCGTCCCCCACTGGTCACTGACCTCTGGCCGGGTGAAGTCGTAGAGGTGCGGATGCCAGGTGTCCTCGTCGATCAGCTCCAGCTCGGTCGTGTACTCGACCGTGTTGCCGTGCGGATCGAGGAAGTAGCTGAAGGTGTTGTTGCCCGCCAGGTGCCGTCCGGGGCCCCAGATCTTCTCCACTCCGGCTCGCAGCAGCCGTCCCGTACCGCGCATGTACTCGTCGATTCCGCGCAGCTCGAAGGACGCGTGGTGCAGTGAAGGATGCGGACCGCGGGCGATCGCCAGGCTGTGGTGCCAGGAGTTGATGCGGAGGAACCACATCATCCCGCCCATACGGGGGTGCATGAGGGTGTCGGAGAGCTTGAATCCGAGGTGCCGTTCGTAGAACAGCCGGGTGCCTTCGGGATCCGCCGAGTTGATCACGACGTGCGACAGCCGGACCGGGACGGGCTCGCCCGCCTCGATCTTCCGGTGGGCGCGGATCGCGACGTCCGCGCTGATCTCGATGGTGCGGCCTTCGTTGTCGAAGAACCGGAAGCCGTATCCCCCACCGGGCGTGGACAACGCACGCGGCTCGTGCACCAGCGCGACATCGGCGGTGGCCAGCCGGGCGGCGAGGGTGTCGACGTCGGCCGCGGTCGCCACACCGAAGGCGATGAGGTCGATCCGCTTGTCCGCGGCCTGACGGAGCCGCACGATGTACTGCTCCGGTGAGCCCTCCGCGGCGAGGAAGGCGATCCCGGTGTCGGTGTGCTCGGTGGTCAGGCCCCACGCGCCGGTGTAGAAGTCCTGTTGGCGGGCGAGGTCGGGCACGGCGAGGTCGACGTGCCGCAGGTGGGTGATCAGGCCTTCGGTCATGAGAATCCTCCGGAGAGTTCAGGCGGGCTGGGCGACGAGGGCCGCGACACGGCCCATCAAGCCGGGAACGTCGCCCTGCTCGCGGTCGAGCAGCCAGCGGCCGAGCTGGTTCGAGGCCTCGACCACGGCGGCCGCCCGGGCGACGCGTCGTTCGGTGAAAGCGCTCCACAACGACTCATCGAGCGTGTCTGTGCCGAGCAGGAGTTCACTGAGGACGGCCGCGTCTTCGAGAGCCTGGGCACCGCCCTGAGCCAAAGTGGGCGGGCAGGCGTGGGCGGCGTCGCCGATCAGCACGACGCGTCCGCGGTTCCAGGGCGCCGGCAGCGCGTGGGTCTCGAACCGCGTGTAGTTGACGCGGGCCGGATCGTCGAGCGTGGCGAGGATGTCGTCCCATGGTCCGTGGTATGCCGAGGCGAGTGCACGCATGGTGGCGAGCCGTTGTTCCGGTGTGAGCGCGCTGCGGTCTTGCGCGTCTTCGACCACGTAGGCGTAGAGCGAGTTCTCGCCGGTCGGGCAGTAGCCGGCGATGTAGCAGGGACCGCCGTAGAAGAGGTCGGTCCGGGTGACCGAAGCGGGCCGGGGCCCAAACGCGCGCCAGATCCCCATTCCGGTCGCCCGGGTCTCCAGCTCGACGCCGAGGATTCCCCGGACGGCGGAACGAATCCCGTCGGCCCCGACGACGAGGTCGTACCGGCCCGCCGAACCGTCGGTGAACTCGACGTCCACGTGGTGAGCGTCTTGACGCAGTCCGGTCACGGTGACGCCGAACCGGGTTCTCACGCCGACCGCGGCCGCGCGGTCGTGCAGGATCCGGGCGAGGTCGGGGCGTGGCATGCCGAAGGTCGCGGGCAGGTCCGGCCCGCCGGTGCGGGCGTCGGGCATCTCGAAGAGCAAGGTTCCCGCGGGATCGGGCGCGCGCAGGCCCACGCTGTCGAACCCGTATCCCGATTTCCGCACCTCCTCCCAGACACCGAGTCCGCGCAGCTCCCGCAAAGCGTTGCCCTGCAAGGTGATTCCGGAACCGAGGCTCGCGATACCGGGATCGATCTCGACGAGGTCGACGGTGACATCCCCTTCGGCCAGGCGGATGGCGGTGGCAGCGCCGGCGAGGCCGCTGCCGACCACGAGGACGGTGTTGACGGCGGGCATGGGACTCCTTCGGCTACTTGACGGCGACGGGCGCGACCGGGGCCCCGACGGCGCCGGTCACGGGCAGTGGGTCGGCGGTCAGCCAGAATTCGTAGGTTCCGTCGTCGGCGCAGTCGCCCGCGAGCGCGTCGAGGTCCCACATCTCCCCCAGGTACAACCCGAGATGCGGGATCGCGACCTGATGAAGTGGCTGGAAAGCGCCGTCGAACTCGTTGGGCCGCACCTCGAATCCCCAGGTGTCGGTGGCGATGGCGGCGATCTCGGTGTCGTGCAACCAATCCACTGTGGAGAAGGACAGGCCCGGCGATGGCCCGCCTGCGTAGTCGCCCCAGCCTTCCCGCCGGGCACGGGCGAGCCTGCCGGTGCGCACCAGCAGGAGGTCGCCACGGCCGACGCGGGCGGTCTTGCCGTGCGCGGCGATGGTGGCTTCGAGGTGTTCGGTCGTGATCGCGAATCCGTCCGGCAACTCGCCGCCCTCACCGAGCACGCGACCGACGTCCAAGAGCACGCCTCGGCCGGCGATCCGCCCTGAAGCCGTTTCGATCCCGGTGAACCGGTCGCCTTCACTGGTGACGACGTCGCCGGCCTTCCGGCCGTTCCAGGCGCAGCCTCGGTCGAAGATGTGGCCGAGCCCGTCCCATTGGGTCGAGGCCTGCAAGGGCATGAACACCACGTCGTCGGCTCCGCCGAAACCGTGCGGGAAGCCCTGCGTGCCACGCTCCGCGTCCAGGCCGGTGTCCAGCATCGTGTGCACCGGATTGGTCCGTCGGCGCCAGCCCTTCTGCGGTCCATCCGACTCGAACCGCTGAGCCAGCGAAAAACTCACCCCACGCCGCACCAGCGCGGCGCCCTCCCGGCGTTTCGCGTCATCCAGGAAGTTCAGCGTGCCCAGCACATCGGTATCACCCCAGCGATCCCAGTTCGAGCAGCGTTTCGCCGCCGCGGCGATGGCGCCTTCGGGGTCGGTGCGATCCAGGTGCATGTCGGTTCCTCCTCGAGCGACACCACCCACGGTCCGGCATCTCCGCACATCCGGGAAGACGAATCCGGTGATGCGGACTATTCGTCCGGTGAATACGCTTGGCCCGGTGAACCTGGTGAGCCTCGACCTGAATCTGCTGGTGACACTGGACGCGCTGCTCGACCAGCGCAGTGTGAGCCGGGCCGCCGAACAGGTCGGCCTGAGCCAGCCCGCGGTGTCCGCACAACTCGCCCGGTTACGCCGGCACTTCGGCGACGACCTGCTGGCCCGCTTCGGCAACCAGTACCGGCTCACACCACTTGCCATTCAGCTCCGCGGCCGCGTCCGCACGGCCATCACAGGCGTCGAGCGCGTCTTCGCAGCCGAACCCGACTTCGACCCGGCGCTGTCCGAACGCGAGTTCTCCTTGGTCATGAGCGACTACGGCGTCGCCGTAGTCGGCGCCGACCTCGCCGCGGCGCTCGCACGGGAAGCACCCAACACCCGCCTGCGGTTCATCGCCAACACCCCGAACCTGGTCGACAACGCGGCGCAGACGTTGACCGGGGTCGATCTCCTGGTGATGCCACACGGATTCGTCGACGGCCTCCCGCACTCCGACCTCTATCGCGACGACTGGGTCTGCTTGGTGTCCGCGGACAACACCGACATCGGCGAGCTCACCGTGGACCAGCTCCGAGTGATGCCTTGGGTCGTCTCCTACCACGGGCCCACCGCCTCGACTCCCGCCGCACGCCAGATGCGGATGCTCGGGATCGAACCGCACGTCCAAGTGGTCACCGAGAACTTCCTGACAGTCCCCGGCCTGGTCGCGGGAACCGGCCGGGTCGCGCTCATGCAGCGACGCCTGGTCGATCGGGTGCCACCCGGACTCGTACGCGCGCTCCCCTGCCCGTTCGAGGTGAGCCCACTGGTCGAGGCCGCCTGGTGGCACCCGATGTACGAACACGATCCGGAACACGTCTACTTGCGCGACCTGCTGGTCCCGATCACGGGTGAGCTCACCGATACGCGACTGACGTGAGCCTCGTGTCAGTCCCAGGCGTGGAACCCTTGGCCGGCTTTGAGATACAGCTCTGTGATCCGGCGCTCGATCGCGTCGGCACGAGCGTCGTCGGCGACACGCTCGTGGTGCGCACCGCCGCGGCGTCGGCCTGTTGGTGAGCGAGCGTAGCTTCGGCGGAGTGCTGGCGACGCCAAGCGAGGTACAGCGCGACCACGCCGCCACTTCCGACACCGATACTGAGCCCTATCTTCAGCGTGTTCAGCCGCGCGTTCACTAGTTCGACGCCGTTGAGCCCAGCGGTGGCCGACCACCACAGCACGGTCACCACTCCGGCAGTGAAGATAGTGATCACGACCGCGGTCATCCACATAGCCGTCGGCGTCAGCTCCCGCAGCCGCCTTCCCGTCGTGGATACCAGGGTGTTGCTGGTCGCGGGCCGCGCGTCGTCGGTCATACCCTGAGTCGTCGCGGAATCCGGTCGAGATGTTGCATGCCCGCAATGATCACACCGACGAATCTGTCCGCGGTCGTCGACTGGCGCTGGTCGGGATCGACCGCGTCCAGCCTGTTGCGGTCGCGACGACGCGTTCGCAACAGGCTCCAGGCACGTCGCCGACCAGGCAGCCTGCGAGGAACAGTCGCGATCGTTGCACAGATTAACCACCGCTAAGAAGTAGCTCGGCTTCAAATAAGCAGGCAATCAAGTCGCAGTCGACAACGTTCCTTATATTATCGACAGCAACTACTCTCACCACTCCTGCAAGTACCTGATCACCGAGGGAGCGTCCTTCGCCAGAGCACTACGCCAGCTCAGCAAGCCAGCGTTCTGCAGTCTTCCTACAATAGTAATAGGGTGAACTACAATAGTAATAGGGTGAACACCAAGCACACTCGCTGCCCGAGATAGCGGTCGCATGCCCTGTGCGGACTGGGATGTCTTGCGCGACGGTCACACCCCTCAGGAACGCCACTCGGAACTGGACCTGGAGAACCTGGGACAGAGCGGAAAGCTAGCCGGTGGCCAGGTGCGCGCGCTCGAGCAAGCAGCCGTCGAGAACCTCTGCCCCGCGAACCTCGCGGCCTACCAGCGATCAGCCTCTCGTTAACAGGATCTCGGCGACGGTCATAGGACTTCTACGCCCACCCGCCAGCCGCTGATGCTCGGACAACACTTCGCGATTGCCGGCCGATCCGAGCCGGGTTTAGCGAAGCAAGGCTCCTCACATGCGCAACTTGCGGCCGCCGCATGGATTCTCATTGGGTCCACAACCGGCCCGGCTACCGCTGCCGCCACGGCCACACCAGCGCACACCAACCCACCGTCGAACGACCGAAAACGATCTACCTCAGGGAAGACCACCTCATCGACAGCCTGACCGCACACCTAGGCGACTTCGACGACCACACGCTCCACGGCCACGCCCGCATAGTCGCCAGCAAACTCCGCAACGCAGGCTCGATCATCATCTACCACAGCGAGGATGGACTCTCACAACGAGAGAAGAAGCGTCGATCTACACTACGAGCGCCAACGCAAACGGCTCGCTCAAGTGATCTTGAGCGAGCCGTGGGGTAATGATGTGTCCGAGGGGGGAGGTGAGCCCCTTCGAGCGGGAAATCGCCCGTGATACGGGAGATCATCTGCGAACCGTAGCAGAAGGCCTGCAATACCTTGAGTCTAGTCATCCGGCGCGTCGCAGTGCTGACATCAACCCCTTCAGCCCTATCGTCGCCTTGACGATCCAGCCATTGGTTCAGCAAACGGCTACCAGAAACGGCATGCGCTCCTACCCGATCCACCGATGGCGTGTTGCTACTTCAGAGCTTCGAGTGCGCGTAGGAATGCATCCTCAGTCACGACAGGAATTCCCAGCGCCCGCGCATCTTTCGCCTTGCCGGACAACGAATCCGGGTCCGCCGCGGCGACAACCTTGGTTCGTTTGCTCACTGAGCTCACCACCCGAAGCCCCAGCGCCACCGCCTCCGCTTTAAGGTCGTTGCGCTCGCGCCGCATGGAACCCGTCAGGACGATTCGGTCGCCGGGGCGCAGCACGAGCCCGCCGACGCTGACTTGCGCTGCCCGCGATTCCGGTCGGTCTGGCGGCGACGCTTGTTCCTGGCTCAGGACTCGATCAACTTCACTTGCGTCCAAACCGAGCAGCGCAGCAACCGCCTCCAGGTCTTGCCGCTCGTCTTCAGACACGAACCCGTCCACCCAGGCAGCTCGTGCGAGGTCACGTAGGTAGTCATGATGAACGCCGATCACTTCCGCCTTGTGGAGGCCGAACTCGTGCGCGACCTCGACCAGTGCGTCAGCCTCCGAAATCGAGATCTGCCGGTCGAGCAAGGCACCGTCCAGCACGGAGAGATATGCGTCTTTCTCCGGTTCACCATCACGAGGCACACGGTCCACCAGCCGTGCGAGAAAGTGCGGCTCACTCCGTGCCCGCGATCGTCGGTGCACCGGCTTGGCCAAGTTCCGCCTCAACACGGGCAGTTCCCAGTGAACTGTCGCCGGTGACAGCCTTTGCGAGGCGACCAGCCTCGGCGCTTCTGACAGCATGCGACCGAACAGTCGGGCGGCGGCGACGGCGTCCCCGTGGGCGGTATGGAATCGCACGCCGCCTACACCGACCATCCTGCAGCACTCGACAAGCGACCGTTGGACACCGGGAAACACGGTGCCGGCCAAGCGCATGGTGCACAGGCCCCCGGACAGATACCGGGACACGTCCACACCTATACGCTGAAATTCAGCGTATAGGTGCATGGAGTCGAACTGCAGATTATGCGCGACGACGATCCGACCTCGGAAGAGTTCGAGGATGTCTCCCGCGAACTGCTCGAACCTCGGAGCCTGTCGCACCTCGGCGGCACGGATCCCGTGAATGGCCTGGGGTCCGAGGTCACGATCCGGGTTCACCAGCGTCGACCACTCGTTGGTGATCGAACCAGCGTGGTCAACGTGGACGACCGCGATCTCGGCCACGCGGTGATGAAAGCCGGGCAGAATCCCCGTCGTCTCGGTATCGACGACGGCATATCCGAGCGGTGCCGTCATAGCGGAAGCCGAGTGGTAAGTCCGGACTTCACCGCTGTGAGCCACGAAGGCGGCAGCGGATCGGCCTCGCCATGGACCTCTCGCACATACCGTCGCCGTTTGACACCCTCCGTCTCCGACCAGTGCCGAACAAGCCAGCGCAACACCTGTACCACTGTCAACGCACTCGAGCCGACAGGCGTCTTCCCTGCTACGACAACGACTTTCGAGAGCGCTCGCAAGTCAGCGAAGCCATCGAGCCGCTTCGCGTTGAGATCACGGCTCCAAGCCAGGTCGGCAACGTTCTTCAGCTCACCTTTTGCCGCCGCGACAGTCTTTTCGTAGGCGGCGCGGCACCCCACGATGTCGGCGAAGCACTCAAGCGGCGAGAAGACCTGCATCGTCCACCACTTCTCCGCTTCGATCCCTGCGGCCTTCGTGATGCGCTCGAGGACATCGTCCAACTCGTTTGGGACCAACGCGGTAATCGCCCGACGCTCCAGCAGAACGAGAAGGCGACGAGCCGCCTCCGGCGACGTGAAGAGCAGGTCGAGCGGATAGATCCACGCCCCCACCGGCATCCCTTGCGGGCTCACATGCCAAACCGCGAGAGACTCCGTCCCCTGTTCCCCAGGGCCGATCACGACCACGGCACTTGCCGGAGCCGCCAGAGCAATCCCGATCTCCGCGCCTACTGCTTCCAACTCATCGATATCGTCCACGCGGTACCCACTCTCGCGAAATTCTTCCGAACGACTCGTCAAGTCGCCGCAGGCCACGACGTGTTACACGCTGCCGCTCAGCCGAGACGTAGCCGATACGCCTACCCGGCTAGACCCGGACCGCGCAGATTAGCCTGATCCCACGGGAACGCGGCTCTAGAAATTCCGGTCGCGTACGTTTGTGTCCCTGACGAGGACCCTGTCAAGGATGTCCTCCGACTGCCACCTCTTAACTAGCATGCTTTCGGTCTCGAAACGATCACTGTTCGGTTCAGGCGTTACGCGGACTCCTGAAGGCAGCGACTACTCCATATGGCCATTCCCGTCGTATTCAACGCGCCCGGCACGTTGCTCAAAGCCGCGCGCAGCGGGACCGAGTTCCGTGTGAGCACGCTCGGCACCGAGTCGCTGCGTGTCAGCCAGAAGCCGGAACATCAACTCCCCGCGGACGCGATTCGGGACGCCTTGCTCTCCGGTGACCAAGGGCTCGATCCACGAGGTATCCGAGTAGCGGGTGCCCGCATCACGGGAAGACTGGACCTTCGGCACGTCCACCCTGACATCGGGCTGGCCCTGGTCGGCTGCGCGTTCGACCACGAGCTGACGATCGAGGAGGCGCATCTTCCTTGGCTGGCCTTGACCGGCTCCTCTATGCCGAGGCTCGCCGCGAACGGGCTCGAAGTCGACGGCAAGGTCGACCTCGATGCCGGATTCACCGTCGCCACGGCCGACGGCCACGCGGTCGAGCTGATCGCCGCTCATATCCACGGCAAGCTGAACCTTTCGGGAGCGCGTCTCATCAGCAAGTCTGGATCGGGGCTGGCCGCCGACCGGCTCCGCGTAGACGGTTCCCTCTGTCTCAAGGAGCAGTTCTACGCAAGCGGAGCCGGTCAGAAGGGAACCTTGAGTCTCGCCGAAGCCCGCATCGGCGGACAGCTGATACTCACCCAAGCCGAACTCGTGAACGATTCAGGGCCGGCCTTCATTGGCGAACAGCTCACCGTCGACGGCGCGGTCTTCATGTCCGAACCGTTCAAAGCGGTCGGTCACGGGTCGGATGGCACTATTCGCCTACGCTCGGCGACCCTCGGCAACGGACTGGTGCTCGACGGCGCGCGGCTCACCAATGACTCCGGACCGGCCTTCTCGTCCGACGGAATCCGGATAGCGGCAGATCTGTCCATGAAGAACGGTCTCCAGGTCTCGGGCTACGGAGAACGTGGGGCAGTCCGTATGACGGGTGCTCGCATCGCCGGGGAACTGGACGCCTCCAGCGCACAGATCAGCAACAGCACCGAGCCCGCCATCTCGGCTCGCGACCTTCAGGTCGGTGAGTCGATCTATCTGTGCGAAGGCTTCACAGCCCGAGGAGAAGGTCCGTACGGAGCGGTGCGCCTGACCGGGGCGGACATCGGCACCCAGCTCGTCGGCAACGCGGCTCGGATCACCAACGCATCAGGCCCCGCTCTCGCCGCCGACCGGCTCCACGTGCACAACGACATCGACTTCAGCACAGACGTCCGGCTCACCGGTTCGGTCGTCCTCGCCGGCGCTGTGATCGAGGGAGAACTCGACCTCACCGGTATCGAACTCCTCGACAAGAACGGCCGAATCCTCGACCTCACCGCCACCAAAACGAGAGAGTTCGCCCTGTCCCCCGCCAAGATCTGCTCCGACGACAGGGACCACGCGACCTCAGCCGCCGAAGTCAACGTCGCCGGCTTGACCTACGCGTTCTTCCCAGGCGTGGACTCCGATCGCTGGCGGCATCTTCTGCGTCACCACACCCCCGAATACAGCCCGCAGCCCTACCAGCAGCTCGCTCTCCTGCTCAAGTCATACGGACACGACAACGAAGCCCGCACGGTTCTCCGCGCCCAGCAGGACGACCTCCGTGCCCGCGGAGACCTCGGCGGCTGGTTCACCCGCGGTATTCATTGGCTCTGGGGCAAATTCGCCGGCTACGGCTACCGCATCCGCAGAGTCGCCGCCGCACTGGGTTGCGCCCTGATACTCGCCTCACTCCTCGGAATCATCGCCGGAAGTGTCACCGGAGACAACGGACGACGCGTCGCGGCACCGGTCTCCGCAACCGCTCCAGCAGGTACCACCTGCTCGCTCATCGAGCGTGTCGGACTGGGTCTCGACCGGGGCCTCCCGTTGGCGACAACCGGAATCCGCAGCCGATGCGACCTGGACACCTATTCCTCAACGGGGCAGCTCTTCACCGCAGGACTGTGGCTGATCCAGCTCGCTGTCTGGGCGCTGGCGACCCTGGCGATCGCCGGCTACACCGGTCTCATCCGCCGGCTCTCATAGCCGCTCCCTCCCGAGCGTCAGACCAGCCCGAAGCCCTGAATCGAGGAACATGAACGTCCGCCAGATCTCGACAGCCGTATCGGCTACCGGAAAGCACCGCAGGCACCACCTCCACGAGGCCACGTGAAGAGTCATTCCTCGATTCGTTGCAGTCTGACAGCTCGGTCATCGCCCGCGGCTGCCAATCCGTCCACGAGGCGGCGCCATCGTGTGAGCTGTTCCAGCTGCATGTCGTAGCCTGAGTGGATGGTCTCGAGCCAGTCGATCAGGTACCAGCATCGGTAGGCGATGGCGTCGTACGTGCCGTGGATCAGTTCTTCAACCCAGGCCAGTCCTGTGTCCCGCTGCCATTCCAGCGGAGCGCATTTCGCGAGATTTACGAGTGCGTCGAGGGCTTTGGGCTCGCGGCGTGCGATCCGCATCCAGCGAGCTACGAGGTCAGCGAGGAAGTCTGGGTGCATCCAGCCTTGGCGAGCATGAGCCAGGGTTGCGTCGATATCAACGTCGCTGATGTCGATGGTGGGGACAGGTAGCAGGGCTCCGAGCGCGTAATCGACCCAGTGATCGTTGGCGTATAGCACGGTCCCATCGCCGATGGCGTCCAAGGCTGTCTCCAGCGCGATAGACCAAACTCGCTCAAGAGAAATACGTGCGTCGTCGTCATAGGTGAACAGCATCGCAAGGTCGTGCAGAAGGCTATGCAAAGCGTGGGCATTGGATGCGAGCTCTCGCACGTACATCTTCAACGGGTCTGTACTTCCGTTGATAGCCAGGTCAAGGATCACACATACCCCATGTTTGCTGTGTCGGTTCTCGTATCCTTCCCTGGACCAGTGGTCGGTGGCGCGAAGGTGTGCATCGAGCAAGGCATCGGTGAGTTTCCGCGCCTGATCTTTGATGCAGCTGTCATTGCGTGACGCCGATGCGGCGGCGATCAGGGGAGGAATGAGCGACGTCAGATAGAGCTGTTCGCTCTCCACCTGATGAAGGGTCTGCTCGTACGGGCCTTCGAGGGGCAGTCGGCCGCGTCGTCCGGTGACGGAGTCCCAGTCATCGAGGCGGCAGTCTTGCAGGCCCGTCCGCACAATGTCCAGGACGGCTTCGTGGCGGCACTCTCCTGATAGCTGGTCGATTTTGCACGGCGCGAACCAGACCCGTTCGACAGCTGTGGCTGCCGCGATTCGAACTTCGTTGTAGTGGCTTGTGGTGCATTGTCCGAGAGCGTTAATGATCGCTTGTTGGTCGAGGTTGGTGTCCTCGGATGCCACGGCGAGCAGCGCCGGCAACCCGGTCGCCGCGGAACGATCTGCGCCGAGCGAGTAGAAGGATCCGGGTTCGTAATCGCTGGAACTGGGTTCGGTAATTGCCCGGATGAGGACATCGGCCGCCCATCGGAGGTCATCACCTGGTACCTGCACGCGGTCGTCGGCATGTGCGACAGCTGCGGCCGCGGCGACGGCGGCTATCGGGTCCAGGGGGTCGAGCGTAATGTCGGGCAGATCTTCACCGAACGAACGCGCAAGGGCGATATCGGCCAGAATGTTATCCACCGGTGCGACACGTTCGGCAGACTTGGCGTATGTGTTCTGCAGTCGTAAGGCTTCGTTGTTGCGGGCAAACTTCTCAGCTTCGGGCTGCATACGAGTGGCCAGTGGTTCGGAATGCTTGTACTGCACAACAAGGTTGCCCTCCTCGCCCGATTCCAGGTGGTAATTGTCCGGCCTGAATGTCGCGGCCCACCCTTGTACAGAGGTGAGAAACCGGTCGATCTGTTCGTCGCCAACAGAGTCTGCCATGAGTTCGTCAGCACGCCGAACGAGGTCTTCACCTACCTTAGAAAGCTCATTCAGTCTAGTCTGATCACCGGCGAGAACGGCACCAATAGTAAACTCGGCGGCAACGTCGCGGAGGGTCATCCTCCGGCGAGAACGACCAACAACGTCCGGGGCATCTAGGCCCTGGACATGGTGGATACCTTCTCCGGTAACCCGACTGAATTCCAAGTGCCACACGTCGGGGTTGCGCATCCAATCGTCGAGCAAAGGACCTGCCTGTTCCAGATGTCGCGTGAGGAACCCGACCAGCAGGCCAGGCATGGCAAGGTTGTTGCAGCCGCGTAGCAGCAGCTGAACTACCTTGTCCAACGACACTTCGGCGATGGACACAAGCTGGTCGGCGAGCCGCTCGACAGCGAGCAACGCACTCATACATGGGTACGGGCCAACTGACGATCCTCGATACCAGGACCATACGTGCCCATCCCCAATGCAGGTCCGAACGCCGATGCCTGGCAGCTCCAAGTCCACGCCGGGCAACTCATCAGCGGATGTTGGAATGGACTTGTCTCGGCCGGTAACGCGGACAATCGCCGCGTGATCCAGCATTCGGTTAATCATCTCTATCGCAGGCACCATTCGAACGCGCAACAGCTGCCAGAACGGTCCGTGCTGCCACGCAACCATCCGCTCTGAAAAGCCAGATCTACCGCGATGCCGTCGAATGCCTCCATCGAAAGAGTAAGAATCAGACCAATCATACTTGGCCTTCGTGACGTCATAGCGCTTGATGTAATAGGCCTCCGCCAAGGCCAGCAGGAGGTCTGGTTGTCGCCGGGCCATCATCTCCGCAGGCCAGAAGCGCTCTACCACCGGTTCGAGATGACCGGCGCAATCGTCGGCGATGCCTCTCAGGAACGCCTCGACGTGCTCGTCGAGATCAGGCCCGAGCATCGCGAGTGCCTCCACCGCGAAATCGTCCCAGTGCTTAGGCTTCGCAGCGAGGATGCGGTCCCGCACTCGTTGCCGAAGCGGGACAGGTTGGACGTTGTCTGCTGACACCAGTCCACGCAGCCAGGCAAGCACCAGTTCGCGGATTGAACGATCGAGGTTGTCTTTCCCGAAGTCGTCGTCCGTGGGTACGGCTTCGTCGCGGCAAAACGTCAATTCGACCAGCGGTCCGAGGACAATTGGATCGCCGACATCGCCTGTGGCCTGGCGCTGCATGGCAATACGGATCGCGGTGCGCAACCCGGCATGCTGGTCGCGCTGCAGGTCGGGCCATGCTTGCTGGAGAACGTCCGAGGCATCGCCGAGGGTGAGCACCGCCTCCCACGGCACGTCCGACCACCGCGATCCGTGCTTGGCTGCGAACTGCTCGAAGGTTGTGCGCATCATGCTGAACGAGCGCCTGAAGTCGGTCGAGTCGAGGAGTTGGGCTTGGCATGCCACGCGGGCGGCGCGGAGAGCCCAGCGCGGCGCCTCGGCGGCGGCTAGGAGATCGAAGCCGTCGGTGACGAGCATGCGCACGATCGCCATGTCGCGGACGAGATCGCTGGCGAATCGATCAGCCGCGCTCCAAGCGCTCTTCGCGCTGAGGACCACTAGCAAACCGTCTGAACGCAGAGAAGGCAACGTTGCCGGATCTGGCAACGTGGTGTTGTTCTGAGGAAGTAGCTCGCGTCGGGCCAATGTCCTCAGAGCCTGATCACGTGCATCAGGAGACGGCCCCCCTGGCTGCAGGATCTCGCCGCGGCGTACTAGGTGATGCCACACCACTGCGAAGAGACCTGCTTCCGACACTTGCCCTTCGGGCGCCGACACGTCCGGTCCAGACCGCAACACCATGTCGACGAGACCAAGTCTGCCCAGAAGCCACACTGCTCGCTGGTCGTCGGCCCATCGGCCCAGCTGTGGGAATACCTTGACCAGATGTTCGATCTCGGCCGAAGTCAGCCGAGGAACCTCGTGCTCGCGGACCACACTGTCAGTTGCGGCACGGTTACCCTCGAGACTCTGCGCAGCCTGCTCTAGCAGTCCGCGAACCGCTGCGGAACCATCCGAGCGGGTCACAGTCACCACACCGAGGCCGGCGGCCATGGCGGCACGGGCGAGGGCTGACAGCAACTGCGAACGGCCTTCAAGCACTGATTCTGCACCGTCGATGATCAGCAGGCGTCCCACAGTTCCCATTGCAGACGCACTCAGAACTGTGGTGAGGCTAGCGCCGAGCCGCGCCTCGAAATCCGCCAGTGTCGCGGGCATTTCGCGCAGGTTGAGCACCATGACCGCGGCGCCATTGGCTCGCAACCGCTGAGCAGTCCTCAGAACCAGTGCCGACTTGCCAGCATCGGGCTCGCCAGTAACGACCAGCGCAGATACCTCAACCGCAGCCTTAGCCATCTCTTTGGCCAACGTCTCGGCGGCCCCGGCACGCGTCAGTTCCAGGCGGTTTTTGGCTCCGGCCAGTCCGAATTGCACGAAGGCTTCGGCGGTTTCTGCCAGCCGGTCCAGAACCTGCCACGCCATCGCGTAGGAATGCGAACGGTCGATCGCCGTCCCGGACAAGTCTCGGCGCAACGAGCTTTCCGTGACACGGGCGCCCGTGGGGGCAAAGCCCTGAGACAGTCTCTCCAGCGCTTTGAACAGAGCCTCTGCACTTGTCAAGGTTTTGTCTGGAACGACGCTCCGGAGGCGACTCACGACGGTGGTGCGGTCAGACTCATCGCCTGAATCCAGTCGTAACTCAATCAGCCGCAATACGTGGAGAACCCGCCACGTCAATTCGGAACTGGCGGCGGTGGTGCTCACCTTCTCGTCAGCAGCAGCCTTGGCGATCAACGCGTCGAAATGCACCAAGCGTTTGCGCACCGCCTCGTTCGTACGTTTCGGTCGCCGCACAGCAGCTCGGAACGATCCCTCGTCAGGTTGCCCCTGAGCGATCACGGCAAGCTCACGCACCTGCTGTACGGCGGTATTCGGGCTCGCAACCGCGAGCGCCAACCGCCAATTGCCCGTAGATACCTCCTGCCAGTGGTCGGTGACTACCCGCAAGTAGGAAACAAGGAGCTCGGCCGTGGAGTCATCACTGGCGGTGATCTTGGGGTCTCGTCGGACCCCGATTGACAACCGCCGCCGTACACCGCCAGCGGTCTCACCTGCCACGACCACATCATCAACAGGACTAGTACTGCTGTCCTGAAAAGACACCTCCGCCGGTGTCACATCGTCACCCAACGCCGTCACGGGATCACCCAAAAGCAGATCAGCCAGCAAGACAGCGCCAAACCGATGCTCCAGCACGGTACCGCCACCGCCCGTCGAGTATGGACTAGCTGACTGCCCGGTGCTGTCTCCGCTCACCATCCCATCACCATATGACCGACCACCGACACAACCGCAAGCCCACGCCGTTCCGGAACCCGCCGCTACCGCAGCCATGCGGCGACTACAAGCCACGCCGATAGATCACGCCCGCTCAGACACGAGCGCGCCGCGTGGTTGTGTATCAGCCATACCGAGACTGAAATCCTTCAGGAGACTCTCACCGCCAACTGGAAGCCGTTCTACTGCCTTCGCCCGGCGACGATTCGACGGTTGATACCCGGAGCCAGGTCGCGAACAGGTACCTGATCACCGCCGGCCGATCCGACGGGCTCGATCCCGTCGGCTGCGGTACGGACGCCGTTGATGTCTTCCGAGGTAAAGGAGGAAGTCTCGTATAGCACGACGCGCGCCGGAAGGTGACGGCGTTCTTTCCGGTAGCGCGAGGTGCGTTCCGAGTGCCTGCCACTCAGCATGTCAGGCCTAAAACCACTTGCAGCGTTCAAGTAACCTACTCTGTTCGGCTCCGAACAGAGAGAATCAGCGTGAAGGACCTCCCATGACGACGGACAGCACGGCACAACCATTTGATGAAAGTACGCGTGCAGCGATCACCAGGCACTTGACCGACATGCCACCAGTTAACGGCCGCCAGTACCGGTCTAGCTTCAACGCTATCCTGGGAGACGCTCGGCATGCGGCTGGAAGGAACACCACGGGAAAACTAGTCAGGCTAAGTGAAACGTTGTGGCTGGGGGCAACCGCCTACCTCGTCCTACTCGACCAGATCGGCAAGACCTTCACTCTCGCAAACGCGATAAACGATCGCTCGAGACCGCCGATCTACCAGGCGCTTGCCTGCTTCACCAACCTCGACCCAGCGCGCATAGACGCTCTCTACGCGTTGCGATGCTCACTGGCGCATGACTACTCGTTGGCAAGCCCATCCAAACGCCCCAGCCGAGCGCACCACCTCTTCAAGCTGGCCCATGAC
Organism: Amycolatopsis sp. lyj-112; assembly: GCF_046549055.1. NCBI lineage: Bacteria > Bacillati > Actinomycetota > Actinomycetes > Pseudonocardiales > Pseudonocardiaceae > Amycolatopsis > Amycolatopsis sp. lyj-112. The sequence goes on along the minus strand of NZ_JAJPWS010000010.1, from coordinate 275,199 downwards.
GATCACACCCCGCTCGTCACATTACCGACGCAGCCATGGCCCGGTGACTACAATGCAATCCGAGGACGCGACACAGTGATCAACCTCCAGAAGATCGGCGATCTCGTCGAGAACGTTGTCGCCACTTTGCGTCGCGAGCACGATCGCGGGCACTTGCGGCTTCACCCCTGCATGAACCTCGCAGAGTTCGAGGTTCGCTACGGTCTCTACTTCCAGGCCGCAGAGGGGTAAGACCCGTGATCTGGCGGCCGGGGAAGACTTGCCGAGGCAACAGCACCAGAGAGCCTCCTCAGGGGCGAAACAGCTGCCGTCCGCACCGAAATCAACCAGAATTAGCTTTGAGAAGCAGGTTTGGCTGCCGGATGCGACGATCCGCGCCATTCCGAGCGGACCACACGCGTCAAGATGCGGGAGCGCTCTGCCCCCACGCCCAAGGCTTTGCGAAGCCCTTCGGCCGAGACAGGCCGTTGGTGCAACTCCCGATGACGAGCATCAATCTGCTTCGCACGCTCAACTAAGTCGTCGTCAAGTCCCGCCAGGGGCCCGCTCTGCTCCTCCGGCGTAATCTCTCGTACCGCGATCGTCGATACATGGGCAGGAGGCTTCTGCACGCTTTCCCGGAGGTCTGCCAGCGCCTGTAGCAAGCCCGGCCCGACTTCGGACCAGCCGATCAGCAACAGCGGCCCCACTGCGTCGGACATCGCCTTGCCGATCTCTCCAGCGATCAGAGGCTCAGCTACGTTCAACGCCAACGTCACCACGCTCGCGAGAACGAGAAGCCGCCGCGCCGAGCGCAGAACCTCAGGAGCCGCTCCATGCGCCGAAAGTCGGCGGATCGCCACGAGCAAGGCCACGATCGTCAGGTCCACCGCAGGCGCGACCCACACCGGGACACCGAGCCGGAGAGCAAGCGCTAACACGTTGCCGAACCCGAAAAGGAACGTCAGCTCGACCACGGTCCCCACCATCTTGCTTACAGCCGACACAACTGGATCACGCCGGTCCCCCACCCTCATCACTCCTGCCACCCAACACGGCCCCCCAAAGTGGCCGGACCAAGCGACAGAACCCGGCATCCGCGAGCCCGAGACGAGCCCGAGAGGTCCGAAACAGTCCGACACCAGGCGACACACCTCGACACACCTCGACACACCTCGACACAGCCAATACGCGGTGACCAGACGAAAAGGTCTTGTCCGGCATCACTCGACACCATCCGACACGCCAAGGTGCCGACTCTTAACCAGCGGATTATCGACAGCGCCCGCGGTAAGAATGGCAAAGCCGCTGCGTGCATGGTGTTATACACCTAGGTAGGTACATCGACGGAGTGCCCGACCGCCTGTGAGTTGGGCTCATCGGGCGAATCCGCGCCACGGGACTGTCATACCCAGACGCCGCTCACGTCCAGCTTCCAGGCGGACACGAACGGAGTCGTGATGGCGGTGGCAGGCTCGGTGAACGGCCAGGACCTTCTCGCGCGGTGGATCGAGAGTAAGCGTCCATCTGCTGCCGCCAGCACTGAAACACCGTCAACACCGCCAGGGTTGCGGTTCGCCTTCTACGGAAGGACATCCACCACCCGGCACCAAGACCGCGCGACATCGCAAGGCTGGCAACGCGAAGCCTCCGAGCTCCTCATCGCCGGACACGGCACGATCGTCAGCTCGTTCTTCGATGCAGGCTGCTCACGACGCCGCCCTTGGATCGCCCGGCCACAGGCTGCGCGGCTCCTGACACTCGCTGCTGCCGGGAGCATCGACGCCGTCGTCGTAGGCGAGTACGAGCGCGCGTTCTGCGGCACCCAGTTCCACCGCGTGCTGGCCGCCATGCACAACCAGGCCACCCAACAAGGACGCTACCTCGGCGGGCGACCGCCCTACGGCTACCGCCTTACCGACGCCGGACCACACCCCAACACCGCTCAAGCCAGCTGGGGACGACGCCTCCAGCAACTCACCCCCGACCCCGCGACCGCCCCACACGTCGCCTGGATGTTCACCCAACGCCTCACCGGTCGCAGCCGCGCCGGCATCGCCCGAGACCTCAACACCCGCGGAATCCCCTGCCCCTCCCACGTCGACCACGACCGCAACCGGCACCGCGTCCGCAACACCTGGAACCTCCGCACCGTCGCCGTCATCCTGACCAACCCCCGCTACACCGGCCGACAAGTCTGGGGACGCCGACCCACCACTAAAGATCCGGACCGTCTTCCAGCAATATCAACCAGAATCGCCCATCCCCCGCTGGTCAGCGAAACCGACTTCCTAGCCGCACAACAGATTCGTTCCACCCGCATCACGAAGGACGGCAGCAATCGCGTCTACGCCCTTGCCGGGTTCGTCCAATGCGGCCTCTGCACCCGCCGCATGGACTCCCACTGGGTCCACAACCGGCCCGGCTACCGATGCCGCCACGGCCACACCAGCGCACACCAACCCGCCGCTGAACGACCGAAAACGATCTACCTCAGGGAAGACCACCTCATCAACAGCCTCACCGCTCGACTCGACATCGACAACGGCCTCCATGGCCATTCGCGAACCAGCGCGGTAGCCACGGAACTCCGCGCAAGGGGATCAATTGTCGTCTGCTGTGACGAAGGATGGACTCTCACGGCACGAGAAGAAGGCACGCTCTACACCGCGAGCACCAATGCAAACGGCCCGCCCAAGTGATCTTGAGCGAGCCGTGGGGTAATGATGTGTCCGAGAGGCGAACCCCTTCGAGCGGGAAATCGCCCGTGATACGGGAGATCATCTGTAAACCGTAGCAGAAGTTCTGCCATACCTTGATTCTAGCCCGGCCTGCCGGTGGCCATATTTCTCGGTGATCGCGACGTTCACGAATCAGTCGCGGCGCAACAGGTCAGCCCTTTCCCAGCTGCAGAAGGGCACGTACGTCTCGGGCGAGATCCTCCTGACGTCACCGGATCCCGCCTACATCGCGTCGGGGGTGACCCCGTGCAGCGAGCCGGGCCGCGCTCGCGCAGACCGGGGAAAAGGCCACGACTTTGCCGCAAAGGTGCGGAGGCTGCCGAGATCAACAGCATCTCGTCGAGGAAACAGTCCAGGGTTTGCTCCACGGTCAGCATGGCTACTTCTTCGCGGTATCGAAAACACTGAGCCGAATCGCCGACGTCCTCGCGATCCAGCACCCGGGCGGCAGGACCGCCGGACCAAAAGGCATCGACGGCGTCGCCGAAGCGCTCCGGCCCTGACTGGACCGGCCGACCGTCCTTTTCGGTCACAGCATGGCGCCACCCTCGGCTTCGAAGTCGCCCGCAGGCTCGAATCCACCGGTACCAGGCCGCACGCGCTGTTCGTCTCCGGCCGCGTGGCACCCACCCGCGCCCGCGACGAAACCGTGCACCTGCGCGACGACGCCAGCCTGATCGCCGCGGTCAAGGCACTCGGGGGCACCGACTCCCAGGTCTTCGCCGACGAAGCGGCACTGGAGATGGTCCTGCCCTCGATCCGCACCGACTGCACCGCCGCCGAAACCTACCGCTACGAACCGGAACCACTGCTGGAAACCCCGATCCACGCCACGCCGGCGATAGCGATCGCAAAGCGACTGTCGACGAGGTCCGGGACTGGCGGGAACGCATCAGCGGCCTGTTCACCCTGAGCACCTACCCCGGCGGTCACTTCTACCTCAACACCCAGGCCGCCACGGTCATCCAAGCCATCGCCGAGGTCCTCACACCTGCCGAGGTCCGCACCGCTCACCGTGTCCAGCCGGACGACACGCGGCGGATCCGACTCCTGCAGACCCGACCAAACCAAAGACAGGCACCTTACGTCGGTGGTCGTCCTCGAGTCAGGTCGGTCAGCAGATCGGGCAGCAGCGCTTCCTCGTATGCCGGCGCACCTGCCGTAGTCATCGCGCCTGCCAGCGATATGTCCCAGGGCGTGTCTGCCTGCATCACCCTCAAAGGTGTTTCGACTTCGACAGCTTTAGTTGACCGGATGCAGTCAAGCGCGCTCATCCTCCATGGACGCGCACGAGGGCACGCCGCCAGCAGCGTGCGCGCGACGACGAGGAGAGGGCACTGTTTATGTAAACGCACGCGAGATCTATAAATCCGTATCGTTCGCACGTCGATTCACAAGGTCTAACCTCTAATTATCTGGCTTGCGTTTCGCTGCACCGGGAGGCTCGTTTGCCGTACGCGGCTTGCCAGGGTGGATCGCATGGCCCCCTAAGTGGCGGGGCTAGCAACCGTTCTGCAAATCATAGCTCGCCGGCGTTGCGGGTCTCGGGTGGTTGTTCGAGGTTTTGCTGCCGCTTGCGCTGCTCGGATTTGAGGCGGTGGACCTCTTCGACGAATTCCTTGAGGGCAAGATTTTCCTTCTTTATGTACTTGTACCGGCCAACGCCTACCTCGAAAGCCTCCCACTCATGTTCGATGGCGTCGGCGGTTTGCTGGAGATAGAAGCTTCTCTCCTTGTACTTGTAGTACCCCATGAAACCGCTGGCAATACCGACAGTGAGCGACAACCCCAGGACCACCCACCGCAGCGGTCCGAGGCTTGATGCAACCCCGGAGGCGCCGGTCGCTGCGATGGACCCGATGATCAGGATGCCTTGCAATAGGTTATTCACGTTGCGATAACGCTTGCTGTCAGTGCGGAGCTTTTCGATGTCCGCGTACGCCTCCTCCTTGTAGATCAGTCGCCGGGTCTTCTGGTCGAAGGCGCCGTCCGCGATCTTCAGCTTCTTCGTGTCCTTTTGCTTCGCGATCTCCAGTTCGAGTTCACCCTCGCTGTGTCGGCGGATGACGCCGTCAGCGAATTTCAACCGGGGACCGCCACCAGGATCCTTGGTCAGCTTTACTGCCGCTCCGCAGCACCAGATGGCGATGATGAAGCCTGGGATGCAGACCGCTACGAGGGTGGATTTGTTCAGCCACGGTAGCCAGAAGATGGTGTACAGCAGCAGGAGAAGCGTCGGCCCGAAAATGTAGGAAGCGAGCGACATTCGCCTACGTGCACGTGCGCGAGAGGCGTAGAGCTCAAACTGCCGAATGTCAGCGTTGATCTTCAGAAGCTCAGCATTGGCAGCAAGAGCCTTCGCTCGTACTTCTTCGAGCTGCTTGGGGGTGAGCGTGGAGGTCGGGTCATCGTCTTCGTCGTCTTCGTTCACGTGATTGTCACGAGTGGGCACGGATGACTCCGGTCTGGGTTCGCCGCCGCCGCGACGGGTGAGGTACGGGCTTGCCTTGTCAGGCGATTCGTGGTGTCAACAGGAGGACCGTGCTGGATAGGCGATGGAGTGTGCCCCGTGAAGTGAGGGTCATGGCGCTACAGAAGTCCACCAGTCTGACGGCGGTGGACTCTTCGGTCCCGGCGAGGTCGAGAATCACCACTCGGCCGACGCGGAAGCTCTCGCGTACCTGTTGCGCCGACTCACGGAAAGTCGACGGGTTCACCCGGACGGCTTGCGCAAGGTGAACCACCGGATCCGGCGGAGGCTCCGATTCGAGCGATGCAAGCCACTCCGCGTCCTGGAGCGACTGAGAAAACCTCTCCGGATCATCGGGGACTGGAAGCCTGGACGACGGACCTTGGCTAACCGGTTTCCGTACTGGGAACCGGTGGCTGAAGAAAGTCAGGACCAGTAGCAGCGCTACCGCCGCGAACGTCGGCCAGATCAAGGTCTTGATGAATTCGAGCGTCACAAATCCCCTCCCTAGAGGGAATATCCTAGAGGCATACATTTAAAGATTCGACTCCTGAAATTCCAACGATGAGATGATCTCGCGTTGCTCCGAATGGATTTCGACGACAGTTAGGAGAGGTTGTTTCGTCACTGACTGCACGCCAGGGTCTGATTCAACCGCCGGGTGGGTGTCTCGCCCTGGATCGGCACAGCAGTCACCGCCCGCGACCCTGTCACCTCGATTGCGATGAAGGGATGTGATGAGGACGAAGTCGTGTTCGTTCGGTTTGGCCAGGTCGAGCAGTCCCTAGTAGGGAACCAGCCCTCCCCGCCTTGGCCCTCCAGAGTAGGTAAGGAACCGTCGTCTGCCGTGCGATCTTCGTGCCGACAGTGCAACGGTGAGAACTTGAACGTGCAGTGTCTACGCTCCGATCCCAACGAGGAGGCCGCCGATCGGACTTGACGTGCCTGACCGCGCACATCGACAAAGCGCTCGCCGTGCCCGGGACCGCAGTCTTGTCCGCTGACCGCGAAGTGCCTGAGATAGGAGTCTCCGCCGCTTGCTGGCTCCAGACGCGATCAGGATCGATCCTGGCAGGGAGACAGGCAAATGACTGGTAGACGTGATCGCTACAACGGCGTGTGGTTAGTACGTGTATCCCACTGAGAGTTGAATCTCCAGGGCGTTGACCTGGGGATTCTCAAACAAGGATCGACAGAGTCGTGAAGAATTCCCTCCCGGACTGTGCGGTACGTCCCGGCGGTGGTATGTGCCGGAGACCACGTGGGAGTCCACTCGGAGGTCTACTCGGCGCAGCCGCCCGAGCAGACCTGCGTCAAATTCCCCCAACTCCAGTTATAGGTGGTCGGCTTCATCCAGTGACCCGCGGTGGGAGTGACGGTGACTCTCGCACGGTAACCGTTGACCGAGCCGGCGTCGGTGACGCGCTTCTGCGCCTCCGCGCAGGCCGAACCGAGGCTCTAGGCGTTGATGTCCGTCACATCCCCCGGGCGTGTGGGTCGGTCAGCCCATTGACGGCACCGGAGATCGCGTGCTCGCTCGACAACCCGTCACGGCGGTCGTGGTGTGTAGTTGACCTGGACTGTCCGATGTGGATGCAACGATGTTGTATCCACTGCAACCGCGAGTTCGGGTGGTGCGACAGGTTGGCTGGACAACGGCACTGCGTCTGATGCTGTAGCCAGGTGAGGCGGGCCCTGTCCGTGCAGCTCGGCCGGTTATATCAATGTGTGTCGGGCAAAGCAAAGCCGTCGGCGGGCGGCGCGGCTACCGACTGCAGATCCAGATGGTTACTGGATACCCAAACCTGCCCCTGGCGTCCGCAGCGCGCACAACGTTCGGACAGCCAGCAAGGACTTAAGTGCGCCGACGGGCCGTTCATACTCGTCCGGTACGACTACTTCGTCATAATCTCGTTGTGAAGCAACGATTCTAGGTACTGTTCCTGTCTCACTAGCAGCACCGCGTGGCCAGCGCCAGCGACCCGCTCAGGCCCGGCCCACTGACACCCCGCGCTCTCCCAGCACCCCGATATCCGCGGCATCCAGATCGGGTTCCTCAGCCGGCACCCCTCACCGTCATCGGCGATAGCACCACACTGCCCGCCACCCTGGCACCGATCCAGGTTGCCGACCTACCGGCCGAGCTGAGCATCAACCATCGGCAGCCCACGACGCTCGGCGCGTTCCTGCTGATCCTGGTACCCGGGTTCCCACACGACGTTCGCCTGGCGCAGCGACCGAGGCAGATCCCCATTCGCGGCCGCTGGTAGAGCGCGCCGATGACCCATCGGTCCCACAGGCGCAAGGGGCAGGTTCCCGCATTTTTGCCGTTCTACAAGGGACTCACTCGGGTCGGTAGCACCGCTGGGCCGAACGAGTGGCGTGGAAGACAGCCGAGCGGACGGTTTCCGCTGTTCACCGGACAAGGCATACGCAGCGTCAACTGCCCTGCGCGGGTCGTCATCCTTCAGGCGGCAGACAAACTCCGGGAAATCCGGTGAGTTGGAAGACGGTGCATCACGGCGGACGCACGAGGGGACGGGAAAACCATGGAGCTCAGAGACGCGTTGGGAAAGCTCTTGCAGAGCTCTCATGTGGCGATTCACTCCACCGCAGAGCTGTCCGGAGCCGTAGCCCGCTACATCGCGAAACAAGACGAGAAGCGTTCCAAAGACGAGAAACCGGAGGTGCTGCGCAAGCCTGAAATCGGGCCCGTCCCTCCGGCCGAACACCGAAGCGGCTTCACGATCACGCCGTGGGAGTTGCTGCAGACGTTCGGCCGCGCGAGCACGCTGTCCGGGCAGAACCCGTCGCGCGGCCTCTCCCAGCATTGGAACTGCTTGCGCTATCTCACCACGCTGGAAGCTCATCGTGGCCGGATGGCACTCTCACCCGACGGACATGACCCGAGGTATCACCGCAAGGGCGTGCAAGCGCAGGAACTCGGTGCAGCGTTCGCGCTGACTGCGGCGCGGGAGATCTTGCAGCGAAGACACTATGGGTACCGTTTCGAGCCCGTCGACGTGGACCTCGCACTCGACGCAGGCTGGGCACTGCGGGGTCAAGGTGCGGAGGCGAAGGGCACACGACGGAGCAGACCTGGGCATTTTCTCGTTGGCAGGAAAGCCGGTGAGCCCTTGCGCATCGCGCTGGTCGACGGACGCGGGTCACACGGTCAGCCCAGCGCGCAGCACAGTCAGCTGATGGCCTCGGCCGAGCGGGTCCAAGTGATCGCACTCGGCGATGGGCGCGGCAGTGCCGATCCGCTGCCGAGCCTGTTGATGTCGACGGCTTTCGTCGCGGAAGGCGGGATCGAGATACGCCTGCTCGATCCCGTGGGCGGCGGTGTACTCGCCGAACCAGGCAAGCCCCCTCCCGACCCGTACGGCCCGGTGCAGGAAGAGAACTTCTTCCCAGACATCCAGACCGTCGACGCACAGGGCCAGACCTCGAGCCGTCCCGGTTTCCACATCACATCGGACAGGTTCGAGTGGTTCTCCCGGGTGTTGGTCCGCGCAAGCGCTGCAGCGCTCCTGACTTTCGTCGGTGATCGCGACAACGCGTACAAGTACCTGACCGTGCGGCAGCAACGGCGACTGGGCGCCGATCACTCCCCGCAGGCGGTCAACGCGGAATGTGACGTCCGCGTCGAACTCGGCGGGATCGCATTCGTCGGAACCGACCACGTCTTCCGGTTCGCACGCGAGCGAGTCGAGGTCTTCTCGGCGATGCCGAAAGAACTGCACGAGATCCTCAAAACGGGTGACGGCGCCCGGGCCTACGCGGAGAAGATGCCGGAGGTGGTCGCCGAGTGCAGGAGGCGCTGGGCGGCGGTACAGCGGGACTGGACGGGAATCATAGCCATGGATGGCGATGGAGCGGTCATGGCGCTCCGCGTATTGAAGAGCGAAGGGCGACCGCTCGAAGCGATCCCCGAACCGCAGGAAGGACCCGCATGAAGCGCAAAGGCCACCTCGCGGGAGTGGATACCCGCAAGGTGGCCTTGACCAGCGTCACTGCTTATTCGTAGATCTCGCCCTTGGCGGCCTTCTCCACCAGCGAAGCAGGCGGCTCGAAGTGGTCGCCGTACCAACGGCTCAGCCACGTTCAACGCCAACGTCACCACACTCGAGGCCAACAACAGCCGCTGAGCCGGCCGGATCACCTCAGCAGGAGCGCCGCGCAACGACAGATACCGGATCGCGGCCAGCAGCCCGACCACCAACAGATCCACTGCAGGCGCCACCAGAGGTGCGATCCAGGCTGGCACTTCGCAAACAGGTCCGGTCCTGCCGCTCTGATCCCCCGAGCTCAGTCGCTGACGGGTCTGGGCAATTCGTAGCGGAATCGGGTGGGTTGGAGAGCATCGTCGTTGGGCGCCCAGTTTTCGAAGATGTGAGTCTGTCCGCCGCTGGTTTCGTAGTTCTCGTTGACGATGATTTCGCTGACGACGAAGAGGTCTGTGATGTCAGCGCCGCGGGCGTGGTTGACTTCGTTGATGGTGAGTTCGACGGCGGCCGCGGCGCCGGTGGTGCCTTTAACCTCGACGTGTCGTTCTTCATCATTTTTTCGGCATTCGAGGTCGTATGGCTTGCCGATTTCGGTGACGTGCCAGCCGAGTTTCTCGTAGTGTGCGGTCGCGGTCGCGACGGCGTGCTGCTCGACGGCCTTGCGTTTCTTGGGGTCCTGAAGTCGGCCGGGGCCCGAACTCGTTGTTGTGCGCCGGCTCTTGGTTCCAGGCTGTGGGGTGCGGACGCCGGAAGTCCGGGCCAGTTTGATGGTGGGGCGCTGCTTCGGATCGTCGGGCAGGGTGACTGCGTCCGCGAGATGCGCCGCGCTGAGGAGGCGTGTTGGATCGAAGTGGGCGATCTTCCCAAATCCGCGATGAGTGCCGGAGATCTTGAGTTGCCTGCTGGCTTCGGCCGGGAGTGGTCCGTCGGGGCCGAGCGGGACGTCGGTGGCTGTGCCGAGGGGGACGATGCCGAAGTGATACGGGTAGATCAGCTGGTCTTGATCGAGTTCGTCGGGCCAGTGCTTGGCTTCGGTGGGGTAGAAGCCACTGGTGGCCTGGCAGAGGTGCAGGTTCGCCGACCGGCTGAACCATTGCTCGTCGGTGACCCGTGGTGAGGCGCCTTCGGCGAAGACGACGAAGTCGAAGGCGGCTCCGGTGAGGTCGTCGGGAAGTTCGCGGAAACCCCAGGTGCAGGTGTCGAGGCCGTGCTGGAGGTTCTCGAGGCTGTCTTGCCCGACGTAGACCATGAGGACGGGGCGTGTCGTTTCGACGGTGAAACCGAGACGCTCGAGGTGGCGCACGATGGTGGCTCGTCCTCCAGTGAAGTCGTTCCATCGCATGGCGTGGCCGTCGATGTGTTTGTGCGCTACTCCGACGATGGCTTTCGACGGGTATCGCTTGCCGTCGTGGACGAGCTCGTACTGCCTGGCCGCGTCGAAGCCGTAGGTCGCGAAGAACGCGCCGGGGTCGGTGTCGTACTCGGCGAGCGTCTTCAGGACGGCTTCTGCCGTCACATCGGTGTAGGCCATGATCGAAGCTTAGGATGAGGTGCCGACACTTTCGCCGGGATCAGCTGCTCGAGGTAGGCCTGAGTGTCCGGATCGGTGGAGTAGATCCGGCAGCCCCGGCTGCCACGGGTGAGCAGAACGCGGTAGATGTTGAACGCCAGCCGCAGGTACCGGCCGGGGCCGACGTCGCTCATCACGGGGTCCTTGCTGCACTCGGGATGGGCTTCCCACTGATCGTTGCGGCGCACGAGGTCCGGTCCCATGATGACCGCGCTGTAGGAGTACTCGAGGCCTTGCGTGGTGTAGATGCAGCCGACCTGTCCGTGCCCGCCGGGATCGGTGGCCCACGCCTGGCTGTGCGGAACGATGATGTTTTCCTCCTCGTCACGCATCACGAACTTGGAGTTCCACGGCAGGGACCAGCGGCGCGTCTCGCCGGTCAGTGGGTCGTCCCACTTGATCTTGACCTCGTGTTTCAACGCGGACTTGGCTGTGCGGTCGGCCCAGGGCCAGCAGAAGCCGGCGGAGATACGGGCCGTCGTACCGAGATCGTCGCGGGCGTTCACCCAGGCTTTCATGTCGTCAGGGTTCGCCGAAGTGGCGAAGTCGTAGTCGTCCGCCGTCCACGGCTGCGGAGAGGGGCCTGGGGCGAGAAGCTCGTCGATCCAGCGCAGGTAGCGTTGCGATCCACCGCAGCGGAACTGATGAACCAGGTCAATCCGCGTGGTGTCAGCACCGTGGTCGCGGATCAGCTTCTCGAGCGCTTCGGCGGTGATGCCCTCCTTGGGATGGATGATCTGTTTCTCGTCCAGGAAAATGACACACAGGCGCGTCGCCTTCAGCAGCTTGGGCACGACGTCGGCGAAATCCGCGACTCGCTGTGCTTCGTCGATGATCGGGACGTGCCGTTCCCGGGGAATCGCCTTGAGATAGTCGCGGGTGTTGCGGACCAGACCATCGGCGCCGGGGCCTGCGGCCCGGTTCAGCTGCCAGCGCAGTGTTCCCGAGGGAGTCAGGTAACGGGTCGTGCAAGTTGTCCCGTGGCGCTTGGCGAGCCGGGGGATCGTCGCGACCAGCCGCGTCGCGATGACCGTCTTACCGGTTCCAGGGCCTCCGGTCACGATGAGGACATGCGGGTCCGCCTGCTTCAGGGCTTTCCGCAGCCGCGACTGCAGTTCCAGCAGGGCATCCTGCTGCTCATCGAGCAGGGTCATCGACGGATCTCCGTTGAGGGTGCGCTCGAAGTCGTCGAACACCGACATCGGGGGACTGTGCCTGGTGGCCAGGAAGTCCTTGACCTGTGCATCACTCGGGGCAGTGAGCCCGGCGCCGCCGAAGGCGTCCAGCACCGCGGCGGTATTCTCCAGGTCGTCGCGGCCGAGAACCGGGATTTCGCTGGCCCACGCGTCTGACCTGCGTAAAGCGCGTACCACGGACGGGGCGGCGTTGTGCAGTACGGTGACAGCGCCGACGACCAGGTTGAGGTCCGCCCGCTGAAGCCACGTCCGCAGGTACCGGACGTACCCGGCGGCCTGCACGCACGGATGAGTGGTCACAGCGCCATGGGCCAAGACCCTGTCCGACTCGGACTCGATGAGGCGGCACTCGCTCCACTGCTTGAGCTCCACCACGATCGCCCGCAACGACCCGTCCTGCCCGACCCCGATCACCAGAGCGTCAACACGCTTGCCGTTGCCCTGGAGCGAGTACTCGAGCCCGATCCAGAGCTCACCCAGCCCCGCGCCCATCAACGCGTCCAGCAACAGCGGCCAGCTCGCCGCCCAGCTCCTCTGCTCTGCATCACCCGCGGGTATCCCATGCAACTCCCGAAACCGTCGCGCGCATCCAGCGAAGAACTCGCCCGGCGCCCCTTCGATCAGGCCCGCAGCATCCCGGACCGTCCCCCATGGATGTACACGGACACCGTTCTAGCAGAGCCACCCGACAGCCTCGGTCAGTGAGGGGCAAGTCCTAGCCCGCAGAGGCACGCGTGCTTTAGCACCGGACGGCTAGCTCCGGAGACTTGATGAGTCTTGGCTCGGAAGGCAGGAAGCCCAGGCACTACAATGTGTCGATGGTGTGCGCTGGAGGCACCCTGTCCTCAGTCGGCGTGCTGCGTGGGCCATCGGGTGTGGCACGCGCGTAGGGATCGGTCTCATATCACCTTCTCGGTCTGTGTCCGTGTGCTCATCCAGGCCGGGGAACGCGTCGGCCCTTCCGTCCAAGTGGGAACAAACCGGCATTTAGTTCGGGTACTGTCTCTTGTTCCACCAGCGTGTTGTCATACAGAAACTGTTGCAGGGTCTCGCCACGACTGTCGAAGATTCAGACAGGCTGCGGTACGCGCCTGTCTGAATCTTCTTGGCTTTCAGGTAACGCGTCAGGTACTCGGCTGCTTCGGCCGGTTGTTCATGGTGTCCGATGCAGGCCCAGACGAGCAACATATACCGGCCGGTGCTTCGCCCAACAGCGTCGTCATGGAGTGGTGCTGACCATCTTGACGGACTGCCTTTGCCAGATCTTTGGCGAGGCGGCCGAACTTTTCTGCGCCGCACCGTTCAGGCTGAGCAGCGTGACGCAGGTCGGCAGCCATCCGGTTTCGGTCCGTCGAATTCCTCGCGTCAATTCTTCTACTACTTGACCTACAACGCGACCTCCGGGTGCTGGAGTCCGTCTATCTGAGCAACGGTTCACAGCCCGCGAAGAAGGGCAGTACGGTCTTCGACATTACCTCGACGCTGGCGATTCTGTCCGTGGCGATGGCGCTCGACAGCGGATTCCGAACCAAGAGCCGCCTACCACCCCGAAAGAGGTAAACCTCTGGCCAGATGGCCTCCAGCGACAGACTCTGATCCCTATGGTCAAGAAAATCATGGCTGCTGAGGACTGGATCTAACGACGTGGGTACGGCAGCTGATCCCTGGGCAGAGCTAGACGCTCTGCTGGGAAGCACGCGCACCTCAACCGTGGACGCCAGCGTTCAGCGGTTCGCCTTCTACGGCAGGTGTTCGACCGAGGACCAGCAGGATCCAGTAACGTCCCGTAGCTGGCAGCTGCGGAACGCATGCCGATTCGTAGAGCCCCTCGGTGGCGAGGTAGTCGAGGAGTACTTCGATATCGGCCAGTCCCGGTCTGTTCCCTGGCACCGCCGTCCCGAGGCCAACCGACTTCTAGAGACGCTGAAGTCCGGTGTCCGTACGTGGACGGCGGTAGTTGTCGGCGAAGGCACCCGGTGCTGGTTCGGTAACCAGTTCTCCCTCACCGCGCCCCGTATGGCCGCCTACAACGTCGAGCTCTGGGTCCCCGAGCTCGGCGGCAGCTATCAGCCCCGCAACCCTTCACACACCATGCTGATGAGCCTCCTCGGCGGCATCAGCGAATCCGAACGACAACACGTCCAGGCCCGCGTCCGCGCCTCCATGGACGCCCAGGTCATCAACGAAGGACGCCACGAAGGCGGACGCGCACCTTATGGGTACACCGTCGTCGATGGCGGGCCACACCCTCACCCCCGCAAAGCCGCCGAGGGTCTTCAGCTACGCGTCCTCCAGGTCGACGCCGAAGCAGCCGCGGTCGTGCGACGCATCTTCGCCGAGTACCTGCACGGCCTCGGCGACCAAGCCATCGCTGCTGGGCTTAACCGCGACCGCATCCTCTGTCCCTCTGCGCGCCGCCCTGAGCAGAACCCTCACCGCCGGAGTGACGGCTGGCTGGGGAGCACCGTCCGGTCGGTTCTCCAGAACCCGCGCTATACGGGCTATGCCGTCTTCGGCCGGTGGGCCAGGACCGAAGTCCTTCTCGACCCCGACGACGTCTCCGCCGGCTACATCGTTCGCTTCCGGCGAGCATCACCCGACCGAGTGGTTCGATCCCGGACGCCGGCGCATCCCCGGATTGTGACCGTTCAGCAGTTCACCCAAGTCCAGTTGCTCCGGCGCGCGAAGACACTCGCGGGGCGCAGCAGGGCCGAACGCAACGGGCGCCGCACCCGCTACGTCTACCTATTCCAGGGACTCGTCAGATGCCTAGCCTGCGACCGCAAGATGCAATGCTCGACAACCGGCCAGCACCACTACTACCGCTGCGTACCACGCGACTCGTCAAGGCCGTTCGCTCATCCCCACTCGATCTCAGTCAGGGAAGAGCGCATACAGAGAGCCGTGAGCATGTGGCTGGAAGAACTCGACACCGCCACAGCGGTGGCACTGAGCAGGAGAAAGTCCTGGCATCTCGTGACCGTGCCAACCCTTGACATCGCCGACGATCTAGCCAGGACCTACCACGATCTACAGCTTGCAATCGCATTCGACCACCGCACGGACACGTTGGAGATATCCCTCCGGCCGTATGGGACTGCTGAGCAACTGCATAGCCATACGCCGCGAACATGAACGTTGGTTACACGGTGAGGGGCCGCTCCTCTGCCATGCGTGGACCTGGCTCCTGCTCTCTGCGCTGCCTTCGAGCTTTGATCACTGATCTTCCAGGAGCTTGCGGACGACGCGGCGGGCCCGGGCGAGTCCTTGGAAGTTGATGTCGCCGGCAAGGATGGTGGCTGTCTCCTCGTCGTTGAGCACATTCAGGACGGTGTTGAGGGTGTGCGGATCCAGGCCGGTTGGTCCAGTCTTGTCCGGTTCCCGGCGATCACCAGCCCCCACGCAACTACAGGGCCTGATCGCCGGCGCCACCGGTGCCAGCACCGCGGCCGTGGCCACCGCGTTGAATCACGCCGTCGACGCGCAGGGCGCACCCGCCCGCTACCGCCTCTCGTCCTGATGCTCGAGCGAGCGCCGAGGTCATCGCTTCGGAGCAGGGCCTTCGCCGACGAACCTTCCACGAGGATGCCGTCGAGGGCTTCTACGTGCTTGCGGCCGCGGCACTACCGGTTGCCCGGCACGACGAACTGCGCGAGGTGATGCGGAATTTCGCGGTGGCCGCCACAACAGCAGCTGCGCTGCTATCCGATGGAGCACCTGCGCACAACGCAGTAGATTACGCTGGGACCACGGTGCGAGCGACGTAGCAGGCGAGCAGTCAGCTCCAGGCCGTCCGGGCCCCGATCCGGGGCAAAGGTTGCCACCTTGAACTTCAAGGTGGCAACCCCCGTGAGTTCACCTGGGCACTAACGAGCTACCGGGTGATGAGGTCCTGACGTCCGGAGTCCGGACGCGGGTACAGGTGATAGATCCACTGCTGCTGGGCGCGCCCGTTGCAGTCCCACAGCTGTACCTTGGCGCCGTTCGAATGGATGTTGTTCAGGTCGATATCCAGGCACTTTCCGTTCACCGCGCTGTGGATGGAGCGGTCGGCGGAGACGAACCACCAGCCCTGCTGGTTCCTGCCGTTGCAGTCCCACAGCTGCACGCGGGCGCCGTTCTCGTTGATGTGGTTGATGTCGGCGTCCAGGCATCGGCCGCTGAACACGTTCTTGTAGTCGGTGGTCTGGCCCCAGTTCAGGTACCAGCGTTGCTGCAGGTACCCGTTGCAGGCCCACATCTGGATCTTCGTACCGTTGTTGTGGATGGATCCTGTGTCAGCGTCGATGCATCTATTGCTGAGCGAGTTGTAGATTTCGTCAAATTCGTAGATGTTCAGGCGAACCGCTCCCGGCGGGGGCTGCCAGCCCCGATCACTGGCCAGAGAATTTGCCGGTAACGCCATAGTGAACATGAGCATTACAGCCATCGATAACATGAACTTTTTCAGCACAATAAACCCCTCTACTGCAAATCGTCAAAGAGTATCGCGATCGGCCCCGACGAACGCTTTACGTGACAAAACCCCAGGTGAATAAGGCCGTGAAGCCAGGCGTTCCCGAACAAAGTATCGCCTATCAAGACTCAACGTTAGCCCTGGGATCATTGACCACTCGAATGGCCCACGAACTAGGCTGAAACCCATCTTTGCCTGCGAAATAATGATTTATTGTCACGTATTTCTCTGAATTTCACAGCAGGTGTTGATGTCGGTGATCTGGCGTGCCAGGCTGGAGGTGTGAACGAACTGGCGCACGTCGCCGACACACTGAAGTCCGCCGTCCTCAAGGCTGCCAACCGGGCCAACATGCACCCGCGTGACGTCGGGCGTTTCCCTGCACTGGAGTTCCAGTCACTCGGCCGGGACGACGAGGGCCTCTACCGGGCATCAGCCGACTTAAGTGACGAGCACGGCTCGGGCTACGTCCACATTCTCCTGGGCAGAAGCTCCGGTACGGAGCCGATCACCGCCGAGCAGTTGCGAGCGACCGGCGCGTCCTGCGCTGAAGTCGTCGAACCGGACGGGACATCCCGTACCTCAAGTACCTGGACCTCACCCGATTCGGAGGTCGGTGTCATCACGTACAGGGTCGTCGTGGTGCTTCCCGATCAGGTCTTCGTGGATATCCAGAGTGCGAACCAGGACAGCCGGAGCAGCGGTCAGACACGTCCCGAGCCCCCATTCGACCTCGACGAACTCACGGAAATCACCTCTCATTTGCGGCAGTGACACCATTCCGGTGAGTCACCGCGCCACACCACGGCAAGAAAGAGCGGTTGCGAGCGCGGTGCGTCGACGTAGCGGGTGAGCAGCCAACGGCAGTGCCACGGACGTGCCACCGCGATAAACACGCCGTCGACGGGCCGGGCGCGCACCCCACCCATTTCCGTCTTGCGCGCCGATGCTCGAGCGAGCGCTGAGGTCGTGTTTTCGGGGCAGGCCTGAACTTCAGTCGTTGGCGCGTCCGGTCATACGGGTCTCGCGGGCTGCGGAACAAGGGCGCTTATCAGGTCGTCGATTACGGCGAGGGCCTTGGTGCTGGGGTCGAAGGTGCTGAGTGCGCTGAGAACGACGTCTCGTTCGAGCAGACCTTCGGCGTGCATGTGCTGCAGGACCTGTCGTGCGCGATCGCGGCCGAAGCCACGGGCATAGCCGTTATTGCCGTAGAACGCCAGGTGATGGAGCCGGTCGAGCAGGTCCGGGAGCAGCGGAGTCTCTGTCTGGCCGGTGTCGAGATTCTGCGCCTGTAGTACGGCAGCCCAGCCGGCCTTCAGCCAAGGCGAGGGGTGATCGACCACTACAAGAGCGGTACCGCGGGCCAGACTCATCGCGAGCTCGAGTGCCCGCGGGCCGGGAACATGAGCAACGACAGCTCCCGGGCGGTCTTTCACACGGGAACCGCGAGGCGTTGCGTGCCGACCATCCTCGAATGGCGCGAAATGCGCCGCCCCGCGTGGTCCACGCTTCTCATCCGTCACCAGAACCGGCTGGAGACCACGTGCTGCAGCTTGCCTTTCAGCCCACGCGATCGCGATAACGGCAGCATCATCGATAGTCCGATCTTGCCGATACGGGACCCATGCGGCCGCGAAGTCAGACACCATCCGCGAACGCTAACGCCCAGGTACGACAGTTCCAGGCAGTGGATCGCCGCGTTGGCGACTCCAGGACCCTCCTCCCCGTGGTGGGACCGCGACAGCGGTCCCACCACGCACTTCGCTTGAGGTTTCAAGCGATCATCGACCTTCGAACCCTCGACGTCCACTCGGGCTGCGTTGTTGAGGCTCGTCGGCAGGTATGGGCTGCCCTTTCGCAGGTTCGCGCATCGCGCCGAGGTACACCGACAAGCTCGGCTCAGGCGGCGTAGAACGCGTTGAGTCGTTTAGCAAGGTCGCGGGCGTCGGTGTTGTTCTGACGGCGTTCGGCGTCGATCTGCAGTGGCCGCATCCGCTCATCTTCTTGTTCTGGCTCATCGCTTTCAGCTACATCAGCGATCGTGGCCTCGGGCCGTGAGCCATGTGGTTCTCCGGATGTGGGCCCACGGCGTACCCACCAGCGCAACGTCGCGGCGGTGATCAGCAGCTCAGCCCCGATCAGGCACGGCCATACCGCCAGAACACCGAAGCCTGACACCGGTTGGTCGGAGGCTGCGAACCGCCACCCGAGCAGAAGTACCACGCCCGCCAGGACCGGCAGGAGTGTCCGGAGGCGGAGGAACTCGCGAGCGAGGTCACGCACTGGGACGTCCCGCAATCGTGGGCCATCGCGACCCGTGATCTCCTGCGCGATCTCCTTCGGGCTCAGCTGAGTGATCGGCTTGGCCGTCGGCACGGCCAGAGCGGGGGCACCTCGATGCCGATGCGCTTCCAGCCTCGTCCACAACCGCATGATCTGTCCCACCTGCTGCAATTGCAGCCCGCAGCCGCAGAGGAACTCCAGAACCTGATGGGGCAGCCGGGGCAGCCCGGTTCGGTTCGCGGCGACCAGGTTGTACGCCGAGCTTCTGCTGATCGAGGTCTTCGCCGCGATCTGGCCAGCGTTCATCCCGGAACGCTCCAGCACCAGCCGCAGAAGCCCGACGAACTCCTGTGGTGTCGTGGCCTTGAACGCCTCTGGCTCCAGTACGACCTTCTCGGTGGAGGAGAAACCGGCGTCCTTCGTCAGCTGGGCCATGGTCTCGTGGTTCCCGCCGACCAGCTGGACAAGGGACAGCCATTTGCGAGGGGAAAGATCCGCGGGGCCACCGAAAACAGCGGCCCCACGGACCTTCTGCCCTTGGAGATCTATCCGCCGCACCCCGTTGTCTGTCGGGCGCTCACCCATGAGGAATCACCGCCGACGAGATCGGCAGGTGCGTGGCGAGCTGCCTGAGAGCGGAGGGTCGGCCGATGGCCCCGGCAATGACGACGCCCGCGGTCGCGAGCATCAAGGTGGTGACGACGTCGTATCCGGCGCTGAGCAGGTACGCCTCGAAGATGAAGACGAGCACGATCAGCACTGCCGAGCCGACCCAGCTCGGCGTCGTGATGTCACCGGCGACGCGTGAGCACGCCGGCGACTGGTCCTTCCTGGACATGATGGGTCCTCAGGGAAAAGGGTGGCCCGGCCGGCGTCCCGGGCCACAAGGAGATGTCACGTCGGAGACGTCTGGTCTCTCACCCGAGGCGAGGTGGCACTCGACACCGGGCGCTCCCCGCCGCCGAACGCCGAGCTGGTGGGGACCCGCGTCATCCTTCCATCGGGCGCCGACACGAAGCACGATCCGAGGCGCTACCGCCCCGAATATCGTTCAACCTTCCGTCCACGTCGTCCAGAACTCTGTCCAAGGACTGCGGGCTGGACAGCTTGTCCGGGTTTATCGATCTCCTGGTCAGCCAGCAAAACCCCTGATCGAAGGCAGTGTCGGATCACATTTCCGCTGGTAGCGACTGTCCAAACCGCACCCTTGGGTGTTGCTGTGGCCTAGTGTGAGCTGGGCGAGGAGCGACACCGATCGAACCTCGCCCTCCTGGGCACACTGATTGTCACGTCGGAGCACAGGACCTCGACGACACGCCGGTGGCACGGCGTTTCGACGTGAAGACCCCGCAGGTCGTTGTCGGCCTGCGGGGTCTTTCACGTCGAGATCGACGCGGCCGAAGCCTGGGCCAGGAATCGGCCCGGCTACCGCGTCCCCCGGCCCGCCACCCACAACGCCCCGTCGACGGAGCAGGTCAGGCTCCTGCCCTGCAGCGCTGGATGATGGCCGAGGCCTGGCCAGCTTCGCCGGACATGTTCACGCACTTGCCGCCGGTCGAGTCGAGGTACTTCTTGGAGAACCCATCGGGGTTGCGGTCGTGGACGTTCCAGCCCGAGGAGGTAGCGGCGTAGGCGCCCTGGAGGGCGGTGCCGATGTCGGAACGGGTGCGCGTGACGAGGAAGCACCACCGGCCGTGCGCGCCGAGGCCGGGGGCGAACTGGACGTCCATCACGCCGAGCAAGGTCGATCCCACGCTCAGCTCCCGGGGGCCGAAGCCCACCGTGTGATAGTTGTCCCCACACGGCCCGGACGCCTGCGCGGCCGGAGCGGCGACGACGATGACGGCGGACGACACGACCAGCCCGGCCAGTGCCGCGGCGATCCGGTTGACGTTCACGAGCTCCCCCTCATCCCCGGCCCCACCGGCCCGGGTCGACGACACGATGAGCGAACCGTAGCGGCTCACCGGCGGCGGGCGTGGTCGTTCGCGCAACCAGGTGCACCCGCCGATCGCCAGCCTCTCGCGCTGATGCACGAGTGAGCGCTGAGGCGCGTTTTTCGGAGCAGGCCTGAACTTCAGTCGTTGCCGCGTCCGGTCATGCGGGCGTCGAGTTCGTCGGCGGTGGGTGTCCAGTTCCTGCGTTGGTTGTCGAGGTCGTCGAGGCGGCGGTGGGTGCCTTCCTTGCTGGGCTTCAGATACCGCTGCAGCGTGCGGCGGTCCTCGTGTCCGGAGAGGTTCATCAGGTCGGCTTCGGTAGCGCCGTCTTCTCCGGCGTGGGTGAGGCGGGAGTGGCGCAGGTCGTGCGGGTCCCAGCCGCCGGTCGCGGTGTCGAGGTGGCGCTCGGCGGTGCGGTAGGTCATCCGCCGCCGCCGGCTGGCAGGGTCGACGTCGCGCGCGAGCACGGTGCCGTCGTCGGCGGCGACGCGGGCGGACAGGAAGATCGGGCCGGTGGTGCGGCGGCCGAGAAGCTGGCCGAGCATGCGGGCGGTGCGGACGTCGTAGAGCAGCTCGTCGGCCTTGCCGCCTTTGCGGATGGTGCGGGCGCGGCGGTTCGCCCGGTCCAGGTCCTCGATGTTGAGGCGCAGTACTTCTTCGGCGCGCGCGGCCGTGGCATAGAGCATCGACCACAGGGTGCGGTCGTCGAGCGGGCGGCGTTTGTCGGCGATGAGCCGGTCGATCCGTGCCCGGTCGCGGACCCGG
Organism: Amycolatopsis sp. lyj-112; assembly: GCF_046549055.1. NCBI lineage: Bacteria > Bacillati > Actinomycetota > Actinomycetes > Pseudonocardiales > Pseudonocardiaceae > Amycolatopsis > Amycolatopsis sp. lyj-112. The sequence continues at coordinate 253,792 of NZ_JAJPWS010000010.1, read as the reverse complement.
GTGTCGTCGGGTTTGGGCTGGTGCTCGCGCGTCAGGCCCGCGAGCACCGCGGCCGGGTCGTCGAGCCAGCCCTGGGCGCCGAAGTAGGCCAGGGCGCTGCCGACGGCGGCGCGTTTGGCGTTGAACGTCGCCGGCGCCTTGCTCCCCCACGCGGTGCGGATATTGGTGTGCAGCCGCTCGCGGCCGCCGCCGGCGAGCTCACCGAGGTGCACGATCCCGGCGAACGCGGTCGGCAACGCGGAGGTGTAGGAGCGGACGGTTTCCGGTGAGGTGATCCGGCCGGACCGGCCGCGGCGCCCGGCGAGGTGCCGCAAGAACGACGCGAGCGCCTCGGCCGTCGGCACACCGGACGTCGCCTCCCCCGCCGCGGCGCCACCGTCGTCGGGGACGGCGGTGAGGTGCCGGTCGGTGCCCATCGAGCCCTCGTTCCCTGTTTGTCAGATAACACGCGCGAAAGGGGGTACGGCCCGCGAACAGGTTTACCCAGGAGCCGTCTTTGTCAGATAATACGTCATTATCTGACAAGTAGAGCTCTAGCGCCAACCTATTCCGCTCAACTAGTCAAGCGGAACCGCTTGCCTGATCGGCGGGTATTGCTTTACCGTTGGCTTGGGCGAGCGGAACCGCTTGCCCAAGGGAGGGAATCGACTGTGGGAAGCCCGATCGAAACCGAGCCGCACACCCTTGCGCAGTTCGCCCGCCGCGCCGGGATCTCCGAGAGCCGTGCCCGCGGCTTGTACGCGCAGAAGCCATCCGGCCTCCCCCAGGCCGACCGGACCGACGCCGGCGGCAAGCCGCTGTGGTTCGCGGCGACCATCGACACCTGGTGCGCCCGCACCGGCCGCGCCGTCGCCGACGACGCACTCTGGATCTTCCGGGCGCCGCCGGCCACCGAACCGGCGGTCGAGCTGATGCGCCGCGTGGTGACCGTGCACCCGCGCGGCGCCGAGCGCACCATGTTCGCGATCGTGTGGGACACCGCCCACGGCCACGTCGTCTATCTGCAGCCGCTGGGCAGCACCGGCGGCGACCACAAGGACTGGATGGCGGTCGCCGCCACGGAACTCATCGAGCCGCGCTGGTGGTCGACCGCGGTCGTCATCATGCCGATCGAGGACAACCTCACCTACACGATGAAGCTCGGCCCGATCGCCTACATCTACAAGATCATCGCCAAGGACGACGGAGAAGCCGAGGACAGTCCCGGGAAAATCGGTCGCTGGCTACGCCGGACGGCCAATGCCCAGCCCCGCAGGTCCGCGCCGCGCGCCAAGTGGCAGACCGACCTTAAACTCGCCGACATCTCCGCGGTCATCGGGCACACGATCCCGTGCTGGCTCACCGACACCACCACCGTCGAGACGGCCAGGAAGAGCTTGTCCTACCCCGGCACGCTGATCGTCCCCGACACGATCACCGAGTGGCCGGCCATCGAGAAACGCCTTGATGCCGCCATCGCCGCCGAGATGCCGGGCCACTTCCCCGCCGGGTTCGCCGCGCTGGCCGCCGACGCCCACGACGGGCTGACGACCCTGCGCACCGCCCACGAAAACGCGCCCAACACAGGACCCGGCTGGACCCTGGTCGCGCGACCGGCCGCGCCCGCACCGCCGGTCCGGCTCGAACAGCTGATCACCAAGACCACGCCGGTCACCGACCTCGACCTGGTGGCGAAGGAACTCGTCGAGCTGCGCGAGCTGGAACGCGACCTGGACATCGGCGACCCGCGCGGCGACGCCTTCGAGAACGCGGCCCAGCTGCTGGCCCACCAGCTTCGTGCCACTAAGAACGACCCCGGCCGCCGCTACCGCGCGCTCGCCGAAGCCGACTTCGCCGTCTACAGCTCAGCATGGGACGACGGGCCGGTCATCAACAGCTGGCGGGAGAACCTCACCCCGACCAGCCTGAAAGAGGCGCTGCAGCTGCGCCGGGTCCAGCGCCTTTTCCAAGGCGGCTACGAGGACAACGCCCTCGAGGCCTTCCGCGACGACGACGGCCGCTACGTCATCGTCGTCAAGCTCGACAACGGCGACATCTGGTTCCAAGCCGAATGGCCCGTGGCACTCGACATCGTCGACACCTGGACCGACGACACCATCCTCGCCGGTGACGCGACCACCTCCACCACCACGCTGCTCGCCCTCACCCCCACCGAGGACGGGCGGCTGCGCACCGACCCAGTCCCCCTGCCATCGGTCAGCCGCGAAGCGTTCGGATACGGCTACGGCGGAGGCGGCCCGTCCTACACCTACAGCGCCCTGCTGCGCTGCGCCCTCGGTCCCGACCTCAACCAGATCAGCACGGCGGCGAAGAGCGGCTTCCTCGACGAGGACGGCGAACCCGTCAGCCAGCTCTGGAAGGCGATCTCCACCACCATCGGCCCACTACGACTGTCCTGGCCACAGGTCCAGCTCTGGGCACGCGCGGACGCCAAACGCTCCACTACCTGATCTTCGGCACATCAACGAGGTTGGTCCGGACAGCGCACCTGCCTCGTTGATGTCCCGTGGTCGTGCCACATGAGTGCAGGAGAGATCAGGATGCAGCTAGCAGCGCTGTTGATTTCCATCATGGCTTTGCTGGTTTCTGCCACCGCAGTACGAAGGCAGATCCGGCTGTCGCGACACTCGAACTCGATGCCGGTTCTAGTTGACCTTTTCCGTGAGCACCGCAGCGACTATCTCGCTCGCGCGCGCCATCTCGTCGTTCACGAGCTGTCCGGTGACGATCTTCGATCTGGCCTGAACGGCCTCCCTCAAGACCGGCGCCTGCAGGTGCGTGACCTGCTGTGGTTCTACGACAACCTCGGCGTCTTCGTCGTGCACAAACTCATCGATGTTCCGATGGTGGCTGGCTACCTGGGTGGCTCGGTTATCGACGTCTGGGAGAAGCTGATGCCTCTTATCGAGGCTGATCGCCTCAACCGCGCAGCAGCTGGACGTGCTGACCACGAACGATGGTTAGAGTACTTCGAGTACCTCTACAACGTCGTAGTCGATGACAAGTTGGGCAATGCGGGAGCTGCGAAGGTACGCGCCAGAATCCAGCGGCAAATCAACCGAGCGAATCTAAGTCGAGGTGGTAAACCTCGCCGGCTGTAACGACTTCTTCATTCGGCGTTGCGGCTAGCCGATCGGCGGTTCGCCCGGGTCCAGCTCGATGAGGTCGCCCTCGGCGAGCAGTTCCTCGATGGACGCCGGCAGCAGGTACGCCGACCCGCCACCGGGCTGGTTGAACCACGGGATCGCGACCCCGGCGAGCGCTTCGAGCGGACGCTGCACGCGGTAGACGTGATACGGCCGGTTCACCCACTCCGGAACGAGCGAGCGCTCCTCGAACGGCGTCCCGGCCGCGTAGGTCAGGTTGCCGTTCGGGCCACCGAAGCGGTCCAGCTCGCTGCCCGCGGGCAGCTCACGCAGTTCCTTGCCGCGGAACAGCGTCAGCGGCGAATCGCCAACCAGCGGCTGAATGGGCCAGTATTCCGTTTGCTCAGGCTCAGGTTGCAGAATGCCCCGGGCGGGCGGCGACGTTCGACGAATACGTCGCATCTCGCGGCGCTACACCAATATTTCCGGCATGAACCGGGCTCGACGCAGTCCCTGGCTCGGGTTTGATTGTGCGAGCCAGTTCTTTGCGATGCTCCCGCGGGAGATTCAGCAGCATGGCGCCGGCTACGAACAACAGCAGGATCGAGGACAGCACGTCCAGGATCAGGAGCAACAGGGCGAAGATCAGAAGCAGCAGGACCACCTGATGCTGGCGGAGCTTGCTGAAGAGCCGGTTCGCCGCTGGCGGGGAATTATCGAGTCGGCGGTCAGGCCTAATGGACCGGCCTGTTTGGTGCGGCTCTGCTGGGTCTCCTCGATGTAGTACTGCTCGATCCCCTCAGGCTCCATTCCGTACCTGTCGATGCTGCTGATACTCCGCATCTCCCCGATTTCGGCTCGATCGACTTGCCGGCGGCCGGGGTGACCGTCAGTTTGTCACGCTCCTGCATGGTGCCCCCCGGTAGCCGCGTTCATGCCGGTAGACACAGAACTTGCCGGCGGCGTGGGTGGCGCACTTCTCAACAATCCGTGCCCAATCACTCCAGGAGGCCACGACGGAGAAGGCGGCGCCGCCGGAGATCTCGCTCAGAACCCTGTACGTCCCGGCGGTGGTACTTGCCGACGACTACGCCGAGGCCCACACGGAGGTCTGCTCGGTGCGGCCGCCCGCGCAGACCGGGGTCAAATTACCCAACTCCAGCTATAGGTGGTCGGCTTCATCCAGTGACCCACGGTGGGAGTGACGGTGACTCTCGCGCGGTAACCGTTGACCGACCCGGCGTCGGTGACGCGCTTCTGTACCTCCGCGCAGGCCGAACCGAGGCTCTGACCGTTGACGTCCGTGACGGTCTGGCAAACGTTGTCGTGAGCTTGCCAGGTGGCCGCGGCCTGGGCGGCGGGTGTGCCGACGAGGCCGGCCCCCGACGACCGCGGTCAGGGCGCCAAGAGCGATCGGGGTTGTTCTGAGTTTCCGCAAAGGATTTTCCTTCTGATCGAACCGCTGACACACCCGATCAGGGAGGCGCAGATGACCGATCGCAGCGACTCGTCCGCCGAAGGCGTCAAGGGCGCCGTCGAGGACATCAAGGGCACGGTCAAGGAGACCGCCGGTACCTTCACGGGGAACGACTCGTTGGAACGCGAAGGTAAGGGGCAGCAGGAAGAGGCGGCGCAGGAGAATATTGCCGAGAAGCAGGCCGAGGCGGATCTGGCCGAGGCACGCGACCGTAAGGAACAAGTAGCCGCCACTTCCCACCTGCGGCGGGTAGCCGCCGCAGAGGCGCGATGAATGGCCACCCGGCGGCCACTCGATCTACGTGCGCCTCTCCCCCGATGCTAGGGCGCAAGCTTGGCACGCAGGTCTTGCAGGGAGTCGTCAAGGGGACTCGAACCCCCGACCTTCTGTTTACAAGTCCCCTCCGCTGCGTTTGTCGACTAGGGCCGCGAAGTGTCACATTTCGACCATCTGCGCAGGTTAACGGAGGTCCCAGGCCCCACCCGAGTGTCATGTCGTATCGGGCCCTACTTCGGCAACGCGCCCAATCCGAGACGGCGCGGGTGCGGTGGCTAGTGAACTCAGAAACGTTCCGCACAGACCAGCCCGCCAAATCGTATTCTCGCGCTTCTCGAATGGCCGATAGCGGCTCGGCCGTCGAAGGTCAGCCATGCGGTCCGCCGCTGACATAGAGGACCTGACCGGTGACGAAGTCGGCGTCGTCAGCGGTGAAGAACGTTACGGCGCGGGCAATGTCGTGGGGAGTGCCGATACGCCCTCGAGGGATCGACTGCGCTTGTACGCGCAAATGCTGCTCCAAAGTCCGCCTGATGACTCCCGCAGCGCGCCGCCGAACGCCGGGTGATCTGACCGGCTGCTCGCGCTGAACTGCGGGAATACTCCTCTGGGCCGATCTGCCCGGTAGCTCCCCATCGAATGATGCTCTTGGGGAGAGCCGTGGTACTGGTTGAGGAGATCGCCGAGGGGTGCGGACAGCGCTCTCCAAGGAGAAGGCAGCCACGGCCGCTCCCGAACACGCCGGTCAGGAGCTTCAAGTCGCCAGTGTGAAGTGGTCGGAGGTCGCGACCGGGGTGTCATCCCGGGTTCCTCGCCTTCCCGGCGACATCACCCGCGAGTCGGCCGACGCAGTCACCACCTCCTCGCGCATGACAGCTGGGCCGGCTTTGCGTTAGAAGAAACGGGGCAGGGCAGTCTCGCGCTTCTCCAGGAACTTCTTGATCGCCATGGATGTCCCAAGGCCCGGCGGCTTGGACTGATCTCGGTCCGGCCGCCACTTCCCTGCGAACTCGGCGTTCAGGGTGTCTTGAGGTTCGCGGTGGCCGTGAAGGCTGTCCCAGGAGTCTTTGCCCGGTCTGTCTCGCCAGCGGCCGCTGTTGCCCCAGGACCACGCGGCCGTCCGTAACCCGCGCTCGTGAGTAGTCGCGTTCTCGAAGCTCAGTAAACGGTTCGACAGCACTCGATTACCGTGACAAGAGGCCGTGATGATGTCCCCGTCGATGCTGAGCAACAGTGCTTTGCCATCGATGTATCCGGTCATCCCTGGGGTGAAGCCTGGAACCAAGGCCCGTCGCCGCACCGTGGCCAACTCATACCACTGGGCGGCCTCATAGACGTCCAGGTCGACGAGCCAAAACTGGCCTGTGTGGCGCACTGACCAGCCCGCGCCTGTGTTCCAGGTAGGAGTGCCCGACGCGCTCAACTCCCGGGCGGCCCTCCGCCCGAACGCGTCGAGCCTGCGCTGCCAGTCCTCTTGCCGAGAGCTCCCATCGTCTCGCCACACCAGTGGTTCGAGCACGCTCACGACCTGTTTCCTGGCGGGCGTCACGGACGCGCGCTTGGCGAAGAGCCGATTCAGCCATCCCATGGTCAGCTTCCGCTATTCCGGGCTATGACGTTGGTTCGTGCCGTGGGCGCGCTGCCGTGACTCGGCGACGAGGGCCTTCTCACGGTCCTCTCTCTCGCGCCGACGCCGCTTCTCCGCCTCCTCGACCAGTTTTTGAGCCCGATCGGCATCTTCAGCCGCGCGGTGCAGTGCGGACGGTTCGGAGCTGGGTGGCACGGCATCGACCATGATGTGAACCCTTCATGCTGTACTTCGATCTGGCTTGTTATGTCGCCGCGCGCCACCCTTCCGTTGCGAATTGCTCGCAGTCTTGTGTCACGATCCAGCAGCAGGTCCGCGTGCTAGGCGACATCTGCGTTTCTCGATCGGGTGATGGCGTGTCCCGGTTTGATGGGTAGTGGAGTGAGGGAGGTAGAGCGGGCACATCGGGTGCGCGCCTGACAAAGATCGGGAGTCGATCGGGTGTCCTACCTGGTAACCGCGTTTGCCGCGGCCCTGACAGCGTCGACGCTGTCAGCTAGCCGAGGCCGCGGTGTTCTGGCTGGCGTCGGCTGTGCGTTTTTGAGATCCGTCTCGCACGTGGTGTGCCTGCGGCTGGCCGTACGAGCCCTGCTGGCGTGCGACGGGCCCGACGTGGAGTGCCATATCCGAGCGGCGGATATCGAGGTACGGGTCTGCCGGCGGACGGGTGGAGTTCCGCCAGCGTGATCAGCGATGGCCCGGTAAGACACCCCTACTCCCCCAGCGATGTCGTCGCCTACGCCGCGATCGTGCGCGAGCACCGCGTCCGGCTCGTCGCGGTCGTCCGGTCGATCATTCCGGACGGGGACTACGAAGCCGTCGCCAGCGACGCCCTCGTCACCCTCTTCCGGCATTGGCCGGCCGTCACCGGCGACCGCGTCGCATGGGTGACCGCAGTGGCCAAGAACAGCGCACTCACCCTGCGGCGCCGGCGACGGGAGCACGCCGCGACCTCGGGAGAGACCGATATTCCGCTCTGGAGCACCACACCGGTCTCGGCCGAGCAGCGGCTCATGCTTCAGGAAGCTCTGCGGCTGCTTCCGCGGCTGTCCAAGCAGGAACAGATCGCGCTGGTGCTGTCCCTAGCGGGACAGAATGCCGCCATGATCGCCGCCCAGCTCGGTGTCAAGACAGAAACGGTCCGCAAGTACCGCGCCCGCGCGCAACGAAAGATGCGGGAATGGCTAGGCCAGCCGCACCCCGCACCACCCGTACACCGGTCTACCGGCCATGGAAGTGAGGCTTGATGTCATCCACTGCCCACCCCGACCGCGACGGCACCGACCCGCTTCCCCTGCTCACTCACGCACTCACCGCACCAGCGAACCCACGTGAGACACGAGTCATCCAGGCCGCCAACAGGGAACTCGAATACCGCGCGCACCACACGACACCACCCCAGATCGACAGCGGCCTCACCCCACGGTTCCTCGCCAGCCTGACGGTGGGGGCCTCACTCAACGCCTCACACGAAGCCGATGGGGCTCTCGTCGCCATCCGGCTCCACGACCGCGGAGACCTGCTCGACGCAGCCGAAGAACCCGGACTCACCCTTGTTGCGACCAGCACGCGACGTGTGATCACCGCGCTCAGCGACCGATGGGACGTCACGCTCACCTCCGATGGCCCCGATCTGCTCGTTGTCCTGCTTCCCCGCCACCCGAACCCAGGCCTAGCCGCGACACTCAGTCTCCTCAGCGAACACCTCGCCGCACCAGTTCCCGTACCCGGCTGGCTCCTCGAGATCGAAGCCGGAATCGGCGTGACCCCGCTCGACCCCTCTGCCACGCCAGCAGAGCTCATCGCGCAAGCCCGCCGCGGCCTGCCCGACCGAGTCCACCTCCGCCGCCAACCAGCCCCCGCCGATGATCCCGGCTACGAAGACACCGCCCTGTCACCGCTGGCTCTGGTCCAGCACGCCTGGGACGCGATCGACCATGGCCGGCTCACCGTCGCCTACCAAGTCGTCTCCCAAACCAACTCCCCCGGCATCGTCGGAACGCAAGCCATCCCAGGCTGGATCGACACCCACGGGACACACCACACACTCGCTGAACTGGGCGACCTCGCCAGCATCACCAGGCTGGCCTACACCATGATCGAGCACACCGTCGCCGACACCTGCACCGCACTCGCCAGCTGGACCGCTCAGCTGCGCCCCACCACACCCTTTGCCCGCATCGACCTACCCGCACCGCTTCTGCGCAGTCAACGTTTCTGCAGCCAACTGCATGACCTCATCGACAACAGCGGCATCGCCAGCCTGCTCCTGCTCGGCATCCCCGCCCCCGCTCTCACCCACACCCCCGACATCGATAAACGACTCAACCAGCTCACCAGTAGCGGTGCCCGCCTGGCACTCACCCACTGCGGCGTCCACGGCACCCCCGCCGACGCCCTCACCCGCGCAGACTGGGCCATCACAAGCCTGCCCAGAGCCACCTTCGAACTCCTCCGCCACCGCGACCCCGACAGCCCCTCACACATTGCCCTCATCCTGCTGCTCCACACCGCACGCAAGCTCGACATTCCCGTCATGGCCGAGGAAACCGATCTCGGCGAAGCACGCCTGCACCTGGGCACCGCGATGTTCACCCCCAACAGCAGGATCCCACCCATGTCAGCGCATCACATCGCCGATGATCCGACCTGGACGTCGACCCCGCCGGCGAAACTCCTCACCGTCACCGAGACTCTGGCTCCAGTCTCGACCGTTGCCCACCTCCCTCAACCTCGAGACATCTCCGGAACCACACGTACCAAGCCAGGCTGGTGATCGGACGCACTTCTTGAAGCAGACGCGGGCAGCGCGCGGGCCGCACCGGGAAGGGGCTTCACGGTGCTCTGCAGTGCGACACCATGAGTGCCGAACGGGCAGTGGCCGAATTCGCGCCCCCAGGCGAACCCGATCCGCTGCGCAGCCTCTGCTCGTTGCTCGCCCACGAGTTGGACATCCTGAACACCCGAGAACCCGACCTGCACCTTCGGCTCTCCGTCACATGGCTACCCGATCGGGTGATTCGACTGAGCAGGCTTAAACGTTCTGGTGGGCTGGCCTCACTCAACCAGTGACAAGGCTGCGCGGATGGCGCGCGGCCGGGGATGCTGGAGGACGACAACGATGATGCTGGAGATCGTGATAATGGTGGGGATCGCGGGCCGCTGCGTACTCGACTTGGTCCAGGCCGCCACCTACCGGTGGCGGATCCGGGCGCGGACGTCGCTGCTGGCCGCGGTCGCCACACTCCCGGCAGGCGCCGAGGTTTCTGAACACGCCGGCGGCAACACATGGCGAGTCTCGGTCGCCCGCAACCCGGGTTCGGAGGCCGCGTGAACGCGCCACTCGATGACACCTCCGCCAACCCGCCGGGAAATCCCGACATCGACGAGGCCTTCCGGCTCTGGCGTGCTCCGCTGGCCCGGTACGCCATGTCCCTGGGCACGAGTCGCGGGCTGCCTTCCTCCGCCGACAGCGCCGAAGACGTGGTCCAGCAGGCTTTCGAAGCGGCTCTCCGGACCGAGTGGAGCACAATCAGGTATCCCCGAGCGTGGCTCTATGCCGTCACCCGGAACCTAGTCCTCGCTCTCGCATCCCGGTACTACCGCGAGATGGGCCCCAGCGGGGCCAGAGGTTCTGACATCACTTGGTCGTCGATGGCGAGGGTCCCGTCGGCGGACGTCCAGTTCGCCGTCAACCAAGCCACTCGCGAGCTCGCCTCTCTGCCCACCCAGCGACGCACGGTCTTCTACCTGCACGATGTGCTCGGCTGGAGCCACTTAGACATCGCCAGGGAACTCAGCATCTCCGACGCGACTGCACGAGCGCATCTGTTCCATGCACGCGGAAATCTGCGCGAGATCATCCCGGAGGCAGCTCTGCCCGCGATTGCCCTGAGTGCGTCGCTCGAATGGGCACCCGTGACCGGGCCGGATTTCCCGCGCGCACAGCTAATAGAGCAGGAACCCTCGCGGCTGCGACGGACTCTGCTCGTCGTCGCACTGGTGCTGCTTTTTGCATCCGGGGTCGTCCTGCTCGTCGCGGTGTCCTGGATTCCAGGGCTGGCTGTTCTCCTCACGGCTTGTGCGATCTCCGGCTTCGTCCTGTGGCGACGCGGCCTGATCGACCGGTTCCTGTGCTGGCTGTTGCTGTGACAAACCCGAGACGTGTGGTCCTGGCCCAGGACAGCTTCCGACAGGCCATCTCGGGCACCCATCCGCTGGCATCAGAACTCGATGGAGTACGACATGACCGACGAGCCGCTTACGTTCGACCACACCGACATGCCCGTCTACATGGCGTGAATCTGGTGCGGGGTGAAAGGCCACCCCGCACCAGAAAGTTCGCTACCGGACGACGACGTAGAACTGGTCGCCGTCGAGCATGTGCTCGCGGCCGTACCAGTCACCGATCAAGTTGCCGCCCGCTATGTTGTGGCTGGCCTTGATCCGTCGCACCCCAAAGGTGAACGGCTTCTCCTTCGCCAGCGCGGCATTCTGGTACGTGCTCGCGAACGGGTACTCGTCACACTGCATCTTCACGCCGTCCTTGACGGTGTACTTCGCCCCCCACTCGTCCACGCAGGCCCGTCGAACCTTGCGTCTCGATCCGTCCTTCTTCCTCTCGATGTCATACCCGGAGTAGAGGTAGGACACCGTCGATTCCTTGAACTTCCCGGGAACTTTCAACTCAGGGTCGTTTCCGGGTGCGGTCTTCGTGATGTCCTCCTGCGCGTCCTTGATGAACTCCGACGACTCGCCGTAGGTCGGGCTGTGGAGGTCGAACACCATCGTCGGTACCACGCCGGTGAAGACGCAGTGGCTGCCTCGGGTCGCGTAGGTCGCAGAGTCGCACCGGAACATCCCCTTGGGAGTACGGGATGCACCCGGCGGCGGGATCGGACTGCTGAGCGACCTGTAGAAGTCGAACCAAAAATAGCCCCGGAGCTCGTTCTGCCACTTCTTGTCGTCGTCCGTCTCGGTCGGCACCTGAGTGGTTGCCATGGTGGCGGTCCACCAGATCGGCTCACCGCCGGCCGCACGCCATGCGCCGACCGACCGGTCCACTGGTACCGAGAAATAGTCGCACGTGCTTGTGCGCTTCTGGTCGTTGTTGCCGCACTCGAGTACGACCGAGAACGGGTTGTCGAAGAGCTCTTCGCGCTCCCCGCGGATGTACTTCAGGCTGTACCCGAACTTGATCTCGCCCTTCTTGTCCTGGGCGACGCCGATGACCGTCTCACGGAAGAAGCTGCTGCCTACATGCACTACCACCCCGTTCACAAGCTTCTGGTATTTGAGTTCAAGCAGCTGAGTTCGGCAGATGTTGAACCTGTTTTTGAACCAGAAAGTCTCGGTTTCGTCGTGGTTCGCGGTGCACTCGTCGAACGTGACGTCGTCGACCGGTTTCGCTGAGTCGTCGATGCGGGATTCCACAGTGGCGGTCGTCTCGGCCATCTGGGCCGGTTGGGCCGGGGGTTCGGCGGCCGTCACGGCCTGCGGTGTGACGAGTAGCGCGGCGACCAGGGTGAGCACTCCGGACAGTTTCAAGGCTTTCATCGTCGCCCTCACGTGATCAGATCCATGCTGTTCCAACCGCGGCCGACCTGGATCGGGGCCGCCAGCATGGGATTGCTGTTCCAGCCGTTGAACCGGTAGATGAACAGATCCCCGTCCGGCTCGCGTTTCAGCACGTCTTCGTTGCCGTCAGCGTCCGCGTCGATCAGCGAGATCCACGAGGTCGTCGGCTTGGCAAAGGTGGGGACAGGGGCCACTGTCTTGCAGTTCCCGTCGTAGGTGGCCTCACCGTCGAAGGTGTTCGTGTGCGGACAGGCGTACAGGTCACCTGTGGCGATAGAGGCGGCGGCTTGATCTGGGTTCTCGCGGCTCCAGTTCGGCCTCAGCTCCCACAACGACCGGCCCACACCGAGCTTGACCCGGGCCTTGAGGGTGCTCTGGCCGTCGAGCGTGCCCTTGTGCGGGTAGACCCACCTGACGTCTTGGCCGTCGATGGTGACCACATCGTCGAAGCCGTCGGCGGTCACGTCCGCCAGCGTGATCCACCCTTGACTGTTCCAGCCCCGACCGATCTGCACCGGGTTGCCGAACGTGCTCAAGCCGTTGAGCTGCCCGCTGTGCGGGAACACGAACAGCGCACCATCCGTGGTTCGACGGGCCACCAGGTCAGCCGGTTGCTCCGAGACCGTCTCGTACTCCTCGGTCTCACCGGTCATCTCGGCGACACCGACCCAGTTGTAGCCGTTGAAGTCTCTCCTGACCTCGGTCCTTGCCGGGAACGTGGCCATACCCTGCAGCTTCCCCGAGCCCGGATACACCCACAGCGAGCCACCGTTCACGCCTGGCTGCCGGGACAGCAGATCGGGGATTCCATCACCGGTCAGATCGTGGGAATGGGTGCCCGCCCTCTGATCCCCGATGGCCGCCGCACCCATATCGGCGGCCGGTGCGGCCGAAGACGTCGGCACTGTCAGCAGACCGGCCCCCAACACGATCGCGGACGCGACTATCCAGCGCGCCCTCATGAGCACGTCCAGCAAACATGTTTGCTCCGGTTTACATCGACCGCGGCACCGCACGCCACGATTTGAGCAGAATTCACTTGAGTTCCCTCCAGAAAGACTAAGTCCAGCTATAGCCAGTTCCGCGATAAACACGCCGGCCATGCCCACAAGGTTGAGCTATTCGAGCCAGTTCACTCGAATAGCTCAAATTCGTGACCTGCCCAACAATTAGGCCCGAACTACCGCCCCGGCCACGCCAGGTCACCCACATGACCTAGTAATGCCCGCGACTATTCAATCAGGCGATAAACCGTGACCGGAAAGGATTTGAGCCAGTTCGAATCCAGTGCGGCAACTGTTAACGTCAGCCGGTGTTCACGCTGCGGGTCGACCCCGAGACGGTGTCCAGGACGCGTTGGTCGCCATCGCCGGCGTCGGAGTCCATGGCGTGGCTGAAACTCGCCGCCGCCTCGGGGAGGCATCCGGTCTTCGGGGATCCCGGTGCGCTTGCTCGCGCGTCACTCGCCCATCGGGACGTCGCGCTGCTCGTGGACCTGTTGCCTCAAAATGGCGACACTTACCTGCCTGACCTGCTCACTCCGCAACCTGGAGCGGGTACCCGGCGCAATGACTTGATCGAGGAACAGATCGCACGGATCGAGGCGACCACGCAAGAGGACCTGGAAAGTCAGGTGTTCACCTGGACTCAGGTCCACTGGAGCAGGCCGTTGTCGACCGGTACCCGTCGGCTCGCGGAGTCCGGACGGCTGCAGCGACGCCTGGCCAACGGCCTGGCTCAGTTCTGGCGAGTCGCGTTGTCCGACAGCTGGTCCGAACTCGGCTCGATCGTCGACCAGGACATCTCACATCGTGCGAAGTCCGTTATCGGCCATGGTGTCGGCCGGGCGCTGGGAGAACTTCATCCGGATATCGGGTGGGTAGGTGATGCTGTCACCCTCGCCAAGCCGTGGGACGGCGAACTCGATATCGCCGGCCGGGAACTGGTCCTCGTGCCCGGCGTGCTCACCTGGCCTGACGTCATCGTCCAGGTCGATGTTCCCGGGGAGGTCGTCGTCTACTATCCCGCCCACCGGATCGGAACGGGCCGGGGCCACAAGCCGGGAGCGATCGCGCAGGTGGTCGGTTCCGCCCGCGCGGCCTTGCTGGAGGACCTCGAAACCGCGCGATCGACCGCGGAACTCGCCGGCCGGACCGGATACAGCGCGGGCACCGTCTCCTATCACCTCAGCGCGCTACATCGCGCGGGCCTCGTCAGCAAAGTCAGGGACAAACGCTATGTGCTGTACCAACGGACGCCCCAGGCGGTGGTTCTCCTCGAAGACCGCCTCACCTTCGGCCCCAGTGCGCCGCCGCACTCGTGACACGTGCGAATCGCGATCCGGTTGTAAAGGTTTCGGGCCGGTCCCGCCACGTAAGGAGCGAAGGGCCGTCCTTCGGATGGCGGTCCTGGTGAGCAGGGAGGCGAGGGTGTCAAACCCCGTGCTGATTGTGATGGTGGCCGTGTGCGCACGAGGCGTGTTGCGGCTTGCCGAGGCGATGGCGGTGTGGATCGCGCTGCGGGCCAGGATAGAGCTGGCGCGGATCGCGGCCACCGCCCCGCCGGGCACGGAGGTCGTCGAACAGGACCGCCATGGTGGCGGCTGGCGGTTCCGATCACCGCAGCAGCAGCAGCCGGGAGAGAGTTCGTGACGGAGGATCAGGAGCCCGACCCGGGCGACGAGGCCGAGCAAGACACTGTCGACGGCCTGTACCGCGCCTACGCGGAGCCGCTGCGCCGGTAGGTGCGCCGGGTGGCGGCCAGCCGGGCTTGTCGGAATCCCTGGTCGATAGCGAAGGCGTAGTACACGAGGCCTTCGCCGCGATGCTCGAGACCCGCAGCACCATCGAGGATCCGCCAGCGTGGTTGTTCACCGTGGCACGTCGTGTGGTCGGCAAGATCGCGGCCCAGCACAAGAACAGGGCCGAGGGCGAACCCCAGGAACTCCTGCACACCGGCGCGGCCCAGTGGACATCGCTGACCGCCCGGGCCAGCACCGATGACGTCGCCGAAGCACGAGAGGTGCTGGCACGCCTCGCCGAGTTGCCCGACCACCAGAAGACCTCGGCGTACCTGCGTCACGTACACGGCTGGAGCGCCGCCGAAATCGGTGACTACCTGAAATGCGCGCCGACGACCGCCAACGTGCATATCCACCGCGGCAAGCAGCGCCTCCGCATTGCAATGGCGGTAGTCGGTTTCTTCCTCGTATCGAACCTGATGATGATGAAGCCCTGGGAACCAGGTTCGGGTGACCACACCCCGTGGCCTGACTCGGCAGGCCACCCTACCCTGTTAGGCATCATCCTCATGGCGACGATATTTTTGAGTTTCGTCATCTCCATCGTCATCTTCGGCGTCCTGCCTGCGGTCCGACTCCGCCGGGCCGAACGTCACGTCATCCCTGGTGAGCAGGCGGCCGGAGAAGACGACTGATCTTTCTCTACCCTGCCGTCCGCGCTGCAGGGCCGTCAGGTCCGCCGAGCCGGCGTCGGTCACGAAGCCCTGACCCCGTCAGCCGATACTCGGCCGTGGCTCCGCGCCTCGTCCGCTGCGGTGAGTCGTCCCGGCAACCAGGCAGCGTCGCGCCGGACCAATTTCACGACACGGTGATGGGTCCGCTGCGACTCCTGCTCGGTCTTCACAGACGGTCGCGACCGTCTGTGAAGACCTCCGTGCCCGCGAGGATGTAGCAGGCCGGGGAGCGGCGCGGTTATTCCCAGCGCTGGCGCTGTATTGCTGGCCGGCCCGGTCTCGCAGAGTCATGGCCGCAGCGCATGGAGCCACCCTGATCCCACGCCTGCTGAAAGCATTCACAAGTTGCCTGAATTCAGTCTTGCCTGAATTCAGGCAACTTCGGTAGTGTGTTGTCCATGACCAAGAGGGCCGTCAACACCGCCGCGGAGCTGGACAACTTCCTGGGCGCCAAACGTGCCTTGGTCGAGGCAATGGTGCGCGACTTCGAGGCGGGCGTGCCCGCAACGAACATCGCCTTGGCCGCCAGCGGCGCCTTCGGACGCGATCAGGTGAAGCAGTTCCTGAACGCGATCGCCCTGCACAACTCCGCTCGCAAAGCGCTCGAGGAGGCCGGACTCGCGCCTGTCGTGGATACCTCGGTGACCGGCATCGATGCTCCCCGGGAGGCGAGGCTGTTCCTCAGCGCAAATCCGGCCGAAACCCCCAGCTACGCGACACTGCCGCAGCGGATCCGGGACGTTCTTCGTGACTTCTTGATCACCCTCGACCTACCGAAGGGCGAGCACGACGAGGTCACCGAAGACCTGATCAACAGCCTCCTCCTCGACGGCGAGCCCATCCGCCTGATCAAGCTGGAACCGCGCGCCTGACCGGGTCCCGAACTTCAAGGCCTGCGTGTGCACCGCCTACCGCCTTACCGGACTCACGCCCAACGGCATCCCTGCTGCCGCCTTCGCGCGAGCGCGAGAAACCCGGCATCCGAACAGAACCGCAACTCCCTGACGTGAGCAGGCGCTCGAACCGCTTCGACTGCTCGCTGGCGGTTACGGTGGGTCCATGACCAGTGGAGGGTCGACCTCAAGCGGGACGCCTATTCAGCCGGGATCACAGCGATGGTCGGAGCCGTCTTCGCCGATTCCGACGCGAAAAGAGCAGAAGTCTTCCAGCAGGCGCTGTCCGTGCTTGGTGACATCGAGATGCACGGAAGCCCCTAGGCGGGAAAGCTCTACTCGGATGTCGCCGACGAGCTGGCGGCGTGGGTAGAAACCCAGCGCCTCGACGAGGAGCTCAGCAACACAATGCAGGAGTTCCAACGCGTCGCCCGATACGAGACGGCGTCGATCGTCCGCTTGCGCGACTCCGCGCCTGGTTCACTCGGGAGTACCGGCTCAGCTGGCCGAAGAACCCAGCAACTGACGGCGCCGCGTGACTCGACCGGGCAACACGTGACTCGCGCGCACGAGGCCTTCTCCACTCCGCAGCGAGCTCAACACCATAGGCACGTCGACCGTTCACGGTCCCCAGAAGCTGGAGCGGTCGAGCAGGGGGTGACCGGGCGCCGTTCCCGCTTCAGGGATCGAGGCCCGGGCTGATGTCCGAGGCGTTCCCGGCCACCTCCTGCCCGACCACTCCCCCGGCAGCGGGTCACCGCGCCGAGATGGCCTTCGACCTGCTTAGAGAACGGCTTGGCGGCACGCGTCGGCGAGCAGGGCCACCCTCATACCATTCCCCCATGGCACATGTTCAGCTTGCTGATGTCCTGACTTGGTACGACGAAACCGGTGATGGTGACCTCGAGCCGATCGTGTTGTTGCATGGCGGGTTCGTGGATTCCCGGATGTTCGATCCAGCTTTCCCGCATCTGGACAGCCACTTTCACGTGTTCACGGTGGATCGGCGCGGGCACGGACGGACGCCGGATGTTGACGGGCCGCTCTCCTACGAGTTGATGGCCGCCGATATGATCGCCTTCCTGGAGAAGGTTGTCGGCAAGCCGACTGCCCTGGTCGGTCATAGCGACGGCGCGAACGTCGCGATGCTGATTGCGATCCTACGCCCCGACCTGGTGAGCAAACTGGTGCTCATCAGCGGAAACTTCCATCATGACGGTCTCGTTCCCGGCCTGCTGGACGGCTATGCCCACGAGGACGCTCTTCGCGGTCTGGGGTCTCGATACGGTCAGGTCTCCCCGGACGGCGAGGCGCATTTCCCGCTCGTGGTGAACAAGCTGCTGCGGCTGGCGGCCGAGGGTCCAACGTTGACCGAGGGAGAACTCGCTCGCATCAGCTGCCGGACCCTCGTGGTCGTCGGCGATGACGACGCCATGACGCTGGAACACACCATTGCGCTGTACCGCAAGGTGCCCCACTCCGAGTTGGCGATCGTTCCCGGGACATCCCATCTGCTCGTCATGGAAAAGCCCGATTTCGTGTATCCGCTCATCAGTACCTTTCTGTCCACCGATCCGATCCAGACCAGGCAGCCGATCCGGCGGGCGTGAGGTCCCCGTTCCGCACGGCCGGCGGGCGGCGTCAGGTAGGGGTAAGGACCGAATACGCCTGACAGGGGCCTCGCGGCACTATTTGCGCAGGTCGCAGCCCCAGTGCTGTCTACAGTGGACAAGACAAGGTAGTCGCTGTGACCGCCACCGCATCCACCGAGTCGGTGGCCGGTGAGGACGGCGCGTTCCGAACCGTCATCCAAGTGCCACACCCGCACCGTCTCGTCGTGGCTGGCGGCGACTGCGACCGGCCGACCGTCAACCTCAGCCACCGCCACCGCATTCACTGAATCGCCCCGGGGTTTGATGGAGGCTCCGTCAAACCCCGGGGCGATTCACCAACGCTGTCCACTGGTTGGTGGATGACACTCCGTGGGACTTGGTGGATCCGGCCACGTCAATCGGGACGATTCTCCGCGACGGCCCCGAGAGCGACTTGATTCGATTGAGTCATGCATGGCAACCCTGCTTCGCAGCACTGTCAATCCAAAGAAGCCCGCAGCTTCGACCTGCACAGCGAAGATTGACATCGTTCCCAGCAACCGGACGGGATCCACTCATGGGCTCGGCAGCCTGATTCCTGCCCGATAGGGAGGACTCACCTAAACGCGGCGGCTATTTCGTTTCGTAGACCTCCGGGTCCAGGATGGTGCGTTTCGTCGTCCTGCGGCGCTTGTGCATCTTCTCCAGTACATCGACGACACTCTCGGCAAGGCGATGGGAGTCCTGGACGACGGTGGCTCGCAGGGGGCTCGTACCTGCGTCGATCAGTGTCCGCGCCTCGATGGTTCCGTCCACGCCGATGACCACGGTGTCCGTCGTGACAAAGGTGTGGGGTTCCATAAGTTGGTCACCGGTGCTGACCAGTGGCTTTACGCCGTCCGTTCGTACTCGTTGATCAGGCCTCCGAGAAGCCGCTGTCGCTTGATCCGCTGAGAGTTGAGGTCTGCCACGGGGTGGGTCGGCCGTGGTGGGCGAAGCTCGCGGGAACGGTGCGGCCGTCGACCGTTGTAATGCCGAACGTACTCGGCGAGCACGGCACGCAGATGCCGCTCGCCCAGAATCAACATACGGTCGGTGAGCTCGGTTCTGGCCGTGAGCACAAACCGTTCCGCGTAGCAGTTCGCCCGCGGGCAACGCGGAGGAATCCTTACCGCCTCGATACCTACGTCGGCCAGAACGGCATCGAACGACGCCGTGAACTGGCCAGCCCGGTCACGGATGAGAAACCTGAAGTCGTCGCCTCGATCACCAAGATCCAGCATGAGATTGCGGATCTGCTGAGTAGTCCACCGGCCGTCCGGATTCGTGGTCGTGCCCAGGATATGGACGTAGCGGCTGCCGACCTCCAGCACGAAGAGCACGTAGATTCTTCTGAGGGTGAGCGCGCAGTCGATGTCGAGGAAGTCGCACGCCAGCATCGTCGAGGCCTGCGTGCGCAGGAACTGCCGCCAGGTCGTGTCGGTGCCCCGGACCGACGCTGGAGGAACGCGTGCCCGCCTCAGGATCCGCCGGATCGTCGAGGCACCGATCCGGTATCCGAGCTTGAGCAGCTCACCCTGAATCCTCTTGTAGCCCCAACGGTGGTTCTCTGTGGCCATCCGTTCGATCAGCCTGGCGATCGCGTCGTCGACCGGTGGCCGGCCGAGCCGGTGTGGATAGGTCCACTTCGCGGCTACCAGGCGCCGGTGCCAGCGTAGGATCGTGCCCGGGGTGACCAACCGGTGCAGCCAAAGCCCCTTGGGCAGCAGTCGAACCAGCGCGGCGAACACAGCCCGGTCAGCCCAGTCGAGGCGAGGTTTCGGGTTGCCTCTGCGCAGCACGGCGACCTCATGGCGCAGTACCAGCAACTCGACATTCTTGGACCCGACGAGCGGCCGAGCAACACCACCAAACCCGCCAGCCGAAAGAAGATCAGATAGAGCAAACGCAACGACATGGCCGGCGATCATGCCCTACCCGTCGAACGCGCCTGTCGCCGCAGGTCTGATGCATGAACCGACTTCTGGAACCCCACAGGTCAGAACCAGGGATGTCGGGGCCGCACTTTTCGCAATGGCCATCGGCTGGCGATACATCCCGAGACCCACCGCGATACGCACGTCATTGTACAGCCGGATCGCGCGGAAGCGGAATGTGCTGCTACATCTGGACAACGCCGACGGGCCGCCTCCGGTCGAGACGATCATCACTGGCACTCCTCGCGGCTGGCCGTCGCGACAAGCCGCAGGCGCATGCCCGGCCTCGTGGCCGAGAATCCCACATCGCGCACGATGCAGCGTTCGTCATGGGTTTCGAATCACCAGAACGCGGCTACTGGTGTTGAGGCGGGCTAACCAGTGCGCGTATCGGCGAAAGCACTGAGAAAGTACGTGTATCTGACGTCGTCGAGCGGGCCGACGGTATCTGCCGGCACATCGAAGTTGTCCAGAACGGCACGAACTTGTTCCAGGGTAACGGGGTACCCCTCAGGCATGGACAAGTCGTCCATGCCGAGCAAGGTCTCCAGGGTGTGATGGCTGGTCCCGAAAGGTAGATCTGCGGACCAGGCCCAGCGCTCGTCCGACTCGCGAAAAGCCTCGATCTGCCATCCGACAACAGGATCATTCATGGTTCAACGCTCCGAGTGGGATCGGGGCCTTTCCCAGGGATCGGCTGCCCCGTGTTGGGGTCGAGAACACCTTGATGCTTACCACGCTTGTTGTACATCTCCCACTCGCCGTGTCGCGAGTCCCACTCGTAGATGTTTCCCTTGTCGTCCGTCCACCTCTTACGGAGTCCGCCACCCCCTTGAACCTGCGTCTTCCGCTTTGCCAACGATGCCCCTGTCAGTCCGGGCGGTGGGTCCTTGGGAGCCGGTGTGTAGCCAGGCACCATGCGGCCTGGCACTTTCCCCGCTTTTCCTGCATCTTCAGCGACTTTGGCTGCTTCGCGGAGGATTTTGGCGCCGCGTCCGGCGGCTCCGGCGGCCATGGCGGTGCAGGCTTTGGCTTCGAGGAGCGCGCAGGCCTTGATGTCGGAGAGGAAGACATCGTAGATGAAGCCGGCGAAGCCTCCGAGGGGGCCGCCGGGGCGGCATTGGTCAGCGGTGCCGCCGAGGGCGAAGCAGACCTCGGCTTGGGGCCAAGCGCCGCGAGCGGCGAACTCGAGCGCTTCTTGCCAGGTGAAGTGCCGAGACCCGGTGTAGCCCAGTCCGCGGAGCGCTTCGTAGCGTTCGTCGGACAGGTCGCGGCCAAGGGCAGGCTGGTTGAGATCGTCGGCGGTACTGGCGCCGCTGTCAGTGCTGTTGTGTTCTTCAGGATTGGCCCGGTTGAGACGGGTTTCGGCGGCGAGCTTGGCGAGATAAGTGCGGTAGGCGGTATCGGCGGCGTCGCGGGCAGCCGCCGCGTCGCTGGCGGCGTCGCGGGCAGCGGCGGCCGCGCGGGATGCTGAGCTCGCGGCCCGCTGCGCTGATGTGCGTGCGGTGACCGCCCACCGGTAGGCGCGCCAGGCCGCGGACGTGGCGACGCTTCGTGAATGGCTGGCTTGATCGGCGGCGGCGCGGGCTTTCCGTGATGAGGCCGCGGCCTGGGTGGCGGAGTCGGCTGCGCGCTGGGCCGCCGCGCGGGCCTGGGCGGTGTAGCCGGCGGCTTGGTCGGCGTAGCCCCGGGCCCGTGCGGCCTGTTCCGCGGCCTTGTTCGCGGCGGCCAGCGCTGGGGCGACGGCGTTCCAGGCGTCGGCGGCTTCGCGGGCGGCGAGCGCGGCGGCTTCGCGGGCGAGGGTGAGGGAGTGCTCGACGCTCGCGACGTGGGCGGCGGTGACCTGGTCTTTGGCGAGGGCGAGGTACTGGCCGCGGTCGAGGAAGTCCCGGATCCCGGCGGCGGACCCGGCAAGGGCTTCCTCCGCGGCGTTGGCCAGGTTCTGCTGTTTGTTCGTGCGGGCCTCGGTCTGGACGCGGGCGACTGCCAGGACGTCGTCGCGCTGCTGACGGTAGGCCTGGGTGCGGGCCAGCAGTGCCCGCACGTCGGCCGGGGTCCCGGCCAGCGCTGTGCTCGCGGCGTCGGCAAGGGTCTGTTGTCCGGAGGTACGGGCGATGTCCAGGACCGCCCGCGCCGCGGCTTGGTCGTCGGCGTCACGGCCGGGATAGGTGGGGTCGGCGAGGAAACCACGGACCTGCTCGATCGTGCCAGCTGTCACGGTCGTGGCCGCTGCCCGGAGCTTCGCGGGATCCCCTGAGTCGGGCACGGCAGTGGCCGGGGCAGCCAGGACGGCGACCCGGTCCCGGTCGTCCGCCTCAGCCGCTGCCTCGAGCCCAGCGCGCACGAATCCTTCGGCTTCGGCGCCGTCACCGCCCAGCGCCGCTTCGGCGACCGCTTGGGTCCACGGCCCGGTGGTGGGGTTTCCGGCCAGCCGCAGCGCCACCTGGCGTGCCAGCCCGGCCCGCGCCACCGGCGTGGTGCGCGGATCGCGCGCTGCCGCGAGCCGCTCCTGGGTGATCGAGTCCCAACGGCTGGTTTCAGGTCCTGTGATGGGCTGATCGTTCGCGGGCTCGTCGGGGTGATCAGGGTCCGGCAGGTCTGCTGCAGCCCGGGCAAGGGCGAGTTTGTGCTCGTGCTCGGCGGCCAGCAGCTCGGTCTCGGCCTGCCGGGCGTTGTCGGTGATTGCCTGGGCCTTGTCCGCCGCGGCGCGTGCGGCATCGGCTGTGGTGGTAGCGGCCTTCGCAGCTGTGACGGTGTCCTGGGCCGCGGTTGCGGAGCGTCCTGCCATGTCGGCTGCGGTCTCCGCCAAGCTCGCGGCTACCTCGGCGTTGTTGGCGGCGTAGACAGCGCTGTTCGCGGCCTCTTGGGCGACGTGGTTGGCCTGCGCGGCGAAGGTTGTCGCGGTGTTCGCCGCGGACCGGGAGTGGGCCGCCTCAGCTTGCGCCCGCGCGGCGGCGCGTGCTGCCTGACGGTAGTGCGCGCTGGCGGTGCCGGCCGCGCGCGCCGCCTTCGCCGCCAATCCCGCGGCCGCGGCGGCTTTCTCACCGGCTCCGGCCGCGGCGGACGCGGCGAGGCCTGCCTGTACCGCCGCTGCCCCCGCGGCCCGACCGGCGTCCGCGGCGACACGGGCGCCGGATGCGGCGTCGCGGGCGGCCTGGGCCGCGATCCTGGCGTCTGCTGCCTTGCGTGCGTCCCCCGAGGCCGCCGACGCGGCGCGGGCGGCCTTGCCTGCCGCGCGGGAAGCGACCGCTGCCGCCGCCGCGGCCTTCGAGGCCGCCGACATCGCGGTGCGCGCCGCTGCTGCGGCGGCGCGGGAGGACGCCACGGCCTGCTGGCTGGCCTGCGCGGCCCGGCCTGCCAAATCAGCGGCGCGGGCGGCCCGGCCGCCGGCCAACCCGGCCATCTCTTCTGTCGCCCCGGCGGAGTCTCCGGCCTGATCCGCGTGCCACGCGGCGGAGTCGGCAAGACTGATCGCGCGGGCCGAGGCGTCCTTGGCGGTCTGCGTTTCCTCGGCGGCCCGCTGCCGGGCTTGCTCAGCCTGCTCAGCCAAGGTCTGTACCGAGAGCAGCTCGTTGTCGCGTGCGACGGCCAGCGAGTACCCGAAGTCCAGGAACTCCCGCTCCTCCTCCGGAGTGCCGTCCAATGCGACCTGGATGGCCTGGTAGACAGCGGATCCCTTCGGCGCGACATCCAGCAGCCGAGCGATCTTGATCTCCATGTCCACGATCTCGGCGCCGGCCCGCCCGCTGTCCACGAACTTCCGCAGCGCCTCCACGGTGCCCGCGTCGAGGGCCCGCTGGGCGCGCGCCCGGACCTCTGACCCCGCCGCGGCCGCCGCACGGACCTGTTCCACCTGCCTGCGCAGATCCTGCAGATGCGCATCGAGCCAGCCGGACACCAGATACGTCTGGACATCCTGGGGCGTCCCCGCCAACGCCGTCGTCGCGCGCTCACGGACCACGGGGCCGCCACCGGCGGCCAACTGCCCCACCTGACCCCGCACGTCCTCTTGCTCAGCGGCGGCCTGACCGGTGTCCAGGAACGCCTTCAACTGCGCGTCGGTGCCGGTCAACGCAGCACCCGCAGCGATCTGTACCGCAGGCCCACCGTCCTTCCACACCGCGAGCACACGCTCCCGATCCGATGCGCCGGACCCGGCCGGAGGAGCAGGATCCGCGGACGCCGGCGCGGCGCCCAACAAGCCCGCCGTGACCGCCAGTGCCAGCGCGCCCGCCAGCACACGCCCGGCCGCGCGGCCGCGTCCGGCGCAAGCCGTCCATAATGTCCGCATTTCCCCATCAACCCCTCAGAAACAGACACACAGTTTTCAGCACGCGGAAGAATGCACACCGCGCGCAGATTTAAGAGCACACCATTGTCGAAAGAATTTCCGGTTACCCAGTCCCGGCGGACGGAGCGTACGCGTCGCGATGATCAACGGTCCAGGTCTGTAATCAACCTCACGCTCAGGCGCCCAAACAGCTGCCCGCCAAGGGTTAGTCGCTCAGGCAGGAAGATGCAGTAGCCGACCTGTTGTCGACCTCCATTAGCTCCCGAAGGACAGTAACGCCGCCTCTCGAGGGACGGATGTAACAGATATCCACCTGCTTTCGATGGATCGATGGCGCCGTAAGATGGCGCGCGGGTATGGCCAGGTTTTCGTGGGCTGTTGTACGCGATTTCCGTGACGCTGGCCCGGTTAACTGCATTACTTGAGGGGGAAATGGTGTTGCGCGCGTCTCGGATAGGTGTGATCGCCGTGTGTGTCCTGATGGGGCTGAGCATGCCGGCCGTGGCCGTCGCGGACCCGACACCGCTGGAGCCGGTGAGCTGCGCCGGGCGCACCGACGTGGTGCGGGTGAAGTCCTCGACAGGGGATGGCCGGCCGGTGTGTTTCAAGATCCCAGACGACTTCGGCGAATACGAGATCGACGTCCCCGGCGCCTACCTCCTCGCCGGGGACAACGCCCACCCCATCACCGTCACCCTCGTTGACGGCTCCGGTGCCGCCGGTGCCGTCGACATCGACCTCGGCGGCTGGACCGCGGTCGGGGCTGGCAAAGAACAGACGGCCGCGTCCGCTCTTCGGCTGATCAGCGCCGCCACCGCACGGGGCTACGCCGCGGTCACCGCCGAACGGCAACGGCTTGCCGCCGACGAGGCAGCCGACTTCTTCCTCGGCGAGCCCACCGGACGCATACACCGCGCCAACCCGTCCGCTGCTGAAGCCTCCGAGAACGTTGGATGGGAGCAGTACTACCAATACGGCGCGATCTACTACACCGCCGCCACCGGCGCCCGCGCGATCTACGGCGGCGTTCTCGAGCGCTACTTCAAAACCGGCGGCGCCTCTGGGCCGCTGGGCTACCCCACCACCAGCCAGGCGACCGCCCCCGGCGGCGGCTGGTACGCCGACTTCACCGGCAACCCCGCCGCCGGCGGCGGCAACGGCGGATCCATCTACTGGAACCCCGAAAGCTACCCGTTCGGCTTCTCCTACTTCCGCGCAAACGCGCTTTACGGGCCCATCCGGGAAAAATGGGTCGCGCTCGGCCGTACCACCTGGCAGAGCCAACCCCTCACCGACCTCAGCCCCACCCCCAACGCCACGGGCCCCAACGGCGCCGGCGCCTACGTACACTTCGGCCCGCCCACCGAAGCCAACCACCTCGACCCCAACGGCCCGGCCAACACCTCCATCTACTACAGCGACCAGACCAAGGAGGCCCACGCCGTGCAAGGCTCCATCCGGCAAACCTGGCGCCAGAACGGCTGGGAACAAGGACGCTTCGGCTTCCCCACCACCGACGAACAACCCACCCCCACCGGATGGACCCAGGCGTTCCAACACGGCACCATCACCTGGAACCGCGGAGCCACCGCCCCCATCCTCACCACCTCATAGACCCGGACGCCGGGTCGGCACCCTCGAGTACGAGAGCCACTGTCCGGCTTGGGAAAGAACTGGCCATCCGAAAGATCCGCCAGTTCTGCACACCAGGGCGCAGCGCTACACGAACCCCACTGGAATCCAGCTCAGCCGCAAACCCTGGATAAGACCGCCGACCGCACCCGGCGCTACCGCCGCGACGGCATCGAGTGCGGTTGGATCGCGGTCGGCGACCACGGCACCACGTGGCGCCGGCCGAAAGGGCGCTCGTGACCACTCGGTGCACCAGGGCACCAGTCGATCGCGGCATCTGGCCGATGTCGACCGGCCGCTCGCGCTCGACGCGGTCGTGCGCTCGATTCCGTGTGGCCAGGTCGTGCCCTCTCCACAACGCCGGTTCGGAGCCCACCAGTGGTGGTGGTGGTGGGTGCGGGCCGACGAACGCGATCAGGCTCATCGCATCGGGACCGACGTCAATTCGGTTCATGCCGAGCGCACCCGCTCGGCATGGCGGAACAGGCAACGAACACCGCCCCGGAGCTGCGCGAGCGCCGCCGTGTTCTTGGCCTGTTCCGCGCCGGGGAGCACGGACAGGGTGAGGCCACGACGTCGTGCGGCTACTGCCACTTGGCTACGCGGGAGCATCCCCACTTTGCCCACTAGGTCTGCGTGATTGCCTCCGACGGCGACATCGCAGGCCCACCGAGCCCTGACTTCACCAGGGCAGTGGCCACCACCGGTCAGCACGGAGAGCCGGGCAACCCTAGCGACCGCCGCGACCGGCGGAATCTGCCGCTCTTACACTCCTTGAGGCGTCACGGACGCTTGCGCCTCCGCAACGATGCCCATACGGGCACGCACGAAACCACTGGTCACGAGCTCGACGCGGACTGCGTATCGGGAAATGTTTGTCCGATTGCACGGCAGTAAACATTTCAACTACAGATAGCCCATTCGGGGCAGTCCGGGTCGCGGCCCAGTATTTCACTGCCACCTAGCGTCTCCACTGTGGATGGTGCACGGTGACGCATTCTTAGGCATGCCCCGGACTGGTGCCGCACGCTTATCGGCAGAATGGTCCACTCGTCGGGTTCTGCGGTATTCTTCGCGCAGGCACCATCTGCTTGACCATCTCTGCCGACCCGCTCCGGGCGACTCCCGTGCGCGGCGCCGGTGCGGGGTGACCAGCTCCGCATCCGGCGGGGCGGCCCTGCCCGGTCGGGAACCGGGAGTGATGGATGGGCAGTCGAGGTGCCGACAACGAGGACCGTCGAGTTCAGAAGCGGTATGCGCGGAGCTGTGAGGCTCTGGCGACGTTTCTGGAGGTAGGAGCCACTTCGGTGGAGCTCCTGCACGACGGCGCGAGCCTGGCAGCCAAGGCTGCCAGGCTCGCGGCAATCGGACTCCGGATAGTCGCCAGGTGGGCGCGCAGGTAGCCGGTAGCCCCTCGCTGGTGCGACTGAGCGGCCGCACGAGTGTTACCAGCACTCGGCGGCCGTTCAGTTGCACAGACGCAATCATACCGACTTCGCCCTTTTCGCGAAAGTCGCGCAGCGTCCGCGCAATTCAATGCGGCAACATGGCGATTCCATCCTTCCGGCAGACTGTCCCATTCAGCAAAGTCACCGCTTATGCGATGCCGACGATCCGCCGCAGCGTTGCCGAATCACGTCGCAGAAGTGTCCAATTTCGCACTATCACATAATCGCGCATCGACGGATTCCGCGATCAGCCCGGCTCACGTCGCCGCCGGTCAGAGAGGCAAACGGGGCCGGAGGGCAGGTGTGGGCCACTACTGGGAGGCGTCCCTGAATATGACTCCACCGTAGGGCCGCAACCGCCGGTTTGGCCCACTGCGTTCGCGATCTGCGGGGTGGGCCTCGCACGACCACATGGTCTACCCCCGTCGACTGGCGCCGCCGCCTGCGACCACGGCGTCAAGCAGGTGAATGCCGAAGTGGAACAGCGGACCGCTGGCATTGTTGATCAAGGGACTGTTGGTCCATGGAATATCGTCTTCGTCGTCATCAGCGTCGGGATTGAGGCCCGGCCAGCGCTTGATCAATTCGCCGACATAGCGCGTGACCAGCGGACGGCGTAACGCCAGAGGCGAGGCAGCGACTTGCTGTTGGTCGCGGTCTCTCGCGACCAACAGCTGGGGGAGAGGAGGACAGCATGTTCGCTTGGGCGGTCTCGAACACGCCGCTTCAGCCGCCTGCAGACGCGGCGCCGTGGTGGGGTGTGCCGTTAATCGCCGGGGCGTTCTTGTTGACGGGTGCGCTCATCGCCTTCATCTCCACATCAGTCAGTGACCGAAAGAAAACTCGCGAGAGAAGATCGACGACAATGGGACCGAGAAATTCGTGACTCTTACATAGAAATATCGGACCAGGTTGCTCTGATCGTCAAGTATCGGTACCGATACATCGACGCGCCCGATGAGGCCCGCGACGAGGAAGGGGTGGCAGCTCTCGCCCGCATCAGGCGAGAGGTTGAGCGGCTGGAGATTATCGGCACCGACCTGGTGATATCACGTGCGAACGACCTTGAGAGCAGCTGCCAAGCGATCATATCGCTGTGGCACGACCTAAGCGATGTCGACAAGTCCAAGTATCGCTCTGTGAGGGCTTCGCTTGGCGAGCTCCGTCATGCCGTTAAAGACGGTATTCGGCTTGAGCGGTACAAGCCGTATGTCCGCCCGCCGATGTCTCGGAGAACGCGGTTGAAGCTGTTCCTTTCACGACAGAAGGCGGCGCTGGGTAGACGGGCTCGTGGCGTGTTCGATCGAACGCGTCCTTGACGATGGCGTCCTGCTGCCAAGATTCGTTTGTCAGCTGGCCGTGCCGCCGGCGACCGCTGAGGTGCGGGATCAGTTTGACCTTGTGGGCTACGTGGTAGTGGACAGCGAATCAGTGAAACAAAGGTCGGGTGGCGTCGGAGGTACCAGCAGTGGACTGTTGCCGATCGATTCTGCAGACACTGATCGTGCGTGCGCGTACAGTCGCTCGCTGTGACAACGACCGACACGGCGAATTGGATCTTCTTCTGTCTCGGAGTGCTGAGCGCGGCGGGGGCGACCTTCAGGGCCTCGTTCCCGGTCCGCTCCCCCGGCCCCTATCGCCCGCCTCGCCCAAGTCACCCGGTTCTGCTGCTTATCAGGGAGATCGCGATGTGGTCTCCCGTGGTGGTGGGCCCGCTGCTGTTGCTGGGCGGCGCGGTGCTGCTCGCTGTGACGACAGGCCGGCTCAGCTGGCTCACTGTGCTCTCCGGAGCCGTCTGCCTCGCGGTCTTTGCGTTGCTGCGGCTGGAGACGGTCCATGGCGAGGTAGCACGCCAGTTGAGGGGCGTAGAGGCGGAGCAGCAGGGAATGAGGGGCCTGCAGAGAGAGGTAACGCGCCTGGATACGACCTTCAGGTCCGTGAAGATGGGACTGGAATTGTCGCGGGGGTCCGACCCGTTGCTGCGCGTCCCCCTGCTCGAATTCCAGGACATGCTCCAGGATGTGGTCCGGGACGCTGTCGCGCAGCGGGACATGAACCCGTCGGTGGCGGCCGAGGTAGCCGGCGAGGTCACCGGAACTGTCTCCGATCTAATGCGCGTCGAGTTCACCGCAATGTTTGGCCAGTTGGGCTCGGAACTCATGCTGTGGCGCGAGAACCTCACCAACGAGGTGCGCGGGGCCCTTGCCGGCGAGGGTGTCCGGCCGACCTGGGTGGCCACCGACTTCAGCACCTTCACGCAGTCGATGACCGCTGCCGGGCTATGGGCGCCGGTGTCGGTCTACACCGCCGCCGACGAAGGCACGGCGTTGAAAGACGCGGTCGTGCGCGTGCTGCGGGAGTTCGGGCTGGAGGTCGCGGTCGAGGAGCCCCCAGTCCGCGGTTCCTGGTGGCAGCGTTTCTGGGCCCGCAGTCGCGAGGTCGCCGACTCCGAACCGGTGCGGGACCGGCTGGCGAAGCTGGAGCGCGCGCTGGAACTGGAAGCGCTCGGCAAGCGCCAGGCCGAGATCGACAAGGCGAAGGCCGAAGCCGTCGCCGCGCTGCACGCAGTCGTGAAGGAGCAGGAGAACGCCGTCGTCCGCCTGGGATCGATCGTCATGATCAAGAAAGCGGGTGATCTTGTCGTGTTCACCGTCAGCGAGATGCAGGCAGCCGTCATGGAGAAGCACAGCGAACTACTGCGGGACCCGGTTGCGGCGCTGAATTTCCTCCACGATGGCCGGCCACCCGGCAAAGACGACTGGCATCTGGCCGCCGGGCCGGACCCTGCGTCGCATCGTGCCGTCACCGACCACGACAAAACTTGACGACCGGCTCCCACGCGGTCACCGCCGGACCTCTCCACGTCTCGGCATCGTAGAGAGTCGTGTTCCAGCGGAAGCGTCGGCGTGGCAGCCACGGCACCGGGTCCAGACATCGAAGGTCCCCCGAGGTCCGGGATCAGCTCGCGGTTTCACGGCTCCCGTCCAGAGAATGCGGCCGTGAGGCCGCGGCGATCTGCGTCATCTGAGGTAGCAGCATCGCGGCGAGCATCTTGGTGTCGGCGACGATGTCGAGGTTGTCGAGGTCGACCTCACGGCGCCAGTGGTACGAGTGTTCCGGCGTGACCAGCAGCGTCACCGGCCGTGGCGCGATGGCGAGGTACTGGTGATCGACGTGAATATGCGGCTCGGGGGTGTGACTGTCGGCGGGCACGGCCAGTTCGTTCATCCACCATGGTCGGACTACTTCTGGCACGGGGTAACGCGCCGGCAGTGGCAGCCCGGCGCCTGAGAAGTTCGGCGTGACGGCCAGCTTCCTCCAGTACCTCGCGCAGTGCAGCATCAGCCGCATTCTCGTTCTCGACGTGCCCTCCGGGTTCATCCACTGCTTCAGACGCGATCAGTCCGAGGTTCCAGGTGTCATCGATCTGGGCGAACATGAGACGGTCGCGGTGGACTCTTTGATCACTCGGTGCCCCTGGCTCTGCAGTCTTGTCGCCACGACTGTCGGCAACCGGCCCAGTGTCGCTGGGCCCACCGACAAGAACGGCGTGCTCTCCGGAAGGAGCTACCTGATCAGGTGACGCCGGGATCGTAGGCTCCAGAAACCGTCAGAGGGCGTGGCTACCGCGGCGACCGTGACCGCCCACACCGCGAACAAACCAGCCGCCCCCACTCAGCGTCCCGCTCTGGCCTGTGAGGAACCCGCTCCCCCTTCCCTAGTAGCTGATCCGCTGGACCCGCATCGATCAGTTCACTGCTGGTCTCGCAGAGTTCAACGACGCCGGCCGTTGACCACCGCTTATTGAAACCGCTACGCCACGCGCAGCCAACGCCGAAACCGGCGACGTACCCGCACAGGCCTTCGGGTGGACGCAGTATCCCGCCCATGGTCCCGGGATCGAACTGCTCGGCCACCCCGCGCTCCACTGTGGAGCTGGGCTGCGGGCAGGGTGACGCTGGTGGTGAGCTTGGCTAGGAGGTCTCGCTGTGCCCGCGTGGGTCGAACCCGTTCACGAGATCGGCCGTCCGGCCGGCGCGGAGGACGTCGAGGCATACGGCGACGCGCCGCGCCAGGCGCGGGCTGAGCAGTGTGGCGCATTCGTCGCGAGTGCAGCTACTAAGAGGAGGCCGATCGTTTGATCGACTCTATCAGGTTCGCTTGAAGCGCTTCATGAGCCGCCTCTGCGGCAGCAGCAGCCGCAGCTTGCTCGTTAAACAGAAGCTGCGCTTCTGTTGCCTTGGCGCAAATTTCCGAGTCTATGCCTCGCAATACGGCAATTAGGTCGCTGATCGCAAGTTCCGGCGACACTTCAAATATCGTCGGCGTGTTATAAGAGTAGCGAATGGTCACGTCGCGTTCGCGCAAGAGCGCGCTTGCTTCACTGTATACGCGAGTAATCGACTCATCTACTTCCAGTCTAAGACGAGATTGAACCTCTCCATTTAGAATAAGTTTCTCGGCGGAAAGAAAGGCCGATTCGACCCAATCGGGGAACTCGCCTCGGTGTCGCGCGAATTCAAGTTCATATGCGTCTCGTTCAGCTTGCTCGCGGGCAGTCTCTTCGGCACGTCGTTCGGCGGCGGCGATAACGTCAGACTCTGCGTCGCGTAGCAGCTCAAGCACTGATGCGATCAGTACATCCGTGTTTGCGTCATGCAGTGCGACAGCGGAAATCTCAGACGGCCATGTAAATTGCCACTGTGAGACGCCGACGACATCGACCGTCTTTAGTTTCTCCCTGATAGCGATTGACCAATCCGCGCGGCGGTCTTCTTCGGCAGGTAGATTACCAATATCAAACGAGACCCGAGAGCCCCCGTAATTCTGCATGGGGACAGCATGGAGGGCATTGATTCGCGCTGACTGCCACGGTACTTCACGGGATATCGCGCGGATTCGCTGTTCGTCGAGGCGAACTGCTCGATCGAAATTCGATACGAGAGTTGCATTAACCGCTTCCCAGCGCACAATCCACCAGAATACGAAGACCAGTGCACGGTTGACTTCCTCTACGGTCACCATCGCACTGCCCGCTTGCCGCAACTCGGAAAACCATACGTATTCGCCAGGGTCGGTTGCAAAAGCCTGCGCGGCCGTCAGATCGCGGGCAATCGTAACGATTTTGTCGAGTCCTGCCTTCTTCATCTCATATGAAATCCGCGATCGTCCACCTTCAGCGCGTTCATGAACTTGCAGCCACTCTTGAAAGGCGGGAGAAAATGCCGCGTCAACCTTGCCAAGGGCCTCGCCTGCCTTGCCTTGATCGAGCAACTCTTCGGCAGACTGAAGGTAGCTGCGCAGTTCCGAAGTCTGAATTGCGGAGGAAAGGTGAACAGTGCCAAGCTCAATATCAAAAACCGCAGCTACGACTGAATTAGTGTAACTCTCTGTTGCGATGCTCCAGCCGGGAAGCAGCGTTGGGTCCGCCCCCACACCCTCATGCTGCGCACTATTGCGCGACCGATGCAAGGTGCGTACGTCCGCCCAGCCACTTCGTGTAACGTCCCACTTGACACCAAGCGAGTTCTTAACCTTATTATGCATGTCTTCGAAAGTGTCTCGCGGCTTGACCTCGACGTCTGGCAACGTCTGCACGGCGAGGTGTACAGCCCGCTCGTTGACAGCGTCGAGTAGTACAAGTGCGGTCAAACGCCCCACTGCCGTTGTCGTACGAGCCGAGCTTCGCGCCTGATCAAGTAACGCCCGGAGTTGCACAAGAGCCTCTGCCTGCCCGGCTGTTAACAGTATCATTGACGATTTATACACCGCAGTGCGTCAACTTGGCTCGCGACATGCTGGTACATGGAGGTGGTCGAGGCGTAGGTCGGGCTCTGTTGCGGCGCCTCGAATACCGTTCAGAGGAAAACGGGTCGTTACCAGTAAAGTACCGCGTATTGCATCAGATGAATCACCGACCCTGTCCTGTCTCAGTCAAAGTGGCGGATCTCAGTTTACGCGGCGGATCGCATGGCTGCCCGCCACGCACACTGAGACATAGCGGCGAAGTGTTCTTGATCAGCTCCTTTCGCTGCGCCGATCGCGACTCGCTCGGCGCAGCGAATCTTCTACGCTTGGGATAGTTCTACGGTGTGAGTTGTCAACCGTCACGGGTCGGCACGCGTGATTGTGCGTGACGCAGAGCGTCGGCCGCGCCTGCCGTTCCCGCAGCGACTTCCTGTTTTAGCTGCTCTACCATTCCCTGCTTGGCTAGCAGTTCAGCCAGCCGTATTGCGGCGAGGCCGTCGCCGTTGTCTGCGCGCTCGCGCAGCTGTTCCACGTCCCCCTGCGCGGCCAGCAGATCAGCCAGTCGGCTTGCGGCGAAGCCGTCGCCGTTGTCGGCGCACTCGCGCAGCTGTTCCACGTCCCCCTGCTTAGCCCGCAGATCAGCCAACAGCGCTGCGGCGGGCCTGTCCCCATTGTCTGCGCGCTCGCGCAGCTGTTCCATATCCCCCTGCTTAGCCAGCAGATCAGCCAACAGCTCTGCGGCGGGCCAGTCGTCGTTGTCGGCGCGCTCGCGCAACCGCTCCACATCCCCCTGCTTAGCCAGCAGATCAGCCAGTCGCATTGCGGCGGGCCTGTCCCCGTTGTCGGCGCGCTCGCGCAACCGCTCCACATCCCCCTGCTTAGCCAGCAGTTCAGCTAACCGCGCTGCGGCGGATCCGTCGCCGCTGTCGGCGCGTTCGCGCAGCTGTTCCACATCCCCCTGCTCAGCCAGCAGATCAGCCAGTCGCATTGCCGCGAACCCGTCACCGTTGCCGTTGTCTGCGCGTTCGCGCAGCTGTTCCACGTCCCCCTGCTCAGCCAGCAGTTCTGCCAACAGCGTTTCGGCGGGCCAGCCGCCGTTGTCGGAGCGCTCGCGCAACCGCTCCACATCCCCCTGCTCAGCCAGCAGGGCAGCCAACAGCGCTGCGGCGGGCCAATCGCCCTTGTCTGCGCGCTCGCGCAGCTGTTCCACATCCCCCTGCTCAGCCAGCAGTTCAGCTAACCGCGCTGCGGCGAACGCGTCGCCGCTGTCGGCACGCTCGCACAGGTGGTCTACCTTTCCCTGCTTGGCCAGTAAGGCGGCCAAAGTGTCGGCGGCGAACTCGTCGCCGTTGTCGGCGAGCTCGCGCAACCGCTCCACCGCCTCCTGCCTGCCCAGCAGGTCAACTAACTGCACGGCGGCGAACGCGTAACCGTTGTCGATGAGTCGTTGGTACAGGGTGAGGGCTTCGTGGTCGCGGCCGCGGAGGTCGGCGTTGTTGGCAATGCTGTGGGCGTCGTCGGGATGGTGGTGGCAGATCAGGGCGTGCCAGGCGGTATCGGGCAGGTGTTCGGTACGGCGGACGCGGAGGGCGTGCTGGTGGAGGTAGTCGGCGACCTGGTAGCCGGCGATGGTTCCCATGCCGGCGGCGACGGGGCAGAGGGTGGCGGTGGCGCCGTGGAGTAGTTCGGTGGCGTAGTCCAGAGCGTTGTCGAGCCAGTGTGGTGGTGGGGTGGCCTGCTGCCGGTTGGTGAGGTATCCGGGTACGGCCGCTTCGAGGTAGTCGCGGGTGAGGGGTGCGTGGGCGCCGACGCGGCGGGCGTCGAGCGCGGCAGTGATGACCGCTTTGGCGTAGGCGGGTGCTTGGTCCCAGTGGCGGATCAGTTCCGGGCCTGCGGCGATCACCTGGGTAAAGCCGGCGTCGGGAGTGTCGAGTGCGACCCGGATCCGGCGATCAGTCTGGGCGAGGTCCTCGGCGCGGCGGCGTTCGTGAATGCTGAGCGTGCCAGGCACGGTCAGCACGTCGGCGAGACTGAGCAGCCGCCGGTCGTTGGCGTCGGGGTCCGGTTCACCGTCTGCGGGTAGCGCGACGCGCTTGGTGCGTTTGTCGGGCCAGCAAGTTGCAACCAGCACCACACCCGCCTCGATCAGCCTGCGGACCACTCCCGCCGGCACGCCCCCATGGAAGTCGAGGTAGTCCTGCAGCTCGTCCAGCCACACCACCGTCCGGCCCGCCGGTTGTCCGGCGAATTCCCGCAGCACGTCGGCCTCACCGGGGTGCAGTAGCCACCAGTCCGGAAGCACCGCCCGCACCGCCTCGAACAGCGCGCGGGTCTTCCCCACCGACGAATCCCCGGTCACTAGGACGAACCCACCCTGCTGCCCGGCGAGTGTGATCCTCGTGCGCAGGTCGGCATCGAAGTCCCGCGGCACGTACAGCGGCAACTCATTCCTGCCGGACGTGGCGGGGCCGCACCGGGCGAGTTGGTCGACCTGGATCGAGGCGTGCACGCCCAGCACGCGCGGTCGCGCATCCCGGACCCGCACTGCCCCTGGCGGGCGCTGCTGGTGGAAGTTCGCGACTCGCTCCAGCGCCTGCAGCCACGGCCGCTGCACTGCCTCCTCTGTGACACCGCACACGGCTAGCCACGTCACCACTGTCTCCTGCTGTGGCACGGATTTGACGTTGCGCAGGTCGCTGGCAGTGGAATGCGGGAGAGTCGGTTGCCGCCCATTCTGCTTCGGCAGCTTCGCTGCGGCCTTCCCCAGATCGCGCAGCGACATCCCCCGGGTGCTGCGCAGCTGATCGAGTTCGTCAGCCAGCTGGCGCAGTGTGGTGATCTCCCCCAGATTCATGCTGACCACACTCCATTCTCCGCGGCTGTGCCGTCCGGCGACGGCCACCGGACACCGCCGGACACCGTACTCAGTCTCTCGACGACGCCACGTCGTTACTGATGACCCGGCCGGTCCCCTGACGGCCCACGCAACGCCGTCCGGGTCCGTCCGGACCCCGTGCCGGACCCCATCCCAGGCTCCGAGGCTGATCGGTGTCGCTGGCAAGCACGGACAGGCCGGACTCCCGACCCTCTCAAGAACAGGACCTAAAGCATGTGGACGCCGCTGATCACCCTCATCGCCCTGGTACTTCTCACCGCCGCCGGCGCCGCCGCGGCCGTGACACTCACAACCAACGACCATCGACGCGCCCACCGCGCCGTGACTTTGCTGAAAATCCTGCTCGGAGCCATCCTCGGCAGCAGCGGTCTGATCGCTGCGGCGATCCGCCTGCACCAGGCCGAACTGCTGTGACGCCGACACAGCTCACACAGCGCGATCTGAAAGATCGGCGCCGGGGCCGGTGGCATCACCAAGCAGTCGGCGCAGCGCCGCTGGGCATCCACGGCCGCGACCGTGGATGCGCTGGCCGACGGGATCGGCGCGGATGCCCTGCGCAGCCGGAAAGCAGCCACGAGCCGGAAGCTGGCCGAATACCTTGACGCAAGGTACCTGCAGCATCTCATCTCGAGGACGACGTCGCCGACGACACCGACCGGCCCGTCAGTGGCTACCTGACCAGGACCCGCGCCGCCCGGCCCCAATCGCCGGGTACCAGCGGAGATCGTCCGGTCGACGAACCTGCTGGAAGCTCCGTGAACCGGACGATCGACTTTCCACCGCTGCGCAACGGTGTCGACGACCTCCAGGACGCTGTGCGCCGACTCGGCGAGACCTCGAGCCCCAGACCTGAAGTACGCGGTGCTGCACCTGCATGCCGGGGTTGAGGTCCTGCTCAAGTACCGGCTGATCTGCCAGGACTGGCGCCCCATCGAGGACACCGACGACGGCGCGCCCGAGGTGACCGAGAAGGACTACGAGAGCGGCCGGTTCCGCAGCATCGGCATCGGCAAGGCCCTCAAGCGGCTGCAGGACCTCGACGGCATCACGCTCACCAACGGCCCGAAGATCGCCGCCGGCGCGCTGGAGCGGTTCCGGAATCAGCTGCAGCATCAAGGCCTGACCAGCTCCGCCGACGCGGTCGAGTCCCAGACAGTCCGACGGCTACTGCGACGCGACAACGCGGAATGTGTCGTGATATCGATGCCGAGCCGGATGCCGGCGGATCCTGATCAGGTGCCCGTTGACGTGGGCGGAGTGCCGACCAGCAGGGTCGGGGTCCATCCACTCGATCGTGACGTCGCGGTCGATGGAGCTCAGGGTGATCTGCAGCGGTGGCGTGACGCCGGCGAGCAGGGCGGCCAGTCGCTCGCGGCGCTCCTGATGCGGCTTGGCCCTCGGTCGCGGTGTTTCTCGGCGAGCAGGTCGAAGGCCACGTGGCAGACCCCGATGCCCGCGGGCGCGCGGGGTACCCGGCTTTCTCGTTTGCGGTGGGTGAAACGGGACCCGTAGCTAGAGGGTCGTAGCCAAGGTCCAGTGGTGTTCGCTGTCTGGATCGTCGAGCCAGAGCTGGTGGGCTGCGTCCGGCGTCACGGTGAGGCCGAATCGGTCCCATTGGGGCTGGCCGAGATCCAGCCACTGTTTGTGGGCGTTCTCGAATTCGTCCCAGATCCGACTCGCGCCCTGCTGCCGAACTTCGCGCCGACCGTCTCGGGAGTCCTTCGCGACCGCACACCAAGAGCCGTCTGTCGCGGTGAACACTGCCCACTGATGCCCGCCAGCGCCAGCGGCCCCGCGGTAGCCGAATGTCAGGGGCGATGGCAGCCGGGCGTGGGTGAGCATCCAGGGGATCAACGATTCCCAAGGGTGCAGAGGCAGCGCAGTGGTGGAGCGGTCGCCGTCCTCCGGGGTGAGGTCAATGCGCAAATCCGGTGGTGCGCCATCGGTGTCCCTGATCGCCATGAAGCCTGCCCAGCGAGGGAGGAACCGTCCTTGAAGGCGATCGGCGTGGCGGGCGAGCAGGACGAGGTTCCCGGCGTGCACGCTGCGTTTGAGGTCGGCCAGGATGAGGCCGCCTTCCCGGGTTTGTTCGGCCCAGGCCCAGGGGATGGCCGGCACGGAGCAGGTCGCGATGATGCGATCGAAGGGAGCGTGACCGGGCAGACCTGCACCGCCGTGGGCGATGTCGAGTGCCGGGTAGAGGCCGAGGCTGTGCAGGCGTGTCCGGGCTGCGGCGACCAGGTCGGCGCCGATGTCGACCGAGCAGACCTGGTCGCCGCCGAGCCGGTGAGCGAGGAGCCCTGCGTTGTATCCGGTTCCGGTGCCGATCTCGAGCACCCGGTGGGAGTCCTGGATGTCGAGTGCTTCGAGCATGCGGATCATGAGGCCCGGTTTGGTCGAGGAGGACACAGTGACCTGGTTACCGCGTGCGGTGGTGGCGAGCGCGGTGATCAGCGGCTGGTTGCGGTAGACCTGGTCGAGCCAGTCGGGTGAGTCGTGGCCGGTCTCGCTCCAGTGGCCGTCGGGCTGCTGGGTGTAGAAGCGGGGCACGAAGACGTGCCGGGGGATGGTTTCGAGCGCGGCGCGCCACTGCGGTGACCGCAGCACGCCGTCGGTGGCGATGTCGTCGGCCAGCCGGTGGGCGTGGGGGCGCCATGGCGTGGCGGTCGCCGTCATGGCGTTTCTCCTCGGGTCAGCAGGTCGGCGATCGTGTCGGTGATCGGTGCGGTGATGGCGTCTTCGATCCACCCATACTGGCCTCCGGCGTTGCATTCGAGGAAGACCCATTCCCCGTCCGGGCGGATGACGAAGTCGAACGCCCCATACACGAGCCCGAATGCCCGGCAGTAGCGCAGGACACCGGCGACAATGTCGTCTGGTGGTTCCAGCCGCTGGTAACGCAGGTTCTGGTAGTCGTTGCGGTAGTCCAGATGGGTTTCGGTGGTCTGGGCGTAGATGCCGGCGGTGAAGACGTGCTCGCCGACCACGATGACCCGGGCTTCGTGAGCTTTCGGGATCCAGCGCTGGAACTGGTGTGTAGCGACCTCCAGGCCGCGCAGGTCCGCGATGTCGTTGGCGGTGACCGGGGCGGTGAAGGTGGTCTTGCGGCCGCCTTCCTCGATGATCGCGGCCGCGCCGAATGCTTTGGTGATCGTGTCGCCGCCGCTGACGAACTCGGCGACCGATTCGGGGACGGTGGTGACGAGGGTGTCGGTGACAGTCAGTCCGCACCGGGCCGCGGTGGTGAGCTGGACGGGTTTGTAGGCGGCGTCGGCGTTGCGGGAGGGGTGGTTGATCCACTTGACCGGGAGCGAGGCAAGCACGCCGCCGAGGCCGAGTTTGGTCTCGCTCATGGCCCAGTTCCGCTCGGTCGCCGACATCTCTGCGGGGAAGCTGAACGCCGAGGGGCTGCGATACCACACCGACCGCAGCCCCTCCAGCGCGATCGTCCGCCCATGGGCGGACAAGGTCCCCACCCATCGCCCGTTGCGGAGTCGCGCGTCGATGCTGCAGTGCCGCGGGAACCAGGCGGTATCGACGCGCGCGACCGGCGTACCGCGCCGCTCCAGCGCTGCGACCATGCGGTCGGCGGTGAAGTCCCGTTCCGGGGCGAGGACGAGGACTGTCATCAGTCGTTGTCCCAGTCCTCGGAGCTGGGCCCGTCCTCACCATCGACGGTCGAGGTCGTGTCCGCCGACGGATCACCCATGACCGGAGACTCGATCACCGGGCAGCCGGTGGCGTCGACCGCCTTCTGCTGCCCCGGGTCGTAGCTCCACGGAGGCAGTACGCGGCCCGGCCCGGCCGGGCGCGCCCGGCGCAAGCCCCACGGCCGCATCCCGTCCGGT
Organism: Amycolatopsis sp. lyj-112; assembly: GCF_046549055.1. Taxonomy (NCBI): domain Bacteria; kingdom Bacillati; phylum Actinomycetota; class Actinomycetes; order Pseudonocardiales; family Pseudonocardiaceae; genus Amycolatopsis; species Amycolatopsis sp. lyj-112. The sequence continues at coordinate 213,990 of NZ_JAJPWS010000010.1, read as the reverse complement.
GACGGCACATCGTCCCGCTGGGCGGTGAAACTCGAGCCGTCGAGTGCGAACTGGGCGCTGAACGGCGCGAACGGATCTGCCGCAGCAACCTCAGTAGTTGTCATAGACATTCGCTATTTCCTTTCTGCAGAGCCTTCGGGGCGAGTCTGACGGACCCGGCCGACGTCAAGCCGATGCAGCGGCCAGCCGCCCCCAAACGGGGTATCCCGCTCGCGGGATTGGCAGCTGGCCGCGCACAGCGGCGATCTCGTTGTCCGCGAGTACCTCGTGCGGCGTGAGTCGCAACCATTGAGCGCAGAGCCCGCACTCGTCGAAAAGACCACCGAGATCGCGAAACTGCAGGGGCTGAGCATGTCGACCGGGTGCGCCAGCTGGTAGCCCAGCGACCGATGACAAACCGGGTGCAGCTGGAGGCAATTCTTGTCCGCGAGAACCTCGGCCAGATAGACGTGGCGGCGGCCGTCACCGCCGTAGAACCTGATCACCACCCGAGCCCGCCCGGGATCGCGACCGTTCACCATGCCGCCTCCTCACGTGTCGTCGTCGTGACACTGAAAGGAAGGAGACCGCGAACCCGGGGTGTGCCTCTAGGCTGAGCGGCGACTCACGGTGGGTTCACGCACACTCACGGTTCACTCGATGGCAGAGGCGACGATGACGGACACGGCTGGAAGCACCGACACCGGCGAGCCGGGTTCTGCGGCGAACATGTTCGCCGCAGAACTGGAACGGTGGCGCGACGTACGCGGATACTCCCGCGCCGCGCTCGCCAAGGCGATGGAGTACGACCGGTCGTACGTGTCGAAGGTTCTTTCCGGTGCCGAACGTCCCTCCGAGTCCTTCGCTATCCAGGCCGAGGCCGCCCTGCGCGCCGGCGGCGCGCTGCGCACCGCCTTCCGCGACTACGAAGCCCAGCGCCCAGCCCGCGTCCGCTCCACCGCCTTACCAGTGGCCGATGCGCCCGCGGGGACCGGCGGCCTGGTGGTCGATCACGACGACGCCACCCTGCGCTACGACAACGGCGTCTACCGGCTCACCCAGCGACGCCACCTGGTCAACCAAGGCGCCCAGCCGATCACCCGCTACCTCATCCGCATCTCCGTCGACCGTTTCCCTGGTGACCCGGAACGCTCCAACCAGCTCTACAGCGAAAATCCGCTGACCTGGGACGAAATCGACCTGCACGCCTGGCACGGCCGCTCCCGCACGACATCGATGACCTGGACCGCCCACCACGATCGCGACGCGTTCAAAGAGGTGTGGCTGCTCTTCGCCGGCGACCACGGCCACTTTCCCCTATATCCCGGGGAATCCTGCTGGATCGAATACGAATACACCGTCAGCGAAGCCCACTGGGGCAACTGGTTCCAGCGCGCCGTCCGTCTCCCCACCCGCACCCTCTCGGTGTGTCTGGACTTCCCCGCAGACCTCTCCCCCGCCGTCTGGGGCCTGCACACCTCCATGACCGCACAGCCCATGCCCTTCGCGACCGCCATCGGCCGCGACGACACAGGCGACCGGCACACCTTCTCCTGGTCGTGTGAGGATCCACCGCTGCACGCCCGCTACCGGCTCGAGTGGGACTTCCGCAGCCGCAGCACAGCAACAGCCGGGCCGCCGCCCTCGCCGAGCGAGGTCATGGCCTCCCTCGGCGTCATCCAGGACTCCGACCCCGCGCTACGCCGCGTCGCCCGCCGGTTCGACCTCCCTGCCGAAGCCGAGGACGCCCGCCGGGTCGTCACCGCCCTCAACTCCGCCTGCGAACGCGTCTCCCAAGCCCACACCTTCGGCAAGGGCATGGGCATCGCCGCGCCTCAGATCGGGATCGACCGAGCCGCCGCGATCGTGCGCACACCGGACGGCGAGATCATCACACTGTTCAACCCCACAATCATCGAATCCAACGGCGAGATCGATGAGCAGTACGAAGGCTGCCTGAGCTTCTTCGACGTCCGCGGCCTCGTACCGCGCTCGCACGCCATTCACGTCGAGCACACCACCATCGAGGGACAAACGAAGATCACCGTGTTCGAGCGCGGCATCGGCCGCCTCGTCGCCCACGAGGTTGACCACCTCCACGCACACCTCTACACCGACCGCATGCGCGACGGAGTAGAACCGATCCCGGTCGAGCAGTACAGCGGCACCGGCTCCGCCTGGAAGTACTGACACCGCAAGGAATTCGTCATCGTGTGCCACAGGCGAAGTGTGCCCGTCTGCTTCGGCGGGATGAAGGTCGCCGCCGTGGGGCACCGCCGCCTCGAAGACCTACTAGGCAGAGATCAGCTCCATTCCCAAGAGCGACGTCCACGCGCTCTATGTCGACTGGACGCCGTCTCCGACGACGAGGACTGCAGAGTCTCCCGGACGCAGGAAGCGTGCACTGGAATGACGTTCTCCACGCTGGCGCCGCCGAAGGGCAAGACCTCCATCGCGGTTCGGCTGACCAGCGACCCAGTCGCGCTATGCAGCGCGCCAGCTCGAGTTGTCTCGCCGTCGTAACGAGGCAATCCGGATGTCGAGTTCCTTCGCAGCAGCGGTGTCGCCTTGCTGGGTTCGTCGGATGAAGGATCCCAGGGTGTGCAGGTCGCGCATGCTGGTGAGTGTGGCGAGGCCTTGCCAGTCTCGGGGGTCATAGCCGTAGGCGGTGGTGAAGGCGTCGAGTTCGGCGTTGCTGCGTCCGAACCGGATGCCGCCTTGCAGCGTCGGTGCGAGGTCGAGTTCGCGGGGGCCGAACGCGGGTTCGTCCCAGTCGCCGAGTACGGCGGTGTCACCGTCCCAGAGGGTGTTTCCTGGGTAGGCGTCGCCGTGCAGCATTCCGGTTCCGAGCGGAAACGTGAGCAGGGCGTAGTCGGTGAGGAGGCGGTGGCGTTCCTCGACCAGCCACGTCCTGTCCTCCCTGGACAGCGTTGCCGCTGAGTCGGCGAGCTCCGTGAAGTGCTGCAGCGGTGCGGCCGCCGGCAGGTCGACGGGTGGGGCGGGTAAGGCGTGCAGCTGCCGGAGAAGGTGCCCTAGGTGCCGGGCGCTGGGTGCTGCCCGCTGGTGTTGCTCGTAGTGCTTCCAGAAGGTGACGACGAAACCGTCTGCCTCGATCGGCTGGTCGACCTCGGCTGGTTCGATGCACGGGAATTCGTGGTCGCGCAGCCACCGCGTCAGGTGGATGGCTCGGTCCGCACGGGCACGGGTGGCGAGCGGGGCGACCTTCGCGACAAGGTCCTGGCCCGTGGCCGGGAGGCGGTAGACCGTGGTCGCATGTCGCCGCAGCGGTACCGCGGGGCCGGGGTCGAGGCCCGCTTCGCGGCAGGCGAGGACCAGGGCTGCGGTGTCCGGGAGCTCAGGCACCCGCTGAGGGTAGTGCGCGTGGCACCGGTCCGGCCGAGACCAGGTAGCTCGTCAGGCGGTCGTCGAGCTGGGCCGCGTCGCGATGGCGGCGGCGCGCGAGTGTCCGCGCGTCCGCGCGCACCAGGCTGATGGTGTTGTCGATCTGCTGGATCCGCAGCTGCGGGTGGAGGCCGAGGACGGGTTCGGCGGCCGCGAGTGCTCCGGTGATGTTGCCCTGGCCGAGTCGGGCGCGGGTGACGTCCAGCCGGGCGAGTGCCTCGTCGCCGTAGGACCGCTCGTCCGCCGGACCGGCCTCGTAGTCCCCGATCGCCCGCAAGGAGTGGATCTCGGCCTCTGGGTGGTCGCCGAGCAGGGTCAGGGCGCCGCCCTGGTAGTAGGTCTGCTTCGTCTCCGGGAACCCCAGCAGGCCACCGAACTGGACCACGTCATCCCCGCCGGGGTCCGCGGGATTCAGGTCGCTGAGCCGGGCGAGCGCGTCGCGGGCGGCCGGAGCGTCGCCGGCGCGGGCGGCGGACCGGGCGATAATGGCCAGGAGCCGCCGGTGCGACTCGGTGCTCGCCGCGAACTGGAGCCCCTCCCGGGCGCGGGTGGCGGCCTCTCCCGGGCGCGAGGACCATTCGAGCATCAGGGCAGCCGATCCGCGGGCCCAGGCGCGCAGCGCGTCGCTGTCGGCGACGTTCGCGAACGTGGTCGCCGACCGCAGCTGTTGCAGCGCCGATCGCGGATCGCCCGCGTTCTGGGACGCGTGTGCGAACAGCAGGCACAGGACACTGGACAAGACCATGACCTCGTGCGTGCTGCGCGGCCGGTGCGGTGTCCGCGTGATGGCCGCCAGCGCTTTCTGCGCTTCGTGGAGATCGTCGACCACTTCGGACAGTGGCGTGTGGACGTAGGCGACAGCAATCCGGCACAGCTCGTCGCGCAGGTAGGTCAGCTGCTCGTCGCTCGAGGCCAGCCGTGAGGCCTCGTCGGCCATGGTCATCGACTGCGCCGCGCCGTCACGGATCTGACCGCCGAGGTCACGGTGGTCCACCGTGGCTGCCGGGTTCCCGGTTCCGGCCGCCATGGCGGCCCAAAACTGGTTCTTCACCTCACCGGTGGCCTTTTCCAGTGCCACGGTCAGCAACTCCTGCGCCTCCCTGCCCGGGGTGACCGCCGATCCGGGCGCGCTCCAGTGGTTGACGGTGCTGGCAGAGAGCCCCAGGTGCTCGGCGAAAGGAACCAGGCTCAAGTTCAACGCGGATTTCAGCGCCATCGCAGATTGCGCCGTCCAGCGAACAGTCATCGTCATCGCCCTCCCCTGTTCCGCTCCACTGTGCCGTGCCCACACCGTGAACTGCAACAGCGCTGCAAGGGCAGTTGCAGCGCGATGCAATCGGCTGCAACACCGAAGGGTTCCGCGGAAAGTACTTCCCAGGGCACGCTCACATCCACGGCAGCGACAACGAATACACGCACTGCCTCCGCACACAGCAACAACCGTTTCCGGCGCCCCTTTCGCACCGGTACAGGAATATGCAGGACGCGAGGAAAGACGTGCCCCCCGAAACCACTGACGCCCGCCTCATCGTGGCCATCATTCATCAGAACGACGTCCTCCAATGCACAACGACCGAACCGTTCCGCCCTCCGATGTGGGAATTGCCGTCGGTCACGCAGGTTCCCGCGGGTTCGATCGACAACGCGGCCGCCTGGCTTCTCTCGGATTGGGGTTTCGCCAGGACAAGGCTGCGTCGCCTCGGCGCCACCAGCCAGGTCACGAACGACGGCGTGGTCCAGTCCGGGACGCTGGTGATGGCGGCCGTCGCCACGCCCGGCGACCTGCGGATGCGAGCCCCCGGGGTGCGGGGAGTGCGCTGGCGCCACCTGCGCGACAGCCCACCCGGCTCCCCCAGCGCCGTCGACCACGTCCTCGCAGCCATCCCCCTGCCACTCCCCGGCAGACCGGGCACTCCCGCCGCCACGGATCACCTCCAGCCGGCACCTGGAACGACCCGCTGACCTCCGCCCACCGCTACCGCGCGGCGCCACCGGACCCGTCCTCTGGCGCCACCCCAACCTGGTGCTCCGCGCCGAGCGCGCCGTGACCACGACGCTGACCGGAAGGCCCCCGACCCCGGGCAGCGCAAGCGGCCGCCACCGTCCGGCGCGTTTCCCGCCCGGCGCGGAGCACCTGCCTGCCTCACCACCGCCACGAGGAGCTGAGCCACCATGCCCCAGCCGACCACCGTCGCCACCGCGATCGTCGTCCAGCGCGGAGTGTGTTTCGCCGTTGGCGGCCACTCCTGCACCACCTGGCACTCGGCCGTGGACGCCTACGAGTGCGATCACGGCTTCGTCATGTGGCAGTCCCAGATCCGCGAGGCTTTCCGCGCGGGGTCCGATCACCACGGCGATCCCCGATGACGAGGGCCGTCGCGTCGGGCCTGTCCCGGCCACCGCGCCGGCTGGACTGGCGGCACCCGGCCCGCCTGGTCGTCGTAAGGCGCAGGCGTGACCTGCCCGGACCGGACACGTGCTGCACGGTCGAGACACTGGAGAAGTCACGGTTCGCAGACCCCGACCTGCCGCGCCTGTCGAACCCGCGATCGACCTAGGCGACCACCCCGTGCGCCCCGATCCTGCGCCCTGCGCCGCCTGCGTGAACGGACAGCACACCTGGGGCGCCGCGGTCACCGAACCCCCGCGCGACCTCACCGCCTGGACGGTGTGCCTGACCCGGCGAAGCTGCGCCTGCCCGTGCTGCTCGTGCAAGTCCAGCGAGCTGACCCTCACCGCACGTCCTCACCGTGGCGACCCGCCCACCACCTACCTGGCAGCTGCCGGCGCGCTCGACGTCAAGGAAACCCATGCCGTGATGCTGACCCCTACGGTGCCGAGGCACCGGCTGCCCGCGGTGGCCCTGCTCACCGCCGACCTCGCCCGCTATCGCACTCCGCCCCTGCCGCTCGCGCGGCGGGTGGTCTCCTTCGCCGAAGCCCGGCGACCGCCCCGCACACCGCACGCCCCTGACCGTGCGGTCATGGAACGTGTTCTCAACAAGCTCCGGCAACTGCCCACGACGAGCACACAGCTGCCGCTGGCCGGGCCGACCCTGGAACCACCGTCGTGACTCCGACACGAACCGCTCCAGCGCTGCCGTGGATCGGCACCCTGGTCACGGCGAACATCGACGGGCACAGAATCACCGGCGAAGTCATGCCCTACCAGCACTCCCGCTACAGCCAGGTCACCTTTCCCGTGGCGTTCGGGCCGCGGTGGCGCACGATGACCACCGCCACCATCACCGAACTGCCCAACCAGCCGCCAGGCCGGCGAGAACCAGACCGGATCGGTGAGTGCGCGGCCAGCACGCCCTCGCCGCTCACCCTGCCCACCGCCACAACGGCAGCATTCCCAGAACGCGAGCCCCTCGCTCCCGCCCAACGCACTGACTCGCCCACCGAGCACCGCCTCCCGGCGCCGGCGCCCCGGCGACTGCGCACGCACATGACCAAGGAGCATCCATGAACTACGCGCTCGCACAAGTTTTCACCGACGACGTCGGGAAGCGGCTCGATGACTACGACGACGCCGCCCACCGAGGCGATCCAGCGTCCCTGGCGCAGCTGGCCCGCGGAGTTCCGATCCTCACCGGTGCACTGCGCACAGTGCTTGCCCAGCACCAGGTCGACAGTCACGGCGACTGCGCAGCGTGTCCCCGGCCACCGTGGCGTCGCCGGACCCGCTGCCGATTCCCACGTGATCTCAGCGTCCTCCTCGCCGACCTGGAGACCCTCGACCACCCCACCGGCCGACACACGCTCCACCGCCCCGGACTCACCGCCTGACCGTGCTCCGGCCCCACGAGTAACGCGACCCATCCGTCGCGGCCGGAGACACAGCGTCCGGCAACCCAGTCAGGATCTGCTCGCAGTGCTGGATCGCGGTGCCGATCCGGGCTCGGCTGCCGGACTGATCACCACTGACGTCGCTCAACTCGGCGAAATGCCGTGCGAAGTCGCTGACTCTGCGATCGTCACGGACACGCATGAAGTCGTTGGGCGTCAACGTCTCCACGAACAACGTCTCCCGCCCGGCACGGTCAGTCACGATCGTGAACGCGGGACCTGGCGCCGACAACAACCGCGTACCGACATGAAGGATCCGCACGCAGGGGGCCAGTTCGTCGATGAGGTCACGCAGATGCCGCATTTGCGCGACCGCGACGCCCGGGTCGCCCATACCGCGTTCCAGCGCCATGATTGCGCCTTCGCTGACCACAAAGGACATCCGCACCACCGGGCCAAGCCGCAGCGCAGCGCGGCGTCGCGGGAGCAGCTCCGCCGCCGCGTCGGCGGCCGGCTGCCAGCAACTGTGCTGCTTCGCCCACACCCACCGCTGACTGGCGTACGAGTCGGCCCGCAACACATCGGGAAAGCCGAACCCGCCGAAACAACGGATCGACGCCGCTGATTCTTCGGCCTCACAGCGAGCGAGCGCGTCAGCACGCACCCTCTCGAGGGTCCATAGTGGTCCCGTCATCTCCAGCCCTTTCCAGACACAGGCCACAACACACGTCCGTCACAACCGCGAGCATCCGCAGGGAGCGCTGGTACAACGCGCATGGCATGCCGGACCACGGTGGCGACGGTCAGATTCCGTCCGCTCGTCTATCGCAACCCAGCGCGCGACGGACGCCGCTGGTGTAACGCTCATGCTGTCTACGGCTCCGATCGACCGTCACCGTCACCGTCCGCGTGAGGCAAGGCGGGCAGTCGCCGGGATGGTCGGCCATCACCGTCGGACGCCATGGAGATCTCCACCGCCATGTCAGCTGCAGCTCGGCGGCCGGGGTCACCGGCACTCAGGGGCAGCCATCTGCAGCTTCGCTGCAGATGGCTGCCGGGTCGTACTCGACGACTTCGGGCAGGTGATCGCTCGCGCGGGTTGCCAGGTCTCCGCCGACGATGTCGACCGCCCGTAGCGCCGGCACGACCTCTGCCGTGCACCGGATGCCGTCAATGCGCCGCCGGCCGAATCTGGTGTCGTCGCTGCGGTGACCGGAACTAGGCCGCCATGCCACGCCGCCGCTGGTCAGTGTGGCGTTGTGTAGCGCGACCCGGGCGTCGATAAGACCGCCGTCGAGCAGGACCTCACCCGTGGTGCGGTCGGCCCACCATCGCCTGACCCGACCGTGGTCGTCTCGTTCGCGCCGGCATTGATAGATGAATTCCGGAGCCCACGGAGCCCCGGCGTAGGGATCGGGGTCGTAGTAGTTCCCGTCAACGTCGCGGTCAGCTCCGACGGTGTTCCAGTCGCCGCCGACAAGACCGGGTGGCCGGTGGAGCGGTCGGGTGAACGCGCTCACCACGCGAACCGCCTCATCAGCGCGTCCGCCGTTAGGGCCGAAGGGCGTGAGATGAGTCGAGCCATGCTGGACCTCGTAGACCATGCCGTCGCTACCGTGGACTCGGAACACTGCCTTGATCAGGCCATGGTGCATGTTTTCGTTCGTGTAACTGCGAAACGTTCCCGGAACGCAGGCAACGGTGTCGGGATTCCACAGCAGACCGACGTGCAGGTTGTGCGGGCTGATCCCGACCGCGATCTTGCCGATTTCGACTCGGGGTGCCGAATCCCAGTCGCCAAGGTAGGCGGTCATGCCGACCCTGCGTCCCAGCTCGTCCAAGCGCGCCGCCGCCAACCCAGGCAGAGGCGCGTGTACTTCCTGAACCGCAAGCACATCCACGTCAAGTCCACGGATGATCTCGCAGATCATGTCCTGTCGTTCACGTTCGGAGGCGGAATCCGAACCGAACAGAGTTGCCAAGTTGTAGGTGCCGAACCGCAACGCGCACTCCTCTCGGTATCTCGTCGCTGCACCTGGTCGCGCACCGCAGAGGCACGTGACGGGCAGCCCTGATCGCGAGTCAGGTGTCGATGGCCTTCGACGAGAAGCACCACACCGCCCCGGTCACGCCGGTGCCTCGACGTCGATCTCGCAGCTGACCATCAGACGGTCAGTGGCGACGAGCGCAGGAGCCGCCGCAGGCGACCCTCGTCGTCCTGCACCCACCCCGGGTGGTCGGCCATCACCATCGACCGCCGGTTCTCCTCTTCCCACCAGTGGCCGGCTGCTGATGACGGGGCTGTCAGCGGCCGGCTTGCTTCCGCAGCGTGCCGACGACCAGCTCCGCAGTCCGCACCGTCACCACGCACACGTCACCGCCATCATCGGCACGCCCGACCAGGGAGACCTCCACCGCCATGTCATCGGCCAGGCCGACCGTGACCGTGCAGTACCAGGGCGGATCTCGCGTGTCGGCCACCGCCGGGAACCCCTCGACCTCCAGCGCCCGCCACACCCGCCCCTCCTCCGGAGGCCGAGAGGGATACACCGCGCTCAGCCCCTGGCGGTGCCTCGTCGCGTAGGCGACCAGGATCGTTCGCGCGGTCGCCGGGTTCTCCCACAGACACGCCGGCCCCGCCGACTCGTTGCGGTCGCGCTTCCCGGTGACCTCGGCACCCAGCACGTGTCTTACCTGTTCAGGGGTGAGGGCTGTTGTGCACGGATCGCCGGACACCACCGTGACCGGAAGAGGGTCCCGGACCGCGGGCGCTCCCGCGTACGGCAGCACCTGGGTCGTCGGCCCGATCGTCCGGGTGGTGGTCGGCGATGGCAGCGGGCCCGGCGGATAAGGACCACACCCGGCCACGGCCAGCACGGCGACCCCCAGCGCCGCACCCCGCCGTACCACCGAGCTTCCCTGCGCGATCATGCCGCCGCCCGGACGATGATCTCGCCGCTGACCATCAGATGGTCATTCTTCTGCGCGCCCTTGCTGCGAAGCGGATGTTCATGCACCTCGTAGGCGCCGGGATCGATCTGGGCAGGTGAGCGTTTTGAGAGCATGATCCGGTCAATGCGCAGCGCGGTTTCAGGCTCGGTTGTGGTGACCCTGAAATCACCGGCGACCTGCCCCGCGTCCCACCACCCATGTTCGAGGAACCGGTCGATCGACCCGGTGTTCGTGCCCCAGGTGCCGTCCGGGCGGCGCGTGCCTTTCTGACTGCGCTGCCACGGGCGGCCCACCTTGTCGCACTGGCCACCCCAGTCCTCATACACCGTCTCGCCCTCCGCGGAGCTGGTCGCGTTGAAATCACCAGCCAGGATCGCGTTCTCCGACGCGAGCTGCCCATCCTGATCAGCCTGCTCGTTGAATCCGGTCTCACCCCGAGATCCGTTCCAGTGCACACACTTCAGCCGGAACCTGTGACCGTTGATGGTGGTGGTGACCGAGTTGGCCAGCTGGCGCCTGCTGTTGGCCAGCGCGTACCTGCGGCACGGTGTGATGATGCGCGGGTCGATGAACAACCCGGGCAGATTGACCGATCCCGGAACCTCCGAAATGTAGCCCCGGTACGGGACTTCACCGAACTTCCGGCCATCAGGACCTCGGCGCACCCACAGCGAACTGAGCAGCTGCACGACCTCCTCGAACGGATCCGGATCCGGATCGAAAGGCATGCCGGTGTAGTGCGTGCACTCCGACAGGAACAGCGCATGCGGCGACTCCTGGAGCGGCGCGAGCATCGCCGCGAGCTTGTCGTGTTCGTGGCCCCGGGTTCTGCGGTTGTACCCCGCGCGCTTCAGGTTCGCTGTCGCGACTCGTAGCCGTAGATCCGTGTCCGTCATACGTCCTCCCCACCCGCCGGTCGCGGCGTTGCCGCGACTCTGACACGCTCTTTCTTTGCCTCACACGTGATCCGGCGCAGCCACGACCACACTTTCGCCTCCGGGACATCGATAAGCGCCGCGATATCGGCTACCGGAATCCCGTGCGCCCGCCACTCCAGAACCGCCCACAACCGATCCGGTGACCGCTCAAAGCGGGGTATCCAGCGTACGAAGGCCCCGCTGTCCTCCCCCGGCCCGGACCAGTCAGCATCCGGAGGATCGTCGCCGTGTGACTGCATGCACTGTTCCCCGATCGTCAGCCACAGCGCGGACCGGGCACTCAGGCTGCTGCGCTGCCAGGGCATCCGCACCGGCATGCCGTCCCGCCGCGATCGCGGTCCGCGTACCAGCGCCTCGGAACTGGTCCGGGGACGGGCGGGATCGGATCGTCGGGCGCGTCGTACGTCCACGACACCGCTACCCACCGGCACACTCACTGGATCCTGTGACGATCGCCGCGCATACTAAATTCTCCTCACAATCGCCGACACCAGGGCACTCATCGCCAAGGAATCTCCGTGCTCGACAACGAACTCCATCAAGTCGCCGCTGTGCGACTCCACATCACCAGCCGGACTGACCAGCGCCCTCGCCGTCGTCGACCCAGAAATCACGACTGACGCCGAGTTCGAAACGACTAGCCGAGAACGTCTCCGCTTGAACCTTCTGGTTTGGCCGGCCAGATACGTCCACAAAGGACGTTCGTCTATCGACGACCACCAGATCCCAGGGTCCGCACACGAAGAAGTCTCTGCGGGAACTACCGGAAGCCAGGCTGTATCGGCTTGCCCCACCTTGTCCAAGCACAGCGGACAGTCGACCGGGCGCGAGGCGAGACAGAACTTCGACGTATCACGACTTGCCATGTAGACGTGTTCAGCGCGCACTGACTCGGACAAGCACAGCGGTACCAGAATGCCGTGCCTGTCCCGTACTCGGAGGTCCAGCAGGTGAACGCCACGGGAGCACCGCACTTCGCGTACCGCGGCACCCTGGTTACTAGCAGTGGAAACGAGTTGCGCTGGCGGTGCTCGCGTCAAGATGTTGCTGTTCTCGATGAGACCCTCCACAACGGGCACCGCTCGACCTCGCGCAACACCATCGATTCCTTCTGATAAACAGGGCCAGCGACTGGCAGAATTTGCTGTCTCACTAGGGCGGCTGATCACGTACTGCTCGGCAACTGCCGTCCACGCCAAGCTCGAAGGTGATCTTCCCGCGAAGGCGCGTACCGCACCAGGAAATTCAGGCGGTAATCTACTAGAAATGACTAGAAATCGACGGCGCCGACCAGCGGGTGGCGTCCGACGGACGCGCAGGAGGCCAGTGCCTAATGACCAGTCGACGGGACGGGCTGGCCGGTGCACGTAATGAGGCCGGTCATACCCAGGAGAGCATCGCGCGCCTTTTAGAGGTCACTGAGAAGACAGTCAGCAACTGGGAGCGTGGCTACTCCAGGCCCACGCGAGTCAACCGACTCCAGCTAGCCCGCATACTCAACCTCACCCACCAACAAGTCACCGAACTCGTTGACGGGACGAACGAGGCCGCCGTTGCCGGGGCAAGCCAGTCCGCGGCGTTGCGGAGGGCCGAGGCGGGTGCCACCGAAGCCGAGCTGGGTTTCTGCTCCAGCGATCAGCCTGGACCACAGATGCCTGCTCTGGCCCCGCAACAACCGCCGTGGCCCCCGACTGTCGTGTCGCGAACTGTCCGGCATAGCTCGGCGCAGACAATCGCTGGTATCCGGGCCATGTCCCGAGTCGTCCAGACCGCGGACCGGCAGACGGGTGGCGGACACCTCTACCGCTTTGTCCAAAATTACCTGAGCACCGAGATCGGGCCCCTGCTTCTCGACCCCGTCGGAGATGGCGCAGCGTTGTTCACCGCCGCGGCGTCAGTCACTGAAGTCGCGGGCTGGATGGCCCATGACGACGGCCGCGACGAGACCGCACGCGACCACTTCGAGTACGCGTATCGGCTGGCAACCGCCGCAGGCAACGACGTGATGATCGCGAACGTGTGCGCCAGCATGTCGCATCTAGCTGGCCAGATGCACCAACCCCATGATGCTGTCCGGATCGCTGAGGCAGGACTCGCGCAGGTACGGGCGGCTTCGGGGGCTCGGCGGCTTACCGCCCGCCTGCACGCGATGCGGGCACGAGGGCTGGCAATGCGCGGTGACGCCCTGACCTGTGTGACAGCATTGAGCGACGCTGAACACGTGCTCAGCACGGCCGAAGGCGAACGGCCAGCCGAGTGGATAGCCCACTTCGACGACGGTGCCCTTGCCAGCGAAGCGGCCTTGTGCCTGCGGCGACTCGGCGACCTCGCCGGGGCTGAGCGGCAAGCACTCCGAGTCATCGCTCTGCGCGATGGCGATCGGGTGCGATCCCGCGCCTTCGGGCAGCTCACCCTTGCGACCGTACTGGTTCAGACCGGACGTCTCGACGAGGCGGTGCACCTTGGACACTCCGTGGCGAAGGTTGCGCCATCCCTTGCCTCCACGCGAGTACGGACCCGGCTGAATAGCCTGGGCGCGGCACTCCGGCCGCACGCCGCCACACCTGATGTCAAGGACTTCCTCGACCGCCTGGACACGCTCGGGAACCATCGTGTGGAGGCGCCCGCATGGCCGGTCTAGCCGATGATGACCCCGAACGCTGGGCTTACCTGGCCGAAGGCAACCGAAGGCAGGCGCGCAAGCGGGTCGCCGTCGACGTCGTGATCAGGGACCAAGCCGGACGAGTGCTGATCGTGAATCCCACCTACAAAGAGGACTGGGACCTGCCAGGAGGCATGGCCGAAGAGAACGAACCACCTCGGAAAGCCGCCGAGCGCGAGCTGCGGGAAGAACTCGGGTTGACCATCACCGCTGGACGGCTCCTGACCTTGGACTGGGTCGAACCACATGGACCCTGGGACGATCAACTCGTCTTCGTCTTCGACGCCGGCATCCTCACACCCGACGCCATCGCCACGCTCCGCGCCGTCGACGAGGAAATCAGCGACTTCCGTTTCGCGGACCCTACCGACTGCGCCCGCCTGCTTCGCCCCGACATTGCAGCGCTCCTCACCCGCGCCCTCCACGCGCGAGATACCGGTGAAACCGACTACCGCGAGCACTCGACATAAGCGGGTTTGCAGGTGAGTCGCCCCGCGGCCGGAGGACGAGCAGGGCGTGGGCGGTCGCACGCGCCAAGCTAGCGGCTCTCCTCACGGATCGACGGGTATTCTGCTGGCGGATTCAGCCGATTCGGGCAGGAGCGCTGATTGCTCGCGGATGCGGTACTCGACCCGCCGTTCGGCGTCAGCGAGGGTGTGCCTGGGCTCCAGTCACCTCGGATTCCCACAGTGTTCCGATCCTCGCTGTGGTTGTGGTGAAGGCGAATCCGATGTCGAAGTGGAAATGTGGCAGTTCGTCCTTCGCAGGCCGGGCGGGCACTGCGTCGTACTCGATCTAGGCCGAGGTCTGCGTGCTGAGCGATCATGTCGGGGTTTGAGTATGTATTCTTGACCTGCGACAATGCGAGACTGCGGACGAATTGAGGGAGAATAGTGACTCGGCGTGACGTGCTGGCCGATGCCCGCGACGCGATCGGTCACAGCCAAGATAGTCTCGCGGAGGAACTCGGGGTTACTGGGAAGACGGTCAGCAACTGGGAACGCGGCTACTCCAGGCCGACCCGCCGAAATCAGCTCCGCCTGGCCCGTATTCTCGGTCTGACCCACCAGGAAGTCGTCGCACTTGTGGACGCGGCAACCGCAGGCGAGCTTTCGCCGGCGGTCGTCGACGATGGTTTCGATGTGCTCGCGATGTTCCCGACCTTGGACGCGTCGCCGGCCGAGTTCCTGGCCCAAACAGAAGTGACCACTCCGGTTCCCGGTCAGGTCGGGGCAAGCGATGTGGAGCGGGTTCGTGCGATCACCTGGACTGTCGCTATGTCGGAGAACAAGTTCGGCGGCGGACCGACCTGCGAGGCCGCGGCGGCCCAGCTGCGCTGGGCGCAGCGGCTGCTGAATGCCCATGGAACCAGTGCGGTCAAAAGCAGCCTGCATGAAGCAATAGCCAATCTCAGCAGCGTGGTCGCCCACACGGCCTTCGACACAGCCAACCATTCGGCGGCCGACCGCTTCTTCCGGTTCGGTTTGTGGGCGGCCCACGAGGGCAAGGCGTGGCCATTGCGGGCGAACATCATGGCAGAAGTAGCTCGCAAACAGATCTATCTGGGCGACTACGACGGCGCATTGACCTCGATCGAGCATGCACAGGTTCGATCAGACCGGCTCTCGAACACCGGCCGCGCCATGCTGTGGGCGGTCCGCGCGAGATTGCTCGCCCTCGTGGGACGTGGCGAGGAGACCGCGGCCGACGTCGCCCGTGCCGACGAATGTTTCGCCGCCCGCGCCCCCGAAGAGGATCCGCCCTGGCTCTGCTACTACGACGAAGCCGAGCATCTCGGTTCCACTGGCAAAGCCCTGTTGGTTCAGGCGCTACAGACCAACCGGCCTGAGATCGCCGCTGGACGGCTGGAAGCGGCCATCCACCTGCACGGCGACGCATACCCTAGGTCGCGGACGTTTTCGCGAATCCGGCTGGCGAGCCTCCGGATGGCGACAGGCGATCCGGTCGAAGCCGCCGCCATCGGCGCAGTCGCCGTGGCAGACGCACAGAAACTCAGTTCGAAACGCATCCTCGACGAGCTCACACAGCTCGACCAAGCCGCATCCGAACATGTCGGCTTGTCGGAAGTCGCGGACTTGCGCGCCAGCATCTCATCGCTGTCTTCCACACTTGCCTGAGACCATGGCGACGTGACCGCTCACCGTGACCGAGTTCGCCGAATCCTTATCCGAGCCGCCGAGATCGCCCACGTGGACGCTGATGACGCCGAGCTGATCCGCGACGGAAACAACATCATGTATTCCCTGCGCAGCGGTATCGTCGCCCGCATCGGTGCCCCAGGCACCAGGGACACCGCCCTCCGGGAGGTCGCAGTGTCGCGCTGGCTTGAGACAGCAGGCATACCCGCGACTCAGGCGATCGCGGATCTGCCGCAGAACGTACTGGTGGATGATCGGCCGATAACCTGGTGGAAATTCCTTCCCTCGCATCGCCCCGCCACACCGAGCGACCTCGGCCGCATCCTGCTCCAGCTTCATCGACTCGACGCACCGCAGGACCTCCACCTACCCGCACACAACCCTTTCGCCGGTATTCGCGACCGTGTCCAGCAGGCAATCTGGCTTACCGACGACGACCAGACCTGGCTTATCGAGCACGAGCGCACCCTCAGCAAGGCCTACGACTCACTGTCACCTCCGATCGATCGAGGCCTCATCCATGGCGACGCCTGGCAGGGCAACGTCGCCCTTCTAGACGACGGCCGCACCGTCCTCCTTGACCTCGAGGCCGTCAGCCACGGCCATCGAGCATGGGACCTCATCCAGATCGCCGTCGACTTCACCGACTTCCGACGCCTCTCGCGAAAGGCGTATCAAGGGTTCGTCGATTCCTACGGCGGTTACGACCTGACCACCAGCCACAACTTTCGCACCTTCGCCGACATTCAAGTGCTTCGCTGGCTGGCCTTCGCGCTCAGCAAGGCCACAGACGACCCGGCCGCCATACGAGAATGTCGTCATCGTCTGTCGTGCGTTCGTGGCGACATTCCCCGGCCGTGGACATGGGCTGCGCTGTAGTCGCTTGAAAGGCCGCTTGGACCAGTATCAGCAATCCAGCTCGCAGACACGCAGACCGATCACCCGTTTGTACCATCTTTGTCATCACGGAACGCTATTTGCACAGGTCAAACGATGTGCTTTCCAGTGATTTCCAGTAGATTTCGGGCTAGATTTCCTGGCGCGAAACCGAGGTAGTCACCAAGATCACCCCATCACATTTCGAGGGGTTGATGCACGTGGCTTCCGATGTCGCCACACCGCGGTTGAGGCCGTCAGAACTGCTGACGCGTCAGGAGCGGCACAGTCGTGTGCGGGTGATTGACGCGCTGGTGGGTGGCAAGGACAACTACGCCGCGGACCGGGAAATCGCCGGTACGATCGCGCAGGTGCTGCCGGGCGGGTTCGACGGTGCGAAACGTTTGTTCACCGAGGATTTCTGGTTCCGGGCGCGGGTATGCCGGATGCTGATCAGCCGCACGAAGGTGTTTCAATTTGTGCTGCTCGGCGTTGATCAGTGTGAGACGAGTACCGCCCCGTTGCATGAAATCATTCACCTGGCGGACGCTGATGCGGTCGTGGTGTATGTGGAGCCGGAGCTGGACAGCGCGAGCCACGCACTGATCGACTACGACACGACGACCAACGACCGCGGGTCTGTCGTTCGTGCCATCCACGATGACATCTACGACCCCGCCTTGCTCACCCGTCTGTTCGACAACGCCAGTGTTCCACTCGACGACTCCGAACCGGTCGCATTGCTGCACTGCGCCACGCTGCCCTTTCTCCCGGCGAGCACCCACACGACCGCGGCGGACATCACAGCAGGACAGATCGACACGCTCCCCGAGGGATCGTTCTTCGCTGCGAGCCACCTTTGCATCCCTGACGCCGCCGCCGATAGCGCGGCGATCGTCAAGGCGGCAAGCGTCCTCAAAGAGCGCAGTTTCGGCGCCCGGCATTTTCTGTCACAAGCGGGGATCGCCGCGTTGTTCGCGGGCCTCCCCATGGTCGTTCCCAGCCCGCTGACAACTCAGCTGAAACCCGTTGCATGTTCGAAGTGGTACCCGGTCGGTCCGCTTCTGGAGCGCTTCGCTGTCGACGACTTCAACGTGGGAGCCGTTGCACACAAAGGGAAACCCTGGCCGTTTGCCTAGCCACCCGCATCTCAGAGAGGGCTGCCCCGACCGGCCCTCTCGTTCATAGGGGAGGACAGATGCACGAACCGTTGTATCCCAGAATGTCATTGCAGTATGCCGGGCCCAGGTCTCTGCCTGCACTGTTGCTGTCCGCTGTGGGAGAAGAACGCCGCGATCATGTGATCGCCCGTCTGTCACGTCAAGATAGGTTGGTTTTCGCGATCGGCTTGGTCGCCGAGTTCATCCTCGACGGCGCGCTAAGAATCCGAGGCGATCATGTCGAAGTCTTGGACGGAGCGGCGATCGAGCGGCTGGCGGCGCCTTGCGGTCGCTCGGTACGCGCGACGCTGTCGAGGAATCTGACGATCGACGAAGCACTCGCTGAGATCGAGGGACCCGCGCGCACGGTGGCCTGGACAGCGTTGCAGCGGGAGCGCGCGGCACACAGGTACCTGCTCCGCGGATGGGTCCTGGACCCGGATGCCACGTTCTACTGGCATCACATGCTCGCCTCCGCGCACCAGAATCCCGACACGATCAACGACCGGGCCGCGGCGCTCTGGACGATTCTCGCCGAATCCGGTTTACACCGCGATCAGCTGCGCACACCGGGTTTGCAGCCGCTCAGTGCCTGCCCTGACGCGTTGCACGCTCTGCTCCTGCCCAGACACCAGCGCCACCGTCGAACTCGGTTCAGACGGCACCAGCACCACTGACACCCCACCGCGTTCGCCGTTCCCCCTCCCCCGCCTGGCCGTGTCCGGTCCGGCGTTCATCTGCCGATCCCGGAGAACTCCCGATGAGACCGTCTCCTGTGCGCCACAGGCGTACTTGCACCGGCATCCGCGCTCTGCTCGGTGCCGCTGTCCTCACCGTCACGGCCGGTTGTGGGCTCCTCGGCGCGGAGGAGGCTCCCCCGCCAGGCCCGAATACCCCGGTCAAGGTCGCCGCGCTGGCGCTGGCGGACGTGGCACCGCTGCACATCGCGATCGACCACGGGCTCTTCGCCCAACAGGGCATCGCGGTCACGCTGGTCCCGGCGTCGAGCGGCCAGGACGCGATCACCAAACTCGCCAGCGGCGACGCCAATATCGCCTACGCGGGCGACATCGCCTTCGTCAACGCCGTCGACGGCGGCCTCCCACTGAAGATCGTCGCCGAGGCCGCGGTCGCCGGCGAGCGGACCATGAGAGTCCTCGCGCGCAACGGCGGACCGGTGCTGTCGGTCCCGGATCTGGCGGGCAAGCGGCTCGGCCGTAACGCCGAAGGGGGCGTGAGTGACACGCTGACCAAGTCACTGATGGCCGACCACGGCGCGGACCCCAAGTCGGTGACCTGGACCAACCTGGAATTCGGGGTCATGGCGGCCGCTGTGCTGCGTGGCGGGATCGAGGCCGCGTTGTTCCCGGAGCCTTTCGCGACCGCGGCGGAGAAACAGGGGCTACACCCGATCGCGGATCCGGCGACCGGCTCAGCGAAAG
The DNA here is from genome assembly GCF_046549055.1 of Amycolatopsis sp. lyj-112. Lineage (NCBI taxonomy): Bacteria > Bacillati > Actinomycetota > Actinomycetes > Pseudonocardiales > Pseudonocardiaceae > Amycolatopsis > Amycolatopsis sp. lyj-112. The sequence continues at coordinate 194,629 of NZ_JAJPWS010000010.1, read as the reverse complement.
GCTTCCCGATCGGGTTGTACGGCGCCACCGAGAACTTCGCGGCGGGCAACCCGGGAGCGATCGCCGGCTTCCAGAGGGCCATGCGCGACGCGGCGACAGCGGCGGCGAACCGGAAACTGGTGGAGGACACCGCGGTCAAGCACCTGAAAGGGATCGACGCCGACACCGCCGCCCTGATGGCGCTCCCGGTGTACCGCAGCGACCCGGTCGTGACCGAGTTACAGCGGGTCCCCGACCTGATGCAGCGCTACGGCAAGGTCTTCCGCCGGCCGATCCAGATGTCTGACCTGATCATCGCTCCCCCACCTCCCAACAAGTAGCCGCATCTCCGAAAACCGAGGAGCGGCAACGCTTCCTAAGAGGGCGCCCACGTACGCCGGGCCCTACAACGACGAAAGCACCACGCCGTGACACCAGAGCACGCCAGCCGCATCCCTCCCGCCGCAGAGCCCGGCCACTCCGGGCCCAACGGGACGACGTCGCTCGCAGGACTCCGCGCCACACTGGCCGGGGCTCGTGACGACGCCGTCCCGGACGCGGCGTTGTGGGACGTCCGCAAGCACATCCCCAGCCTCGGACCTTCGATCGCGGCCGAGTACGAGTTCCGGAACCGGGTGATCGCTGGTGCTCTCGAGGCCGGTGTGGGGCAGATTGTCGTCTTTCAGCCCGACCTGCGGCCCTGGCCCTTGGCTCACGAGATGCTCCCCGATGGCACGGACTGCCGGGTTCTGTATCTGCTCGACGACGCCGAGCCCGCCGTCCGGTCCCTGATCACCAACACCTGCCGCGATATCCTCACTGTTGGCTGGGTGCCCGCATATCCACGTGTTGAGGTGTGCCTCCACGCGGCAGCTGTGGCCGGTGAGATCGACCTGACCAAACCGATCTGTGCGCTCGTGTTGCACGCGCTACAGCACATGTCTCAGGCGAAAGACCTGATCGCCGGGCTCTGGAACGTCCTTCCGCCGGGGAGTTGGGTCGCGGTCACCCACCTCACACTGCGCGCCCAGAGTGATCCCGGCGAGATCGGCCTTCCCCAGGTCGCTGTCGAATTCCGGCAGCACACCGGAACCCCGCTGGTCGTCCGCCACGCGGACGAGCTGGCCTGGCGCTTCCAGCACCCGAACACGTGGGACTTCCTCGACCCAGCCACCGGACTGGCCCAGGGACCCGGCGGAACCGGCACAACATCGTCCACAGCGGACGGTGCGCTCATGGTGACCACCCTGCTCGTCCAACGACCAGCCACCAACAACACAGGGCGATCCCATCGATCCCCAGACCTTTCCTCGTTTCCGCGACAGAAACCGGCCACCGTCATGCGTTCGGCACACAGTCACGACTTCCTCGCACCACTCGGGTTCGTCCCAGGTCTCGATGACGAGGAGGGGCGCCCCACGCCCACGCGGGTCAACGCCGCACTGCTCGAACGTGGCCAGGCGGACATCTCACGGATGGGCGGTCACCTCCGGATCGACCAGGAACTGGCCCGGCATATCGACCGCCAGGCGCCTGGCTACGTCGCTGTCCTGCTGGCGCAGCGGCGGTTCCGGGACCGGGTCATCGCGGACGCCGCGGGCACGAAGGGCATTACCCAGTTCGCCGACGCCGGCGCACAGCTACCCGCCGGGCGAGAGCGGATCACCGCGCACACGATCGCGAGCGCCCACGCGACGGCGGCACGAACCGTGCTGGTCCCCCGCGACGTCTATGTCGGGGCGCACCTGAAATTCGCCGTGGACGAGGCGAACGCCAACACCGACGAACCGGGGCATGCCGCCGTGGTCCCGGCGGCGATTCACGACGTCCTCACGCCACTCCTGGCGGAGCACGGTGACGACCGCTGGTCCCTGGACCCCGCGGAACCACTGTGCATCACGATCGGTGACCTCTCGCATTGGCCGGGCAAGCCGAAGGACATGATCCGCGCCTACCACGACGAGGTCGCGGTCGGCAGCGTGATCGCGTTCAGTTTCCTCGGCACCGCCCCGGCAGACACTCCGGAGGCCGGCGAGCTGGAGGCTCTGCGACAGCTCTTCAGGCAGACCGTGGAGCCTGAGCTCACGCTGCGGGACGGAGACGACATAGAAACCTGGTTCCCTGGCTGGAAGATCCTGCCTCCAGGTGTGACCACGCTGTCCAGCTGGCTCGAGCCAGAACACGACACCACACCGGCATCACGGCTTCCGATATGGTGCGTGGTCGCGGAAAAGGTCGACTCATGATGCCCTCGACGACAGCGTCCGTGAACCTCTCCAGAAGGAGCACCGCACAGGCCGATCGGCCGCCCGCCGACGTGATCGACCATGCCCTCACCGCGCTACAGGCCCGCCGCCTGACCAAGGTCACCTACCTCGCCGAGCTGGACCGCGACGACGCCGGAGCTCGGCTGACCACCGCGCTGGGGCGGCTGATCGAGCAACGCAGCTCGGGCCGCGAACAGATCTTCGTCGACGTCAGAACGGGATCCGTGGTGCGGATCCTTCTCGACCGCGGAGACCGCGACGACAAGGGCGCACCGGCGGCGTTCATGGCCGAATACGTCGCCCTCGGTGCCGAACCACGCCTCTACCAGCGCCTCGTCGACGCCAGCCACAGCCACACCCCGCAACCACGGCGAACGCCAGGGCAGCGCAGCCGTTGAAGGGGACCAGTCACGCATGCGCGTGAGCGCTCGCGCCGCAGACAGCAACACGAACGCAGGCGTCAGAACCCCGCGACGCGCCATGTCTGAGATCGAAACCCGGCCCGGTGCCTGATCCGTGCGAGCGGCGCCGTGGCCACCGTCCCGCCGATGCACACCACGTCTCGACGGATTCCCACAACGCCCACCCGGTCTGACAACTTCATCAGACTTTTCGTCGTCACCGGTGTGCTCGGGGGCTCACAGTCGCGCTCGCGCACCCGCAGCGAGCGTCAGGAAGCACTATCAGAGAAGGGAAACAGTGAAGAACACGACAAGACCCCGCCGCCGTGGCGGGTTGCGCGTCGCCGTGGCCGCCCTGGCGGCATTCGTCGCCACTGGCCTCGGCGGTGCACCGGTCGCTGCCGCCGACGGCGGGAACCACGGTGCGGCACAGGCCGCACCCGCCAGCACCAGCCCGTTCGCCACCGACAACGGAGGCGACGATGTGTCGCCGATGATCGTCGGTGGCGAACGGGCCTCGGAGGCCTACGCCGGCGCCGGGTCGATCCAGCTGCGCAAGAACGGCGTGGAGGATTGGCACACCTGCAACGGTGCGCTCATCCATCCCTCGTTCGTCGTCACCGCGGCGCATTGCCTGTCCGTGATGCCTCCCGCGCCTCAACGCGCGGACAGGGCGGGCGAACTGGCGTGGCGGGCGTTCCAGCAGACACCGCCCCCGCGGCGGGCCGGGGTGGGTACGCAGGCGGATCCGCAGGATCCGTCCCAGTACACGCTGCGGATCGGGTCGACCAACCGGCACTCCGGTGGCGCCGTCCGCGGCGTCACGTCGATCTCGCTCCCGAAGCACTGGGAGTGGGGTATGCCGGACGAGGACGGCTACGTCTGGGATCTCGCGCTGATCCAGCTGGACCACCCGGTCCCGGGCTGGATGGTCACGCCCGCGAAGATCGCCTACCCGCGCGCCGGGAAGCAGACGCGGGTGATCGGGTGGGGCCTGACCGACCCGGACCCAGCTCACTGGGGTGCCCCGGCACCGACGTGGCTGCGGCAGCTCGACGTCCCGATCACCGCACCCAGCGAGTGCAAGGCGGGGATCGGACGTGGCGAGATCTGTCTGGGCACCGCCCCGAACGGCGGCACCGCATGTGCCGGCGACTCGGGCGGCGGGGCGTTGCAGCGGTACGGGCGGGACTGGGTCCTGATCGGACTCGGGTCGCGCTCGCACACGCAGGCCTGCGTCAGCTCCACGATCTACACCACGGTGGCGGAACCGCGATTCCTGCTGTGGATCATCCAGACCGCGCAGGAGCGTGATCGGAATACGCAGATCACACAGGCGGATCTGACGTTGGCCGGCTAGGGGAATCGGTGATCCGGCGCCGCAGGACGGCGCCGGATCACCGGTTCTTCCCCTGCCAGTTCGCCTGACGACCGTGGCCTGCCGCTCTCGGCCCACGTCCCCAACGCCCCGCGCCGCAGCAGCGGCAGCGTCATCCGCGGAGCCCGGAGCCATAGTCCTTGAGTACTGCAGAAAGTGATTGACCGTGTCCAGCGCACCCCGTACGGCAGGAACAACGTCCGCGTCTATCGAAAGATCCTCGGTTCAGAGCCGTGAGATCGGTGCCGCGTTGTCGAGCGCCTTGCAGCGATCGCCGCGGACTCGAGGAGTGATCGCGGGCGAACTCGGGTGGAACCCTGCGAAAACGAGCCGCATGGTCAGCGGGCACATCACCGCCGCGGGCCTGGACGTGGCCCGGTTTCTGGTTGCGGCCGAGGCGATTCCCGAGGAGATCGACCGGGTGTCCGCTGTGGCTGATCTTTCCCCGCGGGCCTACAGCGTCCAGTTCCACCCGCCGGGTCTTCCCGACATGTTGCCGACGCTCAGCTATCTCGGTGCTAGCGCCAGCACGATCATTGCATACGAGCCACATCGGCTGCCGCACCTGATACAGACCGCCGGATACACCGCGACCATGTTGCGCGACAACAATCTTCTGGCGAAGAAGACGGTCCGCAACGGGGCAGCCGCACGCCAGGAACGCCAGACAATCCTCAGCCGGCCAACAGGACCGGTCACGACGGCGTACATCAACGAGACGGTTCTGAGTCAGGCGTTGCCGGGCCGGGTCGCGGCCGAGCAGCGACTCCACTTCCACACCTTGGTCCGGCACCCACGCTGCCACCTCAGAATCCTCCCGGCAGATGCGTACGTCACCGCCATGCCGGGCTTCACCCTGTTCCAGGACGACCACGGCCACGACGTCGTCACCGTCTACACGCCGACGGCGATGCTGGTCCTGGACGCCCCGGATCACCTCGCGCCCTACCGGCAGACCATCGCCCGGCTGGCGGCCGGCGCCCTGCCTGAGACCGACTCGGCGGCCAGGCTTCTCGCCCCGGGCACCTTCGGCGGGGAGACGACATACTGATCGCTCGCGCCGCCGCCGGCGGCACCCTCGCGACAGGCGGAGACCCGGGTGTGAACCGTCCGGTCGAGACGTGGCGGGACGAACGCGGGCCGTTCTGGGGCGGTCCGTGCCCCGCGTTGTTCGGGTGCTGCCTGAGTTTCCACACTTCCGCCAAGCGCGTCGACTACCAGAGGTACTGGACTGCCCTGCCGACTCCGTGTAGTAAGCGTCCGCACCCTGCCCTGGTCGACAACGTGCTGCGCAACGGTGATCAGGCCACGCCGAACGACCGGCGGCTGGCCGACGAGCTCACACACATCTCCCTGGCCGCACCGGCCGCGGTGCGCGAACGCGACCAGTTCACCGCACGTGTCGTCGACCACGCCGTCGCCGAGGGCATCACACAGTTCCTGGACCTCGGCTCCGGACTCGCCTGCACCAACGCCGCCTACGCCGCTCTCACCGACACTCCTTCCAGCGCGGGCACCGCGCCGAGCATCGTGTTCGTGGACAACGACAAACGTGTCCACGACTTCAATCGCGCCTGGCTACGCCGATCCCCGCACCGGGACCTCCGGGCCACCGCGGTGCGCGGGAACTGCTTCGCGATTCCCTGGATGCTCCGCCGTCTCCGCCGGGCCAAGCTCCTCGACCTCGACCGGCCAGTGTGCGTCCTGATGGTCGATATCCTGCACTTCTTCGAAGGCCGCGCCCCGCGCACCATAATCCGTTCCCTCACCAAACACCTGCCGCCGGGCAGCATCGTCGCGGTCACGCACCTGACCGACCGGCCCCTGCTGCTTGGGATCACACCGTCCACGCGCAAGGCGCTGCGCGACGATACGGCCCGCTGGTGCCGTGCCTACCAGCGCTGCGTTCCTCCGCACCCCAGGACCTGCACGCCCGCCCAGTTCGCGACGCGGCTGGCCGATCTGGACCTTCTGGCACCGGGGGTCTCCAGCCAGAGTTGCTGGCCGAGCCCGGACACCACCCAGTACCCGCGTCCACCCTTCACCCTCGCCGCTGTCTGCCGCGTCCCCCACGTGACCACGTCCCGAGCCGACACCGAACCTGATGACCCGCCCACGGCCGTCACCCCGCACAGCACACCCCGCGGCACGGCGAACACACCTCTTCTCACCGCTCGTGACGTGCTGGTCGACGTCTTCGCCCGCAGCGGCGCGACCCGGGAGGACTTCGCGGCCTCCGTCGGGTACCCCTGCGCGACGATCAGTCGCGTGCTGAACGGCAGTAGCCGCATCACCCCGGAACTCGCACACGCCGCCGCACAGCACTACGAGCTCGACCCGCTCGACCTGTTGATCCGCCAGAACCGCACCGCGCTGGCCACCATCACGGCCGACCGGGATCACATCACCTCCGCAGCCGGATCACCATCGGCAGTGAACCGACATCCAGTCGGCCACGCCTTCGACGACAGCGCCTCGGCGATCGAGGTGCTCCGTGCGGTCGTCGCCGACACCGGGTTAAGCCAGAGCCGGTTCGCCGTCACGGTCGGATACGACCCCAGGAACATCTCCAAGATCCTGAACGGCAAACACTCCATCACGGCCGGCTTGGCCGACAGCGTCGGCCGGCGCTACGGAATCGACGCCGACGACCTCCTCGCGCGCCAGTCACGCAGCCAGCTCGCCGCGATAGCGGAACGCCTCCTGAACTGTCGAGCCGCTGATTCCCCGCCCGAGTGATCCCGCGCCCGTTCGGACCCCGCACTCCTCACGAAACGGCCGCTCGTGCGGCTGAGAAAGAGACACAGCATGAACGAGCCCGACCCACACGCCACACCGCCTCCACTGCTACCAGGCAGGCGGGAGCACAGGAAGACTCGCTTGTGGCCGCCCGCCGCCGGCAGGGACCGGCCGCTGCTCCGCCGCGCCGTGATTCGTCCTGGTCGCGCCGACCGCGTACGCGGTCGGCGATCGTTCGCCCCGCGCCGCCATCTCATCGCCCATTGGGACCGCCGCGACGACACACAGGCTGCGATGCGGGAGGTCGCCGCGGTGTGCTGGGGATCGACCATCGCCGCCGGCGCCGGGCTGGCAACGTGGAGCGGCAGGCTTTACCTGTCGATGCCATGGTGGCCCGGCACAATCGCGGCGGCGGGCGTCGCCGGCGCGGCCCTGGGATGGGTGCTGGCGACGTCGAGGTTCTTCCGCAACTCCTTGCTGCGCGCATCGACAAGCCTGGTCCCCGTCCTCGTGGCGCTCGGACTGGTCGCCGCGGGACAGCCCGCGGACACCGGGTTCGCACCGAACACCTGGGCCGGGGTGCGGGACTACCGAGGCGGGTGCCTGACCGGAACGGAATACACCGACTCGGATGCCGCGCTCAGCATCACCACCGACGTCGTGACCCTCACCGGATCCCGGGGCGGCCAGTTGCGGTTCACCAGGACCGGACAGAGCTGGCAGTCCCCGGCCCGCGCCGAGATCTGGGGCCTGAGCATCACACCACGCGACCGCGCCACACGGGTCACCCTGGCCACCGTCGGTTGCGACTAGCCGCGCCACCGCGGTGCGGATCTCGCTCGCCAGACGCACGGACGCTGATCGCGAAACGCTCGAAGCCACCCCGACCGGAAAGGGACTCACACGCCGTTATGAGAAGTGCTTTCGAAGGTGAGCGCCGGTGGCCCGGCGGCCACAAGGAACTCACCCTGCTCGCCGTGCCCGACCTCCACCGCGATGCCGCAACAGGTACGGGTTCCCGGTTGGCGACGCTCCTCGACGGCGTCCGCACAGTCGTGTCCCCGTTTCCCGGCACCAGCACGCCTGTGCCGGATGCGGGATTGCACGTGACGATTCAGCCGATCAATCACGGTCTCTACGACACACCGCCGATCGGCAGGACGACGGTGACGAAGCTCGTCGACGACCTGACCATCCTGCTCCGTGATCGGCCCGCGTTCCCGCTGTGGATGGGATCCCCGGTCATCGGCCAGCGCGGCATCGTGCTCGACCACGAACCCCTCAGCGATGGCCCATTCGACGACTCCCCCGAGGATCCGTTCAGCGACCTGGTCGACGACGTGCGTACCGTCATCGCCCGAGTGTGCGGTCCCGGCGCGATCGGGCACGACACCCGCCCCTGCCACATGGCCCTCGTCTACGCCAGCTGCGATCAGGAGACCGAGGATTTCAGCAGTGTCCTGCGGCGTGTCCGACCAAGCCACGCATTCGTGATGGTCCGCACGCTCGTCCTCGCCTGGGTCCGGCAGAGCCCCACCGAATGCTGTTACCAGTGGAAGGTCGTCAAGCGCTTCCAGCTGACGGAGCACACCGGGACATCACCGGCCGGACGAGCCCGCTCAGGGCGAGACGAGCACAGCCCGGCACTGCCACTGCTCCAGCCCGCCTCACCACGTCGTCGTGCAGCGGAGAGAAAGGCATGAACGACACGGGAACAACCCAGAACACACGACGGTCCTTGCCTAGCTGTCCCGCACCGACCGTCGAAGCCCCCACCGCGACCAGAAGCCCCGATACGCGACTCCTCACGATGCTCACCGACCAGCTCGACCTCGAGCCCGGTCACCGAGTCCTCCAAATCGGACCGGGCTACCTGACAAACCTGCTCACCGAGCGCGCCGGACTCACCGGAAACGTCACCACCACCACAAAAGGAAAGGCACCGTCGGGCTTCCACGCTATGACCGCATCGTGGTCACCGCGGAGCAATGGGACCTCTCACCCGCCTGGCGCCAGCTCCTCAACGGCCGCGGGCGCCTGGTCGTGCCGCTCCGGATCCGCGGCGGCACCCATGTCGTGGCCTTCAAGCCAGGCAACGGCTGCCTGCGGTCTGTCGCCAGCCGCTTCTACAGGGCTGTCCCCCTGGACGTCACCGACCAGCTGGGCCAGCGACGTGAGCACGGCGAACGCTGTGACGTCCTTACCGTCGCTGGGCGACGCCCGGTGCTCATCTGGGACTCCGACCAGCGGATCAATCCAACCGAACTCGGCCAGTCCCTCGTGCCCAACGCTGGCAACCGGACGTGGACCGGCGTCACCGTCAAAAGCGGTGACGATCTCGGCGCGTTGTGGCTGCGGCTCGCGGCCAGGGAACTCGGCGCCTGCGGGTTCGCCGGCAACGCAGGCGAACAGCTGGCCCCCTGGCGATCCCCGACGGCAGCCCCGGGATCGTGGAAGAGTCCAACCTCGCGTATCTGATCCGTCGCGAACAGCCCTCCGAGGAACCTTCCACCACGACGCGGTTCGAGCTGGGCGTCGCCGCGTTCGGCCCCTACGCCGCCATGCTCGGCGACCGCTTCGCAGTCCACATACGCAAGTGGAGCACGGCAAGGACAAGGCCCCCGTACATCACGGCCTACCGGCTCGGGCGGTCCGGGCACCGGCCGCGGACACCGATGATCGACCGGCCCAGCACCCGGATCGCGATTACCTGCTGACCCCGCCACCAGCGCTCGGCACCACCGCTGTCGCCGATCGACACCCGGACGGCCCGGCCGACCGTTCAGGCCGATCTACCGGCCGAGACCACCACGAGACCACCACGAGACCATCGTGATCGTGGCGTTCGAGCTAACCGCGGAGCACACCCGTGTCCTCGGCTGAGCCGGCGCACTGGCGTCCACTGTAGACACCGGTCGTATGGTGGTCGGAGCATGCCAGCCAGGGCGAGGTCAGTTGTGGACGCGGTCAAGTTCTGCGCTGAGACCGCTTTCCCGAACACGGTCGGCCGCAGTCGAGGGGTAGCGGTGGCACGCCAGCCGTACCTGCGCGGGGTGCGCGGCATGCGCACGGAGACGCCAGTTCGCTGACGGGAGATCGAGAATCACCTCGAAGATCGCGTCCGGCGCGTCGAGCTGCCGTTCGATGGCCCCACGCACGATGCCCACGGTCGCGGGCGCCGCCAGATCACGGAACTCCGGAGCCAGCACCTCAACGACAGCGTTCGCATATCCTCTGGCTTTCGTAGTCCGTATCGGGGATACCTCTCCTGTCGTCGGCAGTCCGAGCGAAGGTCACCAGATTTCTGCGCGTACCGACGATCGCGGGATTGCTGCGAATGAGCCGCTCGCGCGCAGGCCCGGCAGGTTCGAGCTCGCAGGCCCGGCGTGTTCTCTCCCCTCGACACACCGGGCCTGCGTCCTACCTTCGGCCAATGCGATCAGCGAACATCATCACCAGCTCAGGACGAACGATGAGCACGAGCGCCACGAGTGCCACGATGAGCACCACTCCGACCACAAGCAGGCGCACGAAGCGGTGAAACCGCTCAGCTACCTCCTTGTCACCGAAGAGCACCACAAGGCCGTCCCAGGGCACCTGGGATGCCTCGACAACGTCTTGACTCGACGCGCCGATCCGCCCCCTGGCTCGCCAAAATAGACCAGCGCAGACCCGCGACCAGCGATTTTGAGTCTCCCCCGGCGGTGCTTCTTCGCCGAAGCTGCTAGACTTTGCCACGGAACTTCTCCTTAGTTGCTTGCACGCGACAGGTTTGTTCCAGCACCCAGGCTGCCTCACAGCCTGGGTGCACCTTTATATTCATGTTTCTTGAATTATTCAATCCTGCATTAACTCATATTCGCGCAAAAGTTCACACACGGATACACACATAGATTCTCACTATTGCCCTAGATCAAGTCCTTTCCAGGCCGACATTTTGGCACAGCACCAGGTTTCGCAGCCCAGCCAGCCCCGCTTTCGAACACCGCGCGCTGCCGAACAGCAATTCCCGGACTGCCTTGGGAAAAGAGAAGACTTATGTCCCAAGTGGACTTCCCTTCTCTGAGTCCGAGAGCGTACATGATCCCCGACACCAGAATTTCCATGAGGTGCTCCAGCCCGCCTCCGGCACGAATCGCTTTCCCACCAGCTTGGCCACGTCGAGACGGACCGGCACCGCCGCGAGTAGTTGCGCCAAGCGTAGCGCCGACGGCGATGCAACACTGCGGAACCTGTGCACTCTTTCGGCGGGAGTAAGCGTCGTTTTCTGCGTGTCACCGGATTCTGACTGGTGAGCCTGCTCTGAGGCGAGCACGACGGTGCCTTCGGTCGAGCCGGAATGCTCGCCGGTCATCAGCCCAGCCCACCGCGCCAGCGACCATGGCCGCAGTTCGAGTACAGGTACCGGGCACGGTTCCGGTGGACACCGTGGGACCGGGACGCCTCGGGGCCACGACGCCATCGACGGACCGCTGTCGACGACGAACATCAGGTCCAGCCAGCGCTCTCTTCTCGATCGGGTGACCGGCCACCACTGTCCGGTCTCCGCGGCCCGGACGGCGGTGGCCTCTTCGTCCAGGACCACATCGTTGTGTCGCCGAGAAACCGTCTCGCGTTTCAACGTTCTCAGCACTCGGAAGCAGCCCAGCGACTCGAGTGGCTCGACACCGCCGCCGACAACAACGCTTCTCGAAGTCCGCGTGCCCGGAATAATGCAACCTGCTGGCCGTGACCGTGTCGTGTCCTGCTGATCTCCCGTGGCCAAAACTTCCGCTTGCCCGGCGGGTATGGCGTTCCCGCTGATGTCGGGCGGACCCCAGCGCAGTGGCGCGTGGGCGACCGGCCGCTCACCCTGGACGGGATCCTCGCCACCGCCGCGCGGAAGGTCTCCGCCGAAACCGGTGTCGACATCCCCCGTGACGCCACGACCCGGATCGTGCGCGCGATCCGCCCGATCAGCTCCCCGCACACCCTGCACGCCTGGACGTGTACCTACACCGTCCACATCGCCCTTACAGTCTCCCCGCCGCCGCCGTGGACGCCGGACGTCCCTGGCGCGACGTGGCACGACGGCGACGAGCTGCTGGATCGCGATCTGCCGAGGCTCTGGCCCGACCACCGCCGAGCCCTGCTCGCCGCGATCGACTGATCCGTGTCCCGCCGGGTGGGTCAATGGAGATGGACTGGCGGGGCGCGCCGTTCTGACGGCTGCGTTCAGCTGGCCCGGAGGGTAGCGGTGCGGTCAGGCCTGGGTCGGTGCGGCGCCGAGCGAGGACTCGAGCGCGGTGAAGACGCGGCTGTCGGCGAGCTGGAATTCGATGTAGTCGGGTTCGTAGAAGGCGGTCACTGTGGCTGGGGTGCCTTCGGGCAGGTTGAGCTCGGGTTCGTCATCGAGGAACACGACCTGGTCGCCCACGTTCATGCCTGTCATGATGCCAGCCAGGCACGATGATCGGCGAGCCGGTTGTCAGCTGGCTCGGCTGGTTCGGCGGCTTTTGGTGGTGCGTAGCCGAGAAGAGTCGGTGCCGTTTCAATGATGGACGCCTCGAACGTCAAGCGATTGACAATCGCGGCGCAGAGCCGCGGGGTTGCTAGCTGGCCAGTGGTTGCGGGTACACAGTTCGGCAGCCGCAGCTCCGGACCGTCAGCCGAGCGGCCGTGAGCTGATGAATGCCGAAACGCGCCGGCTGCGGCAACGGAAGGGACTGCAGCCGTCGTTCATGGGTGATAGAGCACGTGAGCACGGGCGAAATCGACCGGCCCGTCGTGACCTATGGGCAGAAAATGGTTCAGTTGCCATGCCTGCGTGCGGCGGGCCTGAGGATTCGTCGTGGTCACCCACGGCGGGTAGACGCGGAACGCCCGTTTTCCACCTATACCGTTTCGCGACATGATCTCCCGTTCGCAGAGCACCTCTCGCCCGAACACGAACTGCCCGAAGTGCCCGCCATCACGAGTACTGATGACGACGAGATCAACAGGATCCTCCGAGTCGAAGGGCTGGATCGGGCCGTCAGCGGACCTCGTCCACACCGTCGCGAACTGGCCGACCTTCATCGGGGTTACTTTGGCCGCACGGAACCTGATGGCGTAGCCATCCAGAGCAAATTCATGTGCCCCATAATCAGCACTCTCCACCTCGGCTACCGGCCGTGAACAGGTGAACCCGCTCGGGTCGTACACCAGCGCCTTCGCCTCGAGGAGATCGTCATGGACCGACCCCACCGAAGACCAGGACTGGGAGTCCACGACGGGGAACTCCGACAAGCCCTCGCGGTTCGTCGACATTCCCCCATCCTGCCATCGGCCACCACCCTGGACCTCCGCCGCTCACAGAAACACGGAACGCAACGGACGTGCGCGTGGCGGACGGGTTCGGACATTGACACCGAGCCGGCGATCACACGTCAGCCGCCTGGTACTACCGAGACAAGCAACTGACGAAACTCCTCTGACCTGCAGTTACCGTGCACTGCTGCTCCATCCGGGTTACCGTCGCAGTCGCAGTGACTGCGAGCGGTCACAGCTAGCTGTCTTGGCCGCTCGATCGACGAGAGGCGGTCGAGATGGCGGGCACGCGACCGGGCGGTGGGGTATCTCGCGTTCCGGCGTGGGTGGAGCCGATGCTGGCCAAACCGGACGGCGGACGACTCCGCAGCGCCGCAGGCTGGGCGTATGAATACAAACTCGACGGCTATCGCTGCTGCATGGCGGTCGCGCCCGACGGTACGACGGTGCTGACCAGCCGCAACGGCATCGACTTCACGGCCGAGTTCGCCGAACTGGCCGGTGTTCTGGGACCTGCGCTCGACGGGACAGCGGCGGTGCTCGACGGCGAGATCGTCGTCTACAACGGCCGCGGCCAGGTCGAGTTCGGCGCATTGCAGGAGCGACGCGGCCGCTACCAGTCCCATCGCAAGCTCGCCGGCCACACCGAGCCCTTCATCGACATCCCGGTCCGCTTCCTGGCTTTCGATCTGCTCCAGCTCGGCGACCGGTCCCTGCTGACCGCGTCGTATGCCGAACGCCGTACCGCGCTGGAACAGATCCCGATGCCGGACCCGTACCGGGTCGCCGTCGTCCCGTCGGTGACGTTCGAGCAGCTCGCCGCCGACCGGCTCACCCCGCAGAACCTGCTCGACCGCGCGGCAGCGGACGGCGCGGAAGGACTGGTCGCGAAACTGCGGACCTCCACCTATATCCCCGGGAAACGGCCGGATGCGTGGCTGAAACACCCCTTGATCCAAACCCAGGAAGTGATCCTCTGCGGATGGCGAAAGGGCCAACGGGGTCTCGAAGGGACACTCGGCAGCCTCATCCTCGGCGCCCACGACCCGGCTACCGGCGACCTGGTCTACGTCGGCGACGTCGGGACAGGATTCAAGGCTCCGGAGAGGGCCCGGCTGAAGTCGCTCCTTGCCGAACGTGCACGCCGAACACACCCGTTCGCCGCGCAACCACCTCGGGAGGACACCCGCACCGCCCTGTGGGCCGAGCCCGACCTGGTGGGCGAGGTCGTCTTCCGGCAATTCACCCGCAGTGCCGGCCGCCTCCGGCACACAGCTTGGCGGGGACTACGCGACGACCGCGAACCCGCCGACGTACTCGCCCCCGCGAGCCCCGATCCCGGCCCGGCCTCACCCAGACCACCGGCCGGGAAAGTGGCGCGTCCGGAACCAAAACCGACATCGGCGGGCAGCAAAGTAACCGTGCAGGCGGGAAAACGGCAACTCACACTGTCCAACCTGGACAAAGTCCTGTACCCCGGCCCCGAATTCACCAAGGGTGAGGTGATCCGCTACTACTCCCTCATCGCACCCGTGCTCCTCCCCCACATCGCGGGGAGGCCGGTCACCACCATCCGGTTCCCCGACGGTGTCGACGGGCAACAATTCTTCGAGAAGAACGCCCCGCGCGGCGCGCCGAGCTGGCTGCGCACCGTCCAGCTGCCCCGCAGCAGCGTCACCGGCGAGAGCATCACCTACCCACTGCTGCACGAGCTGGCATCCCTGGTGTGGACGGCCAACCTCGCCGCACTCGAGTTACACGTGCCACAGTGGACAGTCGGTCCCGGGCCGTCGCGGCGGATGCCGGACAGACTGGTGTTCGACCTCGATCCCGGACCCCGCGCCACGATCGTCGACTGCGCCCGCGTCGCGGAACGGCTCCACGACCTCCTCACCGCCGACGGACTCACCCCGGTCGCCACCACGTCCGGCTCCAAAGGCATGCAGGTCTACACCGGCGTCCGCGTACGGCAGGCCGACCGCACCTCCGCCTACGCCAAAGCCGTCGCCGACCGCTTCGCCGCGGAAACTCCCGACCTGGTGACCGCGAAAATGACAAAAGCCGCCCGGGACGGACGAGTCTTCATCGACTGGTCACAGAACAACCCGGCCAAAACCACCATCGCACCCTACTCACTACGAGGCCGCGAACAGCCCACCGTCGCAACCCCGATCACCTGGAACGAAGTCCGCTCCTGCAGAAAACCCCCCGACCTGACCTTCACCGCAGACGACGTCCTCGAACGCGTCGAAACGCTCGGCGACCTCTTCGCGGTAGTCGCCGGCAGCCGTACCGCCCTACCCGCACCAGGCCGAACCCCATAAATCACTGCCGCGACATCGCAGACACCTCTGCCTGAGCCAGCAATAGCCTCCGGCGAGCCACTGCCCACACCACTCTTCCGAACAGCCGATCCCCAACGATCGCCTCCGCATGAGCATCACGTGCGACGCCCAGTGTGCCCTCCTCGATGTTGTCGGCGATATCGCGCAGCATGGCCACGACCGCGGTGCGGTCACGGTGGGAGGACCACTCGACGAGGCCGTCGTGGCCGACCAGCACGACGAGGTCAGTGCGATCGCGGCGGTTCTGAGAGATCACGAGACCGCCCGGGGAGCCCGTCGGACTGTTCATGATTTGGTGTGCCCGCGTCCCGGGCCGCGTCCCGGACGGCTGGCCAGCCATGCCAGGAAGGCGCGAGGGTCGTACCAGTTCGCACGGCCGACGGTCTCGGATTCGGGCGGGCCGGGGTCCGGCCGGGTCCTGTCGAGGCTGCGCGGGTGCTTCGTGGTCCGCTCCAGACGTGCTTTCCGGCCCCGGCTGATGGCCTGAGCGACCGCCTCCCGGGTCGTGCCCGCCTGCGCGGCGATCTCCTCGACGGTTTCCAGCGGCGGAAGACCGGTGTCGGCGTCGGTGAACGCCTGCTCGGCCGCTGCGGCGGTGGTGTGCAGGGTGTGCCAGGTGGAGTGCACGGTGGTGTGTTCGGGCCGGCCGCGCGGAGTGGTGGTGATCGTGACGGTTTCGGCGAGCTGCCAGAGGTGGTGCCGGCGTCCGTCGTCGTGGTGGACGGTGACAAACCCTGTGCCACCAAAGGAAAGAACACCGTGCACGAATCCCTGACCGAGAAAGCCTCGGACCCCGGGACCGCGCGATGACCGGACGCCGTCGCTGACCCGCCGGAAGGCCAGCGACCTGAGCCCGATCGACCGCCGCGTCGCGCGGGCTCGCGTCCGGCACAGGCCGCCGGGGCTCCATGCCCTCGTGCTGCTTGTCGTTCGGCACCGCCGTGGTCCTTCCTCGTCTTCAGCGCAGGTCTCGCTGCTCACGTCGACGTGTGCTCGCGGACCATCTCGGCCCAGGTCTCGTGAAGCGGAGGCCAGTTCGCGCCGGGCGTCAGCGCGGATGCCGGGAGACGGCCGGTGGCGACGGCGAGCCGGATCGCGACATGGTCGGCACCGAACCGGACCAGCCACCCGGCGCAGGCGAGGTCGGCTTCAGTGCGCGGTTCTCCTTTGTGACAGCCGAGTATGCGGTCACCGAGCGTCGGATGCTGCCCGGTTTCGGGGTCCCGCACCGTCTTGGCCAGGGCGCGCCATCGTTCGGCGGGGAATTTCGTGTCGGGGCTGTCGCAGTTGTCGGCACGGACCGGGCACGGGCCGCAAGGAAACTCCCGATACGGCATGGGCTGTCGCCCCGACGATGCGGCGGCGTCGCACAGATCAGCATCGGGTGCGAGCGGCACTACGGTGTCAGGAGTGCTCATCGCGTCGGGCTCCAATCCAGAATCGGTGATCGTGATGACGAGGGCGGCATTTCGACGACGTCTGGGCGGCGAGCGTACCGACCGGCCGCGGCGTGGCGGCAGGACTGGGCGGCCAGCCACTCATCCTCAGCGGCCGAGTCGACGAACACCCCGCCCGGCATATGGTCGACGCCGCGAGCCGCGTAATCCGCCAGAACCACTCCGCCCTCCACCGCTGGGCAGACCACTGGCTCGCCGGCTGCTACTGGTGTCCTTGCGGTACTCGTTGGCCGATCTGGGCGAAGGTGTCGTAGGGGAACAGGACGGTGTCGAGTCCCAGCCCGCGGGCGAAGCGGCCGTAAAGCCGCTCGACGACGGCCGCCGTCGCGTCCAGCATCTCGTCGGTGCTGGCGCTGATCGTGCACGTGTAGTCCGTCGTCTGAAACGGCCAGGTCGAGTATCGGTAGTGCTCCTCGTTCATCGCGAAGGTCGACTTGAGGCCGCGCAAGTCGGTGGCGTGGACACCGATGTCCCAGAGACCGCGGGAGGCGGCGTAGTGGTTCAGGATCCCCGCGGACACACTCACCAACTGGTGGGCGAGCTCCAGGTGGTAGTTCGGGGAGATGCACCGCTCACCTCCGTTCTTGCGGGTGCCGGAGCCACTGGTGACCCTGATCCCGCCCTGATCGTCCAGAAGGAGCTGCAGCAGGCCGGGTTCTCCACCGGACGGAGCATCCGGGCGTGATGCTGTGACCATGAGGCCTTCCGCATGGGGCACGCCGTGGCCGAGCATGGTGAACCCGGGATAGAACTCGGGCTTGCCCGGCAGGAACTCGCCGATCCAGTTCGCGGGATGCTGCGGGGCGAGCACCTGGGTGACCTGGACAGAGGGGGCCATGACGGGCTTGGCGAACAGGTAGATGTGCCCGAAATTCCGGGCGTGCTCGCCGAAAGGCTCGAAGTCGTGCTTCATCGCCCGTAACTGTTGCTCGAAGTCGGCGACCCGGCTGGTGCGTTCGGCTAGCAACCGGCGCACCTCATGGTCGGCCAGGACGCGCTTGTCCGTGGCGCTGCGTCCCCAGTACTTCTCGTCGACCATGTGCGGGGCACCTGCCGACGCCGGGACCACCACGAGCAGACACACCGGTCCCGCGGGATCCTGTTCGTCGCGGACGACGTCGATCACGACGTTCAGCGGCGGGGAGATCCCGGCGGTGGCGACCTGGCTGATCCGGTCGGACAACTTCTCGGGAGTGGCGACACCGACCAGGCCAGTCGCGTCGCCGATCTTGTCGACGGCCCCGACCACGATGACCCCTCCGTCGACGCTCAAGGACGCGAGATCCTTCGCGAGCTCACGAGATTTGTCGCTACCTCGGGGGATGTCCCGCTTGCACTCCAGCCACTGATTCTCCTCCTGCAGCAGCCCGGCGTCCGCCGCGGCACACAGCTCCCGCCACGTACCGAGGTGGACGCGGGGTCGGCTAGGCCCGAGGTAGAACGACGTCGAGGGCATCATCGGCACAGTCTGCCCCGCGACCCGGGACTCCACGTCGGTCAGGCTGGCTCCTGCAGGCGGCGGAGGATGTTCGCGAGCAGGATCACAGTGTCGGCGGCGACGCCGACGTCCCGCCGCGTGGTGGTGTCATGGTGCTTGACCAGCTGAGCGAACTCGATCGCGGACCGGGCCAGCTTGCGCAACTAGGCGTTCTTCGGCTCGGGAAGGGCGTCCTCGATGAAGCGCTCGATGCGCATCTTAGTCCTGCCGACCGGCGGTTCGGTTTCCCGTCCCGAAGATGAACCTGCGGGTCGTAGACCTGGCGGCTGAGCGCTTCGGTGATGATGACGCAGTCGTTGCCGACGTTGCGGTAGTCCTGCTCGGATCGGGCGTGCTGGAAGTGGCGCCGCAGCTCGGCGATCTCCGCGTCGACGCGCGCCCAGCCGGTGACTGGGCGCGGGCTGATCGCCTCGGCGAGGGTGGAGGACAACGACCGGGTCTCCAGTGGGCCCGTCACCACGATCGGCTCCCCCACCTGCGCGCCGAGCTGGTCGCGCTGGCCTGGAACAGCGGCGTCCGCAACGTCGCCGAACTCGCCCGCGTCACCGACGTCTCCCGCGACACCATCTACGCCGACCTGCGCAAACACGGCATCGACTACGCCGACCAGATCGCTCGCCGCACCGCTCCTCGCTACGAGCCACTGACTCCCGCCGCCGTAACCGGGCTGGGTGATCTGGTCTCGGCCCGAGTCGCCCCGGCGATGCTGGCCGACCGCCCCCAGCCCGCGGCCCTGATCGCGTGGCTGGCCGGAATCATCCTGGACCGCGTGGAATCCTGCTCGGCACCCCAGCCGGCATCGAGACCGACCTGCACGGCCAGTCTCCGGTCTACTCCCGGGCGGATCAGCTGCTCGGCGACGACCTCTCCGTCGAGTCCAACATCTGCGGTCTGCGTTGTGCCATGGAAGTACTCCTCCATCGACGTCCCCGCGGCAGACCGGCCGGCCGGAACCGCGTTAGTCACAGCGGGGCGCTCACCGCGTGCGATCGAGGTGCCCCCGACACGGATTCGGGTGCCACATGGTCCGCCGAGGGACGACCGGCAACGGTCATCGTCAGCGCGACCACCCCGGGGCGATTCCGCACGAAAGATCAGCCGCCGATCGTCCCCCGGAACCTCGTACTCGATTCGCACTCAACGCCATGACCAATGGATTACCGCGCACAAATAGGGGCATCTGACGCCAAAATCTTGATTTGATCACAGATATAGCACGGTAAACGGATTCAACCGACGACCGGGCCGCTGCTGGCTCCTATTACCTTCGGTACGCCGAAATGCCTCCGGACCGCACAAATCGCGATATCGGAGCGCATCAGTGGCGCGCAGGCCGCTGACACGACCCACGGAAAGCCCGCGTGGCCCACCATCCGTTACTACCCGGACAGCGGAGACCGGGCAGTGAAACCGGACCGTGCAGCACCCGAATGCGGGAACGCACGGACGCGGACCAGACCGATCACGCACAACCTGCGGGTGAGGGAACGGGGCCGTGCCCGCCACAGGAGGAGGAGCCCGGCCCGAAGGCCGACCCTTCTAGCCGGGCCGGGATTCCCACACCCCGTACCCGGCCTCCTCGCTGGTCACAGCCCTGGCCGAGGAGCTGGTTCGACCCTGCGGCGTCGAGGTCAGTGGCAGGTGCTGTCGTCGAGGCGGAACCACGCGCTGCTGTGACCGTTGCCGTGACCCCAGTGGTAGGTCACGCCGTTGTGGATCTGCACACCGCCGTCGTCCCGGATGCCGCCGCCCGCGGGCACCGTGTAGACCCACGACCCGCCGACCGTGCTCCAGAACGGAGCACCACCGGCCCTCGCCGAGCACAAGTCGCCCGCCGTCGCACCCGCCGACGGCGCACCCACGATCATCCCCACCAGCAGGACAGTCGCGGCGAGAACACCGGACAAAGAATACCGAGCCTTTTTCATGGCCGTCCTTCCGAATTGATCCGAAATAGCGAAGAAGAGAACGACTTCCAGTCGGGAGACGCTCATCGGAAACGTATTCGAACCCGTCCAACATGTACCCGCCTTCATCGCACACGGACAATGGAAGGCGAGCAAGTGCACTCGATCAGCGAAACAAAGGCCACTAAAATCTTCGAATGCCGACAAACGCTCGCATTTTCCGGACCATGGATGCCGAAGCGGCACGTCGCCGAACGCCGACCGCGTCAGCGGAAGCCGGCCAGGGTTTCGGTGGCCTGGCGGACAGCAGCCAGGTCAGGTCTGACGTAGCGGGTGAACGACCGCTGGCACGCAGCGGGCCAGCCGCCCGCCACGGCGCAGTGACCGGGCTGTTCACTGCCGGGCAGCTGCTCGCCGACCCCGGGAGAAAGCTCGTCGACGTCGACGGAGTCGCCGCGGTCACCCTCGTCCGGCCCGCCACGAAGGGCGGCATCAGGAAGTGGTACCCGCTGATACCCATGCCCGCCGTCTTGCAATCGGAACCCGACAGCGAACGGAGTCTTTAACGACGCTCCGCAATCACGGCTGACGTAGACCCAGTACGGTCGGTGCATGTGGCTGTACGCGGTGTGGGGGCTCGTCGGAGCCGCGGCGAACCGGGGCGTCGTCTTCCTCGAAGCCGCCCAGCGCGTGAAGGGGTGGCCGTGGAAACGCCCGTCCGGACCAGGCGGCGGGGTCTACACGGTGTCGCTCGTTCTGCACCTCGGCATCGCCGCCGCCGTCGGGGCGGCATTGACCACGGCCGGCATCGTGACCAACGGACTCGTCGCCTTCGGTGTGGGCGCGGCCGCGCCCACCGTGGTCAAGAAGATTTCCCGCTACGGCCAAGGGCTCGTACCCTCGAGTGAGCAGGGCCAGGGAGGTGACGACCATGCCACGTAACCCCGAAGGGCGATCCCTGCGGATGCGTCCCGCCACTCCCAACAGCAGGACGTGGCGGCTACTCGCCGCGCTCGCAGACTCCACGCCCGCCTTCACCCCCGCACCTGCACCGCCCGCCAGTAAGACGTGGCAGAGGCTGCTGGCCGCGCTCGCCGACTCGACCTCAGCCTTCGACAAAGACGCGAGAGCACCGGAGGCCCCAGCAGCGCTTCCTTCGGTGGCGGAACCACAGGCGAGCGCGCTTCGCACGTTTGCCGCCGAATTCGCCTGCCTTCCCGCCTATGACCGCCTTATGGCCCGTACTTGGTATCCCGTTGCAGAGTTGAGCAAGATTCACAACGCCGCGCAATTTATCGCGGTGCGGCGGCACGAACTGTCCGATGAGCAGACTGATCGGCTCGCAAGTTTCGCACTGCTCGCCGCCGAGCGCGCCGCTGTTCTGGCCAGCGCAGTATCGAGAAAGCCATCCTCAAGGGAGGATGACATCTTCGTTGCTATCCAGCAAACCCACGGGGCTCTCATCAGCGTGCAGATCGCGTCGTCCGCTTTGACGGGTGACGAATTCGGTGTGCTTAGCCACCATGGCACTCGTCAGGTTGAGCGTGCCAGTCAGGAGCTCACACGCGTGATGGCGATTCTCGAGCCCCGCTTGCCGTCCAAGCCTCACAACTATGTGAAGGACCTTGTTCTCGAAAGAACGCGCACACTCACAGGCCAACTTCGTACCCTCCTTGACGGGAATCCCTTTTTACAGAAAGCCTTACAGGCAGCCCTCCACGAGGCCCGGACGGAAATTCGCAACCGAGTTGGCAAGTTCGCGTCTGACCAGGCTCTAGCTACGGCCATGATCGCGGCGTTGACCCAGGATCTCGAATCCGAGGACCTGCTCGACTTGAGCGGAGACGTGTGCGCTGCGGCCGATGTGCTGATTACAGCAGTCACCGATATGACCGCTGCGAACCTCACCGAAGTCGACCTGTCTGGTCTTCGTCTCACCGGTGTGAAGTGGTCGGCCGACACGCAGTGGCCAACGACGTGGGAAGACTCCATTCGTGCACGGTCCACCGAGATTGGTCCAAACCTGTACACGATCATCGACCCCCCCGAAATCGACACTACGACGAAGGCGGGCGTCGTGGTGTGACGCTGGCGAGAAGAGCGTGACCACACCGGGACGCCGTCCCGGTTACTGCGGGACGCCTCGGCAAGAGAGACTGGCCGGTATCTAACGCCGGTGGGATCAGCAGCAATGGCGGTATCGCCGCTACTCAACCCCTCAGTCAGCGTCGGCTTGTTCAAGGGCTTCGCCGATCGCGGTCAGCACGGCGCGGTAGGCGGGCTTCTCGAATCCGTCCGGCAGGAGTTTGAAGCTGTGCAGGTGGGCGTCGCTCGGGCCGCCGTACCCCTGGATCTTGCCGTCGGCGTATCTGCTGGGGTCCGACCGGACCCTCCAGTGCCTGCGCGACAAGCGGGCTGACGCGCATCACCCGCCAGGTCAACCTCGGCATGCCGACCGTCGCAGCACCGCGATAGGCCCAGTCGGGCTGGATCACCACTGAACCCACGGCGGATGGCGATCCGGCCGACGGCGTGACAGTTCCCGTAGCTCGTGCGCAATGACCTCGACGTCACGGCGCGTGGTGAGTGGTGAGTGGTGAGTGGTCCAAGGGTGATCGCGGTCAGTGCGCGGTCGGCGAGCTCGGGATCGGCCCACACCTTGATGGCGAGAACAAGCTGGTCGTCGACAGCCTCAGTGATATGACCGTCGCGAATGGCGAACAAAGTACAGCGTGCGGGTGGCCATCCCTTGAAGCCCTTTCGACGTGGCGATGTAACACAGCTATCGCCAACAATGACGTTAACGTTGCGTGACACCTCGTCACGATAGGAGGTCTGATGACACCGGACGCGGTGATGGTGGTGCCCGGCATCATGGGCAGCGAGCTCATGGACACCACCACGGGCAAGACGATTTGGGGTTTGAGGCCGAAGCTGGCGGTGTCGACTTTGCTGCAGGGCATGGGGCCTCTCGTGCTCACCGACGCGGAACGCTCCGGCGACACGAGCCGGGTCAAACCGGTAAGACTGCTGAAATTTCCCGCCTACCTGCCCGGACTGACCGGGCTTGAGCCCTACACCGGACTGGTGCGAGAGCTGCGTGGTGTGGTGCGCCATCCCAGCGCGGTCGCCGAGTTTGCATACGACTGGCGGCTGCCGGTCAAGCACAACGCCGCGCTGCTCGCGGACGCCATCGACGCACACCTCGAATACTGGCAGACGCGCAGTGATCGGACGGACGCGCGGATCGTGCTCGTAGCTCACTCGATGGGCGGACTGCTGTGCCAGGCGATGGCACCCACCGACAACGTTCGTGCCACAGTCACACTTGGCACCCCGTTCGATGGCGCCGCCAAGGCCGCGTTGATGCTCGCCCCGGCGTCCGGGCGGCTGCGTCAGCAGCTGCGGGCGGCTGCGGCGACCATGCCGGGACTCTACGACCTGCTGCCCGCCTACCGATGCGTCGACATCGCTAATGACGTCCGTCCCCTCACTGTCTCCGACGTCGTGGCGCTAGGCGGTGACGAGGACCTCGCCACCGAGGCCTTCACTGCGCGGACTGAGCGGGTGACGAATGCGTTGCCACAGCACTGGGCGCTGATCGGTGTGGAACAGCCCACGATGTCGACGTTGACACTGAACGCGGGAATGGCCACCGGCACCTACGACACCTTCGAGCTCCACAACGACGGCGAACTGGTCCGTGACGAACACGGCCGACTGCGACGCAGTCAAGGTTTCGGTGACGGCACCGTTCCCCGCAACTCCGCGCTGCCCCACCACCAGGACCGGCACACGGTGCTGGCTCAGCAACACACCACGCTGGCACAGTCCGACGAGGCCGTCACCTTCGCCCGCGACATCGTGCAGCACGGCCGCGGCGCGAAAGAACCCCGGCTCGGCGCCGGCGACATCGGCCTCGTGTTGCCCGATGTCGTGGCACCCGGCCAGGAATGGACCGGGACGCTGAGCGGCATCGACGATCCCTTCCACGTCGCCTGCACCTTGACCGACGCCGACGCCGACGTGGTCGTGGATCATCCGATGCCCCACCGCCGCGACGGCCAGCTGTTGATTTCAGGTGTGGTGGATCGACCAGGTCTCTACCGGCTGCGGGTCGACGGCGGTAGCACCCCGGTCGTGCAGTTTCTGCTGGCGGTGCCGTGACCGATCAGCACATCGAGATCTTTCCCGTTGCGCTCGGCCAGTACTCCGACCCCGGCCTGCCGTCGTTGGACAGTGTCGAGGCCGAGGTGACCACACTGGCTGGCCTGTTGGCGGACTTTGGCGGTGTGGTGACCGACTGGCCGGTCCCAATGGGAGACCGGGGTAGCGATGCGGTGGAATCTCGGCTGGCCGACTGGAGCTCATCGGACCACCCGTTCTCAGTGCTCTACTGGGTCGGGCACGCCAGCGCCAACCGAGCTGATCCACGCCTGCAGCACGCCCGCAGCCGCGAACGCGAAAACCGTCCCGGCATAAGCGTCGACCGCATGGCCCACGCCATCGCACCCCGCAGCCGCGACTCCGGCGCACACTGGCACATCGTAGTGATCGACACCTGCTGGTCGGCCGCGTTCGTCCAGAAGGTCAGCGCGGCGGTGGACGCGATGCCGGGCGGCCGACGGCTCCTGCTAATCGGCACCTCCGGCGACGGTGCCACCACCCTCGGCCGGTTCACCGCCGCGCTGCGGTCCGTGCTGCGGCACAACTTCGGCGCCAGCGACCGGATCAGCCTGTGGGACCTGGCCGGAGAGCTGCGCCGCACGTTGCCGCGCGCCGAAGTGGTCCCCAAGAAAATCACCGACGATGCCGCGCTGCACCGCACCACCCCGCTCACCGGCGCCCCGCTGGACGTCATCGACGAGATCAACGCCGTCCTCGCTGACCTGTCGGCCGACGAACGCAGCCATTTCATCCCCAAGGCACAGGGCGGCGAGCTCGGCGAGCTGAGCTGGTACTTCCAGGGCCGGCGCGCCGAGTCGGAGAGCATCAACACCTGGCTCGCAACCCACGACCACGGCCTGCTCGCCGTCACCGGCGCCGCTGGATCGGGCAAGTCCGCACTGCTGGGCAACCTGCTCACGCACACCCGACCCCAGCTGCGTTCCGTCCTCATCCGGCACGGCCTGATCACCGAGCTGGAACCCGCGCAACGCCCACCCGACAACACTTTCACCGTTGTAATACACCTCACAGGACTGTCCACACAGGATGCGCTCGCGCACGTCGCTAACGAGCTCGCCCTGGACTGCCTCAACCCCGCCGCCCCGCTGACCGAGCGCCTCCGCCGGTTCCTCGCCGGCGTCGCCCAGCGCGCCCCGCTCACGATCCTGGCCGACGCCCTCGACGAGGCAGTTGACCCGCTCACCGTCGCCAATGCGCTGCTGGGCCGCCTGGGCGCGCTGGATGGCGTCCGTGTCGTCGTCGGTACCCGCCGCGACACCAGCGAGGGCCCGGACCAGCCACCGTCGGATCGTCGCAACCTGCTCGACGCGTTGCGCGCCACTGACATCGTCGCCCTCACCCGCGACGCCACGGCCATCGGCCGCTACGTTGCCAGCCGGTTGACCAAGGCATTCGAGCGCACCGACGCCGTCACCGACACTGCTGTCGCCATTGGCGTCAGCGGCCACGAATTCCTCTTCGCCCGCCTAGCCGTCCACGAGATCCTCGCCGCAGGCGCCGTACCGACCGGAACCGCACTCGACGAGCTGCTGGTTACCGACCATCGCGGTCTGTTCCGCCGTGCCGTCGCTCGGCTTAGCCACGCCCACCTGGCCGCCATCCCCATACTCCGCGCTCTCGCCCACGCGCAGGGCCGTGGACTACCGGTTCGTGACGGAGTGTGCGCGCTGATCGCGACCGCGCTCTCCTCGCACAAGATCAGCGACGCCGAGGTGCACACCGTGCTCGACGCCGCCGCGCCTTACGTGCTGCTCGACACCGAACACGGCCAGACCGTGCAGCGCCTCGCCCACCGCACCTTTGTCGAACACTTCCCCGCCGACGCCCACCAGACCATCGCCGCGACACTGACCAACCACCTGGCCGAAGCCCCCGAGCGGGCCGCCAACCCCTACCTCGCCCATTACCTCAGCGGCCACGCCGGACACGCGGGCGAGCAGGCGTGGATTCTGCTCGGCGGTCACCCCGGCGTCCTCGACCGACTCGACCCCGCGTCGGTGGCCGCCGACGCATGGCGCACCGCGTTCGGCCGCCACCCACTGCTACCTGCCATCACGGGCGTCATCAGCGCCAGCCACCGCCTCGTCACCGCCGCCTCCGCTGACCGCCCAGGCCTACGCCAACTCGCCATGGCCCGACACACCACGACCAGCGACATCTACCGCCACGAACCACCACCACACGACCAGCACGCCTGGCACGTCCGCTGGGCAGCACTCACCCCCGCCCCTACCCATCGCACCCTCACCGGCCACACCGACTCAGTGGAGGCTGTGGCGGCGATACCTCTGCCCGACGGTCGCATCCTGCTCGCCACCGCTGGCCGGGATGCGACGGTGCGGTTGTGGGATCCGGTCACCGGCCAGCCGGTCGGCGACCCGCTCAAGGCCCACACCCCCTTCCCCTACTGGGTGAGGGCGATGGCGGCGGTGCCGCTGCCCGGCGGCCGCACCCTGCTCGCCACCGGCAGCGAGGATGCGACGGTGCGGTTGTGGGATCCGGCCACCGGCCACCCGGTCGGCGACCCGCTCACGGCCCACACCGAGACGGTGAGTGTGGCGGCGGTGCCGCTGCCCGACGGCCGCACCCTGCTCGCCACCGGCGGCGAGGATGCGACGGTGCGGTTGTGGGATCCGGCCACCGGCCACCCGGTCGGCGACCCGCTCGCCGGCCACACCAAGACGGTGTTGAGTGTGGCGGCGGTGCCGCTATCCGACGGCCGCACCCTGCTCGCCACCGGCAGCGAGGATGCGACGGTGCGGTTGTGGGATCCGGCCACCGGCCACCCGGTCGGCGACCCGCTCACGGCCCGCAGCCGCTACCCCCACGCGGTGAGGGCGATGGCGGCGGTGCCGATGCCCGATGGCCGTGCCGTGCTCGCCATCGCCGGTGGGGGTCGGATGGTGCGACTGTTGGACCCGGCCACTGGCCAGCCGGTCGGCGACCCACTCACCGGCACCGAGTGGGTGGCAGCCATGGCGGCGGTGCCGATGCCCGATGGCCGTGCCGTGCTCGCCATCCCCGGTGGAGGTCCGACGATGCGCCTGTGGGACCCGGTCACCGGCCAGCCGGTCGGCGATCCGCTCATCGGAGCCAGCGGCTGGGTGGTGGCGGTGCCGATGCCCGATGGCCGTGCCGTGCTCGCCACCGTGGGCTGGGATGCGACGGTGCAATTGTGGGATCCGGTCATCGGTCAGTCGGTCGGTGACCCACTCACCGCCCACACCCGTGGGATGGAGGCGGTGGAGCCGGTGGAGGCGATAGCGGCGGTTCCGCTGCCCGATGGCCGTACCCTGCTCGCCATCGCCGGTGGGGGTCGGATGGTGCGCCTGTTGGACGTGGCCACCGGCCAGCCGGTCGGCGACCTGCTCACTACCCCCACTCGCTGGGTGGGGGCGGTGGTGGCGGTGCCGCTGCCCGATGGCCGTACCCTGCTCGCCACTGCTGGCGGGGATGCGACGGTGCAATTGTGGGATCCGGTCATCGGTCAGTCGGTCGGTAACCCGCTCACCGGCCACACCAGTCGGGTGAGGGCGATGGCGGCGGTGCCACTGTCCGACGGCCGCATCCTGCTCGCCACCGGCAGCGAGGATGCGACGGTGCGGTTCTGGGATCCGATCACCCAGGCACAGCTCAAGGCGATAGATGTAGAGGCACCCGTGCACGCGGTCGTCTCCTTGCCCCAGGGCGCGATCGCTGTCGCGATGGAAGACGGAATCGTTGTGTTGTCTCTCGGCCTGGCCTGAAGCTGACGAAGACTGCCTGGGTGGCTGAATCGGCTTCGTCTTCGGATCCGCTTGCACGACTGGCTTGTCGCTCGCCGCGGCTGACGTCCGTGTCGAGTAGGACGAGTACTCATCGGCAGGCTGACGGCTATTCCGGTGTGTCGGCTTGCTTGGTGCAGAGAAGCACCCAGCACTTCAAAGCGTGGCCGCTGGACACCGTCATCGCAGAGCTCACCCAGGGACAGCCCTACCGACACGTCATGGGCTACGAACTCGGCGAAACCCGGCGCGCCGAGCGCGATGCCAAGTACGACACGGCCCTGCGCACCGGTGAGTACCCGCTGCGCTACTGGGACGGCGGCTGGAACCGCGCCCGCGCCCAGGCCTTCCTGCGCGAGACCTTAGAGATCGAGACCTGGGTCAAGAGCGCATGCACCTACCATCTTCTGACTGCTTTGCTGCCGTGTCCCGATTGGACGGAGTCTCCGCCGGTCCACACCCGTTCCGTGTTGCGGCCCAGCGTGTCTCGATTGTATGTTCCCCGACGCGAAGATGATCTTGTTCGAGGTTCAGGGTCGGGAGTCGTGGGACGTCGATCGGAGACCGGCCATGCCCGGCGTGTCACGCCGAGCGGGGTGGGAGGCCAGGGGACCGCCCAGCGGCTTCGCTGCACCACGTTGTAGATCTTCAGTGTGATCATGCTGCCGCCGGGTGTCGGGGTGACGGTGGTCTCGCTGCGATACCACCAGCTGCCATGGACGGCGACGCTTCGCGTGCGCGTAGAGGCCTCGACGGTGACTCCGTCGGTCGGCGGCACGTCGAGGACCAGGGGTGCGATGGGTATGGGACTGCTCCGTTTCAGAGGGGCGTGCGGTGGTAGGCGGGAGACTGTCGTTCGGGGGTGAGGATGCGCAGGGCCGCCCGCCGGGGCAGGGCCCTGGCCACGGCCGCGAACAGGGTGTTCTTCGTGCCGCAGATGACGGTGGGCTGTTTGCGACGGTGCAGGGCCGCCAGAGCGGTGGCAGCGACCTGTTCGGGGCTCTGCACCAGGCCGGCGGGTACGTCAGCGCCGCTGTGCGGCTGCGATCGCGTCGAGGTCATTCCCGGGCACAGGCCCATGACATAGATGCCGCGGGCCTTGTGCTCATGCCACAGGGATTCCGAGAACGAGGTGACGAATGCCTTGGTGGCGCTGTAGACGCTCAGGTTCGCCATGGGGGCGAACGCGAGGGTGGACGAGACGTTGACCAATGCCCCGCCGGGCTGGGCCCCGGTCAGGAAGGCGTGGGCGAGGGTGAGCAGCGCGTGGCAGTTGAGGTTCATCATGGCTGTCGCGCGCTCCAGCGGGACGTCGACGAACGGCCCGGAACTCGCGGTGCCCGCATTGTTGACCAGGACGTCGAACCGGCCCTGCTGCACGCCGTGGACCACGCGTCCCAGGCCGTCCTCGGTCGCCAGGTCCGCGACGAGCGCCGAATGCCCGCCCTCGCCCAGGCCGTCGATGACCGCGCGCAGACGTGCCTCGTCGCGCGCGATGCCGGTGACGGTATAGCCGTCCGCGGCCAGTGCACGGGCCACCGCACGGCCGATGCCCTCACTTGCCCCCGTGACCAGAGCCATGCCCCGGGTGGTGGACCCGATCACTTCTGTGCGGCCGGGATGGTGCCGGGGGCGGTCTTGAAGGAGATGGCCTCCATCAGCGCCTTGCGCTGGGTGTTCTGGAAGGCCGCCACCCGCCACTGCCCGTCCGCCTCACGCACGAACGTGCACGTCTGCACCTTCGACAGCTTCGAGGACCGGGGCGCGGCGGCGCCCTTGTAGGTATCGCCGCGACCGTTGACGACCGCGGTATCCGGACCGTAGAACCGGATGTCGGTGATCTCCCCGGCGAGCTTGGTGTTCTTGAGGAACTTCGCGAACAGCGCGCGGTGGCACTCCACGATGTCGGCCCTGCCGCTGTAGTACGTCCCGACGAACGTGACGTACGTGGCGTCCTGAGTGAAAAGTGCCCCGTATGCGTCGGCGTCGTTACGGGCCCACGTGCGGTACATCTCGGCCATCACCGCGGTGATGGCCGCCTTGTCGCCCTGTGTGGTCATACTGTCCTCCAGTTCGTTAAGATGAAGCAACATCTGCTTACACCTAATATCTGCATCATTGCAACTATTAGCCTAGGGGGCATCCGCAGCGATGGCAAACCCGACGCCCGGAGACCAGCACGTGATCTTCCGCCAGTACCTCGACGCGGTGGGCCTGCACGGCATGGCCGGTGCGGAAGCCGCCGGACTCCAGCCCACCGAGTGGTACGCGGTCAGCCTGATCACTCTGGCCGGACGCATCACCTCGGGTGACCTGGCCGCCCGCGCCGGCCTGACCACCGGGGCCACGACCCGGCTCATCGACCGGCTGGAGAAGGCCGGCTACCTACGCCGCACCTCGGACCCGGCCGACCGCCGACGGGTCATCGTCGAAGCCTCAGCCGAGACCTTCCCCGACATCGAGGACGTGGTCGGTCCTGCCCGCCGACTGATCGCCGAGGTCCTGGACCGCTACACACCCCAACAGCGCGAGGTCCTGTTCGACTATTTCGCCCACGCGGCCCCCGCCTACCGAGCAGCCACCGAAGAGATCCGCGCCCGCGCCGCACGTAGCCGCCGCCCCGGCCCAAAACCCAAGGAAAACACTTCTCGCCCCGCCCCTCCCACGAGCGAGTGAGCGCCCGTTCCCCGCTTTCGCATCGAGAGCCTGGCGCTGCTCTCACAAACGACCCTTTGCGGGAGTAAGACCAAATACAGTCGGTCCGAGGTCGCCGAGAAGCGGATCGGCTCTCAGAACCGGTTCGCGCTCAAAGCGAAAGGAGCGGGGTTCCGCGACTTACGTTGTGCGAAATCCGGACTCCTGACGGGCCCTCAAGAACCTTCCTCCGACAGCAACGCGATGACCCGTTCCATCAGCCGCGCCTCGCTGGCCGATCCAGCGCCGAGCGCACGATCCGCTCTATCCGGCCCGCCGTCGGCGGCTCCAAACGCCGACCACTCAGCCAGCCCAGCAACTCGGCGCCCACCTGCTCCGCGCGGCGCTCGACCTCGGTCACCTCGGCGACCAGCCAGTCAGTGGCATCGGCTGGGTCAGCGACCGAACTTTCGGTGAACCCGAAGAACTCGCGGATCTCCGCGCGGTGACGGTCGTGCGTCCGGCCTGTCCAGCTGTAGGAAGGCAGCGGCCATGCCGACCATGAGTACCGCGAGGGCGCGGTAGAGGGCCGCTCCGCATACGGGTGGCCCACGCCGCTCCCGCCCAGGCGCCGAGCAGACCCCCGGCGAGCCGGTTGAGCACGATCGCTCAGTGCGCGCCGAGCTCGGCCGCCGACACTGCGGCCAGCCGGGCGGGCAGGACGGTGATCACAACGAACAGGCTCATCGCCTTGTTCAGGATCACCGCCGACAGCGCGGCAAACCCGGACAGCCCGATCAGCAGCGACAGCCGGAACTCCGCACCGCCCAGCCCGATCATGCCGCCGAGCAACCCCACTGCCGCGCCGGTCGCGAAAGCGAGGGGTGCGGCGTGTGGCACGCTCGGTCGAGCTGACCACCTCGTCGACCACGCAGCACCTCCGCCATCTCGGGCACGCTCGCCTCGAAGACCATACCGGCCGATCGGTTTGATCTACGCCACGTAACAGGTCGGGAAACGGGACACGTGCGCAGCAGCCTTGGCCTGAGGGCGTTGCAATCGCTGACGTTCCTACCAGGACACCAACTCATCTAGACACGGCGACTGCGGCGAGAAAGTGCCCATTTGCATTAAGCTGTCGCCCGGTTCATCGCCGAACCGGAGGCCGGCGTACTCGCGCTCGCGATGGAGTTCGTCGCCACGGCGCTCAACCCCACGCAGGGCCTGATCAAGGGCCAGCGGTTGTTGGCTCTGCTGCAGGCCTCGACCGGCACCGAGGAGGTCCTCGCCGAGTTCGAGCGGCGGATCACCGGTGTGCCGTGGGCGGTCTACGACGTGCGCCGCACGCTCTCGCCCCGCGTCGACGGCAAGAACAACTTCGCCCGCTCGGTTCGCATCCTCGACATCGGTACTCCCGAGGAGACACGCGCCCGGCGCGCCCGCTGCGCCGACATGCCGCTGACCGTCGGCGACCCCGCCTTCCCCGACGACACCCAGCCCCGTCTGTGGCTGCGGCATCGCGACCGTCAGCGGCTCGACGGCGGCATGGCGACCGCCGAGCAGGTCCTCACGCTCGCCCCGGCCACCGCCCGATCCAAAACCGGGCCCGCGTTCCCCAACAGCAACGACGCCGGCCTCGACAGCCAGATCGAGGCGCTGCTTCAACACCTCGGTCCCGACGAGGTCGAACAGGAACTCCGTGACGTCGCTTCACGGCCCGCCACAACCGCAGTCCCGGGCCCGCCAGCCGACGAATCCAGCCCCGAAGAGCCCCTCCCACGGGTGCTGTCCACGTCAGCGGCCCACCCAACAATCCCCCGCAGATCGCCGCAGACCCATGAAAGCGGGAACGACGGCACTCGACGTCCAGGTCACCACGACCGAGTCGGCCGTGACCTGGACACTCGACGCCGCAACCAGTGCCCTGGTGCGCGACGCGATTCGCAGAGCAATGACCGGGCTGGAAATCCAGGCACGTCAACACCATCCCTGCACTACTACGGTGCCTGGTGCGCCGCCGCCGCTTTCCGCCTGCACACCGTCGAGGACGCCACGCAGGCCGCCGAGATCCAGCGCACCGGGGGACCCTTCCCCACCTACAACGACTGAAACACCAGTGCGACGTCGCCGGACCGGCCGCCGGATGCCCGTCCCGCGACCCCGCATCCGCCTCTGAAGTTCCCGCACCGCAGAGAAATAAGGCTCAGGCTCCTGATGTATGTGATCTCCCCAGCCGTCCGTGACTCCATCCGCGCGGTGGTCGACTACACGCTGCCCGACGAGCAAACCGACTACCAAAACCAAGACACCGCAGGAAAGGAAAACCACATCTACCGCCACCTATCCACAGTGGAAGAATGGCTCGATCAGTGCGGCACCGCGGGTATGATGCTCGCCGCCGTTCCACGTCGGGCCAACCGGCCACAGGCGATAATCCCATGGGCACAACCGATGTCCATTGATCCCGCTGCCAACGACAACGCCGCACCCCGCGATCCCGCAACCGTTCTCGCTCGCTTGTCCCACAAAGGACTTCTGCGATCCTGGAAGCTCACGCACGGCAGAGTCGACGTCCTGGTCGGCCGCGGCACGATCGCGCTCGATCCACTTCGTCCCGCCGATGTCGCACGGGTCGCCGAATCCCTGGAACGTGACCAGGTCCGTCTCGAGGGGCAGGGCTACCCGATGGGATACGCCACGACGCGGTACCCCCTCGACGATGGTCGCCTGCTCGACCACCACCGCAGCGTCGCCTTCCGAGACCACCCCGACTTCCCCTATACCGTCCTGGCGTCCGGCGGAGACCCATCGGGGTGTGCGGCCGTGACTTTCCACGCTTGCACCCAGAAAGAAGCACTCGCGCTGGCCGGACTCGGCCGCGTCCGAGGACGCTGTCGTCGCTGCGGGAACCCGCGACCCCTGATCCGCCGCGAGCATCACTGGGTACCCGACCAGCGCATCGATTGCCCCTGGTGCGGAGCCGGAGCAGACGAGGACGTCGTCCTGCTGTGTCGCCGGTGCGGCACACCGATCGTCGACAACCCGGCCCGCGGACCGCACGCCAAGGCCTGGTTTGCACCTCGCGTCCGGCGACGCCCGCTGCGCCGAACGCCAGGACATCCCAGGATTCGCCCCGGGGCCCGTACCTGGCCTGATCAAATCCCTGCCCGACCCCCTGTAGGCAGGAACTCTGGGTTGGCCGCAAACCGGGAACAGCACCACCATCCACGACCCGCCAAGCCTCAGCAGGTTCTCGCGCCTCCTGGTCGCGGCGTGTCGTGGACCGGCAATGGAAGCAGGCTGGCGTCGGCGGTGTCCAGGCACCCGCTCCGCGGTCGGCTTCGCCGAGCCGGACACCGCCGACACCAGCCTGCTCCCTCGCCCTGGTCCACGCACCGCGCCGACCAGGAGGTACTGCATGTCCACCACCGACGACATCCTCGAGAACGCGTCATTTCACACGATCATCTTGCAGATCGGCGAACCGTTCGAGTTCCCGCGAGATCACGTGATCTTCCACGAAGGCGAACCCGGAGACCGGCTCTACGTCGTCACGTCCGGCAAGGTCAAGATCGGCACCGCCCGAGACGGCAAGGAAGCCCTGCTCAGGATCGTCGGCCCGGAGGACATGTTCGGCGACTTTTCCCTGCTCGACCCTGGGCCGCGTTCGGCCACCGCGACGACGCTCACCGAGACGCTGGCGACCGCCATCGACCGGACCATGCTCAAGCGGATCATTGTGTTGCGCTCTGACCTCGCCGAGGAACTGCTGCGCATTCAGGCACGGCGCCTGCGCCGGGCCTGCGCGGCAGTGCAGGACATGGCCTACAACGACGTCCCCGCGCGACTCGCCCGTGCTCTGCTGCAGTTCGTGAAGCGCTTCGGGGCCACCGAAGGCAGCGGATACCGGGTCGTGCACGACCTGACCCAGATCGAACTGGCGCAACTCGTGGGTGCCTCCCGCGAAACGGTCAACAAGACCCTGGCCGACTTCGTCGACCGGGGCTGGATCCGGGTCGAAGGCAAGTCCGTGCTCGTCACCGACCCCGAGCGGCTGGCACGCCGGGCCCGCTGGCCCCTTCCCGCCGATTCGATGCCCGTTCACGCTCCGGCCCCGCGAGCGCGGTGACCGCCGATGCACGACCTCACCATCGCCCCCTGGCCACAGTCCCAGCGTCGGCGCGACCCGGTTACCCGCGCCCCTCACTTACGAGATCCAGATCGGATGGCGGATCACTGACATCCGCAACCCCCGCGACGCCGCGCGAGCCTGCTGGAACTGATCAGGAACGGCCGCTGCGCGCCGATCATTCTGCCCGACGAGTCCGGCTGAGAATTCCGCGTAGACCTCACGGCCAGTCTCAGTGACGACGTCGACTTGCTTCCCGCCGCGCAACGTCGGCCCGCGACTTCGCGCTGACACCCCACACCGCCGACGCGCCGACCCTCTCCGGTTCGTCCCGGCCAGATCGATGCCCGCCCACGTCGTCCAAGACCGCCCCGATCCGCTCAGCACAGGGCTCATGCACGAAGGAGACTGGCATGCCGACCCACGAAGACCAGGCCAGGGGCGTGACATCCTCGCCCGCACCGGTCATCAATCCTGGCAGCGAGGCGATCCGCGCCGCCCTCAAGGAGCACGCCGACGAGGCGATGCGCACGTACTACAGGGAAGTTGTCGGCGAAGCCCCGCTGGAACAAGCACAGATGCGGCGCGCATCGAACCTGGACGAACATGGCCGGTTCGGCTACGTCCTGACCCTCACCGCAGGCGGCGACGTCGCGCCACGCGACGTCGAGATCCTGATGCCCGGGCTGCCCGTCGACATGCTCCGGCAGAGCATGACCCGGATGTATGTCGACGACAGCTCGTGGACGTGGGCGCGCGGGTGAACGTCGGTCGCCGGATGATCAACGAGGAACTGGGCGAACGATCCCTTCGCTACGGCTATGACGCCGGACTGCCCGAAGAGCGACGCCTGGTCCGCGCGGCCTGGGGCGCCCGCGCCATTATCACCGACACCAGTGTCATCGACATCCTCGGCGACCGGCAATCGACTTTCGGTCCGGCGCGCGACGTCGCCGAACTGCTAGCGAGGCTCAACCACGGCGTCAACACGCGGTGGATCGACCTCGCGACCACCCTGCTGGCCACAGGGGAAATGTCCAGGAACGAGGCCGGGGAGTTCGTTCTCGTCGCCGACAGGGACGTCACCGTCAAAGCCAACACCAAGGCATCCGACGGCTACCTGTACGTGTGCGCCTACCTGGCGCCGCACGCTGAGACCAGCTGACATACCGGTAACGATCACGGGGCTTCCCTTGCGGTTACTGGATGTCCGGCCGCGCCGGGGTGCCTGCGGGCGGAGTTTGATCATGGGAAGCCCGGGTGGTATCCGGCGGGCAGGGTGATCCGCGCGAAGCCGATCAGGCCGTCACCTGGGGGTGCAGCGAGGTTCGGCACGCAGATCACCAGCCCCGGCAGGTGCCGCCCGCAGTCTTACCGCTCAGGTGGGAAAGAACCGGGGACGGGTGGTCTCGCCGTTCCGAAAGCCACCACGCCAATCCGTGAAAGCGAGCGTCCATGCCTGCCTCCACCATCGTTGAGTCCAGCAGCCCGTACCGTTTCTACGCGCGTCCGTCCGCACCCACGCCGCGTCGCCTGCGGCGACCTACGCCGTCGGCAAGGCAGGATGGCGCGGCCCCAGAAGCTTCCGGGTGTCCCACGGCTGGGACTTCGCCAAGACCGAGCCCGCCTCCGCCGGCGACATCCCACCGCAAGCCACTTCCGCACCTGCCGGCGACCCGGCCGATCTCGCCGGGAACCTGATCGACGAACTCGGCACCCGCGCCTACCGGGTCATCCCTGCCGCCACCGTCATCGACCACGATATCCGCCAGATCTCCATCGCCGAATCAATCTGGAACGACCACCCGACGACCGTGGGGCGAGCGCTCATCCCCCGCCCTCGCCTGCGTCCTGGTCACCGGGCCCGAAGCCGAGCTCGGAACGGTGGGTGATCGCCGTGTTGGTTGAGTGCGTCACCGCCTACGACGGTGACGGTGGCCCGCGTGAAGTGCTGTTCGTCGACGGTGTCGAGGTAGCGCAGGTCGTTCGCTACGAGATCGACCCGGACGACCCGATGCTGCGCTACATCGGAACCGACCCGTGGCTGGATCGGCAGAACGCCATCGCGGCCACCGCGTCACCCGCCGCCGCCGACCGTATTCGCACCTGGGCAGCGCAGACCGCCGAATCCCTCGCCGTCGACGACGACTAGGCGCAGCCGCCCCGAGCAGAGGGGCGAACGCCCAAAGGTTCCCGGTCACGGTGTCGCCGACGCCTGATCTCGCCGTCGCTCCCAGTGCCGGCGCGCCTCCGGTGGCCTCGCGAAAGCACCGCATACCCGACCGACTCAGGAGGTACAGCCATGTCCACCACCAGCACCATCGACACAGTCCCCGCGAACGCCTCACTCCACGCGACCATCTTGGAGGTCGGGGCGCCGGTGGAGTTCCCGCGTGGCGCGCTGATCTTCTCCGAAGGCGAGCCCGCGCATCACCTTTACGTCGTCAGGTCCGGCAAGGTCAAGATCGGCAGCCAACGAGACGGCAAGAAAGTCCTGCTCAGGATCGTCGGCCCAGACGAGATCTTCGGCGAACTTGCCCTGCTCGACCCAGGCCCACGCTCCGCCGCTGCGACCACGCTCACCGAGACGCTGGCGACCGTCGTCGACCGGGCCACTCTGAAGCTGATCATCAGGTCCAGCCCCGAGCTCGCCGAGGAACTGCTGCGTATCCAGGCGCGCCGCGTGCGCCGTGCCAACGACGCAGTGCATGACGCGGCATATACCGACGTGCCCGCGCGACTCGCCACGGTCCTCCTCCAGTTCATGCTGCGCTTCGGGACCAGGGAAAGCCGCGGGTACCGGGTCGTCTGTGACCTCAACCAGATCGAACTGGCGCAGCTGGTGGGTTCCACCCGTGAATCGGTGAACAGGGCCCTGGCCGACTTCGCCCGTCGGGGCTGGCTGCAGATCGACCGCAAATCCGTGTTCATCACCGACGCCGACCGCCTGGCACGCCGGTCACGCTACACGCCGGGCATCGACGATCTTCGTCCGAACCGGCCTTCCAGCCCGACCTCCCGGTAGCAGCGTACTGAGGTGCCCCCGGCGATCGGTCCCTCCGCGCACCCGGCTTTAGGACGCTCGCGACGAACCAAGGCCCCGCCCTGAAATTCCCAAGGTCGGCCCGCATCTTGGCTCCTGGCAACGCACCCTGCCGAAGCGCCGCGGATGCGTGCCCCTCCGGATTCGATCATGGACGTACTCATCATGCCTGTACACGCTCCGGCCGCCCGTGCGCGGTGGCCGCCGATGCACGACATCACCATCACCCCGTGGACACAGTCGCAGCGCTTTCGCGATCCTGCCCGGCGGCTCTTGTTCCTCGTCGGTACCCATCGACCCTGGTGGCTGGCCCACAGCCCCGTTCCGCTGTGCGTGTCCGCGCACACGCTTGCCGCCTACCGTCCCGGCGGCCGCGGCCTGCCGATCGCCGGCGTTCCCTACGCCATCGACAGCGGCGCCTACACCGAAATCCGCGACCACGGCGAATGGCGCTGGAACGAGGACACCTACGGCGGCATGGTGTACCGCTTCATGTCCGACTGCGGATACCCGACTTTCGTTGCCCCGCTTGACTATCCTGCGAGCGGCTGGTGATCGCCCGCTCCGGCGGGTCCGTGCTCGAACACCAGGAATGGACCCTGGAGTCCTACCTGTACCTCACCCGGGAATTCCCACACGCCCCGTGGATGCCTGTTCTTCAGGGTACTGGAGGAAGAACACCACCTCCGCCTGACCATCGACGCATTCCGCCAGATCCAGGCCGGACAGCTTCCCGCCGGACTCGGCGCCCGCGGCCTCATCGCGACCTTCACCCACATCGACAACGCGCTGCGGGACAGCGCACCGGCCGAGCCGACGGTGCTGGACACCGACCGGCGAATCGAAAACCTACTCCGCGCGCAGGCCGCAAGCCTGCACGTCGGCCCGGCCAACTACTGCTGGTTCCGCGACCCGTCCAAAGCGCTCTGCCTGCGACTGGCCGGGACCACAGAAGCGACACGGCCGCTGATCGGACTGTGCGACTCGGCCCGCTGCCCGCAGGCCACCCACCACGCCTGCCACCGACCGATCTGGGCCGAGCAGGCGGCCACCTTCCAAGCGTTCCTCGGCAACCCCAGAGTCCCCACGGGAGAGAAGACCCGGCTTCGACGCGAGCACGACCGTGTCCAACGAGTGCTCGACAGCATCGACGAGGCCACCAGCACCGCTGGGAGCACACCCGCATGTCCTCCGGTTCCGACTGGCGAGCCCAACATATGCAGAAGTTAGGACTTACTACGTGCGAAAAGAATCGCTTGCTGAGCTTTCGCATCCGGGTCGAGCAGCATCTGAGCCTCGACCACGAATCCGGCATCGCGCAGCCAGGATGCCACCTGTTCAGGCTGACGGCGGTGGACATGGACCTTCATCGGGTGACCGCCATAGCCCTCCGTCATCAAACGCGACTCGTCGCCGACGTGAAACAGAAGCTGCAGCGGTCCGCCGGGACGCAATGCTCGGTGGAAGTGCCCGAACACAGTCGGCACCTCGTCGTCAGGGATGTGGATCAACGACTGCCAGGCGAGCAGGCCGGCCACCGAAGCGACGGGGAGGTCCAGGTCCGTCATCGAGCCCACCTCGAACCGCAGGCCGGGGTGATCTCGCCGGGCCACGTCGATCATCCCAGGGGAGAGGTCGACACCGAAGGCGTCGACACCGAGCTCATGCAGGTGGGCGGTGACTTCACCGGGGCCGCAGCCGACGTCCGCGACCGGCCCGCCGCCAGCGATCCGCACGCTGTCGGCGAACAACGCCAGAGCCGCGCGCAGGTACTGGTGTCCGGCGAGGGCGCCGCGCACTTGGTCGGCATAGCTGACCGCGACCGTGTCATACGAGGTTCGGGTGTCGGCCAACCAGTCATCCGTGGTCATGACCGGCACGATATTCCATGATCACGACCTCGTGGACGGCCGACGCAGAGAGACCGATCATCGGCCGCCAACTGGCCCAGAACTCCGCCACGTTTCCGCAGACCGCAATGCAGGAGAGCACATCATGCCGCTGACCACCGAACAGCGCCGCCGCAACGAGGCCAGCATCCGTGCTGCGATAGACCGCCTACTGCTGGGGCAGCTTCCAGCCCGCGGCGGTTGCGACCTCAAGACCCTCGCACGAGAAGCCGGCGTCGCCAGAACTGGCTTCTACGCACGCACCGACCCGCAGGGCAACCAGCGGCCAGGGCCCTATCAGCACCTGGCCGAGGAGTTTCAGCGTCGGCTGGCCGATCTCCGCGAGGCGGGCAAGGTCTCAGACCCGCGCGAACTCCAGATCACCAGCCTGAAAGACGAGAACGCCAAGCTCCGTGAACTCGTCCGGGAACGCAATGCACGGATCACCGAGCTCACCGAGTTCAAGGAGCGCGTGTTGGCACAACTCGCCGCGCAGCACGAAGAGATCCTCCGGCTTCGACAACGCACCGACTCTCCGAACAACGTCCGCACCCTCCCCACCGCCAGGAAGTCGAGGATCACCGGACCATGCGGCTGAACGAAGATCTGTTCCAAAGGAGCACCGCGACACGTCACCCATCCACCGACCGCAAGTCCGATCGTCTAACGTGGACGCACACGGCTCCGATGGGCTTAACTGGCTGGTCGCAACGCGACACGCTTACAACGGGACACGGCCACTGCCGCGACAACCTGCGGGGCTCGATCCGGGAGATCGGTGCCATCGCTAAGCACTTCGCCCGCCGTGGCTACAAGCTTCATGGCTTCGGGCTGAAAACGTCGGCCTTGCGCGCCTACGCCCCGTCCCCGAAGACTTCATCGGCCGGTCCGCGATCCAGCGGCTCATCGATCCTGACCTATAGAGCCAGCTCTCCAGCCGGGCATCAACTTGCAAGGTCCGGCCCCGGCCAATCCGTCTGGTCGAATCGGGCGGACAGCTCGCCGGTATGGCACTGTGGCCGACCCCGCTCCACACCGCCGTCGCCATACGCGGCGCGTTGGCCCGCGCCGCGATACTCAACCGCGGCCTACGGGCCGTGCGTGCCACCACGTGGTTGACCTGCACCGCACAAAGTGTCCGGGCCCATGCGGCGAAAACGGCGGAGGTCGACGGCTGACGGCCTGTAAGACGGGCCGACGCCCCGGCGGGAGATGTTGCGGTGGCGGGGCGGATCAGGCCGGCTGTGCTAGCTGGGACACCAGCCGCCGGGTGTCGACGGTCAAAGGATGCTCCTGCCCCAGCAGCTGCTGACAGGTCCATAGGAAGTCGGTCAACTCTTTCCGGCTGAAGGCTGTGTCCGGCGGGGACATCCCTATTGCCGCAAGGTCGCCGTCGTGCGCCATCAGCTTGCGGGATTGCCGGGGCCGAGTGTGTGCTCCCAGTCAGCCAAGGCTCGGGTAAATGTGGACGTAGCCGCCTCGCAGTCCCCCGCCATGGCCATCCAACGAGCAAGGTGAATACGAGTGGCTAGGACGTGGTGATGATCGGTTCCGAGCACGCGGGCGCGCTTGTGCAAGGCTCGCTGGAGAAGTTCGACAGCACGGGCCGGATCGCCTGCCTCGCCAGCAAACCTCGCCGTTAGGCCGCGCATCCTCAGCGTGCTCGGGTGGTCGGGCCCCAGGATCTCCTCCATGTCGGGGACAAGATCGGCGGCCAGATCAAGGGCGCGCTGCGCGTCGCCCGCCAGCCACAGGTAGAAGCACATCTGGTGGCGGACACTATGTGCGCGCGCATGGTCTTGCCCGAGCGCCTGCTGCACCTCAGCCAGAAGACTTGTGCTCAATGCTACTGCTCGGCCGGGGTCAGCCATACCCAAAAACCTGACGTGCGACTCTCGGCTGTCACGCGTGTCGGGGTGGTCGAGCCCCAGAACCCGGGTTTGGTCAGAGATCAGGGATTCCAGCATTGTCGCGGCCGCAGTATTGCCTGCCGTGTGCGAGACGACCTCGGCGAGGTAGTGCCGCGCGCGGAGCGCGCCTGGGTCGTCCGGTCCGATCGCCGCGACGCGGCGGGCGACGGCCTCCTTAAGCATCCGCTCAGCGCCGGGGAGGTCGCCGATATTGCCTGTAGCGGCGGCCAGCATGATGTCGGCGTCTACGACGCCTTCGTCTGCAGCCTTGGTGAAGGCTGCAGACGCCGCTGGGAACTGAACGCGCTCGTTCGCGGCGGTGCCGATATCGAAGGCCTGGGAGGGGGTGGCGTACTCAATGAGCCTGTCCCAAGTGGCGTGGTTGATCGCGTCGTGGCCGGGGAGGTCGACAAGGTAGTCGAAGGCCAGGTAGTAGCCCGGTTGGTTGGTGGGCAGCAATAGACTGCTGGTGCCGTGGCTGACAGCGGTGGTCCATTCCAAAGCGTCAGCCAACGGTTCCGGGCGCAGCAGTGGGCCCTGCCGTCGGGCCAGGTAGGCCTCGGCGAGTTCGGCGAGCAGGCCGATGGGGACAGGTTCGTGTAGGCCTGCGCGGCGGCAGTCCACGGCCGCGGCAACCAGCGCCGCCCCGCGCGGGTGGGCCCCGGCGCGCCAGGCATTGCGCCAGTCCTGGGCTAATTCTGGGCCGGCGGCGAGGGCCTCGGCCAGCCCGAACCGTGGGCAATGACGCAGCGCCGCCCGGATCCGGGGATCGTCGACGTAGCCCGCGGCGCGCTGTAGTTCGGCGTCGCTCCACTCCCGGCGCACTTCGATGACCCGTGCAAGCTCCAAGGCCTCCCTTCCCGCCCGCCACGCTTCCCGACGCGCATCGACAGGGTCCTCTTCGCGGGCGCTGTAGCGATCGTGTTCCGCCGTGCGCATGGTGGCCAGGAGCAGGACGTCCCGGTCGCCGTCGCCGAGCATCCTGGCGGCCATCGCCGCGGTCAGCCCGTCCGCACCCAGGAACCGCTCCAAATCGTCCAGCCACACCACGCACCGCCGCTGCCCCAGCACCGCCGGAAGCACGGTGTCCAAGGCCTCCCGGGTGGTGGGTGCGACCAGCACATGGTCCGGTAACACCGCCCGCACCGCCTCGTACGCGGCGCGGGTCTTACCTGCCGTGGAGTCACCCACCAGCAGCACAAAGCCGCCGTCAGCCACCGCCTCCCGCAGCCCGTGTTGGCAGTCCCGGAAAACGTACGGCGGGACCCGGTCATCGGCTCGGCCATTGCGCGCGGCAGCGGGGTGCACGCGCAACAGAATCGGGTCATCCAACCCGCGCACTCGCCGCAGTCGACCGGACAGAACTTGCTCTGGCAGCGCCTCGCGTTGGGCGGCGCGCCGCTCCACCATCGCCCGTCCGCGTGCACTCGCCACG
Source organism: Amycolatopsis sp. lyj-112 (assembly GCF_046549055.1). Taxonomy (NCBI): domain Bacteria; kingdom Bacillati; phylum Actinomycetota; class Actinomycetes; order Pseudonocardiales; family Pseudonocardiaceae; genus Amycolatopsis; species Amycolatopsis sp. lyj-112. The sequence continues at coordinate 151,378 of NZ_JAJPWS010000010.1, read as the reverse complement.
CCGAATATTGCCACCGCGAGCACCGACCCGACCGCAGCGGCCGCAGGCCCCGACAGCCACAAGATCACCGCACCGGTGCTCCCGGCGAGCACCACCGCCCCGGCCACCAACACCCAGCCGCGCCATACCCCTGCCCGCGTCATCCGCCCCCCTAGAGATGGTCACCCGGTGCCATCACCGTGAGCCCACCTCGGCCGTGCGGCTAGCCCGCATCCGGGTGACCTGGGTCAGCGTTGTGTCGGGTCAGCGTCATCAGGCCGGCCGAGAAGCTGACGGACGATCGGAATCGCCTGGCGCATTTCGCTTTCCACCTGCTGGCAGGTGGTTTCGAATCCGTGCAGATCCCGGCCGTAGAAGGTGCCCAACGACTGCCCAGCGGCGAGGACGACAGCGGCCACGTCGGCGGCGAGCTCCAGGGTGTTTCTCCTCGAAATCTTGAGATCGAGAGGTCCGCCCCGGCGGTGTCGTCGTGCAAGCGCAACGTCTTCCACGAAGAGACCGCCCAGGAGACGTGGTGCGCGATCCCGCTCCACCACCGGTAGAGCCGCCGACCGGGATCGCCGAGGCTTTTGGAGATCGCGCTCGCGGTGTAGAAGGTCTTTACCTGGCCGTCCAGGACCACGCCGAGGTCGTTGTAGCGGCCGAATCCCCGAACTTCGAAGCCCGCAGCTTCGATGATCTTGCGGACCTCGTCCACCGAACCGGGGCCGCCCAGGGTGGGACCGAGTTCGCTCTCGCTGCCTTCGTTCGCCGACCAGATCTGGAACTGAGCACAGCGGAGAAGCCGTTCGGTCTTGTCCGGCGCCAGCGACCAGCTCGTCAACGCGGCTGCTTCTAGCAGCGACCGGGCAGCGGGGAAAGGCGACAGACCGGGCCACCCATCTGGATCGAGGCCGGCGTCGGTCATGGCATCCGGTGGATATGCCAGCGCTAGCAGCCGTAGATGATGCAAGACGGACATGGCCGCGTTGCATGCGCACAACGTCTGACAGGCACGTGTTGTGAACCCGTGACCCGCCCGCGAGCCGGGTCAAGCGCCCTAGGAGCAGACCATTCGGCCTTGAAACCGCAGGTCAGGGATCTGATCTGTAACGGCTGACCGGGTCCGAACGAGTGAAGGGCCAGGTCTGAGGACGAGGAGCAACGACGTGACGGAAGCAACGATCCACGAGATCACGGGCAAGTACCGGTCCATCAAGTTCGACGGCAAGGCCGTGACGATCACCATCGTGACCGGGAACTGGGTGTCCCGCGCTGAGCTGGTCCACCGGTTCCGGCTGCGCAAGATCGAGGCCATCGACATCAAGCGTCCGGCCAGGCTGGATCCGACCGGAATGGTCACCTTCCGCCTCGCAGGAGAACCGCCGGAACTCCCACCTCTGATGCCCGCGATGTCCTCGAAGGCTCCGGCAAACGCATTCGCGTTCTCGAAGCAGATCCAGCCCGAGGTCGAAGCCCTCGTGGAGGCGATCGAGGATGCTTTGGACGATCTCGACTGACCTAATAGCGGGAACCCGTGCTCATCGGTCTCGCCATGCCAGCGGAGACAGAGTCACAGCAGCTTCTGCGATACGTCGAGCGGTCTCGGTCGCGAGTCCCTTTCGAGCTGAGTCGATCCATCCGGCCACTCGCTCGACTCCGGTTTCCCGGTACTCGACTGCTTGGAACAGCATTTCGAGCTTGTCCGCGTCCTTGGCACATTTCGCCTCGGTGGTCTGCCGGGTCTCGTATTCGTCCACTGCCGATCGGACCAGCTCACGCGAAGCAGACGGCAAGGCGGCTGTCTGGTCGGCGGTGATCTCGCGAGGCTCAGGCTTGGTCATGTACTTGGCCGCCGTGTGCGGGATATCCCCGGTCCGCGTCTCCTGCGTGTCATGCCAGAGGGCCAGGAAGGACGCGCGTTCCGGATTCGCGCCTTCCTCCGCCGCGAGGAGAGCCGCGATCTGTGCCGTACGAAGGCTGTGTTCTGCGACCGACTCAGGAACGCGAACACCGACATGCCACCACCCCGTGCGGCTCATTCGCTTGAGCAGGCCGAGTTCGTAGGTGAACGCGGCGAGCGAGGTGGACTCGTCTTCTGGCATGGGGTTGTTCTCCTATCGATCGGCGAGACGCAGAGCGTAGTGAAGGCCAGCGACCTGATCACGTCCGTCGCGAGTCAACACGTTGGCAGAAGCGATCATCTCCAGAGCCCTTGCGAGTGCGCTACGGGCGTCGGGGCTTGTGCTGAGGAGAGCGGGACGGCTGGCCACGAGTGTGTGAACGGTGTGCAGGTTGAGGGGCAAGTGCGGTGACCCTGGATCCAGCCGGCTCACCAGGTGGTGGAACAACCTCACGCCAGACCACGCCCTGGAGTCGTCCTCGGCCATGAAGGTGTCATCGGTCTGGTCGTCGGGGAGTTCGCCGATCCAGTGCGCCCAGTAGTTGAGGTTTGCGAGATCGGCGCGTGTCCCGTTGGCGCGAATGACGAAGTCGTGCAGGTGGGAGCCATCTCCGATCGAGGCGAGCGCCACAGAGGCCGAGCGCGCCTCCAACAGGCTGGTTACGTCACCGTCAGCGATAGGCCGTCGACCAGCACTTGACCACTCACCGCGCAGCCACTCCGCCACGTGGTGGCGCTGGTCGAAGCCGAGCAAGTAGACCGCCTGCCGTCGCAGTAGCGCTTCATCGGCACGAACGCCCTGTTCCGCGACGGTCATCAAGTGATCGAAGAACCGGATCCGTTCGGTGGCGCCCATCGTGGGTCCAGACGCGACCGGTCCTCGGCGTGGCACCTTCGGCTCGAAGATCTCCAGCTCTTGCGGCAGGTACCCGGTGAACGGCCACGTGATCAGGTTCGTCAGCGTCTTGCGGTGCACGCTTGCGGCGAGAGGGTGTACCTCGGGGTCGACCCATCGGTCAGCGGAGGCGATCCCGGTCGAGAGGACAAGATCGGCCTCGACAGCCGCGCGCAAGTGCCGACCAGTCGACGAAGGCGCCCCCAGCCGAGAAAGCCGCGAACACAACCTGACGAAGTCCCCAGCGGGCATCGCGGACAAGGGACGCCGTCCTGACTCCCACCCTTGAACGGTGCTGCCGTCGACCGCCAGATGTTCCGCGAGACGCTCTTGAGTCAGGCCTCCGGACTGCCGTGCGAGCTTGAGGACGAAGCCGGTCACGATGCCCGTTGAACGGGAACCCTGACTGCCAGTCAGTGTTGCCGGTGATCCGCTCACTGGCGCCCCCAGATCTGGACGATTCCGGTCGGACCGCACCCGTACTGGCGGTCCGTTCTACCTACTCATCGGTGATCGTAGCGTCACTCCACGGGGTTTCGGGATGGCTCTAACCAGCCAGAACAGACGGGAGTGACCAGCATGAGGACAGCTGTCCCGCGAACACCGCAGCATCGCGGTCGTGTTCCTACGCCATGCGTGCCACGACCACGGGGTGAGTCGTTGTCGCGGGCGGCGGGGTACGAGTGGCGGCTGTTCGCCGAGACCGAGGCGCACTTGTACCGCCGTGCCCTGCTGGACCCGGATCTCTACTGGCCTCCGATGCTGCTCGCCTGGTGCGAAGAGGAACGGCAGGAACCCCTCGGGCATGAGCGAACCGCCATCAGCGCGGATCGGATCGCGGCCCCGTCGGCGACCGTGCGTTGCCCACGGTGCAGCGGCCTACTGCTCGACGCGAACGCGGTAGCACGCGGCGAACGGGGGGTGCGCGGTGGACAAGGCTGACCGGGAACTCCTCGCGGGCTTAGCGAAGGTCAATGCCGAGATCGGCGAAGTGACGTTGCAACTGCTCACGCTGGAACCGTCGGACGAGCACTACGCAGCCGGACTGCGAAGGCTCGGCCGGGACCTCGTGAAGATCGGCGCCGCGCTTGCTCGGCGCGCGGGCGAACTGGACGGCAAGGACCAGCCCGCCGAACTTCTGTGCGGCTCCCCACCGGAGAGCACTCCCTAGGTTCTCGGCCGCCACGCCTTGCCCCTCGCTCGGCGCGGCGGCCGAGTCCCACACGCAATTCCTTGATCTCCCGGCTATCGCGTTGAGGCCCTGCCCCAGCACGGCAGCTGGGTTCGACCTGCCCGCGTGACGAAGAGGACAGCTCGATGCCACGTAACCCAGCAGGACCAGGTCCGACACGGACGGTACCGGGCAAGGACAGGCCCACCAGCCCCACGGATCCCAATTCCCGCCCGCCAAACGTGCCTCCCCCGCCACCACCCCCGCAACGCTAGGAGAGGCCCGTGCCCAAGAACCGAAAGCCACGTCAGCGCGATCGGCGTAGCTGTCTCACCGGAGGCCGGGAGGGGAACAAGGTCTTCGGTGATGCGGGCAGTCGCCCGCCACAACAGCCGACCGGGCCGACACGACCAGGTGGCGGCTACCCCTCGACCCGGTTTCGCTGGCCACCGGACCTGCCAGAACAAGACGACGAGGTTTAGAATCGGCTCATGCGAAGGGCCCGAGAAATGCGCAGGCTGACGGACGTTCTCCTCGCGGGAGACCCCGAGGCTCGCTTTTACAGCGGGGATCTACGACGCGAGGCGAACATCACCAACCAACGGCTGGCCACGCTGCTCGAAGTTCTGCGTGACCGTGGCTGGATCACTCACGGGTGGGGCGAGCCCTCACCCGGCACCCTGCCCTTCTACGTACTCACCGACCTTGGTCGGCGTGAGCTGGCCAAGTAAGTCACACGGACTAACCGATGTCGAAGCAGACGAGCGCCGAGTAGGTCAACCCGGCATCCTCGTCTCCTCGGGCGACCAAGATGCTGGTCAACGTCATCGTCGAGACCCGAACCGGCTTTTCCTCGTCCTCCCTCAGCTTCTTCGTGACTTTCTCGATGCTCTGCGCCATATCGTGCAGGTCACTCGCGATGAAGCCTTCGACATGCTGCTGCACTTGTTACCTCCTCGTCATCGGGTGATCAGCGGCGAAGGAACCACGGGCGGGTCGACGACTTGAAACACGACCAAGGCGCGCAAGGTTTCGGTGCTGTACACGTTCGTAGAGCTTATGTTTCCGTACATGAGCGGACCTTGGCTGCTTGATACGTGCGATTCTGAAGCCAGAGCCACTGAATGAACCGTCAGCGCGCCTCTCGCCGTCCTGAGGTCGCGGTTGATCTGTTCCGAGACCGTCTTATTCCCCGATTGGTACTCCCGAACTTCTTGACGCACTCGCCCTCCTCCGACTGGATGCACTGATGTCGTTCCGGACCACGTCAGCGCTACACCCCGAGACGCAAAGAAGGCCCCCGTGCTCAACCCGGATCAAGTACCGGGGAGCACGGAGGCCTTCTTGGTGACCTGCGTCAGACCGCAGGTCGGCAACGACGTGATCCCGAGCAACGCGAGGGGCAGGCACACTTCAACGCGGCCAGAATGATGTGGCCAGGTCTGCTTGACGATATTCCCACCGAGTGTGATCCGTTCACGGTCGATCGCCACCTTCCGGCATTCCTTGAGTGGCTACCGCAAGCCCATGCTGCACACAAAGCCTGTTCGGAGAATCAGTCAACGTAGTCTTGCGGAGCAACAAGCGGCAATTCTCCGTACAACACAACTACCGCGGCCAAGCCGAGCAGGACTCGCACTCATCACACACCCCCTGCAAGAGACGATCACCGGTCCGGGAACCCAGAGTTCCCGGACCGGTGATCTCTTACGACCCTGCACAACAACATGCCGCTATCGGGTCGAACGAGATCAGCACCACGGGACGACACCGGTGCCGCCGCCGCCCGGAGCGGTGTGCTGCGTGGGTTCCCACAGGTCGCCACGCATCCATCCGCTGCGCCAGCCCGCGGACGTGTTGATGCTCAACCACCCCCAGATATGACCGTCGCTGCCGCGAATCTTGCAACCGGCCCACGCGTTCGTACTCGGGTAGCCGTAGGCGATGACCTTGCCGCTGGGTACTGAGGCTCGGAGCCGGGCCCCATGCGCAAGGATGTCGACACTGACAGCGCCTGCCGCCCCGACCCCATCTGCGGAGCGCAGCCCACGGTCGCTGGTGCTGCGGCGCGCCAGGCTTTCCCATGGCGTGACTTGGAATCCGCTGATCGCGGTGCCATCCGGCGCGACAGCCGCGACGCCGGGCCCAGCGACGCCGCCGGGAACCGGGCCGGTCTCCGAACTCGTGCCGGCAGGGAGTCCAGCGTGAGCGCCGGCCGCAGAGACGGTATGTCCCGGCATTGCGCCTGCCGACGCAGTTCCGGCGGTGGCCACGCCGCCGGCAACGAACGCCCCGAGCGCGAGCGCAGCTGCAGCCGTCCGGCGACGAGTCATAGCGGACTTGAGCATGAAGAACTCCTTAGATAGTTCGGAATCTCAACTAGAGAGACGTGGCTTTGTTGACACGGAACATGTTCTGGCGCCCATACGGACGCCAAATTCGGCGAAACCGCATTAAGGCGAACCTCGGAAGCCCGCCATCGGATGGACACCACTCGGGCCGCGCCCGCTTGTGCGCCAACCGATGCCCGAGCGTCGACTACAAAGCCTTGCTCTTCAAAGGACTTTGTATGTCCTCAGCCACGGAGGACTTAACTCGGACAGGGAACTTCGGCAGTACGTGCCTTGAGGACTCAAGACTGTCTATACCGAATGAGGGTTCGGGAGACGGTGCCCTCCCCTGCGACCGTCTCCCGAACCAGCGGCGGACCCACCGGGGGTACATGCAGGTTCGCCAGTTCGAAGGCCCGGTACGTCCTCCCGATCGGATCGTCCCGGATGACCTTCTGCTTTCAACACTGCCCAAACCTCGCACAAAAGTCAACTGAAGTGCTCGATTTTGCCGTTTTCCATCTTGCGCACTTGGCCGATCGCCACGAGTTACGAGCGCCGTGGTTGACGAACTAGCGCGTCTCGCGCGCCGGCCGAGCGCAACGCGAGGGGTTCAGCGGACCATGCGGCGATGGATGAACGATTCGGGCCTCGACCTGTTCAGCGCCGATACCCCTGCAGAGATCGCTGAGTCCCGGATGGACACGGCGGTTCGTCGTGTGCCGCGCTGGCGCGCATCCACGCACCAGCGCCAGCTACTCCCCCGCCGGCGCCGATGTGTCGCTGCCTCGCGGGAGGCCGCACACACAATCACCGTCCAGCAACCGCACGGACTTGGCCCTCGCCAGTGTCCGAACTCGACAGACACCGGGTCTCGGCACACGAAGGGATCCGTTGCCGGCGGTAGCGCCCATCTTGCCGGAGCAGGTTCCTGCTCAGGCCGGTGACCCGCCAGCGATGGCGAATGGCTCACAAGCCGCACCGACGCGCCACGGTCTGCCAATTCCACCCGAACCCGTTTACTACCAACGATCTGGCGTAGTGGTGCTTTGCTTCGTTCCGCGTTTCTGACCACGGTCGTGGACGCGGCCATTGTGCCGGACTCGTCGAGAGGGGCACACCCGCCGCTTCCGCGCGAGAGACGCTCGACGAGCCGGGCGGGTTGCCCCTCTCGACGAGCCCGATGAGGCCGCGTACGTCCACGCCCCGCCCAGAAACGCCATTCTCGCGAAAACTCCTGCGGACACCCGCCGCCCACACATTCCCCACGGCAACGTCAAGGAAATCCACGCCGCCGAAGGACGATCCACACCCGACGGTCCCATCCGCAGCCTCCGGAAGGCAGCCATGACCGAACGACGAAACCCGCTCACCGACATCGAACTTGATGTCCTCGAGGCCGTCGCCCGCGGCCTGGAAAATCAGCAGATCGCGCTCGCGCAACACCGCTCCATCGAAACGATACGAACTCACATGAAGAACATCTTCTCCAAGCTCAAAGCACGGAACCGCACACACGCTGTCGCGATCGCCTTCCACGTTGGCATGTTCCGCGGGCGCCCCGCCTCTGCCACGGATCACATCACGCACACCCGGCACCCCCTCCTGCCACCCCACGCCAGGATCACGACCACCACAAAAGACTCCGAAGCCCGCACATGAAGCCCCTGGCGCAATGCCACCCATATCACCAGATTCGTGCTCCTAGCAGCACCACACGGCACCAAGCCGACCCTGGTCGAAACGGGCACCAGGGAGACGCGCGCCCAACACACTTCCCGCAGTACCATCCGTCGTCAACTTTCGCAGCCCGCCGGGGTCTCCCGCGCTCCGGCGGCCGCGTCACGCCGCACCAAGAAGCCCGTCATGCCCTCGACCCACCGCCGCCCGGGTCAACCATCGTCCGGCCGAGATCTGCGCCGGGTGCCGGCCTCACCGTCGAATCCCGGCATCAGCCTCAGCGTCGGCGTACGGTGGCAGTTGAAAGATCTTGGTGTGGCCTCCCCATGCATCGAGTCGCATGAGGACGGAGGCCACGATGACACTTCTGCGGCAGAACCGCGAGCTGAAGAAGCTCGGAGTCTGGAACTGGTCGCTACCCGCCTTTGCCGGGAAACTACCCGACGGACGCAGCTACAACACCTGCCCGTCCGCGGGCGTGTGCGCGCAGGCATGCTACGCCCGCAACGGAACCTACCTGTTCCCGAACGTGAAAGCACGCCACCAGCAGAATCTCATGCTCGTCCTGGACGATCTTCCCGGATGGACAAAGGCGATGCTGGACGAACTGTCACACAAGAAGTTCACCGACGCGTGGGTCAGGATCCACGACAGCGGCGACTTCTTCACCAACACTTACCTCGCAGCCTGGCTTGAGGTGATACGGGCGCGGCCACGGACTCGCTTCTACGCCTACACCAAGGAAGTGGCGATGTTCCGCACGCTGGTCGAGCCCAGCCCGCCACGGAACTTCTGGTGGGTCTACTCCTACGGCGGCACTCAAGACCACACGCTGGATCCCGCTGCGGACCGCGTCGCCGACGTCTTCGCCGACGAGTCCTCCATCGAGGATGCAGGGTGGCACTCGCAGGCCGAGTCGGATCTGCTCGCCGTGCTCGGCCCCGCGCCGGTCGGTATCCCGGCGAACAATATCGCTCATTTCAAAGCCAGACAGGCCGGTCGCCGGTGGAGTGACTGGCAAGCCGGTGCCGAAGCCGCCCGAGCAGGTCGCCGCGAACGCGCCGAAGACGCCGCAACACGGACCAGTAGGCGCGTCCCGACGACTCGACAACGTCTGCAGATCCACGCCAGGCCGGCCTCGGGTTTCTGGGACTGGACTCGCGCCGTGTGACGACCACAGCCGAGATCGTCGAACGCGACCTCAGCGCCGAGCAGTATCGGGACCTGTTCCACGACAGCGTTGTACGAGCGGGACTTCCCGCACACGACCCCGGAATCCGCGACGCCGCGCACCGAGCAGCGGACCAGATGCGGCGCGTCGCTGTCGCTTGGCCGGTGGGGACAGTTGTCGAATCCTCTGGCGACACCGTCATGGTTCGTGCCTGGCCATCACCACGAACGTGATCGACGTGTCCGACCACAACGCGGCAGCACCCGCACCATCTCCCAACGCCTGCCTGCCACCGGAAGCGGCACAGTCTCACCCGTGCGCCGTGTTCCTCGGGAACAGAGTGATCCCGTCACAAACCACGTATCTGTTCGCTGGCGGCAGCGGCTACAAAACCGAAGGGGTGGTTGCGGAGACCCGAATCCGGCAGCACTGACTTTCTCCGGGCAAGCCGGGCCGCGGCACGCGGTGTCGAGGCGCGCAGCGTAGCTCACCCCCCATGGCCCCCCGCGGCGTACCGACCTCACTTTGACCGGTGGGGCCATGGGGGTGAGCTGTCCCGCCGGTCGCCCGCCACCGCGGCGAGCCGCAACCCACAAACAGGGTCGTGCCCCCTTTTTCTTGGTTGGGACGTTCCGCATGACGACCGATGAGGCTCAGCGCGCCTTCGCCTACCTGCTCGCATCCGCCGAACCACCTGCGCCCTTGACGGTCGCGTTCGTCGCCGACGTGGGTGCTGTGGAAGCCGTGCGCAGGATCGCCGCCGCCGAGGCACCTGCCCCGGTACTTCAGGAGCATCGCCCTGGCGATCACTGGTCAACGGTTGATCGCGTACTCGCCACCGCCAGGCTCATCCACGCCCGGCTCGTGACACCCCTGGATGACGACTGGCCCACCGCCCGCCTCACGACCCCGCCAAGGCACTCGGGCACCGCGCCCCGTGTCGCTCCTCCGCTGGCGCTCTGGGTCCGTGGACACCGGCGGCTCGCAGCACTGACGGATCCGGCCGTGTCTATCGTCGGTGCCCGCGCCGCGACCGCCTACGGCGAACACACCGCCACCGAACTCGCCCGCGACCTCTCCACCCGCGGCGTCACCGTGTGGAGCAGCGCGGCCCTCGGGATCGACGGCGCGGCGCTCCGAGGCGCACTGGCAACCTCGACGCCGACAGTCGCCGTACTCGCCGGTGGAATCGACATCGGCTATCCGGCCGCGCATGCCACCTTGCTGGAGACCATCACCGAGTCCGGACTGGTCGTCAGCGAGTACAACCCGGGCACACCACCATCCCGGCACCGGTTCCTGCAACGGAGCCGGGTGCTCGCGGCCTTCACCGCGGCTGTCATCGTCGTCGAAGCCGGCCGATACAGCGGAGCGCTCAACACCGCCGCCGACGCTGCATCGCTCGGCCGCCCGGTCCTCGCCATCCCCGGACCTGTCACATCCTCCCTGTCGACGGGCCCGCACACGCTGATCCGCACAGGCAGGGCCCGGCTCGTCACCTGCGCCGACGACGTGACCGCAGCTGTCCCCGAACTGGCCCCCGCCGGCAGCCACGATTCACCCGACCGTCCCCAGCACGAGCACTGAGACGCCGTGACCGCCCACGGCCGGCGCCGCGGGTTGCACGGTGCGCGCATCCGTCACGAACCAGGTGCCGAACCCGCCGCCGGGTTCGGCACCACATCCGCAAATCCCAACACACCCGCGAGGAAGGCTTGCCATGTCCAAAGAAACCAGTGAGTGGCTCAACACCAACGTCCTGATCGGATTCACCGACAAACGAGGGCGCGCGTGGCACTACCGTGCCTCCGACCAGGGAACCGAACCCAACCACTACCCCGCCGAGATCCCCCTCGACGATGTGCGGCGCCGCCTGTTCGCGTGGACCGCCGAACCGGAACACGTACTTGTCGAGGGAACACGATTCGGCATCCGCCGCGCCCCGGGCAGGATGGCCGTCACCGCCTCCGACACAGGCGCCGTTCTCGGCATCCACACCGACGACTACAACATCCACCAATACCAGGACTGGCTCCTGAGCAAAGTCGCCACACTCCTCGACGACAGCCTCGTGATCGGGACAGCCGGACTCCTGCGCGAACGCCGGCAGGCCTGGGTCAGCGTGGAAATGCCGGAGAACATCACCACACCCGAAGGCGTGGAATTCCGCCCCCACCTGCTCGCGTGCACCAGCCACGACGGCAGCCTGAAAACCACCTACAAACGCGTCGTGACCAATGTCGTCTGCGACAACACGATGGCCGCCGGACTGCGCGAACACGGACAGCGGGTCGCGGTCAAACACACCGCGAACAGCGACCTGCGGATCCTTCAAGCCCGCGACGCCCTGGCGATGGTGCACACAGTCGCCGACGACTTCGCCGCAGAAGTCAAGACACTGTGCGAAACCACCGTCACCGACCGGGCATGGCGGGCGTTTCTGAACGCTCACAGCCCTATACCGAACGAGCCCGGGCGCTCCCGCACCTCGGCATTGAAACAACAGTCCACGTTGACACGCCTGTGGACCAGCGATGGCCGCGTGAGCCCCTGGCGCGGCACCGCGTGGGGCGTGATCCAAGCAGTCAACACCTTCGCCCACCACGAAGCGATCGTACGGTCCGCGTCTCGTGCTCAGCGCAACATGGAACGCACCGTCGAAGGCAAGGTCGACAAACTCGACCGCGCAACAGCCTCGACGCTCTCGAAGGTGCTGGCCTCGACCTGAGCCACCACCCTCACACCGGATCGTCATCACCACCGCACCGACCCTGCCGGCGTTCCCTCGCGGGGCCAGAATTCCGGGTTAGAAACCCTACTATGTAACAGTTTCATCATTCATCATCGGGCGGAAACGCCCGCGCCGTTGACCAAGACTCTTTGTTCACTTGAGATGGTGGTCTTGGTGTGCATGACGATGCCGGAGGAAGCCCGGGTGTTCCGGTCGGGACGACGCACTCTAGCGGTGCCTGGCGTCGCCGGAAGCCCGCGATTTCGCGTGGCCCCGTCAGTTGATCCTTCAGGGCGGGCTTGCCGGCGGCGCGGGCGGCCCCGCTGGTTCGAGTGCGTCCCGACCGGGACACCCGCGCTCTCCTTCCGCCGCGCCGAGCAATGAGCGCAGCAAAGGCACGGGCGCGGGTTTCAGGTGGGGCTCCGCGCGCGGAGCCCCTGTTCCTTGTGAAGGAGCGTCTCTGTGACCAGCACAGTCGATCTTCCCGCCCAGCGGGACGACGAAACCACAGTCAACGAGCCAGCAGAATCGCCTGACACCGTGACCGTATCGGAGAAGTCCAGCGACACCTCCGAGACCGGTGACCGTCCGGATGCCGACCCCGACGCCGACCGGCAGCGGCAAGCAGCGTGGGAGAACGAGTACGACCGAGTTCTCCATCTCGACCCGCACGAGGTCGAGATCGACGACAACGTGCGCCAGGAGAACGCCACCACGGATCCGGACACGGTTCGTGACATGCGCAACCGCGGCGTCAATCAGGCCGTACGGGGCTACCGCGCCGACGACGGCACGGTAATGATCACCATGGGGCAACGTCGTGTCCTCAACGCCCGCGAGGCCGGCTGCCAGGTGCCGGTATGGATGCAGGCTCCTCCCCCTCCCGATGAGCGGAAGGCCACGATCGAGCGCATCGTCGCGCAGGTCAACGAGAACGACCTCCGGGTCGCCCTCACCCGTGGCGACGAGTACAAGGCCGTCAACCAGTTGCGGGCGTTCAACCTCACCCCGGTGGGCATCGCACGCAAACTCAGCCGCCATCCCGCACGGATCGACAACGTGCTCAAGGTCGGCGACAGCGAACTCGCGGCCGCGGCCGCCGACCGCTACGACCTCGACCTGGAGAAGATGGCCGTCGTCGCGGAATTCGAAAGCTACGGCGACATGGACACCGCCAAGGAACTCATCCAGGTCGCGATCGAGTCCCCGAACAACTTCACCGTGCTGGCCGAACGCAAGCGACGGGACCGCGCCGAGGACCAACGAGTCCGGGAACTCACCGAGGCGCTCACCCAGGAGCTGACCGACGCCGGAATCACCATCCTCGACAACTCGGTGCCGCAGTGGTCCGGCGACGCCCGCACACTCGACCGGCTGCGACCGTCCCCCGACTCCAAGCCGTACACCGGACTCACCCTCGACGCGCACACCGCATGCCCCGGGCACGGGGCGTGGATCGAGCAGGACTACGACGACGAGGAGAACCGGATCGTCGTCGCGCAGTACGGGTGCGCCGACTTCCGCACGCACGGTCACGCACTCGACCACGCCCCAGAAGGACAGACGGACTTCAGCACGGCCGCAGCTCTCGGCACCACCGACGACGTTCCCGGTGATGACCACGGCGAGGGCGAGCAGGACAGCATCGCCGCGGCGGCCGACGCCAAGGACCGCGCGCGACGCGCGGCACGGATCCAACGCAGCTGGGTCGTCGACAACAACAAGCTCTGGGACGCCGCGATCCCCACCAGGCGCGCATGGCTGGCCGGCTTCGCCAAACGGAAGACCGCACCGCAAGGCTCCCAAGTCTTCCTGGCCGTTCTCAAAGCCACGGGCAGTCATGAGCTGCGCCGGGCGATGGAACGTAACCACAAGCTCGCCCACGAGCTGCTCGGCCTGCCCCAGCCCCGCGACGGTGCGCCCAGTCAGCTGCCCGACAAGATCGCCACGGCCAGCCCGTCCAAGGCGACGCTCTACGACGTGTTTCTCACCCTGTGCGCCCTGGAACAGGACCTGACACGCGACGCGTGGCGCAAGCCGTGGGGGTTCGAGCAGCAGTACATGTCCGCGATCACCGGTTGGGGCTACGCGGCCTCCGACGTCGAGCTCAACGTTCTCGACCCGGAGCGCGAAGAGGACGTGATCTCCGCCCGGCTCGACAACCACGAACCCGACAAGACCGACGACGCCAGCGCAGAAGCCGACGGCGAGGCGCGCGATGACGGGTCCGATGAGGACAACTCGGACGATGACACCGACGACGATGACGATTCAGCGGAGCTCGGTCCTTCCGACACTCCTGCCGGCTCCTCCGGTGACGTCGACGCCGAGCTGACCGGCGCCACGGTCTAACTCCAGTCGGCCGTGGACGGTGGGCGGGTGCGGACCGCACCCGCCCACCGTCGCGCACCTCTACCTCCACTGGCCGGACGCACCAGATGGCAACGATTCCTCGCGATGCGCCCACGCGACTCTCACCGAACACGTTCGGGACTTCCGCACCACACCAACCAGTTCGTCACCCCCAGTGCCGGATCCGCCGCACACAGGCGAATCCGATCCCCTGTGAAAGGAGTACCGTGTCCACTCACGAACACCAACGCATCGAGATCGCGCTCCAACCCAAGCCACTGCCACTCGCCCGCTACATCCTCTCCCCCACCGGACACCTCGCCCAGTGCGAGACCCTGCCACCGTTGAACCGACACTCCCTCGTCACGCTGGCCGACCCCGCCGCTCTCCGGCAGCCCGTCAACTACGACAGCGACACCGCACGCGACGCCGCAGCACACCTGCTCGGCTACGCCCACGAGTTCTCCACATGGAAGCCGCTGCCCGCGAGCATCTCGATTCCCTTGCTGGAAGCCGACACCCGGACCGTGTCCACCTCGACATGGAACCTGATGCCCGGACTGGTCTTGACCTACCGCACACCCTTCGAGGCTGTCCTCGAATCCGACATCGACGAATGGACACTCACCCCGGCGTTGGCCACTCGCTGGGCGCGTGCCCTGCTGACCCTCGCGGCTGAACTGGATCACGCAAACGCTGTCGCCGCCCACGCAGTCCTTGCCAACCGTGGCGGTACACGCTCCACCGACAACATCCGCGGCTGGCTCCACAGGATGACCGAGGACGACGTCACCAATGAGGACTGGTTCTTCCACGCGCTGCGCGACGTTCTCGGCACCGAAGACAACATCGTCCGCGACGGGACACTGACCGCCGCACTCAACCTCGCCAACCCCGACGAGCCGACGTCCTTGACCGACCTGCTTCTACTACCGGCAGGAACTATCACCCATCTCGACGCGGCGACAGTCATCAAGCGGCTCGCGATCCACTACGGGTTACCGCTTTATCTGTGGACCGCCGAGAACTGGTACCTCGCCACCCACATCGGCGAACCTCCGCTGACCGAACAGGAATGGCTCCGCTTCAGCCGGACAGCGGAACTCGACAATTTCGGACTGATGATCGAGCAGCTGCAACGCGACGGGACAGGCCTCGACTTCCAGCTCGCGCTCGTGCAGGCCGGGCTTCTGTGCCGACAGTGCGACTGCCGCATCACCGGCGACATCGCCGACACGTTCGGCCACTGCACGGACTGTCTTCCGCCAGACCGAGACACCGCCCTCGCCGTCGCCCTAGAAAGGGGATGCCCCGTTGAGCCGTTCGACGAGGGCATCTCCTCCCACGACGGCGACCCTGGCGACCCCTGCAGTGTGTGCGGCCTGCCACTTCCCCAGGCGGACTAGCCACAACCACGACCGCCGATCCAACCAAACGTCGACAGGCGGTTGGCGCGCCACGCCCGCCAACCGCTCCTGCGACCCGCAGGGACTCGATCGGCGGCACCATGCCGCGCCGTGGATACCTCACCGACCCCGGCCGCCGACACCCGGCTCCGCACATCGCCAGGCACACAACCCGAGCCTCCGGTGTCTCTCAGGAAGGAATGATTCCTTGAGTCACAATGAATTCCGTGCCGCCGCACTCGACGCCGCCGCACGCGGATGGCACGTCTTCCCGCTCCGTCCGAACTCCAAAATCCCTGCCATCACACGATGGGAGGCACGCGCGACACGTGACGAGGACAAGATCTGCAAGTGGTGGCCAGATAAGTCCAGAAGCAATATCGGCGTCGCCTGCGGACCATCCGGGCTGCTGGTGCTCGACCTCGACGCCGCCCACGGCCCGGTCCCGCCTCGCTGGGCGGCACTGGGAGTAGAGCACGGTAGAGACGTCGTCGCGCTGCTCGCCGCGCGGGCACGGCAACCCGATCCGGTGGATACCTTCACCGTGGCGACCCCCGGTCTCGGTGAACACCGCCACTTCCTCCGCCCGCCCGGTGCGGAGCTGCGCGGCACCGCAGGCGACCGAGGTCGCGGGCTGGGATGGCGAGTCGACACGCGTGGCGCGGGTTCGGTGATCACCGCTCCCGGCTCGGTCGGTGGCGTCGACGGCACGCTGGTGCCCTACACCGTGGTCCGGGATGTCCCGATCGCTGTCCTGCCCGACTGGCTGGTCACCGCGCTCACCCCGCCGCCGCCACCTCCGCGGCCGACCACAGCTCAGGACCTACCGGCGACCAGCAGACGGGTCGCTGCCTACGTCAACGCCGCCCTCGCCGCCGAATGCCGCAACGTCGCCGCCGCCGAGGAAGGACACCGTCACCTCACCCTCTACGCGGCCGCAGCCGCACTAGGCGAACTACTCGCCAACGACTGGATCACTCACTCCGCGATCACTCACCACCTCATCGAAGCCGCACGCCACCATCTCGGCGTCGCCGGGTTCGACTGGCGAGAACTCACCACCACCATTCGCGACGGCATCGAAGCCGGGCGCCACAACCCCCGTGTCATCACCGAACGACACAAAGGAACCTGCGATGACCGCTGACACCAACCCGCCCTCCGAGCCGGAAGCCACGACTTGGCTGTGACAACAAACCCTGAGCGTCGAACCGGAGCCGCCAGCGAAGTCGCACGCGAGTCGAAACGGGTGCATTCCACGCTGACTCCGACGATTTAGTATCACTCGCTCAGTAGCTACTTGTGCATGACGGCGGGGTTTGCCGGTTGGACAGCGAGCCCATCTTTGAAAAGGCTCACCCGAGACTGGGCACAAGTTATGGAGGACTGGAACTTCGCGAGCTGTGCACTTATCTGCGAGGCAACGGCCCGATACGGGCAGCTCCCCCTAGAGAGGATTGGCGACAAACGACGCCAACTCCCTGGGGATCCCGATGGCAAATTCCGCCTCTTTGACCTTCACCTGATCCGGCAGTGTCACATCTCTAAACAAGACGGAGCCCTTGAACCGACATTTACTAAACCATGCGTAAGCCTCAATGTTCACATTATTTAGAAGTAGCGACTTACTAAAGGATGCCCCATCGAAGTATGCACCGCGAAAAGTTACATCGTTAAATAAGACGTCCTCAGCGAACCTGGCATTCAAGAATGACGCGTCATCGCTGAAGTCTATCTTACTAAAGTGAACATCACCCGCAAAAGATGACTCCAAAAAGTTGACTCCACCGTCGAAACACGTATTACGGAAGCTCACCCTGTCAGCAAACCTCCCACCGCGAAACCAGATACGTCGCCCAAAATGCACTCCGTCGAATGTTACAGATTCGACAAACGTTGCGCCGTCAAATTGGACATTGCCAATGAACGTCGACTTGGAGAATTTTGTCTTACCTTTGAAAATCGTCGCTTCGAAGGTGACTGCATCTATGTGGCATTCACTTAGATCGAGATCAATTAGAGTCGCCCCCGAGAAGTCTAACTCGATCCCAGACCAGAAGGTTCCGAGAGGCTCCCGAGGGTCGCTTCCAGGCTTGAGATGTGCACTTATAATGCGCTGTGCCGTCAACCGGACCTCAAGTTCCTGACGCGCGCTGTCGGCGCCCGCATTTCTGTCAGGCGACACGGAGTTCAACCGGTGCGTCGACAACACAGATCTGCTTAGTGGGACTACATGACTGCGCAATGGGCGCGACACCCCAAGTGCAGATTTTGGCTCCGCGTATGGCATACGCAGGTAGGCGCATATCATATTGACGACGGTACGTCGAAGCTGGAAATCCGGATTATTTTGCGCGAGCCGCTCTAAAGCGTAAAGGCCACCCAGTCTCACCGACGCCTTTTCTGATCCAAGTTGATCGATAGCCTTGCTGTATAGATCAGTTATTCGTCGCGCAATCGCATCTCGCTCGCTTGCGTCTAGGACACGTTGTTGGTGATCCCGGTCGTCTGCGGCTACCTGCTCGTCATGTTGCGCTGTTCGTTCCGCGACGGCCTCGCTGTGCGCAGCGGCTCGTTCAGCTAGTAGGTAGGCTTCATATTTCTGCACCAGATCCAGCTCTGTTGACCGTTGTTTGCGAACGGCGAGCCATAGCACTACAATGCCGCCGAGGCCGACACCGAGAGTGCCACCTGTGCGAATGGCGTCAAGGCCGCCTGGGTCGACTTTGAACCCAAGCAAAAGCCACACCGAAGCAACTGCAACAACCACCATTGCCGGTATTCCAGCTGCAATTACCCATCGCGGAATTGGGTGTATTTTTGGCGGCGATGTCCGTAGTGCGTCAGCACCGGTCAGAGTAGATGGGATAGTGACGGGTGTCCGGGGCGGTGGAACATCAGATGATTCGCGCATACTTGAACAGTCGTCTCAGCGAGGTTCGTCGCAACACGGCGTGAAGTATCCGAACCCTGCAGCCACGACCCGCTACTGCTGATCTTTCGACGAAGGTTGTGGCAGCTGTTGCGACCGATCCGCCGTTTGGGACGGATGGGACAGTCTCGGCGAAGGCATCCCATCCGTCCGCACCTCGACGCCCTAGCCTGACCGACAGAGAGCGGTAGCAAAGATCCCCTGCGCCTTTTCCCAGGCCAGAGGACATCCCGGCGCCGCAGCAGCCAGCCGCTGCCCCCCGCGAACACCATCAAGTAGCCCGCCCCGACCAGGGTCGCCGGCGACGCTCCGACCAGTGCGGTGGCACCCGGAGTCGCGCCCGAAGCGCCGAGCGGCAGGCCCGTCGGCCTGGGCATCCCAATCATCGGCGGCGCCTGCGGATCATCCGGGCTGCTGGTGATGCCCTGCGCGAAATCTCCGTTGTAGGCCCAGCAACTGCAGTAAAGGTCGTCGATAACGCCACGGGGTCGGCATACCGCCAAGTGGTGGCGCGCCGCGGCGGGGGCGCTGCCAGACACGCCGCAGCGCTAGCCTCCCCTCACCAAGACCGGCAGCTCGTCACCCCTTCGCGACCACCGATTCCCTCGCATGTCGGTGTACGCGTATTCGAACACCACACCCCGCTGAATCATCGTTGGCAATTCGTCCTCCAGACTTCGCATGTGTGGTTTGATTTCGAAGACCGTGTTGTACTGCGGCTTCATGGGCATCAGGATTCGAATAGGTACCATTTGAGCAGGGCGCGCGTGGTCTTCTCCCTGCTCGTACCAGTTCAGTACAAGTACATCGACTACCGGTTCGGGGCCACGGTTGCTTATCACGAGAACCTGCCCCCCTTCAGTGCGACTCGTAATGAACGTGGCACGCACGAAGTCCTCATGGGCATCCGCCTGCTCTCTATGAACCGTCTCCCGCCTGGCGATGTCGAGCGCCACAAGAGCGGCGGCGAGCGCTCCGAGGCCACCAACCCATTGACCAAGTCCCGCCCAATCGCCAGGTTCAAGCCACACACGAAACCCGAATATGGCGATGGCACCGACCACACCGCCGACCAGAAGAAGCCACACACGCGAGCTGATCTTCTTGAACACGAATCTAGCCAACTTCACGCTCGCTCCTTCGTGGGTGGCCGGTTGCCGATCCTCCGCCACCGCGTTCCACCAAGATCCCTGAAGACAACCTCAGGCAGATGCTTCTCCGACGTCGCCATCGCGAGCATCTCAGCCGTCAGCGTGCCCTCGGTGGGCACCACCCAGGGACGCCAGTCGTCGTCAATCGGCAGGAAAACGTCCCGCTTGCGTTCGTTCTTCAAGGCGCACTCGAGAACAAAATTTTGCGTCTGGCCACTAATGTGGATCGCCACGATGTCGACGTCTTCGATCGGTTCCGGAGACTGGTTCCGTACGCAGACTCGGATCCCCTCGCCGACCGACGTCGCGTCGACGCGCGCGCTCACGTAGTAGGCCTGGATCCGTCGTCGTTCCGTCTCCTGGGCGGCCTGGCGCCAGGCATCCTTCCGTGCGATCCGGAGTGCGGCCCACGCGGCGATGAATGCACCAGCGCCGCCGACCCATTGGCCAAGGCCAGCCCACAGGTTCGGATCCTTACCAAAGGGCCAGTACCACGAAACGATCATGACGATCAAGCAGCCAAGGCCGCCGAGCGCCGGCCCCCATGGCGTGTAGACAATCGCTGAGAGCGCACGCCACACAGCCCTGGCGATACTGGTGATCTTGTCCACCGTTACAGGTTCCGGCGTTCGTGGAGGTGTAGCTCGATCTGCGCGTAGAGCGCTGCCGGGTCCGCAGTCTCACGCTGCTTCCACAACGGACATTCGTCCTCGAGGTCCTCGTTGTCGATCACGCCCTTGATCTCGCCGTTCAACCTGACGAGCCAACCGTCGACGTCAACCAGTTCGGTGAGATCCAGTTGCACTTCAGGCGAGATCAGTACAAGGTCTCCTCGAAAGTCGCTGTGTCCGATCCAGCTCGCGAGCGCACGAAGCTCCCCGGCCATGTCCTCAGCACCCCAGGCCCTCGGCAGCTGCGCGATCTCGTCGCGGAGGCGGGCGGCGAACTGGGCGTTGGTCTCGCCGGGACGGCGTGTCGCGTTCGCCATCAGCATCTCCCCTGCTCGTCGTCTCCAGGTCAAGAGAAGTCGCGCAGGACGATCACGCTGTTACGCGCGCCAGGAACGCAACCAGATCATCGGCGGTCAGCCTCTCCCGCCAGGTGGATGGGACGAGCTTCCGTGGTGCCGGCGCTCACACCGACCTGCTTGTTACCCACACAACACGCGCACATGCCGTTTACCGGTCATGCGGGATGGCAGCCAATCGCCAATCGCCGGTGCCATAGCCTGCTCCACTTCTGCACTGCTGTCGACGCCCCCACTGGCAACGTAGTGATCACGCAACGAGGACAAGCAACAGGCGGGGCGCCAAGCCCGAAGCGGAAGCGAATGACCCGGAGGCGCGTCGAGTGGCAACCAGACTTGATCGCGAGGAACGCCCCGGCGCGGTCGAACCTTAGCGATGTTGATCACGACAGGCGATCAACATGTGCGTTCACAATCCACGAACACAATCAGTCCAGGAATCCGACCACTCTCGTCCGCATGGTCGACACCTGTCTCGACCGGAAAATCCGCCGGCTCATGAACGACACCAGCTGGGAAGCCCGAGTCCAGCTCACCAAACTCGACGGCCCATTGGTCCGGAACCGAACGGCGGGGTTCCCGGCAGATGCAGATTCCGGCACCCATCCCCATGCCGTCGATGTTGCAGAGGAGAAACGCTGATGTCGCATGCACTACCCGGCGAGTACTACGTCGAACTGGACATCCCCGGTGTGCCGCCCGATCGTCGTACCAGCTTCCCCGCCCGGCTCGAGGTCGGGCCGATGACACTGTCCAACATCGGAGCCAGCCCTCGCCTGCGCCCCGCGGTCATCCTCGACCTCCAGCGCTGGCTGTCCGACAACCCTGCCATCCGCATCCGCCTCGCCACCGCCTGGACAGATCCGTCAGGACTTCCCAACGGACCGGTGACCGCGTACCTGTCCAGCGACGACAGTGAATGGCATGGCCGCATCTGGCCCGACACCGACGGCCTGTATCCCCTCTACGGCAACGATCCTTGGTTCTGGCACGTGTCCGCACCCCCCACGAGTCCAGCGATCATCAAGTCCACGAGGAGGAAACTGGTCAAGCCTCGTTACCTGCGCCTAGAGCCCGGCGAAAAGTACGTCACCCTGGGACATACCCGTGCAGCGTTTCCCGCCGTTCTGGACACCCCGAGCGAGCACGGCGATGAACGTCCTCGCTTCCGGCCGAGGGTCGCGAGGAGCTTCAGCGCCTGGCTCAATCACGCCCATTGGTTCGTCGACGACGCCTACAGCCGCGTGTACTGGGAAGACGACACGATGATCTTCGTCGATAGCAACATCGCCGCCGCCGAAGGCTACCGCCCCGACCGCGTCACCCCTGACGATGATCATCGCTACGCCATTGGCCGTCCCGGATGGTCATGGACCACTACCTGACCGTTCCCTGAAGCCGTCTATCGGATCTGTCGATCCGATAGACGGCTTTCGGTCACGGAATCCGGTGTCTATCGCGTGTCTCCCGGCATGCCGGGCTGTGTGAACCGCCCAAAGACGAGCACACCCCGGCGGGGGTAACTGTCCCCGAAGCTCCGGCCCGATCCGCCCAGGCGAACCGGCCGCCGCCACCCGCGGCACGCGCCGGCGCCGTACAGGCCGGTCCACACCGGCCGGATGAGCCGGTCCGGGGACATCGCCTCACGGCGACCCCCGCCGGCATGTGCTGACGCCGCACAGCGTCCCACCCACCCCGACAACGCCCAGGAGACCACCGTGACTGACGAGAACAACACCACGGCCCCGGCCGCCGCGGTTGAGCCCTCTGCCGCGGAACTGCGGGAACAGCTGAAGACCGTCCGCGACGAACACACGACCTACCGCACACAGGTGCGAGACCGCGCCATCGAAGGCTACCGCGACAACATGTGGACTCTCCCCATCCTCAACACCGTGTTGACGAAGCTCGAACTGGAGCCGTTCGAACCGAAGCGCGTGACCCGCTCCACCGTCGCCATCAACGTTCAGCTCGACGCCGACACCGAGAACACCTACGTCGGGGAGACCGCCATGCGGCAGCTGGGCGGGCCGGAAGCGAGGGACGCGCTCAAAGAGGCCATCGTCACCGTCGTTCAGCAGCACGTGACCGGCAGTCCCACGGTCAGTGTTTCCAGCGACTCGCTGTCGGTGTTCGTTCACACCGGCCACGTGGTGGAACTCTGAGATGGCCACCTCCGCCACAGAATTCCGCGCCATGGCCGCCAGTTGCCGCACCAAGGCCCGCGCCGCCGGGCCGGTACGGGCTCAGGAACTTCGGGACTGTGCCCGCACCTTCACCCAGCAAGCGCTGCGGCTGGAGCTATTCGTCCACAGCAAGCAGATCGGCCAGGCCCACGTAACCCGGGCCAGCTTCCGCGACCACCTCCGCGCCCAGCGCACCTGACCCACCGCTCCCCGATGCCCGGCACCTGCACCACGCACGTGCCGGGCATCACGACGACTGCACCAACCACACTCCCGGAGGACTCTCACGATGAACACCGAAATCCAGGAACTCCGCACCGCGCTCGCAGCCGAGCGTGAACGGCACATCGCCTACCGGACCAGCGTCCGCGATGAGATTCTCGAGCAGCACTTCAACGGCACCTGGTGCCTGCCCGGCACTCAAGATGCACTGGTAGACCTCGATCTGTCGCCCGTCGCGATGCACTACACCGGTGAGGCGACGATCACCGTCTCGATCAGCCAGGTGAAGGGCGCCACCAGCCGCGACGAGGCGTACGCCCGTGTCAAGGCGGCCCTGGACGCGGTCAACAACGACGCCGGGATCACGATGACCGTCCACAGTGTCAACGCCTCAGTGTATGAGGACAGGTACGACGACCGCCCCACAAACACCACTGCGACCGCGCGGCCGAACAGCGAAAGCCCGTTCTGAACCACGGCCACGCCGGGCCCGGACCTCATGTCCGGGCCCGGCCCGTGCTCCTCACCTGCGACCAGCATTCGCCGGTCACACAGGTTAGGCAGAAAGCGCGAACTGTGCCCACCCCACGTGTCGACAGTCGTGAGACGCGTCTCGCCAGGCCCGATACCTGCCACCCAACAGCTGGTCGTCGTGCCTCGGCAGAGCCCTACGCGTGAATTCCCAGCGCGCAGCATCCTTCGCGCTGGCTGGTGCCGTAATCGAGAGGAAGTCTTATGAATCAAGGCAAACCACGGAAGCCGTTCAGGATCCTGCGCACGGCTGACGGCGCGAAAGCAGCCATTTCCTATGCGAGTCGCAACGCACGCGACAAGGCGGCCGAACGTTACGCGGCGCAAGACGGCACGATCATCGCGCTGGAGTTCTGGGACGAGAAGAACCGGCACGACCACCTCAACGAAGGCTGGGCGTGCGAAGGACTCGTTCACCCTCCCGGCAGCCCGACACACGATAACCGAGACACGGTCCGAACGACGTACCGCGCGACAACACCCCCTGCGGGACCGGACGTGATGACCTTGAAGCCCGGCTCCAGCCTCGGCGACCTGATCGTCGTCACAGTAGCGGCCGCCGACGAGCACAACGTCTACACCTGCCGAGACTGCTCACAAGCCTTCAACGTCGGACAAGTCGCCGTCATCGCACGATACAAAGACGACGACGTCCTGCACGGCTTCCACCCCGGTTGCGCGAAGGCGTACCGCGAAGGCCACACACCTCTTGTCGTGACCGTTCACGCGGACGGTACGGCGTCCGTGACCGGCCCGCCGACCACCACCATCACCGTCGTGACGGAACTCTGAGACACAGCCGCGCCAAACTCCCCCGGCGCGGTCGCGGCGTTACCCTCCAACGGTTTCTCACGCTCCGGGCATGGCGCGCGTCGGCAAGCCCGGCCCGCCCACTCTCACGCGAGGACTCCCATGCTCGCCAGCAGAACCGAATCCACATCATCGGAAACAGAGTCCGACCCATTCGATCGTGCCGTCGCACTCATCCGTCGCGAACTGCGCGGAGTCCCCATCACCACGGCCCCGCGACCGGACAACGTATTCCGCATGCCACGAAGAGAACCGGACGATGGCTCAACCCCCGCCGCCAGTCGCCTCGGCTGAACTCCGGACAACGGGTTCTGGCATCGCTTCCTGACCGGAGCGGAACTCACGTCCCGTGGAAGTTCGTGACATCCAACTACCACCCAGCGCGCTCTGGGCATGCTGCTACGCCCGTACGGCCTGTCCGCTCTGCCGTGGTCACGACCGAATCACCATGACAGGTCCGGTGCGCTACGCCGCAGAGGTCCGCCGAGCACATTCGCCCACTGTTCTCCTCACCCGCTTTCTTCCTTCGTGAAAGGTGATTGCCATGCTTCATGCCCGCCTGTCCACCGGTGAGCTGCTTGCCGCGATCCCGGCGATTCTCGGCTTCCGCCCCGCGGATTCCGTCGTATTTCTCGCCTTCACTGATCAGCCTGACGGGACACGCCGTCTCCACGTCGCCGGCCGGGCGGACCTGGCTGACGTTGTGCACGGACCTCCCGACCACCTCGCCACGTGCCTGGCTCCGATGGTCGGTGATCAGCTGCTCGCTTCCCTGGTCTGTGTCGTCGTCCACAAGCGACAGGGAACCGATCTTCCCTACCGCGACGAACTAGCGCTCGTCGCCGACAGCTTCCTCAAGCACGGCGTCCGCGACGTCGAACTGTTGTTCCTCCCCAGCTTCGACACCGGCGTCACCTGGTCCTGCTACCTCGACCGCGGCCACACCGGGACCTTGCCCGATGTCGCCGCATCCGCTGTCACAGCCGTCGTCGTCGCTTCAGGCAACAGGATCTACAGCAGCCGCGCCGAGTTCACAGAACAGTTCACACCCGCACCTGAGCAGGACCTGGCCGCGGTAGCACGACTGGTGCCACCCCACGTTCACGCCGCCGAACTCGAAGACCTCACCGACGACCGGACAGCGCTGAGCCGTCGACTCGCCCGCCTCGAGAACGCCATCACCGCCGCCGAGGCCGGCGACCTCCCCCACGACCACGCGACCATCGCTGACCTGGTCGCCGCGTTCACGTCGCTGCGGATCCGCGACTCCGTCCTTGTCCACGACAGCCAGCAACGAGCCCGGGCAGCCGAGGAACTGTGCCTACACCTGTGGCGGCACGCACCACGGCACTGCGGCATCGTGCTCGCCGGGACGATCGCGACCATGGCCTACCTGCGCGGCGATCGCGTCGCCGCCGGTCTCATCGCCGAGACGTCACCGAACCCCGACACCCTGACAGAGCTGATCATGGCCGCCGTCGCCAACGCCCTCCACCCAGACAAGGTCCGTGACATCCTGCGCCGGCAATCCCGTATGACCCGCGCCGAGCTGACAGCGCCGCTCGGCCCTCGCAGTACTCCCCCAGCCGTTCCGGCCAGCGACCAAGGCGACTGACCCCGACGACGTTCCTTCGGTTAAGGCAAGAAGCGCACCGGGCAGCCGGTCTGCCTGATCGGGAACTCCGGCAACGGCAAGTCCCGCCTGCTCATCGGGTCGGCACCGCGCCGCGGAGACCGGGCTTCAAGATCCGATACGTTCCCGCCGCGCTGGTCAACGAACTCGTCGAAGTCGCCGACGATATACACCTGTCCAGACCATCGCCCGCTTCGGCCGCGTCGATCTCCTTTGCCAGGATGAACTCGGCTATTGGGAGCGACCACGCGGGCACGGTACACAGACCGCCGAAGCCGGCGCCGGTCGCCAGTTGCCGCGGCTGTCGCGGTCCAGATCGCTGATCATGAGTCTCCCGGTGCCCCAGCCGGGTCGCCCACGCTGGTCCAGGCCACCCGACGGCCGTCGGGTGGCACCGCCCGCAGTGCGCGTACGTCACAGTCAACGAGTTCAGCAGAATCGTTGCCTTGTTTCGTGTACAGCGCCGCGCGTTCCCGGCACGAACGTGGACCCCGGCAAGACGGGATCCACGTTCATGCGTGTGCGCAACTACCCTTCAACGGTCAGGAAAAACGCTTCACCGCGTAGGTGTTCTTGTTCAAGTTGGGCTGCGAGGTCGAACAGTTCGGCTGGCTGAACGGACCGGCGACGATGGCCCACCCAGAGGGCGGCGCGAACTGGGTCGTCGCGCACATGGTGAGCTGCGTGCCAACCGGCACGCTGGACCCATCGACGAGGACCATGGTGTTAAGAAAGATCGAATTGCCGCAGGCCGCGCTGTAGAAGTGGGCGGTGTCGATCCAGCCGGCCGGGATTCCCAGCCAGCTGCACTGGTTGATCTGCGTCTGGGTGGTGCCCGGTGTGGCGGCCTGTGCCGGTGCAGTGGCCAACGCCAGTCCGACGACCGTGCTGGCCACCGCCAGACCCGTCGTGGTGAAACGTGACATGTGGGTTCCCCTGTCTCCCTCGCTCGATCAACCCTGCTGAGTGATCGACTACTCGTTCGACGCTACCTGGATGCCAGTTTTTCCTGACGCTGCAAAGGAAATCTCCAGACGATCTAACCGTTTGGTGAGGGCACTTCGGCCCAGTGCCGAGGGCATTTCAACCCTGTCGAGCCGCCGCGGACGGTGCCACGTCATTGTGCAGCTGGATCACGCCACCCGCGGTACTCGCGTGATCCCCAATCGGCGGGAACGTCCGGGCGATCAGGCAGCCCTGAAGCACAGGCGGTCGTGAGCTCAGCCGGTTAAGACGTACGTACGGGAAAGACTGGGTTTCCAGGGAGGTCTCTGGGTTCGGGGTATGCCCGATGGGCATACCCCGAACCCAGAGACCACTCGCACGCGGCCAGGCAGGTGTTCTCCTGGTTGCGGATGTGTGGTCCGCACAAAGTCAAGCGCACCCCGGCCGGGGGAATTGTCCCCGAGGTTCCGGCCCGATTCGCCTGGATGAACCGGCCCTCACCATCCGCTCGCCCGACGCCAGTCGGGTGCAGGCCGGTACACACCAGACGAATGAGCCGATCCGGGGACATCGCCTGACGGCGACCCCCAGCCACGGAGCGCTAGAGCTGCGCGCGATCCACCCACCTCAACAACCAGGAGCACACCATGGCTGGAGAAACCGTCATCACCGTCATCGGCAACCTCACCTCCGATCCGGAGCTGCGCTTCACGCACTCCGGGAAAGCGGTCGCGAACTTCACGGTCGCGTCCACGCCGCGAACCTTCAACCGCAGCACCGGTGAATGGGAGGACGGCGAGGCCTTGTTCCTGCGCTGCAACATCTGGCAGCAGGCTGCGGAGAACCTCGTCGAATCCCTCACGCGAGGCGCCCGTGTCGTGGTGCAGGGCAAGCTGAAGCAGCGCACGTTCGATACCCAGGACGGCGAGAAGCGCACCGTCGTGGAACTCGACGTCGACGAGATCGGTCCGTCCCTCCGGTACGCGACCGCGAAGGTCACCAAGACCTCGAAGACGAACCAGCGTCAGCCGGCCTCCGTTCCGGCGGGAGCGGCGTCTGCCCCCGCGGCGCAGTCCGCGGAGGAGCTGTGGGGCCCGGCGCCCGAGCGGGACCTCGTCGGCGCCGGTGCCGGAGCGGGCGAGCCGCCCTTCTAAAGCCGGGTCACTGCGCCGGTGCCGGAGCGGGCGAGCCGCCCTTCTAAAGCCGGGTCACTGCGCCGGTGCCGGAGCGGGCGAGCCGCCCTTCTAAAGCCGGGTCACTGCCTCGGCCGGTACTTCCCCACCGGCCGGGCAGAAACCCACCGAGAGGCCGGTGGGCCAGCCGTTCCGGCCGGCCCACCGGCCTCTTCTCGTGCAGTCCATCTTCCGCTTCCCCGGAGACCGGCGTGTCCGACGCACACCTCATCCAGGCAGCCCTACGCACCCACCTCGGATCACATACCGGACTGGAACACCGCGCCGCCGATCCCCTCGCCCGCATCGTCGCCGCCCGCTGCTACCTCGGCGCCGACGGCGAGTCGTATTCGTTCGTCTCCACAGGGGCGATCCCGGACGAACCACAGCGGCTGTGGCGCCAGCTCGAACCGGAGCCCGAGCACACCATCCCCACCGAGCGGCTGGCGCTCGGCTACCTCGCCACCTACCTTCTGCGTCACGCCGGGCGAGGCCCCGTGCCGGCCTGGGGCACCCTCTGGCTTCGTGGCGGCGAATACCCCGTCGTCTCTGGACGGCTACCCGAGGGCGAGACCTAGACATGTGGATCCGCGATGCGTAAACCGCCGCCCAGAACACTGCGGTCACCGCGGCGGAAACCGGCCAGAAAATCACCCTCTAGCGTGCTCGCGGTCCTCTACGCTCGAATCATGAGCACCCGCTACGGCATCACCTTCACCGGCCTCATCCTGGCCAGCGGCGCCGGCGTGTTCTGCGGCTCGGTGCCGGTCGGTTATCTCGCCATGCTCGCCACCGTGTTCACCGACCCGTCACCGCTCGCGGCCCTGCCTGGCGCGCTCGTCATCGGGGCGCTCGCCGGAGTCGTCGTCGCCTACGGGACCCGCAAGACGCTCCGCCCCAAGATGCCACAGCGATACAAGCGGTTCGTCCTCGCCGGGCTCATCGCCATGCCGGGCTACTTCTTCCTCGGGCAGATCGACAACCTCGCTGCCAGCGACGCGCCAGCACAGTGGGCGATCTGCTTCATCCTCGGCTGTGGAATCACCGGAGGGGTCGTCTACTACCGGTGGCGCAAGCGACTCTCCGTCGAGTCGCACGCTCGCCGCGCCGCCGAGTATCGGGCACGCCAGCAGTCCGCCACCTCCTGACCGTCGACAGGGTGGTGGGCGGCACCCTCCGGTGCCACCCACCACCCTTCACCTGCCCGGCCTAGTCACTCCAGCGTGCTTGTGCCTCGGTCGTCCTGGTCGCTGGTCCCCCGGCCGCCTTCTGCGCTCACGTCGTTCAGGTCCGGCGGGTCGGTGGTCATCGTTCGCTCGCCGGGCTCGTCGTGTGCCTGCGGCGCACGAGTTTCCGGAGCACGAGAGCCCAGCCCGTCGCCCACCCTCGCGCAAGTCGGCGGGACCGCCGGCGTCTCGGCCGACGACGCCGCCACCGCATCGCTGTCGAGGCCCTCCCGCGTCAGTGCGGTCACGTCCTTGGGCGACAACCCCAGCAAGGTCGCCGTCTCACTGACACCGACATCGGCCTCGCGGATCCGCAGCACCGACGCGGCCATCACGCGCCGCCAGTCCGCGATCTCCATCTCCACGTCGGCGCGGACCTCTTCCGCATGCCGGTCACATTCCGCCGCTTTCGCCGCCTTCACGCCGTCAAGCTCGGCGAGCTTGCGCTCCAACTGCTCCCGCAGCGCCGCGACGCGCTCGTCGCGCTTGCGCTTGAGTGTCTCGATCGCCGTCTCCGCTTCCGCGAACGGGCCTAGTGCCTCGTCCACGCGGCGTTCGTTCTCCCGCGCCCGCTCCAGCTGCGCCACTCGCCGCTGCCGCGCGGTCTCCAAGCGCTCCAGCGTCGCCGTCGACCGCCTCCGCCGTCGCGCCGTCGTCTTCTTCTCGTCCATGCCGATCCTCCCCGCTGGGGAGGGCTGCGGTCATGCCATCGAGGCTACCGTAACGACTCCACCACCCGGGCGCGACGACCACAGCCGACGGCCACGCTCCGGCTCAGGATGATGTGAAGGGACGCGGGTGCCGCCGCGACAGTCCCGAAGGACTACCTCCGCCGAAGCGGCGGCCGACAAAAATCGCGGCGACCCCACTAACGCGCCGCCGATGGGACAGGTCGCCCTACGGCGCGCTCCCTCCAGGATACTGACCGCATGAGACGCCACGCGTCCGGACACTCCCGCTAGCCGACGAGTGAATGTCTTGTCCGCTGACGGTGGACACCTTGTCCACGTGACCTCCCCTCCGCGGGTGGTGGGTGGCCCCGGCATTGTGCCGGTCGCTGCCCCAAATACAAGGGCACCCCAAGATCTTTTTTCGACCGAAAAGCGTGCCCGAAAAAACATCTTGAGGCCCCACCCTTGCATTCGGGTCCCCTTGCTCCCTAGGACAGGCATGAAGGGGCAGGCCGAGGGCCTGCCCCAGGTTGCGCCGGGGCCACCCACCACCCACTCAGCAGCCGGTCACCTCTACACCCAGCCGAGGCAGCACGCAGCCATACGACTAGCGACGCCTCAGTCACACAAAATGGACCCAAGGAAATAAATGTTTCCCCGATCAGAAATACGCCCTTAAATTGGCGGAGAAAGAAGTCTGAACACACCCATTTCAGCTTGTGACCTGCTGAAACACTAACTAATATTGACCTTGCAAGGCGCCCGGGACGACAAACCCGGGCAATTCGAAAAGACAGGTAAGGAACTCTTATCATGACTTCGATCATTCATCACAATCAGCGCGTGAGCATGGAGAAGATCGTGGGAGCGCTGGAATCCACACCCCCGCGCATCCGCACCGCTTTGACCGAGCTCCGGCACGTCTTCACCAACGGCACCGAGCAGCCGCCCGCGATCCTCACGGCATGCGCCGCACTCCTCAAGACCGACAGGCCCGTCACACCCGACATCCTCGGCGCCGTACGCACCGCACACGCCGCATGGGACAGCTACGGCGAACTCGAACGCAAGCTGTACAACCGGTGCGTGTTCTCGACCGAGTCCCGCCACGACATCGTGGCAACCGAGCCGAACGACATCACCGTCATGCTTCACGCGACCCCGCCTCGTATCAAGGACGCGGCGAACGCGTTGCGATGGCTCAACGCCGCCACCCAAGACGAGCACCGCCACGCCTACATCGCGTGCGAAAGCCTGCTCAGCAACCCGAGCGCGGACCACCCTGCCATCGTTGAAGCCATCCAGACCGGCTACAAACTCTGGCCGAGCCTCAATGACCAGAACCGCGCGCTGTTCATGGCGTGCGTGTACGCCAGCAAAGAACGCGCACGCATCGCCCGCGCCCGCACCGAGAAGCGACAGAAACACATCGAGGCCGAGACTCCCGACGAGTCTCACCGGTGCGGGAGTTGTGACGGGAACCTTGCCAGCACACCCGATCTCCCCTACTGCTCCGACGCGTGCCGCCGGGAAGCCGAGGCCGCACAGCGACCCGCCCCGCAGGTGCGCACCGCCACAGCAGCGCGTCCCACCGCAGACAAGCGCGCACAGGAAAGGTTCGCCGTCGGCGAACTCGAACAGCAATTCGACGAGCATTACCGGGCGATCGTGCGCGCGATCCCGAGCGCGGGTGTGGTCCGCAAGGACGAACGCGCAGTAGACGCCTACGAACGCGAGCGTATGCGCCAGCTTGACCACGACGACACACGCGACGCCGTCAGCGACCTGACCGGATTCTGGGTGTCCGACCAGGATCACGAGCGCCTGGCACTCCGCGCCATCATCACCGACGCGTTGTGTGCAGCCTGCAATATCGAACGCACACCGGCCGAATACCGCGACCCCGACGACGACGGCCGATGCGCGGAATGCCTCGACCGCGACCGGGTCCCGTTGGACGTCATCCGGCGAGAAATCGCGCTTGCCGCCCAGCGCCCGAACCCCGCGCACGCCATTGTGGACACCCTCTATGGGCTTGACGCGGTGGACGTCTTGCGCAACCTCCAAGCGAGCCCGCACGCCGTGCCAGCACTCGCCGCCGCCTGAATCCGCACGGCCGGGCACCCGCACGGGTGCCCGGCCCCTTTCCAGGAGCCGCCACCGTGCGCACGCTTGATGACCTACTCGGCGAGATTGACCAGCGCCTCACCGAAGCCGACATGATCCCGACCGACGCGCCCGCGCCGGTCGCCGCCTACCTCCGCGAACTGCTGACACGACACGGGCAATGGGCCACCAGCGCGCAAGGCACCGTGTCCGACGTGGTCACCGCCGACACCATCCGACGCGAAATCGCCTACCTCACTCAGCAATAGCACGTCACGCCAGCCAAAGCGGCCGCCGGTCACCCGACCGACGGCCGCTTTTTGCGCGTGCATGGGGCCGCCCGATGGGCGCCCCATGCACGCGAGTGTGTCGCGCGATCGCGCGACACACGTGGCTCACCCACCCGCCACCACGCACCTACCAACCCACCCGGCCCCGCACGCCACACCCGCCCCACACCGCCACCCCACCGCGCCCACGCCACCCACACCCCCACCGCCCCCACCTCACCCGTTCCCGGACCCACCCCCGCACACAGCACGTCTTGCAGATGATCTGAACCGGGTGGGCGGCGCCTGTTTTTCGGCGTAGGGTGGAGGTCAGTGATGGGCTTACGCAAGCTGAGCCCTGGTGGTCATGAGTACCTCACGAACTCGGTCGCGTGCGCTGATCGCGACCGGGAGCTCGAACCCGGCGAGCTGTTGAGTGACTACTACCTCTCCCGTGGTTACCCGGCAGGCCAATGGTTCGGCGCCGGAGCAGTCGCGTTAGGACTCTCCGGCGAGGTCACTGCTGCGCACATGAACGCGCTCTTCGGTGAAGGCCGGCACCCGCACGCGGACGCCATCGAGGCCGAGAAGATCGCCGACGGCGCCACGGCTGAGGAGGCTCTGCGAGCGACACGCCTTGGGCGCAGGTTTCCGCAGTACTCCGGCCTGGACCACATGCGGAGCCAGGTCTCCCAGGCGTACAAGGACTACAACCGCGAGAACAACCGCCCGATCGGCGCACCGATCCCAGCCGGGAAGCGCTCTGAGCTACGTCACGGTGTTCAGGTCGAGGCCTTCCAGGAGGCCAACAAGGGCAGAGGCCCCGACGATGAGAAGGAGCTCCAAAAGTGGTTGGCGGAGCAGAAGCGCGGTCTGAAGTCAGCTGTGTCCGGGTTCGAGATGGTGTTCGCGCCGGACAAGTCCGTGTCTATCGCGTGGGCCATGGCCAATCCGCTTGAGCGTGACTTGATCGCCGGTATGGTGCGCCAGGCCGCCAGGGACACCTTGTCTTATGTGGAGCGAAACGTCGCTTTCACGCGCCGGGGCACCATGGGCGAGGCACAGGTTGAGGTCAACGGGATCACCGCCGCACTCTTTGAACACTGGGATTCGCGCGCTGCCGACCCACACCTGCACATCCATGCGCTGATCTCGTCCAAGGTGCAACGCGGTGATGACGGCGAATGGACCGCGTTGGACGGGCGGACCGTCATGGCCGCGACTGTCACTGCCAGCGAGTACTTCGACAACCGCTTGCGTGATCTGTTTCGCGAGCAGGGCGCGTCGTGGACGCAGCGGGGCGCCGAAGGCGTCGACGTAAAACGACCGGTGTGGCAACTCGCCGGCGTGCCGGTCGATCTGGTGAGAGCGTTCTCCCAGCGTCACCGTCAGTTCGAAGCAGCCCGCGCGAAGCGGATCGTCGAGTTCACCGAGTCCCACGGTCGCGAGCCCACACCGAAGGAGATCTTCGCGATCGACCGGGCAGCGCAGTACGACAACCGCCCGGGCAAGCAGCCACCGAGGACGCTGCCCGAGCACATCCGGGTGTGGCGGGAACACGCCGAAACCGTCGTCTCCTCCCTCCTGCTCGAGGTGCTTGGCCGCCGGGTGCTCCTGACCGGCTTGAAGGAGCACGACCCGGTTGACGTGGCTGCGCTGGCCCGCGAGACCCGCGCGGTGGTCTCCGACAACTACGCGCACTTCTCCTGGTGGAACCTCGCTGCCGAAGCGCACCGGCAGTCCGCGCACCTGGCTATGCCGTCGGACAAACGCGAGCAGGTCGTCGACGACGTGGTCGACGCGGTTCTCGCCGAGCCGGACACACTTGCGCTGGCCGGGCCGGTCGCGGTCGCTGAACCGGCGTCACTGCGCCGCCGTGACGGAGAGTCGGTGTTCGTGGAACACCGCTCGACCCGTTACACGACCACCGCCACGCTCGCCGCTGAAAGTGATTTGGTCGCGTGGGCTCGCCGCGGCGGCGGGCACCGGCTGCGGGCCGACACCGTCGACAAGGCGTTGGCGGGCAAGGGACTCAATGCCGGGCAGACACGGATGGTGCAGCAGTTCGCGCGTTCAGGCCGGCGCCTGCAGCTCGCTCTCGCACCCGCGGGGGCGGGCAAGACCACAGCGATGAAGGTGCTGGCGACCGCGTGGCGGCGCACCGGACACCGTGTCTACGCCTTCGGGCCGTCCGCGCGAGCGGCGCAGGAACTGGGTGCCGCGATCGGCGCTGGGCCGCACACGCTGCACCAGCTGACCACGACACAGCGCCTCGGATTCGCCCATCGCGCGTTCCCGATCAGGGCCGGGGACCTGGTCATCATCGATGAGGCCGCCATGGCCGGTACCCACACGCTGCACGCGGTCGTCACGTACGCGCTTCGCAGGGGTGCCGACGTCCGGCTCATCGGTGACGACGCGCAGCTCGCCGCGGTCGAAGCCGGGGGCGCGATCCGGCTCATCGCCCACGACGTCGGCGCCTTGCGCTTCCACGAGATCGTGCGTTTCCAAGGCCCTGACCGCCTCGATCAGGCCGCCGCATCGCTGCGGATCCGCAACGCGGATCCAGGAGGCCTGAAGTACTACTTCGAGAACCGTCGCGTCGCCGAAGGGTCGCTGGAGACCATGCGGGACGCCGCGCACTCCAGCTGGCGAGATGATCTGGACCGCGGAGTGCAGTCGCTGCTGATCGTGCCAACGAACGAGGACACCGTCGCACTCAATCTCGAAGCACGCGACGTGAGGCTCCGCCGGGGCGACCTCACCCGCGGCCGGGAAGTGTCGTTGCACGACACGACAACAGCCGGTGTCGGAGACTGGGTCGTCACCCGCCACAACCAACGGCTGCTATCGCTGTTCGGAGGAAAGGATTTCGTCAAGAACGGTGACGTCTGGACGGTCAAGTCCATTCACCGCGACGGCCGGATCACCGTGCAGCACCGCGCGCACAAGGGCACGATCACTCTCCCCGCCGGCTACGTCCAAGCCCACGTCGAGCTCGCCTACGCCAGCACAGTCAACCGCGTGCAAGGCATGACCTCGACCGGTAACGCACATCTGCTCGTTCCGCCCTCTATGACCCGGGAACAGTTCTACCCAGGCGTCACCCGCGCGATGCTGAAGAACTTCCTGTACGTGATCACCCACCACCATGTCATCGATCAGCATCAGGAAACCCCCGAACCGCAATCCCCGGAGGCTGTGCTCACCGGCGTGCTCAAGCACTCCGGCGCCGAGATCTCAGCCACCGAAACTCTGCGCGACGAGCAAAATGAAGCCGTTTCGATGGGCACGCTGGTCCTGCGCTACAACTACACCGCCGGCTACCGCGACGACGACCGCTACCGTGCCGTGCTCTCGCGCCGCGCACCCTCCACAGTGGATTTGGACAGCGAACCAGCCTTGATCCAGACCCTGCGCAATGCTCACGACCTCGGCTGGCAACCCGACCACCTGGTCGCCGCCACGCTTGGACGCAGCAGTTTAGGCAAAGCGGACGACGCCGGCGCGGTGCTGCAGAAGCGCATCGCCACCTACGTCGAGAACAACGCGCCGCCCGCCCCGACCGCGCCGCCACAGAGAGCCGACGTCACCCGATGGCGCGGCATCGTCGACGCGATCGCCCCGCACACCGCCGTGGAGGATCCGCAATGGAGCCGGGTGTGGCAGCGCGCAGCCGGCGCACTGGCCGTCGGATTCGACGTCGACGCCGCGCTGACAGTCGTCGCGCACCAGCTCGCGGCCCGACCGGACGTTCCCGACCCGATGCCCGACGACCGCTACGCCGACGCCGCACTCGCCGCGGAGATCGACCGCCGAAGCGACCGCGGTGAGGCTCACGAACGGGCAGTCCCGTGGCTTGCCCGTCCTGACTTCGCCCACGTCCGCCATCATCCCGGCCATGCCCAATACCTGCACGACCTGAACACCGCGATCGCCTCCCGCGTCGAGAACCTCCGCGCCGCAACCATACGAACACCACCACAATGGACCGCGCAGCTCGGCCCACGACCGGACAACCCGATCGACGCCGAAGGCTGGGACGACCTCGTCGGCCTCACCGCCGCCTACCGCGAAACGTTCCACATCACCGACAACGACCCCGCACTGCCGCTCGGCGAGGCCCCCGGAAGCCACGGCGCGCGAGCACAAGCGTGGCACACCCTCAGCGCCCGCTGGGACAGCCGAGGGCGGCCGCCCACAACGACCGGCCCGGCGGATACGGACACCGAGCCCGAAGAACTCGACCTGGACGACGTGTTCGCCGAGTTCGAATCGGTCGAAACCCACTACCTCACCGAGCCGCTGAACGTGCTCGTCCGAAAGTACGACCTGCACGCTCGCGACGGTGACGAAGACCGCTACCTCGACATTCTCGCCCGCTACGTGCCCAATGCGATCAACGCCGGCGCTGAACCAGCCGCGCTTGGCGCGCTCTCCCGTGCCCAGGACCAGGGCTGGCAGGCCGAACGGCTCGTGCGCAAACTAGTCGACCCGACCGGTTTCAGCTGGGCAGCCGATCCGGCAGCCGTGCTCGCCAAACGCGTATCGACCTATACGAGCGAGCAGGAACCACCCGCCCGGATCGGTATCCCCACCAACGTTCAGATCGAACGCTGGTCCGGCATAGTCACCCAGCACCTGCCCGACGCGCCCGTGACCGATCAGCAGTGGAGCATCGTGTGGCGGCACGCAGCCGGCGGGGCGGCATCAGGGCTCGACGCAGACACCGCACTCGCCGACACCGTCGCGCGTCTCGCCGCGGACACCACTGGCGACAACGAGGGCGACTATCGCCGGATCGGCGAAGCACTCGTCGCCACGCTCGCCCACCGCCATCGTGACGGCGACGGGCAACAACCAGCGCTGCCCTGGCAAGCCCAACCAGATTTCGGGCACACAGTCGACTACCGAGGCGCTCTCGACCGCCTCGACGCGCTGAACGCCGAGATCGCCGCCCGGACCGATCAACTTCGCGACCAAATCGTCCGCGAACCACCCCGATGGGCCGCCCTTCTCCGTACACGCCCCGAAGAACCCGATCAAGGAGAACGCTGGGATCAGACCGCCACCCTGGCCGCGGCGTATCGTGAAACCTACGGAATCACCACCACCGACTCCGCCCCCCCACTCGGTGCCCAACCAGCCGGGAACAGCCCCAAAGCCCAAGCATGGCAACAAATCACAACCCAGTGGAGGCAACTCATGACAACCCCCGAACCCGAAGACATCGAATCCGACGCCATGCTCACCCTCGAATCCCGTCGTGATACCCGCGACGCACTCACCGACGAATTCCGCAGCAATGTCGCAGAAAAGACCGCGACACTGCGCGAGGACGACGACGCCCGAGACGCGACACAACGCGACGAAGCCGAAGAGGAACTCGACGATCTGCACAACGGTCGGAGCAACGACCTGCACGACGGGATAGGCTACTGATCCACAACAGCTTTGCAGGTCGGTCGTTCCCGTAGATCCAAGACATAGAGCGCGGCCAAATCTACTGCGCCTCAGGCCCTCCGGAAAAAGACGCGCGAGACATCGCAGCCGTGTGCCTCAGTTGTAAAACCACCACGTCGCCAGTCCTGGGGCCACCGACAGTTGGTGATTCACCGAGAGAACGTTCCGAATCCACCTTGTTTAACGATCATGGCAACGGCTGTCGAACGTCCACTATTGCCGAATTGAGAATGTTTGGCCATGGCGAGCAGCGTCGTCATCGTCGCGGTCAGATCAACCTACTCTGCCATCCATTACTAATATCAAACGCGCATAAAGCAAGGCCAACTCCTCGAATTTCACCGATAATAGAGTACGCAATTCGTCTCCAATAGACATTTCGGATCCAGTAACTATAGAGCTCACGGCCAGGCGTCATTTTGAGTCAAGCACGGTATCATATAAGGCAGCGCAAGCAACGCGTTCTATCGACGATTCTAGACTTAGGAGACTTTACTAGGATCGAGTCCGCGTCGAATGGCGCCTCCGGTCTCCCGAGCAGTCAGGTAGGGCCGCACGTCGTGCGCTTTCGCGCCATTATGAATGGAAATGTCCGCCACCATCGCACCGAACGGTGATTGAAGCTTCTTGACCAGTGCGACGATGTCGTTCTGGTCGGAGATGTTCGTCCAGGTGTCAACGTTTGGCCAGCGGCCCGGCTCAGGTTCCAACCGATCGAAGACCAGGTTCGGAATCCCCAATGGCGAGCCCAGGGTGACGAAGGTGGTTACCGGCAGGTCCGGCTCAGCGCATAGTGCCTCGTATGCAACGACCGACCCAAGCGAGTGGCCTACCAGCACCCGCGTTTCGGCCGTCACTGAGTCCAACACCCGTTGCCGTATCCGGTCGCGTACGCGCGGTTCGGTGAAGTATATCCTCAGTTGTTTCAAGCTCCCGATCAGAATTCGCTCCGACAGCCCACTGAAGAACTCGACCCGACTGAGCGCATAGAGGGCCCGCTGAACCCACGATGGCGTACGCCCTCTGTGCACCAATTCGCCTTCGGCAACCTCCTCCCACCAGAGCGCTAACATTGCCTGCTCGAACTCGTCAATGACGTCATAAGCGTCATAGTCCGGCGTCGCGATTGAACGCCCCGCTGGCCGGAACATGTCTCCGTAGTACGCGACTGATATCTCGGCCGCGCTCAGCTGCCCCCCTGCTAGCACTACCCCGTCACACAACGCTGGCGCGCATTCAGCTTTGAGCGATTGTGACCCTTTGTACTGCTGGGCAACTCCGTGCACCAAGACCACCCTACTCATACCCCGTCTCCGAACCGCAACGCAACAACCCCCATTGCCGTGGCGACGCACAAGTAGCCGTCGGAATGGATCGCGAGATCGTTCGGGGCGGTATGCAGTTGGATCTCGGCGACGGTCTCTCGTGAGAACCCATTCCAGAGACGGATGGTGCCATTGGCGGCACTGATAGCGAGAATCGGCTTGTTCTGCACCGTCCCGAAGGCCAGCGCGGTTACCCAGTCCGACATTTCGGGTATCGGCACGTCCATGTGATCTCCGGTGCGTGGATCCCAACCGCGAACGACGCCGTCGTCATCTCCGGTGAACGCGATCGACTGACCGTCGAGTTTGCCGAACGTGACCGCGTTGACGTCGCCTCCGTGACCGATTAGAGGTGCGCATGCAAGCTCCATAGTCCGTGCGTTCCAGAGCCTTGCGGTCGTGTCTCGGCTACCAGTGAGCACCATGGGGACGTCGCCGCACTCGGCGGTGGCGACCGCGCAGATTTCACCGGTGTGGCCCGCGAGTTCGGCTAGGTGCACCTTCGACGCCAGCTCCCAAATGTGGGCTTCGGCGTTCGTTGTAGTGACCACCAACTGACGACCGTCACACCGTGACAGCGCCAGCAGACTCTCCGCGCCTCCTTCCGAGTGTGTCCAGCGGGACCGCTCACGGTAGGTCGTCAGGTCCCAGATGCGAGCTACGGAACGGTCGGCGGTGATGGCAACCAGCCCATCGACGTCTGTCACCACACAGCCCGACACCATGTTCCAATGGCCGTTAAGCAGCGGCCCGACCTGCTGACCAGAGACGAGGTCACGAATCCGGACACGGCCGTCACTGCACCCACAAACGATCACCTTTTGTCCGCTTACGGTGCCGAAGGACAGCGAGCGCACGCCGATGTCGGCTCCACAGAGTGGCTCACCAATCTGCTGGAACGTCTCTAGGGACCATAGCCGGACCTCGTTGCTCCCCAGCGTCACCGCGACAGCACCCTCGGTTAGCACACCGATGGCCATGGCAGGATTGATGTACTCGTCCCTGGTTAATGGCACGCCCAGTTCAGCGCCGTTTTGCAGGTCCCAGATCCGCACGGTCAGGTCGTCGTAACTTGACGTCAGGGCTACCGGAACTCCGGCTCGATCGCCGATGACCGCCGCCTCGATGGGGCCGGTATGAGCGACAAGCGGGTCCCCGATTGTCGAACCGGCAATGAGGTCCCACCTGAGCAGGCTGTTGTCATTCGCTTGAGTAATGGCAACCGTTCTGCGATCCGCATATCCGATTGCAAGCACGCGCTGTCGGTGGAACACCGAAGAATCGAGATCTAGCTTCTTTCGCGTTCGAAAGTCCCAGCCGGTGATATGACTCCACGACGCTACTACCACGATCGGTCTACCGTCTACCTCAGATAAGATCATATGCTGGACGTCGGCATTATGACCCAATAGAGGCTCACCGAGCGTGGCACCTGTTGTCGGATTCCACAGCCGGACCGTGCCATCTCTGCTGCCGGTCACCAGCACGGCAGCACCGTCGACGTTGCCGAGTAACAATGCCGTTATCGGTCCAGTGTGATCGCGAAGCGCTGGCCCAACCTGTCGTCTCGTCAGAAGATCCCAGATGTGCACCACGGCGTCCTCGCCACCCGTAACGACAACGGGTCGACCGTCATTAGTGCCAAGCGCCGCTGCGGTTACCGGGGTGCGGTGTCCACTCAGAGGAGAGCCGTCCTGAACTCCGCGCTCAAGGTCCCACACAATGGCTGTGGTGTCTTCACTGCCGGTCACTGCAAGTGATCGGCCGTCGACCCTGCTGATGGCTACACTTACGATTTCATCGGTATGGCCGGCCAATGGCTGGTCCGCATTCAGATCCCAGATCCGGCCGGTGCGGTCGGTTCCACCCGTTATTGCAACCGGGGTCCGATCCACGGTGCCGAAAGCGACGGCTCGAATCACTCCGATATGCCCCACCAGCGGCTGGCCGATCAGTCGTCGCGTGTCCAGATTCCATACTTTCGCGTCGGTCTGTCCGCAACTCACCGCAACCGGAACCCCGTTCAACTCCCCAGCTGCCAGTGCCTGCACTCCCTGTTGGTGAGCGACAATAGGTTCCCCAATCTGCTGGCGTGTGCGCAGGTCCCAGAGGCCAATGGTCTGATCCTTGCTCCCGGTGACCACAGTTCTTCCGATGCTTGCCAGTGCGGAGACTGCTGCCGTATGTCCGATAAGGGGCTCGCCGAGCTGTTCTTGGGTTACGACATCCCACACGTGGACCCGCTTGTCGTCCCCGCCGGACAGGACAACCATTGCCCCGTCCAGTTCAGCCAGAGCTACCGCATTCACAGCGCTACGATGCTTCACGAAAGGAATACCTTGTTGTACTCCAGCCGACGGATCGGAAAGATCCCACACCCGCGCCGTACCGTCTCGGCTCCCACTGACCGCGATCGTCTTCCCCGCCACGACGCCGACCGCGACAGAGGTGATTGAGTTCGTGTGACCCTCCAGAGGTTGGCCGAGCATTTTCCCAGTTGACAGGTCCCACGCCGCCAATCGTCCATCGTCACCACCGGTCACCAAAACGACGTAGTCGGCTATTTCGCGTATTGCCAACGCTGTGACGGCATCACTTCCTGGCTCGAGCGGTTCGCCAAGCGGACGGCGCGTCATCAGGTCCCACATTCGCGCCGTGCCGTCAGCTCCGCCCGTAACCGCAACCGCACGTCCGTCCATGGACCCAGTCGACACCGCGCGGATCGCAGACTCATGACCGACGAGTTGTCGATGCGCGCCGGTTAGGGACCACCAAGCCCACTCAGCTCGCCAGGGCATGGACACGTCGATCCGATCGGCCAGGTGATCGGCACGACATCGGCGAGCAGACAGCTGAAGGTACGCGGCACGTTCAGCCAGCGGAACCGACTCTACGAGCTGGTGCGCCGCCTGCTCGTATGCGCTGCGCACTGCGACAACGGACTCGCTAACGGCCTTCGCGAAAGCCTTCAGCAAGGCCAACTGTTCCGCGACAAGGAGGAAGCCGGGCTGCTCGACAAGTTCGTCGAGGCGTCCTGCGGCGGCAGCATGGGTGGACAGGTGGGCACGGAGGTAACGGTGTGCGGCGAACCAGTCTGGCGCACCGCCCGATCTCGCGGGGATAGTCGGGAGGACGGCATCGACGATGCGGCGTTGGGCTTCGGCGATGTCCGAGTGATAGTTGGCGCGCAGGTGTTCGGCGAGGGATTGGTGGTAGAGGCGGTAGACCGAGTGGCCGTTGTCGGTCACCTCGGCGACATAGTCTCCCGCCTCGTCAAGGAGCCAGTCGACGTCCTCCTCACGGAAGTCCCGGTTGGCCAGGCGAGCGGCGATGTTCAGCCAAAGCACACCCCTTGGTAGACCTTGGCCTTCAGCGAAAGCGAGCGGCGTGAGCAGCGAGCGGACTCGGCTGCGATGCGATCCATAACGATCGAGGTAGGCCTCAAAGGCCTGGTCGATTTCGCTGGGCAGTGCGTCCTGCCAGCCAAGCACGGTCACGTCGACTGGTGCATCAGCCTTACGCAGCCCTCGCGCGGTCATACGGGCGACGAGAAAGACGCCGGAGGCACGGTCGGACAACTGCTTCGCCTACCTGTCGGGCGAGCTCGGGACGCCCACGATACGGGCTTCGTACATCGGGCTCATTCTCGGCGAGTAGCACCTTGGTGACGTAGCCGGCGATGTCCTCGTCGCCGAGATAACGCGGTTCGTCGAGGTCCAGCACGACCATGTCGGCGCCGAGACTGCTCACGAGCTCACGCCGGGTACCGACCAGAAGCCGCACGCCAGAGATCTCGGACAAAGGACGCAATAACTCGCGGGCGATCCGGCGAGGCTCATGCTTGCCGCCGCTCTCTGCACCCGCCCCGGCCTCGTCGAGTGCGTCAACGACGATCACTATGGACCCGTGCTCAGCCGCATGTTGGTTGATCTGCCGAAGCAGTTGACCTGGGCTGTCTGCGGCCATGCTCAGGTCCGTGGCAATCCGCTCGACGATTTCGGGGAGGAGTTTGTGTCGGGCGTGCACCCAAACGGCCACTAGACGTGGCATCACCTCCGCTGCGGCCGGATGTTTTTCCTTCAGTAAGTCCTGCCGATATGTCGGATCGGACATTGCCACGATTCGCCCCAGCACGGCCGACTTTCCGCACCCGGGCTTACCGGTCACTGCGCGGCCACGGTCGTCGTCGGCACCAGTGAGCCAGGCGACCAGCTCGCTCATCACGCGCTCACGCCCGCTGAAATAGAGTCCCGGCTCGGAGTCGAACTCGACCCCACGGGCACGCGGGCCGAAATGGTCGTGTAGTTCACCTCTGGCCAACCGACGCTGTAGCGTGAGGTCAGTATCTCCGCTGGGTAGGTCGGGGTTGTAGGCCTCGTTGTCCAAGAACGGTGCTACGCCGGTGACCACGCCAGCAGCAAGCTCGGCCCGCTGTCGCAACTGGCGCTGCTCGAACCGGCGATTGACCGTCTCGACGAGATAGCCGAGATCGAGGTAACGTTGCCGCTGACCGGTGCGGGCCCGGGCATCCGCGAGCCCCTGCTCGAAGCAGTCGACAAACGCACCGTCTTCGGCCTCGTCCCGGGATCGCGCTGAAGAAAGCACCCATACACCGCTTGAGCTGCCAGTGTGGTCGAACCGGCGGGCGAGCGTGCGCAACACGAGCTGGACGCCGTCTGCCGCCCCAACTCCGCCGTAGCAGGTGTCGAGGACCACCAATAAGTTCCGCAGTCCGGTGCGGGTGAGAATTCGGACCAGGTCTTCGGTCGGCAACGCAGTCGCGTCCGGGTCATCCTCGCGGCTCGACCAACACATCAGGTAGTGCCGGTCGCGCTCCTGAACGA
Source organism: Amycolatopsis sp. lyj-112 (assembly GCF_046549055.1). Lineage (NCBI taxonomy): Bacteria > Bacillati > Actinomycetota > Actinomycetes > Pseudonocardiales > Pseudonocardiaceae > Amycolatopsis > Amycolatopsis sp. lyj-112. The sequence goes on along the minus strand of NZ_JAJPWS010000010.1, from coordinate 107,247 downwards.
GGCCGTGACCAGCGTAGTAAAAGACGACGGTGTCGTCGCCACCGAGTTCGACGTCCTTCGACCAGTCACTTAGTTTCGTGCGTACATGCTCAACTGCCGAATATTCACCAAGCCCTGGCAGTGCTTGTAGGTATCCGGACGGCGTCAGCAAAGCAGCAATTCGCATGGCATCCATCGACGCTCGCCGCAGCTGACCGTCTGCGGGCAAATGCTGGTACTTGTCGACGGCCATGGTCACAAAAAATCGGCGTGCCGACCGCTGCCGCACCCGCCACCTCCTAGACGTTCTCGCGCAGACAAGCACCGAAGACTACGGCAAGTAGAGCACGGCTCGAGGCGAAGCATCCAGTGTGACTGCTTGCCGCCGTCGAGGATCTGGCCAAGGTGATCGGGCGAGAACACGTTCCGACTGTGGGCGCTAGCAGGAGCATCCGTCGCCCAACATCAACATCTGCATGATGGATGGATTCGCGCAAAGGAACTGACACACTCTCATGCCGCAGCGCAAGCCGCTGACAACGCGCTCAACGATCCGATAGCTCTGAGTCGGGAGGCACGGGATCCAGCGTCTCGGGCCACGACTGTGGCGCGGGGCCGAACGCGCGTCGGGCGGCTCGGACTGCCAGGGCTGCGACCGTGGCGTTGGCGCCACCGCCGATCACCGCGCCGATGCCGAACGGAGTCACCCGGCCGAGCACGATGATGCCCTGTTTGGTGCCGTACTTGGTGATGAAGTTCTTGCCCAGGACACTGTTGATCTGGCGCAGCGTCGCCGTGGGCACCTTGCTGACGAGCTGGCGGGCCCAGTGCTGACCGGTGCGCTCGGCGACCTTACCGACAATGGTCGTGGAGCCTGACTGGCCGAGCAGGATCCCCATCACCAGCGTCCGCCGGCGTTCGATCTCGTCCAGCTGAACACCGTGGACCTCAGCGACCGAGAGCACGAACAGAGTGCTCAGCTCGAGCGAAGAGAAGGCCTCGCCCGCCGACAACGCCAGGGCGACCCCGGTACCGACGGCAGGCGCGGCTGCGGTGGCCCCGACCGCGGCCCCTGTGCCCGCCAGGGCACTGACGTACATCCGCTCCAGGGTGCGCACGACCTCCGACGGTGTCGCATCCGGGTTGCGCTGACGGGCCCGGGCGATGTTCTTGCGCACCAGCGGTGTCTGCAAGCCGATAGCCTTGTCCAGCAGCTTAAGGACCGGCTGCCCCGGCCCGCTCGACGTCGGCACCGGTCGTTCAAGGGCATCAGAGGCCACAGCGAGCTCCTTCGCGTCGTCAAGTTGTCGCCCAGCCTCGCACCCGCGCGGCAAGAGCCCATCGATCACCCACGCCCGCCGCTTCACGCTGCTGGGCCAGATCTTTACCGGATCCTGAGGGGTATGCAATGGTGTCCCGCGTGAAACGCGGATACTTCACGCGGGCCAACGGTTCGTCCAGTCGCGACAGGCCTTCTGCGCGAAAGCGCCGTGCAGCTTGAAACCGCTATAAGGGAATCGCTGACCGCGTCACTGCACTCACCACAGATCGGGCACCAACCCATGGCGATGAAGCAACTCACGCTCATGCCGCTTATCGGTCGTTTGGGGACGCGGCTTTCAACAATCGACAGTGCAACAACCTGCTGTACGCCTGTGCTGCTGTCGCGGTCCTATGACTGGCAACGTGATGGTCTAACAACGGTGGCAAGCGACAACATTGCGACACGAAAGCTCAAAACCCCAGAAGAATTCACGCAATCGCGGACCTCCACAGCATCGAAGCATGACCGTGCTAGTTTAGCTCGCTATCGCGTGGCCGGAAGCTCATCCCAGACAGTGTCAACCGGGTCTTCCTGAAGTCTGCGCACTCTGGCGATTGCTCCGGAGGGGTGTTGTCCACTGTGGGAGCGTGGGCTGCTCAGTCGACAGCGCGAGCGTGTTCGGCCGCGCTCGTACCGTCCTTGCCGACACGCTGTGTTGTAGCCCCTTCACCAGTTCGCGCGGAGTTGTCGGCGGTTGAGTTCTCCTCCTGGCTCACGGCGAAGCGATCGAGCAGCGGTGCCGCTCCCACGCTTTTGTGACCGTCGTTGAGGCAGTGCGGGTGGACCCATTCGGCGGCAAGGCGTTCGGCGAACCCGATCCGCCAGCGGTCGTGCCAGTACTGCGCGTCGCGGGGGTTGGCGTTCTTGCCGATATGGGCGGCGCGCCAGGTGTAGGTCAGGGTCGCGAGTTCGGCGATCAGGGCGGGGTGTTCAAGCCAGCAGTCCGGAATGGGAATCGCACGGGTGCCGGGCTTACCGACGTAGACGGCGTTGTAGTAGTGGACGAAGTAGCCGATCGTGAACAGCGATGACTCGCCGCGATGTTCTTTGTCCTCGGCCGCTGGGGGCGGCGGAAACGTCAGCCAGGAAGCCAGCTTTCCCTTGTCTCCCTGGTCGTCTTCCAGCGCGGCGATCTTCTTCTGGAGTAGCTCGATGACCGCTTGCTGGGCCGGGACCTGGCTCCACAGTGTCTCGATCATGCCGTCGAGTTCGGCGCGCGACCGCGGCGCGCCGTGGTCGTCGCGGTTTGGCCGCGGAGTGGCGATGTCCTCGTCGTCGTCGTTCATCGCGGTGTCACGAATTTGGTATTGGCCTGTGCCCTGTCTACAGGCAGGGCAGATCGGTTGTAGCCGTCGCTGGTGATCGCCAGGGTGTTGCCGCCCCGGATCGCGGCCACGTCGGCTTGGAGCTGGCTCCAATCTGGGCGTTGCTCGACGTCGGTGGTGCGGCCGAGGATCGGCAGCAGGTTGCCGTGCAGGATCAGCACGCGTCCGCGGTCGAGGGTGCGGATGTCGCCGGCACGGTAGGTTGGCACGGTTTCGGTGCCGGTCGCGGACCGTCCGGTTCCGAGCAGGCCGTCGCTGTGGTGCTGGTAGGTGCGCCGACGGTGCTGTCCTGACAGAGTGGAGAGCCATTCCAGGGTTTTGTCGTCTTTCAACCCTGGGAAGACCGTCAAGGTCAGGGTGTTGTCGATGAGCTGGAGGCGGCCCGGCTCGCCGTAGAGTCCGTCGAGCTGGGACCGGGATTGTGCGGACCAGTGAATCAACACGCCGCGCCCGGCGGAGTCGGCGATCAGTGCGGGGAGCCTGGGTACGGGGGTTCCGGCGAAGAGTTCGTCGAGGATCGCGGTGACCGGCGGCTCCATGCGTCGCCGCGGTTGCCTCAGTGCGGTGTCCTGCGCGGTGGTCAGGATCTGCTCGGTCAGCGCGGTCAGCACCGGACGGGCCTGGGGCGCCTGGTGCTCGCCTGCGATGACGAACAGGCTGCCGTGGCGGGCGAGGAAGTCGTCGATGTCGAGTTCCTCGCCCGGCCCGGGGGTGGCGAAATGCCGGATCGCGGGGTTCATGAACGGCTCGATCGCCCTGCGCACGGACATCCACACCGCGTCGGAGGTTTCGGCGACCATGCCGATCTCGCTGCGTAGGTTGAACGCCAGCTCCGGGTGAGTCGCGCGCAGAAGGTCGACCGGTTCCTGGTCGGGCGGCTTGGTGATCGACCAGGCCACGAGGTCGGCGACCGTGCGGTGGTGCAACGCGGCGGCGAGCAGATAGGCCTGCATCACGATGGTGGCGCGGCCGCGGAACACCTTGTCGTTGCCGCCGACCTCCTCCAGACCGAGCGCGGACGCCTCGATCAAGGTTTCCGCACGGCGCAGCGCGACCGCGGGGTCGGCACAGCCCGTCACTGGGGACCAGCGTGCTTTCGCCGGCCATGACACGGTCCCGGTGGCGTCGATCAGCCACACCGGGCCGGCGTCCGGGCGGCGAGTACGTGCCAGCAGGCCCCATTCGGCCAGGTCGTCTTTGGTCGTCGAGGCGAGCAGGGCACCGGGGGCTGCGAGCACCTTGTGCACCAGGTCCGTGCGCGACTTGCCTGATCGTGTCGGCGCGATGGTGCCGGTGGGGGTCTCGAGTGATGTCACCAGCCGCTGTTTGGCGGGGCCGAGGTGCAGCGGCACCGCCACTTGCTCGACGGGTGCGGAACGCCGCTGGGATTTGCTGAGATCCGACCGCGTCCAGACCGCGGTTTTCCGCGCGGCCTGGATCGACAGGGTGCGGCGGAGATCTCGGCGGGAGGCGTGGCCGGGCTCGGTAGGCCCGAGCAGGCGCCATGCCGGTACAGCCGCTGCTAGGACCAGCGCGGTCGTCCCCACGATCCCGAGCGCGACCACGAGCCAGAACAACAGAGGTTGGCCGAGTAAGCCGGTGTGCCAGGGTTCGGTGAGGCTTTCTCCGGGTGCGCCGGGGTGCAGCAGAATCCGGACCGCGAACGCGGGCCAGTCACCAGGGTCGGGCCAGCTCCACCGTCCGGTATGGATTCCCGTGGTGATCACGGCGCCGGCGGTGAGGACCGATGTAAGCGCGCAGAGCGCCGCTATGGCGGCGGCGAGCAGTGCCATCAGCGCGACGTCGCGGTCCAGGGTGAGTGTGTCGGTGCGTTTGCGGGGCATGGCATGCCCCTCCCTCCCACAGTTGGGGAGGTAGCACCGTCAGCGTCTGAGTCACGTCCACGGACTCCCTCCCGGTGGCGGGGAGGGCATGCTGGGGTCGGCGACGCGGCGGATCATCACGATCTTGCCGGTCCAGGCAGAGAGTGGTTCGAGGATGACGCCGGTGCGGGAGTCGTACGCGTTCACGATCAGTCCGTGCCCGGCGTACATGCCGACGTGGCGGGGGTTGGCCGGGGTGCCGAGGGATCCGGGGATGAACAACAGGTCGCCGGGTTGGACTTGGCTGATTCCTGGGACGGCGCGCCCGGCATGGACTTGGCTGACGGTTCCGGCTGGGATCGCGACTCCGGCGGCAGCCCACGCGGCCAGCATGAGGCCGGAGCAGTCGAACCCGTTGGGGCCTTTCCCGCCCCATATATAGGGCTTCCCGAGCTGGGCCAGCGCGTAGGCCACTGCAGCTCGTTGTCGTGGCTCGCTCGGAAGCTGGAATTCCGCGGGGAGTGTGGTGCGATCGACGGTTTTGGGGCTGATCGGGATGTTCGAGCCACCGTCGTCACCGCAACCGGCGGGCACCGTGGGTGTCTCAGCGGATTGGTCTGCTGGCGTCGCGGGTGGTGGGGTGTCGTTCCAGACGGCGTCGGCGATCCTCGCTGCCTCGGGTTCGCGCGGGGCGTATCGCTCGGGGAAACCAGATCGCTGCACCAGTTGCTGAGCTTGCCCCGGCGGCAAGGTGGCCCAGTGGGGGATCGAGACCAGCCGGTCGAGGAACGCGCCTGTGGCGTAGACGGGGTTGAGGATTTGCGCGGGCGTTCCCCAGCCCTGGGACGGTCGTTGCTGGAAGACGCCGAGGGAGTCGCGGTCGCCGTAGGTCAGATTGGCCAGCTTGGATTCGACGAGACCGGTGGAGATGGCCAGGACTGCGGCGCGGCGCGGCAAGCCGCGCTGCCGGACGATGGTGACGATGGTCCGGGCGATCTCCAGCTGTTCGGCCGACGGTGCGGGAGTCGGGTCTTTCACGATCCGGCCGATCCCGGTCTCGGGTGGTTCGCAGATCCGGGGTGGAGTCGCCACGGCTACCAGAACGAGCCCGACTACGGTGATCGGGGCGAGGACCTGCAGGACGACCGCGGATATCGCGGTGGCGAGAACGCTGGTGCGCGAGAAGTCCATTGCCGGCTACCGGTTCGCGCGGGAACTGGCCCGCAGCTGGATGTTGGTGTCGAAGTGACGGCGCTCGACGTTGCTGAGCACGGTCTGGACTTTGCGACCGATCTGGTTCTCTGTCTTCCACAGGGCACGACCACGGCGGTGGTTGGCCCAGCCGGAGATGGCCTGCTGTTCTTTACCTGCCAGGGACAGTGCGTCACCGATCTCGTCCGCAACCCGAGTGGACTGTCCGAACAGGACTCGTGTGGAGAAGAGCGCAAGCATGTCGCGGGCGATCGCGGCTTCCTGCGAGCGAGCGTCGCCCACGGTGAGGAAGTCGCTTGGCTTGTGCAGTAGCGCGACCTGGATCTTCTTTTGCCTCCGCGAGAGCCTCAGCTCGCCGTCGAAGGTCATCAGGGCTCGTAGCCCCAGGCGCATCTGGCGCCAGACCTCGTCGCGGACGATGATGCGGATCTCGCCGTCGTCCTGGAGGTCGGTGGCCATCGCTGACCAGGAACCGAGACAGGTCAACGCGACGGCGACCGCCTTGTCGCCACGGCCGTCCAACCGGGACAGGTCCATCGACTGCGCGGGTGCGTCCCAATCGACGGAGACGTTGGTAGGCGCGTCGAAGAGGCCCGCGAGCGGGCCGGAGATCAAGTTGGCGAACGCGTCGGTGATCGGGCGCAGCTCGTCGAGGAACTGCCGCCGGTCGGCGAACCTTCCCTCACGCCAGAGGTCAGCGTCGGGGTCGGCGAGTTCGTGGTGCACGTGAGGGACGGTGATGGGGCGCAGTCTCGTATTGCCGTCGGTCACACCGATGAGGCGGCGCAGGACGGCGGAAAGCATGGCCTCGTCGGTGACGGTCGCGGCGTAGCCCTGTGCTTCGGCGAGCGCGGTCAGCAGCTGCACCCACCGGCCTAGGACTCCGGCGAGTTCTTCGCGTTGGCGTACTGCGGTCCACCTGTCCCAACGGGACGTGAGTGGGCCGAGATCAAGGGCGTTCATCCGGGCCGGGCTACCGGGGCCCAGCACGATCGGTGTCAAACCGAGCGCTTTCAGGACCGGGGTGTACTCGCCTTTGACGTCGCCGCTGATGAGGGTCTTTACTCCGAACGGGAGCATCCTGAGCAGAAACGCGACGATCGTGGAGCTCTTTCCTCTTCCTGGTTCCCCAAAGACGACGAGATTCGGGTTGGTACACGCCCCGCGGAGCACCGCTTCCACGGGATGGCAGTAGAAAGCGCCGCCGTCGGATACGTCGTAGCCGATCCGGGCGCCGATGGCGGGCATCGGACTGGAGGCAAGGAGCGGGAACAGGCCGCCGACTTCGTGTGTGCTGGCCTGATACACGGCGAGCTGAGCGGGTACGGGTGACCAGCCGTGTCCGGGCCGGCGGTGTCCTTGCCGTGGTGCGGCAGCTCGGTTGACCGGCTCGCGCCGCAGCGTGGCCGGTTCGCTGGGTTTCCGTGGCTCCGGTGGTGTGCCGAACGTGGTGAGCAGGTCGGTCGCGGACCGTTCACGGAAGGTGTTGTGCCGGGTCACCATCCACCTCCACGGAGCCGAGGTAGCCCGATTCCGAGGGGCAGGACCGCGGCGACGAAACCGGTGTCTTGGGCCAGTTCCATCCGCAGCAGGCGGAACCGTCCGGCGACCGCGCCTTCGATGCGGGCGGCGTGGTCCTCGATCGACCAGGTCGCGGGCACGGTCACCGCGGCGGCGGCGGCGAACCGGACCATGCCGTGGCCTGCGGCGATCGCGTCTTCCTGCACGCTCGCGCGGCGGGCCTCCTGCTTGTCTTCGGCACTCGAGGCGAAGCCCTTGCTGCCCTTCCAGTCCCGCATGACGCGGGTCTGGAAGCGGTTGCCGCGCACGGCGTTCCGGGCTCGGTGGGCGGGCATGATCTCGTAGTGCACGGCGAGGCTGCGTCGTTCTCCCGGTGTCCGCACCGCCAGCAGCGAGCCGAGGGATCCGAACACCGTGCCGCGGTGTGGCATCAGCACCGAGAAGGAGACTGTCGAAAAGCCGTCATGGTGGTAGGCGCGGGCCGACGGAGCAGGTGCGTGTGTCGGTCCGGCAGCCGCCCACGGCAAGGACTCCTGACGCCGTTCGTGGCTATGGTGCCCGGCGCTCAGAATGGTCGCCGTGGCTGGATTGAAGCCGGTGCGGATCGCCTCCGCGAGGTGGCCGCCCGAGAGCCACCGCACGTTGTGCGCGCCGAGTGCCCGGAGGCGTTCGTCCAGGCTGTCCAGCACGCGGTAGAGGACGACGGCTCGGCCGTTGACGCCGCCACCGGCCGCGGTCGCGGGCCGGCGGAGTATGTCTTCGCGCCCGCTGATCGTCACGAACACCTCGTGACGTACTGAAGCGGCCCCGATCGTGCGGTCCAACTCACCGGTCGTCTCGAGCGCGAGCGGCGGTGCTGGTGTGACTTCGTTGCGGGCCCTCCAGGCCCGGTACTCGGCTCCGTCGTCGGGCACGGTCCGCACCAGCAGCGAGAGCCGATCGACGATCTGGCGCTGGCCGAGGGCCTGTAGGAGATTGCCCAGACGCGTCGCGAGAAGCTCGCACTCGGCGTCGGAGAGCATCGCGACACCCGTGTGCGTGAGGCGGGCGGTGGCTCCCCAGCGACCGTCGCCGGTGTCGTGGATCAGGCAGACCCGGCCCTGATCTCGCAGAGGTGGCCCGTCCGGGAATCGCACACGAGACAAAGCGCCGGGCAGATCAGGCTCGTCGGGATTGACTTGCGCTGTGGCGGCGCGGGTCTGCCACCGCGTCCACCCGAGCGCGGCACCGAGATGGAACAGGATCAGGTGAGCGAGCCAGCGCGCCGCGGTCCGCCCCCGTACCGGCACAGCCACGAGTGCGGCCACCGGGCAACTGACGCATCCGATCAGAAGAGCTCTTGTGATCTCGCCGGCAGCGAGGGTGATCACCACAGGCACGGCGAGAGCGACACAAGTCAGAGCCTGTACGGGCGTCAGCCCGAGGATCCAGCCAGCATGTTCGCGCCGGGACAGGCCACGGTAGATGCGGCTGCTCATTCGACCACCTTTCCGGCCTCGGGATCGCCTTCCTCGTCATCCCCGCAGCTGTCGTCGTCCGCTGCGGCTTCGACGGTTGAGGCGGCAGCGGCTTCCGGCAGTACGCCCGCCGTCCCCTCGGCGGACTCCGGCACCGACGCCTCTGAGCTCTCCTGCGCACCCGCAGCGGGGTCGGCTGCCTCCTCTGCCGTGTGAGCAGGATCAGGCATGGGTGGCGAATCGCTATCGCCGCCGGCAGCCTCCTCTCCGGGTGCCCCGCCTCGGTTGTCCTTGGCCCCGCCCGATCCCCCGCTCGCGTCATCGGCGTCGCCATCCGCGATGGGGTCGGCATCGTCGTCCATTGAGGAGTCGAAGCGGTCTGTGTTGGCCTGCTCGGAATCGTCCGCGCCGCTGCTGTCGTCGTCGGAGCCGCCGAAGAGCTTGTTCTTGGCGGCCTGATACGCCTTTCCCGCGGGGCTGCCGGAACCGTAGGAGTCGATTCCCTGATCGGAGAACGCGTCACGCACGGCAGCTCCCGCTCCCGTGTTCGGGTCGACGAAGGCGAACAGTTTGTAGAGCACCAGCGGTATCCACACCGCCATCCACAGGACAGCGATACCGGCCAGCAGGCCGGAGATGCCCTGCGCTTCACCGACTATCGCGATGCCGATCACCAGGACCAACGCAAGCGCAGGTTTCAGCATGATGGCCGCCAGAATCCAGCGAATACCGCGCCAGTACCACGACGAGGTCACGTTCGCCAGGAGCCCGGCCGCGATCACCGGGATGGTCGCGCCCAGCAGATAGACGGCCGCTTCGCGGAACACCATCTCTATCGCGAACCCCAGCGCGGCCGGCAGGAGACCGAAGATTCCGGCCAGGCCGACGACGACCGACTTCACCGAGTCGGAGGCCGCGTCGTTCAGTCCCATGACATTCAGCGAGTCGCTGAAGGTTTTCACGTGCAGGCCGTAGTCGAGGATTCCCGTAGTAACTCCGTCCGCCGCGGCCAGAAATCCTGCAGCGAGACCGACTGTGGCGGCGATCGCGACGCCGTACTGGAACGGACCCGACATGACGCGGACGAATCCGCGTCCACCACGCAGGACCGCGACTGTGATCTGCCAGAAGAACAGCCCGAGAGCGAGGATGCCGCCCAGCCAGAGCATCATCGGCCAGAGGACACTGACGGGCCCTTCCTCGGTTGACAACGTGAATGTTGAGAACCTGTCGACGACGGTGAACGATTCGCGCAGGAGCCACAAGGCCGCGATCCAGATTCCTTTCATGGCCCCTTCGAAGGCGCTGGACGCCAGACCGCCGATGAGGTCTCCAGCCGACTGTCCCAGCCACACGAAAATGTCCTCCGGGTTCATCGGGGTTCACCGCCCAGGCTGCGGTAGCCGGCCTGCACGGATTCGAGACTGCCGGGCCAGGCGCTGGACGCCATCGCGGCCTGGTTCCCTGTGCTGATCCGCCACGCCGATCCTGTCCAGCGCATCGCCTGACAGTCACCGACGCCCATCGAGGTCGACTGTCCTTTGTAGTCAAAGGTAAGGACGCCAAGCACACAGACCACCGCGTATCGCCCCTGGTCGGTTGTTCCTTTCACCAGGCCGTGCGTGACGTCGTAGGTCACGGTCAGACCGGGTTTCGTCTCACCGGGCGCTATTCCGGCCCGTGTACGGAACGTCGTCAGCAGCGTGTGAAGACCCGCACGGTCGACCGCGGGAGCCCCGGGCAGGGCGACCTCGGCGTAGGCGCGGTCATAGGCGACGGGGTCGCCGCCACGCGTCCCGGTCTCATCGGCGGCCTTCAGCTGTGCGAGAGCGCCTTCTGCGGTGGCCGGCAGCCCGCCGGGGATCCAGACGCCTGAGGTGATCGACGGTTCCGGGATCCTCAGCTCCGGGCCTGCTTCCGTGCTCAGCGGCCGGGGCTGTGCCGCTTCAGCGGGTAGCCGCATCATCGGGCGCAGCGCGAGCTTCTGCTGCGCCAGGACGTCCCAGCCTGGTTCAGGAGCCGGAACGGGCTCTAGCGTGGTGGCTTTCGCGGGCGCGGTCGCCCGGCTCGGTTCCGCGATGCGCGGCGGGCTTGTCCGGGAATGCGCGATAAGGAGCGCTACGGCGAGGCCAACGGCGATCAGCGTGACGAGCAGCAAGGCCAGCAACGTCAGGCGGGTCCGCCGGGCGCGACGGTCAACGGAGGGCGTGAACATCCCGCTCACCCCGCCGAGAATCCGTTGATCAGCGAGTAGCCGATCCCGTACAGGATCGCGCCGCCGACCGAGCACAACATCATGACCAGGCCGACCTTCCCGGCACGATGGTGATCGACCCAGCGGCCGCCAGCCCACACCGTGAGGCCGATGAAGAAGCCCAGCATCAACGCGACACCGGCCCCCCACTTCGCGTTGTTGAGCAGCCCGAGGATCGCTGGGGCACCTGGCGGTGGTTCCGGAATGGGGTTGGGCAGCGGCGACGGGCTAGGTGCTGGCGGGACCGGTTGCTGGGTCAGCCATTCCATGACGGTGTGCGCGATCATCCCCGCGCCCTCCCTTTCCACGGGCCCGGCCACGAAGGCCGGACGAACGGGGTTGGGAGGGCTCATCAGAAGTGATCAGTTCGAGCCGCCGCAGCAACGGAACTACGGCGGAACGAACACGGGACGGAGTGACCTGCGCGGTCACGCCGTGGACGGCCAGTTCGGGATCTGGCCGCAAGAAAATCGCGCTGTCCATCAGCTTCTGCACACGCAGGCCAGCGGTGGCGACGACCGTGGACGGCCAGCGTCTCGCCCCGATCACCACAAGCTGAGCCGGCGGAGCGGCGGCAGCGAGCCGGGCCCAAGGTTCAAAGCGGGCCAGTAACTGCTCGGCATGCGCCAGCGACGGGACGCTCGCCCGGACCGCGATGATCGGGATCGGCTCCGGATACCCGAGCCGCAGCCACATCCCGGCTCCGGAGAGCGGGTGTGCCGTGACGCGCCAGGGGTCGTGACCAATGTCGACGACAGTGACGTCGACTTGGCGGGGTCCGGGGTGCCAGAACTGCGGCGGCGGCAGCATCCCGGGCGCCAGGATCGGCAGCGTCGTATCCGCCCGCGCGAGCAAGGCTTGCGCGCGCCAGGAGAAACGGATCCGGATCGTCGGGTGTGGACCGAGGACCTGCGGCCCGTCGGCCACTGTTGCCCTGGCGAGCCCTGAACGGCTGGGGTCGGCCGTGTCGATCATCAACACCGACCGGCCCGCCAACTGAAGAGCATCGGCGAGGACCGCCGCGGTCACGCTGGCGCCCGCTCCCGGCGATGCCGCGAGCACGGGAATGACCCGTCCGAAACCCGACCAGTCCATAGGCGAGTCCGTCGGGATGTCCAGCTCTGGCGTTGCGGGCGCGGTCCCGCCAGTGTTCGACGTCATTCTCGGACTCCTCTCCGTAGTCCCGCGCTGCACAGCTGGGCCGAGCTGCGCGCGGCGGTTCCGGCGGAGAGGTACCGGCCCTCGATGGGGCTCGCCCTTACGAGGTATTCGTATGGCCGGGGCATTGCCACCCCGGCGAGCAACAGCCAATAATCAAGCACTACAGTTCACTTCTCAGGCTCCAAACTAGCCGACGAGTCGAAAAAGTCAACTGAAGTGCTCGATTCAAGTTGTCCGCGAACTGCGGAAGTGACACGATCGAGCCGAACGCACACCGAAGCGTGGGGGTAGCGCATGGCGCAGGAGCCAGCTGACCAACCCGAGCCTCCCCCGGCCGTCGTTGACGGCGAGCCGCCGTCGCATCGGGTGGGGTCACCCATCCCGATGCGAGGACAGAAGGAGCAGTACGAGCTCACCCTGAAACTGCTTGAGCTTCCGACACTCGCCGAACGAGTCACACACCTGCTGGAGCACGAATCGATCGCCTACCTCGTCGACAAGGTGCCCGTCGTCGAGCCTGCCGCCCTTGAGAACGCGCCGAAGCGGGGCCCGAAACGCCCCAAGCCTAAGCGGTTTTGGGCTCCCGGGATCGCGATCTGGCTGGAGTCCGCTACCGGCGAGAGCGTGTCCAAAGAGGGCCTATACCGCATCAGGGACGGCAAGAGTCTCCGCCCTCGCGGGCAGCTCATCAACGGGCTGGCCGACTTCTGGCGCATCGACCCAAGATTGCTCGATACGACCATCCCAGCGAGTCATTTCGAGGACCCCGAAGCCGGCATTGACGAGCTCACCCCGTTGGACCGGCGGATGTATGAGCTCATGAACGACATCGGGCTTCACAGCGTCAACCCGCGCGAGATTCAGCAGTCACTCCTGGGGAGCAGCACAGAGGCAGACAAGCGGCTGCTGCTCGGAATGCTGGAAGGGATCGCCCAGCATCAGCATGCGGCAGACGACAAGTCCTGACGTCCCTAGGAATTTCTCGTCTCCGCGTCCGCGCAGGACAGCATCGCCTTGACCAGGGTGATGACCAGTGACGATGTGACGGCATCGCTGAGTTCGATGAGCCGATCGATCTCCTGGTCCTCATCAACAAAGAGAGTCGACGGCTGCGGGCGCGCATCCACATCACCGACATCGTCAGCCGGCTCAGCCGAACGCCCGCCGCCCTGACGGTCTTCGCGGAAGTCATCGAGCGCCGCACGCATCTCGAGTGCGTCCGCGAGCAACGCGACGTGGTGCTCGCCGTGGCCGAACCGCCTGGCCAAATCCGCTACGTCGACTTCCAGGCCCGGGCGAGCGAGAGCCCGCAGGAGCATGCGGGCGTCGAAAATAGCGACAATCTTCTCCCGCAACCCCGGCTGAGGACTTCCTGCAGTCGGGAAGCGATCCGCGAGAACCGGAGCCAGTAGCCGCCACAGCATGTCGACAGCCTCGTCACGCCGAACGGCCCGCGCATGTTCCCTGCGGTCCTGGACGTGGCGAACGGCTGCGGCGAACACGGACCCGCCAGCGAACAACACCAGCCCGATGGCGTCGGCGATGACACCGAAGCCGGTTCCGCCGAGGCGCTGCTCAGCCGCCATCAGGGTCGAGGTCGCGACGACGGCTTTCCACAGCAAGCCGGTCAACGAGATCACGATGCCAGTGGCCGCAAGCAAGACACCGATTCGGACAACGCGTTCCTCGGCGCGGCCGATCGACCAGAGGCCACAGATGCACAAGATCAGCCATGTTGACATGTAGGCCAGGTAGATCAGCGTGTACGCGAGAGAGGCCGGCGCCGGATTCCGACTCGCCCCGAAGTCCGGATCCATGGTTCCCGCTGCGAGATAGAGCACGACAAGCGCGGCCGCGCACAGCAGGAACACGGCGGTCGCGACCCGTACCCGTACCCGGAGTCGTTCCAGCGCCCGCAGAAAGCCCGCCACACAGACCATGGCGGCCATAGCGAGGATCGAGTGCACTACGAACGCCACGTTCCGGATGCCGGTGAGGCGGTCGGCCCATTCCATCGTGAACGGTGCGCCCGCACCCATCGACAACGCGATGAACGCCAGCCCTAGGGCGAGGTAGTCGCGGCTACGCTCGTGCCCCAGCCTCCGATTGACAACGATCTTGCGGGTCGCTTCCGCCAGGCCCAGTACCGATGCGGCGTACCACAGCAGACTGATGGCGTCAGGCACAGCAGCCGAAGCTGAGGTGACGCCGGGAGCCGAACGCCGACAGAAGCTGCCTGCGCGCGCCAGTCACCCGGCGGCGATGCGCACGTTCTCCGGCACGGACGTAGTCCGAGAGAAGATAAGCGAAGTACTCCGCATGCTCCTCTTCCGTGCCGCGCACACTGCTCCGGGGGGAGGTCACGCATATCCGTTCGCTGGGATGCCCCAGGAGCAGATGCGCAACTTCATGGAAGGCGATGTGACGAGCGTGCCACGCGGTGGTGCGGCGCACCACGAAGACGTAGTTCCGCAGGTAGGTCCTCAAGAGCTGACCGGTGCGCGTGCTCCGCACGTGGTTCATCCGCCACAACTCGATGGGTATTCCCTGCTGCATCCCTACCGCACACAGAAAGGCGTTGAGCTCAAACGGATAGCGCACCGGCAATGATCTGATGATCTCTTCACACCGGCGGTGAAGTTCGCCGCCGTCCTGCGTGTTGGTCATCTGTCCCCTCCACACGGCACGACCACCACGGCCATCGCGCTGCTGACGGACGCGCCGTTGGGCGGCCGCATACTGCGCGAAAGCCGTGGACCGCGCCGCCTCCCCTACTGAGCAACGGCAGTCGTTCGCCGCATGCCCACCTACTGCGATGCGGCCTCAGCCGCGTGGACCTAAAGCCCACGCGGCTGACTCACTCCCACGATGGAACCACAGAGTCACCATTCAAGATCATTAAGTTACCAAGGATTGCACCCGATCGGGTTAATCTGCCGCGGCTCGAACTAAGCGATCCACCCAATCCGCTACTCAAATCATCTGCACTGATCCGCACTCTCGATCAGACCTGGCAGCGACCACGCCGAGATCGCGCCCTACGCCACGCCCGACGAAGCCCGCCAGACTCGCCACCCAAGGCAGAGGGGTCTCCGGGTTCGGCGCACGCCCCCAACGGCCGCAGCCTGACAAACTTGGCACAATCGAGCACTTCAGTTGACTTTTTAGCGTGATTCGCTACCGTACGTGTCATCAAGGCTTCAGGAGTGGCCGCGCCAGGGAGGGTGCGCCAACAGCTCCAAGCCCGTGTCCCGGGAGTGCTTCCCATGACGTATTCACAGCCTCCGACATTGACCTGGCTGCCCACTGAAGGTGGGCTGCAGGTGCGAATCGCCGTACCAGCGCGAGTGGCGCCGCGGAATCTGACCGCGTCACTTCTGCAACCGTTCCCGCGTGGCTCACCACCTCGCCCAGCGATGATTTGGCCGCGCCGGAACGATATCGACGAGAGAGCACACTGAGCCGAAAATCGGCCTCGACCTCACGGTGTCGGCCCGCGACCCGCCGGGAGAAATTGTCAGATCGGCACCCATGGAATAGCCGACGCCCGGCCATCCAGCCGAATCTCTTGAGACACGACAGGCCTCCAGTCCTTCGCGGCACCGTTGCCGGATCATGGCCCTCGTCCACATGTGGTGAGCAGACTCGTCGCTACGACCAGAGCACCGACAGATTTGTACTGCCATATTTTTGAAGACGCAAATCAACGTCTACAACCTATTGAAACCATCTCGGGCACCCGTCTGCCCATTTCGCAGCAACCTTGCACCCCTAAAACATTGCACACCTGCAGAACAGTGCCACCCCCAGGGCTCCTTCACTCATCACCTAGCAGTCATCAGACACAGGAGATCGTCATGGGAAACAAAGAAGTGTCCAAGTTCGGTATCCGGACCATTCTCGCCGGCCTCGCGACCGGAGCGATGATCTTCGGAACGGTGACGACGTGCGGTGCACCAGCGATAGCCGCGACCACTGCTGCACCGACCCAGCCGACCGCCAGCAGTTTCGCGAGAGTCAGCGATCGACTAGGCCGATCCGCCAGCCGCCCGTCGGCCGCCTTGAGTATTCCGCCGTCCACCCGACCCCCGACTATCGCAGCCGGTGAAGGCATCTTCCGAACCAGTACCGAGACGCTTGCAGCGACCAAGCACATTCGACCAGCCCTCGTCGCACCGCGGCGCCTCATTTATTCGTAAACCGCTCACCGCGTCAGGCACCCGAACATAAACGAGTCGTCCTCCGCGAATCCGAAGCTATCCGGCGAAACCGTGGCCCGTCCTCGCCACCGTACGAGGGCGGGCCACGAGCACCGAAACCTCATGCACCACGCCTGACGGGTCGGCGTACCTCCCCGCGCCGCCATGAACCGAATTCCGCAGATTCCACCAACGCAAGGGGAGAACCGTGTCCACGACCAGCAACCGCACCATTCACCCGGACATTTCCGAACCGACCATCGCTACGAGAGCCGTCCACTTCGTCGGCTCCCTTCCGCCCGAACTGCTCGGCAACGACCATGCGACCATGCAGTGGTTCCTCGACAACACCCGCGGAACCCAGCTCACTACTGTCCCATGCGATCGGGATCCGCGTTGGATCATCAACTGGCTCAACGGTCTCACCGACGTGCCCGCACTGGAGAGCCGTCGTTCAGGTAATTCCACCGGCTATGACGACATGCCCACCTACCGTCTCGCTCAAGGACGGTCTCTCGCCCCCGAAGACGTCTCGTTGCGCCGTGCACGCGACATCCCCGTCGCCATGGCCACCCGGCTGCGGCTGAACACCACCGGCGAGCTGCCACCGCACCAGGTGTCCATTCCCAACGCACTGGACCTCAGCTATTTCACCTTTGGGGCGCCTCGGCCGGCGCTGGCCGCCTTGCCCATTTTCCGCGAAGCCCTCCTCGGTGACATCCTTGAAATCCACAATCGCTGGGATTCCGAGGTCGTCTTCCAGCTCGAGACTCCCGCCGTGCTCGCGTTGCTCGAGCGGACACCCAGGCAGTTCTGGCGTTTTCTCGCCGGAGGTCTCGCCCGGCAGGTCGCGGACCTCATCACCTCCGCACCCCAAGGGGCCCGCTGGATCCTGCATCTCTGCCACGGCGACCTCGCCCACCGCCCTCTGTTCGAACCCGCCAATCTCGTGCCCGCGGTGTTATTCCTCAATGCGCTGGAACGCCGACTCACCAAAGTGGACTACCTGATGCCCACCTCGCACATCCCCATGTGCACCGGCACCAGTGCGCCATCCACGGACCGCATGTTCTTCCGCGCCCTGTCTCACCTTCGTACCGGCGTCGACATCATCGCCGGCGTCGTCGACGAAGGCCATCCCGGCGAATCCGCGATCGCGCTCCGCCTGGCCGAAGAGGAACTCGACCGTCCTATCAGGACGATCGCCGCCGCCTGCGGTCTCGGCCGCCGCACTCCGGACGCGGCTGTCGCGAACGCGCGGCTCGCTCGAGCCCTGGCACAAACACCTGTTCGCCACTGATCACATCTCGCGGGAGCAGACCATGATCACCAGCGATACGGCCATTCACCGGCCTCCGTCCGGAGCCGACACCCACATCCACGACGACGGCAGCGCCGACACCGCCATCGTCTACACACCGGCCGTCCCGACCCGAGCGGTGTCCGCCGGCCGGCTGCATATCCCCGGCGGCCGCACCACCACACCTCAACGACACCGCACCACCGAGGCCGTCCTCACCATCATCAGCGGCTATGCCGCGATCCTTTCCGGCCACCAGCTTCAGGTAGCACTGCCGCGGCCAGGCGACATGATCTACATCCCGGCGGCGGTGCCCTACTCCGTGGTCAACCTCAGCCTCAATGCCTCGGTGCTCATCCTCACCTTCCGCGGCGACCCCGGATTCAGCATCGACATCGAACACCTCCCCGATCTGACACACCGCGTGGTCCACCAGGTCGACAAGCTCCGCAGCGACCACCTGCACCGCCTCATGAGCCGCCGAACCGGCCACGTCCGCCGCGGCCGGTGAACCAACGCGACCACACCGACGGGAGATCTTCGATGCGAGCCCACATCCTCGCCACCGCACGCGACCTGCACACCCTGAACGACAGCGACGCTCCGACGACCGACCTGGCGCTAGACGAGATCGCCGCCTGTTCCGGACTGTCCCGGCACCATCTGCGCGCCTACTACACCTCCGCCGAGTCCATCCGCCGCGACCTGCACAACCGAGACGCCGACAAGCACGCGAACCCCAGGAGCAGCCATGCGCTGGACTGACATCCACATCCGCGGCGTGGGCGCTGTCCTTGGCGACATCATCCCCGTCGACGACCTCACGTCAGGATCGACCAGACGCAAGGTCACCCGGCCATCAGGCCAGCGGGCTATCTCGCTCGCCCGCGGCAAAACCGGAATGGACCTCGCCGTCCAAGCAGGACGCAACGCCCTGGCCAGCCTTGCGATGACGTCCGACGGACCACTCGCGACGCCCGATCTGCACTTTCACGCCGCCATCTGGCGCGGTTCCCGCGGCCTCGACTTCTGGTCCCGTGCCGCCTACGTCCGCTCACGCCTCGGCCTCCCAGCCGGACCGGGCATCGCGACCGAGATCAACGCCATGAGCAACTCCCTCGTCGGCGGGCTTGACCTCTCCGCGCGGATCCTCGCCGGCAGCAAAGACTCAGGCACCGTCATGCTCACCGGCGGGGAAACCTTCGGGTCCCCTGCCTTCGACCACCTCACCGCCGACCGCGACATCGCCTACGGCGACGGAGGCTCAGCACTCATCATCGGCCGGAAACCCGGCCTCGCCCAAGTACTCGCGACCAGCTCCTGGAGCGACCCCAGCCTCGAACAACTCCACCGCGGCGCCACACGCTTCCAACCACCCGGGACCACCGAGGTCGGCGTCGAAGCCATCCACGAACGTAAAGCCCAGTACCTCGACACCGTCGGCGCCGAGTCGGTCCGGCAGCGCAACGACACCGGCATCACCTACGTCACCAACGAAGCCCTCTGCCACGCCGGACTTGACTCAACCGACCTGTCCTGGGTCCTGCTCCCACATTACGGACACCACCTCCTGCACACCCAGTGCCTTCAACCCCTCCGGCTCCCCCGGGAACGCACGCTCATCCACGCCGGCGACCAATGGGGCCACGTCGGCCCCAACGATCAGCTCATCGGCCTCACACACCTTCTGACCCGCCACGCCGTCGCACCCGGCGATCACGTCGCACTCATCGGCATCGGGATCGGCATGACCTGGACAGCGAGCATCCTGCGCATCACCGCCGTTCCGGACGCGATGCGCAACTTTCAGCTCCCCACGCTGCTGCCCTGGAAAGCACATCCATCGGCCACCGCAGTCGCAGCACACACCTCCAACCCCGAGCGCTAGCCGCTGATCACGCCGCCCGTATCAACGCACGTGCGGCAGTCCCACCGTCCCGAACCTCCCAACCCGCAGTAGTGGTGATACCCATGACCGACCTCGAGAACTCACAACCTGCGGTCCCTGCTCAGAATCACTCTGCCCTTCTCGACAAAGCGCTCTTCGGGCCGCCCTACATCCACATCGCCGCCGACAACTCACCAGTCTCAGTCACCCGCCGACATCCCTGCAGCATCTCCGGCCATCCCAACGACGCCGTCAGCACCGTCGGGACCCTGCACCCCGCCGCCTGCGGAATCGACGTGGACCCCACCGACACCGGCGCCACACCGGAGTCCGGACACGCGTTCAGTGACGCGATCGTGTCGTGGTGCGAACGCCTCGGACTCCCCTGGCTCCGGCGATCGTCCGGCAGGCCTGGCCACGTCCACCTGATCGCAGTAGTCCCGCCAGCCCTGCGACCAGAACTTCGCACCCTCAGCGCGCATCTCGCGCGGCACCACGCCGTCTCGGCCACCGTTCGCACCACACTGCGGCTCACCAGCGCGCCTCACCGACTCGGCTTCCCCAGCCTCATCATCGACGGCACCCTGCAAACCAGGGACCTACCAGGACGCCCCCTTCAGCGGGACAGGGCTCGAGCACCTGCCCGCGCACGCAGGCCACGACCCGCTCCGCGCTCACCCCACCAACGAAGCCGCTCGGAAGGCGAATACGGCGACGCACTCGCCCATGCACGCGCGAACTGGACCACCGAGCGAGCCTGGCACGCAGCCAACGTATCCGGAAGCAAAGCAGCAGACATCGGCCGCCACGCCTGGCAACGCTGGTTCTGGGCACCCGCCCAGACGATCGTCGACGCCGAACGAGGCCTCCCGGAACACTCGGCCTGGCGACGATTCACCCAAGCGTCCCCAACTCAAGGTAAACATCTCGGCCATGCGCGATGGCGCACAGAACGCTGGCTCCCGGCGCTTGACGAGGCGCGTCTCGACCGGCCCCGCCGCCAGCGAGTCCATACCTCGCCAAGGGCGCCGGCGTCCTCACACGAGCAGTGCCGCCAACATCACCAGATCTCAGTGGTACGCAGGACACTGCGGATCACCGCATCACTTCGTCTACACAGCACCCAGAGCAGAGTGAAGCCAACGACCCTGTATGCCGCGCTCGACGCACTCGCGATGGCCATCGTCGCCCGCTCCGGCTCATTGTCCATTCGCTCCTGGGCAGAGAAAGCCCTACTCGACCCCAAATCCATCCGACGAGCCCGCGACACAGCCGACCACCTCGGCCTCATCTACCGAACACACGCCTACCACGGCGGTCCCAACGACTGCGACAGCTGGCAACTCACAGGGCAACTGACCGATCTCATCGCCCGTCACACCGGGCAATCCCCCACTATTCCGTACACCCCCCATGCGCGCTGCTTCGGCGCAGCCAACTACGAACGCCTTCGCCGAACCCACTGGTACGAACAACAGCTGTGGCGAGCACTTTGGATATGGCAGACGCGCAAGCCACAGAACGAATTCCACAGGGTTACCAGAATTCAGCTGCAACCTCCCAGCCAAACCGAGAACGGTGAACGGAGTCGTGTGTCATCAGCGATAGGCCAAGACGCCGACCGCTATGCCGCCGCCTCAACTCGAAACATCTTTCGAAAACGGCGTACAGGTCGACGTGGAATTCGTCGAACCGCTGCTCAGGACAGCAGCCATCGGCGTGCCGATCAAGCCTGGCGGCTGGCGCCAGAAGTTCTACCGATACACCGCGATCGACGGCTACGCCCGGCTGCGCGTGCTCAAGATCTACCCGCGCAGAAGCCCGAAGACCGCGATCCAGCTCCTCGACTGCTTGCTCTCCCTGCAGTCTTTCGCAGTCGAGACCATCCAGACTGACAACGGCGCGGGGTTCCAGCCCGCTTCCACTGGAACGGATCGGTCCTGTCGGCCGCCGACCGGGTGACTCCCGTGCGTCGAGCTCAAGCGACCACACCGCGACACGAGAGTAAGTCACTGTTTTCTTGTGACAACGTTGTGTGTTGTGTAGATGAGTTCGCGGTCGGCCGGTGTATGTAACCAAACCTGACCACAGGACGATGCGAGCACTATGGCCAGCGAGACAGCAGCAGACGAGTTAGTTCGGCCACCTCGGCGGGAACCTCCATGGTGGGTCCGAGATGGACTACTCGCGTTTGTCGTGGGCGCGCTGCTGGTAGCCGGCCAGTGGGTCATCGACGACCGCAGGTCAGACCGCGAGGTCCAGATCAGTTCGAGGCAGTCTGAACAAGCGGAGCGTCGCGAGAACGTGCGATTCGTCCGTGACCGGTCCGCTGACGAGCGAGCGCCACGGCCGTTCGCCGGAATGGACCTCGGCCATCAGAACCTTGCCGGTCTGCAGATGTCCAGCGCAGACCTTCGGGGCGCCTATCTGGTCGGGACCAGGCTTGATAGCGCAGTCCTGACCGGCGCGAACCTAACCAACGCGGGTTTGTCCGGTACGACCTTCACCGGCGCTAACCTGCGCGGCGCCGACCTAAGCTGTCGCGATGAGCCCAAGTTCGTTGCAT
The DNA here is from genome assembly GCF_046549055.1 of Amycolatopsis sp. lyj-112. NCBI lineage: Bacteria > Bacillati > Actinomycetota > Actinomycetes > Pseudonocardiales > Pseudonocardiaceae > Amycolatopsis > Amycolatopsis sp. lyj-112. Next base: position 85,238 of record NZ_JAJPWS010000010.1, on the reverse strand, counting down.
GCAACGGATCCGCCATGGGAGTCCGATTCGTATCGGCTGACCTCGCCAAGTCTGACCTTGTCGACGTTAATCTAAGCTATGCAGACCTGGGTGACGCCAATCTGGTCGAGGCGAACCTCCGTGGAGCCCGTTTCTTTGCAGCGAAGCTCTACGCAGCCGACCTGAGCGGTGCCATCGTGTCCGGTACGGACTTCGCAGGTGCATGCTACGACGACCTCACCCGGTGGCCAACTGAGTTCACGCCACCACCACCAGCCGATCCCAGATCCTGCAACTGAATATCACTAGAGTGTCGGTCTGGGGCCGTGCCAGCTTCTCGGCCCGAACCGCCAGCGGGCAGAATGCCGAGGCAGACTAGTGGCCCCCACTTGCCTTACGCCGCTGCGGCCCAAGTACATCCGAGTACTCACGGCTTTCTCTGCACTCCCAGGAACACGTGGATCCACAGCGCCGCGCGGTAGCGGGATCGCGCGACACTGGCGTGCGCAAAGGCTGATCCACAGAGGACTCGGACTGTGCACAAGTTTGACACTGACACTCGTCGTCAAGATGATTGATGTCAGGTACGCGACGCGCGACCGGCGCCGCGTACCGACCTTGCCCTCCCCCAGGCATTAGGTGCCTGTGCGTCGTGAGGGAGTTGGTCATGGAAGTTAATGTTGATGTTGCGGCGTATTCAGCTGAAGCCGGCGTAGCAGCTCACGAACATACCGAGCCGGTTGCTGATCGAGTGATCAAGTCGCTCAGCTTTCCTTCTCAGGGTCGCGCTGTCGAGGCGGCGGTTTCGCCGCCTCCCATCGCGGTTCTGATGAGCAGAGCGGATGATCGGTCGATTTCCTACAGCATGGCGCGGGTCGACGCGTCGGGCACGGTTCCGGCGACGTCGGCTCTCGAGGCGTTGTCATGGAAGCCGGGCAAGCGCATCGGCTACAGGATCGAGTCGGGGGCGCTGGTGGTGTATCCGTCGGCGGATGGGCTGCATGTGTTGCCGAAGAAGCCCAGCGTTGTGATTCCGGCGCCGCTGCGCCATGTGCTGGGTGTTGTCGCCTCGCATCAGCTGCTGCTGGGCGCGCTGACCTCGCACGAGGCGCTGGTGATCTATCCACCGTCGGCTCTCAACCGGATGGTCGGCCTCTTCCACAGCACCGCGGACGACGTTGATCGAGGCGCCACGTCTCGGATACCGCCAACCGCGACAGCTCAACAGGCGTGACGACCGACGCTGCGGCGATCAGCGATCCGGGCCGCGGCACAGGGAGCGTCGTGCTCACCTCGGACGGCCATGGCGGCGTCCGAGGGGTTTCGCCGGGGCGGGAGTGCACCGGAGGTGTTCCGCGTCCTCCCCGCCCCGGCGATCCTGGCTATTCGGTCGGGGCCATCGAGGCCGGAGCGGACGCGGGTGGCCGGGTGCCTGGCCGTCTCGCGAGGGGATGTGGTTCGCCGGTGAGCGCGGCGAGTGCTGTGGCGACGTCGTGGATGTCGGCTTTGACGTAGCCGGCGGTGATGTTGTCGCGGGAGTCGCTGTGCCCGGCGTAGGCGCGGGCGACGGCGAAGCCGAAGGCCCGTTCGACCCAGGTCAGTGTGGTGTGGCGGAGCCAGTGTGCGCTGATCTGCTGCGCGTAGGCCCAGGGCAGGTTCTGCCCGACCCGCTTCCAGATGTTGTCGTAGCGGCGGTCGGTGATGGGGTTCCCGTTGGCGTAGCGCAGAAGCTGCCCATCGGGATCACCGGGTCCCCGGGTCTCGACGTGGTGGAGCAGAGCGCGCATCAGGGTCGGCGAGACCGGCTGCCAGCGTGCTGTCTCGCCCTTTTCCCGGAGATAGACCAGGCATTGCTCGTCGTCGAGGTCGCGTGGCCGCATGGCGATGGCGCCACCGCGTCTTCCGGCGGTTTCCTCGTGCAGGCGGACGATGAGTGAATCGAGCTCGGGGTCGTTGCCGGTGGTCGCGACGACCGTGTTGACCTCGTCGAGCCGCTCGTCGGGCAGCGCGCGGCGGGTGGAGGGAAGCCGGCGTGGTTTGGTGACGCGCCGCGCGGGGTTGTTCCGCTCGTCGATCAGGTCGTCTTCCTGGGCGTGTTTGTAGAGGCACCGCATGGCCGCGATGAAGTTCTCCGCGGCGTTGCGGCCACCGCGGGAGTTGCGGCGCACGACGGCGGTGGACTTGGCCCGTTCGGCTTCGGCGCGGATATCGCTGGCGCTCACCTGATCCAGTGGCCGCTCGCCCCAGGCCGCGCGGGCTTTCTTCCAGTAGGACCCGTATGACCGCGCGGTGCCCTGCGACACCATCGCGGTCACCGTGTCGATCCACGCGCCGACAGTCGGCATGGGACGTGCCGGTGCAGTGGGGGCGGCGGCGAGGAGATCGGCGGGTGAGACGCCCATCCTGGCCAGGAGCAGGCGTGCGGCCTCGACCTCGGCCGGGCCTGCCGGATCGGCGCTCATCGCTGGTCACCTCCGGCCAGCTGGGTGTGGAAGTGGCGCAGCATCTGCCCGACCGAAGCGGGCGAGTGTACGACCAGCACGTCCTGGGCCGGGTCCGCGGCGACGAGGACCCGGACCCCCGCGCGGAGGAAGCAGCGCGCCCGGACCGGTGCCGGGATCACGACGTAGGGCTTCGCGGTCATCGCCAGCGCCCCCTCGGGGCGGCGCTGGAACACCACCGAGGTGCCGAGCACGGTGACGAGGAGGGCGTCTCCGCGCAACCAGCCGAGCAGGTCCACCGCGTCCCGGTTCTGCACCCGGCCCGAGGCGTCGATCCGTGCCGTGGCGAAGTACGGCGCCTGCTGCGTCGGTGCCACGTTCAGGACAGCCAGCGCGCTCAGCGGCGGAGCCGCCGGGGGTGACGAGGGCTGATCAGGTGGACGATAGCCCGTGGGCAACGACAGGCCCACGATACGGTCGGTCATGACAATCCTCCCCTGCGCAGAGCTTCAGGGGAGGAGAAGGTCAACCAGTTCAGCTTAGCTGAACAGCACTGATCCAGTAGGCGACGGTAACCCGTCGCGACCGGGTACTTACTCTGTGATGCGGGAGATTTCCCGTGAAAGTGTGTCCGAGGGGGGACTTGAACCCCCACGTCCGTTAAGGACACTAGCACCTCAAGCTAGCGCGTCTGCCATTCCGCCACTCGGACTTGCTGATGAAGAGAGTATACGTCGCCCGCGAGGCCCGAATCAGGGGGGTACATATCGTCACCAGGACTCACGTTGAGACGATATTCGGTTACCACCCAGCTGCCCTCGGCCCGTCCCAAGAGCGAACACAGGCCCTCAAACCCGCAGGTCAAACACTATAAACCACAACAAGCAACTATCGATTACAAAGAGTCACACCAAGGGCAGGAGGAGGGGCCGAGACGCTAAGCGCCCGACCCCTCCAGACGACTACAGCACGCCCTGGCCGCGTCGCGCCAGGTGGTCGGCGTGGTCCCGCAGGAGCGCGGCGACCCGCGGCCAGCCGACGTTGCTCTGCCGTGCCCAAGCCCGATGGCGCTGAGCGAGATCTCGCAAGTCACCGTCCTGGACGGTCATGCCGGTGGCGAACCCTTCTCGCAGATGCCCACCATCGGCGACGTCGAGGACGTCGCGGACCGGCTCGGGCGGCCAGCTGGCGTCCGGGCGGACGGGACTGCCTGCCAGGACGGTGCCGATCGCCCGGTCGCCGGACTCGGACCGGCCGCGCTCGGCGAATTCCGTGCGGGCGCTCGAAACCCAGGATTTGAGTGCGGTGGCGTCGGCGTGGCCCGGCACGGTGCCCACCTCGAAGATCGCGAACCAGGCGTTGACGAGTTCAACGCTAGGCGCGGCGTCGTCCGTGGGGTGGATCCGGGTGTAGAGGTCGACGAACGCGACCGGTTTCTCGGCGAGGATCCGATGGAGGCTTCGGGGTTTCCGGTGGTGCTTGAGCGACGCGTGGTGCCGCAGTTCCAGCCGCGCGACGGCGACGTCCGATCCACCGGCCTCCACCAGGTGGTCCAGCAACGGACCCACCTGCGAGACCACGCGGCGATCCGTGGTTTCGATCCCGTCCTCTGACGCCCGGAGCAGCACGTCTTCGACCAGGGATGCCGGCGGAGACAACGGCTCCGGCGCGCGCAAACCGAGCGCGAGGGCCTCGACGGCCGACCATGGCCGGCGGCGTGCGAGGAGCTGCGTTATGAAGGACAGCTCCTGCCCCTCGGGGAGCGGCGACGCGCCGACGCGCGCCCAATAAGCCTCGTGAACCTCGTCATCGGCGGAATCGAGGAGCGCCCAGGCGTGCTCCGCGGGGATCGCCAGGAGGTAAGCGACGAGCCCGTCTTGGCCCTTGAGTTGCGTCGCGACCTCTTGCCACCAGTCTTCGCCTTGAGACCGCGCCATCTCGCCTGCCCAGCCGGACGCCCATTCGTCCTCGCCGAGTACCGCCAGCGCGTCTTCTTGGATGTCTCCGCCTGCAACCTCGGCCGCCGTGGCTCCGACCAGCCGGGGAAGAGCGCTCTCGGCAGCGAGGGCGCCGAGCCCTGCGACGCCGTGCTCGCGCAGAACCCCGCCGACGGCCTCGCGGCGGAGACGATCGACCTCCACCTCGCGCGTCACGGGATCGAGCGAATCACCGCCTTCCAGATACGGATTCCGGCCGAACAGCAGGGCGTGCCGTCGCGGGTTCACCGCGGGCTCGATCATTTCGGCGCAGGATTCCAGCCACTGCAACAGTTCCTCGGGCAGCGCCCACTCGGCTCCGGCGTAGTGGCGGTGTTCGGCGGTCAACCGGGTGAGCCGGTCCCACAGGGTGAAGAGCTCGTCCGCCGAGAGCTGATCCGTGTCCAGCCTCGTGAGGTCCTCCACGACCCGATCCCACTGCGCGACAGTCAGCTCGGGCCGCTGCTCGAAGAACTCGCACCATCGTTGAGGGCGGTTCTCGAGTGCGGTCAACGCCGATGTGACCAGTTCGTCCTGAAACGCAAGGATGTCCGGGACGGCGACCGGGGGCGACGGGACTGTCCATTCGAGACGGGCTTGGGGACGCTGAGGGCCGGCGAGGAGATGTCCCTGCGAGCCGCTCAACAATGCGAGGGTCAGCCGCCAGCCGACTTCCGGGGTGCGACGGTCGATCGCCTTGACGAACGCGGTCCGCTGCCCGGACGGCAGATCCAGGTGGGGATACCACGGCTGCAGAAGCGTGAGCAGCGACGCGATCGGCTGGCCGGCGGTGTCGAGGCGCGCCAGTTCGGCCAGGACGGAGACGACCATCGGCAAGGCATCGTCCAGCCAGCTGACCGATTCCAGCGCGACCAGCAAGCCTCGCGGGTCACCATCGTCGAAGGTGTTCCGCAGTGGGGACGGATCGCTGGTCAGCGCACGGTCGACGGCGCCGAGGAACTCATGAGGGGCCGCTTCGGCCAGCAGGGGCAGCACATCGGCGAGCGCCCGCCAGAGCGGGCCGTTCGCGTCGTCGTTGGCTCGTCCGAGCAGGTCCTTGACCAGGTGTGCGGCATGGTCGGCGCAGGTGACGCCGCCGGCGAGCGTCGTCTCCCCCATCGACGCCAGCAGTGCCGCGCTCTGTGCCAGGCCGCGCCGCAGCTCCGGCGACCACGTCCGGACCTTTTCCGGCTCCGCCAGGATCTTGACGGCTTCCTCGTGCCAGCGCCGCAGATCTTGGGCGGTCAGCCGTCCACTAAGGAGCGACCAGGCGTCCTGGGGATCCGCCAGCTGCCAGCGGTCGCCGGACCGGATCAGCAAGGGGTCGTCGCCGCCCTCGGACCGATCGAAGAAGCGGTCGAGCTCGTCGGTCTCCCGTCCGGCGATCGTGGCGATCTCGTCCCGATCGTCCGCCGAGTCCGCCGACCATCGGCCGATCAGCAGGAGTGGTGCGGCGAGGTCGCGCTCGAGCGGGTTCGCCCACTTCGGGAGGTCGCTCGCGACGCTGAGGCGACGGCGCAGGCTGCTGACGCTCCGCCGGGCCACGTCCGCGTAGATGTTCGCGTCAGCGGGCGGAACACCGGCCGCGGCGAACATCTCGGCTGCCTTGCCGCGGGGAATCCTGGGCAGTACCAGGAGATCGCCGCCAGTCCGGTCCGGCGTGCTCCGCACCACGACGACATGCCCCTCGGCGGGCCCCACGTCGACCGCGGGGCCGTCCACGACGGCGACGTAAGGAGCGGCCAGGTTCCGGCACTGACGCCAGCCGTCCTGGCTCGACACGTGCACGACTCGCAGCCCTGGCCGATGCGCCGCCAGCGCGGTCGCGACGAACGCGGCGGCCTCGGTGCGACCGTCGGCGTACACCGACAGGACCGACGGCGCGGCGTCCAGCCAAGAGCACAACCGGTCCACTTCGCGGTCTCGGCCGAGGACCGGCAGCGACGTGGGCAGTACGGGATCCGTCGCGTGCCGCCAGGAATCGAGCCACTCCGACAGGTCTTCCAGTCCTTTGAGGACACCGATACCCAGCTCCGGTGCGAGCCGGATCAGTTCGCTGATCAGGCTCGCGATGTCCTGTTCCGCCGTCCGGAGGCCGATCCGCCGGTACCGCAGGCGGGAGAGTCCGGCGATCTCGGACGGCAAGTCGTCCGGCAGGTCGGCGTCCCCGGTCAGGACCGGAACGATCCTCTTCCCGAGCCGGAACGCCTCGGCGATCTCCTGCCGGGCTCCGTCGCCGAGGTCATCGAGCCAGCCCGGCCCGATCAGCACCACCATCACGGCGGCATCGCGGACGGAACCGCCCGATCGGAACACCCGGTCCTTGCCGAACACATGACTCAGACTCCGGTCGAGACCCCACGTGCGGTCCTGGCCGTCATCGACCCGGACGTTGATGAAGATTCCTGCCATGGTGCGAAATCCTTCCCAGCGAGCACAGTTGATGAGAGGTACTGCGGTTTCACTCGTCTTCGTCGCGAGCCCGGGCGAGCACCTCCTCGATACGGAGCGGGCTGGCCGGGTGGTGGGTCAGACACAGCGGCGTGGTCACCTGCTGGAACCCGAACGCCTCCCCCGCCACATAGAACTGAGCGCGTTCCAGCCGGGAGATGTCGTCGACGGGGCTGCCCTTCGCCCTGGCGAGTTCGTTGGCCGCGGCGATCTGGGCGGGGCTGTTGAGCCTGCCGAAGAACTGCGTCATGGCATTGCCGACGACCTGGTTGTGCAGACCCTTCGGTGCCTGTGTGGCGAAAAGCAGGCCCAGACCGTACTTTCGCGCCTGCGAGGCGAGCACGATGGTGCTGCGGGTACTCGCGGTGAGGGTGCCCGACGCCGCGAGCATCTGCGCTTCGTCCATCACGAAGAGCGCGCCGAGCGGCTTGTCGCCCGCCGGATTTCTCTTGACCCAGGCGAAAAGCTCCATCTGGAGCTGGTTGACGAAGTTCTGCCGCTGTTCTTCGGAGGGCAGGCCGACGAAACTGATGACCGAAACCCTCGCTCGCTTCCCCTCCCCCGGCGCGAGCAGGGCACCCGGGTCGACCGGATCGCCGCCTCCGGCCAACAGTGGATCATTGACCATGGCGGCCTTCAGCCACTCGGCCAGATCGGCCGCCACCTTTCTCCCGTCGTTCAAGGTGCTCACACCGTCAGGCAGGTCTGCGAGTACCTCGATGAGTTCCGGAAGGCTCCGCGACCCGGTGCGCGCGTGGTGGACGACCGCCTGACGCAGAACAGCCAGACCGATATTGGTCTTTGCCGTACTGCCGGTCAGCCGTACCTGCGGGGCGAGCGTGGCCACGGCGACTTCGACCGCCGCGCTGAACTCGTCCTCGTCGTCGAGGACGCCCGCGAAATCGGGCAGTGGCTGGAAGGCCAGCGGCCTGCCGGTGGCACGGCCCGGAGTCCAGACGACGACGTCCGTCTCAGCCAGATACCGCTTGGCCAGCTGAGCGTCGTCCGGCCCCCACGCCGCGGGGGCTTCCGGCCAGGCGTCACCGAGCCGGGCGAGGTCGTTGTTCGGGTCCAGCACGATCGCGGAGACACCCTGCAACGCGCACTCCTCCACGATCCGCCGCAGCAGCACCGTTTTGCCGGACCCGGACCCGGCGAAGATCGCGGCGTGCTTACGCAGGGCCGTCAGTTCGATCCGGACCGGCTTCCCACCGTCCACTGTCGTGCCGAGGGTGATCTCTCCGTCGGCGGCCGGTGGCGGGAGTGTCCCGCCGGGACCGTGGTCGGCAGCGGCTTGCGGAAGGGACTCGGGGAGGACGGCGGACAGGAGTTCCGACCGGCCGGCGGGTCGCCGGTCGACGAGCCACTCGTGAAGTTCCCGGCTCCCTTCGACGAACATCTTGTCGAGTGCCCAGAAGGTGCGAATATCCGAATCGGACAGTTTAAGCCGCTTCCCGCCGTCCTTTTCGAACGCTTTGATCTCCGCCTGGGTCTTCACACCCTTCGACCACGTCGAGTTGCGAATCAGGACCAGGTGACGGTTTTCCGCACCCTTGCGCACACCGGCGGCCGACCGCGCCTTGCGGAACCTGTGCAGCACGGCGATGGGATGGGACGCGGCGATCGCGCGGAACGCCCAATGCTCTTCCAGATCGGACGCCTCGTCGAGGGTTCGGGTGAGCCAAGCGTGCAGCTCGTTCCGATCGCTTTCGGCCCCGTAGACCCACTCCATGTTGTCGTTGCCGACCTCGGTGATCCACCCTCGCAGAGCGGCGGACAGCAGGCCGGGCATCACCTTGTCCTCGATCTTCTGATCGAGGAACGATGACGGATCGGCCGTCGATCGCAGTTCCTCGTATCGCTTGTCGAGTTCGGCGAACCGATCGGCGGCCATCACGGGACGTGGCGGCGCGGCCAGGCGCACCACGTGATCGTCGAACGTGGTCAGCTCGGTGATCTTGCCGGTGCGCAGACAGGTTTTGATATGGGCGCCGATCCGCTTCAAGACCTCCCGGGGTGTCAGCTCCTCCCAGCTGCCTTCGAAGGCCGAAGACGCGATCGGCCAGGTGGGGTACGGCGGTACGAACTTCATTGCGGAGTAGGCGACTCCAAGGCGTTTCGCAACGAGCGCCCTGCCGACCTCGGCGTCGGTGACCCGTCCCAGGATCACGGCTTCGGTGAAGCGGTCCGGGACGGTGTCGGCGGCCTTCTCCTTGATCAGCGCCCACGTATGGGGCAGGCAGGCCAGCACCGTCACGGTCCTTCTGGTCACCTCCCGCAGGCCCATCAGGCCGTCCGCGATCTGGGCGACGAGCAGGTTCTCCTCGTTGCCGTCCCGGATCCGCTGAGCCAGTACGGCGGAACGGGCCACGAGGGTGTCGAGCTGGTCGACGGCGATCACGATCGGGCCGGTGAGCGCGAGCAGCTTCGTGATGTTCTTCACCTGGGACAAAGCAGACTTGGGTTCCGCTCGGATACCCCATTTGCGCCGGTCGCCAGCCTTCGACTCCGGGAATCCGCCCAGGAAGTCGTCGCCGACGTAGTTCTTGTTCGAATCCTCGCTCGCGTAGAGCACCAGAGCGCGCGCCGTATCGGCGCATTCCATGGCGACCTCTCGATCGAGAGTCCGCAGTGCTTCGACGAAGGCGTCGACATCGTCTCTCGAGACACCGCGTCCGTTCAAGATCTTCGTGGTGACGTCGGCGTCGACACGGGCACGCAGACAGACCCTGCGGAGGAAGCTGGTGAGCTGGGGCACTCCGGCCTCGTCCAGCCGGGACAGACCCCGGCGCAACGCCTCCACGGTGTTCTCCCAGAACGCGTCACCCGCGGTGAGGTCGTTGAGGAAGAAGTAGCCGCGAGCCTGATGGGCCTGCTTCCGGACGAGGCCGAGCAAATGTGTCTTGCCGACGCCCTTCTGCCCCTGAAGGACCAGCCCGATCGGGCTGGGGCCGTCGCTGGAAGAAGCCTCGCGAATGCTCGAGTTCGCCGCCGCGAGGACATCGACATGCAGGCCGTCGACGTGGTACGGCGAATCCCGCCACACGTGGTCCGGCGTGTCGGCCCAGTCGAAACGCAGGGCGGCGAGCGCCGCGAGCTGCTCCATTACGACACCTCGATCGAGAGCAGATGGTTGTCCTCACCGCCGATGCGGATCGCCGCCGCGTGATCGGCGGAAGTGAGCGCCTTGCGGTTCGATTCCGGAACCAGGTGCACCTGCCCCGAACGGCTGAGCTCCTTCAAGACCGCATCGACGTCCACAGTGGACGCTTCGCCGAGCATCGGCCGCAGATCCACCAGGCCGACCCAGTCACGAGGTGTACGGGAGAGCTTGCGATAGGCGATCCGGATCCGGCTCTCGATCTCATCGGCCGTCAGCTCTACGTCGGGCATGAAGAGGTCGGCCAGCCGTAGCTTGTCCCGCCGCAGGTGCCTGCCGAGCCCGCCGAGCAGGACGTACAGCGCGCTTCCCAGACTGGAGCGCGGCGCCGGCGCCTCCCCCACGCCCAGTTCGTCCTCACACCAGGCCCAGCCTCGCTCGGTCAGTTCATGGAAGAAGGGACGACCGCGCTGCTCGCTGGCGACCAGATCGAGGTCGTTGAGCTCACGACGTTCCTTGCCGTCGAGCGCGAAGCCCACGATCTCCCGCAGTTCCGGGTTGGACACTTCGCGCGCGATCACCATCAGCACGAGCATCGCCGCGGTCTGCTTCTGTCCCAATCGATCCGTCATCCGAGATCCTTCCTGAATCGCTGCCTAGGTCTGCTGATCAAGAAATCCGCTGAACCCACGGTGCGTCGCCCGGGCTTCCGCGGTCCGCACCGCCCACTCGATGGAGGTGCGGGTTTCCGGCGGTGCGGCCACACGATGGTTCGAGTCGGCATCGGTCGATCGCACTCGCGTTGTCACAAGGAGGTCTTCGGCGAGTTCCTGAGCGCGTTCGGCCTCGCCCGCGCCGATCACTATCTGGAGCTCGGCGACGATCTCGTCCACCACTCGCCACATCAACGGCCGCAGCTGAGCACCCGCTGCTTGGCGGAGAGCGCCGGCGACGTCATGCTCTCCCGACTCGACCAGCGCGGTGGTCCCGTTGATCTGGTCCACCAGCTCTCGGGCGATTTCCCTCGGACCGCGGGAAGAGCCGAAGCGCAGAAACCTCAGATTGCCGACGTAGCCCGGCAGTGTGTTCGGATCGGTGTCCTCGGTGAGTACGGGGATGACCCTGCGGTCCTGGCCGAGGGTCCGGTGCAGGAACAGCTCGACCTCGGCGGACTGCCACCGGCTCACTTCTCCGTCTATGAGCAGGCAGAGATGCCGGGCATCGTCCTCCGCACGTTCGAGCTGTGACCGTTCCCCGGACAGGGACAACACGGGCCGAACACCCAACCCGCCCAACCGTTTCATCAGTTCGCCGGCGAGGAGCCGCGTGGGCCGCGGTGTGCTGACCCGGAGATCGTGAGCGAACGTGCGCTTCTCGGCTCGGACCGCGGCGACGTAGGCATCCCGGTTCTCGGCCAGCAGGGCCGTCCGGTCGAAGTCATGCGCGACCACCGCGGCGACCGTTTCCAGGGCGAAGCTGATCTGATCCGCGGTCGGCGCGAGCTCCGTACGAACCGGGAGCTCCTCACCGAAGGTCCAGTAGGAGAAGTAAGGCAACGTCAGGTGGCGCGACATCAGTTCGGGCGGGACCTCCCGGTCCAGCCAGTTCCCGAAGAGCGCCTTGGTCTTTTCGAGGCAGATTCGCCGCCACTCCTCCGAGCGCTTGTACTCCTCGCGGGCGTCGAATCTGGACAGCACCGGCAGGACGGTCAGCTGCGGCCGGTCGTAAGGCATGAGATCGCGAGCCACGTTCGCTCGTTCGGCGATCTCGATCGCGCCCGTCATGCTCTGCACGTTCGCCGTGAACACCACGACGAGCCGGTCCGGCAGGTGAGCGGTGCAGATTCCTCCGATGTCGGAGATGCCGGTCCTGCTGTCGAGGAGGACGTAGTCGTAGTCGGCCGTCCACTGTTCACGACAGCGCTCGAGATAGTCACCGAAACCCTGCTCGTACAGGGCTTCCCAGTCGATCTCCTGGACTCGTCCGACGTAGGCGGCGTCGTTCCGGCCCGCGGTGATGACGTCGAGCTTTTCAACGCCGGTCAGCCGGGTCGTGTGCGCACCCGGGCGGAGCCTGCCGCCGAGGAAGTCGTCCACCAGATCGATCACTCCACCGGCGGGATCCGCGCTCATCATCGGCCGGAAGTAGGCGTCGAGACCAGGGGCTTCGAGATCCCAGTCCAGGCACAGCACCCGGTGTCCCCAGCGCGCCAGGAGGACGGCGATGTTGGCCAGCGTGAAGCTCCGCCCGACGCCGCCCTTGTAGGAGTAGAAGGTGAGCACGGTTCCCGGCATGGGTCAGAACCTCGGCAGCTTCGACGTTTTCGGCTGAGCGGGAGCCGCGGTTTCCACCGGCCACTCCGGACGCCACGGCGGCGCCAGTGAGATGACCTCCACGAGGTCCTCGACCACTCGCTCCATCTCACGGTGGAAGTCGAGATACTCGGGTGTGTCCTGATACTGCGGATAGTGCAGATTCCAGCTCTTCAAACTCCACATCTTCCGCTCGTGAGCGAAATCCGGGAAGTTCTGGGAGTCACTGAAGATCACGGGGTAGATCAGCCGGCCCGGCATCTCCACCGTGGTCAGGCCGGCGAGTTCCTCTCGCTTCGCCATGGAACGCCATTCGGCCATGCACCATTCATCGATGAAGTACTTCGGCGAACAAACCGGGATCAGAATTCGCGTGCGACGCAGCGCTTCCCGAGCCACCTTCGGCCATTCACCGCCGACCGGCACTTGATCGTCAAGAAATATCTTGACCTCATAGTCGACAAGGTCGTCCAGGAGTTCCCGCAACCTCGGATAGAAGTGGTTGCGAACCCAGGCCGGAACCGTCGGACTACTGCGCTGATAGCTGATGAACACGTGGTACTCGTACACGAGCGCCATTGCTCCTTCACACCCCGACCTGCTGGACAGACCCGATAGTAGGGGTCCACGACAGTCTCGAAAAAGGTCCAAAAACACGACAAAAACTGGACACGGCCGCGCCACGGGACTGTCCTGGACACGAACGGGGCCCGAAAAGACAGAAAGGTGACAAGCAGACGACAAAGGATGCGAGGCTCCCGAGCATCGTCAAGAATGCCTCTCGCCCGACTAACCGAGTTCTTCCTGCGACAGGAGCGTCGATGGCCGACAACGAGGCGCCGCAAGTGTTCGTGACTTACGCACACGATTCGCCCGAACACAAGGAGCGCGTCCGCCGGTTCGCGGAATTCCTGCACGCCGAGATCGGCCTGGAAGTACACCTCGATCAATGGGATGACAACGAACGCCGTGACTGGTCATTATGGGCGTCGAAACACCTCGACACGGCGAATTTCGTGGTCGTTGTCGTTTCGCCGGAGTACAAACGCCGTGCCGAGGGGACCGCGGCGCCGGACGAGGGCCGGGGATCGCAGTACGAAGCGGCCCGGATCCGGGATCGGCTCACGAAGAACCTGAACCTGGAGCTCAAGCGGGTGCTCCCGGTCGTGTTCCCCCAGCAGTCCATCGAGGACATCCCGAACTTCCTCAACCCGTACTCCACCACGAGGTATCCGATCGAGACGTTCACCGAGGAGGGCGTCTCCGACCTGCTGACCGCGATCACCGGCCGCGCCCGGCAGCAGCGGCCCGAGCGCGGGGAATGGCGCGGTGGCGCGCTGAGTGCTCCCGAATCTCGGCGGACGCCGTTGGCGACCGGGCTGAAATGGCAGGCGTGCAGTTCGCTCATCCGCACGGAAGGCGCTCGGATCGGCGATGTGCACTACGCGGACAGCATCGTCTTGAGGGCGGCGGAGCGGCTCGGCTTCGTCGAAGTGGACCTCGGTATGGCATACCGTCGCTTCACCGCGGTGGCCGGCGTCCTCGACGACGCCGTCGAAACCTTCCAGGTGGGACACTTTCGCGTCCTTCTCGACGGGAGACCGTCACCGGAAACCAAAGTGGCGCTGGGAAGACCCGCCGTGATCGAGCTCGACGTCAGCGGCGCGCTGAAGCTGCGGCTGGAGATGTACCGCCCCGGCACCACGAGCACCAGGTGGCTGCCCGAGCTGGCCTGGGGCGACCCGACCTTGGAGTAGCGCCTCAGAAGTCGCCCTCCTGCGCCAGTTCGCGGAGCTTCACCAACGCCCGGTGCTGCTTGACCCGCACGTTTCCCGGCGTGAGCCCCAAGGCGGTCGCGGTCTCCGTGGCCGACAGCCCGACGACGATCCGCAGGACGAGCACCTCCCGCTGGATCTTCGGCAGCGTGGCCACGAGAGTGCCGAGCCGGGAGCCGAGATCGACACCGAGCATGTGGTCCTCCGGCTCGTTGTGGTCCGGCCCGATCTCCGGAAGCTCGGGGACCGGGTCGGACCGGTCACGGGACACCGCGCGGAAGGCGTCGGCGACCTTGTTGGCCGCGATCGCCCGGACGAGATAGATGAACGAGCCGCCTCGATCTTCGTAGGACGGCAGCATCTTGAAGACCGCGAGGCACGCCTCCTGCGCGACGTCGTCCGCCGACAGGTAGGAAAGGTCGCGTCCTCCCATGCGTGCGCGGCAATAGCGCACCAGCGCCGGTTTGACGACGGCCAGCAACGCGTGGACCGCGGCCGGATCACCGGTCTGGGCCGCCACGACGAGCGGGTCGAGCACCTCTTTCGTCATACGCCCGGCCGGGCGCGGCACGTTCTCCAGCGTGCTGTAACCCTTGACGTCTTCGCCGACGGGGCGGGTATCGAGAGTCGTCATCGGCTCAGCCCGTCACTTTCGCACTGGTGTCGAGCCGCCGGACCTGAGAGAGGAAGGCGTTCATCCGCCATCGTAAGGTGTACGCCTTGGCCGTTCCGCCGAAGCCCTTCTTCGCATGGAGGATCACGGCCAGCTCGCCGACGGTGTGACCGTTCGCCTCCGAAATCCGGAGAGAGATCTGCTGCCGGATTCCGGCGAGCAACCCGGACTGCGCGACCATCGGGTTGCCGTCGTCCGTAATGGACCAGCCGTTCCTCGCGACCTTCTTCTTGAAGACGTTCCGCAGCTGTTGCCCGCTCAGCTTCGTTTCCACCCGACGGGACCGGAAACCGTGTCTCTTGAAGGCGTTGTAGCCCAGGTACAGGCCGATGATCACGACGACGATCAGGGCGCCGACCGTGCTGTTCCCCTCGTTCGCGGCGTCAGTGGCGATTCCCATGCTCTCTCCCGGGCGGTTGCGGTTCGAATGCCCGTTAATCGACGAGATCGACGACGGCGTAACGGCCCGGGGTTTCTTGTCCAGCTTTTGTCCGTTGACAAAATACCTGCCATCCGGGCGTCCCGGCGGCTTTTGCCGACGGGCGGGCCAAAACAAGGACAGTTTTCGTATCACCTCGATCACCGGTAGCGAAATCGCTTCGGTGATCGATCCTTTCGCAGGCGACCCGCTCGGTTCGCGCCGCCGATCCGAAGATCACCAGTGACCGCGACGACCCCGGAGAGAGTGCGCAGATGAGGGAACCCGACCCTGGCCTGTCCGATGCTCGCAGCACGGATCGTTTCGATGTCTTCCTGTGTTTCACCCGGGCCGATCCTGACGGGGCGGCACGCGTCGCCGAGATCGAGGACGCGCTGCGCACCGCGGGGCTCCGTGTCTTCCGGGACACCGTCATCGACGAGTTCGCACCGATCACCCGCGAGCTCGCCGATGCGATAGCCGGCTCACGCGTCCTGCTCGTCTACTACTCTCACGTCCTGCCCACCCGGTATGCCTGCCAGTGGGAACTGACCGCGGCGTTCGTCGCCGCGAAGCGGCACGGCGCCCCGGCGGACCGGGTACTGGCCATCAATCCGGAGCCCGGCAGCGGGCATATCGCACCGGTGGAACTGGCCGACGCGAAGTTCTTCTCCGGGCCGGTCACGTCGCGGACGATGCCCGGTCTGGTCGAGCGCGTCCGGCGCAAGGTCACCGAAGCCGGACATCCTCTCGGCGCCTGGAACCGGACGTCCGGGCGACGCCCGCCGGCACGGATCGTCGGACGGTACCGGGAGCTCTGGTCCGTCCACAGTGGTCTGCACGCCGCCGAATTCCCCGGTATGACGCCGTATTCACGGCCCGTGCTGATGCTGCGCGGCCTGCCGGGTGTGGGCAAGACCGCGCTGGCGGAGCAGTATGCCTACCTCTTTCACGGCGCCTTCGGCGGCGGCGTTCTCCGGCTCGGCCCCTTCGGGCACCACGCACCGGAGGAGGTCCTTTCCCAATTCCACCTGACGTTGGCGCGAGTGGCCTCGGAACAGCTGGACATCGACGTCTCGGGCATGGACCTCGACAGGCTGCGCGAACACGTCGCCGAGCGGATCAGTGCCGCGGGCGAAAAAGTCCTCGTGCTCATCGACGACGTACCGGCGGGGCTTCCTCTGAACGTACTCGAACGGCTGCTGCTTCCCTCGTCCGAAGTGGCCACGCTGATCACGACCCGGGTGGAGCATTCCCCGTGGAATGCCGCTGCCGTCGATCTGAAGGGGTTGTCCCCGGATGAAGGCATCCGGCTCTTCGCCGAATACCGCGAGCCGGCCGACAACGCCGAACGCGAAGCGGTGCTGCGCCTGGTCGAGCGGTGCGGCGGACACCCGATCACGGTGCGCGCCAGCGCTTTGGCCGCGCGGCACTGGCCCGGACCAGTCACCGACGCCTCGCTCGCCTCTCGCCCGGACACCGCGCCGCCGGCGATCCGTGACCTGCTCGCCCTCTTCGGTCCGCTCGCCTCCCGGCTGGTCCGGCTGGGCAGCCTGCTGGCCCCGGTACCGTTCCCGCTCGGCTTCGCCCGCGACGTGCTCGGTGTCGATTGCGAACGCGATTTCGCGGACGCCGTCGACGAGCTGGTGACGCAGTGCGCCGTCTCGCGGGTGGACGGCGGACTGCAGTTACAACCGCTCGTGGCGGAAGTGGCCAGGAGTGAGCACGAACCGGATGGCCTGCACCAGCACGCGACGGAAGCCTTGCTGGGCCTTCTTTCCGGGGGGCACGCCGAATACCGGGATTTCCTCCTCCAACACGCCCGCACCCTCGCCGAGCGCGCGTCGGCGGACCACCGGATCCGGCTGTTGCGCCCGATCGCGACCGCTCATGACCGGCAAGGCGATCCACTGGCCGCGGGCGAAATCCACGCGATGATCCTGACCACCGAGGGGGCGACGAGCGCGGACTTCGTGGCGGCGGCGCGCGTGGAGATCGCCTGCGGGCTCTACGTGGAGGCCGCGCGGCACGCCCGGCGCGCGCTGCTGCTGGCGAGCACCGACGACGAACGCTACGCGGCCCGGCTCATCGCCGCTCAGGCACTCGACTTCCAAGGCGACTACGACGCCGGCGACCGGACGTTCTGGCGCGAGTACAGCGGACGGTTCCCGAGCCGGCGCGAAGACCGGTTGACCGCGGTCGTGGCGACCGCGCAGGCCTTCCGCCTGCGCGGCCTCCCCCGGGAGTCCATCACGTTGCTCGACGCGAGCTTGCCGGAGCTGCACGACGCTCCCCCTGGACCGCTCCGCGACGAGACCTTGCCCTCCGCCATGCTCGAATACGCCCGCGCCCAGCTGCTCGACGGCCATCCGCGACGGGCGCGGCAGGTCGCCGCGGAGGTGGTCGCGGGCTTCCACGCCTCGGGCCGGGAACGGCATTTCCGGAGTACCGAGGCTGATCTCCTGCGGGCGGAAGCGACGGTCACTCTCGATTTGCGGGACCTGCGGCCGGACCGGTCCGATGGGGAAAGATCCGCCACGGAACTGCGCGAACTCGAAGGTAAGTACGAAAAGCGCTACGGCTCGGAGAATCCACTGACCTTGACCGTCGCGGTCCTGGCCGATCGCGCGCTCTTGACGCTGGGGCGACCGCGACAGGCCTTGCGTGTGCTGAGCGCGACCGAGCAGACCGTGCTCCGCGTCCTCGGGGGCGAGCACCAGCTGCGCTACCGGATCCGGCACGGCATGGCGCAGGCGCACGGCCAGTTGCGCGAGTTCGGCCGTCAGGCGGATCTGCTCGAAGACATCCTCCTGCCCCAGATCCGGCTGCTGGGCTTGACCCACCCGGAAACCCTGGAAAGCAGGCTCGACCTCGGAATCGCGCTCGCGTTCAGCGGGCGCGGCCAGTACCGGCGCGCCACCGAACTCGTCGACGGCGCGGCGGACGACATCGTCGCGGCGCTCGGTATCGCGACCGAGCTGTCGGCGAAGGCGATCGCCGCGAAACGGGTCGTCCGACTCCCCCGGCCGTTGGTCTCCGCACTGTTCACGGCCGAACGGATGTTCGCGCCGGGCAAGAAGAAAGGCGAATGACACATGGATCGTGAACTGGCGGGCCGCTACCGGCTCGGCGAGCCGCTGGGCCGAGGTTCGGCCGGAGAGGTCTTCGCCGCCACTGGGCCGGGTGGCGAAGACCTGGCGATCAAGCTTCTGCCCTTCGGAAGCGCGCACGAACCCGCGATCGTCGAGCGCTTTCTCCGGGCCCAGTCCCAGCTTGTCGGTCTGCGGCACGACAACCTCGTGCTCCTGCACGACGTCGTCATCGAGGACGACGCCATCGCGCTGATTCAGGATCGCGTGCCCGGTGGGTCGCTGAAATTCCTGCTCGGTACGGCGGGCACCCTGTTGCCCGCGGAGATCGCCCGGATCGGCGCGGGCATCGCGTCCGCACTGCACGAGGTCCACGCGCTCGGCATCGTCCACGGTGCGGTGACGCCCGCGAACGTCCTCATGGACGACAGCGGCTCGGTGCGGGTACCGAGGCTGTCGGACACCGCCACCTCGCTGCTGACACCCCGCGCTTCCAGACCTGCCTCCTTGCTGGCCGCTTCGACGTACACCGCTCCTGAGACCGACGAGCCCGCCGCCGATCTGTATTCGCTCGGAGTGCTGCTCTACGAGCTGTATTGCGGTGTCACGCCGTTCGCGGCCGGCTTCGTCCGGACAGCCGACGAAGGACCAGGCCGGCCGGGACAGCTCCCGCAACCCTTGTGGGACTTGGTCCGGCTCCTCACGGCCTTCGACCCGTCGTTCCGGCCACCGGCGGACCGGACGGCCACCGTGCTCCGTGCGATGGCACCCGACCTCCTCGGGATCCCTGTCGGACAGCGCCTCGAACGGCCGCCGCGGCCCGAATCGGCGGCAGACCGAAAGGACTCCCTTCCTCCTTCGTTCATGATCGGAGACCAGATGTACGGCGAGAAGTTGTACAGTCCCCCGCCCAAGCGGAAGAAGAAGTGGGTGCCGATCGCCCTCGCGACCACCGTGGTCGCCGCCGGCGCGATCACCACCGTCGCCCTGGCCGGCAACTCGCCGTCGCCGAGCCCGCAAGCGGCCGCGCCGGGACCCACGACCACGGTGCAGGCGACGGTGACCACGACCTCTCCGCCGAGCAGCGCCGGCCAGGCGTCGGGAAGCTCCTCGGCGTCCACACCGCCGAGTACGCCCTCCCTGCCCGCCGAGCGCTACCTCAACGAACTCGAACCGGTGACGGGGTCGTTCAACTCCTCTCGCCAGACGGGTTCTGTCGCCGGCAAGACCTACCTGCACACCCTCGCCACCGGCGTCCAAGAATGCAGCCAGGCGGATTCCGCCGAGTACAACCTTTCCAAGGGTTTCCGGCGGCTCGTCGCTTCGGCCGGCCTCGACGACAACTCGGCGGACTCGGCGCTCAAAGTGCAGCTGGAGGTCTTCGGCGACGGCCGCAAGCTGCTCTCGACGACGCTCGAACTGAACAAGATGGTGCCGGTCGATCTCGACCTCACCGGCGTCCTCCGGCTCAAGATCGGCTGGCAGCCGGTGAGGTCCGGAGACGACTGTGGAGCGTCGGACAACCGCCTCGACCTCGGCGAGGCCAAACTGCTCGGACTGCCCGAAGAGATTCCGCCGACCACGACCACGAGCTGACCGGGTCCGGCCTGTCCGGCCGTCAGTTCGCCGAACCGGACAGGCCCTGATCCGCGGGTTTCCAGCGCACTCCATAGGCGAAACCGGGCGCGAGCCCCCGGAACTGGACGTGGACCTCTCCCGAGGCGTCCGGTGTCAAGAGAACTCCCCGCGTCGCCTCATCGCTCGCGTCGTCCTGGAATACCCGCTCCAGTTGCACGACTTCCACCGGCACCGGCACCGGAAACCGGACGTGCAGGTCGAAGAAGTCGACCGGGTGCCGGGGGACGCAGACGAAGTGGGGTTCTTTGAGGTCGGCCCTGAACCGCAACGCGATTTCATGCCGGCCCTGCCGATGCAGCGGCACGGGTAAGCGCAGAGCGAGGCCGACCCGGTCGCTGGACTCCATCACGCGCTCAGCCAGCATTCCACCGTGGAACACCTCGACCCGAAGATCCTTGTCATCGAATGATTCGCCGTGGTTCGCCGATTTGGTCAGGGTCATGGCCAGGTCCAGCTCGGCGATGTCGTCGGCATCCGCGACGATCCGGCGGAACTCGAAGCCCTCCGGGACCGGCTGGTCGAGGGCGAGGGCCACCCGCAATTCTTCGGTATGCCAGCGTGTGCTGGGCGAGCCGTGCGAGTCCGGCCCGGATTCGCTTGTGGACGCCACCGCGATCTCCGCGAGCCGCTCGATGCCTTCGTCGATCCGCCGGCGTGCCGTCCGATCATCACGGACGAGAGATCTCGCCAGCCAGCGGACCCGTTCTTGGTAAAAGGCGTCGCGGGCCTCGTCGTGCAGCGCGAACGCGGCCAGTACAGCGGTGCGCAGGTCATCGGGCAAGGCCGGAGTCCACCTGGTCACGCATTCCGTCACTTTTCTTCTTATCTCCGCGTTTCCGTCATCCTCGGCGATCAAGCAGACCGCGCGCAGGGCGGGCCCGGCGCGTTCGGCCAGCTGAGGGGCCGAAATACCCCTTCCCCGCCGGAGCAGCTTCAATTCGCCGGCCAGGTCCACAGCGCTGACGTTCACCGGTCCTCCCCTAATGGTTCGAGCACGGTGGTCAATAGTCGTCAGCACGGACGTCCGTGTCCAGCCGGTCACGGCGTATATCGACGATCGTTATTTTGGGTTTTCCTTTCCCGCCCATACGGGAAACAGGAAACTCCTTGTCGCCTCCGGGCAGGCATCGCATTCTTGGTTGGTCGCCGCGATTTCGCCGCGAATAACACCCCCACCAGCGGTTCTCCCGCGTTTTCGAGTGCTGCCCTGGCACGCCCATCGAAGGAGTCGGAATGAAGGTCGAGTGCTCGTTTTCGCTGCTCCTGAGGCTGGCTTTCTGGCTTGGAGTGGTCGCGATCTTCATCGGGGCAGTGCTCGGCAGCGCGACGGGATCCGCCCCCGCGAACCCGGTCAAGACCGCGGTCGCCACGCACGGAGAGGAGGTGCGCTGACCATGCAGACCCACGCCATCGGCCTGATCCTGGCCCTGCTCGGCTTCGTGTTCGGCTGAGACGACGATGAACGACGACCACGGGCTGTGCGCGCAGCCGCCGGTCGGGTCCGCGGACCTGGCCGGCGCTCCCGCGGCCACTGGACGATGCCGGAAAAGTGTCCACACGGCCATACTGATCCTCCGACGAGGATGGGTGCTGATGAACGAGCGAGCCACGTTCGGAGCCGAGCTGAGGCGCCGCCGCAGGGCGGCCGGCCTCTCGCTGACCGAACTGGCCGATCGCACCCACTACAGCAAGGGTTACCTCAGTAAAGTCGAAACCGGGCTCGCCACACCGAACCCCGCACTCGCCACGTTGTGTGAAGCCGAACTCGACGTCGCAGGGGCCCTCACCTCGCTGCTGCCCAACGAGCCCGTGCGGCGCAGGACACGGCCCGATGTCCGGCCGTCTGGCTTGCCACCCGCGACGGCCGCTTTCACCGGCAGGACCGAGGAATTACAGGCGATCCGCGCCGCACTGGAAGCAGACGGCGGTGTCTGCGTCGTGTCCGGGATGGGCGGTGTCGGCAAGACGGAACTCGCGAGCCGGTGCGCGCACCGGCTCGAATCCGGGTTCGCCGACGGCTGCTTGTTCATCGACCTGCGAGGGTACGGACCCGGCGACCCCACCGCCGGAACCGCGGCCGTCCACGACAGATTGTTGCGCGTGCTCGGCGTTCCGGCGGAGCGGATCCCTGGGGATCCTGACGATCGCGCGGCGCTGTACCGATCCCGTCTTCGCGGCCGCAGTGTTCTTTTGGTGCTGGACAACGCCGTCAGCGCGGCACAGGTGCGTCCACTGCTGCCGGCCGAGCCGAAGTGCCGGGTCCTGATCACCAGCAGGTCCAGGCTGAGCGCGCTCGACGACGCCGGGCACGTCTCCTTGGACATGCTCCCCCTTCCCGCCGCGGTGGAACTTTTCACCACTCTCACCGGCGTTCCCGCCGGAATTGCCGTCACCCGGGTGGTCCAACGATGTGCCCGGCTCCCCCTCGCGATCCGGATCGCCGCGGCGAGGC
Organism: Amycolatopsis sp. lyj-112; assembly: GCF_046549055.1. Taxonomy (NCBI): domain Bacteria; kingdom Bacillati; phylum Actinomycetota; class Actinomycetes; order Pseudonocardiales; family Pseudonocardiaceae; genus Amycolatopsis; species Amycolatopsis sp. lyj-112. The sequence goes on along the minus strand of NZ_JAJPWS010000010.1, from coordinate 62,934 downwards.
TGCGCGCGCATCGGGCTTGGGACGTCTCGGAACTCGAGCGCCGGCTCGAAGATGAAAGCGCTCGCCTGGCAGAACTGGACGACGGCGAACGCACGCTCGTCGCCGCGTTCCAGCTGTCCGTACGGCAGCTGAGCAGTGCCGAGTCGAGGCTTTTCGGCTTACTCACCGTCCATCCGGGATCCGATGTCGACATCCACGCTGCGAGCGCCCTGAGTGCGCTCTCGTTGAGGGAGACCGATCACTTACTGGAACGTCTGCACGAAGCCCACCTGCTCACCCAACCAGAATCGGATCGGTACGGATTCCATGACCTGCTACGCGCATTTGCCACTGAATTCGTACTCACCGACCCGGAGGACGAAATAATGGCGTTCCAGCGCCTCACCGCTTACGCCGTGCGAAATACCGCCGAGGCCGACAAGCGACTCACCCCGCACCGCTTCGTGCCGGAGATCGAATTCGACTCGGGGACCCCCGAACCGGTCCGGCTGGACGACAGCGAGATGGCGATGGCCTGGTTCCGCGCCGAATGGCCGGGGCTGGTGGCGCTCTGCCGGGCGGCGGGTGAACGCGGTGAGCACGCACGGTGCTGGCAGCTGGCCTTCTTCCTGCGCGACTTCTTCTTCGTGGCCAAGCTCTGGGATGCCTGGCTGGACACGCATCGGTGGGCGCGGGCCTCCGCCGAAGCGATCGGGGACACCTGGGCGCTCGCCACCACCACGGCCAATCTGGGTGTCGCGCTCGTCGATCGCGGCGATCTCGACGAGGCGTCGGCGTGCTACGGCGAAGCTCTCGCGCTCTACCGTCGAATCGGTGACGGCCATGGGGAAAGCACGGCGCTGGCGCACAGCGGCTGGGCCGATCACTACCGGGGCAAGCACACCGAGGCGCTCCGGGATCTCCGCCAGGCGCGAGCGTTCTACGTCCGTGACGGCAACCGCCGCAACGCCGCGATCACCGGCCGCGGGATCGCCTTGGCGCTGACGGCACTCGGCCAGGCCGACGAGGCCGCCTCGGTCGCCACCGAGACGCTGTCCGTCTTCGACGAACTCGGACTGGACCTCGACGCCGCGATGGCCCTCAACTGCGTGGGCTGGGCCTGGTTCCACGCGCGGCGGCACGACCTCGCCGCGTCGGCCTACCGCGCCGCCGCGGACCGCGCCGAGTCCTGCGGAAGCCCCTACGAGACCGCTCGCGCGTACGTCGGTCTGGGCAATGTGGCGGCGGCCGAAGGCTCCACCGCCCTGGCGGCCGAATTCTGGGACCGCGCCGACGAAATCCACCCGGATCTCGATCAGGTCATGGTCGGCGAGGCTCGGGCGCGGAGGGCGTAACGGCCCGGTCCGGCGGACCGACTTCCGCGGAGACACCGCCGATTCGCCGCCGTGCAGACGTCGGCGGCCTGGAGACCGACGATGACATCCCGCCCGCGCGTCTTCATTTCCTATTCGCACGACAGCGAAGACCACAAGACCCTGGTGCGCCGGTTCGCCGATTTCCTGGCCATGAAGCTCGGGCTGGAGGTACACCTCGACCAGTGGGCCGACGGCGCGAGAATCGACTGGTCACGGTGGGCGGTGAGGCAGCTGAAGGCCGCGGACTACACGCTCGCCGTCGTGTCGCCGCAGTACAAGCGGCGGACCGACGGCCAGGAATCCCCGCACATCGGACGCGGCTCGCAGTTCGAAGGGGCGATCCTGCGCGACCTGCTGACCGGGGACATCGAGGAGTACACGGCACGGATCCTGCCGGTGATCCTGCCCGGCCGGTCGATCGACGACATCCCGCAGTTTCTCAGCCCGTACAGCGCCACGCATTTCGTCGTCCGGCACTTCACACCCGACGACGACGGCGTCGCCGCCCTGGTCCGCGCCATCCGGCGGCAGCCCCTGTACGGGATGCCTGACGGCGAACAGCCCCCGTTCGGTGACGGCGGCTACCGCAGTCCCGCCACCCGCAGGAACCTCCTGCTGACTCGCGAGCTCACTCCGGTGTCGAAAGGCTCCGACCTCCGGATGGGCGCGGCGCTCCTGGACGGTGTGCACTACGGGAACAGCATCACGTACCGCTGTTCGACCTTCTGCGCCGAGCCGCGAGGCGTCGTCGAGTACAACCTGGGTAGGCGCTACCGGCGGTTCAAGGTCACCGCCGGTGTACTCGACGACGCACACGACGCGCGGCAGGTCGGGCACTTCGAGGTCTTCCTCGACGGAGTCGCGCAGCCGGTCGAGTCAGCGAAACTCGGCTCCCCCGCCGTGCTCGACGTCGACGTCGCGGAGGTCCTGCGCCTTCAGCTGGTCGCGTACCGGACCGGCACCACCGCCCATCCCATGCTCGCCGGGGCGCGGATGGCGGGCGGGTTGTCCAACGGCCTGCCCGAGCTGGCTTGGGGCGACCCCACCGTCACCACCTAGGTGACCCACGGCTCCGGCCCTGGTCAACGGGCATGTGGGCGGGGACGTGACCGGCCCGATACGGCAACAGTCCCCCGCTCGTCCGGCAAGTTCGGCCGCCGGACTGCTACGGTTGACCCGTCGCGGTTCAGTCACCAGCCGCCGGATCCCCTTTTCCCGGGTTCCGGCTTGCCTGAACAGGGCCTTGCCGGTACCCCGCCTACCGGCCAGGAGTCATGTTGACCGACTATCGCACACCCGCCTCCGATCTTTCCCGTTCGACTCGGAGATTCGTGTCCCCACTGGATGTCTCGGTCACCACCACCGACGCCGACACGGTCGTCACGGTGGCGGGTGAAATCGATCTCGCGGTCTCCGAACGCCTGCGGCAATGCCTGGAGGAAGAACTCCGGTTCAAGCCCGCGGCGTTGATCGCGGACCTGTCCGAAGTCTCCTTCTGCGATTCCTCCGGCTTCACCGCCCTGGTTCAGACCCGTGCCAAGGCCGAGGAGACGAATACCCCGTTCATCCTGGTCACCCAGGAGCGCGCCCTGCTGCGCCCGCTGGCGCTTCTCGGCCTCGACGCCGTCTTCAACGTGCACCCGACCGTCGACTCGGCGCGGGACGCGCTCACTCGCTGACGCCGGAGTCCCCGAGTGCCTGCTTGCCGGCGTAGATGAGCGTGGCCTCGGGGGTCAGCGGGTGGAAGGTGCCCGCGCGGACGTCCCGGAAGGCGCGCTCGAGTGGCGCACGGCGGAAGTAGGACCGGCCGCCGAGTACGTCCATCGCCAGGTCGACGACCTCGATCGCGGCCGTCACCGCCTGGCGTTTCGCCAGCATGACGGTCGCCAGGACCGACGGGCTCACCACGTAGCCGTCTCCGAGTTCGTCGACGGCGCCCAGCAGCGACCACCACGCGGTGCGCAGTCCCGCGTCCATCAGCCCGATCTGGCGCTGGATGCGGGGCGCCGCCGAATGCGGCACGGGACCCCGGGATCCGGCCGTCGCCGCGGCGACGGCGATATCCCTGGCACCGGAGGCGATCCCGAAATACGTCGCCCCCACGACCGGCGCGAAATGGATCGCCGCGGCCAGCAGCGGCACCCCGAATTCCCCGTACGGCCGCCGGCCGGCGATCTTGGCCACGGGCACCACGACGTCTTCGAGCACGACGTCGTGGCTCGCGGTTCCCCGCATTCCCAGCGTGTTCCACGTTTCCTCGATGCGGACGCCGGGTGCGTCGAGGGGCACGCTGAAGTGCAGCACCTCGGCGTTCTCCCCCGGTTCGCCCAGCACCGCGCTGGTCGCCACCACGGTCGCCCTCGGCGATTGACTGCAGAACATCTTGCGCCCGCTCACGCGGAACGTGTCGCCGTCCAGGATCGCGGTGGTGGCGGGCCAGAGCCAGTCGGAACCGCCGCTCGTGGCGATGACGATGCCTTCGTTCGCGATGCGGCGTAATACCCCTTCGGCGTCCGGCGCGCCTGCCCGGCGCCGGTAGCCCTGCATCAGCGTCAGGTACTGGTGCATCGCCGCAGACAACGCCGCCGCCCCGTCGTGCCGCGCGAGTTCCGCTTGGGCGTAACAGACTTGCCGCATCGAAGCGCCCAGCCCGCCGAGTTCTTCCGGCACGGCGAGCGCCAGGTAGCCGTGTTCCCGCATCGCGTCGTAGGCCTCGGTCACGAAGGTCGCGTCGCGGTCGTGCTCGGCGCTGTACTTCTCCGCGACAGCACCGATTCTGGCCGCCAGCCCGGTGAACCGGTCGTCGCCCGGACGCGCAGGCGTCGGGAAAGTACCCGTCTGTGACCGTTCGGTTTCGGTAATGGTCATGGAATTTCACCCTCTCGGAAGTCCTTGCCGACGACGGTAGGAACCGGCCGGGCGGGCAGGTAGTACAGAGACTGAACCGCGGTTGTAACGGCCGCGCCGCTCTCGCGACCTCGTAGGTGTGCGGACTTACGGCCAGTACTGTCCCGTCGTCCGGGCCATCGAGGTCCTCGGCGACCGCTGGACGCTGCTGATCGTGCGCGACATGCTGGTGGGCGCCCGGCGGTTCAACGAGATCGCCCGCGGCCTGCCGGGGTTGTCCCGCGCGCTGCTTTCCCGGCGGTTACGCCAATTGCAGCACGCCGGCCTGATCGTGCGGGCCGACGACGGATACGCCCTCACCCGCGCCGGCGAGGATCTGCGCCCGCTCGTGTTCGGCCTCGCCGACTGGGGCGCGCGGCACGCGTTCGGCGCCCCGCGGCCGGACGAACTCGATCCCGAGATCCTGATGTGGTGGATGCGCGGCCGGATCGACACCGCCGGGATCACCGAACGGGCGGTCATCCAGGTCGACATCGCCGACCGCCACCGCCTGTTCTGGCTCGTGCTCGAACCCGATGACGCGTCGGTCTGCTACAACGACCCCGGTTTCGAGATCGACGCCGTGCTCACCGCCGACCTCCCGACGCTCTACCGGATGTGGGTCGGCGAGATCGAACTCCTCGACGCCGTCCGCGCCGGCGACATCGCCCTGACCGGCGCTCGCTGGATCGTGCGCGGACTGCCCGCGTGGCTCCGCTACAGCCCGATCGCCGCCACCGTGCGCGCCACCCGGCCCCAACCCTGACCAGCTGTCATGATGTGTCACGGACAGCTGGAGGAATCATGGGAGAAATCACCAGGTCGAGCGCCCGGTGTTTGTGATGGGTGACAAAAGGCCGGAGTTCTTCATCGGCGGACGCCCGTTACCCGAACGGCTGACCGCGGCCCTGCCGTCGCTCACGAGGACGGTGCTCGCCGAGATCGTCTCCCGGGTCCCGGAATACGGCCTGCTCCCCGCCGAAGAGCTCAGCGGCGACATCACGCACGTGATCGAGCAGAACCTCCGCTCGTTCATCGACACCCTGCACACCGGGGCGACACCTTCGCAGGAGGAACGCGATTTCCTGCGCGAATCCGCCGCGCGACGTGCGGAAGAGGGCATCCCGATCGACATCGTGCTCACCGCGTACCACATCGGCATCCAGGTGGTCTGGGCTTCGTTGACCCCGGACGTGCGGCCGGAGGAGGTCGCCGACGTCCTGGCCGTCAACGCGCTGGCCCTGCGCTACCTCGAAGTGGTCACCCCGGCGGTCGGCGCGGGCTATCTCGACGAACGCCAGACGATGTTCGACGACGAGCGCTCGGCGCGGCACACGGTGCTTTCCGCTCTGCTCGACGGCGATTCCGCCGACGTCGCCGCGGGGCAGGCCGGTCTGCGCCTCCCGCCGGGTTACATCGTCCTCGCGGTGTCGGTCGGGATCCATCCCGACGAGGAGGCGAGCGGGGTCGATCCGCTGATCGCCGGACGCCGGAAGCTGCGGCGGCTGCGGGTGGAACTGGAACGCCAGATCCGCGGCACGGTGCTGTCCTCACTCACCCCCGAAGGCGGGATCGCCTTGCTGCCGTATGAAACCGCGGCGGATCAACTGTCCACAAGCGACTGGTCACGGCTGGAGCGGGTACTCGCCGACGTCGCCCGCGCGGCGGGCGCGGAAGTCACCGCCGGGGCCGCGGTGGCCGAGACCGCCGGCCTTCCCGCCGCGGCGGAACTGGCGCAGGACGTGCTCGCGGTCGCCACCGGATCCGGCAGACCGCCGGGGCTCTACCGGCTCGACGACGTCCTGCTCGAATACCAGCTGTCCCGACCCGGGCCCGCGCTCGACCGGCTGGCGACCCGGCTGGAACCGTTGGACGGCAACGAAGAACTCCTCCAGACCCTGGAGACGTTCCTGCGCTGTGGCGGACGACGGCAGACCGCCGCCGCCCTCCACGTCCACCCGAACACCGTCGACTACCGGCTGCGCCGGATCGCCGACCTCACCGGGCTCGACCCCACCCGGCTCGAGCACATCGCGCTGCTGAACGCGGCGCTGTCCGCCCGGTCTGCCGCCGGCCGGGAGTGAACCTCAGCGCGCCGCCTTCGCGATCGCGGCGCCGAACACCGCCATCCCCTGCGCGTTCGGGTGCAGCGGGGCCGCGGCGTGCGCGGGGATCAGGCCTTCGAGGTAGCGATCGCGCGGTGCGGCGCAGATGTCGTGGCCGACGGTGAGCGAGGCGAAGTCGACGAACGTCGCGCCGTGCGCCTGAGCCTGCTCACGAGCGGTGGAGCTGATCAGGTTCATGACACTCTGCAGGTAATTCGCGTCCCGCGCCCAGACGGGCTGGACCGGATGGCAGCCGTCGCGCCGGATGTAGGTGCCGTACCCGGTCACGAGGATCTTCGCGCGCGGTGCCCTGGCGCGGATTTCCTCCAGCGCCTCACCGAGTTTCGGGCCCCACGCCCGGACCGAGTCGGCGAGCGGGTCCTTGCCTCCCGCGGTGAGCCGGTCGGCGCAGGAGAGGCCCGCCGGTTCGGGCAGCAGGTTGATACAGCTCAGTGCCTGCTGGAAGAGCCCGGAGTCGTTGGCGCCCACCGTGATGGACACCAGGCCGGTCGTCGGCTTGAGCGCGTCGAACTGGGGCGCCAGGATGCCGAACCGGCGGTTCGCGAAATCCGCCGTCACCGCACCGGAACACGTCACGTCGGCCAGTTTCGCCCCGAGTGACGCCGCCGCGATCGCCGGATAGTCGTGGTCGGAGCGCAGGCAAAGCAGGTTGGGGTCCTGATCCGGGATCAGCGGTCCCGCGGCGGCCGAATCGCCTAGCGCGACGTACTCCAGTTGCCCGGCCTGCACCGGAGCCGCCGCCACGGTCACCGCCGCCACGGCCGCGAGTGCCACCAGCCCCACTTTGAACCGCCTGCCCAGCGCCATTCCAGCCTCCAACACCGTTGTTGTTACCGCGCGGTAATGCGTCCTCACATCCTGCGGTCCACGGGCCGGTGCGACGGTGGGGAATTCTCCAGACTTCGCCGGAAGTCGTTGTGATGGATCACGAACGCGACAAAGGCCCTGGACAGAAGCCCAGGGCGCTTATGTCGCGGTTTATGTCGCGGTGTCTAGAGAGTTCGGAGGCCGTCTCCGTCGTAGAGGTCGAGCATCCGGCGCGCCGACCGGCACTCGCCGGGGTGGATGAACAAGAGAGTTCCCCTCTCGTCGGCGAGCAGTTGCGCCCGCTCGAGCACCCGAAAACCGGCCACACCGAAGAAATCAAGCTCGGACAGGTTGACGATCAGCTTCGCGCCGTGGCCGTGGAGCCGCTCACTGAGCATCTGCCACAACCGCGGCGCGGTGCCGAGGTCGACCTCGCCGCTCACCTTGACGACAGCGGTCCCCTTGGCCGGCCTGCTCACATGCAGGCGGAGACGGCCCTCGCCGTCTTGACGCACCCGCGGCTGGGCGGGCACTGAAAAGGCGCGCTTCGCAGGAAAAGCTGGGGCCTCCGACAGGGAAGTCATACGGGGAAGTACCCCGGCGCGGCGCGCTGCGAAACCGTTGTCTGCTTGAAGATCGCCCAGAACGGGTACATCCCGCAGGTCGGAGGTGATGGTCTATGTCCCCTGCACAGACTCGGACCGGCCCGGTGGTGACCGGGTTCGACGGTTCACCGGAGGCCCGCCGGGCCGTTCGCTGGGCGGTGGCCGAGGCGAAGGCCCTGGATCGCGGCTTGGTGCTCGCCTACTGCACTAGGGATCGCTTGCCACCGCCCGGTGCCGACCTCGTCGCGGCGCCGATGGCGGCGGTCGTCGTCCCGGCGGCCGCCGACGAGGCGGACGCCGTGGAATCTGCCCGGAGGCAGCTGGCTTCGATGGCGGAAGCGATCCAGCGCACCGACCCGGATCTCGACGTCCGCACCGTCGTCCGCGGCGGTACTCCCGACGTCGTGCTGACCACGGTCGCCGACGAGACGGACGCCGCGATGATCGTGCTCGGCGAATCCCATACCGGCGTGTTCACCCGAGCTGTCCTCGGTTCCACCGAATCCGGCGTCACCCGGACCGCCGGACGGCCGGTCGTGGTCGTGCGCGGTGAAGAGCCCGCCCCGAGCGGACCGGTGGTCCTCGGCACCGACGGTTCCGAACAGAGCACTCAGGCGGCAGGGTTCGCGTTCGACTTCGCGGCACGGCACGGTCTCGCAGTGCACGCCGTTCACGTCGCGAGGATTCCGGTGTGGGGCCCGGCAGCTGAGCCGCTGCTCGGTGGCCCGGTGCTGGATCCCGCGCCCGCCATCCCGCAGGAGATCGCCGACGAACTCGTCGACAGGCAGCTGAAACCCTGGCAGGAGCGCTATCCGGAGGTCTCCGTGCGGATCGTGCACGGTATCGGCCCGGCCGGGCAGGCGCTGACCGGACAGTCCACGGACGCGGCGTTACTGGTGCTCGGCCGGAGCGATCGTGGTGACCTGAAGCGCCTGCTGCTGGGCTCGGTCAGCGACGACGCCCTGCACCACGCGCACTGCCCGGTGGCGGTGGTGCGTTCGTGAAGGAGCCGGTCAGCCGTCGAGCGGGGCGGCCAGGCCGCTGAGCATCTCCTGCGACGTCCGCAGTTCCTGCGCCAGCAGCTCTCCCGCCGTCCGCGCGTCGTCGAGGCCCTGGCCCACCGCCGCCACGGTGTCCCAGGCCTCGGCCGCCGGGCCCACTCGCGGGAGCCCGCCGTCCATCAGGCTCTGCTCGAGTTGCTCCTGCAGCGCCGGGAGGACGTGGGTGAGGTCGTCGGCCAACTGGCGCAAAGCTCCGAGCGTCCGGTTGAGATCGGCGGCGGAGTCCAGCTCGCCGTCCCGCACGCGCCGGTACAACTGGCGCACTACGGACGAGGCCTGTGCGGCCAGCAGGTACGGCGGCTCCGGCGAGACGAGGTCCATGACAGCTAATACCCCCTCCCCGCACCGGGAAAACAGGTTTGCCGATTCCGGCCCAGGGTATTCCCCCTTCCGTGACCGACGACCTCACTTTCGGTATCGAAGAAGAGTTCTTCATCGTGGACTCCGAAGGACATCTCTCCCAGAGCGGGGACACCGTAGTCGACTCCGCCTCGGAAGGCGAAGGGGAACTACAGCACGAGCTCACCCGATCGCAAGTGGAATCCGCGACCGGTATCTGCAGCACGCACGACGAGGCGTTGAAGCAGTTGCGGGGCCTGCGAACCGAGCTCGCCGAGGCCGCGGCCCAGCGCGGCTGCCGTCTCCTCCCCTGCGGAAGCCCGCCGGTGGCCGAGCTCGGCTTGCCGCATATCACCCCTAACCCCCGTTACGAGCGGATGGCCGAGCATTTCGGTGCCACGGCGCGGACTTCGCACACTTGCGGCTGCCATGTCCACATCGCGATCCCCGATCGCGAGACGGGCGTGCGGCTGATCACGCGTATCCGGCCCTGGTTGCCCGCCTTGCTGACGCTCACCGCGAACTCCGCCATCTCGGACGGTTTCGACACCGGCTACAGCAGCTGGCGGTACCAGCAATGGACCCGCTGGCCGTCGACCGGGCCGCCGCCGGAGTTCACGTCACTGGACCACTACGAGAGCATCGTGGACGCCTGGCTGCGGGCGGGCGCGATCCTCGACCGCAAGATGGTCTATTGGGACGTAAGGCTTTCCGAAGCGCAACCGACGGTGGAGTTCCGGTTTTCCGATGTCGCGGCGACGCCGGAGGATGCGGTGCTGCTCGGCGTCCTGATCCGCGGGCTCGTCACGACGATCCTCGACGACGAAAAGCCGGCATCGGGTCTGTCCAACGAAGTGCTGCGCGCCCATCTCTGGCGTGCCTCGCGGGACGGGCTGTCCGGGCGGTGTCCCCATCCTCGCACCGGCGATCTCGCGCCCACGACCGAAGTCGTCGGCGACGTCGTGGACTTCGCCGCGGCCGCGCTGGACTCGACCGGCGATCTGGACTTCGTGCGCGACGGCTGCGCCCGGCTGTTCGCCGAGGGGAGTGGGGCAGACCGGCAGCGGACCCGGTTCGCGGAACTGGAAAGCCCCGAGGACGTCGTGGACCTGCTCGTCGTGCGGGGCTGACGACCCGGTCAGCGAGGCCAGGGTCACGGATGACCTTGGTCTCGGTGACCGGCGCGCCGGCTTCCCTGCTTCGCCGGGGCTGCCCGCGCCGGGTCACCTCGCGGCCGGAGGACGTACAACCTCGCTGCACCGGCCGCTACTTCCGGGCTACCCCGCTCACCGCGTCGCTACACTTCCTAGACCTGATCCCGGGGAACCGCTCGATGCCAGTTGCGGGAGTAGGTCCTGCGGTCTCCCTCATAGCCGTCGAGCTGGGCGTCGATGACGAATTCGGTCGGGGTGCAGGAAACCCGCGTGCGGGTCTCGGTCCGGGCCTCCCAGCCGTCGCGCGCGAAGGTCATCGACCAAGCGGTTTCCGCGACGGGGGAACAGAAGTCGTCGGCCACCCACGAGTACCGTTCGAGCACGTTCCTGGTGACGTCGAGATCGATGTCTTCGAACCGGACCTTGCCCGCGTTCTTCACGATCTCGAGCGCGGACCGGTACTCGATCAGGTCACGGGAGACGGTCCAGCGCTGTTCTCCTGGTTCGAGCTGGGTGGCAGGCAACGGTTCCGCGCCTTCGGGCTCGTCGAACGGCCGCGCCGACACCTCGTCCGACTCGGCCATCGGCCGGACCGGAAGGGTGAGCGAACTCTGTCCGGTGTGGACGGTCACCCGCGCCGATTCCGGCGGTGGCCAGGCCAGCGGCCAGTACGACGACGAGAGCGACAGCCGGATCCGGTGCCCGGCGGGGAAGGCCTGCGCGACGGCGTTGAGTTCGATCCGCACCCGGTAGGGCTTGCCCGGCTCCAGCGGTTCGGGATCGTCGTGCCCGTCGCGGTGGGTCAGGTTCAGCAGCCCGTAGGTCACGCGAGTGGCGCGACCGTCCGGAGCGACGTCGGACAGCCGGACGGCGACCATCGCCACCGGCTTGTTCGCGGAGACCTCCAGATCCACCACCGGCGAACCGAGGATCTCGCACGGCTCGGTGAGTTCGTCGGTGTCGAAGACGAGCGACCCGCCGTCCTCTTCCCGCTGGTCGTAGGGCAGGTCGGGCGGAGCGCTGTAGGACGCCCACTTGCCGGCGAACTGGCCGACCGAAAGCGGGGACTCCACCTGCAGATTCTCCACCGGGACCTCTTCGCCGGGACGGGCGATCCGGTGCCGGGCCAGGCGGTGCTCCGACGGGTGCACGTGCGGCGAGGGCCAGGACGGCTCCCCCACCCAGCGGCCGGGCCGGTCCTCGTACGACGTCGAAGGGGGCACGCTGTCCTGCATCCAGGTCTGCAGCATCGGCCCGTCCATGACGCCGTTCTCGACGTCCTTCAGCCAGTGGTCCCACCAGCGCACGAGTTCCTGCAGGTAGCCGATCGCCGGGCCGGGCTGCCCCAGATGCGGGTACTTGTGCGACCACGGGCCGATCAGCCCGCGCCGGGGGACATCGAGGTTGGCCAGCAGACGGGAGACCGCATTCGAGTAGCCGTCCGCCCAGCCACTGGACGCGAGCACCGGCACCTGGATGTCGCTGTAGTTCTCACAGACCGACGCGTGCCGCCAGTAGTCGTCACGCCGTTGGTGGCTCAGCCACTCACCGATCCAGAGGCTGCAGTTCTCCAGCCGTTCGTGCCACAGGTCCCGCCACCGGTCCCCCGCCAGCGCCGGGTCGGGCGGCAACGTGCTGTAGGCGAACATCGTGGACGCCTCGGCCACGTTGTCCGAAAGCAGGCAGCCGCCCATGTAGTGCATGTCGTCGGCGTACCGGTCGTCGGTGAACGACGAGATCGCGATCGCGGCCAGGCCCGGGGGTTTGCGCGCGGCGGTCTGCAGCGCGGCGAAACCACCCCAGGAGATGCCCATCATCCCGGTCCGCCCGGTGCACCAAGGCTGGTCCGCGATCCAGTCGAGGACGTCCTCCGCGTCGAGTTGCTCCCGCTCCAGGTACTCGTCGGCGAGCACGCCCTCCGACTCCCCCGAACCACGGATGTCCACGCGGACACAGGCATACCCGTGCCCCGCCAGGTAGGGGTGGTGGATCGAGTCCCGCACCGACGTCAGATCCCGATGGCGGTACGGGATGTACTCGAGGATCGCCGGGACCGGCTCACTGTCCGAAGCCACCGGCCGCCAGATCCTCGCCGAAAGCCTGATTCCGTCGGACACCGTGATCCAGACGTGCTCGGATTCGGTGATCTCATACGGCAGCGAAGCCACCGTCCGCATGGGCTATCCCTCCTCGAAGTCGAACCGCAGCGCCTCGGTGCACCGGCGGTATTTCTGCTCCATCTCCCGCTCGGTCTGCGCCGCGACGAAGAGATGCGCGAGTTCGTAGCTGTAGCTGTCCTGTTCGGGCAGATCCGAGAGGCGAACGCCCTTTTCGGCCACCACCTCGATCTTCACCCCCGGGATCTCCTCCTGCAGTGTGGCGATCTCGGCCCGGGACGGAACCCGGGTGACGAGCGCGTCCTCGAAACGGCGGTAGTACCACTTGCCCGCGATCTGGTAGTCACCGCGATGCCGCCGCTCGCCGGGATCCCGGCCGAGACCCAGTTCCACCATGATCTGGTGGTTGGCCTGGCCGTCGACGTACTCGAACAGTTCAGCGTGCGACTGCGAATGCCTGGGGTTGATCTCCAGCAGGCAGGCCTGCCCGGAATCGGGGTGGCAGAAGAACTCGATGCTGAAGGTGGCGTTGTCGAAGCCGATGTGTTCCATCACCCGGACCGAGATCTCCTTCATCCGCCGGACCGCGTCGTCGGGCAGCTGCGACGGATACTGATGTCTCTGAAAGCAGTGCGATTCGGGGTAGTTGATCGAATCCAGGACGCCGTAGACCGTGGCTTGTCCTTTATAGACGTACCCTTCGGTCGCGGCCTGGACGCCGCTGAGCTCGCCTTCCGCGAGACAAGCCGCTCCCCCGACGTCGGCCACCTCCGCGGGGAGCTGGATCTTGCCGAGGACGAGATCGAAGGGATCGCCGACCCGGCCGACACCGGCGCGGATCTCGGCGACGGCTTTCTCGAACGTGTCCTCATCGGTGACGTGGAAGGCCAATTCCGACGAGAACGACTTCACCGGCTTGAGCCACATGGGGTAGCTCACCGCGGCAGGTGGCCGAGGGTCTTCCTCGTCCAGATCGACGATTCCGAAGGGCGGTACCTCGTCGATCACCTTCGACTGTTCGATGCGGCTCCAATACTTGTTCTCGCACTTGAGCACAGCCTCCAGCGATACGCCGGGCAGACCGTACTTCTCGCACAGCATCGCCACCATCGTCGAGGACGGGAAGTCCCAGTAGCTGACGATCGCGTCGATCGTGCCGTCGAAGGCGTCCAGATGCGCCTGTGCCTTTTCCATGAGTTCGACGATCAGGATCTCACCGTGCTGGAGTTCCTCGACCGAAAGCAAGGGGTGAAAGCGATATCCGTCCGCGCCGGGGATCCGCCGCAGGACCTCATCGTTGCCCTCGTCCAGACCGATGACGAAGATGTTCTTTTCCTCAGGGGGCTTGGGGGCTGTGTTCATAGCCGAGAACTACCCGTTCGAGTGAACCCGAAACTCGTTCGCCGCTGGTTTGACCGCGTTGTCGTGCGGGAATCCCCGCGCCATGACCGAGTTGCCCGGAACACGTTCACTGTGGCTCGACACCGCCCCCGCCCCCGATCGCACCGGCACGCCGCTGCCGGCGGAGATCGACGTCGCCGTCCTCGGCGGCGGCATCGCGGGTCTCACGACGGCCTACCGCTTGGCACGGGCCGGCCGCTCGGTCCTGGTCCTCGAGGCGAACCGGCTCGCGGCGGGTGTTTCCGGGCACACCACGGCGAAGATCAGTACGCAGCACGGGCTGAAGTACGCCGCGCTGGCCAAGAACAAGGGCGCGGAAGCGGCGGCGATGTACGCCTACACGCAAACGGCGGCCTTGGACTGGATCGCGGCCGCGTCGGCCGAACTCGGGATCGACTGCGGCTTCACCCGCGCCGACAGCTTCGTCTACACGACCCGGGCAGAGACCGTGGAAACCCTTGAGCGCGAAGCGGAAGCCGCCGCCGAAGCGGGTCTGCCGGCGTCCTACGTCACCGACGTGGACCTCGACGTCCCGGCGCTCGGCGCGGTCAAATTCACCGCCCAGGCTCATTTCCATCCTCGCCGGTGGCTGCTCGGCCTGGCCGACGAGATCGAGCGCGCGGGCGGCACGATCGTGGAGGGCGTCCGCGCGGAAGGCGCCGACGAAATCGGCGGCACCCGGGTGCTGACCAGCAGCGGCGAAGTACGGGCAGGCGAAGTCGTGGTGGCGACCCATTTCCCCGTGCTCGACCGTGGACTGTTCTTCGCCCGGCTCGACCCGGTGCGGGACCTGGTGGTCGCCGGCCCGGTCGAAGGGAACCGGCCCCCCAGCGGAATGTTCCTCGACGCGGACACGCACCATTCCGTCCGGAGCTACCTCAACGACGGCGTTCCGTACGCTGTCGCGGGTGGCGAGCACTACCGTGTCGGTGACTCCGTCGACGTCGAGAGCCGCTACGAACTGCTGGCGAGCTGGGCGAGCCGCCACGCCGGTGTACACCGCGTGACCCACCGCTGGTCCGCACATGATCTGTCCACTGTGGATTCCGTGCCGTACGTCGGGCGCTACCACCCCGCCACCCGCCATCTCTGGGTCGCCACGGGCTTCGGCCAATGGGGGATGACCGGCGGCACCGCGGCCGGGCTGTTGCTGGCGGATCTGGTGCTCGGGCGGGAAAACCCTTCGGCGGATCTGTACGACCCGAACCGCTTCGACCTCCGCTCCGCGATCACGGCGGTGGAGAACAACGCCACGGTGGCGAAGTTCATGGTCGGTGACCACTTCAGCGCGCTGCGTCAACCCGCCAAAGTGGACGAACTCGCGCCCGGCGAAGCCAAAGTGACCCGCGACGGCAGTGAACTCATCGCCGCCTACCGCGATCCCGGCGGCGAACTGCACGCCGTCGGTGCCCACTGCACCCACCTCGGTTGCCTGGTCGCGTTCAACAACGCGGAGAAGACCTGGGACTGCCCTTGCCACGGTTCGCGGTTCGGCCTGGACGGTTCGGTGATCCAAGGACCGGCCGTGCGCGCGCTGCCGAAGAAGACGGTTCCGCGCGCGTAGACCGGGTACTCCCGGGACATGACGATGATCGACCATGAGGTGGCCGCGAGGCTGCCCGAGATCCGTGGCCCGCTCTCGGCCGCCGTGGTGGACACGCTGGCGGGCGGGAGCCGGGACGACTTCGACCTCGAAGCGGCCGAGGCTGCGGACCCGTTCGGCGAAGACCTCCAGCTGGCGCTGCACATCTGCTACGAACTCCACTACCAGGGCTTCGCCGAAGTGGACGCCGGCTGGGAATGGGACCCGCGCCTGCTCGGTTTCCGGGCGGCCATGGAGCGCGTCTTCCTCGACGGGATCCGGGCCGCCGTTCCCGGCGGGGACGACGTCGAAGGCCTGCTCGACGCACTATTGGTCGAGCCCGTCGACGGCGAGGGCGTCTCGCACTTCTTGCACGACAAGGGCGAATGGTGGCACGTCGAGGAGTTCTTCGTGCACCGGTCGATCTACCACCTCAAAGAGGCCGACCCGCACCTGTGGGTGATCCCGCGGCTACGGGGCCGTGCCAAGGCGGCGCTGGTCGCCGTCGAGTTCGACGAATTCGGTGGCGGCCGGGCGGATCGGGCGCATTCGCAGCTGTTCGCCGATCTGCTGGCCGCGGCCGGTCTGTCGCCGGGCTACCTCGCCTATCTCGACCAGGTTCCGGCCTGCACGCTGGCGACGGTGAACGTGATGTCGCTGTTCGGCCTGCACCGGAGCCTGCGCGGCGCGCTGGTCGGGCACTTCGCCCATACCGAGATCACCACCGGACCGTCGGCCCGCCGGATGGACGAGGCCCTGCAACGGCTCGGCGGGGCGGCGGAATGCCGCCTGTTCTACACCGAACACATCGAGGCCGACGCCGTGCACGAACAGGTGCTGCGGCACGACGTCGTCGAGGACCTGCTGGACCGGGAGCCGGAACTGGCGGCGGACGTCGCCTTGGGCATCCAGGCCACCGAACTGCTGGAGAACCGGCTGACCGAGCACCTCAAGCAGGCCTGGTCGGCCGGTGAGACCTCACTGCTCCGGCCGCTGCACCCTTTGCCGTGACCGGCGGCGGTGGCTGGTGTCACAGAACGGATAGGTCTTGCTGCGTCGGCAGGCACAGAGGGCGACCACGAACCGGTCCGAGGTCACCGTCTCGCCGTCGTCCGTGACGACCTCGACCGGGCCCTCCACCAGAAAGGGGCCGCCACGCTCGATCCGCACGCGGGTCGCCTTCGCTGCGGGGGTGTTTCTCTCTGACTCGCCGATCATGCTTCGGACTACCCCGGTCGTGCGGTGCCAAACGTCCACAGTGGTCTGTGAGTGGGCCTGTGAGTGCTTGGCATGGTTAAAGCGGGTGTGGAGTGGGTAGCTTTACTTGCTGATGCCGGTCGCCGGGCAGTCTATTTTCTCAGGACAATCTCAGATTGAGAAGTGCGTCCGAATAGGCGTTCTTCTACTATCAACGCATGATCACTTCACTTGCTTACAACCCGGAAGCCGCGCGCTTTCTCGAGTCATCGTTTGCTGAAGAGTTGGTGCTTCGGCGGGCGCAGGGTCGTCAGGTGCGCGCGTTAGCACAGTTCGCTGGAATCGGTGGGTCCCGAAGATCGGTGACCGAGGAGGTCGCTCTACGCTTCTCGGTCTCTCGTAATCAAGCGTTCCTGCTCCTCGAAATCTCCTGCGCGCTGGTGTCGCGACTGCCGAAGACGTTGGCGGCGTTGGACTGTGGCGACATCGATCTGTTCAAGGCGTCGAAGGTCACCCAGCTCACCCGCGAAGTGTCCGACGAGGTCGCCGGGCTGGTCGACGAGCACATGTCGTCCCGTCTGGCCGGCCGTGACCCGGGGGCGATTCGTAGTTCGGTCGCTTGGGCGGTGCAGAAGTACGACCCCGACGGCTATCGCGACCGGGCGGCGAAGAAACGTGCGATGCGTCATGTGTCGCTGGGGCATGAGGGCGAGACCATGTCCACCCTCTCCGGGTATCTGCCCTCGGAAATCGCGGGTTCTATTTATGCCTCACTGGACCGCGGGGCACATACTCGGCGGGACAACGACAAGTCCAAGACGTTGGATCAGCATCGGGCCGATCTGTTCGCCGAACGCCTGTTGGCCGAAGACGGCCAAGGTAAGCCCAAGGCGCACATCCACGTCTACGTCGATTTCCTGACTCTGGCCAGCGCCCGTAACGATCCGGCGTTCCTCGCCGGGTACGGGCACATCCCAGACTGGCTCGTCCGCGAGATCGCCTCCGATCCCGACTCAACGTGGTCGCGGTTGATCACCGACCCGGCCACCGGTCAGCTCTTGGAAGCCGGCGTCGACAAGTACCGATCACCAGCGTCGCTAGCACGGTTGATCAAAGCCCGGGACCGGGAATGCACCCAGCCGGGGTGTCACCGTCCGGCGGAGTTCTCCGAGATCGATCACATCGTGACGTGGGCGCAGAATGGCAAGACCGATCACCATAACTGCCACGGCTATTGCAAAATCCACAACCTGCTCCGCGACGAACCCGGCTGGACAGCAGAACCCACTGGGAACGGCGGGATGACGATCACGACTCCCAGCGGCCACACCTACGACGCGACACCCGAACCACTCCACGACCCACGGCCTGAACCCGAGGAAGAGCCGCCGCCGTTCTGAACCGCGACCCCCCGCTCCGGGCCGTGGCGTAGGCGTGCCTGTGGCTTCACCACGCACCCGTAACTCGGCGCACGACGTTGCGGTCTATACGCGCCCTGAATCGCCCGCCAGAGGCACCGTGTTCGTCGAGCTCACTAGCGGCACCGGTCCGGAAGCCCGGCGCGGCAGGCGGGCCACAGCGTCAAAGAGACCTCAACCTGCCCCAGCCCGAACTCCGTCGCCCACCGAACCCGCCGTCACAGCACCGGCCCCGTCTTGAGCGCCTTCACCATATCCCGCACCAGCCCGTTGTCCGTCGGCAACGCGCGAAGCGCGGCAACGGCCCGGCCCTGAATCGAGGAACACCAGCGCCACCAGGAATCGAGAGCCTCCGGCTCGGTCGCCTCTTCGGCGGGTACGAGTGCCGGCCACCCGAGCGCGTCGGCCTGCGCGGTCACCTTGCCGCCGCCGGCGATCGGGTCGACGACCAGCGCTGGAACCCCCGCGCGAAGACTCAGCACCAGGCCATGCAAGCGGGTGGTGACCACAACGTCCAAATGGGACAGTATTGACGTGAATTGATCCGGTGTCTCACAACGCTCCCAGTTCGAAGCCGCCAGCCGCATGTCGAGCGGCACCCGGGCACAGTTCACCCCGGCGATCCACTCGGTCACCGAGTCATGAACCTCGGCATACCGGGCCGAGTGGCCGTGACCGCGCTGCTCCGGCGCCAGGATCACGCCCGTTACCAGCACCTGGTCGGTCGGGACGTCGATCGAGAGGTCCGGCACCCCGATCCCGTCGTGATCCCGCGCGAGCACCTGGTCGAATCCGGTGACCGCGTCATCCTGCGGAGAGGTCACGGAGACGCCGACGGCGACCCGCCAGCAGTGGGCGAACCGCCGGTGCACCTCACGGATCTGCCAGCCGTGCAGATTCCCGCCGACGAACACGACGTGGCTGTAGCGCGCCGGGTCCACGCTTTCATAGCTCAGCTCCTCCGGGCGATGGGCCGGGCTCCACGCCAGGTCGTGCGGCAGCCCGCCGGTGGCCAGCGCGTCAGCGATCCGGCGCATGCCGAGCACGTCCCCCGCGGTCGCCTCACCGTGACGGAAACTCGCCCAGCCGATCACCAATGCACGCATACCCGACGCTTACCCGGACCTGGCGGATTCACACAGGTTTTTCCGAACCCGTAGCGGGTAACCGGTCGTCATGAACAGCGGGTTCCGTCGTGCCCTGATGTCCCTGGCGTGCGGGAATCCGTGCCACCGACCTGAGCAGGAGGCACGATGACCAAGCCGTTGAAGGCCCTCGCCCTGGTGTGCACGCTCAAACCGTCCCCGGCCCCGACCAGCAGCGGGCTGATCGCGCAACAGCTTCTCGACAAGCTGGCCGAACACGGCGCCACCGGTGAGCTGGTGCGCGTGGTCGACCACGATGTCAAACCCGGCGTGGAGGCCGACATGGGCGACGGCGACGCTTGGCCGGAGATCCAGCGCAAGATCGCCGCCGCGGACATCCTGCTGATCTCGACGCCGACCTGGGTCGGCCACATGTCCAGCGTGGCTCAACGGGTTCTGGAGCGGCTCGATTCCGCACTGTCCGAAACCGACGACGAGGGCAGGCCCGCCATGTTCGGCAAGGTCGCGGTCACCGCCGTCGTCGGCAACGAGGACGGCGCGCACAAGATCACCGCCGACCTCTTCCAGGCGCTCAACGACACCGGGTTCAGTGTGCCGGCGCAGGGCGGCACCTACTGGAACGGCGAGGCCATGAAGGGTGGCGACTACAACGACCTCGACAAGACGCCGGACGCGGTCGAATCGACCAATTCGACCTTGGCTCTCAACGCCGTCCACCTCGCGAACCTGCTGAGGGAGAGTCAATACCCCGCGTCATGACACCCGGGGCGCGTCCCGCACGGCCGATTCGGGCAGTTCCCCGGTGAGCACGAAATCCATCCGCCGGGCCACCGACACGGCCTGGTCGGCGAAGCGCTCATAGAACCGCGCCAGCAGCGCCACCGAAATCGCCGGGGCGACGCCGTCCGTCCATTCAGGACCTGTCACCAGCGCCATCAGGTCCTCGTAGATCGCATCGATGCGCTCGTCCGCGCGGGCCAACGAGTGAAAGGCCTCGGCCGTCGGGTCACCGATCGTCGCGGCGAGGTCGTCCGCGACCGAACAAGCCAGTCCGCCCAATTCGCGAAACCGTTCGGTGAGGGCGTCGGGGACAGCGAATTCCGGTGTCCGCATGGCCTGTTCGGCGATGTGCTGGGCCAGATCGCCCATCCGCTCCAGCCGGTCCGCGCAGTACACCGCCGCGAGCACCGTCCGCAGATCGCCCGCGACCGGCGCCTGCAGCGCCAGCAGGCGCTGCGCGGTGAGTTCGCAGTCCGTCCGCGCGGCGTTCAACCGGACTTCGACCGTCGCCAGTTCAGCGGCGGCGGCCACGTCGCGGTCGAGGAAGACGCGGTTGGCCAGGCGAAGTTCCTCGCACGCCATGCCGCCCATATCCGCCAGCAGCTCGCCGAGAACGTGCAGCTGACCATGGAATCGTTCTCTCATGGTCGCCGTGTACCCCCGCCGTCCTCCCCTCAATCCCAGGCCGGCCTCACTCCGCGTCGAGCCGCTGGACGAGGCGGCGGGCGGGCAGCGCCATCGCCCCGAGCCCGATCGACGTCGTGACCTCGTTCGTGGGGGTGACGAGCAGGTGGTCGATCTCTTCGACGAGCTTCCGGCAGCGATCAAGCTTCTCGGGATCACCCGAACGGGCCACTTCGGCGAGGGCTTCGAGCAGATCGCCGACCACCCCGCGCGCGTACTCGCCGGGATGCCGGAACGGCTGATCGCTCGTGGCCGCTTCGCTCACCGCGTCGATCAACTGGGCGAGCGGTGGCCACAGGGAGACGAGGTTGGCCAGCGGTTCCTCCCGAGCCTTCCCGCGGCGACGAAGATTCAGGTACCGGCTCTCCCGCGTCCACCCGATCGCGTCCTCGGCCTCCATGACCAGACTCCGGACATCGCGCATGCGCTCGTTCAGGAGCTCGGCCGCTTCGGGCGGTTCGCCGCCGCGGACCAGCGCCGCGGTGTCCTTGAGGACGTCTCCGATCGCCGAAGCGAGCCGGCACGTCGCCCCCTCCAGGTGCCCTCCGTGCAGAGGGGGCAGGACGACGGCGTTGAGCACCGCTCCGATCGCCGCTCCCAGCGCGGTCTCCAGCAGCCTGTCCGCGAGCAGAACGGGTTCGGTCGCGTTGCCGTAGGAGACCAGCAGCATGCCGGTGATCCCGACCCAGACCCCCGAATCGCCGAACCCCCGCCACGACCCGATCAGCAGGCCGGTGAAGATGACCACCCCGAGCGCCACCGTCACCGACGGGATGAACTGGCCCGCTCCCGCGGCGAGCATCACCCCGGCCGCGACTGCGCCGACCTGCTGGACCCAGCCTCGTAAGGACCGGTAGACGGTCGCCTGCACAAGGAACACCGCCGCGTAGGGCGCCAGAAAAGGCTGCGGCAGCCCCAGTACCGACGTCGCCACGATCCAGGCGATCACCGCCGCCGCGGCGGCTTTCGTCGTCTGGATCAGACTCCGTCGTTCCTCGCCCCGAACCCGGAACGCCCGCCCGAACCAGGCGAAGGCCGCCGTTCCGCGTCTCGCCATCGTGCCTCCTTGACGTCTTTCCGGCCGGTTACCCGGTCCGGACGTCTCGACACCTCTCAAGGCGATCGTTTACCGGCACACTTCGATCTCAGCGCCGGTAGCGGACCTCGCCGCGCAGAGCGGGCGCGGCGGGATCGCCACAACGCTGTTCGAACGTGGCGTCGAGGGCGGTGAGCCCTTCGGCGCCACGCTCGACGCGGCTGATCGTGAACGTCGAATGGTCGTCCGCGCAGCCCAGACCGTTGGCGACGGCGAGGATACGGGCGCCGCCGGCGTGGTCGTACGTGCCGACCTGAAGCGCGCCGGACGGGGCGCTGAAGTCGAGCCGGAAGTAGGAGAAGCCGTTGTCGCCGTCGGCGTCGACGCGCAAGAGGTCACCGACCTCGCGGATCACCACCTCGTGCTCGGGCGAGTCGACCCAATACCCGCTCTTCCCGTCGATCGGAGAAGCGCCTTGTTCGGCGGAGAAGTCGATGCTCGCGATCGGTTCGTCGGCTGCCGCGACGGGCGCCAACACGCCGATCAGACCCGCGGCGACGGCAAGCGTGGTGAAGGCATGACGGAGTTTCATGGTTTCTCCCCAGTGAACGCCGCCCCAGTGAGCGGACTTCACCGATTTTGCCGGGGTCTTCCGCCGCACCGCAAAAGTAGAACTACTCAACCAGGGGTCGTCTCGCCGCCCAGCGCGGCGATCACCTCACCGCTGTAGTACGACGAAAGCCGGTTGGACGCCAGGAAGACGTACGACGGCGCGAGGTCGTCAGGATGGGCCGCCCGCTCGAACGGGACTTGCAGACCGAACTTCTCGACCTTCTCGGGCGGGAACGTCGACGGGATCAGCGGTGTCCAGACCGGCCCAGGGGCAACGCAGTTGATCCGTACGCCACGCTCGGCAAGGGCCTGCGCCATCGCGTAGGTCCAGGCGTGCACCGCGCCCTTGGTCGCGGAGTAGTCGATGAGGGACTTGTTGCCCCGCAGGCCGTTCACCGAACCGGTGTTGATGATCGCCGAACCCTTCGCCAGATGCGGCAACGCGGCGTTCGTCACCCGGAAGAAGCTGTGGATGTTCACGTCGAACGTATGCGTCCACTGCTCGTCGGTGAGTTCTTCCGGCGAGTCGACCGGCCACTGCGTGGCGACGTTGTTGACCAGGATGTCGATCCCGCCGAGTTCGTTCACGGTGCGGGCGACGATCTCCCGGCACTGCGCCGCCTCGGCCAGATCGCCCGGCAAGAGAAGGCACTCGCATCCTTCGGCTCGCACGCGTTCCTCGGTGTACTTCGCGTCCTCGTGCTCGTTGAGATAGGCGATCGCGACGTCGGCGCCCTCTTTAGCGAAGGCGATGGCCACCGCGCGGCCGATCCCGGAGTCGCCGCCGGTGATCAGCGCGCGCTTGCCGCGCAGCAGGTCACGGCCCTCGTAGTCCTCCATGGAGTCGCGGGGCAGCGGGTCCATCTTCGAGGTCACGCCCGGCGGGTCCTGCTGCTGCGGCGGCCGTAACTTCTCTGCCATCGGAACTCCTCCCGGTCAGGGTTCTGGATCTTCGCCGACCGGTTACCCGCCCTCCACCGCTCTTGAACATGGCGGTGGGCACGCGGTGTCATGAAAGGGTCTTTCAGGACACATTTCGTCCTGAAAGACCCTTTCATGACACTCGCGAAGGGGCGGCCCTGACCTCAGTGCACCCGCCGGTCCTCCGCCGTGCCCCGGTACCGGATCGTCCACAGGCTGCGCCGGATGTACGTCCGCTGCAGCCACCGGTCCCGCCCGTTGTGCCGCGCGAAGAACTGCGACCGCGCGTGCAGGCCCTTCCGATTGTTGATCAGCAGCGCCGTCCCCGGCTCCAGCTTGACCTGGTGCGCGACCTCGCGGCAGATACGCTGCAGTTCCTCCAGCGCCTGCTCCGCCTCGACGGTCTCCCCCACCACGCCGTTGGCCGAGACCGCCACCTCCGGCGAGTCCGCCGGCCCGGAGATCACCGGTACGAGGTCGGAAAGCACGTCCTCCCCCTTGGCGACGTCACGCACGTAACTGCCCGGCGCGTTCAGCCGGAACAGCGGACGGCGCAGGGTGTCGAGCACCTCGGGACTCAAGGCGGCCGAGATGTCGCGGCCGTCGGCGTAGTAGGTGACGGCTTCCTTGTTCTCGTCCTGGCGAACGCAGTTCAGCACCAGGAAGTCCGGATTGGACACGTCGTACCGGCCGACCTCGTCGTGCACGATGTCGTTGTGGAAGTTCAAGAACACGTGCGAGCTCTGGTTGGTCTGGCTGCGCGCGCCCGCCGAAACCGGGACGACGTCGTGCACGAGACGGCCGCTCTTCTCGGTGGTGAACCCGACGGGCTCGCCGAGGAGCTGGCTCAGTCCCAAAAGGACGCTCTCGGCGACGAACGTCTCTTTTTCCTTGCTGGGCCCACCGTCGATCGGCGTCTCCGGCAGTTCCGGGTCCACCGGCAGGTTGCGTACCAGCGCGACGCCGGGGGTGTCGACGTGCCTGCCGAAGTCCAGGATCGTCTGCAACTGGTCGATCGGCAGGCGCGAGAAGGCCACCCGGAGCATGGCCAGCGAACGGTCGATATCGGTGACGGGGTTCGGAAAGGACCGCAACTCGCTTCCGATGGTCTCCCGGACCTCGTCGGCGAGCACGACCTCGGCGAAGGTGCTGACTAGGGTTTCCTGCTTGCTGGTCATGGTGTCCTTATCTACTTTCCGCCGCCGCTGGACCGGCGGTCTTGTCCAGATCCTTCGCGGACTTCTTCCCGAGCTTGGCGATCAAGGTGAGAGCGGGGGCGGTGGCGATCGTCGAGACCAGCGTCATGATCACGAGCATCGCGAACACCGTCGGGCTGATCACCTTCAGCTGGAGGCCGACGTTGAGCACGACCAGTTCGGTCAGGCCTCGGCAGTTCATCAAGGCCCCGAGTGACAGCGAATCGCGCCAGCCGACGCCGGTCAGCCGGGCGGCCGTGGTGCTGCCGACCCATTTCCCGAATACCGCCACCGCCGTGATCAGGGCGCACCACCCCCACAGGCTCGCCTCGCCGAGCAGGCCGAACTGCGTGTGCAAACCCGTGTAGGCGAAGAAAAGCGGGAGCAGGAGGGTCACCGTGACACTGCCCAGCTTGCCGGCTGCGCGTCGCACCACCGGGTCCTTGCGGGGCGCGATCACGCCGAACAGGAACGCCCCGAAGATCGGGTGGATGCCGATCTCCTCGGTGGCCAGCGCCGACAGCATGATCCCCGCGAGCAGGATCGCCAGCACCGCCGTCTCGGGAACTCGCGGCAGCCACTTCGCGAGCACCGGGCGGACCGCGTAGGCCATCAGAAGCACGAAGACGACGGTCAGCGCGATGGTCAGGACGACCTCGCTGCCCGTGCCGCCCTGACTGATCGCGATCACGATCGCCAGCAGGCACCAGGCCGCCACGTCGTCGACGGCGGCGCACGTCAAGGCCAGTGCGCCCAAGGTGGTCTTCGCGATCCCGCGGTCGGTCAGGATCCTGGCCAGCACCGGAAAAGCGGTCACGCTCATCGACACCGCGATGAACAGGCCGAAGCTCAGGAAACCGACGTCCCCGCCGAAGACCGGGTACAGCCCCAGCGCCAGCACGATGCCCGAGATCATCGGCAACGCGATGCTCACCTGGCTCACCGTCACCGCGGTGAACCCGCGCCGCCGTACCGCGTCGAGGTCGATCTCCGAACCGACCAGGTACATGAAGAAGATCAGGCCCAGCTGCGCCAGGATGTTCACGATCGAGACCACGTCGCCGGGGAACAGCCAGGCGAACCCCGTAGGCCAGAGCAGACCGAGCAGCGACGGTCCTAACAGGACACCGGCGATGATCTCGCCGATGACCGCGGGCTGGCCGAGCCGGCGCGCGGCCAGCCCGGCCAGGTGGCACGCGGCCAGGATCACCGGAAGTGCGATGAGCAGTCGCGGGTACGGATCGGCCTTACCCGGCGTGGAGGTCGCCGCCACCGTGTGGCCCTGGTCGTAGGCCGAGCCGAGCCCGAGCACCACGACCACCACCACGACCGGAACCGCGATCAGCGCGGCGCCCGTCAGAACCCGCCGGACGGTGAGCGTCCGGCCGGCTTCCGGCTGCGCGGAATCCATCTGTTCTCCTTACCCGGCACGCAGTTCCAGCGTGCAGCATTTGACGCTGCCGCCTGCCTTGAGCAACTCGGACAGGTCGGCGCCGATCGGTTCGAAACCGTGTTCGCGCAGCTGGGCGGTGAGCCCGGTCGCGGCCTGCGGGAGCACGACGTGCTTGCCATCGGACACGGCGTTGAGCCCGAACGCGGCGGCGTCTCGTTCGGACGCCAGGATCGCGTCCGGGTACATCTCCTTGAGCACCAGACGGCTGTCCTCCGAGAACGCCTCCGGGAAGTACATGACCGTGTCGTCGTCGAGCACGGCGAGTGCGGTGTCGAGGTGGTAGTAGCGCGGGTCGATCAGGGTCAGCCCGACCACCGGCCGCCCGAAGAACTCACGGGATTCGTTGTGCGCCTCGAGGTTCGTGCGGAACCCGGTCCCGGCGAGGATCTTCTTCCCGGCGACGAGGTAGTCACCCTCGCCCTCGTTGATCCACTGCGCCTGCCGCACATAGCGGTACCCGTTGGCGCGGAACCACTTCAGGTAGGCCTCGGACTCCCCGCAGCGCTGCATATGCTGGAAACGCGCGACGAGCACCTGCCCTTCGACCACGGTGGCGCCGTTGGCCGCGAACACCATGTCGGGCAGGCCGGGCAGCGGTTCGAGCAGGTCGACACGGTGTCCCAGGTCGACATACAGGTCGTGCAGCCATTCCCACTGCGCGACGGCGAGTTCGGTGTAAGTGGGCTTCTTCGGGTCCATCCAAGGGTTGATCGAGTACTCGACATCGAAGTACGTCGGTCTCACCATCAGGTAGTGCCGTTGAGTGGCTGTCCGTGACACGCTTTCCTCCACGCGGTTTTGGGCGTCTTCCACCACCGGCCCCTGGGTAAGGGTCCGGTTTCGTCGAACGGAATCCGGTGCTATTTCTGCGTTTCGCTCAGCTTGACCTCGATCTTCCCGGCCAGATCGTTCGCGTTGCCCATGGCGTCGTCGAACGACGAACCGAGCGCGCCGATGCCGCCGAAGATGTTGTTGCCGAGCGGCGGGCGTTTGATCAGGTCACCCGGCTTCGCGAAGATCTTGAGGTAGTACAAGGATTCCGAGGTGCTCACCGCCGGCGGGACCTCGATCGACTCGATCACGCCGCCGGGGCAGATCAGGCACATCGCCGCGGTGTGCACACCGGTCGGACTGAAGTGATCGACGTCCGGCCGCACGCCGCGCGAGACGTTCATCAGCCCCTTGATCGGGTCGTATCCGGCTGAAAGCCTGGCCATATGGTCGAGGCCACCGCCGCCGGGACGGACGGCGATCTCCAGCAGGAACGGCTTGCCCTGGTGGAACCGGACCTCGGCGTGGAGTGCGCCCCGGGTGAGCCCCTGCGCCTGGACACCGGCGGTCACCACGGCGTGCACCTCGGCCACCTGGTCCGAGGTGAGCGACGTCGGCGCGTGGTGGACGTCGTCGTCGAAGGTCTCACCTTCCGAAGTGACTCTGTCCACAATGGAGCCGAGGTAGACCTCGCCGTCCCAGGCGAGCGCTTCGATGAGATGCTCGTGACCGTCCAAGAAGGACTCGATGAGCAGACCGTGTGGGCCGAGGTCGAGCCCCTCGGCCTCCATGTTGTACCAGCTCATCTGGTCGATCCCGGCCCGCGCCTGCTCATAGCGTTCGCGCAGCTTCTCTTCGTCGTCGACCCGGAAGACGAAGTTGCTGGCCGCGCCGAGAGTCGGCTTAAGGATCACCGGATACCCGAAGTCGTCGGCCGCCTGTACCGCGGCGTCGAGATCCTCGACGAACCGGAAGTCCGGATGGGCGGCACCGCCCTTTTCGTGCGCCTGCCGCATGATGAGCTTGTTCCGGCTCGTCCTCGCCGCGTCGACACCGACGCCGGGCAGGCCGAGCGCCTCGGCCACCGCGGCGACCAGGACCACGCCGGACTCGGAGAAGGTGAGCACGCCGTCGAAGGATTCCTCGGCGTGCCAAGCCTTCGCGTGGCGGATCAGGTCGTCGATGTGGTTGCTGCCGGCGATCCGGTAACGCTCCGGCGCCCAGAGATCGTCCGTCCCGATCCCGTTGAGCACGTACAGCACCCCGCCGAAATCCTCGATCTGCTGGTACCGGGGCAGGTAGTAGTAGGAGTTCTGGCTGGCTTCCAGTGCGAGCAGTTTCACGAAACACCTCGTAGGGCAGGACGGGTCGGGTGGATACCGGACGCGCGAACGAGCGGCCGGTCGAGTGGTTCGAGCCCGGTCGTCACCGGGGCGGCGCCGGTCAGGCGGGCCGCCAGGGACCGGGCGATCAGCGGGGCGAACTTGAAGGACGAGCCGCCGCACGCCGCGTAGGACAAGACCCGGTCGCCGAGGACGGCGAGCATCGGGCCGAGGGTGGAACGCCGGGCCAGATAGTGGCAGTCCCGGGTGTCGACCAGCCAGTCCCGGCGGAAACCCGGGATGAGCGCGGCGAACGTGTCGATCAGGTGCTCACGCCACCACGACGGCGCGACGCCGCCGCCGACCTCGTCGACGACCCGGCAGGCGCTCGCCGCGCTGAGCTTCAACGGCGTCCCGGCGACCGGCGGCACCAGCCACGCGCCGCCGGGAGTACCCAGTGACGTGATCGCCGGGGTCGCCGCCCACGCCGCCGCGTCGGCGGGCGGGACGTCGCAGTAGAGCATCGTCTGCCGGTGCAGCACGAGTTCCCTGGACAGCTCGGGCGCCAGCAGGTCGCGCGACCACGGCCCGGCCGCCAGCAGGACCGCGTCGCCTTTCAGGACCTCGCCGTCGGCCAGCCGCACCTCGGCCCGGCCGGCGTCGACCCCGATCACCTTGCGGTGCGGGTGGAGTTCGGCGTGCGCGTGCCAGCGCAGCCAGCCGGCACAGGCCGCCAGCACGCGATCGGCGAGCAGGACCCCGGCGTGGGCCTCGAAGACCGCGCCCGTGCCGGGAGCGAACCCGGCGTGCGGGAATTCCGCGGCGAGGTCGTCCGCACCGAACACTTCCGCTTTGGACCCCGCCGCGATCAGGAGTTCCTGTGCCGCCGGCGCTTGCCGAGCCGCGACCGCGGTGAGCGCGCCGACCTGCTCGTAGAACGACGTGGCCAGCACCTGCTCGAGGTCGATCCACGCGTGGTGCGCGCTGACCGCGGCCGCCGTGGTGGCGAGGTCGTCACGGTGCAGCGCGCGCAGTACCCGGTGGCGGTCGAAGGACGTCGCACCGGAAAACGGGATGTCGGCCTGGTCGGCGATGACCACCTCGTGCCCGGCCGACACGCACTCGACGGCGGTCAGCAGCGCGATGACGCCGCCGCCCGCGAGCACGATCCGCATGGCGTTCCCCCTCCGGACGAAAGATCTGGGTGTTCACGGGCACCACGGGATGCCCGGACGCCGCGGCCGGGTGGAGGCGCGGCATCCGGGACCACCCCCGGGTGCGGAAAGGAATCAGGAGTTGCGCGGGGTCACGAACGTGTCGTTGATGACGTAGCCGTCGAGGCCGTACGTCTCCCCGTATTCGATGAGATCGCTGGTGCGGTTCAGAAAGCCGCGCCCGTTGTTGTTCAGCGAGGTGTTGCACAGCACGCTGAACCCGGTCTGCTCCCGGAAGGCCTCCAGCAGATCGGTGATGCCGGCGTTGCGTTCCCGCGTCACCGTCTGGGTACGCGCCGTGCCGTCGACGTGCGTGATGGCCTTCAGCTCGTCGGAAGTGACGTGGTTGAAGTACAACATGTACGGGTCCTGCACCGAACCGACGAACCACTTCGGAGCATCGGATTCCAGCGCCATCGGCGCGATCGGGCGGTACTCCTCCCGGCGCTTGATCTTGTTGAGCCGCACCGTGGTGTCCACGGTGAACGGCGCGGCGAGGATGGACCGGTTGCCCAGCGCCCGCGGGCCCATCTCGTACCGGCCCCTGGCCCAGCCGATGATGTTGCCGTCCTTGATGTACTTCGCGACCTCGCTCGCCACGAGCGGCCGCACCTCGTACTTGGCCGGATCCGGGACGACGTCCTCGACGAAGTTCTCCCCCGCGTAGACGTCCCATTCGATGGTCGCCTGCCCGGTGTAGAACCACTGCGCGTCGATCCCCGTGCCCAGCGCGGAACCACTGTCGTTGGGGCAGGGCGGGACGAACACCGAGGAGAACAGGCCGCTTTCACGCCACAGCCGGTTCCAGTCGCAGTTCAGCCCGCACCCACCGGAGATCAGCAGCGGCAGGCCCTCGGTCATGTTCTTCGCGGCGTAGTCGTGGAACCGGTTGAAGATCGCCTGCGAGTGCTTGGCCGCCGCGTTGCGGTATTCCTGCGACCACACACCGGCGTTGTACAGGTGGGACCAGGACATCTCCTCTTTGGACAGACCGAGGATGATGCCGTCGCGATCGAGGATGAAGTCGATGGTCTTCTGCTCGTCGGGGGTGAGCGGGCCCGGCTCGGCGAACCCGGTCAGCGCCATCTGCTTGCCGGCGTCGTTGAACCGGAACTTTCCCTTGCCCAGCGGGAAACCCGGATCCGCCAGCGCGAACAGGTAGGCGTACTTCGCGCCCGGGTCGGAAAGCACGTGCTGCAGGTGAGTCGCCTCACCGCGCTCGTCGATCCGGTAGAAGTCCCCGATGTTCCCTTCCCACACCAGCGAGTAGTAAGCCTGGCCGGGTGCCGCGGGAGCCATCCCCAGTGAGGTGTAGATATGCGACCGCTCGTGGGTCGAGGAGAAGTAACGGACTTCCTTGCCGAAGAACTTCCCCGCCTCGTCGGAGATCGCACCCTCGCCGACACCGAAGTATCCGGTGCGGGAAGGGGGTTCCACCGAGAACTCTCCCTTGACCCAGCCGCCGAGCGCGACCACGTCGGGCTGCTTGTCGAGCATGCCCGCCGCCCGGGCCATCAGCTCGCCGGTGATCCGGTCGTAGCGGGGGTAGTTGTCCTTTTCCGACTCCAGCGCGAACAGCAGCTTGCCGTCCTCGATCGCCACGATCCCGCCATCGTGACCCTCTTTCATGGACAGAATCAGCATTGTGTCACCGAATTTCGCTCGCCTTCATTCGTCGATTCATTCAAGCCGCGCGGCCCGTTGACCGGAAGCTCCGCGCGGCTCGAACAATCAACCTTCGGACGATCCACCCGGCAGAGTCCGCACGGCCTCGCGGCGCAACGACTCGAACGCGGTCTTCCGGGCCCTGCGGCCCGCCATCGGGACGGCCGCCGCGAGCGCGTTCGGATCCCGTTGCCGCTCGGCGGCGAACACGCTGACCAACCTGGAAACCGCGTAGCGGCCCGCCACGTTGGCGCGCCGCAGCAGTCCGGCGTCCACGACGGATTCGAGGAGTTCGTCGGCGGTCTCGATCATGATGCCCATCGCCGCGGCGATGCCGATCGACGTCGTCCAGCCCGCGCCGCTCAGCCCGAAGTGGTGGATGGCCTCGCGCCCGGCGGGCGAAAGGTGTTCGTAGGCCGAGGTGAACCGGTCGCGCACGTTGACGTCACCGACGGAGAGACTGTCCATGAGCCGTTCGCGGTCGGCGAGCTGGCCCGCCGTGTAGGCGATCGCCCATTCCGGCCGCGCGGCGATCTTGCGGCCGACGATGTTGATCGCCAGCGGCAGATCGCCGCACAGTTCGGCGATCGCGTCAGTGGCATCGTTTTCGGCGCGTACGCGGCTCGTGCCGGCGATCCGGCCGATCAAGGCCAGCGATTCCCTGCGGCTGAACGTATCCAGCTCGATCCGGTTCGTGTCCTCCAGCCCGAGCAACCGGGCGCGGCTGGTCACCACGACCTGGCTGTGCGGAGTTCGGCCGAGCAACGGCCGCACCTGCCCCTCGTCACTGACACCCGCGAGCAGAACGAACAACCTGCGTTCGGCCAGCAACGACCGGTACAGCCCGATCCGCTGCATGGGGTCGTCGGGGACGAGGTGCGCCGGCACCCCGAGCGCGCGCAGGAACCCGCGCACTATCCCGTTCGCAGACCGGCCGCCGGTTCCGCTGTTGCTCAGGTCGGCGTAGAGCTGCCCGTCCGGGAAGTCCGCGGCGACCTCCTCGGCCAGCCGCAAGGCGAACGTGGTTTTGCCGACGCCGATCGGACCGCTGATGAGCAGCGGCACCTTGACCGGCCCGGTCGCCCCGATCATCTCGACGGCGTCGGACAGATCCCTTTCCCTGCCGACGAAAGTTCTCGAGCCCATGGGCAGCTGGGCCGGACGAGCGAGGTGGATGACCCCGGACGCCAGCGCGTGCGCGCCGTCCGCCGGTATCTCCGCCTGCGGCGGGGCGGGTGGGGGGCGTTCCTCGCGCGCTTCGACGCCGCCACCCGTTTGCCCGGCGATACTCCGCCAACGTCGTTCCCACGCCGCGCGGTCACCGCCGCACGCGGAGACGAACGCCAGTGTCACAGCGAGGGTCGGCAGCCGGTGGCCGCTGGCCGCGCTGGACAGCACGGAAGGCGCGAACAGCGCCGTCCGGGCGAGTTCCCGGTAGCTCGGGTTTCCCACCCGGTTCCGTAACACCCGCAGATCATGAGCGAATGCGGCGATCGGACCAGTGGTGACGTCCAACGGTCGCTCGGGTCTGCCCATGCCTTCTCCTCCCCTGGATGGGGTAACGCGATCGCGCTGCGTAACCGCCATCCTTGTGGCCTTCCTGGTCACAACCCTAAAGGACCAATGAACCATGCAGCAGATACAAATAGGTGACTCAATGTACAAAGTCCAATAGTTGGACGCGGAAATTCACCTGCTTGGTGGCACCGGATAGGGTTCGTCCATGTCTGACCCCCTGCCGCCACTCGCCGAACTCCGGCGTGCCGCCGAAGTGTTCAACGGCTTCGCGAATGTCGACGCCTCGTGGCTTCGGCTGCTCGAAGCTGTGTCCGATCAAAGAGGGCAGCCAGCGATCGACCTGTCACAGGCCGCACATCGCACAATTATTCTTCGGTGGCTGAACTCCTGGGGGTGCCGCATCCGGTATCCGCGCGAAGGGGAGCCCGCTCCGTTCGACGACGGGGTCACGGCGTGGTGGGAAGTATGGGGAGCCGCGCTGCCGGACGTCGACCTCGTCGACCTGACGGACGCCGGGATCGACACCGCCGCGAAGGCGTACTCAGACCTCTCGGGTGTCGTCGTCGCAGCGGGACGCGCCAGGCGTACGCTGGGCCCGACCGCCGCCGCCAAGACGCTGTATGCGTTGCGGCCCAACACGATCATGCCGTGGGACGCCGCGATCGCCACCACACTGCACGGCGATCGCGACGGCGCCGCGTTCGGCAGGCACCTCCGGCTCGGCCGGGACTGGGCCGCGGCGGTGGTCGCGGAGGCGGGAGACGAAGGGGCCACCATCCCCGCCCTGATGGGCAGGCCGGTGTCGCTGGCGAAGGTCCTCGACGAATACCTTTACGTCGCCATCACCCTGGGCGCCACGGGTGATTGGGGAACAGACAGGGGTGAATGGTGGAAAAATGGTAACCGGGGATGACGTCAGAGAGATCGCTTCGGGACTGCCCCGCGCCTATGAGGCGCTGGTCAGGGACCGGGCGAAGTTCCGCGTAGGACGAATCGTCTTCCTTTCGCTCTCACCCGACGAAACCGTGCTGGGATTCGGCTATCCCAAAGAGGAGCGGGAAGCGCTGGTGGCGGGCGAGCCGGACAAGTTCATGATGCCGATTACGTCCGATATGCGCTATCAGTGGGTTCGCGTCCGGCTGTCCGCGATCGATTACGAAGAGTTACGCGAGCTGATCGTCGACTCGTGGCGAATGTGCGTGCCGAAGAAGGTCTGGGCGGAATACCTCGAAAAGAACCCGCGCTGACCTTACTCCTTTCGGCGTGAGCCATTCAGCCCCGCCGACTGCCCTTTTCGGTCCCGTGAATTCCCTTTCGGACGACAAAAGTCCGTGAAGGCCCCCTTGAGGGACTCTGAGTCCCTCAAGGGGGCCTTCACGGACTTGAGGAAACCAGCGCCGACTAGTCGGCGACCTCTTCGATCGCCGAAGTCCCCCGCGAACCGGGGCTGCCGTACCGCTCCCACACCTCGTTCAGCCGGATCCGGCCGTCCGGCAGGAACTCCGGGGTGTTCGTGCTGTGCCCCGAGATCACCGCGCCGCTGGCCAGCACCATCGTGTAGGCCATGTCGATGGTCCCGTCCTCGCCGCACTTCCCTGTCAGCGAACCCAGCCGCACTCCGCCGCCGGTCAGCTCCGCCCACACGAGGTCGTCCTTCTGCCGGTACAGCGTCACCGGCGCGTTCGGGTCGGCGCTGACCTTGCGGAACCGTTTCCCGTCGTAGTTGATCATCCGTCCTGCTCCGTCCGATTCGGGAACCAGAGGTCGTCCGCGGTGAGATCCGCGAGGTCGTACTTGCCGAGCGCGCTGGTGAGCAGCCGCAGTTCGAGTTCGAGACAGCGGACCAGCCGCACGAGCCCTTCGGCGCCGTCCTCGTCGACAGCGAGCAGCGCGGCCCGGCCGAGCCCGACGGCGGAGGCGCCCATGGCGAGACACTTCAGTGCCCGGCTTCCCTCCCAGATCCGGCCGGAGACCAGCAGGGACGCGTCCGGCTTCCCGACCCGGCGCAGGCATTCGACCAGCGGCAAGCCCACCTGGTCGAGGAACACCGACGGCGCCCAGCCGGTGCCGCCCTCCGCACCGTCCACGGTGACGGCGTCCGCTCCCGCCGCCCACGCGACCCGCGCGGCTTCGCCGACGTCCCGGCCCGGGTGCAGTTTCACCCAGGCACGCGCCCGGGGGTAGTTGTTGCGCATCAGGTGGATCTGCTGGCGCAGGATCTCCCCGGTGAACGTGCCAGGGCTGCTCGAACGCAGCACCATGGCGGTGTCGGTCCCGAACGCTTCGTCCACTGTGTACTGCTCGGCGACCTCGCCGGCCGCCGTGCGCGAGAGCACGGTCATCCCGCCGAGCCCGGGTTTCGCGCCCTGGCCGACCTTCAGTTCGAACGCCAGCCGCCCGGTTTCCAGCAGTTTCGTCGCGGACGGGTCACTGTAGACGAGGTTCCACACCTCCGCGTCGGCGTCCTCGGTGCTCTGCTGCACCACGACGCCGCCCAGTCCGTCCGGCACGGCGCCGGCATACGCGCGGATCCGGCCGAGCAGACCGTCTTCGACGCGCTCACCCATCCGGCCGTACCCGTGCATCGGCACCACGTTCTCGCCGATCACCATGGGCATCCCCAGGCGCCCGGCCTGCTCGCTCGCGGCGATCCCGAGGCCGCTGCCCGCCACCTGCGTGGATCCGAAGGCGCACAGGAACACCGGCGACGGCGAGGTGAAGCCACCGAGGACGGTCGTCAGCTCGACGTCTCCGTAGACCGGTTCGCGCGCGAGGTCGAACATCTTCTCCAGGCGGCGCGGGACGAACACCGGCGGCACGATCCGCGCGCGGTCGAGTTCGTCGGGAGGACTCTCGACGTCCGCGCCGAACAACGTCCGGCCATAGCCCCCGACGTCGGGGAAGATCGCCGCGCTGCCTTCCCGCGCCCGGGTCCGGATGGCGTCTTCCGGAAGCTGCCGTGCGGTGATCACGGCGTCGCGATCCCGGGCAGCTTCGGGTACGCGCTGGCCTGCCAGATCGCGTCCAGCCCGGCGATGTACCGCGTGACCCGTTCCAGCCCCAGCCCGAAGCCGGCGCTCGGGGGCAGTCCTTCGCGCGCGAGGTCGAGGTACCAGGCGTACTTCGCCGGGTTCTCCCCCGTCTCCCGCATCCGCTCGATGAGCCGCCGGTACTCGTGCGTGCGCTCACCGCCACTGCACAGTTCGCCGAACCCGTCCGGGGCGATGAGGTCGAAGTTCCGCAGCACCCCCGGTTCGGTGCCGGACTCGCCGTCGGTGAACCCGCGCGATCCCTTGGGGTAGTCGACGATGAAGAACGGCCGGTTCGTCTGCTCGGAGATCAGGCGCTCGCCCTGCCAGTCGATCTCCGCGTCCGCGCTCTGCCCGTGCATCAGGCCCTGCAGCCGCGACACCGCCTCGCGGTGGGTCATCCGCTCGAAGTCCTCCTCCAGCAACGGCGTGAAGGCGTCCTGGTCCCGGCCGAGCGTGGCGAGGTCCACTTTGGACTCTCGCAGCGTGTGGGTTACCACATGCCGGAGCAGGCCCTGCGCCAGATCGAGGACGTCCTCGCGGCTCGCCCGCGCCACCTCGACGTCGATCTGGCTGAACTCGACCAGATGCCGCCCGGTGGTCGAGGTCTCCAGCGGCTCCAGCCGGACGTTCGGCGCGATGTAGAAGATCTTGTCGAAGGCGAGCAGCGACGCCTGCTTGTACAAGATGACGCTGGTCATCATCTTGTACTTGTGGCCGTAGTAGTCGACGTCGACCTGTTTGGCGCCACGGCATCCCGGGTCGGTCACCGGGCCGATCAGCGGCGGCTGCAGTTCGACGAACCCGTTCATGCCGAGGTATTCGCGGGTGCCCGCGGTGATGCTGTTCTGGATGCGCAACGCCGCCTGCGTCACCGGCGACGTCAGATGCTCGCGGGTTCCCGGCGGCAGTGCCGCGCCCGGTGTTCCGGTCATGTTCTACTCCCCTGTTTCAGTTCAAGACGCATCTTCTGCACGGTTTCGATTCCAGGCATCCCGTACCGGTCGTCGAACGCTCGCTCGACGTAGCGGAGTGCCTCCAGCAGGTCGGCGGAGCCCATCCGCCGGTCCGCGGGCAGCTCCACGAGATCGCCCAGCGGCATGGCGCCGATCCGCTGCCATTCCAGGCGCCCGTTCGCGTCCAGCCTGCCGCGTGCCTGGCCGGCGTTGTCCGGGTGCAGGCAGAACGGGACGTCGAGCTGGCCCCGCGCGAACGCGGCGACCAGCGCCCGGCCGAGATCGCCGTCGAGCGAAAGCACGTTGTCCACCAACGCTTTCGCCTGCGCGTGGATCCCGGTGTCGCCGAGATGCCCTATCCGTGACACTCCTCGAGCGGCCGCGGCGGCGTGTTCGAGGGCGGTCACGTTCTCCGCCACGGTCGGCACCCGGTGCGCCTCGGCGGTGGTCTTGACGATCAGCCTGCTCGCGCCGGTGCGGGCGGCCAGCCGCGCGGATTCCGCCAGCAGCGCCAAAGCGCCACCGGGGGTCCTCGGGTAGACGCCCATGTAGCCGTAGATCACGACGTGCGTCCGCGCGTGCGGCACGTATTCCCTGATGAGGGCGTGCAGCGCGGCGACAGCCTCCTCGTCCTGGCCGGCGTGGGTCTGCTGCGCGTAGCTGAAGGAGATGCAGCGGACTCCGTGCCGCCAGAAGAACATCCCTTCCAGCACACTCAACGCGACCAGCAGCGCGGGCGGGCACAGCTGTCCCATCATGCAGCCACCGAAGGTCTCCAGATGCGGTTCCAGCTCCGGGCTCCGGGCCGCCGCCAGGGTTTCGCAGCAACGGCGCCAGTTGTCGACGGCCGCGGACAGCGACATCCGGCTGTAGGGCAGGCAATACGAGACCGGCCCGCCCTCGGTCGCGTGCAGCCCGTGGTCCAGCAGCGTCCGGACGATCCGGCGGGGATCCGCCGAGCCGTGCCGGACCTGGACCGGGAAATCCCTGGTCAGCACCGCGTCCAGCAACGCCGTCGTCCTCGCGGGATCGTGGTCGACGAGCGGATAGCCGTTGAGGTCCGCGCCGGCGGCCAGGGCTTCGCGCGCCGCCTCATGGTCGCCGACGCGGGTGTAGCTGTCGATCGTGACCGTGCCGACGGTCGCGGCCCGCGCCGCGCGGGTCGCGAGAAGGCCCTTGCCCATCCGCTCCGGATCGGCGAACCCCATCCGGGGCTGGACGACCAGGTCTCCCCGGGCATGGTGGCGCGCGACCACCTCGCCGAACGAAAGGCCCCGTCGCGGGGCGACCATGCTCATCCGGCGGCCAGCGGGACGCCGGTACGGACCGACAGGGTGTGGATGAACGTCCGGAACGGGCTCAGCCCGCCGGAGTCCTCGAACACCGCGTCGAATCCGGCGGCCAGCAGCCGGGTGGCGTTGCTCCCGCCCGCGACGTCGAGCTTCCCGCCGATGACGACCGGCATCGTCACCAGCACCGGGTGGGTGCGGAAGGTGTCCATCAGCCGGACCCCGTCGTGGCAGCCGTGCCCGTTGAGACTGCTGATCACCACCAGATCCGGCCGCCGCTCGGCGCATTCGTTCACGATCGTCGCGTCCGGGACGCAGGCGCCGAGATTGGTCACCCGGCAGCCCAGTTCTTCCAGCAGCAGCTCCAGGTACACCAGGTTCCAGGTGTGCGCGTCGGAGGAAAGACCGGTCACGATCACGTCGAGACCGGCGGCGGGAAGAGCGGGCGGGACGGCTTCGATGCTCATGGTGCGGCGTTCTCCCTCTCGTCTCCGTCCGGCCGCACGTCGATCTCGATCAGCGCGACGGCCTCTTCGGCCAGGCGCAACGCTTTCGCCGGGCTGTCCGCCGTCACCATCAGATCGCCGACGCGGTCCCACGAGCTGCGCAGCCCGCCGAACCGGTCACCGGCCGAAACCTCGACGTCGCACAGGAAGACTCCCTCGGCCTGCGACGCCTTCTCCACTCCGCGCACGTCATGGATGACGCCCGGCTCGAGGGACACGAACCGCACCGCGGCACCGCCTTCGGCCTTGCGCGGCAACACATCCACGACCGGCTCGTCCTTCATCACCGAGAAGTAGGCGCGGTTCAGCTCCACCGGGTAGGCCCGCTGGATCAGTTCGATGATCCCGTCGCCGGCGAACCGCCCGGCGCATTCGACCAGGTACGGCACCCCGTCCGAGACGATCCATTCACAGTGGACGATCCCGGTGCGGAACCCCGCCGCGTCGGTCAGCCGCCGGGTTTCCTCGCCCAGCAGGGCGGTCAGCTCCGCGGAGATGTCGGCGGGGACGATATGCGCCAGCTCCACCGGGCGCGGACCGGGGAACAACCGCTTGCCGGTGACGTTGGCGAACAACGGTTCCCCGTCCCGCAGCAGCATCTCCACGCTGTACTCGTCACCTTCGACGAACCGCTCGGCCAGCATGCGCAGTTCCATCGCGCGGTCCGGGACGAAGATGCCCTCGTCCTGCACGACACAGTTCGCCCACGCCTGCTCGACCTCGGCCGGATCGTCGATCACCTGCGTGCCCACCGACGCCTGCCGGTTCGCGGGCTTCAGCACAATCTTCCCCGGGTGCTCCGCCAGGAACGCGCGGACGTCGGCCGGGCTTTCGACCCGCGCCGATTCCGGGTTCGCGATACCGGCCGCTCGGCTGACCTGACGCAGCACTCCCTTGTCCCGCAGGATCTGCGCCGCACCGAACCCGGCGCCGGGCAGGCCGTAGCGTTCCGCGAGCCGGGCCGCGAACGGAGTCGCGTACTCGGTCAGCGGGACCACCGCGGCCGGGTCGAGATCGCGGTGGAGATGGAAGAACTCGTCCGCCTTCCCAGGCAGATGGAACTCCCACTCGATCAGCTCGCGCACCAGCGCCGAACCGGCCACCGTCTCCCGCGCGCCACGCTTGCGGACGACGTCGGGCTCCTCGACGAAGATCACCGAGCCGTCCGGCTGGAAGTCCTTTATGGACGATCCCAGCGCGGCGGCCACGAACCCGACCAGCACCACCGGCCGGGTCATGACTCGTTCTCCGCTGTTTCGTCGACGTAGTACCAGTTCTCCGGGTTGATCAGCCCGTACGGGTTGATCGGCGAGAACCCGCGCAGGTTGCCCGCGACCTCGAACAGCCGCCGCGGGAAGGTCGGCATGAAGATCACCGGTGCCTGGTCGGCGATGTACTCCTGGTACTCGTAGAGGGCTTCGAGGTCGTCGGAGGTGACCGTCTTCGCGATCAGCTCGTCCGCCTTGGCGTCCCGGTAGTTGCTGAAGTTGCAGGCCGCCCCGCTCTGGAAGAGGTTCTCCCCGGTCGGGTAGTTGTAGACCCAGCCGCCGCCCCAGCAGGACAGCTCCCACATCCGTGCCTCGCCCGGCCCGTCCTGCGCCACCAGGACCGAACCCATCACCTCTTCGAGACGGATCTCGATGCCGGCCTTGGCCGCGTCATCGCGGAACTGCGCCATGAGCCGGGCCAGCGAAGGACGTCCTTCCCAGTAACGCAGGGAGAAACTCAGCTCGGTGCCGGCCGGAATGCCTTCGCCCGCCTCACCGAGGCCGGTTCCCGGGCGCACGCACACCGCGGGGGAAGCGCTGACGTCCCAGCCGTTCCCGGCGAGCAACTCCCGCGCCTTCTCCAGGTCGAACGGCCAGAAACCGCCTCGTTCGGCGATCTTGGGCGACACGAGGTCACTCTTGGGCAGCACCGGGATCGAGCCGGTCTGGCTCCAGCCGTAGCCCTGATAGACCTCGCGGGCGCCGTACTCCTGGTCGAAACAGCTCTGCAGCGCCTGCCGGACATAAGGCTGCCGGATCAGGTTCCCGGCGATCGTCGGGTTGCCGAAGTTGACCGCCATGAAGTTGATGTTGAACAGGATCTGCGGCTCCAGCTGGAACCCGTCGCCCAGCGGGTTCGGCCCGCCCGTCGTCGGGTCGCCGTCCGGCTGGACGCCCATACCCGGCGGCAGGAACCCGACCTGGACGTCGCCCGACCGCAGCAGTTCGTACTGCTGCTCGTCCGACGTCGTCGAGACCTGGCGCAGCTCGTCGAGATGCGGCGGGTTCGGTCCGCTGTAGTGTTCGTTCGGGACGAACGTGACGACGCCCTCTTCGGTGTAGCTCTTCAGCCGCCAGGGCCCGTTGACGACACTCCACACAGGACTGTCGGCCCAGCGGGCGCGATGGGAGTTGTCCTCCTCGACGACGTCGCCGTTCTCCGCCATCAAGAACTCGTACACGGCCTCGGCCTGACCGATGTCGTGTGTCGCGTCGGCTGGCCCGTCCGCGGTGCGGTCCCACGCCTTCGGCATCGGCGTGATCATGGTGAGCTGGTTCAGCAGGACCCAGTTCTCCGAGTACGCCTTGTCGAAGGTGAAACTCACCTTGTCGTCGGCGACCTTCCCGAACGACACCAGGTTGTCCGGGAAGTAGCCCTCGGAGTAGGCGCCGAACCTCGGCCCCTTCACCTTCAGCATGTTCATCCAGAAGATGACGTTGTCCGCGCAGACCGTCTCGCCGTTGGACCATTTCCACGGCTTGATCCGGACCGTGCAGGTGCGGCCGGTCTCGTCCCACACCGGCTCCTCGCCGATACTGAGGTCGTAGTCGATCGCCGGTTCGCCGTCGCGGCCCAGCCAGTAGAGGGGCCGGTACATCAGCATCTGGAACTCGTAGAGGCTCCGCACCCCGAAGCGCTCGCCCGGGGTGAAGGGGAAGATCACCGCGGGCGGGAACCCGGGCAGGCAGGCCCAGGTCGCCACGCCGCCCTTGATCGGCTTGTCCGTCATGACTTTTACTTCCTCCGCTCGTCGCCGCGCTCAGGCGGCGGTCGCCTCGAGAATCTCGGCCGGCTGCGACTTTTCCTGCGCCGACAACGGTTTCGCCAGGCTCAGATAGGTGCCGATCACGATCGCGCCCTGCAGGATCGCCAAGCCCCAGAACGCGTACGGCACGCTGAACGCGTCCGCCAGCGTCGACAGGCCGACCGTCGCGCCGACACCCAGTCCCAGACCGACGGCCTGCGTCCCGCCGAAGATCCGGCCGACCCGATCCTCCGGGCTCGCCCGCATCAACAGGGTCCGCGCGGCGATCCGGCCTTGCGCGAAGCAGAACCCGGCGAACGGGATCGCCGCCATCAAGGCGATGTAGTGCAGCGGCTGGATCGCGAGGCAGATCAGGTTCCCGAGCGTGCCGAGCACCGCCAGATGGATGCCCTTGAACCGTTTGCTGACCTTGCCGTACAGGGCGGCGCCGACGATGAAGCCGACCCCGGCCAGTGCGTCGACCACGCCGATCATCCACGCACCTTGGTTGAAGGTCTGCAGGATCAGCGTCGTCAGGATGACGTTGGCGACCATCAGGCCGATGTTCCCGTTGGCGTACAACAGCGCGAGACGCTTGACCGGCTGGTGCACGGGGGCCTCGACCGGCACCGACGGGTCGACGGCCGTCGTCGCCGCGACCACCGGCGCCTTGACGGGCTTGCGGCCGATCGCGTAGACGAGGATCGCCGAGAGGATGAAGGTCAGCGAGTTGAAGATGAACAGCGGCGTGGCGCCGAACCAGATCACCAGGAAGCCGGCCAGCGACGACGCCAGCAGCATGCCGGAGTTGCTCGCCATCTCGAAGTGCGAGTTGAACTTCCCGAGCCGCTCGTCCCGGATTCGTTCCTTGATCAAGCCGTTGCTGGCGGGCATGAACAGCGCCGCGGTGCAGGCGAGCAGGAAGTTCGCTATATAGGACCCCAGGTTCGCCGGGCCACCGAGCCACAGCCAGAGCGGGAGGGCGAACGCCGTCATCGCGCTGACCAGGTCCGCCGCCACGCACAGCATCCGCCGGTCGACCTTGTCGACCAGCTTGCCGAACATCAGCGCGAGCGCGACCTGCGGAATGGACACCGCGATGAACAGCCAGCCGACGGCGAGAGTGGTCTGTTCGGCGTGGAACACCAGGATCGCCGCGGCGGTGATCTGGAACGCGTTACCCGCCGTCGTGACGAACCCCGCCGGGACCAGCAGGCGTTCGGCGAGCCGGGAACTCCGGGCCGCGTCGGCGGAGAGGGTGCTGTCGAGTGACATGGGGTCTCAGACCTCGCTCGTCGGGGAGAATTCCAGCGGTGGCACGGCGAACGCCGTGGTGTGCGTGACGTCGTAGGCGGCGGGGGTGATCCGGAGGTCGAAGCCACCGGCCAGTGCCGCGCGGCCGGAGACGTCGATGAGGATCGGCGACGCGCAGCTGATCAGCGCGCGTACTTCGAGGAAGAGGTCGCCCAGCCTGCCGCGGAGCACCTCCTGGTCGAGGTTGCCCTCGAGCGTGCGTCCGGTCTCGGCCCGCAGGCGTTCGACGTGCTGCACCACCAGGTCGGCGGCCCGGCTGAGACTGAAGTCTTCGAGTTCGTAGTTCAGGCCGAACCGGGTCACCATCACCGCCGCGCGTTCGGTGGCCTCCACCGACACCGGAAGCTGCCCGCCCTCACCACCGATTTCGGCGGTCAGCTTGGCGAGCGTCTCGGCGAGTTCGTTCCAGGGCGCGGCAAGGCGCTCGCCGGCGACCTTCTCCAGCGCGGCGCGGCTGAAGTTGGTCCGCGCGAATTCGGGGGCGGTGAGGGTGAGGTAGAACCGCGCGATGTCGCGTGGCACCTCGGCCGCCAGGTCGCGGGCCCAGACCACATGTCCCTTGCTGGTGGAGAACTTCTCGTTCTCCAGTTCGTAGAACTCGTTGACCAGCAACGTGTCCGGCAGGACATAGCGGCCCTCGTGGGCGATCAGTTCGGCCACGTGGACGACTCCCCAGGTGAACAGCGGGTCGAACCCCATGAACACCACGACCCGCGAGTCGTTCTCCGCGAGCCACGCGTCGTCGTCGGAGAGGACCGGCTTTCCGTTGCGCCGCAAGGCGTACTCGGTGCAGTACATCGAGGCCGGCATACCCTCGACCCACGCGTTGAGCGTCTGCCCCGGCGTCTGGAGGAACGGCGCCGGCATACCCCAGCTCACCGGATACGTGATCGCGAAGTCGGGCAACGGCCCGGCCAGCAGTTCCCGCATCAGCCCGAGCACGTGCGGCCGCCACGCCGGACCGCGGTTCTCGTAGTAGGCGAGGAGTTGTTCGCGGTACTCGGAGACGGGGAAGACCATGATCTCCGTCTCGCGGTAGGTCACCTCGTCGGCCGGGTGGAGCACCGAGTACGGCTCGATGAGCGCGTCGAAGTCGATCGGATGCCCGCAGCCCTCGCAGAACCCGCCGCGGCTGTCGGCGAGGCAGGTCGGGCAGCCACCGCCGACGAAACCTTCGACCAGGAACTCGCCCTTGCTCTCGTCATAGGGCAGCCGGACCTTGCGCAGGCGAAGCTTTCCCTTGTCGTACAGGCGTTTGACGTAGTCGTGGACGAGTGCCTTGTAGCCGTCGTCGGTCGGCGAGAAACCGTCGACCTCGATGCCCATCGCGTCGAACGTGCGCTGGATGGCGTCGGTCGACTGCTCCACCAGTGCGGGCGGGGTGAGCCCGACCCGCGCCGCGCTGGTGACGAGATACGTCTGGCTGTCGTCGGTGCAGGAGGCGAAGACCCCCGCGCGGCCGGCCGCGCGCAGGTAGCGCCGGTGGACGTCGGCACCGAGGTACGGGCCGGCGATATGGCCGATGTGCAGGTCCCCGTTGGACGTCGGGGGGCCGCCGATGATGACCACCGGTCTGGTGTCGCCGCTCATGCCCGGACCTGCTCGTCATGCCGGCCAAGGAACGTCGTGGTCATGTCCGAGTCCCACCAGATCGCGTACATCTCGAAGTCTTCGGCGCCGTCGTTGAGGATGCGGTGTTCGGTGCCGGGCGCGTGGAACTCGATGTCGCCGGGCCGGAACGTGCGGCGCACTCCCCCGGCCTCGACGACCGCCTCGCCGCTGACGGCGATGAAGATCTCGTACTCGTGGTGAGCGTGCGCGCCCGTCGCGCCGTG
This sequence comes from Amycolatopsis sp. lyj-112, assembly GCF_046549055.1. Classification (NCBI taxonomy): domain Bacteria; kingdom Bacillati; phylum Actinomycetota; class Actinomycetes; order Pseudonocardiales; family Pseudonocardiaceae; genus Amycolatopsis; species Amycolatopsis sp. lyj-112. The sequence goes on along the minus strand of NZ_JAJPWS010000010.1, from coordinate 18,666 downwards.
CGCGGGCACCGTGACCCAGGCGCCTTCGAACGGCGCGTTCAGTGCCGTCCACGGCAGGAGCCGCTGGCCGTAGGCACCGTTCTCGAAGACCATCTTTTCCCGCTCCAGCGGACGGATCTCCATGACTGCGTTCCTTTCCGATGCTCAGCGGGTGGCGACGATGGGGGCGGCGTCCGAGGTGGCCTGCGGCGGTACCGAGGTGTCCGGGTGCTCGCCGCGGTGGGCGAGGATGTCCTGGAGGATGTCGTTGGCGCGCGGGGCGAGGACGCTCAGCAGCGAGTCCGCGATCCCGTGCGTCGCCTCGTTGACGCCCTGCAGGTAGACGGCCGCGGTGGCGGGCTGGTCGATCTCCAGCCGGTAGTCACGGGTCACCTTGATCTCCGAGAGACCGATCGACTTCGCGATCTCCTGGACCATCCTCGGCATCTCCGGGGAGAAACCGGTGCCGAGCAGCACGAGATCCGTGCGCAGTTCCCGCGTCTCGCCGGTGCGCCGGTCGGTGAGCTCCAGCACGACCTCGTCGCCGTCGTCACGGGCGTCGGTGATGTCGCTCATCGTGATCATCTGCAGCCGGGAGCGGCCGGACAGGCGGTCCAGGTACACCGAGCGGTAGAGCGAGTCCATCGTGCCCGGCGCCAGCCCGGAGTAGTTCGTGTGGTGCATCTCGGCGAGCATCTGTTCGCGGGCGTCCGGCAGCGAGTCGAAGAACTTGTCCACATGGGACGGGAAGAACAGCTCGTTGTTGAACTTGCTGCTCTCGTAGTAGTTCAGGCCGATCGAACGCATCACCATCGTCGGCCTGCATTCGGGCAGGTCGTTCTGCACCGAGCAGAACAGTTCCGCCGCGCTCTGCCCGGCGCCGATCACCGCGACGCGGTACGGCAGGTCCTTGCGCAGCTTCGCGATCCGCGGCAGGTACTGCGTGCTGTGGATGACACGATCCTGATCGACCGTGCGGAGCTGATCGGGGATCCGCGCGTCACGGCCGGCGCCGACCACGAGGTAGCGGCTGCGGATGGTCTCGCCGTCGGCGATCCTGGTCTCCCAGCCGGTGAGCACGTCGTCCGTCCACACGGGAGTGATGTCGAGGCATTCCCGGCCGCGCTCGATATCGACCAGGGACAGCGATTTGGCCGTCCACTTGAGATAGTCGGCCAGCTCGACCCGATACGGGACGAAACTGCCCATGTTCACGAACTCGTTGAGCCGGTTGGTGTCGTGCAGGTAGTTGAGGAACGAGAACCGGCTGCGCGGATTGCGCAGGGTCACCAGGTCCTTGAGGAAGGAGACCTGGGACAGCGCCTCCGGCAGGAGCATTCCCCGCTGCCAGGAGATCTCCTCGTCCCGTTCGAGGAGGACCGAATCGCGGGCGAGGCCGGGTGCCAGCTCCTCCAGTGCCACGGCGAGTGCCAGATTGGACGGTCCAGCTCCGACTGCGAGAAGCTCGACATCACGGTTAGCCATTTGTTTGCTCCGCCATCGTTGAGAGTGCTTGGAAGGTGTCCTGTGGTCCCGGTGCCGCTTCAGCCACCGGTGGCCACCGAAGGCAGCAGGGGGTGCGCCGTCAGCCGGACCTGGGCGAGCGCCTTGTCCAGCATCACGTCACAGTCGTCGGGGTCGCTGCCGGCGCAGATCACGTACGCGTGGCGCGAAATGAATTCCGCGGGCGGCAGCCGCATCCGCGACCCCGGTTCGACGAGCACGTCGGAAGCGAGGATCCCGTTGCCCGGCAAGGACTCCGGCACGGACACGGACTCGACGACGCAGTCCTGTTTCGGGTAGCCGAACCGCACGCCGACCCATCGGGGCTCCGGATCGTGCGGAAGGTGCGGCCGCATACCGAGTGCGACGTCGACCGCGGTCGCCCCCGGGTCGACCCCGGTCGCGAACCGGGCCAGCAGCGGGATCAGGTCCCCGCCGAGCCGACCGTTGATCTCGACGATCACCGGCCCGCGCCCGGTGAGCTTGAGTTCGGTGTGCGTGATGCCGTACCGGAAATCGATCGCGCTGTGCGCGCGGGCCAGCGTCGAGCGGAGCACCGGGTCGGCGAGCAGTTCGTCCGAAGAGCTCACCAGGTGGCCGAGTTCCTCGAAGTACGGGTGCATGCCGACCGTCTTGCGCGCCACGAACATCGGCGTGTACTCGCCGTCGACGACGGCACCGTCCACACTGATCTCCGGGCCGGTCAGGTACTCCTCGACCAGCGCCCCGCCCTGATACGCCGGGGATCCGCCGAAGCTGGCGTCCTCCGCGGTCCGGAACGCCGTCCGCACCGCCTCGCCGTCTTCCGCGAGGCTGACGCCGATGCTGGCCCCTCCCCCACGCGGCTTGACGACGACCGGGTACCCGATCCGCTCGGCCACGCGGACCGCCTGGTCTTCGTCGTGCACGAAACCGAAATCCGGCTGGGCGACGCCGGCCGCGGTGAGCGTCCGGCGGCTGAGCCACTTGTCACGGCAGCCCTCGATGGCGGAGATCCCCGCCCCCGGCACGCCGAGTTCGTCGGCGACGTGCGCCGCCGTCACGATCAACGCCTCGTCCCAGGACACCACGCCCAGCACCGGCGTCCTCGCGTTCAGGGCACGGGCCGCGGCCAGGACGGCGTCGCGGTCGTTCGTGTCCAGCACCGTGTCACCGGTGATGTAGCGCTCCTGCCAGGTCGGCTCGGCCCCGGTGAACAGCCACAAGGGATGCCGGTGCCCGGCCGACGCCAACAGGTATTCCCGGTAGGACCGCATCCCGCAGCCGATGACCAGGACAACACCTTCCGCTGAGCTCATTCCCTCTCCCCACCAGCCCGTCGCTTCGTCGCGGGCTACTACATCCCGGGGATTGGTTGACCGGAACCCTTGATTCGGGCAGAACAATCAACGAAGGCTGTTGGTCGGTTGACCGGTGACGGGAAAGGTGCAGGTACCTACTCGGCGACCGGCACGCGGACGCGGACCCGCGGTCCGTCGAAGTAGTCCTCGATGACGAAGCCGGTGGGCCGCGGGGCTTCGGCCAGGACGCGGTCGTAGGTGTGCGCGAGCCGGTCGAGATCGCCTCGATGGGTGATTTCGAGGGCGGGGCCGCAGGGCAGGTCGAGAGCCGGAAGGCCGGCGGCGTCGGTGCGGGCGAACACGTGGCCGGTCACGCGATCACCGAGGTCGAGGGGCAGCAGCGCACCCCATTCGACGTCGGGAGTGAGACTCCGTTGTCTGCGGAGTCCGGCCCTCAGCGTGGCCATGGTGCGGATGATCGTGCCGGTCAGCGCGCCGAAGTCGGTGTCGAAGGCCAGGGCCGGGACCCGTGCCGCGGGCAGGATGACGGACCGCGGGACGCCAGGCTCGAACGGAGCCAGGTCGTCGAGGACCGCCAGGGAACGGGCGCGTTCGGCGATCTCGCCGGTGAGGCGGCGGCGTTCGCCGTCGAGCGCGGCCTCGGCCGATCGCCCGCCGCGCAGGACACGCGCGATGACTTCGGGCGCGGTGCCCGCCGCGCGCAGGCGGGCGATGGTGACCGCGGTGGGCAGCTGGCTGCCGAGGTAACGGCGGTAGCCGGTGACCGGGTCGACGGCCGCCGGGGTCAGCAGCCCGACCCTGTCGTAGTACCGCAGGGTCGAGGCCGGCAGACGGCAGCGGCGGGCGAACTCCGCGATCAACAGCCACTCGTCGTCGCTCACCGCGCCAGTGTTCCCGATTCCGGCAGGGTCATCAGGACCGAGGGCCGGTGGCGGACGATCCTGCTCACCGCGCCGGGGGTGATGCCGATCGCGAACAGGGCCGCGGTGCGGTCGAAGTATTCGCGATAGGTGTGGCAGTGGCCTTCACGGGTCTCGAATACCGACACGCCGCGGAAACGCAGGGTGCGGCCCGCGCCATGCCGGACCCGGTCGCTGAGCGTGAAAGCGAAATCCCACTCTCCGACGGTGCGGCTCTCACCGGCGACCGCGGCGCGCATCGTCCACTCGTGGTGGACTCCCTCGGAGTACATGCGCCCGAACAATTTCCGCAAACCGTCATGCTCACTGAAGGCGCCGTAGAACAGATCGTGATAAGTGGCGTCGGGCGTGAAGATCCCGATCACCTTCTCGACGTCGCGAGTGTTGAAGGCCTCGGCGAAGCGGTGAGCGATCGTGGTCGCTGCCGTGGTCGATATCGTGGTCATGTCGCCATCGTGGGCCTTCGAGCCGGGTGAAGGTCAAGACCTACTCCGACGCACGACACTAGTTGCGGTTCCCGTAGGACTGCTCGCACGGATATCCGTCGCGGTCCGCGTCCCAGCTCAGCGGCCGCCCGGCGTTGACCCAGGAAGTGAACGCGTAGGTGAACGAATACCCGTCGGCGAACAAACGCTGGCAGGGCGTGAGACTCGGCGCCACGGGTGCCCGCGTGACGGTCACCGGCGGCTCCACGAACACGACCGAGGTGGGCGGCGGAGCGACGACGGCGGTGGTCGTCTGCGGCACGATCTCCCGCACCACCGTGACCGGCGTGCCGGCCGTCGGCGTACCGCAACCACCCAGACCCGCAACGGAAACGGCGGCACCCGCTGAAACCAGTAGTGCCGCGACTGTCCTGTTCATACCCTCGCCTTCCGGTGAAACCGCTGAACCCTCACGAGAGAGGACGGCGATTTCACCGGTGGCGTAACGGATTTCGCGGGATCGGAGCACGAAGGCCCCGCGAGCCGGGCGCTTCGGCCCCCGCCGGGCAGGGCCGGAATACCCTGGTCAGGACTGAACGACGTTCACCATCCACGAAATACCGAACTTGTCGGTGCAGGCTCCGAAGAGGTCGCCCCACATCTGCTTTTCGAACGGGACCGAAACGGTGCCGTCGGCGGACAATTTCTCCCAGTATCCGCGCAATTCCGCGTCGTCGTCACCGCTGAGGCTGACGGAGATGTTGGTCCCCGGATTGTGCTCCATTCCCGGAGGCGTGTCCGACGCCATGAGGTGGTAGCCGCCCGGGGATTCGAGCTGGGCGTGCATGATCTGGTTCTCCACCGGAGTTCCCGCCATGCCGGATTCGCCGAACGTGTTCAGCGTGAGCTCGCCGCCGAACACCGTCTTGTAGAACTCCATGGCCTGCCGGGCGTCACCGGCGAAGCTGATGTAGGGATTGAGACGGGAAGCCACTGGACACTCCTTCGGGTCGAGTCCCGAGCATCCTGACAGAATCCCCCTGACGCGACAACGGCGGAACAACGGCCGGGTGAATTCCTTTGAGCAACGGAAATTCAAGCCCTTCCCCGAATGCGGTGAGCAATTTCCCCAGCGCGCTCCGCGCGGTCGCGGAGGTGTCCGGACCGAGTACGGCGAGCCGGTCGTCGTACGGCCCGGTCAGGCGTCGCGCACCCACCGGCGGTGTCCCGTTACGCGATAGCTACCGATTGACTTTCGATAGATAGCGCGCGACACTCGATGCATGATCACAGGACAACGGGCGGTCGCGCCCCTGAGAGCGTTCCTCGTGCTGCTGTTCGGGATCCTGGTGCTGTTCCAGACCATGTCCCTGCCCGGGCAGTTCGCGCATATGGCCCGGCAGGACCCGGACATGGCCTACCTGCGGTGGCCGGCGACGGCCGTTTCCGTCTTCTGGGTGCTGTGCGTCCAGGTCGTGGTGGTGGCCACCTGGCAACTGCTCACCCTGGTCAAGAAGGACCGGATCTTCACCGAGGCGTCCCTGCGCTGGGTGGACGCGATCGTGTGGGCGATCGCCGCCGGGTGGATGGTGCTCGCGGGCGTGTTCCTCTATGTCGGCTTCAACGCCGGCGACCCGGGCCTGCCACTCCTGCTGTTCCTGGCGTTGATCGGCGTCGCCGTGCTGGGCCTGCTCATGGTCGTGCTGCGCACTTTGCTGCGGCAGGCCACCACGCTGCGGTCCGACATGGAACAGGTGATCTGATGCCGATCGTCGTCCGCATCGACGTCGAACTGGCCAAACGCAAGATGAGCGTCGGCGAGTTCGCCGAACTCGTCGGGCTCACCCCGGCGAACGTGGCGGTGCTGAAGAACGGCCGCGCCAAGGCCGTCCGGTTCAGCACCCTGGAAGCCATGTGCCGGGTCCTCGGCTGTCAGCCCGGCGACCTCCTCGAATGGGTCGAAGACGAGTCCTAGTTCAGGCGACTTCGAAGCCGCAGCGGCCGCCGTTGTGGAGACCCAGCATGTCCAGGAGTTCGGCACAGTCCGCGGCGTCCGTCGCCCGCGAGGCCACGGCGAGCGCGGCCTTCCTGCGCACTTCCTTCTGCGCCGCCGTGTCCTGGCCCTCCAGCATCAGGTCGGCGACCGGGTGGAGCCCGGTCGACAAGTCTCGCTTCATCAGTTCCCCCTCCTTGACCGACGTCCTCCCAGGTACCCACGATCGCCGGTCGGAACACAGGTGTCCGCGATCGAGTGCCAGAGACAGGGCAGAGTTACTCCGTCCGCGTGAATCAGCTCCGCAGCGCCGGGAGCAGCGTGTCTTCGGCGAAACGGAGGAAGCCCTCCTGCTGGTCTCCCCCGATCTGGATCAAGGCGAGGTCGGTGAACCCGGCCGCCTCGAACTCGGCCACCTGCTTCACGATCGGGTCGACGTCCGGGCCGCACGGGATGGCCGCGGCGACGTCCTCGGGTTTGACGAACTGCGTCGCCCCGGCGAAACCCGCGGGGCCCGGCAGTTCCGCGTTGACCTTCCAGCCGCCGGCGAACCAGCGGAACTGCTCGTGGGCACGCTGGACGGCGGCATCGCGGTCCTCTCCCCAGGACACCGGCAGCTGCGCGATCTTCCGGGTCGACGGCCCCACTTTGGTGGCGTCCCACTCCCGGCTCAGCGACTCGTTCGGCTCCACGGCGATCATCGCGTCGGCGATCGGCGCGAACCGGGTCACCGATTGCGACCCGGACACCGCGACGGCGATCGGGACCCGCTGCTCCGGCAGGTCCCAGAGCTTCGCCGAGTCGACCCGGAAGTGGTCACCCGCGTAGTTGAAGTAGCCACCGTCGAAGAGGCCTCCGATGATCTGGATGGCTTCGGCGAGCATGTCGTGGCGGACGTTGGCCGGCGGCCAGCCGCGGCCGACGACGTGTTCGTTGAGGTTCTCGCCCGCGCCGAGGCCGAGGGTGAACCGGCCGTCGGACAGCGCCTGGACGGTCGCGGCCTTCTGCGCCACCACGGCGGGGTGATAACGCATGGTCGGGCAGGTCACGAAGGTCATCAGTTCGACCCGCTCGGTACGCTGCGTGACCGCGCCCAGCACACTCCAGGCGTACGGCGAATGGCCCTGCTCGTCCAGCCAAGGCGAGTAGTGGTCACTCATCACCTCGAAATCGAAGCCCGCCTTCTCCGCTTCGGCGGCGTATCCGACCAGGGCCCGCGGCCCGGCCTGTTCGGTCATGAGCGTGTACCCGATGCGCATCGCGCCTCCCTTTCGATCTGATCCACTGCGTACCCCCGCGAACACGGCGTCAACCGGACGTTTATCCGGCGAGCCGAACGGGGTATCCGACGTGAGGAGAGTAAGGAGCCGACATGCCGCAGCAGACCTGGAGCTCGAAGCGAGAGCGCCAGTACAAGCACATCAAGGACTCCGCCAAGGACCAGGGCGCGAGCACCGATCGCGCCGAGGAGATCGCCGCGCGGACAGTGAACAAGAACCGCGCGCAGGCGGGCGAAGCGCGGCAGGCCAGCCGGACCTCGACTCAGGACATGTCGCCGCAGCGGCGAGGTGGGAAGCGCTCGGGGAACCGGCAGGGGCCGGGCGGCCCGACAAAGGAGCAGCTGTACAACGACGCGAAGAAGCGCAACATCAAAGGCCGGTCGAAGATGTCCAAAAAGGAGCTTCAGCGAGCCCTTGGCCGTTGATCACGCGTCCCGCGGCGGTTCTTCCGTCGCGGTTTCCCACGGCCACGGACGGATAGGTCTCACAATGGAATTGTATGGACGGGGCAGCTTGACCCCCGGTACCCGGCCTCAGTCGGACGGCCTGCTCGACAGCGTCGAGTTGCGGCTGCCCGCCGAGGCAGAACAGATTCCCCTCGTGCGCATGCTCGCCCACGGGGTGGTGGCGCGCGCGGACTTCGGCTTGGACGCCATCTCGGACGCGAAGATGGCCGTCGACGAAGCCTGTGCCCAGCTTGTCCAGCCCGCCGAACCCGGAGCGACGCTGTGGTGTGTCTTTCACGAGATCCCCGAGGGGATAGCCGTCTCGATCTCGACCAGGACGGCGACACCGTTCCTGCCCAGCGAGACCACCTTCGGGTGGCACGTGCTGACGACCCTGACCCGTTCGGTGACGGCCCGCTGCCAGCCGCTGCCCGGCGAAGCGGGGGGTACGACGACGATCGAACTCGTGCTGACCCCGGGAACGAGCGACGGGTGAACGGGCGCAGGTCAGCTACCAGGCAGTCGGACGACTACGCCCATTGCGAGCCGTTGTTCGAAGAGATGTTCTCGCTGCCCGAGGATTCGCCCCGCCGTCAGGAACTGCGGGGCCTTCTGGTCACCGAGCTGCTTCCGCTCGCGGAGCACATCGCCACCCGGTTCTCCGGTCGAGGAGAGCCGCGCGAGGATCTCGTGCAGGTGGCGCGGATCGGCCTGATCAACGCGGTCGACCGCTTCGATCCCGGCCGCGGCCACGATTTCCTCTCCTTCGCCGTGCCGACGGTGATGGGCGAGGTCCGGCGCCACTTCCGCGACACCGGCTGGTCGGTGCGGGTACCGAGGCGGCTCAAGGAGCTGCACGTCTCGCTCAGCCAGGGCACGGCCGCGCTCGCTCAGCGTCTCGGCCGCGCGCCGACCCCGTCCGAACTCGCCGAGTACCTGGGGCTAGAGGTCAACGAGGTACGCGAAGGGCTGCTCGCCGGCCAGGCGTACCAGACACTGTCGGTCGACAAGCCGGTTCACGACGACGCCACCGAGGCTCTGTCGCTCGCCGACACCATCGGCGAAGTGGACCACGACATGACGCTGGTGGAGAACCATGAGGCGCTGCAACCCCTGCTGAAAGAACTGCCGAAACGGGAACGCGCGATCCTCGTGATGCGCTTCTTCGGCGGCTACACGCAGACACAGATCGCGGAGCGCGTCGGCATCTCGCAGATGCACGTTTCGCGGCTGCTTTCGCAGACGCTCGAACAGCTTCGGGGCAAGCTCTCCGAGTAACGCGGCAAGACGTGAGGGCCACCTTCAGGGACTCTGAAGGTGGCCCTCACGTCTTCGCTCTTCGCGTGACGCGGCCGAAGCTGCGGTTCTACGGCGTCGTGTACGGCGCGCGGTGTTCGATCGACGGGCTCACGTCGGGGTAACGGCCCTCCTGGCCGGGAACCGGGGTCACCGTGGTGCCCTGCTGTTCCGGCTCGACGCGCTGGTGACTGCGATTGATCACCGCTCCGGCCTCCTGCTCGCCGCGGATACGCGAAAGCACGCCGAGCGTGATGGCGTGCGCGATGGCCAGGACGAGCAGCAGAACGCCCAGACGGCCCACCACACCGGGCAGATCACTGCCCCCGATGTCGATGGTCGACAGAAGCGCCAGCACACCCAGCGTCGCGAGGTGGAAAAGTACGGTGACCAGCCAGGTCATGGACGCCCCGGCCGCCGGGTCACCGTAGGAACCTTGAAGATAACGGCGACCGCTGCGGTAGATGATCAGGCCGTCGAGCATGACCAGCGCCACCCCGATGACGAGGAATGCCACGTATGCGTTGGTAGTCATGCCTGGACGCTCCCTTCGTTGAGGACCTCCCCCATGAAGTACCCGCGACCTTCCCCTGGAAAACGCCGTTGTCCAGGGGAAGGTCGCGGGTGGCCGGTCAGCTGCCGGGGCGGTCCACGTCGCCGCGCCAGGCGCCGGTTTCGTGGCCGCGGCTCTCGATGAACTCCTTGAACCGCTTCATATCGCCCTTCACACGGCGGTCGAGCACGCCGAGCTTGTCCGCGACGTTCTCGGCCAAGCCTTCAGGGTCGATCTCCATCTGCGCCGTGACACGGGTCTTGTTGTCGTCCAGGCGATGGAAGGTGATGACGCCGGCGTGGTCGGGACCGGAGTCCGACGTCCACGCGATGCGCTCTTCCGGATGCTGTTCGGTGATGGTCGCGTCGAATTCCCGGCTCACACCACCGAACTTGGTCACCCAGTGGGTGTGTGTCGCGTCGACCTGGCGGATTTCTTCGACGCCTTCCATGAACTTCGGGAAGGACTCGAACTGGGTCCACTGGTTGTACGCGGTCTTGACCGGTACGTCGACGTCGACCATTTCGGTGATCGTGCTCATGCATCCTCCTATGTGGTTGGGGTGCTTTTCGAACCGGCACTGCTCGGCTACCCGGCCCCAGGAGGGCCGAAACGCGCCGTGATTGATCGCGCGGACACCCGGGTACCCGGCGGACAGAGAGCCACCGAGGAGGTGCCCATGACCGAACAAACCCACCGCAAGCCCGCCGACGATCGCTCGGTCGGCGAACTGGTGTCCGACCTGAGCGACGAGGTCAAACATCTCGTCCGTGACGAGATGCGGCTCGCGGTCTTCGAACTGCAGCGCAAGGGAAAGCGAATGGGTCTCGGCGCCGGACTGTTCGGCGCGGCCGGCATCCTCGCCCTGTTCGGGGCGGGAACTCTGATCGCCGCCGTGGTCCTCGCGCTCGCCCTGGTCATGCCCGCCTGGCTGGCCGCCGTGGTGACCGGCGTGGGACTGCTGCTGATCGCGGGTCTTTCGGCCATGGTCGGCCGCAAGGAGGTCGCGAGCGCCACACCGCCGCTGCCGGAAGAGGCCATCAAGGGCGTCCGCGAAGATGTGGACACCGTCAAACAGGGAGTGCATTCATGAGTGATTTCCCCAAGAACGCCGAAGAAGCCCGCGCCGACCGGGACGTGACCCGCGAGGAACTCACCGAAACCCTCGACGCGCTCGGGCAGAAGCTCGACGTCAAGGCGCGGGTCAACGACAAGCTCGACGCCAAGGTCGACCAGGCTGGCGCCAAGATCTCCGAGAAGGTTTCGGAGCCCGCGGCGGACAAGTTCCGTCAGGGCACCGAAGTCGTCCGCGCCAACCCGCTGCCGATTTTCGCGGCCGTGCTCGCGGCACTGGTCGCGATCCGCCTGATCCTGCGTCGGAGGTCGTCGTGAACAAGGCTCTCTACAAACCCATGGACATGGTCGTCAGCGCCCTCGGCGGGCTTCTCGCCGGCGCGGCGTTCAAGCAGGTCTGGAAACGCGCCACCGGTAACAAGGACGCGCCGAACGCCACCGACCGGGACTTCACCTGGACCCAGGTGATCGTCGCCGCGGCGGCCCAGGGCGCGATCTTCGGCGCGGTGAAGGCGGCCACCTCACGGGCGGGCGCCGTCGGCTATCGCAAGGCGACCGGAGACTGGCCCACCAAGGACTGACCCCGGAGGGGCGAAGATGCGCGTAGTGATCATCGGCGGCGGTTTCGCGGGGTACAACGCCGCGAAAACCCTGCTGAAGACGGTCGGCGACGACGCCGAGGTCGTCGTGCTCAACCCGACCGACTACTTCCTCTACCTCCCGTTACTCCCCGAGGTCGCCGCCGGGATCCTCGAACCCCGGCGGATCTCCGTCTCCCTTCCGGGCACGCTGCGCGGCGTGCGGCTGGTGCTCGGTACCGCGACTTCGGTCGACTTCGAGGCCCGCAGCGTGAGCTACACCGACCCCGAGGACCGCGAGCACCACCTCGGCTACGACCGGCTGGTGCTCGCCGCGGGCAGCGTCAACAAACTGCTGCCGATCCCCGGGGTCCCGGAGTACGCCCATGGGTTCCGGGGCCTTCCGGAAGCCCTCTACCTGCGGGATCACGTCACCCGGCAGATCGAGCTCGCCGCCTCCGCGACGGATCCGGCGGAACGCGACGCGCGCTGCACGTTCGGCGTGGTCGGCGCCGGGTACACCGGGACCGAGGTCGCCGCGCAGGGACCGGCGTTCACCGCCGCGCTCGCCGCCCGGCACCCCGAACTCGACGGTCAGCGGGTCCGCTGGCTCCTGCTCGACGTCGCCGAACGCGTGCTCCCGGAACTCGACCGGCGCCTCGGCGCCACCGCCGACGAGGTCCTGCGCTCACGGGGCGTCGAGGTGCTGATGAAGACCTCGGTCGACAACGCCGACGCCGACGGCGTGACCCTGACCTCCGGCGATTCCGTGCCGACCCGCACCCTCGTCTGGTGCGTCGGGGTCCGCCCCGACCCGCTGATCGCGGACCTGGGTCTGGAAACCGCGAAGGGCAGGCTCGTCGTCACCGCGCAACTGAACGTCCCGGGGCGCCGCGATGTCTACGCCTGCGGTGACGCGGCGGCCGTCCCCGATCTGACCCGGCCCGGCGAGTACACCCCGATGACGGCACAACACGCCGAGCGGCAAGGGAAACTCGCCGGGAAGAACGTGGCCGCGTCGCTCGGCCACGGCTCGCACGGCACCTACCGGCACCACGATCTCGGCTTCGTCGTCGACCTCGGCGCGCATCAGGCCGCGGCGAACCCGTTGCACATCCCGCTTTCCGGGCTGGCCGCGAAGGCGGTCACCCGTGGCTACCACCTGCTCGCCATGCCGGGCAACCGCCTGCGCACCGCGACGGATTGGGCGCTGGAAGCGGTGAGCAAGCGGCAGACCGTCCAATTGGGACTCGTGCGGTCGGCGGCGGTCCCTCTCGACACCGATTCACCGGAACTACCCCGGATGAGGCGCTGACGTTTAGCCGCCGAACGGCGGCGGTATCCGGCGCCCATGAGCGAAACCGTTGCGGACCATATTCTGGCCAGGCTGCGCGAATGGGACGTCGAGCAGGTCTTCGCCTATCCCGGGGACGGGATCAACGGGCTGGTGACCGCGTTCGGGAAGGCGGGGAACAAGCCTCGCTTCGTCCAAGCGCGACACGAGGAGATGGCCGCGTTCGCGGCCGTCGGCTACGCGAAGTTCAGCGGGCGGCCCGGTGTCTGCATGGCGACGTCCGGCCCGGGGGCGATCCACCTGCTCAACGGTCTGTACGACGCCAAGCTCGACCACGTGCCGGTGGTCGCGATCGTCGGCCAGACGGCGCGCAGCGCGATGGGCGGCAGCTATCAGCAGGAAGTGGATCTGCAGGCGTTGTTCAAGGACGTCGCGAGTGAGTATCTCGTCGAGGTCAACGTCCCCGAACAACTGCCGAACGCGCTCGACCGCGCCCTGCGCACGGCCATCGCCCAGCGGGCGCCCACGGCGCTGATCATCCCGGCGGATCTGCAGGAAGAGATCTACCGGGCGCCGCGGCATGAGTTCAAGCACGTGCCGTCCTCGCCGCCGGATCATCCGCGTGCCAGCGTCATCCCGCCGTCGGAAGAGATCGCCCGAGCGGCGGAGGTCCTGAACGCGGGCGAAAAGGTCGCGATGCTGATCGGGCAGGGCGCGCGCAACGCCGTCACCGAACTGCGTGAGGTGGCCGACCTCACCGGTGCCGGAGTCGCGAAGGCTCTCCTGGGCAAGGATGTTCTGTCCGACGACCTGCCGTACGTGACCGGCTCGATCGGCCTGCTCGGCACACGGCCGAGCTATGAACTGATGCGGGACTGCGACACCCTGCTCATCGTCGGCTCCAACATGCCCTACGCGCAGTTCCTGCCGGAATTCGGCCAGGCCCGCGCCCTTCAGATCGACATCGATCCCCGGTTCCTCGGGCTGCGGTATCCGACCGAGGTGAACCTGCTCGGCGACGCGAAGAGCACCCTGCAGCAGCTTATTCCGTTGCTGGAACGTAAAACCGACCGTGGCTGGCGGGAGCAGATCGAGAAGAACACCGGCGAGTGGCAGGAAACCGTCACCCACCAGGCGATGCTGGACGCGAATCCGGTCAATCCGATGCGGATCGTGCACGAACTGTCCGCACGCGTCCCCGATGACGCGATCGTCACCGCCGATGCGGGTTCGGCGGCCAACTGGTACGCCAGGAACCTGCGGATGCGCGGCCGCATGCGAGGTTCGCTGTCCGGGACGCTCGCCACGATGGGGCCGGCCGTGCCGTACGCGATCGGTGCGAAGTTCGCCCACCCCGACCGTCCGGTGATCGCCCTGGTCGGCGACGGTGCGATGCAGATGAACGGCATGGCCGAACTGCTGACCATCGCCCGGTACCGCGAACTGTGGACGGACCAGCGGTGCGTCATCTGCGTGTTCCACAATGGCGACCTCAACCAGGTCACCTGGGAACTGCGCGCGATGGGCGGCTCGCCGAAGTTCGAGCCGTCGCAGAGCCTGCCGGAAGTGTCCTATGCGGACTTCGCGATCGAGATCGGCCTGGGCGGGATCACCGTCGATGATCCCGCCCGGCTCGGCGAAGCGTGGGACGTCGCGCTTTCGGCCGACGTGCCGACCGTGCTCGACGTCCACTGCGACCCCGAGGTACCGCCGATCCCGCCGCACGCCACTTTCGAGCAGGTGAAGTCGATGACCGAGGCCGTGCTCAAGGGCGATCCCCACGCCTGGCACCTGGTCGCCCAGGGCCTCAAGACGAAGATGCAGGAACTGCTGCCTTCGCGCGGCTGAAGGTCAGAAAGGCGCTAGGTGTACTGACCATGGTCAGGCGGTCGCGCCGCCGTCGAGGACGAGGTCGTGCCCGACGACGAAGGTGGCCTCCTCCGAGGCGAGCCAGAGCACCGCCGCGGCGATCTCGTCGACCGCACCGACCCGGCCGAGCGGGATGGCCGCGCCGAGCCGGTCGGCGCGGCCTGCCTCGGTCTCCCCCGGCCACAACGACATTTCGGTGTCGGTGGCGCCGGGGCTGACCGCGTTGATGCGGACGCCCTCGGCGATGTGATCCCGGGCCGCGGTGCGGGTCAGCGCGCTGACGGCGGCCTTCGACGCGGCGTACGCGGCCATGCCCGGCAGCCGGCCGTGCGCGCCGATGTTGGAGGCCATGTTGACGATCACGCCCCCGCCGCCCGAGCGCATCTGCGCGATCTCGTGCTTCATGGAGAGCCAGGTGCCGGTGAGATTCGTCCGCATGACAGTGTCGAAATCGTCTTCGTCGAGGTCCGCCGCCGGGGCCGGGCTGCCGAGCACGCCGGCGTTGTTGAACGCGATGTCGAGCTTGCCGTGGCGCCGCACGGTCTCAGCGACGAGGCCCTCGACCTCGGCGCCGACTCCGACGTCGGCGACCACCGAGCCGGCGGCGCCGCCCTCGGCCTCGATCTCCTTCACCGTCTGACGCAGTTTCTCCTCGTCCCGGCCGGAGACGACGACCTGCGCCCCTTCACGGGCGAAGGCCACCGCCGTGGCGCGACCGATCCCGGAACCTCCGCCGGTGACGAGGACGACCTTGCCGTTGAATCGCTTCCCCACAGTGTCCTCTTTCTGGTCTGATCGTTCTAGTATCAGTGGTTGCGAGCGGCTTCGAGAACCGCGATGGCCTGCCCCGCGGCAGCCCGGACTCGTGCCCCGGGATCGGGCGACTTGCTCAGCACCCGCATCCCCTGCAGGACGGTGAGCAGGAAGCCGGCGAGTGCCGCCGGATCCGCTCCGGCGGAGAGTTCACCCTGAGCCCTCGCGCGGGTCAGCGTCATCCTCAACGCCAGCTCGAGCGCGTCCCAGCTCTGCTCGATCACCCGCGTAACCTCGGGATCCCTCGGCAACATCTCCATCGCGGCGTTCACCACGAAACAGCCGTTCCGCCCGGATTCGTCGAGGATTTCGGCCAGATAGCGCTCCACGATCCGCCGCACCCCCGCCAGCGCGGGCCCTGGCCCGGCGAGCTCGTCGAGGAATCGCTCGTTGCCCCTGGCCACATAGCGGCTCAGCGCCGTCAGGTACAGCTCGTGCTTGGTACCGAAGGTCGCGTAGAGACTGGCCTTGCCGATGCCGAGCTCGGCGACGAGGTCGGCGACCGAGGTCGCCTCGTACCCTTGCCGCCAGAACAGCTCGAGTGCGGCCTCGCAGGCCGCGTCGACGTCGAATTCCTTCACCCGGGACACAAGAGGAAGGTAACCACATCTAGAACGATCGGTCAAATAAGCGCCCCGCAAGTAGTCCTCTGGTTGCGATGGTTCAGGTCACGAACTACCGCGACTAGAGGACTACTTGCGGGTGTCGTAGACCGACCGGGCCTCGTCCACCTTCGGAAGGTTCGCCGTCGACCAGTCCGCGAGCGTCGCGAACAGCGGCGCCAGGCTGCGCCCCAGGTCGCTGATCTCGTACTCGACCCGCGGCGGCACCTCCGCGTAGTAGGTCCGCGTGATGAGGCCGTCGCGTTCCAGCTGCCGCAGCCGCTGGGTCAGCACCTTCGGCGTGATCGTGCCGATTCTCCGCTCGAGTTCGACGAACCGCTGTTTGCCGAACTCGTTGAGTGCCCACAGGATCGGCGTGGTCCAGCGGCTGAAGACGATGTCGACCACCGGGGCGATCGGGCAGGCCTGCTCGGGGGTCGAGACTTCGGTGCGCATGCGGGGACCTCGCTCTCCGAACCACCGACGCTACCGCTTCGAGGCCATCCCCTTACGGCACGGATGCGCGTAACGTTCTGCTATGGACTTGACCACCGAAAGACTCGTCGTCCGCGAGTGGTCCGAGGACGACGCCGAGGCCGCGCTGGCGATCTACGGCACCGCGGACGTGACCCGCTGGCTCACCCCGGCGATGGACCGGGTGACCGACGCCGCCGCCATGCGCTCGGTACTCCAGGCCTGGCAACAGTCGCAGCCCAACGTCGTGCCGCCGCGAGGGCGATGGGCGGTGCAGCGCAAGGAGGACGGCGTGGTGGTCGGCGGGCTGGGCATCCATCTGCTGCCACCGTACGAAGAGGACCTTGAGATCAGCTGGCAGTTGCATCCGGACGCCTGGGGCGAGGGCTACGCCTCCGAGGCCGCCCGCGCGCTGCTCGGCTGGGCGTTCACCCAGGACACCGACGAACTCTTCGCCGTCGCGCGGCCGAACAACGTGCGCGCCATCGCGACCGCGAAACGGCTCGGGATGGTCTGGGTCGGGGAAACGGAGAAGTACTACGGGCTCCGGCTGCAGGTGTACCGGGTCCGGAACACGGATCTCGTTTAGCCGCGATACTCCAAGTCGCTTCGGGAGAAGCGACTATGGATCATGCGGTGGTGTTCCCGATCTCTCGGGGTATTCGCAGGACGAACTCGATGCCGGCGCAAGCGAACTCACCGAACGGCCACGGCAGACGCCGGAATGGCTTGAGTCGGTCGAAGCGTTCACTAAAGTATTACCAGGCTAGAGATAGCGCGGCGACTAGTGATCGAACGTTAGTTCGAGTATAATCATTGTCATGAACCTTAAGCTTGTTTATCAAACTCAAGCCACGCGTTTCCTTGAGTCCTCGTTCGCTGAGGAGTTGGTGCTTCGGCGGGCGCAGGGTCGTCAGGTGCGTGCGTTAGCGGAGTTCGCTGGTATCGGTGGGTCGCGAAGATCGGTGACCGAGGAGGTCGCTTTGCGCTTCTCGGTCTCTCGTAATCAAGCGTTCCTGTTGCTCGAAATCTCCTGTGCTCTGGTGTCGCGGTTGCCGAAGACGTTGGCGGCACTGGACTGCGGCGACATCGACTTGTTCAAGGCGTCGAAGGTCACCCAGCTCACCCGCGAAGTCTCCGACGAGGTCGCGGGGCTGGTCGATGAGCACATGTCGTCTCGCCTGGCCGGCCGGGATCCGGGTGCGATTCGTAGTTCGGTCGATTGGGCGGTGCAGAAGTACGACCCCGACGGCTATCGCGACCGAGCCAAGAAGAAACGCGCATTGCGGCATGTGTCCCTGCAGCATGAGGGCGAGACCATGTCCACCCTCTCCGGGTATCTCCCCTCCGAAGTCGCCAGCTCCGTCTACGCCTCACTCGACCGCGGGGCACATACTCGGCGGGACAACGACAAATCCAAGACGCTGGATCAGCACCGTGCTGATCTGTTCGCCGAACGCCTGCTGGCCGAAGACGGACACGGCAAGCCGAAGGCCCACATCCACGTCTACGTCGACTTCCTGACCCTGACCGGTGCCCGTAACGACCCGGCGTTCCTCGCCGGATATGGCCACATCCCGGACTGGCTGGTTCGGGAGATCGCCTCGGATCCCGACTCAACGTGGTCGCGGTTGATCACCGACCCGGCCACCGGGCAGCTCTTGGAAGCCGGTGCCGACAAGTATCGATCACCGGCGTCGCTGGCGCGGTTGATCAAGGCTCGGGATCGGGAATGCACGCAACCTGGGTGTCATCGTCCGGCGGAGTTCTCCGAGATCGACCACATCGTCACGTGGGCGCAGAACGGCAAGACCAATCACCACAACTGTCACGGCTATTGCAAGATCCACAACCTGCTTCGCAATGAGCCCGGTTGGTCGGCAGAGCCCACTGGGAACGGCGGGATGACGATCACGACTCCCAGCGGCCACACCTACGACGCAACACCCGAACCGCTGCACGACCCACGACCCGAACCCGACGAAGAGCCACCGCCCTTCTGAGGCGTTCCGCTCTAGGGCGTGTCCTGCGAATCTTTCTCATGATCGTGTGCAGATGATGGGTTGTGGTTGGTCGTGGTGAGCTGACGGATAAGGCGTGGGCGGTGATCGCGCCGTTGTTGCCTGCGGAGACGGGCCGGCGGGGTGGGCGGTGGCGTAGTCACCGGCAGGTGATCAACGCGATTCTGTGGCATGAGCGCACAGGTGCGCCGTGGCGTGATCTGCCTGAACGGTATGGGCCGTGGAAGACCGCGCATGAGCGGTTG
>NZ_JAJPWS010000009.1:0-335572 GCF_046549055.1 Amycolatopsis sp. lyj-112 | reverse complement strand
GGCGACACACTCGCCCGCGACCTCACCCTCGACAGATCAGTACGCTACCAAGGACTGAACAACCAAAACTGTTCACGAAGTCGTGAGACATAACCGTTCACGAAGTCCTGAAACATGACAGGTCGTTAGAACGACCCGAATCACTCACGACCACAGGCTCCCCTTCACCAACTGGAGAGGCTGCATCAAGCCACGTTTGCCTTACCCACCAATAAGTCGGCGACATGGTGTGGCCCGCGGTGGTCGCTCACCGGCGAAGACTAGCTGTCCGTGAAGGCCTCCTTGAGGGACTCAGAGTCCCTCAAGGAGGCCTTCACGGACTTGGCCCACCGCCCACCGGTGAGCCTCAGGTGGGGGCGGCTCGGAGGGCCAGGATCATTTCGAAGCGCCGTTCGGGATCTGTCAGCCCGTCCGAGAACAGCGCTTCGAGTTCCTGAGCGCGCGACCGCACCGTCTGCGGGTGCACCGCGAGCCGTTCCGCCACCTCGCGGACGTTCCCGCAGGTCTCCAGCCACGCCAGGAGCGTCCCCGCGAGCCGCGAGTGCTGCTTCCCGGTGAGCCCGGCCAGCGGCCCGAGGCGTTCCCGCACGAGTTCCGCGGCGAGGAAGGGTTCCTTGAGCAGCCACAGCCGCGAAAGGTGGTCGGCGCACCACGTCACCGGTTCGTCGGGGAGGGCGCCGGATTCGACGAGCCGCAGGGCTTCGCGCGCCGCGCGCAGGGACCGCGCCGCGAAGACGGGCGGGACGGCGGGGCCGATCGCGACCCGGCGGCCGGCCAAGGCCTCGGCGAAGTGTTCCTGTTCGCCGGGTCCCGGTGCGGGCATCAGCAGACAGGGCGTACTGCTCTCGAAGTCGGTCAGGGCGTTCGAAGCAGCCGCCGGAGCTTCGTCCGACGGCTGGTCGAGGGCGACGGCGACGAGCAGTTCCGGTAGCCGCCACCGCGCCAGGTCGGCGGCTTCCTTGACCGCTTCGGGCGGTGACGGTGGTTCGGCGAGCAACATTTCCATCAGCCGATGACGTCGGCGTTCCAAGGCGCCGGCGGCCTTCTCCCGGGCTTCCGCGTGCCCTTCGACCGAGAGCGCCGACAGCTCGTCGATGTAGGCGAAGATGGCCTCCGCGAGAAGGCACAGCGTCGCCGACGGCACCCCTGTGCGACGTCCTGCCTCCGCCACCCGGCGCCAGGTCACCCTGGCACCGACCCGGTACGCGGCCTGCAGGACGTCGACGTTGCGGCCCTGGTGGAACTCCTGGACGCCCAGGCTCAGGAACACGATCCGGCGGTCCTCCGACGGCGCGTCCGGGTTGCCGATCCGGTCGAGGAACTGCAGGAACGCCATCTGGACACCGGTTTTGAGCGCCTTACCGAACGCGCCGTCCAACGGCCGCGCGTAGTCGGGGATGGTCCGCTGGATCTCGCGGACCACCTCACCGGCCACGTCGGCGAGCACCGGGCGCAACACCGCCGCCAGTTCTCTCGGCAGCAGTGCCCAGAGCTGGACGGGACGCCCGCTCGCTCCGCCCGGTCTCGCGGGCGTGAGGAGCGGGCCGTACGTCGCCTCGACCCCGCGACGGGCATCCTGCGGTCGGGTCACCTCGTCACCTCGTTGTGAGTGTTGTCAGCCGAAGGCGGCGTGAGCGGGGGTTCCGTCAGTCCTCGGCGAGCAAGGCTTCCGCACGCAGGGCGATCTCCATGTCCAGCCGATCGTCCGCGTTGTTCAGCCGATCGCCGAACAGATCGATGAGCTGGTGCATGCGGTATCGGACGGTCTGGGGGTGGACCTTGAGTTTCTTCGCGATTTCCGGGGCGCTTCCCCGGGACTGCAACCAGATCAGCAACGTCTCCCCGAGCCGCGTGCGCTGCTTGGGGGTGAGGTCGTTGAACGGGGCGAGGCTGCGCGCGCACAGTTCACGGACCAGGAACTCGTCCGCGAGCAGCCACAGGGTGGACAGGTGATCGCTGTACCGCGTGACCGGGTTGTCCGGCAGGACCCCGCGTTCGACCAGCCTTAGCGTGCGGCGGGCCCACATTAGGGAGCGTGGCGCTTCGGTGAGCCGCACGGCCGGGCCGATCACCGCCCGCCAGCCGGGGAGCCGCTCGGCGAGGTCCTTCAGGTGCTTGTCGGGGTCGCCGGTGACCAGGCAGGGCTTGGCGCCTTCGAGGTCGACCAGCACGGCGTTGTCCAGGTCGGGACTGTCGGGGTCCTGCGGCCCGGGACGGCGTTCCAGTGCGACGACGGTGACCTCGGCGGGCATCGCCCACTGAGCGTTCGCGGCGTGGGTCGCGATCGACTGCGGCGAGGACGGCGGATCGGACAGCATCAGTTCGAGCAGCCGTCGCCGACGTCTGGCTCTGGTGCCCGCCGCTCGTTCCTGAGCGGCCGTGTAGCCCTCGATCGACAGCGCCGAGATCTCGTCCACGTAGGCGAAGATCGCTTCCGCGGTGGTGCACAGGAGATCGGCGTCCGCTCCGATCGCCTGGCCGAACTCGGAGACGTGCCGCCAGGCGACCCGGCCGCCGACGCGGTAGGCCGTCTGCAGGCAGTCGAGACTGCGGCCCTCGTTGAACTCGACCCTCCCGAGATTGCGGAAGACCGTGCTCCATTTGTCGAGTGCCGTCGTCCCCTGACCGATGGTGTCGAGGCAGTGCAGGATCGCTTGACGAATACCCTGCGTGATCAGTTGGCCGAACGCGCCTTCGAGTGGCTGTGCGTATTCGGGGACCGCTCGTTGTACCTCCTGCAGGATCGCTCGGGCCATGGGGTCGACCCGCGGCCGGAATCGCTCACCCAGCTCGCGGGGCAGTTGCGCCCACAGTCCATTCGCGCCGGTGCTGCGCACGGGTCGGTTCTCCACTGGGGTTCTCGGTGCCGGCGTGAAGGCGCGCGGTCGCTGGACCGGACCCGGTGGCTGGCGGTGCGGGGTGGCGGGGTAGCGCACGTCGGGGTCAGGCCGTGCGGTCCGCAGATCGTGCCGCGAGAACCCGGTATCCAAGTCGGTCATGTTTTTATCCTTGTTAGCAACAAAATCAGCCTCTTCAACGGTGAAGCCGATCCAGATTTTGTGGCTCACGCAACATAAAATCCACCCGAGAGGGCTGTCAACGGATTGCGGGGCGTTGATCGTCCACCTGGATGGACTACACCCGAACGGGTGGTCCGATCCGGCGACGAGTGACATTTACCCATGACGGCGATGGGGCCCGGGTGACAACTTTTCCGGGGCCTTCCGAGGGGTCTTCGGGGGCGGTCCGGCCTGATCCGCCGCCTCGCTCGCTCGAACGAGGACCGCGACGACCTCTTCGAGGGTCAGCCGGGCGGGTTCGGTCTCGTCCAGGAAGCGCTCGAGCTCGGCACCGAACCGGACGGGATCGGACACATGTGGAAAGTGTTTCGCATTTTCGAACACCGTCAAGCGGCTACCTGGCAGCATTTCGGCCGTCTTTCGGCCGTGTTCGACCGGAATGAGCGGGTCGTGGGCGCCCCAGACGAGCAACGTGGGCACCTGCTGGGCGAGATAGAGCTTGTCGACCGCGCTCGCGCGCTGGCCCCTCAGGTCGATGAGGCTGCGCGCGATGAACAGGAACGCGCGCCGGCGGCCGGGGTCCGCCAGTGACGCCAAGTGACGAGTCAGCTCTCGGGTCTCGGGGGCGAGCTTGCCGCCGAGGCCGCGTCCGGCCGCCGCGATGCCGCGGGCGATCGCCAGGGTGACCGGGTTGACGGCGGCGGTCAGCGTCGCCTTGGCCCCGGGCAACGCCGTCGCGCGCAGAACGGAGGTCACCTGGGGTCCGAGCCCGGCGCTGCCCACGAGCACCAGCCGGGCGCACATCTCGGGGAACTGGTAGGCGAACTGCATCGCGATCCCGCCGCCGAGCGAGTGCCCGACGACCGTCGCCCGTGGATTCCCGGTGAGCGCGAGGAGGTCGCGGAGCACGCTGGCCATCGCCCCGAGGCCGTAGTCGGCCCGGGGCGCGCCGGAATCGCCGTGGCCCGGTAGGTCGGGAACGAGGACGCGGTGGCCGAAACCGGTGCGGTCGAAGTGTTCGAGCAGCGGAATCCAGGTTTCGCCGCTGCCCGAGATACCGTGCAGCAGCACGAGCGGTTCGTCCGAGCCGGCCGCGGTGGGCGGGAGGTATTCCCGCAGCCGGATTTCCTGCCCATGCAGGGTCAGTGCGCGCGCGTCGAGGACCATGTCCCGCCTTTCTGTGGTGAGGCGTCAAAATAACGTGAGAATCGGCCGGTTCGTCAGCGTGTCGCCGGACACGTCAATCAAGTGAGACCGGTGTGACAAGAAAGCCGTCGCAGACCCCGAGCCGAGTGCTAAAATCTGGTACGGCCGAACAATTGCGCATCGACATTTACCGGCTGTGCCGGTATTCAGGAAAGCGTCCGTAAACACCCGTCACCACGGGAGAAACGCATGGATGCGACGATGCCTCGTGCCGGATCGGCGGCCACGCTCTGATGGCCTGCCGGGCGGACTTCCACCTCGAACACCCGCGAGCGGGGCGCTCCCGCCGGGGCTGGCGATGGGTGCTGCCCACCGTCCAGGGACCGCGGCGGCGGGTCAGGCGCGTCAGTTCTCTGGTGAACCTTCGTCGCGGCGGTGGGCGCGCATGAGCCGCTGGGCGCGCAGCGCGAGCTGCATGCCCAGCCGGTCGTCGGCGTCCTTGAGCCGGTCGCCGAACAGTTCTTCCAGTTGCCGCAGGCGGTTGCGCACGGTCTGCGGATGGACGCCGAGGCGCTGTGCGATCTCTGGTGCCCCGCCGCGGGTTTCCAGCCACGCCAAGAGAGTCTCGCTGAGCCGCTTCTGCTGTTTCTCGCTCAGCGAAGTGAACGGGTCGAGACTCTGCTTGGCCAGTTCGGCGCCGAGGAAGTCTTCGGCGAGCAGCCACAGCGTGGCGAGGTGATCGCGGCACCAGATGACCGGGCCGGGCGCGTCGTCGCTGGTCAGCAGCAGTGCGCGGCGGGCGGTGCGCAGCGCGGCCGGGGCGTCGGCGAGCGGGACGACGGGGGAGACGGCGGCGCGCCAGCCGATCAGCTCGTCTTTCAGCGGGGCGAGGTCGGCGTCGGGATCGGCGGCCAGTAGATACGGTTCGGCGGCCTGGAGGTCGAGCAACACGCTGTCGTCCAGAAGGCCGGCCGGGAAGTCCTGCGCCCGCGGAGTGCGCTGGAGCGCGACCATGGCGGCGGTCTTCGGCACCCGCCAGCCCGCACCCTCGGCCAGGCTCGCGATGCTGCACGCGGAGCCTTCCGGTGCCTGTGCGATCAGTTCGAGGAGTCTGCGGCGACGGGCCGGAACGGCGCCGTCGGCCTTGGCCTGCGCTTCCTGGTAGCCCTCGATCGTCGTGGCGCACAGTTCGTCGACGTAGACGAAGACTGACTCCGCGGCGAGCGCGACGACGTCGGGCCCGACGCCGAGCCCGCGCACGATGGGCCGCATCGCGCGCCAGCCCGCGCGGGCGCCGATCGTCGCGCTGTCGTGCAGCGGTTCCAGGCTGCGACCTTCGGTGAACTCGATCCGCCCGCGCATGCGATAGAAGCCCGCCCAGGCGTCATGGCGGACGTCCGGATCGCCGATGCAGTCGACGTACTGCCGCACCGCCCGCTCGCAGGAGACGACCAGGACCCGGCCGAAGACACCGCGCAACGGCAGCGAATAGGCGTCGACCGAACGCTGCACCTCTTGGATCATCGCGGCCGCGGCGTGGCCGACGTAGGGCCGCAACGCCTTGCCGAGCGAGCGCGGCAACGTCGCCAGCATGCCGAAGCTGCGGTACTCGACCACGAAGACCACCTTCGATTTCGACGAACGGAGCGGCGGGAAACGTGAATCCCTTTGCACGACCGCGTCGGATTGGCGGGAACGGTGCAGGGAGTGTTTCTACTCGATCGGCCGACGGCGTGTACCACGAATGTGACGATGAATTGACGACGGATAGTCGCGGTACTCTTCGCCGTGCCACGGATGAGGGTTTCCGCGTGGCGCCTTTTGACACGGATGAGCCGCCGGTTCTACGCTCCGTGTATTCGAGTGCGCCGGCGGCGCGCGGACGAAAGGGAATTGGTGCCCGTAATCGTCGGCATACTTCTGAGCTGGGGAGTGCACAGGTGAGCTGGCAGCCCGTTGGTTCGCTGTGGGCGCGGCTGCCGAGGGAACTCGGTGACGCGGTACGGCCCCGGATCCCGGCGATCGCCCGGAACTGCGTCGAAGGCGTGATGGCCGAGATCGGCGAATGCGCCGAAGTGTTCAGCGACAGCGAGGCTCGCGCCGGCGCCGTCGAGCTGACCCGGCGCAGCATCGAGCGCGCCATCGACCGGGTCGGCGTCCCGGAACTACTGCAGATCGACCTGCTCGCGGACTTCCGCGCGCAGGGCCGGATCGCGTTCCATCAGGGGCTCAGCCGGGAAGCCGCGCAGGCGGCGTTCCGGGTGTCCAGCCGGGTGCTGTGGCGTTCGATCGCCGCCGCCGGCCGTCAGCTGCAGCTCTCCGGCGACGTCCTCTACGGCGCCGCGGAGTGCCTGTTCGGCGACGTCGTCGAGGTGACGATGGCGCTCACCGAGGGCTACAACGCCGCACAGTCCGACGCCACCGGCCCCGCCGAGCAGCGAGCCCGGTTGTTCCGCCTGCTGACCGGCGGCGCGGGATACACCCAGTCCGATGTCGGCGCGCTCGCCGTCGCGATCGGCTGGCGGGTCCCGGAGCAGGTCACCGCGGTCGTTTTCAGCGCGGCCCCCGGCGCCCCTGCGTTCCCCGCGGGGCTGCTTCCTTCCGCGGTACCCGCCGACCTGGTCACCGACGCGCCCGGCGCGCTGGTGGCCTGTCCCGAGATC
Organism: Amycolatopsis sp. lyj-112; assembly: GCF_046549055.1. NCBI lineage: Bacteria > Bacillati > Actinomycetota > Actinomycetes > Pseudonocardiales > Pseudonocardiaceae > Amycolatopsis > Amycolatopsis sp. lyj-112. The sequence continues at coordinate 328,743 of NZ_JAJPWS010000009.1, read as the reverse complement.
GATCTCGGGGGCCTGCGGGACCTGCCCACCGGCTGGTCGGCGACGGTGGGGGTGACCGTTCCGGTGGCGGAAGCCGCGGAGTCGTTCCGGATCGCTCGCCGCGCGGCGGGACTGGCGCGGCGCGGGATGATCACCGCGGTCGGCCCGGTGCTGTGGTGCGACGAGCACATCACCACATTGCTGTTGCTGGCCGACGAGTTCCTGCTGGACCAGCTGGCCGGAGAGGCGCTGGAACCGTTGTCGGGACTGACACCGCGGCAGCAGGAGGAACTCGCGGTGACACTGCTGACCCAGGTGCAGACGCGGGGGAGCGCGCCCGAGATCGCCCGCCGGCTCGCCGTGCATCCGCAGACCGTGCGGGCCCGTCTGCGACGGCTTTCCGAGCTGTTCGGGGACCGGCTGGACGACCCGGATCAGCGGCTGCGGATCGAACTCGCGCTGCGCGCGGAACGGCTGCGGCCCGCCGGCGCCTGACGGGCGCCGGCGACCGGGAAGACCCAGCGGCGGTAGCCCCACCAGCGGAAGGCCGAGCCCGCCGCGGTGCCGAGCAGCATGCCGCTGACGAAGTCGGCGATCTCCTGCGCGAGGAAGCTCACCTCGGGGACTTCGAGATGCAGGACGTAACGCGAGATCAGCGGCGGGCACAGGTTGATCGTCACGGCGATCGCGTTGACCACGAAGAACAACGCGGCCTCGTGCACCCCGCGCCTGCCGCCGCGGGTATGGAACGCCCAGCGCCGCGAAAGCAGGTAGGCGAAGGCCGTCGCCACGACGGTCGCGATGGCCAGCGCCGTCACCGGTTTCGCTTGCAGGACGGTGAGTTTGAGCCCGTAATTGGTCCCCAGCGTGAGCGCGAAGGCGGCCAGCCCGACGGTGGCGAAACGGAGAAGCTCTCGTCGCTTCCCGTTCCGCTCACCGCCGGCGGCCGTTCGGTCCCAAGAGGACTCAGGGGCGGTTCTCAGCACCGCGGGCTCAGCAGTTCGACGTCGCCGGGGTACCCGCGACCCGGTCCTTGACGAAGGCGAGCACGTCGGCGTTCCCGGTGTAGACCGCGGTGATGTGGTCGGTGTCGTAGGTCTTCCAGGTCGTCTTGACCCCGGCGGCGCAGTAGGTCTTGTGCAGCGCGTCGGCCTGGGCGAACTGCACGAGCTGGTCCTGGGTGGCGTGGTAGAGGAACACCGGGACCTTGATCGGCGTGGCGCCGAGCTTGTTTTCGTTGAGCCGCTTCACCCACTCGGGCCGCACGTAGCCCGCGCTCGTCGTGTAGTCGGCGATCTTCTGGTTCGCGTAGGTGGTCAGCAGTTCGAAGGTGCAGGCGCTCTTCTGCATCTCCGCCAGTTTCGCGCGCCCGTTGTCGCTGAGGAACGAGTCCAGCTTCAGCTCGGGATAAGCGTTGTCCAGGCCGACGAGGGCGTAGGCGAAGACCCCGAAACCCGCTTTCCCGTCCAGTTGCAGGGTGACCTGCACGAGATCGGCGGGGACACCGCCCGCGGCGACGCCGACGAGGTTCATTTCCGGGGCGTAAGAAGGTTGCAGTTCGCCCGCCCAGGCCGCCGCGCCGCCGCCTTGGGAATAACCGCGGAAGAGGACCTTGGCGTTCGCGGAAAGTTTCGTCTCCGGAAGGCGCTGGGCCGCGCGGACCGCGTCGATCATCGCCGGGCCTTCCGAACGGCCGACCACATACGTCGTCTTCGGGTCCTGGCGGTAGCCCTCGTAGTCGGTGAGCGCGACGGCGTACCCGGCGTCGAGCAGGTCGTCGAGACCGGACTGCTCGTAGAAGGCGCCGATATCGATCATCGCCGACGGCGTGCAGACGAACGCGGGACCATGCGTGCCGGCGCCGAACGAGACGATCGGCGCCGTCGACGGGTCGGCGTTCTTGGGCACGAGCACCGTGCCGGTCACCGCGTCCGGTCGACCGAGGGCGCCGGTGGACAGGTACATCACCTGCCACGCGTTGACGGAATCCTTACGCGGCCCGGCTTTCGAGACACGCGAGCGGATGATGTCACCCGGCTTGCCCGCCGGAAGCGGGGATGGCGGGGTGTAGAACGAGTCGTCGGACGCGGCGGGGACGGCTGAGTTCGCCGGGCTCCCGCTCAGCGCGGTCAGCACGCCGGCGGTCAGGACGATCGCCAGCACGGCGGCGAGCGTGCGGCGGGACGGGCGGGGGAACGAGATCGGCACGGCCGGGCCTCCAGATAGCGCGGGACGGTGTCAGGCGTTGCCGTAGACCTGTTTGCAGGTCGAGGATTCGGCGAAGGCGAGGTTCAGTTCGGGGTTGGCGCGAAGGTGCTTGATGGGACCCTCCGGCTCGCTCAGCCCGCTCATCGTGGTGTCGGCCTCGGCGACCACCTTCTGCAGGCTCGCCTGGTCGGTGACCTTCGCGTCCCGCATCTTCGTCAAGGTGTCGGCGATCTTCGTCTTGGTCTCGCCGAGGGTGGTGGTGGCCTTGTCCACAGCGGACTGTCCCTCCGGGACCGGCGGCGCACCGGCGTTGCGGATACCGCCCGCCATGTCGTCGAGCGCGGAGGAGAGCGAATTCAGGAAGCTCACCATGGCGGTCTTCGTCCCCTGGGGGTTGGCGGGGTCGAACGCGGGCGGCTGGGCCAGTTTCGCCGAGCCCGTCGCGACCCCGGAGCACACCTTGTCCACCCAGGCGAGCGCGGCGGGGTCGGCGTGGTGGGCGGTGTCCAACGGCTCGTCCGTCCCGCAGGCCGCCAGCAGGACCGCCGCGGCGGCGGCGGAGACGGTGGCGAACGCGATTCGCGCTGCCGTGCGGCGCATTCTTTTCATGGTTTCCCCGTCGAATTCGGCGAAAGAGGAGCCGGTGGCCGCGGCCGGGTAGCGGAAACCCGCAGTGGTCGCCGCTGACCGGCTTGCTGAACCGCGAGGTTACTCACGAAAGATTCCGTCAAGCAAGCCGATCGGTGCACCGTAGGGGACGAGAAAAGCGTGATTGGCACGCGCGAGATAATTTCGGCGATTGATGTTGTCACTCGCGTCAGCGGTTCCCGCGACCGTCCCAGGTGGCTCTGTACTGGGGAAACCCACGTGCGTCTACTAGGAACAGGGTGGTCGCACCGTGCCTGGGTGACAATTTACCGAGCGTGTCTCAACTTTTCCGGGTAAGCCCTTGATAGCGGTCCTGTCGCGTCGTTAGTTTACTGTTCGGTTGCGATCCGTCAGACATCGTCGCTACCCGGAGAATTCTCTCGGGCCGATATTAACTGCTCTGGGGAATTGTTGGCCGTTTCGTATCATCGTTGATACCACGGAAGGACGATTGTGAGTCACCGTAGAGGAACAAAGAAGGCGGTCGCCGCCGCCGCTGCCGGCGCCGTGGGGCTTGCCACCGCGGTACTCGTGGTCGGGGCACAGTCCAGTGTCGCCGAGCCGATTTCCCTGTCGCTCAACTACCACTGCAACCTCCCGCTGGTGGGTTCCCAGTCGCTGAAGGTGGTGATCAACACCGATCTCCCGCTGTCGGTCAAGACCGGTCAGCCGACCGGCACGTTCGACATCAAGGCGATCTCCACGATCAACGCGGACACGGTCAGCGGGCTGAACCTGATCGGGGCCACCACCCTCGACGGCCAGGCCATCGCGGCGGCGAACGTCGCGGCACCGGGACTGAACCTCCCGGTCAAGGTGCCCAACGACATCGCCAAGCAGAACATCCCCACCTCGGGTGAGATGACGGTCAACGCGGCGGGCAAGACGCCGTCGTTGACCTTCAACCAGCCCGGCGAGGCGAAGATCACCGTGGGCGACCTGCAGCTGAAGGTCACCCCGCGCAAGGCCGACGGTTCGGTCACCGGGATCACCCCGGACGGCACGATCGACGCGCCGTGCACGCAGGATCCGGGTCAGGCGAACACCCTGGCCACGATCAAGATCGGTGAGGGTGGTGGCGGCACGACCACGACCACCCCGCCGCCGTCCAGCACCACGACCACCCCGCCGCCTTCGAGCACCACCACGCCTCCGGTCACCACGACCCCCGGTGGCGGGCTGAAGTACGCCTTCGGCATCAAGGGCCAGACCGCCCTGAAGGCGCTCGGCAGCACGGCCGCGATCAACGGTGGCTTCGACGCGGACGTGGACCTCGCGTCGAAGAAGTTCACCGGCGACCTGAAGCTCGACCCCTCGTTCACCGCGTTCAAGCTGTTCGGGTTCGTCGAGGGTCGCTCGGACATCAAGGTCGAGCAGGTGGGCAAGCAGACCGGTGAGCTCATCGGCACCGGGTTCAAGGCGAACATCAAGTTCAACGTGTTCCTGACGAGTGTGCAGGTCTTCGGGATCCCCATCAGCAGTGACCCGAAGTGCGGCACGGTCACCCCGTCGACCAGCGAGATGGCCACCGGACCAGGCTTCGACCTGCTCAAGGGCGGGAAGCTGGCCGGCACCTACTCGCTGTCCGCGTTGCAGAACTGCGGTCAGTTGAACGATTTCATCAGCATGTTCGCCAAGAGTGACGGCAACACGCTCGATCTCGACCTCACCAAGAAGTAGCCAGGCAAGCCGGTCCCCGTCGCTGTCGCGGCGGGGACCGGTGCCGTCTCAGGGAAGGCGACCATGCCCCTTCGCTTCACCGTCCGGACGCTGCTCGCGACGGTCCTCATCGTCCTGCTCACCGCCGCCTGCCTGCTGTTCGTCGTGGTCCACCGCGCGGCGGCGGGCACACCCGTGGACAAGAAGTTGTCGTTCACCTGCCCGTTCCCGCTGATCGGGCTGCAGAAACTCGACGTGCACATCAAGGCCGACTTCGACGTCCCCACCGCTCCCGGCGGCACGCTCACGACGTCCGGGCTGACGATCGCCGTCACCGTGCCGGACAAGTCCGCGCGCGGACTGAACCTCGTCGGCGCCACCACGATCGAAGGCACCGCCGCGGCCGGCGTGACGCTGGTCAACGGTGACGCGAAACCGTTCCCGGTGAAGATCCCGCTGAACGTGGCCAAGACCGACATCCCGCAGACCGGCACGTTCACCACGGTGGCGACCGGTCAGGTGCCCGCGGTGACACTGGCGAAACCGGGCAAGACGACGCTGACGATCGGCGACTTCACCACCCGGCTGACCCCGAAGAAGGCCGACGGCTCCTTCACCGGGCTGGGCTCGTTCACCTCGGACTGCACGCTCGACCCGGGCCAGGACGCGACACTGCTTTCCTTCGACCTCGGCGGCACGCCGACCGGCCACCGCTACACGGTCGCCGGGAAGACGACCGTCAAGGCGCTGGGCGCCGCCGCGCCCCTGACCGGTGGCTTCGACCTGAGCCCGACCGCGGCGACCGTCTTCACCGGCGGTCCGGTGTTCGACAAGGCGCACACCGACTTCCGGCTGTTCGGCTTCGTTCCGGGAGCGGCCGATCTCGAGTTCGTCGCCGACGGGCCGCAGGGTGGCGACCTCGCCGGGACGGGGTTCATCGCGCGGCCCCGCTTCACCACCGTCCTGCCGCTCGTCACCCTCGTCGGGATGCCGGTCAGCAGCGGGCCGGGCTGCAAGACGTCGAGCCCGTCGACGGCCGAATTGCGCACCGGAGACGGTTTCACGATGGCCGGTGGCGGCGCGCTGACCGGCACCTACACGCTGGCACCGCTCACCGGCTGCGGCGCTTTCACGCCATACCTGAGCACGTTCGTCCAGGGCGACGGCAACACGTTCGATCTCATGCTGACGCCACGCGTCGCGTGATCCTGAATGGACGACACGCGTGACTGGCCGGACGTCACGCGTGTCCAGACAGACGTCACGCGTGATCAGACACGGGTCTCGCGTGATCAGACGCCGTACACCCGACCCTGCGGTCGTGGGTGACAAGGCCAAGGAGGAAGCGGCCGCGCCGGCGGATGATCCTGCGGTCGCCGATGAGGTGCAGCGGTTGCGGAGGCAGGTCGCTGAGCTGCAGACCGACGCGGCGCGTGACACTTCCGAGTGGTTTTGTACCATCGCCCCCAGGACAAGGGGGCGTTGTGAAGCCGTTGAACACCGGCGAACCCACCGACGTGGGGCGCTACCGGGTGTTCGCCGCGCTCGGCGAGGGCGGGATGGGCCGGGTACTGCTCGGGACCTCATCGGACGGACGCCTGGTCGCGATCAAACAGGTGCACCCGGGATTCGCGCACGATCCCGGCTTCCGCGAGCGGTTCCGCCGCGAGGTCACCGCGTCGCGCATGGTCTCCGGCGCGTACACCGCTCCCGTCATGGACGCCGATCCGGACGCGCCCGTCCCCTGGCTGGCCTCGGTGTTCGTGCCGGGACCGTCGCTGTCGGAAGCCGTGGCCGCCGGCGGGCCGCTGCCGCCGCCCGCGATCCGGCATCTGGCCGCGGGGCTCGCGCTGGCGCTGGGGGACATCCACCGCGCGGGGCTGGTGCACCGCGACCTCAAACCGAGCAACGTCATCCTCACCGGCGACGGCCCCCGGGTGATCGACTTCGGCATCGCCCGCGCTGTCGAGGGCGACTCCGAACTCACGCACACCGGCTCGATCATCGGCTCACCCGGATTCATGTCGCCGGAGCAGGCCGAGGGCAAGCCGCTGACGCCGGCGAGCGACATGTTCTCCCTCGGCGCCCTGCTGGTGATGGCCGCGACCGGGTCGAATCCGTTCACCGGAACGTCCACTCCGCATACCTTGTACAACGTCGTGCACGTCCAGCCCGACCTGCGGTATCTCGATCCCGGACTGCGGCAGCTCGTCGAGCCCTGCCTGGCCAAGGATCCGACGGCCCGGCCTTCCCCCGCCTGGGTGCTGGAGCAGCTCGGCCCGATCGCGCCGACGACGAGCCCTTGGCCGCCGCTGGTGCCGCACCTCATCCAGGCGCAGCAGGCCGAGGTCCGGCTGTTGCTCGACCCGCCCCCGCCGAGGCGCTCCCGGCGCGGGCTGTACGCCGCGCTGGCCGCCGTCGCCGTCGTGGTGGTCGCCGGAGGCACGGTCGCGGCGGTCTCCCTGAACGGGGAGGACCCGCCACCGGCCGTCGCCGCGCCGTCCGAGCCGGCGCCGCCGGACGTGCCGGCCACCACCCCGGTCAACCCGGACCCGCTCGGTCCGGACAACCTGCGCCGCGTCGACTTCTGCAAGGTGCTCGAAGGCCGGGAGGTACCCGGGTTCGGCAAGCTGGGCAAGGAAATCGACATCCACTTCGACACGTGCACGTATTCCACGCCCGCGGGCAAATGGCTGGAGCTCGGCGCCGGTGGCGGCCTGGTCGACGGGGAACCGGCGGGCGAGCTGGAGGGGCTTCCGTTGTACGTCAAGGGGTCCGATGACTCCTGCGGGGCGGCGGTCGCCCTCCCCGGTCTGCCGAACACCAAGCTCAGCACCAGGGTGAATTCGCTGTCCACAAAGGACGAAGCGTGTTCCGTGGTGAAGTCCGCGCTCACCGACGCGGTCAAGCGGATCCGGGCCGGCGGCCACGAGCGGGAGCTTCCGGCGGGCACGCTGGCCCCGCTGGATCCCTGTGCGCTGGTCGGCCCCGCGACGGCGGATCGGCTGATCGGGCCGGTGGTCGCGACGAACCGCGAGCACCTGCACCAGTGTTATTACGACGCGGCCGGCAGCCTCCGGATGAGCCTCGTCCGGGCGTATCCGCCGGTTCAGTCGAAGGACGCCTACTACAGCAGAACCGCGACCCTGGATCTCGGCGGTACCAAGGTGTACCTGGCCGAGAACGACGACGGCGTCGCCCGCTCCAGCTGTTCGCTGACCTGGCAGCATCGGTCCGTCAGTGACCGTGACGGCGAGAACGTGGAACTGACGTTCGGTACCAGTGGTACGAAGCTGACCTCCGCCGAAGCCTGCGAGAAGGCGAAGGGCTTCGCCGAGGTCCTGCTGCAGAAACTCCCGAAACCCTAGGGCTGATCAGTGAAACCGTTGAATCCCGGCGAACCCCGGCAGATCGGCGCCTACCGGATCATCGCCGAAATCGGCGAAGGCGGCATGGGCCGGGTCGTGCTCGGTCTGGCTCCGGACGGCAGGCTCGTCGCGGTCAAGCAGTTGCACGCGCAGTTCGCGCATGATCAGCGCTTCCGGGAACGGTTCCGCCGCGAGGTCACCGCGTCGCGGATGGTCTCCGGGGCCTACACCGCGGCGGTGATGGACGCCGACGCGGAAGCGGAAACCCCTTGGCTGGCCTCGGTCTTCGTCACCGGGCCGTCCCTGAAGGAGGCGGTGGACGCGGCCGGGCCGCTGCCCGTCGAATCGGTACGGCTGCTGGCTTCGGGACTGGCCGCGGCACTGACCGAGATCCACCGTGCGGGACTGATCCACCGGGATCTCAAGCCCAGCAACATCATCCTCACCGGCGACGGCCCCCGGGTGATCGACTTCGGCATCGCCCGCGCGGCCGAGGAAGTGCAGGAACTCACCGGTACGGGCGCGATCATCGGCTCGCCCGCGTTCATGTCCCCGGAGCAGGCCGGAAGCGGCCAGATCACCACGGCGAGCGACGTCTTCTCCCTCGGCGCGATCCTGGTCATGGCCGCCACCGGCCGCGGCCCGTTCACCGGGCCGACAGCGCCGCAGACACTGTATAACGTCGTGCACAGCGTCGCGGACCTCGGCGACGTCCCGGCGGAAATCCGGCAGCTCGCCGAGCCCTGCCTGGCCAAGGACCCGGCGCGGCGCCCGACCCCGGAACAGATCCTGGACTTCCTCGGCCCGGTCCCGCCGGGTGTGGCGCCCTGGCCGCCCGCCGTGCACGCGCGGATCCAGCAGCAGGACGCCGAGGTGCGCTCGGTGCTGGCACTCCCGCTCCCGATCTGGCGTCCGCCGCCGAAGAAGATGGTGCCGCGCACGAAGAAGATCATCGCCGGTGTGGTCTCCGGGGTCGTCTTGCTGCTCGTGGCCGGGATCGTCGCGCTCGGGCTCTCCATCGCCGACTACGCCAAGCCGGAGGATCCGGGGACGACCTCCCTGGCGGTGTCCGAAGCCCTCAGCCTGGAGCGGCTGCGCCTCGTCGACCCGTGCAAGGTCCTCGCCGGCCGGTTCGTCCAGGAGCTCGGCACGCTGACCCCGGAAACGGATCCGACTTACCCGGCCCGGTGCAAGTACACCGGTACCCAAGGTGTCGCTTTCGACCTTCAGCTCGGCGAGGGACTGACGACCAGCGGAATCGAGCGGACGGATCGCGTCGCCGAGGGGCTTCCCCTGCTGCGCAGCACCATCAGCGGAGGTTGCGACTCGGTGGTGCAGCTGCCGTCGAACCGGCAGCTGGGGGTACTCATCCGCAACTCGAACCGGGAAGGCGACCCGTGTGCCATCGCCGACGGCGCGCTCACCGGTGCCCTCACTCGGCTGCGTACACACGAGGTCGATCGGGCCGGCGACCCGGCCAGTCTGCTTCCGCTGGACCCGTGCGCCGTCCCGGACCCGGCGGTCGTCGGCAAGAACATGAAGAACGCGCAGTCCAGTCCGCGGACCCTGCGCATCTGCGAGTGGCAGCAAAACGGGGACTCGCTGACCGTCGTACTCGGCCGAGGCGCGTACTCGCCCGAGGGGTCGCCGGTCGATCTGGGCGGCGGTGTCACCGGCGACATCCGTGAGTTCGGGGACTCGAACTGCACCGTGACCTGGCGACATCGCGCGCTTTCGGACCGGGAGGTCGAACACGTCTCTGTCCGGCTGCTCGCCAAGGAAGGGAGCGGAAGCCCCTGCGATCGGACGAAGGAGATCGCCGTCTCGATCGTCTCGAAGCTGCCGAAACCTTGAGCCGCGGCAGTTGGGGGATCCCCTGAGCGGGCTCGGAAACGGGTCCGCTAGAGTATTCTCAGTACGAACGAGTTCACAGCGCGCGTTTAGCTCAGCGGGAGAGCGCTTCCCTGACACGGAAGAGGTCACTGGTTCAATCCCAGTATCGCGCACCAGGTTCACTTCCCCGGTGAACCGAAGTTCGTACCGCGGGCGATTAGCTCAGGGGGAGAGCGCTTCGTTCACACCGAAGAGGTCACTGGTTCGATCCCAGTATCGCCCACCGCAGTCCTGAGGCCCCATCCTTTCGAGGATGGGGCCTTTTGCGTTGCACGCAACGACTCGAGCATCGGGGTCAGGGTGTCCATGGTCGCCGCGAGGTCGGCCTTGGCGTCGGGGGAGTGGGCGAGCCATACGGCGGCCTCGTTCATCGCCCCGGAAAGCAGGCGCACCAACGGTTCGACGGGTCGCCGCGCCAGAACGCCGTCGGTCATCAACGAGGACAGGGCTTCGGCGAGGTGGCGGGCGCTGGACTCGTCGTCCAGTTCGCGCCAGTCCTGCCAGCCGAGCACGGCCGGGCCGTCCAGCAGCATGATCTGCTGGATTTCCGGGTCGGTCGCGGCACCGAGGAACGCGCGGCAGCCGGCGAGCAGTCCCTCCCAGGGGTCCGCGGCGGCGTCCGCGGCTCGCGCGACCTGCTCGCCCACGTCGTGCTGCACCCGGGCGAGGACGTGCCGGAAGAGTTCCGCCTTGCTGCTGAAGTGGTGGTAGAGCGCGCCTTTGCTGACGCCCGCGGTCTGGGCGATGGTTTCGAGCCCGACGTTGCCGTACCCGTGTTCGGCGAACAGGCGTCGGGCGGTGGCGTTCAGCGCTTCCATCGTCTCTTCGCGCTGCTGCTGTTTCGTGCGGGCCATGCCGGAATCTTGACATACCGACCGTCGGTTGGCTAACTTCGAAGAAACAAACCGACGGTCGGTATTATTCGTGAGACAAGGTGGCACCATGCAGCTGACCAGCTTCTATCCCGTCGTGATGACCGAGCGGATCGCCGAGACGCGCGACTTCTACGTCGGCCACTTCGGCTTCGAGCTCACGTTCGAGGCGGACTGGTACGTCAGCCTCAAACGTGGCGACTGGGAGCTCGCGATCCTCGCGCCGGGCCACGGCACCATCCCCGCCGGGTTCGGTAAGCCCGTGCAGGGCCTCCTGCTCAACTTCGAGGTGGAGGACGCCGACGCCGAGCACGAACGGCTCGTCGTGGAGGCCGGGCTGCCCGAGACGCTTTCCTTGCGCAGCGAGGAGTTCGGACAGCGCCACTTCATCGTCGCCGACCCCAACGGTGTGCTGATCGACGTGATCCAGCAGATTCCGCCGACCGGCGAGTACGCCGCGCAGTTCACCGACGAGGCGCGCCCGAGCTGAGCCCGGAGACGGCCGCGGCCAGTACGAACAGTCCACAAGCGACAGCAGCGGACACCTGAAGCCCGGCGGTGCAAGCGGCCCGCGCGGCGGCGAGTAGTTCGTCCGCCACCGAGGGCGTCAATCCCGTGGCGACGGTTTCGGCCTGCGCCGGGCCCGCCGAGGCGAGTTGACGCACCGAATCGGGGACGCCGGACGGCACCACCAGGTGGCCCGCGTACACCGCGGCCGCCAGGGAACCGAACAACGTCGTGCCGAAGCCCGCACCCAGTTCGTAGCCGGTCTTCTCCACCGCGGCCGCGCCGCCCGCCTGCTCGGCCGGGGTCGCCGAAAGCAGGGTGTCGGTGCTCGACGTCAGCGCGAGCGCCATACCCAGCCCCAGCCCCGCCAGTCCGATGCCCAGCAGTCCCGGCGACGTCAGCGCGGCCGATCCCGCCGCCGGGACCGTCAACGACACCGCGCCCACCACGAACCCGGCCGTGCGGACCCGGGCGTTGCCGAACCGCCCCAGCAGGGCCGGGGCCACCACACTCCCGACGGCCGAAGCGCCGAGCACCAGCAGCAGCCGTGACGCCGCCGCCGTCGGGGAGAGTCCCAGCACCACCTGCAGATACTGGGCGAACAGCAAGCCGAGCCCGACGAGTGTGCTCATCACCAGCAGTACCCCGCCGACGGCGCCCGGCACGCCCGGGAGCCGGAACAGCGTCAGATCCAGCAGCGGCGGATCGGTCCGGCGCTGGCGGCGGAGGAACAGTCCGATGAGGACACACCCGGCCACCCCCGCCGCCAGCCCCAGTATCCACAGCGCGCCCTCGGATCTCGGCTGTCCGACGGCGAACGCGATCCCGAGGACACCGCCCGCCGCGAGCCCCGCGCTGAGCGCGTCCCACGATCGCCGTCCGGGCGGAGTCCGGGGGAGCCACCGCAACGCGAGTACCACGGCGGCCAGGATCACCGGCGGATTCAGCAGGAAGGTCGCGCGCCAGCCCCACGTCTCGACGAGCACGCCGCCCAGCACCGGACCGAACACCGAGCCGGAGCCCGCGATACCGCTGCACACCGCGATCGCCGTCCGGCGGTGCCGCTGCTCCGGGAAGAGTTCCCGCAGCAGCGACATCGTGACCGGCATGATCATCGCGCCGCCGCAGCCGAGCACCGCGCGGGCGGCGAGCAGGGCAGGCACATTCGGGGCGAGCGCACAGGCGAGTGACGCGATCCCGAACACCACGTACCCGGCGACCAGGATCCGACGCCTTCCGTAGCGGTCGCCGAGTGTCCCGAACGGCAGCAGCAGCGGTGCCGCGGTCAGCGGGTAGATCGCCACGATCCACACCTGGGCCGCGGCGCCCGGCCGCAGCTGCCGGACGAGGTCGGGCAACGCGACGTGCAACACGGTCGCGTCCACCGCGACCAGGAACAGCCCGGCGCCGAGCACGGCCAGCAGCGGCCAGGCGCGGATCGCCGGCTCGGCCCGGGCCACCGTCACAGCAGACCCGCCAGATGCCTCGCGACGACGTCGACATGCGGTGGGTCCACAACGGACAGATGGTGCGCGTCGACCGGCACGATCTCCAGTCGTGGGCACAGTTCCGCCCAGCCCGCCGCGAGGTCCGTGCGGGAGTAGCGCGGTTCCATCGCCAGCCCGGCGGCGTACTGCTCGGTCGCCCGGTAGAGCACGACACGGCCGCCGTAGCGGCGTGGCGTACCGCGTTCCGCCGCCAGAGTGTCCAAAAAGGACTGACTTTGGTGCCGGAGCACGCCGGGGCTGAGCAAGCCGGCCTCGGCGACCCGCCGCATGGTCAGCTCGATCTGCTCCTCTTCGGGCAGTGGCGCGAGTTCCTCGTGACCGAGATGGACGGCGCGGCCGTAAGTGCCTTCGACGTAACCGGTGAACCGCAGGAACCTGCGCGCGGACGACGCCCGCGGGTCGAGGTCCGGCTCCGGCAGCGGGAGCATGGTGTCGATCAGCGCGACGAACTCGACCTCGTCGCCTTCTTCCGCGAGCCGCGCCGCGACGCCGTAGGCCAGCGCCCCGCCGAACGACCAGCCCGCCAGCCGGTACGCACCGCCGCGGTGCTGCGCTCGCACCAATGGCAAGAGGTGCTCGACGCGTTCTTCGATGCTGACACCCGGCACGCGCTCGAAGCCGACGCACGGCACCGCCGCGGGCAGCCGGTCCAGCAACGGCCGGTACACGGTGCACGTGCTGCCGCCGGGGTGGAACAGCAGCAGCGGTGCGGTTTCGGCGTCGCCGGGTGAGAGGATGTGCACCGGTCCCCGCTCTTCCCGGGTGTCGAGCACGGCACGGGCGACGTCGGCGATGGCCGCCAGGGAGTCGTGCCGCAGCAGTTCGGCCGCCTCCACCGGGGTGTCGAGTTCCGCCGTGAGCCCCTCCGCGAGCAGTTCCGCCAGCCGGTCCGGCCTGCCGGTCTCGGTCAGCCGAACCTGGGTGCCGCCCGCGTCGGCGCCGGTGTGCTCCTGCCACAGGCGCAGCACCAGGCGATCTGCCGCGTCCCAGGCGCGACCACGTGCCGGACGGGGCTCCTCGTCCTCGCGCGGTGCGAGATCGCGGTTCAGATCGGCGAGCGTGGCGCCGCGCAGCACGGCGGCGGTGTCGGGCTCGGCACCGAACTCACGGCGGACGGCCTCCCGGATCCGGTTGGCCATCAAGGAATCCAGCCCGAGTTCGACCAAGGGGACGTCGGCGTCGATGCGGTCGGGCCGCAATCCCATGACGGCGGCGACGATCTCGGTGAGCCGGTCGCCGCCGGTGTTCCGAACGGGTTCGGGCTCGGTCACGCGGGCCGCGAACGCCGGCGCCCCTTCGGCGGAGGTGTACCAATGCCGCTCGTGCCGCCACGGCATCGGCGGGACGTCGACCAGGCGGGCGCCGTCGTCCGGATCGGCGGGGGTGATCCGGGTGCCCGCGCAGTACAGTTCGGCCGCGGCGGCGCCCAGTGCCCGGACCTCGTCCTGGCCTCGGCGCAGGGTTCCGGTGACGACGGCGTCGACCACTCCTTCGGCTTCGAGTGTCCGCGCGACGGACCCCCGCAGGATCGGGTGCGGCGACACCTCGACGAACACCCGGTGCCCGTCTTCGGCGGCGGCCGCCACGGCCTGCCGGAACCGCACCGGCCGGCGCAGGTGGTCGGCCCAGTACCCGGCGTCGAAGTCTGGCAGCTCCCGCGGATCGGCCAGAACTGTGTCGTACCAGGGAATCGTCGGGCGCCGGCCGGCCAGTTCGGCGAGGGCGGTGCGGAGCCGGCGCAACACGGGCTCGACGCGCACGGAATGCCCGGCGACCTCGACCGGGAGCCGGCGCGCGGTCCGCCCGGCGGCCTCCAACTCCGCGACGAGCCAGTCCAGCACGTCGGCGTCGCCCGCCACGGTCAGCTGACGCGGCGCCGACTCGACGGCGAGTTCGACACCCGGGTACCGCGCCAGATCCTCGGGTTCCAGTTCCACCGCGGCCATCGCCCCGCCCGGTTTCACCTTGCCGAGCAGCCGGGCGCGGGTGGCGACCAGGTGGACGGCCTCGTCGGTGGTGAGCGCTCCACTCACCACGGCGGCGGCCGCGGAACCCAGGGAGTGCCCGATGACGGCCGCGGGGCGGACGCCGAGTGCCTCCCACTGGGCGGCCAGCGCGACCTGCGTCCCGAAGATCGCCACCTGGGTTTCGGGCAGGGACAAAGGATCCGACGTGGTCAGCAGTGTTCGCAGCGACCGTCCGGTGTGCTCGGTGAACAGGTCGCCGAGCTTCTCGACCTGAGCGGTGAAGGCGGGCTCGGCGGCCAGCAGATCGCGGCCCATCCCGGCCCACTGCGAGCCGTGGCCGGAGAACACGAACACCGGGCCGTCGGTGGTCCGGGTGGTGCCGGTGACCGCGCCCGCGGGCAGCGGGTCGGCCCCGGAACCGACGGCCCGCAGCAGCGCCGCCAGTTCGGCGGTGTCCCCGGCGACGAGCGCGGCCCGGTGCGGTGCGCCGTTGTCGCGCCGGAACAACGTGTGCGTGACGTCAGCGAGCGAATTCTCCGGCGTGGCGGGGGAGGCCAGCCAGTCCGCCAGTTGCGTGGCCCGCTCCTCCAGGCGGTCGCGGGTGCGGGCGGACAGCAGCGCGATGCGGACGTCCGTGCGTTCCGGTGCGGGTTCCGGCGTCGGCACCTGTTCGAGGACGACGTGGGCGTTGGTCCCACCGAACCCGAAAGCGGACACCCCGGCGGTGGCCCGGCCGGAAAGGCGGGGCCACGGCGTCGGTTCGGTCACCACCCGCAGCCGCAGATCGTCGAACGGGATATGCGGGTTGGGCGCCGCGAAGTGCAGTTGCGGCGGCAACTCGTCGTGGGTCATGGCCAGCACGACCTTGATCAGCCCGGCGATCCCGGCGGCCGCCTCCGCGTGCGCGATATTCGTCTTCACCGAGCCGATCAGCAGCGGGGCGTCGGCCGTGCGGTCCGCGCCGAGGACGGCGCCGAGCGCGCGAGCCTCGATCGGATCGCCGAGCAGAGTGCCGGTACCGTGCGCTTCGACGTAGTCCACAGTGGATGGATTGAGCCTCGCCCCGTGATAGGCGGTCCGCAGCATTTCCTGCTGGGCGGCGGGATTCGGGGCGGCCATGCCCTGCGAGCGGCCGTCGGAGTTGACCGCGGTGGACCGGATCACCGCGAGCACGCGGTCGCCGTCGTATTCGGCGTCCGCCAACCGCTTGAGCACGACGACGCCGCAGCCCTCGGCGCGGGCGATCCCGTCGGCGCTCGCCGCGAAGGTCTTGCAGCGGCCGTCGCCGGCGAGCAGCCCGGCCGCGGCGAACGCGGCCGTGGGACCGGGCAGCAGCATGAGGTTCACCCCGCCGGCCAGCGCCAGATCCGCCTCGCCGTCACGAAGCGCGCGTACCGCGTGGTGTACCGCGACCAGTGACGACGAGCAGGCGGTGTCCACCGCCATACTCGGCCCGCGCAAGTCGTAGATGTACGAAAGCCGGTTGGCCGAGATGCTGCCCGCCGCGCCGGTGGCCGTCCACAGATCCACGTCGCCGCCGGACATGGTGAGGTGCCCGTAGTCGTGGGTGGAGATCCCGGTGAATACGCCGGTCCGGCTGCCGCGCAACGAAGCCGGGGCGATCCCGGCGTGCTCCAATGCCGCCCAGGCGACCTCCAGGAGCATTCGCTGCTGGGGGTCCATAGTGGACGCCTCACGCGGAGTGATGCCGAAGTGGTCGGCGTCGAATCCGGCCACGTCGTCGAGGAAACCGCCCACGACGGGGGCGGCGTCGGCGCTCCAGCGCCCCGGCGGCGCCACCCGGACGGCGTCCCGTCCGGTGCTCAGCAGATCCCAGAACTCTTCGAGTCCGTTCGCGCCGGGCCAGCGGCAGCCGAGACCGACGACCGCGATGGGGTCGGCCTGACGGCGATCCGTGGCCGCGGGCACGAATTCGGGTTCGGCGCCGCCGGTGAGGGAGCGGGCGAGGTGGTCGATCGTCGGGCTTTCCCACAGCAGGGTGGCGGGCAACGGCGTGCCCAGCAGGTCTTCGAGGTCCGCGGCGATTCCGACGGCCTGACGGGAGGACAGGCCGTAGTCACCGAGCGGGCTGTCGGGTTCGAGCAGGGCGGCGTCGACGCCGGTGTGCTCGGCGACGGTGTCGAGCAGCCAGCGACGCAATGCGGGGGTGTCGAACGTCGGGTTTCTCATCGCGCCAAGGCCTTTCCGTAGTCGCCGGCGAGGTAGCGGTCGCGGCAGGCGCTTCGCGCGATCTTGCCGCTGGAGGTACGCGGGACCAGGCCCGCCGGGACGAGGATCACGGCGCGCAGCGAGAGGCCGTGCGCGTCGGACACGAGCCGCCGGATCGTGGCGGCGAGCGCTCGTTCGTCCGATGTGGACAGACCGGTGTGACCGCGGTGTTCGGCGACGATGACCGCGGCCTCGGTGTCGGTGCCTTCGACGGCGAACGAGGCCACGCTGCCCGGGCGGATGTCGCGGTCGGCGGACGCGGCCGTGGCCTCGACGTCCTGCGGGTAGTGGTTGCGGCCGTCGACGATGAGGAGGTCCTTGATCCGGCCGGCGATGTAGACCTCGCCGTCGTACCGGACGCCGAGGTCGCCGGTGCGCAGCCACGGCCCCTCGGGCAGCCCGTCGTGGTCGCCGGTCAGCCGGGCGCCGAAGGTTTCGGTGCTCTCCAAGGGTTTCTGCCAATAGCCGGTGCCGACGTTGGGCCCGTGGACCCAGATCTCGCCGACCGAGCCGTCTTCGAGCGCGACACCGGTTCCGGGATCGACCAGTGCCACGTGCTGACCCACCGGGACACCGCAGGCGACCAGCCGGAGGCCGTCGTCCGCCTGCCGTGCGGTGCCCGTTCCGAGGGCGGCCCGGTCGAACGTGGTGACGCGCGGAGGCGCGCCGGGCCCGGTGGTGACGAAGACGGTCGCCTCGGCCAGGCCGTAGGCGGGCCGGGTCTTCTCCGGCCGGTAGCCCACTTCGGCGAAAGTGCTGTGGAACCGGTCGAGGACGTCGGGGTTGATCGGTTCGGCGCCGTTGACGATCGCGGCGACGCGGTCGAGCCGCAGCCGGGCGCGGTCGGCTTCGCGGACGCGGCTCGCGCTGTAGTGGAAGGCGAAGTTCGGCGCGGCGCTCCAGCTTCCGTTGTGGTCGCTCAGCAGTTCCAGCCAGCGCACCGGACGTTCGATGAAGGCCAGCGGGTCCATCAGCACCGACCGCATGCCCAGCGCCACCGGCAGGATCAGGCCGAGGACGAGACCCATGTCGTGGAACAGCGGAAGC
Source organism: Amycolatopsis sp. lyj-112 (assembly GCF_046549055.1). Taxonomy (NCBI): domain Bacteria; kingdom Bacillati; phylum Actinomycetota; class Actinomycetes; order Pseudonocardiales; family Pseudonocardiaceae; genus Amycolatopsis; species Amycolatopsis sp. lyj-112. The sequence goes on along the minus strand of NZ_JAJPWS010000009.1, from coordinate 310,858 downwards.
CACGAGACCGTGGTCGCGGCGGCCGGGTCGATGCCGAGCCCTCGCGCGGCCTGGGTGACGTTGGCCAGCACGTTCGCGTGGGTCAGCACCACACCGGCCGGGGTACGGGTCGAACCGGAGGTGTACTGCAGATACGCCACGTCGTCCGGCGCCGCGTCCGGTGCGGGCCACGAGCGCGCGGGCCCTTCGCCCGGCTCGTCCACCGCGACGACGGCGACGTTCTCGCCACCGGGCAGACCGGCGAGGAATTCCCGGACCGACTCCTCGGCCGCGGCGGTGGTGACGACGGCGGTGGGGGCGCAGTCGGTGAGCACCGCGGCGAGCCGTCCCGCGTGCCCGGGCAGCCCGGGGTCGAACAGCGGCACGGTGATCGCGCCCGCGGTGATCGCGGCGAGGAAGCCGACGACGTACTCCGTGCTCTGCGGGCACAGCACGGCGACGCGGTCACCGGGCCGCACGGGAAGTGTGCCCGCGACGAAGTCGACGCGCTCCTGGAGTTGTTGCCAGGTCAGGGTCCGGCGTCGCCCGTCGCGATCGGTGGAGAAGTCGGCGAAGGTCAGCGCGGGCCGGTCTCCCGCGACTTCCGCCCAATGCCGGAGGCAGGCGGGGAGGGTGGTGCCGGCTGCCGCGGGCAAGGTTTCGGGGGCCAGAGACATGGCTTCTCCTCGGGGTTGAGCGGGGTCGAGCGGGGTGCGTTCAGCGGCCGAGCCGGTTCGCGGCGTGCCGCCAGGCGGTGACGGCCAGGGTGTCCAGGTCGACGCCGGTGCTTCCGGCGTCGCGGAGCACGACCAGCACGTCGTCGGCGGCGATGGCGACGGTGCGCAGGCGAAGTCCGGGCAGCTCGGGGGGCTGGCCGGGCAACGTCAGGAGTTGTTCGTAGGAAAGGGTTTTCGTACCGGGCACGGAAGGTCCTGGCCGGACGGTGATGGTCGACATCGCTGTGCCCGCCGGATCGTCGACGGTCACTTCGGCGCACCGGGCGGCCCGGGCGGCCCAGGCCGTCAGATCGGGTGGATTCGTCGTGCGCGCGACCAGTTCGGAGACCTGCCCGCCGGGGACCGTGGACTGGAAGCCCTGGCCGGACGCCTCCGCTGTGACCAGCCTGCCGTGGACGACGTCGCCGCACTCGCCGGTTCCGTCGTCCTTCCGGTCCGAAGCGGACATCGCGGCCCGCAGGTCGAAGCCGTCGCGTGCGGCGGCGGGCAGTGCCTCCGGCGGCAGCAGCGCGGACGGTGGAACGGCGGGCGACGGTGCCGGTGAAGCGGACGGCGAAGTCGCGGGAGGGGCCGCGAGAACCGTTTCCGCAGTCGCTCCTGAAATGGTGGCCGCTCCTGAAATGGTGGTCGCCGCGGCCGCGGTGGCGAGGAACGCGGTGGCGCGGGCCCGCCACTTCGGTGGCGGTAAACGAGAATTCGGGCGAATTCGGGCAGTCATGAATAGCCCTTTCTTCAAGGATCCTGATGGGTGCTGTCCCCGCGTTGGGACACAGGCGCCGGGGTCGCGTCAGTGCACGCCGAGCCCGGTCGGCACGACGAAGGCTACGGCGGGAAATCGAATACCGGAAGGTATCAAGAGAACGTAAATGCCCTTCGTGTACTGGGTGTGACCTGGGACTTCGGGTCTTTTCGCTGGTGCGTGACCAAGTCTGGTACCACCGTGCCACAGTGGCTCACTGTCCGTGAGCGACGGGTCACCCGGGTGGGGGATGCGAGCGTATTTCGTGTTTCCCTGGCATTCACATTGTCCTCCCGGATGCTGGACAGGACAATTGCTAGGAAGGGTCTCTTCCGCTTAACGTGTCCGGCATCCACGGATTTCATTTCGGGGTAATCGCCGTCACATTTCCTGTTTCGATCGAGCGACCGTGCAAAGGATTACGTATGCGCATGACTTCGAGGCGGCCGCGGGCCGTCGCGCTGGTGACGGCCCTGGCGTGCGCGCTGGCGAGTGTCGCCGCGACGCCGGCGCAGGCCGCTGCTGTTCCGGACGCCCGGGCCGACGACGGCTCGCACGTCGTCGCCCAGACCACTGTGGACGGTGATCCGCGGATGCTGGACCTCACGGTGCGCTCGGTCGGAGTCGGGAGCTACGCGATGGTCCGGGTGATCCTCCCGGCGGGCTGGCAAGCCGAGCCGGACCGGAAGTGGCCGGCGGTGTACCTGCTGGCCGGAGAGACTCGCCTGCAGGATTACCGCGGCTGGACCGCCAACACCGACGTCCGGCGTCTCGCCGACGAATCCGGCGTCCTGGTGGTGATGCCGGGTTCCGGTTCGGCCGGGTTCTTCTCGGACTGGTGGAACTACGGCAAGGACATCGTGGCGAACCAGTGGGAGACGTTCACCGCCGTCGAGGTACCGCAACTGATCGACCGCGGCTATCGCGGGGACGGGCGGCGAGCCGCGGCCGGGCTGTCGCTCGGCGGGTACGGCGCGGTGGAACTCGCCGCGCGGCGGCCCGGCGTGTTCCGCTTCGCCGGGTCGTTCAGCGGGAATCTCAATCCCACCGGCCCGTACGGCGAACTGCTGACCGGGGCGATCGTCGGCTCGGCCCGGCTCGACCCCGAAGCGCTCTGGGGTGACCGGCGGCGCGAGGCGTCCCGCTGGGACGCGCACGATCCGGTGGTGAACGCCGACCGCCTGCGGGGCACGGAGTTGTACCTGTCGACGGGCAACGGCCTGCCCGGGCCGTTCGACGGCAAGCTCCCGATCGACGTCCTGCCCGGCGCGATGCTGCTCGAATTCCTCTGCAGCGGCCAGACCATCGCGATGGCGGACCGGCTGAACCGCCTCGGCGTCCCGGTGACGTCGGACTTCTACGGTCCGGGTACGCACCACTGGGCGTACTGGCAGGACCAGTTGCACAAGACCTGGCCTCGGATGCTGCGAGTGCTGGACGCTCCTGCCAAGACAGGGGAGGCGTCATGACCCGGCTGTCCTATGTGGTCACCGGGGCTTCGAGCGGCATCGGCCGGGCTTGCGTGACGGAACTGGTCCGCCGGGGCGCGCACGTGTGGGCGAGTGTGCGCACCGACGCGGATGAAACGGAACTCGCCCGTGTCCACGGCGACGCGGTGAGCGTGCTGCGGATGGATCTGCGGGACGAGGCCTCCATCGCGGAGTGCGGGGAGAAGGTCGCGGCGGCGGGACCGTTGCAGGGCCTGGTGAACAACGCCGGGATGGCGCGTCCGGGCCCCTTGGAACATGTGCCGCTCGAAGTGTTCCGGCAGCAGCTGGAGGTGAACGTCACCGGCCAGCTCGCGGTCACGCAGGCGATGTTGCCCGCGCTGCGCGCCGCGACGAGGGCACGGGTGGTGACCGTCGGTTCCATCGGCGGTCGCATCGCCGGGCCCATGGTCGGGCCGTACCACACGTCGAAGTTCGCCTTGGTCGGCTTGACCGACACCCTGCGCGCCGAGCTGGCCCCGTCCGGCATCGGCGTCGTCCTCGTGGAACCCGGCGCGGTGGCCACGGCGATCTGGCCCCGCGCCCGCGCGGCGGCCGAGGAGGTGCGCGCGTCCTTGCCGGACGCCGCCCGGGAAAGGTATGCGGCACAACTGGAAGAGGCCGAACGGAGCGCGGATCGCTCGGCGCGGTCCGGGGTGCCGCCGGAACAGGCCGCGCTGGTCGTCGTCCGGGCGCTGACCACCCGCCGCCCCGCTCCGCGCTATCTCGTCGGATGGGACGCGCGATTCGCCGCGGTGCTGGCGAATCTGCCGTTCCGGCTCCGCTACCGGTTGACGGCGGCGAAGCAGTGAGCCGGCTCATCGTGGTCGTCGCGCCCGGTTCGCGGGGCGACGTCCAGCCCTGTGTCGCGCTCGGCCGTGGTCTCGCCGTCGACGGAGACCGGGTGCGGATTCTCGCGGCGGAGCGGTTCCGGTCGCTGGTGACCGGGTACGGCCTGGAGTTCGCGCCGCTCTCGGCCGATCCCGCCGAGGTGCTGGGCTCGGCCGCCGGCCGCGAGTGGACGGAGGGCGGGCGCAATCCCGCGACGTTCCTGCGAGGGCTGCGAGGTGCGCTGGCGCCGGTACTGGAGCGGCTGCTGGCCGACGCGCAGGACGGCGCGGCCGGGGCGGACCTCGTGCTCGCGCCGACGCTCGGCTTCCTCGGCGCGCACCTGGGCGCCTCGCTCGGTATTCCCGATGTCGAACTCCACTACCAGCCCAGCGTGCCGACGCGCGCGTTCGCGCATCCCTTGCTGCCCTGGGCGGGACGGCTCGGGCCGTGCGGGCGCCGGTTGAGCTTCGACGCCGTCGACACCCTCGCCTGGCAGGTGCTGCGGCCCGAGGTGGACCGCTGGCGGATCGGCTCACTCGGCCTGCCCCCGGCCGGGTGGTGCGGGCCACGGCGTCGCGAAACCCCGGTGCTGTGCGGGTTTTCCGACGCCGTGGTGCCGCGGCCGCGAGACTGGCCCGCCCGGGTCCACGTCACCGGTTACTGGTTCCTCGAACCCGCCGCCGGATGGCGCCCGGACCCGCGTCTGCGGGACTTCCTCGCCGCCGGACCCCCTCCGGTGTACGTCGGATTCGGCAGCATGCGGCCGTCAGAGGCCGAACGGACGTTCGCCGCCGTGCGCACGGCACTGCGCGAAGTCGGGTTGCGCGGCCTTCTCGGCACCGACGAGGACGTCGACGACGGCGACGATCTGCTGGCGGTCCAGGACGTTCCGCACGCGTGGCTGTTCCCTCGCACCGCGGCGGTCGTGCACCACGGCGGCGCGGGCACGACCGCGGCGGCGTTGCGCGCGGGCGTCCCGGCACTGGTCTGCCCGGTCTTTTCCGATCAGCCCTACTGGGGCGACAGGGTTTCCCGGCTGGGCGCCGGACCCCGGCCACTGCCGTTGCGGGACCTCACCGCGGAAAGCCTGACCACGCGGCTCCTGGAGCTGTCGGGCAACCTCCTGTTCCGCCGTGGTGCCCAGTACGTCGCCGCGCGCCTGCGTGAGGAGGACGGTGTGGCGCGGGCCCGCGAAGTGCTGCGGGACGTGCTCGGTCAGGAGCCGGCCTCCGTGAGGTGAGCGGTGAGGCGGGTGAAGCACGACTGCCAGCCTTCGATATGGCCGTCGCGGTCCGCCACGGTCTCGAAGATCGCCTGGTGGAACGACATTTCGGTCTTGCCGTCGCGATCGGAGAGGACGATCGTGACCAAGGTGTCGTGGCCCGGCGAGCCGTCCGGTTCCTCCCAGGCGAAACTGAAGACGAGCCGTTCCGGCGGAACGATCTCGTGGTAGACGCCGGAGGCCCACAAGTCCGTCTCGCCGTCGCCGATGCAGATACGCCACCGGCCGCCCTCGGTGAGGTTGACTGTGCAGGACTTGGCGGAGAATCCCTCCGGCCCCCACCAGCGGGCGAGATGATCCGGGTCGGTCCAGACCCGGAAGGCGAGTTCGCGGGGTGCGTCGAGCAGACGCGTGATCGTCAGGTCCGTCATCGTTCGCATTTCTGTCGCAACGTGTTCAACCACTTAGTTGAGTAACCTACCGCACCACGCGCTCCCGAACGTGACTGGACGGACGACACCTGTGACCGGATGGACGACACGTGTGACTGGACGGACGACACGCCCGCGACCGGATTCCACCCCGTGTCGTCCGTCTGAACACGCTCGCCGTCCGTCTGGACACGCGTGCCGTCCCTGCGGTCACACGAAACCGCCGCCCGCGCACCAGCCCGCCCGCGTTGCCGCCTCTCTTGCGACCAAGGCCCGGCAGTGGCGCACTAGTGCGCCACTGCTGACGCCGACTGATCCTCCCCGCGGGTCGGCTTCGCTCGTAGGGTCGCCTCATGAACCTGCGTTCCGCACTCTGGCTGCCGCTCTTCGACGAACTCGCCGACCCGCTGGTCATCGCGCGCCTCGCTGCCGAGGCCGAAGAAGCGGGCTGGCACGGGCTGTTCGTCTGGGACCATGTCCGCTGGCGCGAGCCGGTGGCCGAGATCGCCGACCCGTGGATCACCCTCGCCGCCGTCGCGTCCGCCACCGAGAACCTGGTCTTCGGCCCGATGGTCACGCCGCTCGCCCGCCGCCGTCCGGTCAAGCTCGCCCGCGAGACGGCCACACTGGACAGGCTGAGCGGCGGCAGGCTGATCCTCGGCGCCGGGCTGGGCAGCGACCGGTTCGGCCACGAGTTCTCGAAGACCGGCGATGAGGTCGACGACCGCGTCCGCGCCGAGATGCTGGACGAGTCCCTCTCGATCCTCACGTCGGCCTGGTCCGGTGAGCCGGTGCGGCATCACGGCAAGCACTACACGGTCGAAGACATCACCTTCCTGCCGCGACCGGTGCGGCCGATTCCCCTGTGGCTGGCGGGTTTTCCCGGCAAGACGAAGCCGATGCGCCGGGCCGCGCGTTACGACGGCTTCTTCCCGGTGAACCTGTCGGGCGCGGACGCGCTGGCGGAGGCCGTCGAGACGATCACCGGGTTGCGCGGCGACGATGAGACGCCCTACGACTTCGCGATCGGGCTGCCGGCGGGCACTGATCTCGCGCCGTACGCGAAGGCGGGTGCGACCTGGTGGCTGGCCGAGTTCCCGTGGGACGACCTGTCCGTGGACGCGGTCCGCGGCGTGCTGAGGGACGGCCCGGCCTGAGCGAACGGCCGTCTTTACTATTGCTTTACTTTTGGCCGGGCCGGGGCGGATACTGGGCTGACGAGGGGAGTACTTCTCAAGGGTCTGCCCGGTCAGTACGGACACTCCGCTGGTGTCCTCGGGGGACCGCCCCTAGTGGGTGAAGGAGACCTCGAACTTGACGTTCGAGGAGGCCCCTGTGCCCGAATCCGCTGTGCCCGAATCCGTTGTCGTGGCGAGCACTGCCGAACCCCTGGGTTCCGTCGGATTGTGGTCGGTCAGCATCGTGGTGCTGCTGGGATTGCTGGTCGCCGATTTCGCCGTCACCCGCCGCCCGCACGAGGTGTCGATGCGGGAGGCCGCCGGCTGGTCGGCGTTCTACCTCGCGCTCCCGGTGTTCTTCGGGCTCTGGCTGTGGCTCGATTTCAGTGGCGATCAGGCGATCGAATTCATGACGGGCTTCGTGGTCGAAAAGTCCCTGTCGGTGGACAACCTGTTCGTGTTCATGCTGCTGCTGGCCGCCTTCGCGGTCCCGGCCGCCGTGCAGCAACGTGTGCTCCTGTACGGAATCGCCGGTGCCCTCGTGCTCCGCGGCATCTTCATCGCGGCGGGTGCCGCGATGCTTTCCGCGGGAACCTGGGCGTTCGTCGTCTTCGGGGTGATCCTGTTCGCCTCGGCGGTCAAGATCCTGCGTGAGGCGCTCGCGGGGGCGGACGCCGAGCGGGACATCTCGACGATGCGGTCGGTTCGCTTGCTGCGCAAGCTGATGCCGGTCACCGAGGACTATCACGGCACCCGCCTGACCGTCCGCGAGCGCGGGCGGCGGGCGCTCACGCCGTTGGCGGTGGCGGTCGTCGCGGTCTTCGCCACCGACGTCGTGTTCGCCGTCGATTCGGTGCCCGCGGTCTACGGCATCACCGAAGACCCGTATCTCGTGTTCGCCACCAACGCCTTCGCCCTGCTCGGCCTGCGCGCCCTCTATTTCGTCCTGCATTCGGCGCTGGCCAAGCTCGTCCATTTGAACCATGGTCTCGCGATCATCCTCGCCTTCATCGGCGTGAAACTGGTTCTGCACTGGGCCCACGGGATCTGGCCGGGCGTGCCGCAGGTCCCCACCCCGCTCTCGCTGGTCGTGATCATCGCCGTCCTGGTCACCGTCACGCTGACCAGCCTGCACGCGCGGCGGACCACACCGGCCGGATCAAACAGGAGTGAGTGATGATCGGTGAATTCTTCGCCCAGGTCCTGATCGACGTCGTCGTCACCGTGTTCTTCCTGGCCGCGGTGGTGCTGGTGTCCGCCGCGATGCGGCCGCCCCGGCCACCTCGGGGCCCGTACGTGTGACAGTCCGAAAAGGACAGGTGACGCTGGCGTGTCGGCCGGGTCCGAACGGCGGGCATGTTCGGCACGGCCGGTACGCTCGCCGATGGTTGAGAAGACAGCCATCTCCTGTCGGGCGTCCGTGCGCCCTCATCCGGCAGGAAACGTCGGGTGAGGAAGGTGGCTGTCGTGTCGAATGCCGTGCGTCACGGTGGGCTGGACGCACCTCTGAGACCCTCGAAGCTCGACCGTCTGCATGTCCTGCTGGTGGAGGACGACGACGGCGACGCGTTGCTGGTCGAAGAGATGCTCGCGGACGCCGCGGCCAGCCTGGAGCGTGTCGTGCTCGAGCGGGTCACCACGCTCGAACAGGTTCTGGCCCGGCCGGTCACCGCCGATTGCGTGCTGCTGGACCTCCAATTGCCGGACGCGACGGGACTGACCGGACTGACCAGGTTGCGGCAGCACGCGCCGTCGGCGGCGGTGATCGTGCTGACCGGCCGCGAGGACGAAGCCCTGGGCGTGTCCGCGGTGGGTGCCGGCGCCCAGGACTATCTCGTCAAGCACCTGGTCGACGGGCAACTGCTCGCGCGGACGTTGCGGTACTCGTGGGAGCGCAGCCGCGCCGAGCGCGTCGAACAGCAACTGCTGCAGCACCAGTTGCTGGCCAGGGAGAACGCTCGCCTCGAACGCGGGCTGCTGCCGACCCCGCTGGTCACCGATCCACGGCTCGGTCTCGTGGTGCGGTACCGGCCCGGCCGGAACGGGGCCCTGCTGGGCGGGGACTTCTACGACGCCGTCGAACTGCCCGACGGCACGCTGCAACTGGTCATCGGTGACGTGTGCGGGCACGGCCCGGACGAGGCGGCGCTGGGCGTCGCGCTGCGGATCGCGTGGCGGTCGGTCGTGCTGGCCGGACTGCCCATGGCCGAGACGCTGGCACTGGTCGAAAAGATGTTGCAGCACGAGGCTTTGGGGCCGCTGTTCGCCACCGTCTGCATGATCACGGTCGCCCCGGACCGCCGGTCCCTGCGCATGACGCTGGCCGGTCACCCGCAACCGCTGCTGGTCGACGACGTCGGCGGCCGCCTGCTGTCCAGGGAGACGCTCGGCCCGCCGCTGGGGGTCGCACCGGGCACCGGGTGGGAAGAGCTGACGGTGCCGCTGGGACCGCGGTGGTCGCTGTTGCTGTACACCGACGGCCTGTTCGAAGGGCGCGTCGAAGGCAGCGGGGAACGGGTCGGGCTCGACCGGATGGCCGCGGCCGCGCTGGACAGCCTGAACACCGAAGGCGGTGCGGCCGCGGCGCTCGACCACCTGATCAGCGAGATGGACGTCCTCCACGGCGGCCCGCTGGACGACGACGTCGCCCTCGCCCTGCTCACGTTCGCTCCCGGGGAGCCGGCTCGATGAAGCCCGATTCCTCGTCCGGGGTGTGGTCGATCAGCCGCTGGGCGGCGCTGTCCGGGGTGATCTCGTCGGCGCTGATCGGCGCCGCGATCGTCGCCGGGGCGCTGGCGCTGGGGAACCTGACCGACTCCCGCTCCCGCCTGCTGGACGTGACCGGGCCGCAGGTGCTGCAGGCCGGTTCGCTGTCCACGGCGCTGCTGAACCAGGAGACCGGTGTCCGCGGCTTCATCCTGGGCGGACGGAACGAGTTCCTCGATCCGTATCGGGACGGCCTGAGGGCGCAGGATGCCGCCGCCGCCCAGTTGCGGCGGCTCGGCGCGACTCCCGGCACCCCGACCGGTGACGACCTGGACGAGGTGCTGCGCGCCGCCACGATCTGGCGCGAGGCGATCGTGGAGCCGACCCTCGCCGGAACTCCCTCCACCGGCGCGCAGAACGGCGAGGGGAAACCGCTCTTCGATCAGGTCCGGGGCGCCCTGACCGTGCTGCAGAGCCGGCTGGAAGGCGATCGCCAGCTGGCGAGGGACGACCTGGCGTCCTCTGCCGACGTGCTGCGGACGATGCTGATCCTCATCGCGATCCTGCTCTGCGTGACGCTGTACCTGGTTTTCTTTCTGCTGCAACGAAAGCTCATCAGGCCGATCCGGCAGCTGGCGGGCGAGGTGCGTGACGTCGCGCAGACCGACGTCCACCGCGAGGTCCGTGGATCGGGCCCGCGGGAGATGCGCGAACTGGCGTCCGATGTGGAATCACTGCGCACACGGATCCTCGACGAAGTGGCGGGACTGGAGCGCGCGCAGGAAGTGATCATCGTCCGGACGCGGGAACTGGAGCGTTCGAACTCCGATCTGGAGCAGTTCGCTTACGTCGCTTCGCACGACCTCCAGGAGCCTCTGCGGAAAGTGGCGAGCTTCTGCCAGCTTTTGCAGAAGCGCTACCAAGGACAGCTGGACGAACGCGGTGATCAGTACATCGGTTTCGCCGTGGACGGCGCGAAGCGGATGCAGGCGCTGATCAACGATCTGCTCGCCTTTTCCCGCGTCGGGCGCCGCGCCGGAGACTCCGAAGTCCTGCGGATCGAGGCTCTGCTGGATACCGCGCTGGCCAACCTGGACGAGACGATCACCGAGTCCGGAGCCCGGATCACCCGTGGTGAACTGCCCGCGGTGCAGGGGGAGAAGTCCTTGCTGACGGCGGTTTTGCAGAACCTGGTCGGCAACGCGCTCAAGTTCCGCGGCGAGCACCCGCCGGAGATCGACGTCTCCGCCGAGCGCGACGGCCCGGAGTGGCGCTTCACCGTGGCGGACAACGGAATCGGCATCAACGCCGAGTACGCCGAGCGGATCTTCGTGATCTTCCAGCGGCTGCACGGCCGCGCCGACTATCCGGGCACCGGGATCGGGCTGGCGATGTGCCGCAAGATCGTCGAGCACCACGGCGGGCGGATCTGGCTCGACACCACCGACGTGCCGGGCACCCGGTTCCACTTCACCCTGCCCGCGCTACCGGCGCCGGCCACGAGCACTCACGAAGGAAGCGAAGAAGCATGACCGAGTCCCTGGAATCGATCCACATCCTGCTGGTCGAAGACGACCCCGGCGACGTCCTCATGACCCGGGAGGCGTTCGAGCACCACAAGATCCGCAACAGCCTGTCGGTCGTCTCCGACGGCGAGAAGGCGCTGCAGTTCCTGCACCGCCGGCCGCCGTACGAGGACGCGCCGCGGCCGGGGCTGATCCTGCTCGACCTGAACCTGCCCCGCAAAGACGGCCGTGAGGTCCTCAACGAGATCAAGCAGTCCCCCGAGCTCCGCAGCATCCCGGTCGTCGTGCTGACCACTTCCGAAGCCGAAGAGGACATCCTCCGCAGTTACGACCTGCACGCCAACGCCTACGTCACCAAACCGGTCGACTTCGACCGGTTCACCGACGTCGTCCGCCAGATCGACAACTTCTTCTTCACCGTGGTCAAACTCCCGCACTGACCCGTTTTCCGCCGTGTCTCAAGGGAAGCGCAGCACGGTGATCCCGGCCAGGACGAAGAACACCAGCACGACCAGGGTGCCGCTGTGGCCACCGGACGAACTGGTCACGACCTGCTCGACGGCCCCGGTCAACCGCACGCCGCAGTCCGCGACGACGGTGTGCTTGCCCGCCTCGATCCGGGTGAACTCGACCGCCGCGGTGAAGGCCCCGGTGCCGTCGGCGTAAGCGCTGCCGACCCGGTCGCCGTTCGACGTCAGGGTCACGGAGCGGCCCGGCTCGCAGCCCTTGCCGGTCGCGGACAGTTCGTCGCCGGGCTGCACGCTCGGCCGGTCGAGCACCAGGTCGTCGAGCCCCGGTGCGGTGCTGGTCGTCGAGGGGACGTCGGTCGCCGGCGGGGTGGTTTCCGTGGTGGGCGGCGGGATCGTGGTGGTGGTCGTCGTGGGTGGCGGCGTGGTCGTGGCCGGTGTGGTGGTCGTCCCCGGCCCGGTCGGCGTGATCACCGGGGGCTTCGTCGGCGGGGGCACTTTGGTCGTCGGGGTGGTAGGTACCGTCCCGGTCACGCGGAAGGTCCCGGTCCCGGTCAGCGGGCCGCCGGTGCGCGCGTTCGTGCAGTTGCCGGTGACGGTGTAGCTGTTCGGCGTCGCGCTGCTCGGCACCTTCGCCCCCACCTGTCCGCTCGCCACCTTGCCGGTGTCGGCCGACGCGAGCGGCGCTCCTCCTTGCCAGGTGAAAGAAACCGGGCCTTTGCACGGGTAGAAATTCCAGGAAATGGTAAAAGAACTCCCGGCGGGACCATTCGAAGGTTTCAAACCAACTGTGGACTGATAGGGGGACTGTTGCGCGTTACCCGCTCCCACCAGGGCAACTAAAAGCAGCAGTCCGGTCACGATGCCGAAAACCAGCCGAACCACGATACGCATTGGGACGTCCCTCTCCGGTAAGTACTCGCTGTAGCATTCCGGACCAGTCGGATAACGCAAATAGGGGATACGCAAAATGGGACGTGTCATCGCGGCAGGGGTTGCGTTGGGTCTGTGTGCGGTTCTCCTGGGCGCGCCACCCGCGAGTGCCGCCGACGGCGAACTCGAGCTGGCGGTCACGATCGACGGCAGGCCGATCGGCAACACCACGATCAGGATCGACCCGGCCAAGCCGATCGAAGTCGGAATCAGGGCGACCAACAGCGGCGGGACCCCGGTCAAGATCCGCAGCATGCGGTTCTCCGGCGAGGCGCTCGCGTTGACCTTCTTCGCCTACGACACCACGGCCCCCTTCGAAGTGCCCGCGCACAGCCGCGTCACCAGGACCTTCATGCTGGACCTGGCCGACCTCTCCGGACAGGCGATCGGGCTGCTCCCGTCGACGGTGGAACTGCTCGACGCCCAGCGCGTGAGCGTCGGCGAGGCGACCACGGTCGCCGACGTCCGCGGATCCTTCTGGTCGGTCTACGGCGGTTTCGGCCTCGCGATGCTCGTGCTCACCGTGCTGGCCTGGCTGAGTGCCCTGCTGGCGCTCGCCCGACACCGCCTGCCCGCCAACCGCGGGCGCCGCGGGCTCCGGTTCCTGCCCGCCGGATTCGGCACCGGGCTGGTCGCGGTCGTCTCGCTGTCGGTGCTGCGGCTGGTCCCGCCGGAACCGGCGATCGAGATCCCGGTGGTGCTCGGCGCGGCCGGTATCGCGTTCCTCCTCGGCTACCTCACCCCGAACCCGTCGGTCGCCGTGCCCTTGGACGACGAGACGGTCCGATTCCCTGACACCACTGAGGACTCGACCACCGGGGGGTTCAACCGATGAGCGCGCCCGCCGAGGTCGTCGCCGCGCTGCCGCAGTACGAGATCGGGCCCGCGATCGGCCAGGGCGGGATGGGGGTCGTGTTCGCCGGCGTCCACCGGTCGCTGGGCCGCGACGTCGCCATCAAACAACTCCCGTGGGACGTGCTGAACCACGCGGTGAGCAGCGAGCTCTTCGACCGTGAAGCGCGCGTGCTGGCCAGCCTCGACCACCCGCATATCGTGCCCGTCTACGACTACGTGCGCACCGGCCGCGAGCATCTGATGGTGATGGAGCGCCTCGATGGCGGCACCGTGTACAGCCGCTTCCACGACGGGGGAGTCAGCGGCGAGCAGGCCTGCGCGATCGCGCTGGCGATGCTCGCCGCACTCCACGCGGCGCACGAAGCGGGTGTGCTGCACCTGGACGTCAAGCCGAAGAACCTGCTCTTCACCACCCAGGGCGTGATGAAGGTGGCCGACTTCGGCATCGCGAAGGTGATCAGCGAAGGCGCCACGCTCGTCACGCACGGCGGGGAAGTCCTCGGCACGCCCGCCTACATCGCGCCGGAGCAGGCGATGGGCAACGCGTTGAGCCCGGCCGCGGACGTCTACTCGGCGGGCACCGTGCTCTACGAACTGCTCTCCGGGCAGTTGCCGTTCGACAACACGCGGGGCGCGATCAGCATGATGCGCCAGCACATGTTCACCGACCCGCGGCCGATCTCGGGCGTGCCGATCCCGATCGCCGGCGTCGTCATGCGCAGCCTCGCCCGCGAACTCGACTCCCGTTACCGCGAGGCGGAGACCTTCGCGGCCGATCTCGCCGCGGCCGCCACCGCCGTCTACGGGCACGGCTGGCTGGAACGGTCCCGGGTGCCTGTCCGCCATCTCACGCCCAGGGTCATCTCCGCGCTCAGCACCTCGACGGCGGCACCGATCGGCGACGCCGCCACCCAGCCCGTCCGACGTCCTCAAGCGCCGGATCCGACGCTGTCGGCGACCCGGGCGAGACCTCGGCCGCTGCCCGCCGAGAAGTCCGGTTCGGTGCTCTGGCTCAGGCTCGGCGCGGCGTTCGCGCTCATCGTGCTCGTGGTGATCGCGCTGCTCACGCCGGAGCGGATCCCGCACGAGGCCACGACGCTGAAACTCGACGGCGTGGCCGTCACCGCGCCGGTGGAAGCGGACCTCAGCAAGACCTTTGCAGTGACCGGTGAAGGCACTCCGCGGCGGCTGAGCCTCGACCTGTCGGCCGCGGGGATCCCGCTCGGATCCGCCACGGCGGCACCGAAAGCCGACCGCGACGGCGGCTTTCGAGCCGACCTGACGTTTCCCGGGCTGACCCGGTGGATCGTCGGGGGAGCGGTGACCGCCACGGTGCTGACCGACGGGCGGCCTCAGACGTTCACGTTGCTCACCCGGCAGCATCCGCTCGCGAGTGCGCTCGGCGCGGGCAGCCTGATCCTGGCGCTGTTCGCCTTGGCGTACTTGGAATCCGGGCTGCGGACGATACGCAACGGCCATCGCCGGCGAAGTGCTCTCGTCGCCGGGCCCGTGCTCGGCCTGCTGTTCGGCGCCGCGGCCTGGCTGTGCGTCTCGGTCCTGCGGGTTCACGAACCGGCGCCGCTGTTCGGCGCCGGATGCGCGGTCGCCGGTGCGGTGGCCGCGGGATTCGTCGTCGCGGCGGCACGGAGCCGGCGTCCGAAAACGCGATAACCGCTCCCCGGGGGCGGCCGTCGCCGACGGCCGCCCCCGGTTTCGCGGGGTATCAGGACTTGCGGTGCTTACCGTCGTCGTCCGTGACCTCGAACTGTTCCTTGCGGACCTGACCGGAGATCGTCTGATCCTCGGTGACGGTCTCGGTCTTGAGCCGGGCCCGCTCGACGGCCACGGTCTCCTTGTTCACGACCGGCTTCTCGGCGTGCAGAACGACTTCCTGCTCGTCCTCGCCGATCTCGACCTTCTCACCGCCGGCCTTCGTGATCGGTTCGCGTTCGATGCGCACCTCTTCGTGGCTCACCGGCACGGTCACCTGCTGCTCTTCGGTGACGACGTACTTGCGCAGCCGGACGTGCCCGGTCTCGACCTGCTCGGTCCCGACGTTGAGCCGCTCCTCGGACCGCGTCATCGTGTGGTCGGTGTTCTTGCCGCTCTGGTCACGACCGGCACTGTCCTTTTCGGACCGCCCGCGGCCGTCTCCCTTGCCGGTGCCCGCCGCGCCCATCCCGGGAGCGCCCTTACCCTGCGCCCGGTCGTCCATCCGGCCGTCCGGCGAGGTCCGCGGCATCGGCAGCCCGTAGTGACGGTAGAGCTGCTGGCTCTCCTCGACCGACAGGTGACCATCGGCCTCGATGCGCGGCGCGTCGGAGACGGCGTCCTTGTCGACGCGGACGTGGAGACCGTCCTTGTCCCGGTGCGCGCCGGAGAGCGGGACGAAGCTTTCCTTGGTGCCGAACAGGCCCGTCTTGACGGTGATCCACTCCGGCTGGTGCGTCGTGTCGGCAAGGTAAACCGTGCCGACCTTCCCGAGCTTGGTGCCGGCCGGGTCGACCACCGCACTGTCGATGAGTTCCTGCGGCTGCATGGTCTGAGCCATCGGTTCTTGCTCCTCCCGAATCGTGTTCGTGCTGATCAGCCCACCGTCGGCCGCTCTGTTGATCACGGCAACCGTCGTGATGTTCCTGTGGGTGACCGTCGAAAGTGCGGGTTTGAAGCCGGATCCGCTGGCTAGGACCGATGCGGCGGCACAGGTGAAGGCCGGGTTCCGCGGGTTTCACGGGGTGATCGGCGGGCGGGAGGTTGGTGCGAAGGTGTGGACCTCGTGAGCGGCGTCATGTTGTTGCCGGGACGGCTGGAGTCGCCGCTGCAGCAGACAGCCGGGCTTGCCCCTGGCGCCGCAGCGTCGGCTATGGCCTGGTAGCCGCCGCCAAATTGCGGACGCGGCCTGACGATCTGGCCTAGTGCCGCATGATCGCGCTGGCTCGCCTCCGCCGCCTGCGGCGTGGCCGTATCTCGGTGACGGGTCAGAAGGGTGGTAGTTCGTCAGTGTCGCGGGGTTCGTGGAGTGGCGGAGGCGTGCTGGTGTGGGTCTGCCCGGTGGGTGTGGTGATGGTCAGTGTTCCGTCGGGTGTGAGCTGGTAGTTCCAGCCCGGTGCGTCTTTGAGGCGGTGGTCGCGGCGGCAGAAGGCGATGAGGTCGCCGGCGTCGGTGTTGCCGTGGAACTGCCACGGCACGGAGTGGTCGATGTCGCAGGTTTGGGCGGGTCTGTGGCAGCCGGGTCTTCGGCATTCACGGTCCCGCACCCGGACGAACTCGTCGGTACCGGCCGTCGGCCGGTACCGATCCCGGCCCAAATCCTTGACCTGGCCGGACAGTGGATCGGTGATGATCCGGCGCAGCACCGTGTTCGGCCCGGAGGCGATATGCCGGGCGAGCGCTGCCGGAATGTGACCGTGCCCGGCCATCTCAGCCGGGTCGTCGTTCAAGCCAAAGTAGGTGTTGAGGTCCAGATAAAGGAACACCTCCGCCCGTTCATTGGCGCCGCCTTGTCCGCTGAGCAGGAGGTCAAGCGCGACGTCGGCGCGGAGCTGGTCGAGGGTGCGGGTCTCTTCGGAGGTCTTGAGGGCGTGGGCTTCCCGGTTGATCCGGAGATACGCGGCGTTGACTTTCTCGGCGGGGCCGTCTTCGATCTCGATCGACGCGACTCCGGTGTCGCCTTGGCGTGCGACGAGGCGTCGGCCCGCGCGGCTGTGCTCGCTTCGTCTGGTGGCGCCGTCGGGGTCGGTGGTCATGGCGGCGTGGTTGGCGGCTTTGCGGATCTGGTCGGTGTTCTTGTCCGGCAACCGGTCTTCGAGCAGCGCGTCGGCGGCCCGAGCGTCGTCGTCGGACAGCCAGGCGGTGGCGGTGGCGACTTTGGTGGCGCCGAAGCCGCTGACGAGGCCTTGGTCCATCAGGTTCAGGGTGCGGGGCAGTCGGGTGGTGAGGGCTTGGGCGGTTGTGACCAGGCCGGTGGCGTGACCGTCCACAACGGACAGTGCGAACGCGACTTCCTGGACGACACTGCCCACGCCGTCGCGGTGTCGGCTCAGCTGCGCTATCGCGCGGAACCGGACCGCTTCCAGACGCGCGATCCCAGCGGACGCCGCGACAGCGACGGCGACGGAATCGTTGTCGTCCAACGAATTCAGAGATGCGTTGATGTCCTCCAGGAGACTCGGATGGGTGAGGTCTTCGAGTAGCGCCACGGGGGCGGATCGGTGTGTGTCCACAAGATCAAACCTACAGCCGGCCACCGACAATTTCGGGTGCTCGGAACCCGTTACCGAAATTCGGCAATACGCCAGTGAATCTTGGCAGGTAAGGATTCCCGCCATCGCAGCCAGGTCAAGTATCTGGCGTCAGCCTGAGGTAGTCGCGTGGCCACGACCTCCGCCGAGGCGACGAGGCTGAAGCCCGTTGCCGAAATCCGGCAAACCCAGCCAGTGCGGGAGGCACAGCAAACCCAGGCCCTTTCGGGCGGTCGATGATGCGCGCGAACGTACATTGTGCGCCCGCCCGGAATTTGATCCCCTTTTGCGAAGATTCAACTCATCATCCGGAGGGGGATGGTCACGTGATCGAGGTTTCCGGCGAGAGAACCCGGGCCGGGCAACGGTTCCGCAGGACGTTCGCGGTCGTTTCCGTGTTCATGGCGACGATTCTGGGTGTCACGGGAACGGCGCATGCCGGGATCGTGTCCTGGAGTGACGGCTACGAGTCGAACCCGTTCGGCACCTGGGAGCGGGGGATTCAGGGCGGGGACGGGCACTCCTGGGTCGACATCGGCATGGGAGTGGCGCGCAACGGGAGCCACAACAATGGCTGGCTCTTCGCGGACCACGGCTGGTCGGCGATGAGGACTCCCAAATCGCTCAGCAGTTTTCCGTCGAACAGGTCGAACTGTGCCGCCGCCATCTACGCGGATCCGGTCGGGGGCGGAGCGCAGGTCGGGCTTGAGATCTGGGACCCCAACGGCTGGCGGAGGATCGCCAGCAACGTCGTGTGGATCGACGACGCGGCGGGCTACAAGCTGGTTCCGCTCTTCAATCTCAACCTGAACGGGATCGCGACGGTCTACCTGCAGCCGATCTACGGCAACAACGGTGGCCCGGCGAAGTACGTCCGCTTGGACGACGCGATCATCCAGTGCAGTTACTGACCCGGTGAGTCCGGTACGAGGGCCCTCGTACCGGACTTCCGGAGCTTTCTATCGCTTCGCGCGCCGCACCGGAATGAGCCAGACGGCCGCCGCCAGAACCGCGGCGAAGGCGAGTGCGAGCAGGTCGAGGGCGAAGCCCGGTTGCAACGGGAGGCCCAGGTACTCCCGTTCCTCGTCGGGCAGGGTGAGCAGCAGCACGGTGAGGAGTGTCAGCCCGGCGCTGACGGAGATCGTGATCTGCCCCGCACGGAGCCGGGCGAGCAGCAGAACGCCGCCGATCAGCGCGGCCACTCCGCCGAAAACGACGCTGAGGCGCCCGAGCAGAAGCGGCGGATAGAGGATGTCGAACAGGAAATACGCCTGGTGGATCATCATCGCGTCGGCGAGCAGGAGGAAGCCGAACAACATCGCCGCCACACTCGCCAGGACCGCTGGTACGGAAGGCGTACTCGCCGGACGGGCGGGCGCCGTCCACGGGGTAGAGGGTGCGCTTTCCGCAAGGGCTCCGGCATTGCTCGCGGCGAACGTCAGAAGCGGGATCGCCTGGTCCGGGATCAGCCGGGCCTGGGGCGATTTCGCCAGCAGGCCACCGATGACCTCCGCCAGCGGGCCCTGCGTCCGGCTCATCCGCGGTGCCTCATTGACCACCGCGTACAGCGTGGCCGCGGTGTTCTCGCGCTGAAACGGATTCCCGCCCTCGCTCGCGGTGAGCAGGGCCGCGCCGAGCGACCAGAGATCGGCCGTCGGAGTGGCCTCGTGGCCGCTGATCCTTTCAGGGGCAAGGTAAGCGGGTGAGTCGGTGGCCGTCCGCGCGATCCCGAAATCGGTCAGCTTCGCCTGGCCGTCGGGACGCACCATGATGTTCGCGGGCTTCACGTCGCGGTGCACGATCCCCGCCGCGTGCGCGACGGCGAGCGCCCCTAGCACCTGCCTGCCGATGTCGGCCACCACCTGTGCGGACAGCGGACCCGACGACACCAGGTCCTCCAGTGTCGGCGCCTCCACCAGTTCCATCACGATGAACGACCCCCCGTTCTCCACGACGACGTCGTGGACGGTCACCACCGAAGGATGGTTCAGCGCACCCGCGGTGCGGGCTTCGTGCAGAACACGTTCGGCGAGCGCCGGCGAGAGCAGTAACTCCTTGACCGCGACCTGACGGCCGATCAGCGTGTCGTCACCACGCCACACCACCGCCGACCCGCCGCGTCCCAGCTCTTCGAGCAGGGTGTAGCGGCCGCCGATCGTGCGTGGGCCCGCCTCGGCGTTCGCCAACTCCGTCACAGTGTTCTCCTAGAATCCTGAAGTCCGGTCACGGAAGGCTAAGTCCGGGACCATGACAAACGGATGACACGGAGTCACAAGGCTCGCGTGACCTGCGAGGCGACGATCAGCCCGCAGATGACCAGATTCTTGATCTTGTGGTCGACCAGGATGGCCACGAACTCGCGGAGAGTGGCGCTGGGCCAGAAGTACCAGGCCGTCGGCGAGCCGATGACCTGGCCGTTCACCTTGGCCCGCCGGGTGATGAGCGCGGCGCGGAGCACGTGGAAATTGTTCGTCACCACGGTGCACCGGTAATCCGCTCGGTGCTCCCGCATGATGTCCGCGCTGAAGGTGAGGTTCTCGAGCGTCGTCCGGGACCGGTCCTCCACCAGGATCCGCTCGCGCGGTATCCCGGCCGTGACGAGGTACTCGGCCATGGCTTCGGCTTCCGGCAGGTCCTCGTCTGGGCCTTGCCCGCCCGAGGTGACGATCAGGGGTTCCCGGCCCCGGCGGGCCTCGGCGTCCACGACACGTTTGGCCCGCTTCAGGCGTCCGGCCAGCAGTGGCGGCACCTTGTGGCCGTCGGTCAGGCCCGAACCCAGCACCACGACGAAGTCCGCGCCCTTCACCATCCGGATCCGGCCGTAGACGACCGAGTAGAGAAGAAAGCAGACAAAGAGGAACGATACGTAGACGATGATGCCGTTGAGACTGCCGCGCAGGACGTCGAGCGGCAGCCAGGCGATTTGAGTGACCGTCGCGTTGAACACGATGAGCGCGCAGATCCCGAGCCCGGTCAGCAGCGAAAGCACGTTGGCCGGGCTGCGCCCCTCGCGGCGGATCATGGTGATCCCGTTGCAGATCAGGAACACCGTCAGCGCCAGGACGGTCGGCACGATCAGCAGGATGACCCCCACCGCGATCGCGCCCGCCGCCTCGGGTGACACCGAGGCCAGCAAGGCGAGCAAGGTCACCCCGAGGAACAAGAGCGCGAAGAACAGGTAGAAGCCGTTGCGCAGCCGACGGCGGTCGCGCAGGAAACTCACCAGGAACGCCGCACAGCACAGGGCCGCGATGGCGAACGGGACTGCAGCGGCCTTCACGAGATCCCCAGCCTTCTCCAGTCGCCGAAACGCGGTGCGGCGGAATTAGAACACGCGGGGCGGTGTCGGTCCGGTTCCGGGTCGGCGTGTCGCTTTTTCCTTGCACATCAGGGGGAATTTCGGCCGGAAGTGTATATCGGACGTCGACACGATATAAACGGAGAGGTGATCGAATCCGGTGCCGATGCTCACTCGATGGAGGACCTGATGACCGACCCCCGCGCTGTCCGCGGAAAGTTCTTTCTGGGGCCTCACGAGGAATTCACCATTCTCGCGAACGCCGCCGAGACCGACGGCAGGCACGATATCACCGAAGCCGTCCAGTCGGCGGGGTCCATGACGCCGCTGCACAAGCACACGAGATACGAGGAGCGTGTGTACGTCCTCGAGGGTTCGCTCACCGTCTGGCTGGACGGCGATCCGAAGACGCTCGGCCCCGGTGAATACGCCCTCATCCAGCGGAACGTGGTGCACGCCATCCATGCCGGTCCTGACGGCGTCCGCGCCCTCAACACGACTTCGCCCGCCGGTTTCGCCGAGCTCATCGCCCGGGTCGCGACACCAGCCGAGCTCGTGGGCCCGGACACCGAGATCGACGCCGAGCTTTTCGCGCGTGTCGCCGCCGAACTCGGCGACGTCCTGCTCGGGCCGCCCGGGATGACCGAACTCACGGCCTGAAGATTTGCGGCAGGCTGATCCGGGGAAGACCCGGGCGAAGTTCGCCCGGGTTCTCCCCAGCGGCCTCACTTGTCGGCGTTGGCCACCGTTTCCGGCTTGTAGGCGTAGACGACGTCGCCCTCCGCGAGAGTGTGCCAGTCGCCGCCGCAGATCTGCGTCGTCCTGCTCTCCTTGCCCTTCGGCCACCAGTCGGCGGTCAAGGTCGCCGCCTTGGTGGACGCGGCGCCCGGCACGCAGAGCGCCGGCAGCTTCGAGCCGGCGCTCGAGAAACGGAGGATTCGTTCCGTGCCGGTGGTCCGGACGATCTCGGCGATCCCGGTGGCCTGATCCGGGACCCAGTCCGGCAGCCGGGCGTCCGCGTTCGTCTTTCCCTCGGTGCCACTGGAATAGTTGACCGGTTGCGCGTGCCCGTTCGACGATACGGCCATCGATTCGGCGAGCCCGCAGCCACTCAGCGCGGTCACCGCCACCATGCCGCCGATCGCCAGTGCCGTACTCGATTTCATGATCTTCACAGTGTTGATTCTCGGGCGCCCGGCGTCGTCTGTGATCGGCCGATCGGCTTCCGGTGCCAGGGTGGAGTCGGCCGGATGGCCAACGTCGACTATCAGTCCGATGTGGACGGTGCTGTGGACATGATCACTCGCCGTGCTTTCCGGGCGCGGCACTTCCGGTGTACTCGCCGAGGTCGGACACCAGCTTGGTCAGTTCGGGGTCGTTGTCGTAGCGGCGCTGGTGGAGTTCGGCGATTTTCGCGGCCATCTCCGGGTCCTCGTCGTCGGTGATGTCGAAGGACGCGAACTTGTCGACCAGCGGCAGCCCGACCCGGTCGGTGTCGCGGTGCGCGGGGTGGATGAGGTACTCCCAGTAGCCTTCGAGGTCCTCGATCACGAAGACGGCGCCCCATTCGTACTCGCCACCGAAGTCGCGGCCGACGACGAAGGACTTCACCGACGGGATGACGCGGCCCTGGTTGCGCAGGCTCTCCAAGGCCTCTTCGATCTGCTCGGGGGAGGCGTCGGGCTTCAGGGTGAAACGGTTGCCGTGGTAGATCATCGTGCTTCCTTCCGGTTGGTTTTCCTTGCTTGATGGACAACTGCGGCGACGACAGCGCCGGCTCCCATCGCGACGCCGGACCAGGTGAAGGTGCCGGGGATCCCGAGGGTTCGGACGAGGGGCTGGACGACCAGCGGGGAGAGGAACTGGCCCAGGAAGATCCCGGTGACCAGGCCGCTGAGCACCCGGCCGCGCCGGGCGGGCGGGGCGGACTCGGCCAGGCGCAGGTTGAGGTTGGGCACGACGAAGCCGACACCGGCGCCGCCGACGAGAAGCCCGGCCACGACCTGGACGACGGTGCCCGCCGTGCCGACCAGCAGCCAGCCCGTGCCGAGCAGCGCGACGCTGATCGTGGTGATCGCGGTGGGACTCAGCCGCTTGCGCAGTCGGGGAAAGGCCAGCGCCCCGGCGACACTGGTCAGCGTGCTTCCGGCGACGACGGCGCCGATCAGGGCGGGCCCGCTTCCGAAGCCCTCCAGCAGGAACGGCAGCTGGGTCGGCGCCATGTAGAACACCAGTGTCGCGACGAGCGCCAGCACGTACACACCGATGATGCGTCCAGGCGGTCCGCCTCCCGGCCCGCCGGTCATCGCGGCCGGGCTGGTCCGCGGCGGTTCCCGCAGGACGAGGATCGCCGCGATCGCGATGACGGCCGAAACCGAGTAGATCCAGAACGGCGCCTGCCAGCTCACCGTGGCCAGAATCCCGGCCAGCGGCAGGAAGACGACACCGCCCAGGCTCGCGAACGCCTGCTGTAGCCCCAAGAACGACGCGCGGCCGGGTCCCTCGAACCAGTCGGTGATCAGGGTGCTGACCGCGGTCATGATGCCGCCCACCGCCAGCCCGAGCCCGGCCCGGGAGACCAGCAGCGGATACAGGTCGTCGAGGAAGAACCCCGCGGTGCCGGTAACGGCGTAGAGCACGAGACTCGCCACCAGGAGCGGCCGACGTCCGACGCGGTCGGCGATGATCCCGGACAGCGGCGCGCTGATCGCGATCGCGAGCGAGGTCACGGTCAGCGCGAGCCGGACGAGGAGGTCCGCGCCGGGTGTTCCGGAGAAGACCTCCCGCATCGCCGGCAGGCTGGGCGCGATGATCGCCGCCGCCATGATGGTCAAGGTCGCGGCGGCCAGCACCGTGCCGCGGGCCGCGCGTGTCGGCGCCCTGGTCTCAGCTCGGCTCGTCATGACACCAAGCTCGCAGCCGCATCCCCTGCTTCGCGTCGGTGGGAATCACCTAATCGCCGATAATGATATACATGTGCTTATCATCGCGATGTGCGATCAATGCTGACAGGGGCAGGCGTGTTCAGGAGCAAGTGGATCCTCGGCCCGGATGCGGGCTTCGCCGGAGAAGTGCTGGTCAGCGTCACCGAGTTCACCCTCGACGACTTCCGGCATACCCCGGGCGCCTATCGGGCGGGTTTCGCGCTCAGCCGTGAATGGCCGCGACTGGCGGGCGCGGTGGGCCTGTGGCTGTGGGCCGAACCGTCGCGCCGCCGGCTGGGCTCGGTCTCGGTCTGGCGCGATCGCGAAAGCATGCGTGGCTTCGTCGGGCTGCCTGCGCACGTCGCGATCATGCGCAAGTACCGGCGCCTCGGCGCCGCTCGCGCGACAACGTGGCATTCCGGCGAGCCCGACCAGCGGCTCCTCTGGCAGGCGGCGGGACAGTGGCTGAGGGAGTGACGCACGCCATTTTGGACGTTTCGTCTAATCGATATACAGTGAGTCCATGACGAGCGAGCACCCTTACCCCGCCGCCTTCCGCAGTGGCGACCTGGTCTCCGTGTCCGGGCGGCTCGGCGTGACCGAGACCGGCGAGCTGGTGCCGGGAGGTTTCGACGCCGAATGCGCGCAGGCCTTCGCCAACCTCGACGCCGCGCTCGAGTCGGTGGGAGCGAGCCGGACCGACGTGGTGAAGGTCGTGGCCTACCTGACCGATATCACCGACCGCTCCGCCCTCAACGCCGTCTATGAGGGGTTCTTCGCCGAGTCCCGGCCCGCTCGCAGCTGTATCGGGGCGGCGTCCCTGCCCTACGGCGGTGTCGTCGAGGTCGAGGCCCTCGCTCGAGTGCGTGATGTCTGAGCAGGACGCGATCCTCGCCGCGCTCGCCCCGGTGGCCGACGGTATCGCCGCGACCCTCGGCTCGTTCTGCGAGGTCGTCGTGCACGACTTCCGGCAGCCGGACCGGTCGGTGGTCGCGATCGCCGGAGCGGTCACCGAACGGACCGTGGGCGGGTCGATGAGCGAGATCGGCATGGGCCTGCTCGCCCGGGGCGACGACGCCGAGGACCAGCTGAACTACGTCACCCGCACGGCTTCCGGGAAACTGGTGAAGTCCTCGACGATGCTGGTGCGCGACAGCGGCGGCTCGGTGTTCGGCGCCCTGTGCGTGAACCTCGACGTCACCGCGCTGGGCCAGCTGCGGACGCTGGTCGGTGAACTGGCCGACGTCGGCACGACGGCCGAGACACCGACCACCACCTTCGGCGACGACATCGACGCCGTCATCGACGCGATCGTCGACGAACACCAGCTCAAGCTGAACAAACCCTGGGCCGCGCTCAGCCGCGACGAGCGGCTCGACCTGTTCCGCAGCCTGCACGCCCGCGGCGTCTTCGCCGTGCGGCGGGCCGTGCCGCAGGTCGCGGCCCGGATCGGCATTTCCCGCGCCTCCGCCTACAACTACCTCTCCGACATCCGCGCCCAAGGAGCCTCATGACCCCCGCCGTGACCTTCGACGACATCCGCGACGCCGCCACCCGCCTGGCCGGAGTCGCGCACCGGACCCCGGTGGTGCGTTCCCGTACCCTCGACGACCTCGTCGGCGCCGAAGTCCTGATCAAATGCGAGAACCTTCAGCGCATCGGCGCCTTCAAGTTCCGCGGCGCGTACAACGCCGTCTCCCGCCTCTCGCCGGAGCAGCTGGCCAAGGGCGTCGCCGCCTACTCGTCGGGCAATCACGCCCAGGCCGTCGCGCTCGCCGCACGAGAACTCGGGAGCAGCGCGGTGATCCTGGTCCCGGAGGACACCCCGAAGTCCAAAAAGGACGCCACCGAGGGCTACGGCGCCGAAGTCGTCACCTACGACCGGTACACCGGCGACCGCGTCGCGATCGGAGAGGCGTTGGCCGCCGAACGTGGCCTGGCGCTCATCCCGCCCTACGAGCATCCGCACGTCATCGCCGGCCAAGGCACCGCGGCGCTGGAACTGCTGGAGGAAGCGGGTTCGCTGGACACCCTGGTGGTCCCGGTCGGCGGCGGTGGCCTCATCGCGGGCAGTTCCACGGCCGCGAAGGCGCTGCAGCCCGGCATCCGCGTCGTCGGTGTCGAACCCGAGGCAGGCGACGACACCAAGCGATCACTGGCGGCGGGTGAACGCGTCTCGATCCCCGTGCCCCGCACCATCGCCGACGGCCAGGCCGCCGAAATCCCCGGAGAACTCACCTTTTCGATCAACCGCGAGCTCGTCGACGAGATCGCGGTGGTCACCGACGACGCCATCCGTGAGGCGATGCGGTTCGTGTTCGAACGCCTGAAGCTCGTCGTCGAGCCCAGCGGCGCGACCGGGATCGCCGCGCTGCTCAGCGGGCAGGTCGCCACCCCGGGCAAGGTGGGCGTGATCATCAGCGGCGGCAACATCAGCCCCGAACGCTTCGCCGAGCTTCTCGTGACCCCGTGACTCCGCGATTAGTCCTCTAATGGCGGGGTTCAGCGGGCCCGCTGAACCGGCCGCTCGTCCCAGACCGGTTCGGTCGTCTCGCGAACCTTGCCATCCGAGCCGAAGACGAGGTATCGGTCGAAGGAGCGGGCGAACCAGCGGTCGTGCGTGACGGCCACCGTGGTTCCCTCGTAGGCCTCCAACGCCTGCTGCAGCGCTTCCGCCGAAGCGAGGTCGAGGTTGTCGGTCGGCTCGTCGAGCAGCAGGATGGTGGCGCCGCCGATCTCCAGGAGCAGGATCTGGAACCGCGCCTGCTGGCCGCCGGAGAGCTTCTCGAACCGCTGATCGGCTTGGCCGTCGAGTTCGTAGCGGCGCAGGAGGTTCATCGCCGGGCCGCGGCTCCGCGCGTGGTCGGTCCAGAGGATGTCGACGAGCGTGTGCCCGAGCAGTTCGGGGTGGGCGTGCGTCTGCGCGAAATGTCCCGGGACGACCCGGGCGCCGAGCTTCCACAGCCCGTCGTGCGCGACGTCCTCGCCGGCCAGCAGGCGCAGGAAGTGGGACTTCCCGGAGCCGTTCGAGCCGAGCACGGCGACGCGCTCGCCGTAGAAGATCTCCAGGTCGAACGGCTTCATCAGGCCGCGGAGTTCGAGCGCTTGGCAGGTGACGGCGCGGACGCCGGTCCGGCCGCCACGCAGCCGCATAGTGATCTTCTGCTCGCGCGGGGGAGCGGCGGGCTGTCCGGCCTCCTCGAACTTGCGCAGCCGCGTCTGCGCGGCGTGGTACCGGGAGGCCATCTCGTCGCTGCGCGCGGCGTACTGACGCATGTCGGCCACGAGTTTCTTGAGCTGCGCGTGCTTCTCGTCCCAGCGGCGCCGCAGTTCCTCGAAGCGCTCGAAACGCTCTGTGCGCGCCTGCGGGTAGGTGTCGAAGCCGCCGCCGTGCACCCAGACGTCGCTGCCGGCGGCCCCGGGCTCGACGCTGATGATCTTCTTCGCCGCCCGCGCCAGCAGTTCCCGGTCGTGCGAAACGAACAGCACGGTCTTCTGGGTCTCGCGCAGCCGCTCTTCAAGCCATTGCTTACCGGGGACGTCGAGGTAGTTGTCCGGCTCGTCGAGCAGGAGAACGCCTGCGCTGCCGAGCAGCAGCGCCTCCAGCACCAGCCGTTTCTGTTCGCCGCCGGACAGAGTGCGTACTTCCCGCCAACGCGCCTTTTCGTAGGGCAGGTTGAGCGCGGCCGTCGTGCACTTGTCCCACATCACTTCGGCTTCGTAGCCGCGGGCGTCGCCCCAGTCACTGAGTGCCTGCGCGTAGGCCATCTGGGCGGCCTCGTCGTCGCGTTCCATCAACGCGAGTTCGGCGTCCTCGACGGCGCGGGCCGCGGTGCGCAGCGCGTCCGGGGACACCGAGACGAGCAGGTCCCGCACGGTCCGTTCGTCGCGCACCGACCCGACGAACTGGGGCATCACCCCGAGCCCGCCGCTGATGGTCACCGACCCGTCGTCGGGTTTGAGCTCGCCCGAGATCATCCGCAGCAACGTCGTCTTGCCCGCGCCGTTGGCACCGACGAGGGCGCAGACGCTGCCCTCACCGACCCGGAACGAGACGTCGTTCAGGAGTATCCGCCCGTCGGGCAGGTAGTACTCGACGTGCGCGACTTCCACATGCCCCATGAGATCCTGACTCCCGTTCCCGTCACCGACAGGGTGCCTTGCCGGGCGCGAAACCGGCAACCGAGATATTCGGTAGTCTCGACGATATGGAACGGACCTACCCCGGTATGCGGCTCAAGCTGATGCTTGCGCTGTTCCTGCCGGAGTTGTTCGTCGTCCTTCCCGTCGTCAGCGGCGTCAACCCGCTGAGCCTGGTCACGGCGCTGACAGCGTCCGTGGCTGTCGCCAATCCACTGGGCCTGGCCGCCACGCTGACCGCGTCCCTCGCCGTCATCCTGCTCGCGATGGCCGTGCACTTCCGGCTCGAACCCGCCACCGCCGCGATGCGGGTCCGCGCGATCAGCCTGCGTGAACGCGCTCAGTGGTTCGTGAGCCTGCGCGATCCCGACGCGCGCGGCCGCACCCGGCCCCGGGCCCCGTCACTCGGCAGCCCGGCTGCCTGAAACTTCTCCTCGTTCGAGGGTGAGGCAGTCGCTCCTGCCCTGTTCACCTTCGAATGACGGAGTGACTCGTTCATGTTCGATTTCTTTCTGTACCCGGTTTCGGCCATTCTCTGGTTCTGGCACAAGGTCTTCGGTGCCGTGTTGAGCCCCGATTCGGGCGTCGCCTGGGTGCTGGCCATCGTGTTCCTCGTCTTCACTCTCCGGCTCCTGCTGGTCAAACCGGCGCTCAGCGCGCTCCGGGCCGGACGGCGCACCCAGGCGCTCGCGCCGCAGATGCAGAAGATCAAGGAGAAGTACGGCAAAGATCGCCAGCGGATGGCGAAGGAGATCCAGAAACTCCACGCCGACAACGGTTCCAGCCCGCTCGGCGGCTGTCTCCCGGCCTTGATCCAGCTGCCGGTCTTCCTGTCGCTGTACTGGGTGCTGCGCGATTTCACCCCTGGCGCGCAGTCGAATCACGTCTTCGATCAGGCGGGCGTGCAGTCCTTTCTGAACGCGGACCTGTTCGGGGCGAAGCTCGGCAACTGGCTTTCGCAATCGGCCGCGGACCTGGCCGCGTTCGGCACGGACCACGCCCATATGATCGCGGTCGGCGTGCCGCTGATGCTGATCGCCGGCCTGGCCACGTTCCTCTCGATGCGCGCGGGCCTCACCCGGCAGACCGCGACCGCCCCGCAGGCCGCGGGGATCGCCAAACTGATGATGTACCTGGCCCCGATCGGCATGCTGGTCTCGGGATTCTTCTTCCCGGTGCCCATCGGTGTCCTGCTGTACTTCCTGGCCACCAACGTATGGACCCTGGGGCAGCAGCACGTCCTCACCAAGGTCGTGGACCGGGAAGAGGAGACCAGGACGATCGCCGCGCCCAAGGTGGCGGCTCCGCGCCCGGGCCAGAAACCCTGGCGACAGCGATGAATTCGGATGCCGTTCCACCCTGGACTGACTAACATCGGTGGTGATCATGGAGTAGATCAGCGGCAGATCGCCCGGCTCGGGGCCGGGAGGGCGCGGGTTCGACTCCCGCCTCCATGTCACCCTGGAGTAGTTCAGCGGCAGAACACCCGGCTCTTACCCGGGAGGGCGCGAGTTCGAGTCTCGCCTCCAGGTCTCGAAAGACAGGGGGAGACCGGTGAACCAGTTCGGCTACGCGTTCGGCCAGTTGCGGCGCGCACTGTTGCACGCCGGCGCCGATTCGGCGCGCGCCGATGCCTGGCGTGCCGTGCTCGACGGGATCGCCGACGGCACGCTGACCGTCGGCTCTCGCACCCCCGTCGCCGACACCCCGGCATGGGTGACGCTCGAGGTGCTGCACGGCGGGTTCGCCAGCGGCCGCTACCTCGCGGAAGCGCCCTTGAGGCACGACGAGATCGACGTGCTGCGGTCCTTGCCCGCCGACGCGCCGGGCACGACCGACCGGGAGCGGTTGAACCTGCACTACCTCTCCGACGAGGGCCAGACCGTACTGCTCGACGCCCTCGCGGCCGGGACCTACCGGATCGCGATCCCGGAGCATGCCGCGCTCATGACGGTCGTCTGGCTGCTCGCGCACGACCACCACGCCGCGGCGCTCGACCTCGTCGCCGAACTGCGGCCACTCATGCACCGGCTGCGCATGACACCGCGTTTCGGGGAGCCGCCCGCACCCGCCGGTTCCATCGTGAAGCTCGCGTCCGTCGGACAGGTCAAGGAAACCCTGCGCGCGGTCACCACCCCGCCCGCCATCGCGACGATGCGGACCAGGCTGCGGGAGCGGCCGCTGTACGACCGGCTCGTCGCGCTCTGGTGTGAAACGGTCGAGGGCGATCTGCCCCGGCTCGACGACGACGGCGTCGTCACGGGCGGCTGGCCGTGCCGCGTCTGGCCCGCGGACTGGGCCGAGCGCCGGTCCGCGCTGCTCACCGAAACCGCTGCTGTGACAGCACATCCGCGCGGCAACTTCGCCCGGCTACGAGCCGCGCTGAGCGAGTGCGAGGCAGACAGCCGCGCGCTGACCGCACGGGACGTCGGCTGGGTGCGCCGCGCGCTCGCCAACACCATCGGCAAGCACGGTGCTCCCGGCTCCGAACAGCGGACAGCCTTGCGAGAGGCCGAGCTTTCCGTCGTGGCGCGACCGGCTCGCGCCGAGATCGCCGGCGTCATGGTCGGCCGTCTCGGCGCGTATCCGGAGGAGAGCGGCCTGCCGTCGATCGATCCGGTGGCCATGGACGTCGACGGCTGGCAAGTTCCGGAAAGCCTTGTCGTGAAGGTGACGCGGGCGCTGGAGGCGCCCGTCGAGGAACTGGTCGAGCGGGACGTGATCACCTCCGGCGAGGTGCTCGCCATGGTGCTGCCGCAGATCACCGCGTCGCTCCTCGCGGCGAACATCGAGGACTCGGCGCTGTCCGCGCTGTACGCCCGGACGTATGCGGCTTTCCGTCGTCGGCGCAGCCTGTTGCTGCTCGATCTGGAGACTCAGGTCGGGTTCACCGAGCTGCCGTGGGTGGCGGCGCTGGAGCCCCTGCGCGCGCACCGGCGGGACAACGCCGACGCCGCGCGGCAGACCCTCGCCCAGACCACGATGCTGGCGCTGACCGCTTTCCCGCACACGATCCTGCCGAACCCGCTGGTGAGCGAATTCGGCGCACTCGCCAAGCAGGCCGGGCTGAGCCTGCCGCTGGTCGAGGAGATCGCGGCGGACATCTTCATGGGCACCTTCACCACGAAGTTCCGCGACGCCGCGGTGATCGCGAGCCGCGTCATGGCGGGCACGCTGTACGCGCGGTACTACGACCTGCCCGAAAGCTGGTCCGGACAGACCCGAACCCGGTGGGGCCGGAAGACGGCGAAGGACTTCGCCAAGGTCTGTGCGGTGCGGGCGGCGGAAGCACGCCGTGGCCGCGGTTCCGGCGTGGCCGTGAACGGCACGGTCCTCGAACAGGCCCAGATCGTCACCACGCACAACCTGGCCGTGCTGGTCGACGGGCTCGGTCTGCGGGATCGGCTGACCGCGATCGCGCCGGGCCTCGCGGCCAGGTCGCTGAGCTGGGCGTTGCGCCGTGCGTCCGTGCCCACCACCGACACACATGCCGCGCTGATGGCGGTCAAGAACGCGGCCTACGCGTGGCGGCAAGGGATCTTCTTCCTCAGCTTCTGCGACACCGAAACCCAACAGGCCACGGTCGACACGCTGCGCCCGCAGCTCACCGGCACAGACCTCGGCGCGGCCGTCGACGGGCTCGCCGCCGTCGTGGCGGGCTACCGGTTCGGTGCCGACGGGACTGTCCAGAAGGGACGACGCTGGCTCGGGTGGGGCGTGGGCGGGCACTGGGCGCTCGGCTGACCGAGGTGGGGACCGGTCCCACCGGGCGGCTCTACCCTCGTCGGATGACCAGTCACCTGCTCGTGCGCGCCTGTGCGGCCGCAGCCCTCGGCACCTGTGTCCTCGCCGCGTGCAGCTCGACCCCGCCGGAGCCTGAGCCGGCACCGGCGGCGCCCCCGCCTTCGCAGACCGGGCCGGATCAGACGTTGGTGTCGTGGGCCGGTGCCTACTGCGGCGCCGTCAAGGATCTGCGGCTGGTCGTCTACACCATGCCCAAGGGCTACGACATCAAGTCCGAGGCCGACCTGCCGAAAGCGGAAACCGCCCTGCGGTCACTGGGCACGATGCTGACGGCCGCGATCACCGGACTCGAGAAGCTGCCGAAGATCGCCCCGCCCGCCCAGGAGGCGAACACCCTGGCCTCCCAAGACCTGGCCTTCTATCGGAAGCTGCACGGAAAAGTGACCGAGTACCGCGCGATTCTCCCGCGCGGGGGTGTCAGGTACGCCCAGTCGGCACTCACTCTGAGCGGGATCGACCTGGCGACGCGCGAGCCCGCTGTCGAGACCGGCAAGATCCCCGGATTGGATCAGGCGATGAAGGCCACCGAGGCCTGCAAGCTCGTCTGATCCGGTGTCAGGCGGCGAGCGGGCCGAAGACGAGGGTGCCGGGTGCCTCGGCGTCGTCGCCCGCCCAGAACTCCAGCCACAGCACCCTGAACTCGTCCCGGGACAGCCTGCCGTCGCCGTCGGAGTCCAGCAGCGGGAACGTGGCGTCGGTGTCGGTGGGCAGGCCGTTCCAGGCTTCGATCAGCTGGCGGTACTCCGCCGCCGAGATGAGGTCGTCCCGGTTTTCATCGATCGCTTCGAACATCGCGTCGGCCGTCGCGGTCACGGCCTCGGGCATATCCGGCAGCCTGTCGACCACCAGCAGGACCTCGTCGAGCGTGACCTTGTTGTCGCGGTTGAGATCCGAGGCAGCCAGCAACGTCGTCCACCAGCCCAGCATGATCTCGGACAGACGCCGCTCGTCGCCCGGACCACGCAGCCGCGTCCACCGGCCCGCCAGCGCCTGGAAGTCCTGCTCCTCAAGGAATCCGTCGCCGTCGCCGTCCATCGCGGCGAAGACGCCCGAGATCTTCCGTCGCTGCAGGTCGCTTGACATGCGTCCGACGATAGGACCGGATGTCGTAGTGACGCATCGGCCATCTAGGCCACAGGCGATCCACGATCGGGGGACGGGCAGGAACTGTCTGGTGAGACTGCAAGCGTGACCCCTCGCCCTCGAACACGACACCTTTGCCCCCTTCTCGTTAGCCATCATTGCCGCTCGCTGGCCCTTTTGGGTAATCGGGTTGTGCACTCCGATCACCCTTTAGTGTTATTAGCGTCGGTTTCATTGTTGCAGATAATTACGAACACCTGTTCGACAATGTGCGGTATCATGGAGGGGTGTCAGAGACTCCCGTTCTTCCTCGGCCGCCGCAGGAGTTGTGGCGTGCCGGGAAACTGGAGCTCGCCCACGGGGTCACTGAGACGTTGACGCTGATCCGCGCCGCGTCCGCTGTGTTGGGCATCTATCTGGCGGAGATCGAATCTCGTGGCGCCAAGGATCTGTACGGCTATGCGAACACGAAAATGTGGCTGGCTGATGTCGCGCGGATCGCTCCTGTCGATGCGAAGAAACTCGTGGATCGTGCGGTGGCGCTGAACCCGTCCCGCGCACTCGATGGCACCGAAGTCCCGGCTTTGGCACCCGCCACCGCCGTCGCTGCGGCAGAAGGTGCGGTCGGGGAGCAGCACATCGATCAGATCGTGGCGGTGTTGAAGAGGATCCCCGCGCATGTCTCGGTCGAGAACCGGGATGCTGCCGAGAAGATTCTCGCTGATCTGGCTCGTGATGGGGGTCCTGGGCAGATCGCGGCCGCTGAAGAGGGCTTGATGGCCTGGCTGGACCCGGACGGCAATGAGCCGAAGGATCCTGAGCCGGTTGAGCCGCGTCGTGAGTTGAGGTTGCACCGTCGGAAGGACGGGTTCTGGAAGCTCACCGGCCTGCTTGATGACGAAGCCGGTGCGCGGACGATGGCGGCGATCGAGGCTTACTCCAAGCCTCGTCCGGTCGACGAGTTCGGCCAAGCCGACCTGCGGACGGTGTGGGAGCGTCAGGGTGACGCGTGGGTGGATCTGCTTGACCTGGCGATCGCGAGCCCTGACCAGCCAGGTACCTGCGGGTATCGGACGATGGTGCATGTCCTGGTCGGCTTCGAGGAATTGAAAACCGGTCTCGGCACCGCGAGTATGGACTTTGTCGGTCAGATGACCGCCCGCGAAGCACGCATGGCCGCCTGCGACTGCCTGATGCTCCCGATCGTCATGAACGCCGCCGGTGAACCCCTCGATGTCGGACGGATCAAACGGTTCGTCACCCCGGGTCAGCGGAAAGCCCTGAACGCGCGGGACAGGGGCTGTTCATTCCCTGGGTGTCAGCGGAGACCGAAGCGCTGTCACGCTCACCATATTCATCACTGGGCAGACGGCGGGATGACCGACCTCCGCAACCTGTGCCTCCTCTGCTCCTTCCACCACCGGCTGATCCACCACGGCGATTGGGAAGTCCGCATGGCCGCCGACGGGCTACCGGAGTTCATTCCGCCGCAGTACCTGGACCCGCTACGACAGCCGAGGCGCAACACACTCCACCGCGCCCTCGTCTGACCCGCATGACCCGAGGAGCCCGCCAGCCACACCGGCGACGGGCCCCTCGGCATGCCCACGACCACCTCGACCGACATCGACTTTGGCAGGTGGTCCCATAGGAGTCCTCGCCCACGCCTCGGTGTCGGACTGCCCGATCTGGATGGCGCGATCTTGTTCCTGGAGGCAGAACGCTCCATCGGCCTCGGGTGGGGCCAGTTGGTGTGGACCGGAGGCCGTAACACCTACCTAGGTGGCCGCCGACGAGATGCCGATGGTCGTGCCGGGAATCTCGGTGGCAACCGTCACCGCCTCCGGGTCGCGATGCGGCGCCGTGGTTTCGGGCCTGTTCACCGAGCACGCCCGGCTCAGTGCGGGAAGACTTCCCGCGGTCGCAGTGTCATCCCCTCCCGGTGATCCTCGATCGCCTGTGCCACTTCGATCATGGTCTCGGTGCCCCGCAGGCGGTCCAGATAGCCCACGGACGCGGCGAGCGCCGGCAGGTCGACGGTGAAGTACACGCCCATCAACGGGTTCACGAACAATTCGCTGCCCGCCGTGCGTGAAGTGAAGTCCACGTTCCCGTACTCGCCTCGCAAGGCCGCCGCGATCTGCCCGTTCACGATGCTCGGCAGCATCGGTGTGGCTTTCTGGGCGTGCGCGACAGCGTCCACATAGGCGTGCGCCTCGGGCGAAGCCGACGGGATGGACAACGCGCCGAGATAGCCGCCGGCCCGGTCCAGCGCGGCCAGGTTCTCCAGCACATGCGTATGGCATACACCGTGGTAGGCGTCGATTCCGAAGCCCAGGCACACGACCAGCCGGCTGATGCCCTCGATCGCCGAAACCGCGGCGAGGCTGCTCATATCCTCTTCCGGGGTACCGATTCCGGCTTCATCGCCGCGCATGAGGATGTCCGTGCCGCCGTCCACCAGTACGACCGCGTCCACCTCCAGGTGCCGCACGAGCGCCCGGTACGCGGCCTCCAGCGGTTTTACGCCGGTGCGGGGGAAAGCGTGCACGGTCGCGGGAAGGCCGCGTTCGTGCAGCCAGCGGGCGAGCGTGCGTTCGGGGAAGTAGTCGTCGTTGCCGACACTCTCCGGGCGAATCGCCGCGACGTCCGGTGCCACCCAGTCATCCAGGTCGAGCCGTGAGAGTTCGCTGAACGCCAGGTTCGCCAGGTGCACCCGCTTTCCTTGCGCCCGCAACGCGAAGGCCAGCGGCAAAGCCGCGTAGACGTCGAATCCGCCGCCCGCTCCGGCGAGGAGGACGTTCGAAGCGGAACTCAGGCGAGCGAACAGGGGAGGCTCTGTCAGAGAGAACACTCCACGATCTTAGGGACATGCGCGCACAAGTACGGGCGGGCGAGGACGAGCGCGGTGACGGTGAGCGCCACACCGACGAAGACCGGGGCGAGATGCAGGAAGTCGGTGTAGTGGATGGTGCTGTGCACGGCGACGGCGGGCAGGAATCCGGCGGCCGCGGCCAGGGCGAGGGACCACCAGACCCAGGACTCGCCGCGACGCCATCCCCAGGCACTCACCAGGATGATCGCGGTGGCGGCGGCGATCAAAGCCCCGCCGAAGCCGGCCCGGTCATGGGCGATGAACGGCAGCAGCCGTGGATGGGCACTTTCGATGAGCGCGGCCGAGGTCCGCAGGAATTCCAGGTCGCTGTCCACGAACACGGTGGTGAGGCCGACGGCCGACACCGAGACGCCGCCGCCGAACAACCCGATTCCGACTAGGACGAACAGGAGCTGCCCGACGAGGGCCCTGCGGCGCAGGGGTTCCGATCCCTCCGGCATGACCGTCCACTGTGGACGAGTACGGCTCCGGGTGGCCAGGAGGAACATCGGGAACAGCACGATGGTGACCGCGGTGTGCAGCGGTTCGACGAAGCCGATCCCGAGGAAGTACAGCAGGGTCGGGAAACCGATCCAGCCGGAAAGCAGGTAGGCCTCGCGGGCCCAAGGCCATCCGTGGCGGAGACCTCCGACGGACAGGCCGGTGTAGAGGACACCGATGGCGATCATGGTGCCGGCCATGGTGATCCGGTCGTGCTGCAGGAAATGGACGAGATGGTGGTCGATCGCGTGGAGCTGATCGACATCCATGCCGAGGTACGCGCGGTCGTACCACAGCAGGACCGGCCCGAGGGTGATCGCCGCGGCGCCCAGACCGGCGCCGATCATGCCCAGGCCGACCAGCAGGCCCCACCACCAGGCGGGCCACCGGCGAGGGTCGCGACCCGGGCGTCGTGCCGGCGGCGTCGACTGGGTGGGAGTCGCGGCTTCGATCACCCGGGCGAACCAACCCGGGCCCGCGTCGATCAGGAGTGAAGGCGTTGCCAGCACCACCTTTTCGGGCTCGTCGAGTGTGTCGGCGGCCGCGGCGACCGAGGAGGAGGTCACGTGGAGCACGTTCGGGTCGGGCTCGGTGGTGATCGCGTCGACATGCGTGGCCAACGCGGCCGCGACGGCCTCCGCGTCGGGTCCCGGCGCATGGGCGATCACCGGAATACGACGGCCGGTGGCGGCTTGCCGCACCGCCGGGACGTCGGCGAGGCCGACCGGTGACACCTCGATCAGGCCGGCCCCCAGCAGCGGCAGAGCGCGGACCGCGTCCCTCGCGACGCCGGGCGGGACCACGGCACCGAGCCGGCTGTGGATCCTGACTCCGGCGACGGAACCTGCCAGATGCGCGGGGACATGACGATGACCGAACGCGCTCGCGATCAGCCGTCCGCCGCCGGGGGAGGAGCCGGCCGAAGCCAAGGTTCGCAAGGCAAAGCGTTGCGACCGGCGTGTTCCGAGGAGTTTCGCCGCGATGCCGCGCAACGGATGGTAGGTCCAGTCGGGCATCAGGGCGTCCACGCCAGGACGGAATCCATCGAGCGCAGAGTCGTCGAAGCCGGGGTCAGCCGGGCGGCGACGTCGCGGAGCAGGACCGCTGGAGGTGACGACCATTGGCCGACGGCGCCGAGACGTCCGGCGCGACGGGCGATCCGCTGGGTGCGCGGACGGCGTGATCGGTCGTAGCTCGCGAGCGCGGAGTCGACGTCGGCGTTCGTGCCGAGCGCCTCGGCGAGGGTCACGGCGTCTTCCAGGGCCTGGCAGGCACCCTGCCCGAGTGCGGGGTCCATCGCGTGCGCCGCGTCTCCCAGCAGCGCCAGCCTGCCGCGTACGAAGGCCGGCAGTGGCGGGAGGTCGTACACGTCATGCCGGAGGACGGCGTTCTCCGGGGTCGCCGCCAGCAAAGCGGGAATCGGGTCGGGCCAGCGATCGAACCTGCGCCGTACGGCCGCGTGCTCACCGTCGCTGGCGGCCTCGCCCGCGCGCACCGTGGCGGTCGCGAAGCAGTAGAAACGTCCGCCTGGCAGCTTCGTGAACCCGATGCGCTCGCCGCGGCCCCAGAGCACCGCGCCGTCGGCGTCGAGGTCGCCCATCGGGCCGGTGACCATGCGCCAGGCGGTGCATCCAACGTAGCGAGGTCCTGGCGCGTCCGGCCAGAAACGTTCGCGCAGGGTGCTGTGGACGCCGTCCGCTCCGACCACGACGTCCGCTCGCACGGTTCCGCCGGAGTGCTCGACGTCCACACCGTCGCCGCTCGGGCGTACGGCGTGGACCTCGCTTCCCGGCCGCAGGCACTCCTGCGGCAACGCGGAGACCAGTGTCCGAAGCAGATCCGCCCGGTGCACCACCCGCAACGGCCAGCCATGGCGGCGAACGAACTCGGAGTTGTCCATTCTCGACAGCCAGCGGCCCGTGCGATCACGTACTCCGCCCGTCGTCTCCGCCACGCTGAGCGCGCTCACCGGCTCGGCGAGACCGAGCGCCGAGAGCGCGCGCATCGCGTTCGGCCACAGGGAAAGCCCGGCGCCGGCCTCGGTGAACTCCGCCGCCCGTTCGAGCACTGTGACCTGGTAACCGCGACGTCGCAGGGCGACCGCCGCCGCCAAGCCACCGATTCCGCCGCCGACCACGACAACCGTGTACAAAGCCATGACCCCCCAGTTTGAGCGACCGCTCAAGACGCACGATACGCCAAGTTGAGCGACTGCTCAATCAGGCCGGGCTGAGACCAAGCGATCAGCGCCAGGAAGGCAGCCAGAGTTCGGCTTGCCAGTGCGCGTTGGTGATCGTGTCGCCGTTGAGAACCGGCCACAGCCAAGCGAAGTTCGCGACGACGAGGCCGGTGTACAGCGCGACGACCACCAGGCCGGTCCCTCTTCGCTCGAAACCGCGATTCGCGTGGCCGAGAATCTGCCCGAGCGCCAGCGTCAGGCCGAGTATCAGGAACGGCGCCAACGAGGTGGCGTAGAAGTAGTACATCTGCCGGTCGAGATTGAGGAACCACGGCAGCAGCCCGGCGAGGTAGCCGACCAGCACGGTCGCGTACCGCCAGTCCGCGTGGAAGAACCACCGCCACAGTCCCCAGCCGAGCATCGGCAGCGCGAGCCACCACAGCGCCGGAGTGCCGATCAGCATGGTCGCGCGCACGCAGTCCGCACCGCCGCAACCGGCCGCCGCCTCGCCGGATTCGTAGTAGTAGAGCATCGGCCGTAGTCCCATCGGCCATGTCCACGGCTTCGATTCCCACGGATGCGGCTCGTTCTTCGGCGTCAGCAGT
Source organism: Amycolatopsis sp. lyj-112 (assembly GCF_046549055.1). Taxonomy (NCBI): domain Bacteria; kingdom Bacillati; phylum Actinomycetota; class Actinomycetes; order Pseudonocardiales; family Pseudonocardiaceae; genus Amycolatopsis; species Amycolatopsis sp. lyj-112. The sequence continues at coordinate 272,117 of NZ_JAJPWS010000009.1, read as the reverse complement.
GTTTCGTGGAAATGCAGCACGTTCATCGAGTAGTCGCCCAGCGAGCGCAGCGCGGGCGGGATCCAGCCGAAGATCCCCGGAGCGATGTTGGCGATCTCGACGTAGTGGCGGTCGGTTCCGGTCTCACTCGCGAACCACGCCCACCAGCTGCCGAGGTAGATCAGGAAGGCCAGCCCGACGAACGCCCACAGCGCGGGGGCGACGTCGCGGATCAGGGTGCCCGCCCACGGCCGCCGGACCCCGGCTGCTCGCCGGGCCGCCACATCGAGGGCCACGCAGAGCAGTCCGAACGCGGCCATGTGGTAGAGCCCTGACCACTTGACGGCGAACGAGAGCCCGACCATCAGCCCGGCGGCGAAGCGCCACCAACGGAAGCCGAGCCGGGGCCCGAACCGCGATTCGCCGATCCAGCCTTCCCGCACCGCGGTCGCGAGCCGGGACCGGACCTGGTCCCGGTCGGCCAGCAGGCAGGCGAACGCGGCGAGGACGAACAGGGCGATGAAGATGTCCAGCATCGCCATCCGCGACTGCAGGTGCAGCACGCCGTCGCAGACCACCAGGATGCCCGCGATCCCGCCGAGCAGCGTCGAGCGGGTGAGCCGCCGGGCGATCCGGATGGTGAGCAGGATGATCAGCGTGCCCGCGATCGCCGAGGCGAATCGCCAGCCCCAGCCGTCGTAACCGAAGAGCCACTCGCCGGTCGCGATCAGCTGCTTGGCCAGCGGCGGATGCACGATGTACTCGTAGCCGGCGTTGTCCTCGTAACCGCCGTTGCGCAGGATTTGCCAAGCCTGCCCGGCGTAGTACTTCTCGTCGAAGACAGGGGTGCCCTTGTCGGTCGGGAAGCCCAGGTTCTGGAACCGGACCAGACCACCGATCGCCGTGAGCACCAGCGTGACCACCCAGCCGCGCACCCGGTCGGCAGGCATCGGCTTGCCCAGCAGCGTCGCCTCGCGGTCCGAAGGTGGTTGCCGCGAACCGGTCTGATCCGGCTTCGAACGGGTCAGTGTTGCGATCACGGGGTTCGATCATAGGGCCACGGCAAGAGCGACCTTTTCGGCGAATTCATCCGGTGTGAACGCGCTGTGAATCTTGCGGCGAGTTCGGCGTTTTCCTGGCCGCTCACCCGGCGCGGATGCTGTGAACACTCACAGCCTTCCTTTGCGGGCAGGGGAAGCCGTTGCCGTCGAGGCCCCTTCGGCGGACGGTGATCTCGGCCGGAGACCCCGTCCGGCCGTTCTCCCCAAACCCTGTCGAAGGAGACGTCTGTGAAAAGCCTATCCAGCCGGCGGGCGACCCGGTTCGCGTTGGTGACCGGAGCCACCGCCCTCGCGTTGAGCCTGCTGCCCGCCGCCGCCCTCGCCCAGCCCGGCGACGAAGGGAGCCGTCCCAGCGGACTGGTGAAGACCGGAACCCACACTCAGGTGCGCGAGGTCGCGCCCCTGCGAGGTGGCGTGGGCGCGGCCGTCGTGGCCGACGCCGTCGCGACGTCGAAGCAGCTGAACTACAGCCAACAGGTGCAGCAGTACGACCAATGGTGCTGGGCCGCCGACGGTTCGAGTATCGAACGTTCGCAGGGTGGCGGCGCCACCCAGGCGCAGTTCTGCGCCGCGGGCAAGGGCACGCAGGCCGGGTACTGCCCGAACCAGGCGGCCCAGATCCCCGAGATCATCCGGGGATTCCGGGGCACCGGGTTCTCCGCGCAGGACGCGGGCGGCCCGATCGGCTTCAACTCGGTCGTCAGCCAGATCGACGCTGGAATCCTGAACCTGACGGGAATCTACTGGACCTCCGGCGGTGGGCACGCCGAGGTGATCTACGGCTACGACACCGCGAACCAGTCCATCATGGTCGGCGACCCGTGGCCGACCTACCAGCGCTACCAGACCTGGAACTACAACCAGTACGTCCGGAACAGCCAGTTCAACTGGAACGACACCATCGTCAACATCCGGAAGGGCTGACGCGCGGTGAGGAACGGGATCTGCCGGAAGTTCGCTTTCTGTTTCGTGGTCGCCCTCGCGACACTCACCATGGGCGCGCCGCCGTCTGTGGCGAATGAGGGCGTGGCGAATGAGGGCGTCACTCCGCCCTCGGCGGGCGACCTCGCCGCCGCCGTGCGCACCGCGGGCACGCCGGGCGCGATCGCTTTCGCGAGATCGAACTTCCGGCAGGTCCACCACATCGAACCGCGACGGATCATCGTGGGCGAGCGAGGCGTCCCGGTTTACACCCTCAATCCCGATTTCGTCGGGGGAGCGGCCGGGGCCCCGGCGGGTGTCCTGCGCTCCATCGCCGTGACGGCCACCGCGGATTCCGGCCAGAAGACCACGCTGCGGGTGACTCAAGACGGAGAGAAGCCGGCCGAGTGGATGGTGGCCACCGCGTTGTCCGGAAACGACGAAGAGACCTTGAGCGCGAGGCTTCAGCCTGGCACGGTCCTGCTCAATGAGCCGCAGATCAACGGCTGGTATGCCTTGAGCCCGGCCGGAGTGGTGCTCCTGCAGGCGAGCCTGCCGCAGTCACCGGTGGGGCAGCTCATCCCGCTTTCCGAGTATCAAAGGAATGTGCACGACCGCTATGCGGACAAGATGGCGGGATCGGAGTATCAGCGCAAGCGCGGAATCGGGTTCGCGCAAGCGGAGAAGCCGCCCGCCGACGGCCTGCCGACGCCGGCCGTGACCGGGCTGATCGCCGGGGGAGCCGCACTGCTGGTCGCCGCTCTGTTCGTACTGCGCCGGAAGCGCCGCGCTATTCCCAGATGAGATCGACTCCGGCGATCCCGACGCCGAGATCCTCGAAGTAGGCGCTGGCGGTGGCACCGGGCCCGCAGAACAACGGCTCGCTGAGCACGGGAGCCAGATCCTCACGTTCGCGGACGGTCTTGAGACACCTGGCCGGAAGCAAGGCGGCGTCGAAGCGAAGCCGAAGCAGATATGCCGACATACGGGAACGGACGGTCCGGTGAAAGCAGGTCGAGCGGACCGACGCGGCCAGCAGCAGGGTGAAGGTGAAGGTGTGCGTTTCCCCTTCGGTCAGGCCGCGGTCGAAAAGGAGCTCGAACACCATCCCCGCCGACGGGGTGTTGCGGCGCACCCGGCCCAGCCGGCAGCCGTCGACGGCGAAGACCGACGTGCCCTCCATTTCGGTGCCGTCCTCGTCCTGGTGGGTCACCACGAAACCGTCCGCTCCGGACTGGCGTGCCCGGACCACCATGGTCGAGGTGATCTTCTCGACCCTGCCTTGCGCGGTCAGGGTCAGGACGTCGATCACGGTCACCACGTCGAGCTTCGCGTTTCCCTCGGCTCCGGGCGAGTCGCTCAGTTCGTCCAGCAGGGCGCAGGTTTCCGACCAGCTTCGCCGCAGTTCCGGCAACGACGGTCTGTGGTCGCTTTCGCCGGACAGCCGGTGCCGGGGGCCGATCAGGACGACCAGGCTGTCCGACGGAAGGCCCAAGACCGACTCGAGCGCGCGAACCACCGTGAGCGAACGGGGTGTCGAGGGATGCCGGAGCCCGCGTTGCCAATAGCTCAACGTCGACTCGGCCACCGACACACCGCGTGAGGCCAGATGCGCCCGGATACGGGACAGGGAGAGCCCGCGATGGTCGACCGCCTCGGAGAGCGCTCGGTGAAAGGGGCCGGACCGGACCGCACTCGGCACCGTTCCCGGCGCTCGCCGGTCTCCGTGCGTGGTGATGGGCTCCTTGCATTCCTGGTACATAGGTCACCCCTGCTACTGCCGAGTAGTCGCTCAGCATGCGCAGTTCGTGGTGAATCGGCAACCATCTAACGTCTATATCCGGACTTTCCGGCCGGGAAAGGCCGGGGCGGAGGGAAGCCGCCCGCCCCGGCCGAACTTCACCGGATCAGCGCCGGCACGGGTTGCCTGCCGGGTGCGCGGTGGTGCCGTGCACATCGGCCTGGGATTCCGCGAGCACGATCTTCGCGAGCGCGGTGTCGAGCGCGACGGCCTGTTGCTTCACGACGCCGTTCGCCACGGTCTGGCCGTTCAGCTTCAGCGAACCGATGACCAGCGGGATGGTCAGCGGGGCCGATCCCACCGTGACCGCCAAGCCGTTGATCTTCAGCGAGGCGACGTTCGAAGTACCCGCGAGCACCGGGGCGAGCCCGCCCGGAGCCGGCTGGCAGGTCGCCGTGGCCTGCGACTGGATCACGCCCAGCTCGATGTTCAGCCCGAGTGTGCTGATCACCGTCTTGTCGATCTTGGCGGACGCCAGCGCACGGTCGCCCGCCGCCGGGGCCGCGGACTGGTTGTCCGGCGTCAGATCGGTCGACGCGGTGAGCACCTTCGTCTCCACCTTGATCAGGCCGGCGTTGAGCGTCGCCGCCGCCACGGTGCTGGAGTCGTCGACACACGGCAGGTTCGCCGGGTTCGCCCGCGCCGCGGTCACACCGAGGACGTTGGCCGCGGTGCCGGTGCAGGAGAAGACGCCGTCACGGTCGTCGTCGATGATCGTGCCGACGCCCGCCGGGTCGACCAGGCCGGCGCCGACGGGGGCCGAAAGGTTCACCGTGAACGTCTCGGTGGGCTCGTCGACCGTGTCCGGGTTGACCAGCACGGTCACCGGTTTGGCGGTCTCACCGGGCGCGAATGTGACGGTGCCGCCCGCCGCCGCGTAGTCGGCCGGCGCGGTCGCGGTGCCGTTCGCGGTCGCGTAGGTGACCGAGACCGGGTCCGGGCTCACCCCACCGAGCAGCGACACCGTGAAGGTCGCCGGGACCTGCGCACCGCCGGAGCCCTCGTCGACCGTCACGTCGTTGATGCTCAAGCCGAGCACTCGCACGGTCGTGTTCTCGATGTAGCCGCGCGAAACGCCGTCGACCTGGTAGTCGACCACGCAGTGGTAGGTCCCGGGGGCCGCCGAGGCCGTCGCCGCGATCGTTTCGGTGAAGGTGGCGACGTCTCCACTGGCCACCTTGACACTGGCGGGGGAGTTGGTGACCGTGAGCTGCGGATCGCAACTGGTCACCTTCGGGGTCACGGTGACCTCGATGGCCTTGATACCGTCCAAAATGGCCTGCGAGACCTGGCCGGCCGGGACGTTGTTCAGCAGCACGCCGCCGGTGGCCGAGGTGATCGCGGCGGCCTGGCCCGTGAAGTCGAGAGCGCCGACGTTCACCGCCACGACCCGGATGTTCGCCGCCTTGAGTGCGGCGATGGTCTGCGCCAGGTCGTGCCCGCCGCTCGGGTCGTGCGACGGCGCGTCCCCGAACCACGCGATGATGCGAGTGCCGTCCGGGCGGAAGGCGACCGCGCCGGTGGCCAGTTCGTAGAGCGCGTTCAGCCCCGCTTCGGGAGTGTCGCCGCCGCCGGAAGCGGTCCATTGGTTGATCCCGGACTGGACCGCGGTGGTGTCACCGGTGATGCCCTGGTTGACCTTGAACGGCACCGAGTCGGTGAAGTCCTTGTACTCGGCGACGCCGAATCGCGCGGTCGGCTGTGCGGCGAGCACGTCCCCGGTGATGGCGCCGGCGTTGGACCGCACGTTGGTGATCGCCCCGCCCATGCTGCCCGTGGTGTCGGCGAGCAGCACGAGGTCCGGGTTCGGTGGCACCGCGGAGGTCGTCACGTTCTTGGTGATCGTCTTGCTCTGCCCCGCGGCGAGCGTGAGGTTGACGGTGGCCGGGTCGACTCCCGGTGGGGCCGCCGCGGCGACGGCGGGAGAGACGAGCAATGCGGTGATGGCGGTCAAAGCGACGAAGAGAGGTCTTCGTGACATGGCTTTCCCTTTCGAACCGGAAGTGGCCGGATTTGCTACGGGTCGCCAGGGGAAGACGGAATACGGCGCACTTCGTTAGCGCCTCCTGCGAACGTCACTCGGAGCGCCCTGTGTCAAGGCGCTCAACGGGTTATCGCCCCGGAAGCGGGCTACGCAGACCATGATCGCGTTGGGCCGGAAAAGGGAACAAACCGCGGCGGTCATCACCCTCAAGTGGGACGACCGTCGTCGATTTCCGCACCACCCGTGATCACCGTGCCGGGATAGCGGGCGTATTTCTCCGGATTTCACGCGGAATTACCACCGGATGTCGTAAGGGCGCCGGGGTGACCCAGCTGATTTCGGTCAGGACTTGACCGGCTCCACCCGACTGCGCAGGAGGCAGAATTCGTTGCCTTCCGGGTCGGCCAGCACGTGCCAGGACTCCTCCCCGGTCTGCCCGACGTCGGCCTTGCGCGCGCCGGCCGCGAGCAGGCGGTCGAGTTCGGCGTCTTGGTCCTGATCGGTGGCGTTCACGTCGAGGTGCAAAGGAAGCTTGCCGCGCCTGGGTTCCCGGTTGAGGCTCAAGATCAGCGTGGGGAGCGGGCCGCCGAATCCGGCTTCGGGCGGGCCGATCTCCAGGTCGTCGCCGTCCCAGCCGAGTTCGACGTAGCCGAGGACCTCGCACCAGAAGTCGCCGAGCCGTTGCGGGTCGGCGCAGTCGAGGACGAGTTCGGTGATCCGGCAGGCCATGGGTCGACTCCAGTCGCGGTCGAGGAAACAGCGTCATGATCGTATCCGGGAGGTACACCGGAATACCCGGCGTCGACGCGGTGTCGTGGCCGGACGAGTTTCGGTGTACAGTCGTTCACTCAGTTGAGTCGAACGGTAGGAACCGGTGCGCCAGCTCAAAGATCCCTCCGCCCGCGAAGGCGCCCCCAGCCCGTTCGGCTCGTGGCTGCTCGGGCCACTCGACCAGGACACGGCCGTGTTGCGCCGCCGTGTCCAGCGCCTGCTCACCGGGACGCTGATCGCCACCAACGTCATCGGTGCGCTCGTCGTGGTCGGGCTGGCGGCCCTGCTCATGCCGGCCCCCGGCATGTCCGCCGACCTCGTCCGGGTCACCGCGATCGCCGTGCCGGTGTACGTGATCTCGGCCGTCGTCGTGGGCGCGCTGTGGGGGACCCGAGGCGCGTTGCGCACGCTGCGCTGGGCGGCCGAAGGGCGCGACCCGACCGATGCCGAACGGGCCGCGAGCCTGCGCGTCCCCCTGCACCTGACCCTGGTGCAGGCGGTGCTGTGGGGCGCCGCCACTCCCGTCTTCGGGGTCCTGACCGCGCTGGTGCAGCCGAAAGTCGTGCTGACCGAGGTGCTCGTCGTCGCCTTCGCCGGTGTCGTCGTCTGCGCGATCGCCTATCTCGCCGGGGAATTCTCGCTGCGGCCGTACGTGGCGCTGGCGCTCGCCGGCACCAGTCCCGCGCGGCCGCTGAGCGGCGGGGTGAATCTGCGGATGCTGCTGTTCTGGTGCCTGGGCACCGGGGTGCCGGTGGCCGGGCTCGTGGTCACGGCGATCCTGGCGTGGGTGCGCGGCGACGTGTCGACCACGAAGCTCGCCGCGTCGGTCATCGCGCTCGGCCTGGTGGTGCTGTGCTTCGGCCTGCTGGTGACCGTGTTCACCGCCCGCGCCGTGGTGAACCCGATCCGGTCGGTCCAGGGGGCGCTCCGCCGGGTGCAGACCGGAGACTTCGCCGTGGAGATCCCGGTCTACGACGGCACCGAACTCGGCCTGCTGCAGGCCGGGTTCAACGGGATGGCCGCCGGTCTCGCCGAACGGGAACGCCTGCGGGACCTGTTCGGCAGGCACGTCGGGCAGGAGGTCGCGGTCGAGGCCATGCGCACGCCCAGCGAACTCGGTGGCACGGTGCGGACGGTGTCGGTGCTGTTCGTCGATCTCGTGGGCTCGACCGCGCTCGCCGCGAGCCGGCCGCCCCAAGAGGTCGTCGGCCTGCTCAACCGTTTCTTCGCGGTGGTCGTCGACGAGGTGGACCGGAACCACGGCCTGGTCAACAAGTTCGTCGGTGACGCCGCATTGGCCATCTTCGGTGCGCCGACGCCACTGGCGGACCACGCGGCCGCGGCGCTGGCCGCCGGCCGCGCGATCTCCCGGCGTCTCGCCGTCGAGGTGCCGGAGTGCCCCGCCGGAATCGGCGTCGCCACCGGGGAAGTGGTGGCAGGGAACGTCGGCGACCCGCGCCGCTTCGAGTACACCGTCATCGGCGACCCGGTCAATGAGGCCGCCCGCCTCACCGAACTGGCGAAGAACGTCGACGGCCACCTGCTCGCGTCCTGGGCGTCGGTCGAATCGGCGGCCGACCACGAGGCCGCGTTATGGGCGGCGACCGAGGAAATCACACTGCGGGGCCGAAACCGGCCCACCACGCTCGCCGTTCCGAAGTCCACTGAGGACTGAAGCCCGGCTCCTGTTCGCGAGCGCCCAGGTGGCGAGCGCGCAGAGTGCGAATGCCGCGCCGAGGAGGGTGGAGCCCGTCCAGCCCGCGGCGTCGAACAGGGTGGTGGTCGCGGTGGCTCCGAGCGCGGAGCCGAGGGAGTAGAAGACCATGTAACCGCCGATCGTGCTGCTGGTGCGGTCGGCGTAGGTGGTGGTGAGAATGTGCTGATTGCCGACGTGCACGGCCTGGACGGCGAAGTCGAGCACGATCACGCCGAGGATCAGCAGAGGCAGCGAGCTGCTCAGCTGTCCGATCGCGAGCCAGGAGCCGAGCAGGAGGACGAGCGCGAGGCCGGTGACCCGTCCGGCGTGCCCGGCGTCGCCCCAGCGACCCGATCGGGCGGCGCCCAGGGCACCGGCGAGCCCGGCGATGCCGAACAGTCCGATCTGCGCCGGGCTCAAGTGCCACGGCTCGCCGGCCAGGGGCAACGCCATGCCGCTCCAGAGGGTGCCGAAGGAGGCGAAGAGGAAGAAAGCGATCAGCCCGCGGCTGAGGAACGTCGGCTGGGTGAACAGCGAGCCCAGGGACCGGATGACCTGTCCGTACCGCTCGGTGCCGGACCGGACGTCCGCCGGCAGCGCGATGAGGCTGAGCACGCCGAGGGCGGCGGCGAGGGCCGCCAGGGCGAAGTAGCCGCCGCGCCAGCCCCAGAGGTCCGCCAGGCCTCCGGTGATGACCCGGGCGCCGAGGATCCCGGCCACCACGCCGGAGGTGACGACGCCGAGATCGCGTCCGCGCCTGTCCGGCCGCGCGATCGAGGCCGTGTAGGCCACCGCGGTCTGTACCACCACCGCGAACACGCCCGCGACGGCGAGGCCGCCGAACGCCACCCAGGCCACCGGCGCGGCCGCGGTGACCGCGAGGCCGGCCGCCACCAGTCCCAGATGCGCGGCGATCAAACGTCTGCGGTCGAGCATGTCGCCCAACGGCACCAGCAGCACCAGCCCGGCGAGGTAGCCGAGCTGCCCGACGGCCACGAACCAGCCGACCGCCTCGCGGGGGACGTCGAGGTCGTGGCCCATCTCGGCCAGCACCGGTTGCCCGGCATAGACGGCGGCCACCGCCACTCCGCACACCACAGCCAGCAGCAGTCTCGTTCCCCGTCCCACCGGTACCCCCTCGTCGGTTGGTTGCGAATTGCAACTCTTCGGAGAGTAGGTCAGAATGGTTTCATTACACAACTCAATGGAGGAGTGATGGCGAACGACGTAAGGCCGAGCCTCGCGTGGACGGACCCGGACTGCCCGGTCGCGCGGGCGGTCGACGTCTTCGGGGATCGGTGGAGCCTGCTGATCGTCCGGGATGCGATGGACGGAGCCCGCTCGTTCACCGATTTCCAGCAGCGCACGGGAATCGCCCGCAACATCCTCGCCGACCGGCTCCGGAAGCTAGCCGCTCACGGGCTCATCGCCCAGGTCGAGGCGCCGTCGGGCAAACGCCGGGTGTACGCGCTCACCGCGGCGGGAAAGGACGTGTTCCCGGTGATCGTCACGCTTCGCCAATGGGGTGAGAGTCACGCCTTCGAACCGGATGAGCCGCATTCGGTCCTGGTCGACGAACACGGCGAGGTCGTTCCGCGGGTCGTCCCCGTGGCCGCGGACGGATTGCCGGTGACGAGTGATACGACCTCCGTGCGAAAGCGGGAGCCACTCGGATGACCTGGCGAAGCGTCACGCGATGTTGCCCAGCCGGTCGGTGAGAAAGGCGAGGATCTCGTCCCTGGCCCGCAGTGTGGGATGCCCTTCGGAGTCGACGAGGTGGGCGGTGACGACGCTGTGCGGTGTGCCGACCACGTCGCGGAAGAACGGGGGAGGGTCGGTGTTCGCGGCACTGTCCGGCAGGACGCGGCCGTCGAAGGCGTCGCCGAGGAGGGCCTGGTAGGCAGCGAAGCGCTGGCCGGTGCACCAGCGGTCGCCCTCAAAGCGGTAGGCGAGGACCTTCAGTCCATCGCGCGTGACGCGATCCCGGACCGCGAGGGCGTCCTCGTCGCTCAGTTCGAGCCCGCCCGGGTCGTCCAGTGGCAAGGACGGGTGATTGACCACGGGCGCGATCACGGCAGGCTCGAGTGCCATGGTGAGGGCGAAGTTGCCGGTGAAGCACAGGCCGATCGCGCCGACCCCGGGACCGCCGCATTCGGCGTGCGCGAGCCGTGCGAGCCCGCGCAGCCATGCCGTGACGGGGCTGGTGCCGCCCCCGGCGAACGCCCGGAACTCGGCACTCACGCACGCGCGGCGGGCCACCTTCTCGCCATCCTCGGCCGTGGGATAGATCCCGTCGGCCCCGAAGAGCGAGGGGACGTAGACGGTGAACCCCGCGTCCCGCACCCACCGCGCGAGCCGAAGGACGTCGGGGCTGATGCCGGGCATCTCGGGCATCAGCACCACGGCGGGCCCGGAACCCGCGACATGCACCGTCTTCGTCACGCCGTCCACCTCCAGAGGGCGGCGGGAGAAGTCGGTGATCGCATCGTCGAGAGGTCCGTGCATACCGACAGCCTGGATCATCGTGCCGGCCGATAGCGAGCGGCCAGATCGCCAGTTATGGGGGTAATCTCGCCACATGCTGCGAGTGGGCGTTCTGGCTTATCCGGGCTGCTTCGCGTCCGCAGTGTTCGGTGTCCCCGATCTCCTCACCATGGCGACGCACATCGCGGGCCCGGACCGCGCCGGATACGAGGTGTCCGTCGTCTCGCCTCGCCGCCGAGTCGTCGCGTCGGGTGGGGTGGCATTGGCCGTTTCCCCGCTGTGTGACGTCGACGTCCTTGTCGTGCCGGGATTCGAGCTCGTCACCGGCCTCGACATCGACGCGAAGATCTCAGGCCTGTCCAAGGAAATCACGGCGATCCGGTCCCACGCGGCCGCGGGCGACGTCGTCGTCTCGATCTGTGTCGGCGCGTTCCTGCTCGCCGAGGCAGGGCTCCTCGACCATCGCCGCGCCACCACGTCATGGCTCTTCGCGGACAAACTGGCTCAACGCTGCCCCGACGCCGACGTCCGGCCCGAACACCTCGTCGTCACGGACAAGGGAGTCACGACGACGGCGGCCTTCAGTGCGATGTACGACTTCGCGCTCGAACTGATCCGCGAACACAGCGGCGCCGACGTGGCCCGGACGACAGCCCGGGTGGCGCTGGTCGACGACGCACGGTCGTCCCAGGCTCCCTACGTCGACGCGCGGCTCCTTCCGCAGCCTGGCAACGATTTCTCCCACCGGGTCAGGCGACGGCTCGACCAGAACCTGGCCGCTCGCTACGATCTCGGCGCCTTGGCCGACACCTTCAATGTCAGCTCGCGGACGTTGCTGCGGCGCTTCGCGGAGGAGACCGGCCAGAGCCCGCTCGAATACCTGCACTCGTCACGCGTCCGGCGCGCCCGCCACCTTCTCGAAACGACGGACCGCACAGTCGCCGGCATCTGCACCGCGGTCGGCTACCGGGACCCCGGGACCTTCGCCGCCCTCTTCGCCAAACACACGGGACGACGCCCACGGGACTACCGCGCCGCGTTCCGTCGCGGTATCGGCCACCCGGGAGGTTGTGACAAGTAGGAATTATGTGTCACACTGCCCCAGGGGGAATCGAAAAGCTCATTCGAGCACTGGGGCAAATCTCGAGATATAGGGGACTTTCATGAAATCTCGGACCGCAAAGATCATGCTCGCCACGACGTTGACAACCGTTGGGTTGTCTCTTGCTGTGGCGTCACCCGCATCCGCGGCTCCTCCTCCCTACTGCTCTGCCTCGCAGTACGGCAACGGGACGACTGCCTACTGTTATACGTCTGCTTCAGGTACGAAGTTCCGGGCAGTAGCTCGCTGCCGGTACCTGACTCCCTCTGGCAGCTTCGACTATTCCAACTTCTATGGCGCTTGGCGGGTGCAGGGTGATCCCACTCGCTCGATCGCGACTTGTGGCGCCGGGTGGAACTTCGTCGAGGCCGGCGCTCAAACGGGATGATGTTCGCGTCGCTCGGCGCATCAGGGGTGGGGGCGGGTCAGGTGGGTCAGGAAGTCGTGGTTGGTCTCGGTTTTCCGGAGGCTGTCGAGCAGGGTTTCGACGGCGTTGTCCCGACCGTCCAGGGCGCGGCGCAGAGTGCTGGTGGCGGCTGTTTCGCCGGCGGACACCAGGAGATCTTCTCGGCGGGTGCCGGATTGCGCGATGTCGACGGCCGGCCATACGCGTTTGTTCGCCAGGCGGCGGTCCAGTCGCAGTTCGGCATTGCCGGTGCCCTTGAACTCCTCGAAGATCACCGCGTCCCCGGTGGAGCCGGTCTCGATCAGCGCGGTGGCGAAAATGGTCAGGGAGCCGCCGTTCTCGATATTGCGCGCGGCACCGAGGAACCGCTTCGGTGGAGCGAGCGCGGCGGAATCCACGCCGCCGGAAAGGATGCGGCCGGACGCCGGCGCGGCCAGGTTGTAGGCCCGGCCGAGCCGGGTCAGGGAATCCAGTAGTACCACCACGTCTCGGCCCTGCTCGACCAGGCGCTTCGCCCGTTCGATGGCGAGTTCGGCGAGTGCGGTGTGTTCGGCGGGCGGGTGGTCGAAGGTGGCGGCGATCACCTCGCCGGGCACCGCGCGGGACAGGTCGGTGACCTCCTCCGGGCGCTCACCGACCAGCACCAGCATCAGGTGACACTCCGGGTGGTTCTTGCTGATGCCGTGCGCGATCGCTTGCAGCACCGAGGTTTTCCCGGCCTTCGGCGGCGCCACGATGAGTGCGCGCTGCCCCTTGCCGACCGGCATCACCAGGTCGATCACCCGGGTGGTGAGTGCGTGCGACTCGGTTTCCAGCCGCAGTCTTTCGTTGGGGTAGAGCGGAATCAGGTCGGCGAAGGCGGGACGGTGCCGCACCGGGCGAGGATCACGGCCGTTGACCGCGGTCACTTCGCCGTTGTCGCCGAGGCAGACCAGGTCGCCGCGGCGGAGGCCGAGGTCGCGGACCACTTTCTGTGGGATGGGCACGTCGTCGGGTCCGGGCAGGTAGCCGTCCGCCCGGACGTGTGCGCGGTCGCGCACGATATCGAGTATTCCGTTGATGGTCATGGGAAGTTCTTTCTGGGTAAGGAGAAGGGCGAAGAAACGCCGGAAGAAACCTTCGTATGGAGAAGGGAATCTAAGAGAAGCTCTCGCGGGAGGCGTTGCCTGCATCCGCTAGAGGAACATCACCACGGTAGCCCAGTCGGCGCTCACCGCGCAACCCTGGGAGCCCGGCACGGCCATCGCGAGTTACGCCGCCGCGTGGAGATCCGCGATCCTGTCGGCGAGGTCACCCGCGTCGGTGTTGGTCCGGCGCTGGTCCGCTTGGGTCCATAGTGGACGCAGCCGGTCTGTCAGGCGGGTGGAGTTGAGGCTCGCCGCACCGGCCAGCGCGGCACCGGCCACCTCCATCGCGTGGTCGGCGTCGCCGTTGATGAGGTGGCTCGTGGCCAGCATCGTCAGGCAGAATGCCTTACTGCGCGCCATGGCGCCCGAGTAGGAGTCGACCACTTCGGTCAATTCGGTGATCGCCGCGTCGGCGTAGCCGGGATCCGCGGTGGTGGCGAGTTCGTTGTGCACCGTCCCGGCCATCGCCACGAGGTCCGTCTCGCCGAAGAACGCCACATACGGCGGAACATCGGTCAGATCGGCCTCATCGAACGCCGCACGCGCCCGGTCCAGCCAGGTGTTCGCCTGCCGGCCGTCACCGAGCTGTGCGTACGCCCAGGCCATGTTGGCGCGCAGCACACTGAGCATCAACGAAGAGCCGCCGGACGCCGCCGCGTGCTCGCCGCGACGAAAAGTGCCGAGTGCCTGCCGAGAACGGCCGTGGTGCAGGAACACCCGCCCCTTGCGATAGCAGATGTTCGAGACCAGCACGACGTCGTCGGCGGCGCCGGCCAAGTCCAGCGCCCGATCGAACGCGGCGTGCGCGAGATCGCCGCGGCCGGAGTCGAAAGCCGTCCACCCCACCAGGTTCGTCAGATCCGCCACCGCGGCACACAGCCGGCGCCTCACTGAATCGCCGCAGTCTCCGCTCAGCAGGCGCGATGCCCACATCTGCTGAGCCGCCACGACATTCGAGCACCCGCCGCCTCCGTGGCGGTAATCCAGCGCGCGGAACCTCCTCGTCTTGGCCTCGACCCTCCGTACGTCGTCGAGCCCGAGACGGCCACGAGCCACCGCCTGGCGACCGCTCCTGGCGCGAGCAGAGGTACACGTGGCGGGCTCGTCATACATGACGCTCACCTCAAGGTTCGAGCGGTTTACTCCAGCATGCCGCACGCCGCAAACCCGCTTCGAGAGTCGAAAGTCCTCTCTGACCAGTGAAAACAGATCAGTGTCGAGGAGCCCGGACGTCGTGGTCCGCACCCGCATGACTGCTCGCCGAAGTGATCAAAATCACTGCGGGCCAAGTTGTGACAACCTCTGGTACTTGTGGACGCCTTGAAGCTCCGGAAGGACTTTTACCGACACTTGGGGAACATATGAAGAGACTTTCCGTCATCTTGGTGGCGATGCTGTCCGTGCTCGCGTTGACGACCGCCGCGCCCGCCGGGGCGGCTACTCGATTCGACCGGGAGCTGCAGGCGCGCATCGGGCGCGCCCAGGCCTACGCCGACAGCAGGCCGGGGGAGACCGGGATCGTCCTGCGGGACCGGTGGACCGGTGCCGTCTACCGGAGCACGGCCGCCGGGACCCTTATTTGGGCCTGCTCCACGCCGAAGCTGGCCATGGTCGTCGACCTGTTGCTGCGCAACGATTCCGGAGCTGTTCAGCTGACCGCTGAAGACCGGGACCTGATCCACCGGATGCTCAATTCCAGCGATGACGCCGCCGCCCACACCCTGTGGACCCGGTACGGCGGGGAGGCCGAGTTCGCGAAGCGGTTCCCGTCCTACGGGATGACCGACATGCGGTTCACCGATCAGCACCCGCACCATTGGGGCTGGATCCTGACCACCGCGAACGACCTCGACCGGTTGGTCAACTACGTCCTGACGCGGCTGCCCTGGCAGCACCGCGACTACATCGTCAAGGAGATGCGCACCGTCGATGTCAATCAGCAGTGGGGGGTCTGGGGCGCCGGCGCCGCCGCGCGGCCGGGGAACAAGGACGGGTGGTCCGACGACAACGACGACGGCTCCTGGATCATGAACTCGGTCGGCTTCGTGGGGCCGCATGAGCGGTACACCCTCGCTCTGATGAACAACACCAAGGTCATCCAGAACGGGTTCGAAACCGGTCAGGAGACCACCACCAAGATCAGTGAAATCCTGTTCAAGGGCTATTTCGGGGACTGATCGTGCCACGTCGGACCCGGCAGGCTCCCAGCCTGCCGGGTCCGACACCGCGCCGCTGCCCGGTGTCGATGCGGTCAGGCGACAGGCACCGTGAACGCCGTTCGAGCGGCCCGGGCGGCTTGGGCGGCGACCCCCGGGATGCCGGAGGTGATGAACGGTCCACCGCCGGCGAAGTCCCCGACGACGGCGAGGCGTGGATCGGCCGGGACGAGGCCGCCCGCGGGATGCGGCGTGGCCAGACCGCCCGCGAGCAGCGACGCGACCAGGGGTTCCGCCGCACGCGGTACGGCGTGCGGAGCCGGGTTCACGGCGTTGACGACGACGTCCGCACTCGAAGTGCCCGCATCGCTGTGCAGCCGGAAACTTCCTTGTGCGGCTCGGATTTCTCGGATGCCGGCGGTCACGCCGAGTTGCCCGCCGTCCAGCAGCCGCAGCAGGATGGCCGCGTTCACCGGCACCATGGGCGAGACGAGACTGCTCGCCAGGCGGGATCGCCGCCACAGCCGGACGCGGTCGGTTTCCGGCAGCAGCCGCCAGACCAAGGGGCCGACGGTGTGCGCCGTCTCTTGCAGGACACGGCGTCCCAGCGCGGGATCGTCCACAGTGGCCAGTTGGCGTCGCAGGCGCTCGATGGGCGGTTCGGACTCGGCGGCGAGCAGGTCGGTCACGAGGTCGTCGAAGTCTTCCCCGGCTTCCGCGAGTTCGGAACGCAGCAGGCGGACCAGATCGTCGAGGGTGACCGTGCCGTTTTCGCGATGCAGCGCGGCCACCCGGTCCGCCGTGACCTGCCGTGGGCGCCGGTCGAGCGGGCGCTGCCAGACGTGCGGCAGCAGACCGGTGCGCGAAACCAGCGTGATCGGCCCTGTGTGACCGTGCGCCGCGAGCGAGACGACGACGTCGACCGCCGTCAGGCCACTGCCGATGACCGCGACCGAACTCCGGGCCGGGATCCGGTCGAGAGTGCGCGCCAGCGGGTACGGATCGGCGACGAATCCGGCGGCCCGGCCGAGTCCATAGTGGTCCTGCGGAGGTCCTCCGCCCACGCAGAGCGTTACCCGGTCGGCTTCGTGCCCTTGTCCGTCGTCGGTGCGCAGGGTGAGCCGTTCGCCGGAGCGGGCGATCGCGGTGACGCGCCGCGCGACCACGCGGACCGCCACCCCGCGTTCGCGCAGCGTGGCCAGCGCCGCCTCGGCGGTGTGTTCCAGGTAGCCGCCGTAGAGCGCGCGGGGAACAAGTGGCTGCCCCAGGAGTTGATCCAGGTGGGCGGCGCCACGCCCGCCCAGCCAGGCGGAGTAGTGCCCGAAGTCCGCGTGGCGGATCGACATGAGGGCGGGTGGGGAGTTGACGAGCACGGTGTCCAGGTCCGGCCCGTACGGGCGGCCGCGCCACAGCTGCGGGGACGGCTCGAAAACGGTGATGGCGGTGGGTCCGGCGGCAGTGGTCGCCAGTGTGTCGAGCAGGGCGACCGTGGCCGCGCCGGCCCCGACGATTGCGATGTCCATGTCTTCGAGCCTCGCCGTGGCGGGTGCCGTGCTCCATCCCTCAAGTGCGGTCGAAAGACCGGGACCGACCCCCGCGAACGAGGGATGGTCTCGCGGCCGGAGATCGGACATGGTCACCGAAGTACCGATCAGCGGGAGGACGTCCTCGTGAGCGACCCACGCCGTCATGCCGACGTCGTAGCGGCGGCTGAGCGCGCCGGTGGCGCGCTGGACCTGTTCACCCGTGCCTCGGCCAGGCTGCGGCGGCTCGTGCCGTTCGACGCGGCCGTGTGGACGGCGACCGACCCCGAAACCGGCTTGGTCACCGCGCCCATGCTGGTGGAGAACCTCGGCACCGGTGAGGGATGCGGGGCCTATTGGGAGAGCGAGTACCTGGAGGAGAACGTCCTCCCGTTCCGCGATCTGACCCGCGCGGTCGTCCCCGCGGCGGCGCTGCGGGCGGCCACCGATGGCGTGCCCGCGCGCAGTGCGCGGTTCCGTCGTCTGCTCGGCGCCCAAGGCGTGGACGACGAACTCCGTGCGGTGCTGCGCGTCGGCGACCGGCCGTGGGGGCTGGTCAGCCTGTTCCGCATGCGGGGTGGCGCCGAGTTCGCGCCGGACGAGGTCACCTTGCTCGCCGGGCTGTCCGAACCCCTCGCCGGACGGCTGCGCCGGTTCGCTCGTCCGTCCGAATCGGACGGTGGAGACGGCTCTTCCGCACCAGGGCTGATACTCCTCGACCAGGATGGCGAGGCGACCTCGATCAACGACGAGGCGCGGCGGTACCTCGCCCGGCTGCCCGACGGCCCGTCCGTTCCCTCGGCGCTGGGCCTGAGCCTGCCGATCTGGGTGGCGGGCGCGGCACTGCAGGCACGGGCGATCGCGCTGGGCCGGGATCGAGGCAGCGCCCGGGTCCGGATCCGCACCGTGGACGGCGTGTGGCTGACCTGCCACGCCTCCTGCCTCACCGGGCCCGGCGGGAAACCGGGACCGGTGGCGCTGGTCATCGAACCCGCGGCCGCCGCCGACCTCACGGTCCTCGTCGCCGAGGCATATGGGCTGACCCCCCGGGAGCTCGAAGTCGCCCGTCTCGTGGCCCGCGGCCTGCCCACCGCCGAGATCGCCTCGGCACTGTTCCTTTCGCCCCACACCGTCCGAGATCACCTCAAGGCCCTCTTCGGCAAGACCGCGGTCTCCAGCCGTGGCGGGCTCGTCGCGCGGCTCTTCGCCGAACAGCCCCGGCCACGGTCGTCCACAGTGGACTCATAGATTCTGTTCAGCGGGTGGTGTCACTCGTGGGTACGGTTGGTCCGCCACGCTTTTGAGGAGCTGACGACGCCGACACAGAGGAACGGTTACATGACGCGACCCGAACCGGCCAGGAAGAATCCAGACAAAGGGTACGTAGCTCTTTTAGGGTGGAGCCTGAACGCCGTAGAGGCACTCGACCGGTTCGATCGGCGGTACATCGTCGTGGCGCCGGAGTGGGCCGAGAAGTACTGCGTGGAACACGATATTCCTTATCTGCCATGGAATTTCGAGCGGCTCAACGACCGGTCGCTGGAGATCGCCGAGACGCTCCAGCGCGAAGGCGTCGACGTCGCGATCCCGCTGTTCGAGGAAACCGTGGAGTGGGCCGGGGCGATCAACTCTGTCCTGCTGGACAACCCGCGCCTGTTCGGCCAGGCCATGCTGCTGCGGGACAAATCGTTGATGAAGCGCCGGGCGCAGCTCGGTGGCATCCGGGTCGGGATCTTCGAGGAGGCCCACGACCGGGACGACGTGATCCGCTTTCTCAAGAGGGTCAACCAGACGCTCCTCAAGCTCGACGGCGATCCGAACGACCCGATCCACCTCAAGGCCTTCGACAAGGCGGGCTGCCTCGGGCATCGCATCGTCCGTACCCCCGACGACGTCGACGCGATCCCCGAGGACGAGTTCCCGGTGCTGATGGAGTCGCATCTCGACGGCTGGGAGTTCGCCGTCGAGGCGTGGATCCACAAGGGGAAGATCAAGTTCCTGAACATCTCCGAGTACGTCACCCTGGGTTACTCGGTGTTCGTGCCGGCCACCCCGGAGCTGGAGCGGTACCGGCCGCAGATCACCGCGCAGATCGAGAAGCTGATCAAGACCTTCGACATCGAGTTCGGCTTCGTGCACCCGGAGTACTTCGTCACCAACGACGGTGAGATGTACTTCGGCGAGGTCGCTTACCGGCCGCCGGGCTTCAAGGTGTTCGAGCTTCTCGAGCGGGCCTACGGGTTCAACGCCTACCAGGGATTGGCGCTGGCCTTCGACCCGAAGACGACCGAGGAGGAGATCGACGCCTTCTTCCCGAAGGAGGTCGACGACGCAACCGGAGTCGCGGGCTGCTTCGGGGTCTATCCGCGCCGCAGGGTGGTCAGCGAGCTGCGGATCCCGCCGGAAACCGAGGATCACGACTACTACGAGTCACACGACCTGTCGGCACCGTTGGAGGAGACGGTGACCAAGAGGACCGCGTTCGGTACCCACTGGGGCCTGCTGTACTTCTTCGGCGAGGATTCCTATCAGATGCGCGACCTGCTGAAGCAACAGGAAGAGTTCGACTTCTACGTCTGAGGGCAGCCGCGGACGCAGGAGACCGACCCGAGGGAAGCCTTTGAAACCGACCGTCGATGTGCATGACGCGGCCACCACGCTGGGCAAACGCGTGGCTTCGCTCGACGACGCCATCAGAGTGATGGCCGAGACCCGCGACTTCGGCAAGCACAGCAAGCTGAGGCGGATGCTGGAGGCGCTGCGGCGGGTGCTGGTGCAGCCGGGCGGCGCCGCTGCGGTCCAGGCCAGGGCGCAGGCGCTGGAGGAGGCCGGCCTGTTCCTGGGGACGGACTGGGACACCCCGGAGATCCTGATCCCGGCGCTGGTCGGACCTGGCCTGCACGCCGGGGACGCGGACACCGTGGTGATGGAGGCGTGCAGCGGACTGCGCACGCTCGCCGTGGCCTGCGGGGACTACGCGCACCCGGCGCTCTCCGCCGAGGACGCCCGCGAGTTCCTGTCCCAGGTGCTCGCGATGAACCTGGAACTGCTGTTCACCCCGCCGACCGAGGCGGAGCGGACTCGGCAGGGCCGGACCGCTCAGCTGATCAGGGACTTGTTCCGGCACGTCGCCGACGAGATCGGCTACGACAGCGTGCTGGACAAGCTGGTCGAGGAGATCTGGCGGATCCTGCGCCAGCGCCCGATCCAGGTCGACCAGGTGCAGTCGCTGATCACCCGGATCTCGGTCTACCGCGGAGATCCGGAGGTCGATCTCCGCAACGCCTCCGGGCAGGGCATCGACCGGCTGATCAGCGCCCTGTTCGGCACCACGGAGGCCTGCCGGGAGGATCCGGGCACCGACGTCTTCCGGTCCCGGCTGGAGGCGATGGACGACGGCGGCCTGCAGTACGAGGCCTCCGGGTTCGCGAGGGCGATGCACGACACCGGGCTCGTCTCGCCGTACCACGCCGAGTTGCTGCGGTTCCTGCGGCACAAGAGCGACTACCTGCTCGGGGAGGCGCTCGGCCTGTCCGACACCGGCCGCAACTGCCTGCTGCGCCACCGCGACCTGATCCACCGGCTGGTCGAGGTGGCGGTGCACACGCAGACCGCCCAGTGCGTCTACGGGCTGGCGCTGCTCCTCGACCGCGGCATCCTCCACACGCCGGCGGTGGTGCCCGCGCTGTGGCGTCAGCTGGGACTGGAGCTGTCCGAGCACGCGCGTGAGCGGCTGACGACGGTGTTCGGCGACGAGCCGGGGCCCGAGGCACGGCTGATCGCGGGCGTGCTGTCGATGCTGGGCCAGCCACTGGGCGTCGGGCAGGGCGACAACCCGACCTGCCAGTCGGCCCGCGCGCTGTCGATGTGGGCCTACAACGATCCGGACTACCTGCTGCAGATCGTGGTCTGGGCGGCACGGGACGACGAGATCGTCATGCACTTCGAAGGCCAGCGGATCTCCTCGCTCGACAGTGGCGATGGACTCGCGAGCACCCCGCCGGCGGACCTGGACCCGGTCTCGTTGCTCGTGGTGCCGCACCTGGACCGGATCTACGCCGAAATGGGGCGCCGCTGCATCGGCAGGCCCGGCGATCCGCACCGCTGGGTCAACCCCGAGTTCCACGGCTGGTGGTCCGCGCGCGGGTTCCGGATCAACGTCGACGTCGAGACGGGGAACCTGATCGAGCTCGACACCTTCCTGCGGCAGTTCCATGCGAGCTACCACCCGGGCTACAACGGTGGGCAGCCGCTGATCCACCCGCAGCCCGCCGGGGTCGCCGTCACCGACAGCGCGGCCCGCTACGTCGGCTGGCACGCGATCACCATCCTGCGGGTGACCGCCGACCCGCAGGGGGTCATGCGGGTGTACTTCTACAACCCCAACAACGACAGCGGGCAGGACTGGGGCGACGGCGTCGTGGTCTCGACCGCGGGCAACGGCGAGCGGTTCGGCGAGGCTTCGCTGCCGTTCGACCAGTTCGCGTCGCGGCTCTACATCTTCCACACCGACCCGCTCGAACACGGGGAGCCGGAGAAGGTGCTTCCCGACGACATCGCGAGGATCACCGGCTACATCGAACGCAGCTGGGGAGCGAACCGATAAGCCCGCCAACGGGCTGAACCCGTTGGCGGGCTTAGACTTCGGCGTGCGTCAGAACGTCAGCCGGTGACGTCGAGATGCGCGGAAACCGGGGTGGGCTTGGGGGCCTTTCCACCGGGCCGGGGCTTGTCGCCGGGCTTGGCCGGCGGTTCCGGAGTGTCGCCCGGTGATTTGGCGCAGGTGGCCGACGCGATGTCCAGGGTCTGTGTCCGGCCGAGCAGGGTGGCCGACACCGCGGTCACGGTGAGCGTGCCGTCGGCGTTCTTGGTCTGCTTGTTCACCACCAGTTCGAGCAGGGGGGCCAGCGGGACGGTGGTGTTGGGCGGGACCTGGTCGAGCTCGACCGTCTTGCCCCCGACCTTCAGGTTCGCGATCGACACCGAACCCTTGCCGTCGCGGCATTCGGACTTGATCACCTCGGCGCTCAGGCCGGGCAGAGCGGCCGCGGCGGGCAGTACGCCGAGTTTCAGCGAGAGGCCCGCGACACTGGACTTGGCGTGCCCCGGTTTCACTTCGGCGTTCAGGGCTTTCGCGCTGACCAGCGACGGGCCGGAGGTCGGCAGCGCCACCGAGGCGAGTGATTCCTTGCCGGGTCCGGAAACCGAAGGTGTGCGGGGGATCTTGACCAGACCGGACGCGGCGATGGCGTACGCGGACTCGGCCTGGGCGGCCGCCGCGGGAGTGGCGGCGAAGACCAGGCAGGCGGCCGCCGTGCAGGCGAGCACGCTCGTTGTACGTGGGGACAAGGAAATTACCTCCGTGGGTGGGTACTAGGTGATCTGCACGACGGTGCCGAGCGGCAACTCGACGAGGCGGTCCAGTGCCTCGCGGGTGACCCGGATACAACCGTCACTGGTGGCTTCGCCGATGAAGCTGTTGTCCGGCCAGGTATGCAGGCCGACCGTGCCGGGCCCGCCACCGAAGGTCTCGTGCGAATCGGAATGGCTGCTCAGCGGCAGCACGATCGGGCTGTAGGTGTTCACACTCTCCTTGATCGAGGCGAGAATGAACGCGCGGCCGGTGGGCGTGGGGTGCTCGGGCTTGCCGATGCCGATGGCCCACGAGCCGGTCGGCTTGCCCGCTTCGAGGATTTCCAAGCGGAATCCGGTGAGGTCCACGCTGACCTGGAAGTCGTTGTGCGCCGATTCCACGGTTTCCGGGGTGGCGTGCAGCCAGCCGGTCGCGCCGTTGGGACGCGCGGGCAGCAGCACCTGCGCCCAGTCACCCTGCCGGGCGATCACCGGGACCCAGGTCGGCGAGCCGATCTGAGTCTCCGGTAGCCGGGCGATCGGCTCCGCGCCAGGGGCGCGGTAGACCACCGCGTCCGCCTTCGGATGCAGCACTTCACCGCCGGAGGGCAGCGCGGGGGACGGGTCGGCGGGCGCGGAGTTCAGCTCGCCGAAGGTGTTCGCCTCGGGTAGTCCGGCGAGCGCTTCGGGCGGTGGCGGTGGCGGGGCGACGAGGGCGGCGGCCCCGCCACCGTCGCTGACGGCGGTGCCGCAGCCGGACAGCGGCAGCACCACCAGCATCAGTGCGAGGAGCGCGTGAACCGCATGAGGGCGCGCGCCACCGCAAGAGGTCTGCAGGTCGGTCATCAGGCTTGTCCTTGCGCAGAGTCATCCGCAACGGGGATGCGAATCCAGAATGGTCATCTCTAACAGCAAGGCGGTGCGTTAATCAATGCGCACGATAGGTGATCAAATCGGATCTGCCTGCGGTTTTCCAGAGTTTTCGCAGTTCACCGTGTTTGTCGATTTCACTCGATCGGTGCGGAAAAGCGATTTCGGTAACGTCGACGAGAAACACACTCTGTGTGTCTTTCACTGCGGCCATTCGGAGGGCGGCGGTACTATTTCCGACCTCGGTGATCACGCGGAGTGCCGGCGTTGAGCCACGCCCGCGGCGGTACTCCGGTCCAGCAGTGTGACATTTTGAGGCAACCTGTCAAACTCCTTGGACGTAGTAGGGGTACTTCCGAAGTACGAGGGGGATGAATGGGGCAGGGGTTCTCGGTCGAGCCGGCCGCGGTGCGCGGTCTCGGCGACCTGGTCTTGCGGGCAAGTGGAGGTGCGGACAGCTACCGCCAGTGGTTCGACCGCGCGGTCGCAGGGGGCGGGCCCGGCACCGAAAGCGATGAAAGCTTCCTGGCCGTCGCCTGGCCGACACTGGACGACTGGCAGCGCACGGCGCTGAGCCAGTCGGGGTTCGCGGCCGGCCTCGCCGCGGACGCCGGTCACGAACTGCGCTGCGTGGCGCACTGGTACACCGTGGTGGACGCGCGGGCGGCGGAACTGCTGGACCGGCTCAACCCGGAGCCGGACGCCGCGCGGGTCCCGGCGGACGAGGTCCGTGACCCGGCCGCGGCCGCGTCGTTCCGCGACGCCGTCCCGGTGGGCTACGGCGGCCCTGACCCGGAGCAGGTCACCAACCCGGCCTGGTGGCCGGTGAAGGCCGAGCAGGAGAAAGAGGATCTGCTCGATCTCGGCGGGTCCTTGGGCGATGTCGCCGAGGTGATCCAGATGCTCACCGGTTCCGACAAAGACTTCATCACGATGATCGCCGACCTGCTCGCCGGTGACTGGAGCGTGCTGCAGCGGCAGGCGGTGCTCTACTCCGACGCCGCCGCCGGCTTCGAGAACATCGCGGCCAACATCGACCAGGGCCGGTTCGGGATCCAGGAGCCTTGGAGCGGGGAAGCCGCCGACCGGGCGAAGAACTGGCTGACCGGCTACCGCGCCAGTGTCGTCCAGCTGGCGGAGTACTACCGGGGCGCGAGCCTGGCGATCCAGGTGCTGGCGAAGCTCGCCTACCACCTGATGCAGGAGATCCGGCACGGCTACAGCTCGGCGATCGACATCGCGCTGCTGATCCTCACGAAGGGCAAGAAACTCGGGCTGGAAAAAGGGGTCCGGGTGGCGGAGGTGATCAGCGAAGCACTGTCCCAGCTCGGCCGTCGCAAGAAGCTCGTCGATGTCTTCAAGGGCGGCGAGCTGAAGGACATCATCCATCTGATGCTGTCCTTCAGCGAAATCGTCGGGATCATCCAGACCCTGATCAGTGCCGCGCTCGGACTGGCCCACATGTTCGCGGGGGAGAAGGCGATCGAAGAACTGATCGAAGCCCTCAAAGCCATGGGCGATCCGCCGCAGTGGCCGGAGAACTACGAGCACCGGGACGCCGAATGTCCGGCCAAGGGCAAGCGGGTGCTGCTGTGACGGGAAGCCACGCGATGCACGATCCGTTCGACTCCGAGCAGGGGGAGCGGGCGCGGCAGACGGCCATGCGGCTTCTGGCGGCGACCGGCGGCGCCGCCGGGGACTTCGCCGCGGAGGTGGTCGCCGGACGACGGCAGCCGCACGAACTGCTGGCTCACCGCCCGGTCCTGGACGAGTTCGTCCAGGAGGCGAAGGGCTGGTGGCAGGTCATCGACGCGCTGCCCGCCGAGGAGCGGCGACGGCTCGCCGCCGACGCCTGGTCGTCCTTGGAGCGGCAGGTCGGCGAACTGGCCGCTTTGGACGCCGATGCCGCTGTCGCCGAGTTGGAGGAGCTGGCCGCGCGGGCGCAGACCCCGCCCGAACCGAGCAGGCGATCCCGACCGCGTGACGACGAGGATGAAGACTGGTCCGAGCGGTCCTATATGGAGCCGCTCTGAACCGCCGGCGCGCACCGGCTACGTGTCGTGACGCCGGTGCACCATCTCGGTGATCCAGAGGGGCGCGAACGGGGACGTGCAGTTCGGGGGAGTGGGGTAGTCCTTGAGCACTTCCAGGCGTTCGCCGATGTCGAGCGCGCGGGCGCGATGCTCGGCGTGCTCGATCCCGATTCGGGCGAGGCAGTTGTTCATCGCCCACTGCAGGCGATCGGGGGCGGCTTTCATCTCCGCCTCGATGACGTCGAGCAGTCCTGAGAGGTCGAGGCCCTCGGGTTTCTTCGCCACGCGTTCGGTGGTCAGTGCCCAGCCGGCGCTCGCGACGACCGGGTCGGGATCGGCGAACCAGGCCGTGCGCAGCTCTTCGGCGTGCGGGCCCTTCTTCACCACGTAGTTCACGAGCCAGTCTTGGACCTTGGGGGTGCGCGCCCCGCGCACCATGACGTCCAGTTCGTCGCGCTCGAACGCCTTCGGACGGCAGATCAGGGTCGCCAGCAGTCTCGCCGCGGTGTCCTCCGTTTCCCAGAGGCGGCGCGCGAGTTCCTGTTGCGTCTTCAGCCGCTTCGCGAGCGCGCGCAGCTTGCCGAGGCTCACGCCGTGATCGTCGCCGTGTTTCTCGTTCACCTCGCGGAACCGTGGGTCCTCGAGCCCGGCCAACTCGGCCATCACCTCGGCCAGTGCCCTCTCGGTCACCTCAGCCTCCCCTCTCGGCGGTCATACCTCCGGTTCGCCGGGAAACTTACGCCCGCTCGGCGGGCCGGACGGCGTCGGACACGGTCGAAAGGGCGCGTGGTCGATTCGGCGTTGCTGGACGCGGTCAGTGGCCTGCGGAAGGACCGCAAGGCGTACCGCAAGCAACTGCACTCCCGGCGCAAGGCCAGGCACCTGCTCGAAAGTGCCGGCGATCTCGCACGGGAGATCGCCCGCGCCGGCGGACGAGAGACCGAACGGGTGGCCCACACCTTGAGCCGTCGTCTCCGGGTTGTTGGTCCGTGATCAACGCCCCACTGGCCAGCGGGGCTCGCAGCACCCGGCCCGGCAAGCGCCATACCCCGCCGCACAGTGGGGCGTTGAGAAATCAAGGGCCACCACACCCGCGGGTACACCGTTTGGCTTTCACGCCGCTTACCTGTGCGGGAGCACTAGGGACTTTGGTCCTCGCGGCGCGGGTCCACCGGCGAGGTGAGCGGGACCCTGGGGCAGGGCCTGCGGGACTTCATCCTCTGCGTTCCGCACCCCGTGTCGGCCGAGACTGGGACAAGACTTGGTCCGCACGCCGGCCGGAGATCGCGACCGTGCGGAAACAGCAAGACGGAGTAGAGGAGCGGGAATGCCGGTTGCCACCGAAAGATCCATCGTCGTCGGGATCGACGGGTCGCAGTCCGCGAAGGCGGCCGCGATGTGGGCGGCACGCGAGGCGTCGAAGCGTGGCCTGTCGCTGCGGCTCGTGCACGTGTTCACGATGCCGGTCGTGACGATGCCGGGTGTCATCCCGGCGTCCGGAGGAATCCGTGAGGGTTTCGAGAGCCGAGGCCTGGAATGGGTTTCCGAGGTCCGGGAAGCAGTACTCGCTCGGTACCCGGAGCTTGTCATCGAATCAGCGGTCCGCCAAGGGAGCCCGGTCGCCGCGCTGATCCAGGAGTCGGTGCGGGCGTCGATGGTCGTGCTGGGTTCGCGGGGGCTGGGCGGTTTCACCGGCATGCTCGTGGGTTCGATCGCCGTGGCGCTGGCCCATCACGGGCACTGCCCGATCGTCGTGGCGCGCGGACCGGAAGCCGAGGGTGAAGGGCCGGTCGTCGTCGGTACCGACGGCTCGACGGCCAGCGACGCTGCACTCGCGTTCGCGTTCGACGAGGCGAAGTTGCGGGAGACCGGGCTGACCGTCGTCCGGACCTGGTCGGAACTACTTGATCGCGGGGCGCTCCGGCCGCGTTTCCTTGACGTCGACCCCGTCGAGATCGAGGCCGCCGAACGGAAGGCGGTCGAGGAACAGGTGGCGCCTTGGCGGGACAAGTACCCGGAGGTTCCGGTCGAGATCGTCATCCGCAAGGGACGACCGGTCCGCTCCTTGCTCGAATTCGGTGCGGCGGCAGGGCTTCTCGTCGTCGGCAGCCGGGGGCGCGGGGGATTCGAAGGGATGCTCCTCGGGTCGACCAGCCAGGCACTCATCGCCCATTGCGGGTGTCCCGTCGCGGTCATCCGGCCCGGAGACCCCATCACCAGGGAACTGTGAGCCGGGAGAAGACATGCGGGCACGAGACCTGATGACGAGCCCGGTCGTCACCGTCACCACGGAGACGACCGCCAAACACGCCGCGGAAATCCTGGCCGAACACGGCTTTACCGGGTTGCCGGTGGTCGACGAGTACGACTGCCTGGTCGGCATCGTGACCGAGACGGACCTGATCCGCGACCGGTTCCCCCGGGACATCCGCTCCTGGGGACATCCCGGAGAGCGTACGAAGCCGGGAACCACCGTGGCGGCGGTGATGACGACCCCCGCCATCGGCATGAGCGCCGGAGCGGATCTCACCGAGGTCAGCAGGGTCCTGCTCGACGGGAGGATCCGGACGATGCCCCTGGTGGACGGTTCGAAGGTGGTGGGCATCCTCACTCGCGGCGACTTCGTGCGCGCGTTCGCCCGCGAGGACACCGTGATCGCCGCCGACGTGCGGCACCACCTCGCGATCTACGGCGGCCCCAGCCGGTGGACCGTCGCGGTCCACGACGGCGAGTGCCGGATCGGCGACCAGTACGGAAACGACACCGACCATCACGTGGCGAAGGTCATCGCGGAGGCGATTCCCGGTGTCGTGGAAGCAAAAGTGACCTATCAGGAGGCTGACCGATGAGCACCGTTGACCACAAGATCATCGTAGGGGTGGACGGCGCCGATCCCGGACGGGCCGCCGTCCGGTGGGCGGCCGGCTCCGCCGTCGAACGCGGCTTGGGGTTGCTGATCGTGCACGCCCTCCATACGGAGCGGATCAGCTACGGCGCTGGGCTCACCGGAGCGGCCCCGTGGTCCGACGTGCTCGCGGCGGACGGGCAGCGGGTGCTCGACGAGGCCGTCGCCGAGGCGGAGTCGGTCGCACCCGGTGTCGCAGTGGACACCTCGATGCTTCCGGATTCGCCGATCCCGTTCTTGCTCGACGCGTCGAAGTCGGCGGCCATGGTGGTCGTCGGCGGCTCGGGCAAGGGTTTCTTCGCCGAGATGGCCATCGGCTCGACGGCGTCCGCTGTCCTCGCTCACGCTCATTGCCCGGTGATGGTGCTTCGGGGCCGGAAGGGCACGACGAATTACCTCACCAGCGGCCCGGTGGTCGTCGGGATCGACGGTAGCCCGCTGAGCGAACGGGCCCTGGAGATCGCGTTCGAAGAGGCGTCACGACGTCGCGCGCACTTGGTGGCGGTGCATGCCTGGACCGATGTCACCTACGATGATGCTTTCGGGATGGCACGCCTGGCCACCCAGTGGGAGTCCCTTGAGGACGACGAACGCCGTCTTCTCGCGGAACGACTGGCGGGCTGGCAGGAGAAGTACCCGGACGTCACCGTGGAACGCGTGCTCGTCCGCGACCGGCCACGTCAGACTTTGCTGGAGTGGAGCGCGAAGGCACAACTGGTGATCGTGGGCAGCCGCGGTCGCGGCGGGTTCGCCGGACTGCTGCTCGGCTCGACCAGCCAGGCGCTCGCCCACCACGCCGAATGCCCGGTGCTGGTCGTCCGGCCGAGGAACGCGCGGTGACCTCGACGCGCGTTTTCAGGGAGACGACGGGCTGAACCGGTGCGCCGCCCTCGGTGAGACGAGCACGGTCGGGCAGGTCGCGTGGCGGACGCAGGCGGCGGCCACACTTCCGAAAGCGAGCTGCCCGAGCGGCCCCTCCGGCGGGGAACCGAGTACCAGCAGATCGGCGCCGTGCGCGGCGGCCAGCAGTTCAGAGGCCGGGTCGCCGGTGCGGACCGACGCCTCGATGACGATGTCCGCGGCGAGTTGTTCGCAGATCTTCGTCACCTGGTCCGTCATCGGGCGACCGTCCTGGATCGGGGCCCGGCCGTGTGGTCCACGGGCGAACGACGTGCCGGGCGGAAGATCCTCCTTCGGCCGCACGAGGAGTACTTCGAGGCGGGCACCCCGTGCGCGGGTTTCGATGATCGCCCACCGGACCGCTTCACTGCCGCGTTCCGAGCCGTCGGTTCCGACGACGACCCTGCGTTCCAGGCCCGCCCGCCGGTTCATGGCGTGGTCCATTGCGAGGTTTCGATGTCCTGCGCGCGCATCAGGTCCTGCCAGGTGACGACACCGATGACCCGTCCCCGCTCGAGCACCGGCACCGAACGGAGCCGGTGCTCCAGCATCCGCGCCGCGAGGTCCGCGAGATCCGTGTCGGGATGCGTCCCCGGTCCGGGCGTCCGCATCACCTCCCGCACCGTGGTGCGGGCACCGAGCATCACGCCCGTGTCGGGGTCGCCGGCCGAACGCTGTTCCGGCAGGTAGCGGGCGCGGATCACGTCGTCCTCGTTCAGCAGGCCGAGCAGCCTTCCGGTGTCGTCGACGACCGGGAGCGAGGTGATCCCCTTCCCGGCCAGTACCGCGATCGCTTCACCGATCGTCGCGGCCGGAGTCACCGCGAGGACGGGAGTGGTCATGACCTCACGTACAAGCATGACCGCAGTGTCGACCGGCCACGGCGCGGCCCGGTACCGCTGGAGGTCCCGATCATCCGGGACCGACGACCCCCCTTCGTGCGTTCGCGCGAAGGGGTGCCGAAGGTCCCGGGTCGCCGGGGCCCACGGCACTCCCGTGAACGGCCGGGCGGGGACAGGCTGGAAGCGTCCACCGACCGGCTTGGAGCGGCACGATGATCCTCACCGATTTCCCGGTACTCACCACCGCGCTGGAGGCTGCGGTGAGAGCGCCGTCGCCGCATAACACCCAGCCCTGGTTCTTCGAACTGGGGCGTGGCGTGGTGGAGGTGCATCTCGACGAGGACCGGGTGCTCGAGGTGTGTGACCCGGACGGCCGGGAGGCCCGGCTCGCTTGCGGCGCGGCCCTGCTGAACATCGAACTCGCGATCGCCGCCGCCGGCTGGTTCCCGGACACCGATCTGATGCCCGACCTGAGCAGGCCGTCGTTGCTGGCCCGAGTCGAAATCGGCGACCGGCACCGTCCTGGTACCGAGGAACTGCGGCTCGCCGCCGCGATTCCCCGCCGCTACAGCAATCGGCGCCCGTTCACCGATCAGCCGGTGCCGACGCCGGTGCGGAACGCCGTCCGCCAGGCCGCCCGTGTCGAGGACGCGCGACTGGTCCTCGTCGACGAGGCGGGGCACCTGGAAGCGGCCGCGACGCTGATCCGGCGCGCCGACCACCTGCAGACCCAGAACGAAGCCTTCCAGACGGAGATGCGGGCGTGGACCGGCACACACGACCGGGACGACGGGGTGCCCGCCTTCGCCGGCGGACCGCGCTCGGCGGGCGGCCTCCTGCCGGTCCGGCACTTTCACGAGAGCGTCGCGCCGCGGCCGTACGAGCAGGATCCGGTCGTCGCGGTGCTGACGACTTCCGATGATGGCCCGGTGGCCCGGCTCCGAGCGGGCCGGGCCATGCAACGCGTGCTGCTCACCGCGACCACGGAGGGGCTGAGCGCCTCGTTCTACTCACAGCCCATGGAGATCCCGTCCGCACGTGCCGAACTGCGTGCTCTGCTCGGCGGGAACGACTATCCGCAGACTCTCTTTCGCCTGGGGTATGGCTTTCCCGGTGTCCCGACGCCGCGCCGCCCGCTCGAAGCTGTCGTCAGGGAGAAGGCGTCGTGACGAGGAATCCGATGTGTGCCGCGGAAATCATGACCAGTCCGGCGGTGGCCACGAGTTCCGCGACTCCTGCTCGCGACGCCGTCGCCGTCCTCGTCGACCACGGTTTCGCGGGGCTGCCCGTGGTCGACGCCGAGGGTGGTGTGGTGGGCACGTTCACCGAGTTCGACGCACTTCGTGGTGCCAAGGAACGCGGAAACGGAACCACGGTCGGCGACTTGATGACCAGCCCGGTCGAGGTCGTCGTGCCCGGGACCGACGTCACCGAGATCAGCAGCCGCATGCTGACCGGCCGGCTCCGGTGCCTGCCCGTGGTCGAAGACGGTGTCCTGGTCGGCGTGGTCAGCAGGCGCGATCTGCTCCGCCCGCTGGTGCGGGCCGACGACGCGATCTTCGCTCAGCTAGGCGGTCTGCTGGCGGGCTACTCCTCACACAGTCCTCAGTGGACGGTCGAGATCGAGGCCGGGCTGGTGCGGATTCGCGGCGAATTCCGCGACGAGGTCGAGCGCGGAGTACTGGAAGCCCTTGCCAAGACCGTGCCGGGCGTCGTCGGCGTCGAGCTCGGTGCCGAGAAGTGACGGCCGGCCGGGAGGCGAGGGATGCGACAGCCGAATGACCCGCCGAGCGGGGAGTGGACGACCGCCGAAGTCGAGGTGCTCGCCAGAGCCGCGGTGAGCGCCCCGTCGGTGCGTAACTCTCAACCGTGGTCCTTGGCGCTGCCGGGCCGGCGTATCGAACTGAGTGAGCGGGCGGACGTCCGCGGCGCCGATTCCGGCCACGACGGACGCGATCGGCTGATCTCGTGCGGCGCGGCCTTGGCGAACCTCGCCGTGGCCGTCCGCGCTCTCGGCTGGAACGCGCGGGTCAGCCTGGTCTTCGAGGATCAGGCGCCGTTGGTGGCCGTCGTGGTGGCCGACAGGCGGCTCTCGCCCTCGGCGGAAGACCTCCATGGTTACTCCGCGATTTCCCGATGGCGAAGCCACGACACCGCGTTCTCCAGGACTCCGGTGGCTCCGGCGCTGCTGTCCCGGATCATCGGCCGGGTCCCCGGGGATGTGCTGTGCCAGGTGGTGAGCCCAGGGGAACTGCGGCCGTTGGCCGTGAAGCTCGAAGCGGCCGGGCCGGCCGACTGGACCACGAGCCTGATTCCGGACGGTCTCGCCTTGACCGGTCAGATCGGGCGGGAGACGTTGCTGATCATCTCTGCCTACACTGATCGAAGGGCCGGGCAGGTCTTGGTCGGGCGGGCGATGGAGTTCGCCTGGCTTGCCGCGATCGAGATCGGAGTCGCCGCCTCAGTGCTGACGCCGTCGGTGCGGGACAGGCTCGTCTCCGAGCCGGCTTTGCCCGGGTTTCCGGGCGTGATCATGCGCCTGGGCTACCCGGCCGAGTGAAATACGCACGTTTGGCACCAGCCACACGGGGTAGACGCTGGGAGCGGCCGTAACGCTGAACCAGCGGCCACGCCTGCGGAGAGGAGCCGCGATGTCGGCCGAGCCGCCAGCGGCTGGACCCGTGCCACCGCCCAGCGCGGCGGTGCTGACCGGGCTGCGGCTGGACGAGTTGCTGCACGAGGTCCAAGACCGGCTGTCCGAGATCCTCAAGACGCGGGACCGGTTGCAGGGACTGCTCGACGCCGTACTGGCCGTGGCGACCGGCATCGAGCTCGATTCGACCCTTCAGCGCATCGTGCAGGCCGCCGTAGAGCTGGTAGACGCCCAATACGGTGCCTTGGGCGTCCTCGGTGACGAGGACGGGCTCTCGCAGTTCGTCTACGCGGGGATCGATCCGGAAACCCGGGCGAGCATGGGACATCTTCCCGAGGGCAGAGGCCTGCTGGGCCTGCTCATCCAGGAGCCGCATACGGTACGGGTCCCGGACCTGTCGCGGCATCCGGCGTCGGTGGGCTTCCCCGCCAACCACCCGCCCATGCACAGCTTCGTCGGTGTCCCCGTCCGCGTGCGGGACGTGGTTTTCGGCAACCTGTACCTGACGGAGAAACGGGGAGCGGCCGAGTTCACCGCGGACGACGAGGTGGTCCTGCGCGCCCTGGCCGCGGCGGCGGGGGTGGCCATCGACAACGCCCGGCTGTTCGAGCAGTCCCGCACCCGGGAACGGTGGCTGGAAGCGGTGGCCAAGGTCAACGGCGAACTCCTCGCCGGCGCCTCGGTGACCGACACCCTGAGCTTGATCGTCACCAGTGTCCGGGAACTGGCCGACGCGGGCGGAGTGATGATCTTGCTGGCCGAGTCCGCCGGGGAGGAAGCGCGCTCACTGACCGTGACCGCGACGTCGAGTGAACGGGCCGGTTCGTCGCCGGGGGCGTCGATCTCAGGCGAGCACCCGGCGATCGAGGAGGTCTTCACGAGAGGGCAGGCGAGCCTTGTCGCCGAGCTCGACAGTGTTTTCCCTGCGGCGGAGGAGACGCTGCTCGCCGGGCCGGGGGTGATGGTGCCCTTGACCAGCGCGGTCGGGGTCGGAGGGGTCCTGGTCGTCGGCCGGGACAAGGGCGCTCAGCAGTTCAAGGCCGATCAGCTCCCCATGCTGGCCTCGTTCGCCGATCAGGCCGCCGTCGCTCTCGAATTCGCCGAGAAACTCCGTAACCGGCGACTCCTGGATGTGCTCGCCGACCGTGATCGGATCGCACAGGACCTGCACGACCACGTCATCCAGCGGCTCTTCGCCACCGGGATGAGCCTGCAGAGCATCGTGCCGCGTGTTTCGGACGACCTCGCCCGGAACAGGCTCGTGCAAGGTGTCGAGCAGCTCGACCGGACAGTGCGCGAGATCAGGACCTCGATCTTCGACCTGCACACCTCGGGAGCCGACAAGTCCATCAGCCTGCGCCGTCGGCTGCTCGACGCGATCACGGAGCTGACGACCGATCCCGCGGTGACGCCCTCGGTGCGGATCGGCGGCGCCGTGGACACCATCGTCCCGGTGGAACTGCACGAGCACGCCGAAGCGGCCGTGCGCGAGGCGTTGAGCAACGCGATCCGTCATTCCGGCGCGGACGACATCGTCGTGACCGTCGAGGCCGATCGTGACCTCGTCATCGAAGTGACCGACAACGGGGTCGGGCTTCCGGAGGCCGGCAGGCGCAGCGGCCTGAAGAACCTCGTGCAGCGAGCGGAACGCTGCGGGGGCCTGGCCGAGTTCACCGGACGCGAGGGGGGCGGGACGCGCATCGTTTGGCAGGTTCCCTTGCCCTGAAAGGGTTCAGTGCTCGCCGAACAGTGGTGTCCGGTCGTTCTGCTTCAGCTCGGTGGCCAGCACGGCCGCCTGTGTCCGGCGCTGAATCCCGAGTTTGCCGAGGATCCGGGAGACGTAGTTCTTGATGGTCTTCTCCGCGAGGAAGAGGCGTGCCCCGATCTCCCGGTTGGTGAGCCCTTCCCCGATCAGGTCGAAGACGGCGCGTTCCTGTTCCGACAGTGACGCGGTCGGGTCGTTGCGGTCGCTTTCCCGGCGAATGCGATTCATCAGCGCGGCGGTGGTACGGCTGTCCAGCAGCGAACCGCCGTCGGCGATCGTCCTGATCGCCGACACGAGGTCGATGCCCAGTACCTGTTTCAGGACGAACCCGGACGCACCGGCCATGATCGCGGTGAAGAGCGCTTCGTCGTCGGCGTAGGACGTGAGCATCAGGCAGCGGAGATCTGTTCGGGTGGACAGCAGTTCCCGGCACAGCTCGATGCCGGTGCCGTCGGGGAGCCGGACGTCCAGCACCGCGATGTCGGTGTCACTCGCGGGGATCCGCGCGAGTGCTTCCGAAACCGAGGCCGCTTCGCCCGAGATCTCGATGTCCGCTTCGTTGCCGAGCAGATCGGAGAGCCCCCGCCGCACGATTTCGTGGTCGTCGACCAGGAACACCTTGGTCGTCATCGGATCGTCCTCCTGCCGCGGGGTCTTGGCCGTACAGCATGAACCTACTCGGGAGAACGGGGAAATAGCCCGCTGGACGTCCCGGCCGGCAGGGACCTTGGGCCTTCAGCGGGAACCGATGGGGCTTAGGTCCCGGATATCGGAGCCCTCCGTACCTGCGCGCGGACCCCGGCGGGGAGCACGGTTGAACCGGACACGGAGACAGTGCGGAAGGACGGAACATGGCTGAGCGAACGCGCCACGGACGCTGGTCGACCGCGGAGACCGAGGTGCTGGCGCGAACCCTGCTGAGGGCGCCGTCGGTGCACAACATCCAGCCGTGGCTCCTGGAATTCGAGCACGACCGGCTGCTGCTCACCGAGCGCCGGGACTTGCCCTTACCCGAACATGATCCGCCGGGGAGGGACCGCCTGATGTCCTGCGGCGCCGCGCTGGCGAACCTGGAACTCGCGATCCGCGTGCTCGGCTACGAGGCCAGGACGGTGACGTTCCCCGACCCGGACCGGCCGGAACTGGTGGCCACGATCGAAGCGGGGGAGCGGTCACTGCCGTCGGCGGAAGACCTGCATCGGTACGCCGCCATCGAGCGGCGGCGCAGCTACCGGAAACGGTTCTCCGGGCGCCCGGTCTCGCCGCAGCGCATCGGCGACCTGACGGCCACCGCCGCCGCGGCCGGTGTCCAGGCGAGGCCGATTCGCGACGAACTGGAACTGTCGCGGGTCGCGGACCTGCTCGAGTTCGCGGCGGAGGCCTTCCAGCACGATCACGGGTATCAGCGTGAACTCGCGATGTGGACGGTCCACGACGAGATGTCCCTGCGTCACGGCGCCGGTATCGCCGTGACGGCGCTCCCGCCCGGTTCCCTGCCCTGGGCGGGTTTGGTCCGGGCCGGCACGGCGTTGCCGGACAGGGAGGTGTTGAAGCGGCGGCTCGCCGACGAGACGCTTCTTGTCTTCCTGACGCTCGACGACACGCGCCACGACCACCTGCGGGCCGGTCATGCCCTGCAGAGCACCTGGCTCGACGCGGTCGACGGGGGACTGGTCGGATCCATCCTGACCCAGCCTCTGCACCTGCCCGAGGTGCGCTCTGCGTTGTGCGAGGACCTCGAACTGGCCGGGTTCCCCCAGGCCCTCATGAGGTTCGGCTACCCGTCCGGCGCGGTGCCTTCCAGTCCGCGTCGTGCTGTCGACGAAGTGCTCGGACGTGGCTTCTGAGCCGGACCTCCTCTTCATTCCGGAAATCGAATGACCACATCCTGTCGGCGAGGGCGTTACCGGTGCGTGACGCCGCTGGGGGAGTGGGTGGCTTGTGGCGTGGTGGGGAGGAGGCAGGCGTAGCTCAGGGGGAGCAGGTTCACGAAGGTTCCGTTTGCTCCGTTGCAGATGCCGGTGGCCTCTTGGACGCGGCGGTTGGCGGGGTTGAGGGGGTTGAACACGCAGATGTATCCCACCGGGTTGGCGGTGAGGGATAAGACGCCGCCGGTCGCGTTGCATAGTTCGGTGGCGTTTCCGGTGCTCGAACCGGGTCCCGTTGTCGGTGGCGTGCTGGTGTTCTCGCAGCTGGCATGGATGTCGGGATCCGGTGCCGGTCCCTGGCAGGTGTCGATGCCGTCTCCGCCGTCGAGACTGTCCTGGCCGCCGTCATTGGAAGCGCCGATGAGGTTGTCGTTGCCGGTACTGCCGGAGATCGTGTCGACGCCCAGGCCGCCGGTGAGGGTGTCGATGCCGGTGCCGCCGGTGAGGGTGTCGTTGCCGTCGCCGCCGTTGATCGTGTCGTCGAAGTCCGAACCGGTGATGGTGTCGTTTCCGCCGTTGCCGTTGATCGTCTTGGCGGGGTTCGTGCCGCCGCAGTCGATCGTGTCGTTGCCGGGGCTTCCGGTCACGACGGTGGC
Source organism: Amycolatopsis sp. lyj-112 (assembly GCF_046549055.1). Classification (NCBI taxonomy): domain Bacteria; kingdom Bacillati; phylum Actinomycetota; class Actinomycetes; order Pseudonocardiales; family Pseudonocardiaceae; genus Amycolatopsis; species Amycolatopsis sp. lyj-112. The sequence goes on along the minus strand of NZ_JAJPWS010000009.1, from coordinate 235,262 downwards.
GGTCTGGGTCACGCCGGGGCCGACGACGCAGTTGACCGCCGCGTGGGCGGTCATCGGGGTGACCGCCCACAAGGCCGGGACCGCGAGGGCTCCGGCCAGAATGGCGACGATTCCCCGGCGGACAGGATTCTGTTGAATTTTCATGTCTTCATTTCCTGAAACGAATTCGGTGATGATTCACGCGGGCGCGGCGCACCGGCGGGATTGAGGTGCGCGACCACAAGCCGCCGCACGTCAAGAGCACCGAGGTCGGGGGTGCGCCACGCGAATTTACTCCTGTTTCCGAAGAGAGCGATACCGCTGTACCTCGAATGGACGCGCTCTGTGCACCGGAAAGCGCTCTCGTTCACCACGAGATATTGGCCGCAAGCCTGGCGAAATCTGTTTCAGGTTATGGCTGATTTCCGATCGCCTATCAGCGGAGTCAGTGTTTGTGCGGCCGAGGAGGGTCGGAGGGCCCGCCTGACAGGGCCCTTCGTTTCTGTCGTCATAGCGGAAGGAGCTGGATCGTGTAGATGTCGACTTCATATCGAGGACTAGGAGAACTGTGATGCGTGCGATGGTGGTGTACGAGTCGATGTTCGGGAACACCGAGCAAGTGGCCAAGGCGGTGGCGGATGGGCTGGCTCCCAACGCCGAGGTAGACGTCGTGAACATCGACGACGTCGGAAGCGTGGCGGAGGCCGACTTGCTCGTGGTCGGTGGCCCTACGCTCGGTAAGGAATTCGCCCAGCTGAATAAGGCATGAACGAGTTTGCCCTTGGCCCCGGCAGGGAAGCCGTAGCCGACAGGGCCGCTCCCCTCAGCCAAGGAGTCACCATGACGAACGCCGTCAGCGCCACCACCGTGAAGGCAGCGACCCCTCCGAACCCCACCGCCCCTTCGAACCCTGCTGCCGCGCTGACCTCGCCGCAGGGCACGACCACCATCACCGACGTCGTCGTGCAGAAGATCGCGGGTCTCGCCACTCACGAGGTATCCGGCGTCTACGCCCTCGGCGGCGGCGCGGCCCGGGCTTTCAACGCGTTGCGTGAGCGGATTCCGGGTGCGACCGCGTCGGCGGGGCAGGGTGTGGCTGTCGAGGTCGGTGAGCGGCAGGCCGCGATCGACCTGCAGATCGTCGTCGAGTACGGCGTGTCCATCGCCGATCTGGCCCGCTCGGTGCGGCGCAATGTGATCGGCGCCGTCGAGAAGATGACCGGGCTCGAGGTCGTCGAGGTGAACATCGCCATCTCCGACGTCCACATCCTTGGTGAAGACGAGGACGAAACCACCGTGGACGGCGGCCGAGTCCTCTGACTCACGGCGTCGGCCTGCTGTCAGGCGGGGTGGGTGAGAATCGGCTCCAGGTCTGTCGTGCCTTCGGCGACGGAGCGAGCGAGTTCGGTCAGGCGAAGGCGATTGGTCCGGGCGTAGCCGCGGAGCCGGAGGAACGCCTCGTCCACGGTGAGTGAGCCGCGTTCGGCGAGGACACCCTTGGCCTGCTCGATCACGACACGGCTGTTCAGCGCGGTTTGCAGTTGTCCGGTGAGCCGGCCTCCGGTTTCGATCGTGCGTTGCTGCAGGATCCCGATGGTGGCGACGTCGGCCATGGCCTGGGCGAGTTCGACATCGTGCGGATCCGCGCCGCCGGGTTCGCTGCTGAGCAGGGTCAAGACTCCGACGATCTGATCGCGTAGCCGCATCGGCAAGGCCTGCGCGGACTTGAATCCGCACTCGTGGGCGGCGGCGCGGAACCTCGGCCATCGGTGCGCCTCGCTGCCCAGGTCCTCGCAGAAGACCGCTTTACCGCCGCGGACACAGTCGACGCAGGGTCCGTCATCGGTCTCGACGGCGAACAGTTCCAGCAGCCTCGCCCGGTGAGTGGAGGTCGCCGCGACCTCAAGGCCGCCTCGAGGATTCAGCAAGACCACTCCGACCGCCGTCACGCCAAGGAGATCCGCACAATCCTCGGCCAGGGTGCCGAGGAATTCGGAGATGTCGAAATCGGCGACCAAGGTGTCGGCGAGCTTGACGAACGTGCGAGACACCCTCCGCTCCCGATTGTGAGTCGTGGTGTTCAGGGTGTCTGATGTATCGGCCATGAGGACTGCTCCTAGCCCTTCGTAGCTGAGGACCCGGGTGCGTACTGAGGCCGGAAGTCGTTGGCGGCCACCGGTATGACGTTACCCGAGGGCGTCGGACAATGGGCGATCCAGCAGGTCGGCCCAGCGAACCAAGGAGAAGGTGCACCTGTGAAGAAGTCGTCGTTGACCGCGCTGGCCCGCGAGCAGCTGAAAATCGCCGGACAAGCCTCGAGCGGGCGCAGCGCGCGCACCGTCTATGGCGGCCACGAGCATGTCCTGCGTCAGACCCTGATCGCGCTCGTCGCCGGCCACGGCCTGGACGAGCACAACAGTCCCGGTGAGGCCACCGTGCACGTCCTGCACGGACGGGTGCGCCTCGCGACCGCCGACGCCGCTTGGGAAGGCTCGCCCGGGGATCTGCTCATCGTGCCGGCGGCGCGCCACACTCTCGAGGCCATCGAGGACTCCGCTGTTCTGCTCACCGTGGGGGCACATCGATGAGGCCCTCGGGACCGCCGTCGGTGAACGCCTGGCCCGTTCTTCCTCTTTCGCCGGACAGTTGACATCATCGGTCCCTTGATCCGTCCGGTGTTCGGCTTGAGCCGCGCCGTCGAGGATTTCGCGGAGGAAGAGTGCGCCCGTGGCCCGGAACGCCCTACCCGCTCGGGGCCACCTACGACGGTGCCGGGACGAACTTCGCGATCTTCTCGGAGGTGGCCGAAACCATCGAGCTGTGCCTGTTCTCGCCATCGGGTGGCGAGCACAGGCTGAGGCTGCCCGAGGTGGACGGGTTCGTGCACCACTGCTACCTGCCGGGGATCGGGCCGGGTCAGCAGTACGGCTACCGGGTGCACGGGCCCTACGATCCGGCGCGGGGACATCGGTGCAACCCCGCCAAGTTGCTGCTCGACCCGTATGCGAAGGCGGTCAGCGGCGGGCTGCGCTGGGACGAGGCGGTGTTCGGCCATCAGCCTGCCGATCCGGACGCGCGCAACGACCTGGACTCGGCGCCGTTCGTGCCGCGCGGTGTGGTGATCAACCCGTTCTTCGACTGGGGCGACGACCGGGCGCCATGCACGCCGTATCACGAGACCGTCATCTACGAGGCCCACGTGCGGGGGCTGACGCGGATGCATCCGGAGATTCCCGAAGAATTACGGGGAACGTATGCGGGCTTGGCGCATCCGGTGATGATCGACCACCTGGTCCGGCTCGGGGTGACCGCTCTCGAGCTGATGCCCGTACAGGAGTTCATCCACGACGACCGGCTGGTCGAACGCGGGCTGCGTAACTACTGGGGTTACAACACGATCGCGTTTTTCGCGCCGCACAACGAATACGCCGCGTACCCGGCGGTCGGCCAGGTACAGGAATTCAAGTCCATGGTGCGGACGTTGCATTCCGCCGGTATCGAGGTCATTCTGGACGTGGTGTACAACCACACCGGAGAAGGCGGTCATCTCGGGCCGACCCTGTCCATGAGGGGAATCGACAACCAGTCCTACTATCGGCTGGTCGATGGCGATCCGCACTACTATATGGACTACACCGGCACCGGGAACTCGCTCAATGTGCGCAGCCCGCACACCCTGCAACTGATCATGGACTCGTTGCGCTACTGGGTACTGGAAATGCGAGTGGATGGTTTCCGGTTCGATTTGGCCGCCACTCTCGCCCGGGAGTTCTACGACGTGGACAGGCTGTCGGCGTTCTTCGATATCGTGCAGCAGGATCCGGTGGTCAGTCAGGTGAAGCTGATCGCGGAACCCTGGGACATCGGGCCCGGCGGCTACCAGGTGGGCAACTTTCCTCCACTGTGGACGGAATGGAACGGGAAGTACCGGGACACGGTCAGGGGTTTCTGGCGCGGCGAGCCGGGCGTTCTCGGCGAGCTGGCCTACCGCATCACCGGTTCGTCCGATCTGTACCAGAACGATGGCCGCCATCCGGCCGCGTCGATCAATTTCGTGACCGCGCACGACGGCTTCACGCTGACAGATCTGTTCTCCTACAACGAAAAGCACAACGAGGCCAACGGCGAGTCCAATCGGGACGGAGAGAGTGACAACCGCTCCTGGAACTGCGGCACCGAGGGGCCGACCGAGGCCCCCCTGGTCAACGACCTGCGCGCCCGTCAACGCCGCAACGTCCTGGCCATCGTGCTGCTCTCCCAAGGTGTGCCCATGCTGCTCCACGGCGACGAGCTCGGCCGTACGCAGCTAGGCAACAACAATGGTTTCTGCCAGGACAACGAAGTGTCGTGGGTGGACTGGTGCGCCGCGGACGAAGACCTGCTCCTCTTCACCCGTGCGGTGGCGGATCTGCGCCGCGCCCACCCGGTGTTCCGCCGCCGGCGGCACTTCTCCGGCAGCCCTGTGCGGTACGGCGAAGCGCTGCCCGACATCGCCTGGTTCACGCCCGGCGGCAGGGAAATGTCCGAACGCGACTGGGACTTGGGCTTTTCCCGCTGCATCATGGTCTTTCTCAACGGTGCGGGCATCGTCGAACCCGGCCCGCGCGGCGAGCGGATAGTGGACGACTCCTTCCTGCTCTGCCTCAACGCCCACCACTCGCCGATCGAACTGACCGTCCCGCCGGACCTCGGCGACGAGTGGACGTCCATCCTGGACACCGAAACGGGGCGGCCTGGTGAAACCGAAGGCGTGATCGTGCCGGGCGACGGACAGGTCACCATCTCCGGCCACACGCTGCTGTTGCTGCGCCGTACGGATCAGCCGGTAACGCCGGCATGATCACCATCGATATGAGGTTCGCCGCACGTCAGTGCGCTGGGGGAATCAACTGATCTGGGGGAGGACCAGTTGCGTACACGCTCGATCGGCACCGTGCTCGTCAGCGCGCTACTCGTCATGGGCAGCACGGCCGTACCGGCTGCCGCCGCGAGCGTCACCGACGTCGTGCCGACGTCGTGGGCCTACATCGACTCGGCCGCGCCGAAGGCCAGCTTCGTCGACCATTCGGGCAGCGCCCCCGTCGGCGCCCGCACCTACGCGAACGGCACGATTCACGTCTCCAAGTCCTACGTCACCTTCGACCTGTCGACGCTACGGGGCAGCGAGCTCTCCTACGCCGTCTTGAGCACCGCCGAAACCGGGGTCACCGACTGCGCCCACCCTCGCGCGACCGAGGTCTGGCTCACCGGACCGGCCAAGAAGCCCACCTGGAACAACCAGCCCGCCGAGCTGGCCAAGATGGGCGGGCCCTACATCGACGACCGCTGCCCGTCACCGAGTCTCACCTGGACGGTCACGGAAGGCGTCCGCAACGCGATCGCCGCCGGGCGTCCCACCGTCAGCTTCGCCTTCCGGCTGCCGGAGACCCAGCAGGCCGACGTCCGGTTCGGTCGCGAGTACTCGCCGAAGGTGAAGCTGACCCTCAGCCACAACAAGCTCCCCGGCAAGGCCACCGACCTCACCATCGACCGTCAGCCGTGCACCGCCAAACCCAGGATCGTCGACGACTCGGTGCAACTCGGTGCGACCGTCAAGGACGCGGACCATTCCGGCATCGGCGCCGAGTACGCGCTCTGGCCCGTCGATCGCCCTGACCAGCGGGTCACGTTCCCCGAAACCGGAAGAATGGTCGGCGACAAGGTGTGGGCCGACGTCAGCCGCTTCCTGACCGGGGGCGTCGCCTACGCCTGGCAGCTGCGAGGCAAGGACTACGCGGGCGGGCTCGGGCCGTGGAGCGCGGTCTGCAAGTTCACCACCGACTTCACCTCGCCCGCCACCGCTCCGACGGTCACCTCACCCGACTACGCCGACGTCCATCCGGGCACCGGCGGCACCGGCGTGCCCGGCACGTTCGTCTTCGACGCGGGCGGGGACACCGACGTGGTCGGCTTCTTCTACGTCGACGGCGCAGACAGGCCATTCCACGCGACCGCGGACCGCCCCGGCGGCAAGGCCGTCGTCCGGTACACCCCCGACTATTCGGGCTCGAACTCGCTGCGGGTGCGCGGCGTCGACGCGGCGGGCAACAGCTCCCCCTTCGCCGAATACCGGTTCTGGGTCCTCAGCAACCAGCCCGATGTCAGCTGCACCCCGGCCAGGGCTTACGTCGGCGAGCCGCGGCAGTGCACCTTCACGCCGCAGGGCGAAACCCCGGTGGCCGGGTACGTCTACCGGCTCAATCAGGAAGCCGAGACCACGGTGCCCGCCGGCCCGGACGGATCCGCGACCGTCACCGTCTACCCGGACAATCCCGACTTCAGGGTTTGGATTCACGTCCGCGCCAAGCTCAGCACCGGTTACCTGACCTCGCTCGGCGAAACCGAACTCGGCATCGATCCCGGCCATCCGATCATCGAGAGGCGTACCGAGCGGCCCATCTTCGGCCGGCCGATCGACTTCACGCTGCGCGCGGTGCTGCCGGGCTCGGAGACGTTCACGTACCAATGGGCCGGCGGTGAGTGGACGACCGTCCCGGTCGGGGCGGACGGCACCGCGGCCCTGCGGGTGGCCGCCGCCGCTTCAGGCTGGAACATGCTCTACGTCCGCAGTGCCACAGCGCAGGGCCAGCGGTCGGGCATGCAGTACCTGAACGTGGATGTCGCCTCGAACAAACCGCAGGTCGTCAGCGCGGAGTATCCGGAGTACGTACCCAGCGGCGGGGTCGGCATCCCCGGCACACTCGCCTTCACCTCACCGTTTCCGGGCGTCACCGCGTACACCTACTCGTTCGACTCCGCGCCACCGGTCACGGTGCCCGCCGACGCGGACGGCAAGGCGTCGATCACCTTCACCCCGACGCGGCCGGACTGGACCATCTTGACCGTGACCAGTGCCCTGCCCGGTGGCGGGACTTCCGAGACCACGACCTACCAGATCTCCGTCAGGCACTGGGCTCCCCAGGCGGCCTGCGACGACCAGGGCTACGTCAAACCCGGTCAGGTGGTCCGGTGCACGCTCAGCCCGGTGCAGGCCAACGTGGCGACCTTCGGCTGGTCGCTCGCGGACGGACCCGAGAACACCGTCCCGCCGGGGCCGGACGGCACGGCGGCGATCGAGTTCACCGTGCCCGCCGATCAGCCTTCCGGGCGTTATCTGGTGTTGCGCCTCTGGAGCATCAACGAGACGGGGCTGCGGACCGAGGTGTCCGAGCGGAACTTCTACGTCCCGTAGCCGCCGTGGCCGAGACAGTGGTGCCGTCGCTGGGTCGCGCCTGACCAGGATCCAAAGCCGGCTCACAGTTCTCACACAAGAGACCTCTAACTTTTCAGTGCACATTGAGGTCATGAGTGAACCTGAGCTGACTTACCAGGGCCGTCCGCTGCCTCGACCGCAGGACGAGGTGGTGGACCAAGGCCTTGGCTTCGATATCGGAACGCTGCTCAACCGTCGCCGGGCGCTGGCCTTTCTCGGTCTCGGCGCGGCCGGGGCCGTGCTGACCGCGTGTGGCACGGCCTCCAGCGGTTCCCCGACCACCACCACGTCGGCTTCGGCGGCGTCGGGTGAGATCCCGGACGAGACAGCGGGGCCGTATCCGGGTGACGGCTCCAACGGGCCGGACGTGCTCGAGCAGAGCGGCGTCGTGCGTAGTGACATCCGGTCCAGTTTCGGCACCGGCAGCGGCACCGCCGAAGGCGTGCCCATGACCCTGGAACTGGTGATCGCGGACCTGGCCAAGGGCGGCTCCCCGTTCGCCGGGGTGGCCGTCTATGTCTGGCACTGCAACAACTCCGGGGAATACTCCCTCTATTCGGAGGGGATCGAGAACGAGAACTACCTGCGAGGTGTCCAGATCGCCGACGCCGACGGGCGTGTGCGCTTCACCAGTATCTTCCCTTCCTGTTACGACGGCCGCTGGCCGCACATCCATTTCGAGGTCTATCCCGACCAGGCCGGCATCACCGATTCCGCCCAGGTGATCGCCACCTCGCAGATCGCCCTGCCGCAGAACGTGTGCGAAACGGTCTACGCCCAGACCGGTTATGAGAAGTCCGTGCCGAACCTCGCCAAGGTGAGTTTGAGCAGTGACAACGTCTTCGGCGACGACAGCGGTGCCTTACAGCTCGCGAGCGTGACCGGCGACGTCACCAGTGGCTACACCGTGACACTCAACGTCGGAGTGGACACCACCACGACACCGACCGCCGGGCGGCCACCGTCTCGTTAGCCGCGTCGGTTCCGGCTCATCGCAACGGCTCGAGTGCAGTGCCGGCCAGGTCCGCTGCCGAGCGGCCAGGACTGCTTGAAGATCAAGCTTGTTATTCGCGGTCGGTGCGTGCGGCGTCTTGGAGTCGTTCGATGGTTTCGTCGATCCAGTCCACCCAGGTCTGGGCCATCATCTCGCCGGCCCGGCGGACCGAGTCCCAGATCAGGGGGTCGAGTTCGGTTCCGCCGGTGAGGGCCTCGGCCTCGGCGATCTGGCCGGGCAGTTCGACGGCGAGCCGGTCGCGGTCGTTGACATGGAGATCACGCATGACCCGGAGCTGGGTCACGGTGTCTTCCAGCGGACGGGATGCGCTGAAGAAGAAGCGGACCATGAAGGGCACACGGACAGGGTCGAGTTCGGTGACCAGTTCGCTCACCCAGGAACCGAACGCCGCCCGTCCGGCTTCGGTGGCCGTGTACACCCGGCGGTCGGGCCTGCTCTGCTGTGGCTCCACTTCGGACACGACCAGGCCGCTGTCCTCGAGCTGGCTCAACGTGCGGTAGATCTGGCTGAGCTGGGCGGGCCAGACGAAGTGGATGCTGGCGCGGATCGCGGTGGCCAGGTCGTAGCCGGTCATCGGTTGCCGGAGCAGGAAACCCAGTAGGGCGAATCTGAGCATCGGGCTCCTTTCGGCGGAAACCCGGAGAATAGCAAGTGATCAGGTCCGGTCCGCGTGCTGTGCGAACCAGGCGGTGAGGAGTTCGGTGACACGCTGGGGTTGTTCGCGGTGCGGCCAGTGCCGGGTGTCGAGCCAATGCAGTTCGGACTGTTCGCACAGGGCGGCGCTGGGTTCGGCGAGGTGCTTGCCGAGTGCGCCGTCGCGGCGTCCCCAGATGATCTGGGTCGGTACCCGGACCGTCAGGTCGGGTGCGGGGCGTGCGGCGCGGATCGACGGCAGCGTCGCCCGGAACAGCGCGCGGTACCAGAACAGTGGCCGTTGGATCGTGCCCGGATGGCGCCAGACGGCACGGTGGCGGTCCAGGTCGGTGTCGCTCAGCCGGGCGCCGTTTTTGAGCATCGCCGCGAGGACCGCGCCGTCGCGGGCGCCGAGAATCGTCTCGGCGAGGCCGGGGATCTGGAACGCCACCATGTACCAGCTCCGCAGCAGCTGGGAAGGCTTACGGGCCAGCGCTTCGGCGAACACCTGCGGGTGCGGGCAGTTCACGATGGTCAGCGACCGGACCAGATCGGGCCGCTCGATCGCCACCGACCAGGCGACGGCCCCGCCCCAGTCGTGCCCGACCAGATGCACCGGCGCCGCCTTCTGCCGCTCGATGAGCAGCACGATGTCGTTGACCAGCCGGGGCATCTCGTAGTCGGCGACGGTGGCGGGTTTGGACGAAAGGCCGTAGCCGCGCTGGTCCGGCGCGAGTATCCGGTACCCCTGCTCGGCGAGCACGGTCATCTGCGGCTCGAAGGTGAACCAGAGATCGGGCCAGCCGTGGAGGAACAAGGCGGCCGGACCGGCTTCGGGGCCGTCGGTCTCGACGTGGAGCAAGACGTCGTCGACGTCGACGAACTGTGGCTGGAACATGGGGGAGCTCCTCGTGCGGACGGGTTCAGCCGGCGCCGAGCACGGCGGCGACGGTCGCGGACAGGGGGCCGGGATCGCGGTCACGCAACGGCCTCAGCACCCGCCGGACGATCCGCGGGGAACCGAGTGACGACAACGGCCGGTGGAGATTGAGCACGTCATTGAAGGCCGCCGCCACCTCGGGATCCAGCGCCGCCGCTCGTTCCAAGCGGTTGCGGTAGCCCTCACCGAACCTGGCCGTCCACGGTGACCGGACCCCTTCGGTGCGGCATCCGTAGCGGAGGTCTTCTCCGAGCGCGAGGCGCCAGGCCTCGGCGGAGGTGGCGGCGACGGCCCGCGCCGCCCGGTGCCCGAACCCCGCGTCGTCCCCGGCGGTGAGTACCCGGCCGAGCGCGGCCGCGGACAGGGCGGCCACGCTCATTCCCTGACCATAGATGGGATTGGCCGCGCTGGCGGCGTCGCCGAGCGCGAGGACGCCGTCGGGCATTTCGCGTATTCGATCGTAGTGGCGCCGGGTGTTCGTGCGGACTCGGAAGGTCCGGATCGGGCCGGTCGGTGTCGATCGGCGGAGCGCCTCGGCCACCACCGGTGCCGTCAGCCGATCGGCGAAGTCACGCAACTCGGTCAGGTTCGCCGGAACCGGTCCGCTCCGGGCGATCGAGCCGAACGAGATGTGCAGCAGGCCGTGCTCGACGCGAAGCACGACACCGCCGACGGAGGAGCCGGATTCGGCCTGGCCGCCGAGGATGGCCAGCCACTCGGGATCGAAGGACGGATCGGGTTCGGTGACCACGCTGAGATAGCGGACGTCGGAGTGCACGACCGATTCCGGTGGGGGCCGGTACCCGATCCGCTCCAGCCATTCCGGCAGTGGCGAGCCGCGGCCTGAGGCGTCGACGACCAGATCGGCGTCCAGGTCCTCGCCGGGTGTCCGGACACCGGTGACCCGGCGGCGGGCCCGGTCGGTCAGCAGCCCGGTGGCGGGTGTCCGGTCGAGGACCGTGACGTTCGGCAGCGCCCGGACGCGGGCGCGGATCGCGTGCTCGATCAGGACCCGGCTCGCGCCGAAGCCCGCGCTCCACCAGGCGGGGATCCGGATGGTCGTCCCGCCGCGGACCAGGAAGAGCGAACGATCTCCCATCGCGGGGTCGCCCGAACCCGGGGTGAGCGCGCCGCCGGCGGCCAGTTCCGCGGACAGGTCGGGAAACAACCTGACCAGCACCCGGCGGCCGGAACCCAGCAGGCCGTGTGCGTGATGCGACTGCGGAACGAAGCGCCGATGCTCCGGCCGGTCCGGAAGCTCGTCGCGCTCGACCATGAGCACCTCGTCGTAGTGCTCGGACAGCACCCGTGCGGTCACGAGACCGGCGATCCCCGCGCCGAGCACCACCGCTCGACCTCGCCGCAGATATGACATCATTTATATATAACTTGTTGAATAGCGCGAGTCAATCGTCGCGGCGGGTTCCAGCAGGTCGAACTTCCACGGATGGATCATGCTTGACCTTGACATCGTGACAAGGTCTTCACTGTGGGCAGGAGGTGATCCCCATCAACACGACACAGAGGACTTCGCCGGACATGCGGCTGCTCGACGCGTTGAGTTCCGAAAGCTCGTCGACGCGGCTCCAGGCGGCGCTGGCGGCCGGGACGCACCCGGACGCCCGATACGTCGACACGCTCGTCGCGCGGTGCGCGATCGAGCCGGACTTCTTCGTGCGAGACATGCTGACCTGGGCGTTGACCCGCTTCCCGGCGGAGAGCACGGTGCCGGTGCTCCTGGTGGAGCTCGGTTCCGAGGTCGCCCAGGCCCGGAGTCAGGCGTTGCACACGCTGTCCAAGATCGGGGACGGCGCCGCGTGGCCCGCGATCACCCGGTCGCTGCTGCACGATGCCGACGACGAGGTCGCGCGAAGCGCATGGCGTGCGGCTGTCGTCCTCGTCCCCGACGGGGAGCGGAAAGAGCTGGCCGGGGACCTGGTCGCACAACTCGGCCGCGGCGACCGGAAGGTGCGGCTGAGTCTCAGCAGGGCGCTCGTCGCGCTCGGAGACGAGATCGAGCCCGCCCTGCGGACGGGCCTGGCGAGTGCCGACCCGGAGGTGCGTGCGCACGCCCGCGCCACGGAGCGGCTCTTGCGTGACCCGGACGCCGATTTCGACCCGGCCGTCGACGAGGCGAAACGGATCGTCGCGCTCGGCCCGGAACGAGCCGGGGGAGCGTGAATGCTGATCGGTGAGGTGGCGCGCCGCTCGGGGGTGAGCAGCCGGATGCTCCGGCATTACGACTCCCTCGGGCTGGTGCGCCCGACGGGCCGCACCGTCGGTGGCTACCGCGAGTACTCCGACGAGGACATCCGCCGGATCTTCCACGTGGAAAGCCTGCGGTCCCTCGGCCTGTCGCTGCGCCAGATCGGACGCGCCCTGGAGGATCCCGCCTTCGAGCCGTCCGATCTGGTCGGCAACCTCATCCGGCGGACCGAGGAACGCCTGAAGCGGGAGCAGGAGCTGCTCGAACGGCTTCGGGCGGTCGACGCCTCGGCGCCCTTCGGCTGGGAGGGCGTCCTGCGCATCGTCGAGCTCCTGCACGGGCTCAACTCGCCGCACGCCGCGCGCCGGCAGCAGACCGTCCTGGCTCCGGGCGAGGACGTGCCGGTGCCCACCGAGATGCTGGCCGGGGCGGTCCTCGCCGAAGCCGATCCGAACGTCGCCGGAGCCCTTCGGTGGGCTCTCGCGCGGGCGGGCGGCGACGGTGTGGCGAGCCTGGCGTCCGGCGCGCGTTCGGAGAACGTCGACGTCCGGCGGCGCGCTGTCCTCGCGATCGCCGGGATGCCCGGTGACGAGGCGACCGCGGTGCTGACGGAGGCGCTCGGCGACCCGGACAAGACGGTCCGCGGCCGTGCCGCGCTGGCCTTGGGTTCGCGTGGCGAGACCACCGCCGTGCCGGCACTCGTCCGCATGGTGGCCGAGGGCACGACCGACGTCGAGGCGGCCGAGGTCCTCGGAACCCTGGCGCGCGACGCGGGGTGCGCGGATCGGATCATGAGCGCGCTGGTCGACGAGCTCGCCGCACCCACCGCGGACCCGGCGACGCGGATACGCCTGACCCAGGCCCTCGCCGAGATGCCGCCGGAACCGGCGCGCGGCGTGCTGCGGAACCTGGCGGACGACGATGATCGCGCCGTCGCCCTCATCGCGTCGGCCCTCGCAGGAATGCTCGAACGTCGTGACGGCATGCCGGAGAGCTAGTGTCGTGCGTCGGAAATTCGTGGCCTTCTCGACGGCCCAGCTTCCCGCTGGACGCACAGCCGAAAGCGCGGGTACAACCAGTACAAGCCGCTTCCGGCCGCACGCCCAGCGGAAACCTGGATCCGCCGATAAAACACACGAATTTCCGACGCACGACACTAGATGACTCTGCGGCGCCCGTGACCAGCGTCGATCCGGTAACGGGCCGGGTGTGTCGCGTGACGCCATGGTTCGACGCCATACCTGGGCGACGAGAAGAATGGTGATATTCGCCAGAGACCGAACGGCGTCTCCGTTTCTAGTATCTCCCCACATCGCTGATTCCTGATCACCTCACTGTGGAGGTTGCGTCATGTCGGATCGTTCTCGTTCCTTTCCCCTTATTCGCGGTCCCGTCGCGATGGTCCTGGCGTTGTTCGCCGTGCTGACGGCCGTCACGATCGTCCTTGTCGCCACGCCGCGCGAGGCGGCCGCGGCCAGTCTGCGTGAGGTCACGGGCTTTGGCTCCAACCCGGGGAATCTGCAGATGTTCCGCTACGTGCCGGACAACCTGCCGTCCGGCCGTCCGGTCGTGGTCGCGATGCACGGCTGTACCCAGAACGCCTCGGGCTACGCCTCAGGCACCGGCTGGATGCAACTGGCCGACCGGCACGGGTTCACCGTCGTGTTCCCGCAGCAGCGGTCGCAGAACAACGCCAATTCCTGCTTCAACTGGTTCGAGCCGGGCGACACCCGCCGCGGCTCCGGCGAGGCCCTGTCGATCAACCAGATGGTGGACAAGGCCGAACAGGACAACGGCGCCACATCCGCCTACGTCAGCGGGCTGTCCGCGGGCGGCGCGATGACCTCGGTCATGCTCGCCACCTACCCCGACGTCTTCGCCGGCGGCGGCGTGATCGCGGGCTTGCCCTTTGGCTGCGCCACTTCGGTGGCCACCGCTTACAGCTGCATGAGCCCCGGCACCGACCTCACCCCCGCCCAGTGGGGCGACAAGGTGCGTGCGGCGGCGTCCTACTCCGGACCCCGCCCGAAGGTCTCGATCTGGCATGGCGCCGCCGACACCACGGTGCGCCCGATGAACGCCAACGAACTGGTCGAGCAGTTCACCAACGCCAACGGCACCGACCAGACGCCGGAGGTGCGCGACACGGTCGCCGGCTACCCGCACCGCGTCTACGGCGGCACGGTCGAGCAGTACGAGATCACCGGTATGGGCCACGGCCACCCGGTCGACCCCGGCAGCGGCGCCGCGCAGTGCGGCACCGCCGGGGCCTACATCCTCGACGTCAACATCTGCTCGGCCCACTACCTGGTCAAGTTCTGGGGCATCGACGGCACCCAGCCCACCCCGACCGCGACCCCGACCGGGCCGACCAGCAGCCCGACCACCACCCGCCCGCCCTACACCGAAACCGCGACCGGCACACCGACCGACCACTACATCGCCGGGCGGGTCGACGTCACCGAGTACAACATCTTGGGCGCGCGGCACGGCTACACCACCACGATCACCCTCTACCGGTGCGGGAACGACTGGACCGACAAAGCCGACTGTTCCCCCCTGGTGGTGGGGTACGCCTGACGAGGTCCTCGCGGGTGCTGAAGCAGTGAGCCGGGAACATGTGCGGTGGGCTCGTCGTTATACCTCGGTGTGACCGTCGGGTTCCACCGTTACTTCACCCACGGTGCTTTCAAGGCGAGTCGTGGCCTGCGGATCGCGCTCGCGGTCACCGGCAGTATGGCGATGCAGGGCCCGGTCATCGGCTGGGTCGCCGATCACCGCCGCCACCACGCTTTCTCCGACCGGGATGGTGACCCGCACTCCCCGTGGCGGTTCGGCACGTCTCCGGCGGCACTGGCCCGCGGGTTCTGGCACGCACACATGGGCTGGCTGTTCGACCGCGAGAAGACCAACGCGCAGCGGTTCGCCCCCGACTTGCTGGCCGATCGTGACATCGCCCGCGTCGACCGCCTGTTCCCGCTGCTCACCGTCGTGACGCTGCTCGCTCCGGCTTTGCTCGGCGGGTTGATCACGATGTCGTGGTGGGGTGCGGTGACGGCGTTCTTCTGGGCGAGTCTCGTCCGGGTCGCGTTGCTGCATCACGTCACCTGGTCGGTGAACTCGTTGTGTCACATGATCGGTGACCGGCCGTTCGCGGCGCGGGACAAGTCGGCGAATTTTTGGCCGTTGGCGATCGCGTCGATGGGCGAGTCCTGGCACAACTCCCACCACGCCGATCCCACCGGCGCCCGGCACGGTGTCCGGCGCGGCCAGCTGGACATGTCCGCGCGGACGATCTGGCTGTTCGAGAAGGCCGGCTGGGCCACCGACGTCCGCTGGCCGAAGGCGGATCGCCTCGCTCGCAAACTCAACCCTGGCTACACCATGTCACCGCGTGGGCTCGGTAACCTGGAACGTGGGCTCCTCAGCGAAACACCCGTCAGAGAACGCACCGACGCCCGCTAGCCGCTCCCGGGCATGAGTCAGGTGGCCGGCGGGTCGGGGTGTTGGTGGATGGTGAGCAGGAGGTGGTCGAACTGGGTGCGTTGTTGCAGGGGGCCGCCGCCGAGGGTGGTGAGAGCGGTGGCGAGTTTCTCGGCGAGGTCCCGCAGTTTGGTGTTGGTTTCCTGGGATCGCCAGCGCAGGACGTGGAAGGCTTGTTCGGCGGTGATGCCGTAGACGAGCATGAGCGCGCCTTTGGCTTGTTCGATGCAGGCGCGGGCGCCGAGGAGATCGGGGAGGGCTTCGGCCAGGATTTGCTGGCGGTGTTCGTCTCGGCTGGTGTCGAGGTCGACGTAGTAGCCGGTGGTGCCGACCGCGGTGCCGGTGCTGTCGTAGAGGCGATCGCCGACGACCAGGACATGGTGTTCGATCCCGGCGGTGTCGATGATGCGGTGGCGGCTGCAGAACGCGGTGCCGTCGCGGACCGTCGCGGCCAGGGTGCCGGCGACGGTGTCGCGGTCTTCGGGGTGTTTGTGTGACAGCAGCAGTTCGGTGGTGGGCTGAATCGTTCCTGGCTCGTAGCCGTGGAGTTGCGCGACTTCGTCGGACCATTCCCAGGACTGGTCGGCGAAGCGGAAGCGGAAGCTGCCGATGGTGTGCGGGCGTCCACCCATGATCTCGTTCAGCCTCGAACGCGGAGCGCTCGTCTTGGACTCAGCGATGTCGGTCACCGGCTCATTCTGCCAAGACCGCCGGTCGACGCGAAAAGGTTCACCGGTCAGGACAGGCGCGTTTGGGTGAGCCGCTCCCGAGGTACCTAGGGATCATCGCAATCCCGCTTTGGAGGGTGCTCGTGCAGATCCAAGTCAACACCGACCACAACATCCACGGTGGCGAACGACTGGCCACCTATGTGACCACCGACTTGGAGAACGGCCTGTCCCGGTTCGTCGGATGGTTGACCCGGGTGGAGGTGCACCTCAGCGAAGACGGGGGTGGCAAGCCGGAAGACAAGAAGTGCGTGATCGAGGCGCGACCCGGCGGTAAACAACCGCTCGCGGTCACCCACCACGCGGCCACCGTGGACGACGCGTACGCCGGGGCGGCGCTCAAATTGGGGAGGATGCTGGATTCCCGGTACGACCGCGCACACGACCACAAGGGCAGCGAAAGCATCCGTCACATGCCCGGCCCGGACGACCCGGAGCAGGTCGGCGTGATCAAGGACGAGCCGCAGGCTTGATCGAGGTGACCCCGGACCAAGCACGAACAGCTAGTGGAGCAGGAGCTGGGGGTCGAGGGCGGCCAGCGCTGTCGGGGTGAGGCCGAACATGCCCCGGAAGGTGTCGGTGAGGTGCGACGGCGAGGCGAATCCCGCGTCGGCCGCGGCGCGGGTGAGATCGTGGCCGTCAGCGAAGGCCGTGGCCACGCGCAGAATCCGTGCCCACTGCACATAGCGACGGAAACTGGTGCCGGTCTGGTCGGAGAACTTCCGCAGGAAGTGTGACCTGGACAGGCCTGCCTCGCGCGCGGCAGCCTCGGCGCGCTGCCGGCGCGCGGGGTCGGCCCGGATCCGGGCCGCCGCGTCGGCGATCCGCGTATCGCCGGCGACGACCACGGGGATGCTGGCTGCCGCCAGCACTTGGTCGAAGTCCACCTCGTCGCGGGTGGCCAGGTCGATCAGGTCCGCCTCGTGGCGGTGGTCGGTGCCGAACGCGTCGGTGGCACGCCGCATACCGCCCAGGCATCGGGACATCCGTGCCGAGGTCGGGTCGAAGTAGCAGAACAGCATCCGGCCCGTGCCGTCGCGGATTTCGTGCCGGACCCTGGCGCGGAACAGAAAGCTGCGGACGGTCAGGTCCGGCACCCCCTCGGCCCGGACGGTGAAGGGCCCGTCGAGGCCGACGCCCAGACAGGCGATCGCCGAAGAGTGAGGTCCTAGGCGCAGCAGCGGGCCAAGGTAGACGGCGTGCCCGAGCCGGAGCCATAACTGAACGGGGGCGCACGTTCGTGGAAGTGCCGGAGCGGTCATGTGATCGAGAATAAGCACCGTGAGACGGGCCATCGCCGCTTTTCGCGGTGGACAGCCTGGTTGTCGATCAAGACCAGCCCGCACGGAAGGCACATCCACATGCGAGAGTCCGAGCAGTTCGTCGCGAACTTCATCGACTTCTGGAACGACCCCTCTCCCCAGCGGATACCAGAGATCTTGCACCCCGACGTCGTGTTGACCCAGCCGTTGGCCGCACCGATGCGGGGGATGGCGGCCGCGCAGGAAGAGTTCCGGCGGATCTGGCGCTTTCTGCCCGACCTGCACGCCCAGGTGGACCGGTGGCGCGGCGACCCGGATCTGTTGTTCATCGAACTCCGGCTGCGCGCTCACGTCGGGCGTGACCTGATCGAATGGCCGAATATCGACCGGTTCGTCCTGCGCGACGGAAAAGCGATCGAGCGGACGAACTACTTCGACCCTCTGCCGCTGCTGCCGGCGATACTCAAGCATCCCTCGCTCTGGCAACGCTGGTGGACATCCGGCGCGGCGCGGCCGTGGCGCACCGGGCATCGAATGGCCGACTACAGCGGTCGGGCCACCACGACCGAGAAGTGAACTTCGCGCGCGGCGCCCCGTCGGCTCAGCGCAGCTTTTCCACCGAGGCGATCCGCTCCCAGTGCGTGCCGAGCGCGTTGAGCAGCGCCGCCGTGTCGATGTCGCCCGCCGTGCCGTCGTCCAGCAGGGCCTTGTCCAGTCGGCGGGCGCGCCGGTTCACCTGGCTCAGCGTCGTCTTGCCCTCGTCGGTGAGCGACAGCAGTTTGCGCCGGGCGTCGTGAGGGGACTCGACGCGCCGGATGAGGCCCCGCCGTTCGAGCCTGCGGCACAGGTCGGCCATCGTCGACGTGTCGAGGGCGACGGCGCCCGCCAAGGAACTCTGGTCGCTGCCGGGATAGGCGCGGACCGCGGACAGGACCGCGAACTGCGGACCGGTCAGGACGGGGTCCACATGGCGATTCCAGGCGGCTAGGTAGGCCTGGTACAGCCGCCGCGCGCCGTAGCCGGGGGCCGCGAGAAGATCGGAGGGCGGCGCGGGAGTGACGGCCGCCGTGTCTTCCCTGTGCCGGCCCGTGCGCGCCGGTTCAGCCATCGCGTTCTCCCTCGTCGGTTCCACCCGATGTCCGGGCCAGGGGTGATCCTACGTGTCCGGACGGTCGCTCACGGCCAGGCCGGTTTGTCCAGTGTCACCTCTTGCGTATCCGGATAGTACGTGTTCGGATGAGGGCACCGGTAGAGCTTGCGGGATCACGGATTCGGCTTCAACTCTTGCGTACCCGGATAGTACGTGCTCGGATTAGTACGGAGGTGGTCAACGATGGACCAGAACCTGTTCAACGACATCTGCTTGCGCCAGCTGACCTTCTCGGGGGTCCACGAGGGCGAGACCGTGGTGGTGCTGACCCGCGGCGGTGAGCGCGCGGAGTACGCCGACGCCTTCCTGTGGGCCGCCCAGCAGCTGGGGGCCTCGGCCTACCACATGCGGCTGCCCTCGCCGTCCAGTGCGGCGGGCGCGTGGGCGGTGGGCGATTCGGGGCTCGGGAACATCCCGCTGGCCGTCGAGGCGCTCAAGAGCGTGGACATGGTGGTCGACTGCACGTTCCTGTTGTTCAGCAAGGAACAGTTCGCCATCCAGGACGCGGGCACGCGGATCCTCACGGCTGTCGAACCGCCCGAGCTGCTGGCCCGGCTCATGCCCACGCAGGAACTGCGCGAGCGGGTGGAGATCGGGGCCGAGCTCCTGGCCAAGGCGGGGACGATGCGGATCACCAGCCCGGCGGGAACCGACGTCACCTACCGGCTCGGGGTGTACCCGACGCTGTCCGAATACGGCTACACCGACACTCCCGGCCGCTGGGATCACTGGCCGGCGGCGTTCGTGTTCACCGGTGGCGCCGACGACGGTGTCGACGGGAAGATCGTGCTTTCGCCAGGGGATGTGCTGCTGCCGTTCAACACTTATGTGCAGACCCCGGTGGAGATCACCATCGAGCAGGGTTTCATCCGGGACATCCGCGGCGGCGCGGGATCGTCCGGACTGGACGCGGACCTGTTGCGCTCCTACATCGAAAGCTTCGAAGACCCCCGCGGCTACGGCATGAGCCACGTGGGCTGGGGACTCGACGAGCGCGCGCACTGGCACGGCCTGACCCAGTTCCCCGGCGGGATGGGCATGGAACTGCGCAGCTTCTACGGCAACGTCATGTTCTCCATCGGCCCCAACAACGAGCTGGGCGGTCCGAACGACACCCCTTGCCACTTCGACATCCCGATGCGGGGCAATTCCCTTTACCTGGACGACGAAATCATCGTCGATCGTGGTGAGCTGACGGTGGCCGAGATGCGTCCGGCAGGCCGTCGATGAGCGCGAGCATGGTCCGTGACCACCACATCGGGATGATCGTCCCCAGCTCGAACCTCACGATGGAGACCGAGCTGCCGCGGATGCTGCGCGCCAGGGAGGACGCCGAGCCGGGGGACCGGTTCGTCTTCCATTCGGCGCGCGCCCGGATGCGGCACGTCGAACCCGAACAGCTGCGGGCGATGAACGCCCAGGCCGGCCGGGCGGCGGCCGAACTCGCCGACGCCAGGCCCGACGTGGTGGCCACCGCGTGCCTGGTGGCGATCATGGCTCAGGGGCCCGGCTATCACTGCACCGCCGAGGCCGACATCACACGCGTGCTGCGCGACGAGGGCTGCGAATCTCCGGTCGTTTCCAGTGCCGGCGCGCTGTTGTCCGGGCTCGGCGCGCTGAAGGCTCGCAAGGTCGCGATCATCACGCCGTATCTGAAGCCTCTGACCAAGGCGGTGGCCGACTACATCGAAGACGCCGGATTCGAGGTCGTCGACGCGCTTTCCCTTGAGGTGTCCGACAATCTCGCCGTGGCCCGGCTGGACCCGGCCGGGTTGCGGGAGCACCATCGCCGGCTGAATCTGTCTGATGTGGACGCCCTGGTGCTGTCGGCCTGCGTCCAGATGCCGTCGCTGCCCTCGATTCAGCCGGTGGAGGACGAGGTCGGGATCCCGGTCCTGTCGGCGGCGACCGCCACGACGTTCCGGATCCTGTCGGAACTCGGGGTCGAGCCTCGCGTGCCCGGTGCCGGGAGGCTGCTCAGCGGTGCGGTAGCAAGGACGAAGACGGGAGGCGGGCATGGCCGCGAGTCAGTCGTTTGAGGTCGTTGTCGTCGGTGGCGGGCTCGGTGGGCTCTGCGCGGCGTTGTCCCTGCGGCAGCGAGGTATGCGGGTCACCGTGGTCGAGGCGGCTCCGGAGCTGGGTGAGATCGGCGCGGGTATCCAGACCGCGCCGAACGCCAGCCGGATCCTCATCGGCCTGGGGCTGCGCGGCCGGCTCGAGCGGGTGCGGACGGAGCCGCAGGACCAGGTCCGCCGTCGCTGGGCCGACGGGAGCATCATCGCCCAGCTGGAACTCGGCGGCCGGGTGACCGACCAGTACGGCGCGCCCTACTGGCACTACCACCGTGCCGACCTGCACGGTGTTCTGCTCGACGCCTGCCTGGATCCGGACGGCGCCGGCCCGGTGGTGCGGGTGGCGACCGGCGCGCGGGTGGTCGAACTCGACCGGACCGTGGCGGACCGGCCCGCCGTGGTCGCCGCCGACGGGCGCCGGTTCGCGGGCGACGTGGTGGTCGGAGCGGACGGCATCCGGTCTTCGGTGCGCGATCTCGCCGGGTTCGACGACACGCTCGCGTTCTCCGGCGAGATGGCCTACCGGGCCCTGATTTCCGGAGACCTGATCGCGCAGGACCCCGCGACGCGGTTTCTGGCCGACCGGTACCACTCCACGATCTGGTACGGGCCCAACAAACATCTGGTGCACTACATGATCCGCGGCGGGGAGTACCTCAACGTGGTCGCGATCGTGCCGTGCACCGAGACTGTCGCCAGGGACTGGAGCGGGCCCGCCACCGCCGCCGAACTCGCCGCGGAGTACCACGACTGGGACGATCGTGTGCCGACGATGCTGGCCAAGGCGAAGGACGAGGACGTCTCGGTGTGGGCGATGTACCGGCGGCGCCGTGATCCGGTCTGGGTCGACGGGCGGGTCGCGCTGCTCGGCGACGCATGCCACGCGATGCTGCCCTACCAGGCCCAGGGCGCGTCCCAGGCGATGGAAGACGCCGCCGTGCTGGCCGAGGAGCTGGGCCGCGTCACGCGCGACGGGATCGACGCCGCCTTGATCCGGTATGTGGACCGGCGCGCCAAGCACGCGGGCATGGTCCAGGACGCCTCACTGCAGAACATGGACTTCTACCACCTGCCCGACGGTGCCGAGCAGCGCGAGCGCGACGAGAAGCTGCGCCGGTTCGACGGCGAGTCCGACGTCTCCTACGACTGGCTGTGGAACGGCAGCCCGCTCACCGACCCCGACACCGAGTCCATCCACTACCAGTTCGCCCGCTGAAGACGGAACTGGTCGGCAAATCGCAACGGAGCGGTTCATGCGTACTGGAGATCAGATCGTCCAGGACCTGCCCTGGCGTTGGAGTGTGCAGGGAAAGATCTTCCTCATCGGCGGCCTCGGCTACATGTTCGACGCCTGGGACGTCGCGTTGAACGGGTTCCTCACCCCGCTGGTCGGGGCGGAATTCGGGTTGTCCGCCGGGCAGAAGGGGCTGGTGGCCACCGCCAACCTGATCGGGATGGCGGTGGGCGCGGTCGTCTGGGGCACGGTCGCGGACCGCATCGGCCGGAAGCGGGCGTTCAGCGTCACGCTCCTGCTGTTCGCGTTTTTCTCCGTGCTCGGTGCGCTCGCGCCGAACGTGGAAACGTTCCTGGCCCTGCGTTTCCTGGCCGGTATCGGACTCGGCGGCTGTATCCCGGTCGACTACGCGATCGTCAGCGAGTTCTCCCCACGCCGTCATCGCGGCCGGGTCCTGTCGGCGATGGACGGCTGGTGGCCCGTCGGCACCACGCTGGCCGCCGTCACCGCGACGGTGCTGCTCCCGGTTCAAGGGAACTGGCGCTGGATGCTGGTGCTGATGATCCTGCCGGCGCTGCTGTTGTTCTGGGTACGGCGGGGCGTGCCGGAGTCACCGCTGTACCTGGTCCGCAAGGGCCGCGAAGTCGAGGCCCGCGCCGTCATCGACGATCTCGTGCGCCGCACGGGAACGACTCCCGAGCCCTACTCGGTTCCGCCCGCCGTCGTGGAGGACACCCGTGGTGGCCCGGTGACGGCGGCGTTCGACCAGTTGCGCCGGGTGTGGGCGTTCAATCCGCGGATCACGGCGGTCGCGTGGGCGCTGTTCATCAGCGTCATGCTGGTCTACTACGCCGCGCTCAGCTGGATGCCGTCCATCCTGCGGGCGCAGGGATTCGGGGAGATCGCCGCCTTCGCCTCGACGGCGTTGATGAACGCGCTCGGCATCGTCGGTGTCGCGCTGGCCGTGCTCCTGGTCGACAAGGTCGGCCGCAAGCGGATCATCGTGGTCGCCGGGCCGCTCACCGCGCTGTCGCTCGTCGTGTTCTCGCTGGTGCTGGACTCACCGGTGGCGGCGGTCGTGGCGATCGGCGCGTTCGGCCTGTTCGCCCTGGTGGTCATCCCGGTGATGTACGCCTACGTCTCCGAGCTCTACCCGACCGAACTCCGTGCCTCCGGCTTCGGCTGGGCGTCGTCGTCGAGCCGGGCGATCACCGGTTTCGCGCCGCTGCTGTTCGGCAGCGTCCTGTGGCCGGTGCTCGGATTGCCGCTCACCTTCACCTTGCTGGGCGTCCTGGTGGTGGCCGCGGTCGCGTTCATGATGACGAGCGCACCGGAGACCCGCGGCCGCGAACTCGACCGGATCGTCGACCCGGCGGAACCCGCGACCGAAACGCCCTCCGCCACGAGGTCCGCTCCGTGAAGCCCGCCGCCTTCCGCTACCACCGGGCTCACGACGTCACCGACGCCGTCGGTCTGCTCGGCGAGCTCGCCACGGCGGGCGAGGACCCGAAACTGATCGCCGGGGGCCAGAGCCTGATGCCGATGATGAACTTCCGGCTCGCCCGCCCGACGGCGTTGGTGGATCTGGGCCCGCTCCGCCGGGATCCGGCGCTGAGTTCCTTCCGGCGTGACGATTCCGGCCTCACGATCGGCGCGATGGTCACCCATCGGACGGTCGAGGTCTCCGGTGCCGCGCTGGGACCGGATTTCGCCGTGCTGTCCCGCGCGATGCGGTGGGTGGGGCACCTCCCGATCCGTTCGCGCGGCACGGTGGCCGGCAGCATCGTCCACGGCGACGCGACCGCGGAATGGTGCCTGCTCGCGTTGCTGCTCGACGCGGAGATCGTCGCCGAAGGCCCGAACGGCCGACGCGAGATCCCGGCAGGGGACATGTTCCACGGCTTCTACACCACCGCGGTCGAACCGGACGAGGTGGTGACGGCCGTGCGTTTCACCCGCCCGGCGCCGCGGGCCGCGCTGACCGAGTTCGCCCGCCGTCACGGTGACTTTGCGATCGTCGACGCCGCGGTCAGCCTCGACGCCGCATCTGACGGCGACTCGTTGGCCGGGGGACGGGTCGTGCTCGGCGGGGTGGCACCGGCGCCCGTCCGGGTGCCCGAGGCCGAGGCGCTGCTCGACGGCGGTGTTCCCGGACCGGAGCTGTTCGCCGCCTGCGGGGAGGCCGCGGCGGCCGCGATCGACCCACCCGACGACGCGGCCGGCGGCGCCGCGTATCGCCGCCGGCTGGCACGGACCCTCGTCACCCAGGCGCTGCGGCAGGCGTGGGAGAAAGGAGAGACGCGATGACCGCACGGTTCGACGGGCGGAACGGTCGCTGGGTCGGGGCGTCGGTGCCCCGGCGCGAAGACCCCCGCTTTCTCACCGGCCGGGGCCGCTTCGTCGACGACATCCAGCTGTCCGGCATGCTGCACGCGGCCTTCGTCCGCTCGACGGTCGCGCACGGCACGATCACCGGCATCGACCTGTCGGCCACCTTGGCGGTCGAGGGAGTCGTCGCCGCGTACACGGCGGCGGACCTGGAACTCGGTGACATCGTCGCCCTGCTCGACCGCCCACCCGAGGAGTTCTCGCCGACCGCGATGCCGATCCTCGTCCGGGAGAAGGTGCGGTTCACCGGCGAACCGGTGGCACTGGTCGTCGCGCGGGACCCGTACAGCGCCGAGGACGGTGTCGAGGCCGCGGTGGTGGACTACGCGCCACTCGGGGCGATCGTCTCGGAGGAGACGGCGTTCGCCGAGGGCGCGCCGCTCGTGCACGAGGAAGCGCCTGGCAACGTGCTGGTCGACGTGTCCATGTTCGACACACCCGGGGTGGACGCGGCATTCGAGGCGGCCCGCGCCGGCCGGGGCCGCGTGATCGAGGTGATCACGAAGAGCGGAAGGCAGAACGCGCTCCCGCTCGAAACACGCGGCGTGGTGGCGTCCTGGGACGATCGCGACGATCAGTTGCTCGTGCAGATGTGCACCCAGGTACCGCATCAGGTGCGCACGGCGATGGCCCGTTCGCTGCGGGTTCCCGAACGCACCGTGCGGGTCACCGTCCCGGACATGGGCGGTGGCTTCGGCCAGAAATGCGTGGTGGGCCGCGAGGAGATCGCGGTCGCCGCGGCGGCCCGTCGCCTGGACCGGCCGGTGAAATGGATCGAGGACCGCCGCGAGGCGCTCACGGCGGGATTCCTTGCCAGGGAACAGCGCTACCGGACCCTGGCGGCGTTCGACGAAGACGGGCGGATCACCGCGCTGGACGTCGATGTCGTCTGCGACATGGGCGCCTACTCCTGCTACCCGTTCACGGCGGGGATCGAGCCACTGATGGCGTCGGCGGAGATGCCGAGCGTGTACCAGGTGCCCGAGTACCGGGTCCGTGCCCGCGCCATCGCCAGCAACAAGGCCCCGACGGCGCCCTATCGCGGGGTCAGCCGCCCCCAGTACGTGATGGCGATCGAGCGGGTCATGGAACGCGCAGCCCGGGAACTCGGCCTCGACCCGGTCGAAGTCCGGCGCCGCAACGTGATCACCCAGTTCCCGTACACCGGCGTCAACGACATCACCTACGACCCGGGCACCTACCGGGAGTCCCTCGATCTGGCAGAGGCCACGATGCGCGACGAGGGGTGGTACGAGATCCGGGACCGCGCCGCCGCCGAGGGCAGGCACATCGGCATCGGCTACTGCTGCTTCTCTGAGCGGACCGGATACGGCTCGGGAGCCTTCGCCAAACGGAAGATGACCGTGGTCCCCGGTTTCGACATCTCCGAGATCCGGATGGACACCACCGGCTCCGTCGTGGTCACCAGCGGGACCATGAACCACGGCCAGTCGCACGAGACGACGCTGGCGCAGATCGTGGCCGACCGGCTGGGGCTGCACATCGACAAGGTCAAGCTCCGCCAGGGCGACACCGAGCGCATCGCCTACGGATGGGGCACCTTCGCCTCGCGTTCGGTGACGATCGGAGGCTCGGCGGTGTCCCTCGCGGCAGGGAAACTCGGCGAAATCCTGTGCACGATCGCCGCGCACCTGCTCGAAACGAGTCCTGACAACGTCCGCCTCGACGGCGACGAAGGCGTCGTCCAGATCGACGACCCGGCCAGGCGCGCGTCGTTCGAGGAGATCGCCGACGTGGCCTATCTCCGCAGTCACCTGCTGCCCAAGGACGTCGAACCGACGCTGACGGCCACGGCGAGCTTCGACGTGCCCGGCGACGGCACCTTCTCCAACGCCACACACGCAGTGGTCGTCGAGGCCGATCCTGGCACCGGTCAGGTCAAGATCCTGCGGTACGCGTGCGTGGAGGACTGCGGCGTGGTGATCCATCCCCAGGTCGTCGATGGACAGTGCCGCGGCGGGATCGCCCAGGGCATCGCCGGCGCGCTGTTCGAAGAGATCACCTACGCCGGTAACGGGGAGCCGTCGGCCGCCAGCTTCATCGACTACCTCGTCCCGACCGCCACGGAGATCCCCGACATCACCGTCACGCACCTCGAGACGCCGTGCGCCTTCACCGAAAACGGTGCGAAGGGCGCGGGGGAGGGCGGCACCATCGGCGCGCCGGCGGCCGTGCTGAACGCGGTCAACGACGCCCTGCGCCACACCGGAGTCGAACTCGACACGACACCGGTCCACCCGCAGACCGTGCTCGCCGCGCTCGACGCGGTGAGCGTTCGTGGGAAAGTGAGTACCCCGGCATGAGCGATCGGCATCTGATCGTCCTGGACGTCAACGGCAGCGAGCACGAGGCCGTCGTCGAGGCGCGCATGACCCTGCTCGACGTCCTGCGGCACGACCTCGGCCTCACCGGCACCCACGTCGGGTGCGAGCACGGGGTGTGCGGCGCGTGCACCGTCCTCGTCGACGGCGAACCGGTGCGGGCCTGCCTGATGTTCGCCGTACAGGCGGAGAACGCCGACATCCGCACGGTCGAGTCGCTGGGGCGGGACGGCGAACTTTCCGATCTGCAGCAGGCTTTCAGCGAGCACCACGGTCTCCAGTGCGGTTTCTGCACACCGGGATTCCTGATGCTGGCCGAAGGTTTCCTCGCCCAGCGGCCGGACGCCGGCCGCGAAGAGATCCGCGAGGCGATCTCGGCGAATCTGTGCCGCTGTACCGGTTACCAGACGATCGTCGACGCGATCGAAGCGACCGCGACCCGCCGATGCCACGCGAAGGAAACCGGCACCTGTCCCGCCGCAGCAAAGGAAACGACACCGTGATTCTCGAGAACCAGCTGTCCGTCGCGGCCGAGCCCGGCGCGGTCTTCGCCTTGATCAACGATGTCGAGCGGGTCGCGGGCTGCCTTCCCGGCGCGACCCTCGACGGCCGGGAGGACGACGCGTACCTCGGCCGCGTCAAGGTCAAAGTAGGTCCGATCACCGCCGCCTACTCCGGCACCGTGCGCTTCACCGAGGTCGCCGCGGACGAACGCAGACTGCGGCTGCTGGCCAGGGGAGCGGACAGCCATGGCAACGGCGATGCCGAAGCCGAGGTCACGCTGACCGTGCGCGAGGCACCCGGCGGCGCCACGATCGATCTCCGCACCGACCTGTCCCTCCGCGGCAAGCTCGCCCAGTTCGGCAAGGGCGCGATCGGCGCCGTCTCGACCCGCCTGCTCGACCAGTTCGCCCGCAATCTCGCGGACCAGTTGCAGGCCAAGCCCGCTCCGGCCACGAGCGGTGCCCCCGCGGCGAAGCCGGTTTCGGCGGGCGGCTCGGAGGCTCTCGACGGGCTGGGCGTCCTGCTTCCCCCGGGAGTCAAGCGCTACGGCCCGATCGTGGCGGCTGCGGCGCTCGGCCTGTTCCAGGGCTGGCTGCTGGGCCGGATCCGCACCCAGGACAAACTGATCAAGGAGTTGCAGCGTGCCCGTCGATGAGCACCTCGGCCTGCACGGCGCCGAGACCGTCAGCGTCTACGACCGCGCGGGCTTCGGCGCCACGGTGCCGCGCGGCGCCCGGCCGGCGTTGGTCGTGGTCGATCTGACCCGGGGGTTCACCGAACCCGGCTTCCCGTCCGGAGCCGACCTCACCGCCGAAGTGACCGCGGCGGCCTCGCTCGTGACCGCGGCCCGGCGGCACGACGTGCCGGTGATCTACACCGCGATCGCCTACACGGCCGCAGAGGCGGACGGCGACGCCATCGCCTGGCTCCGAAAGGCGCCGGGGATGCGAGCCCTCCGCGAAGGAAGCGAAGAGATCGCTCTCGATCCCCGCCTGGAACGGAGCGACGTCGACCATCTCATCCTGAAGAAGGGGGCGTCGGCGTTCCACGGCACCGCGCTGGCCGCGGTCCTGGCGGGCCTGAACACGGACACCGTCCTCGTCTGCGGCGCCACCACTTCGGGATGCGTCCGGGCCACCGCCGTCGACGCCGTCCAGTCCGGCTTCAACACCCTCGTCGTGCGAGAAGCCTGCGGTGACCGTGCCCAGGGGCCCCACGACGCCGCTTTGTTCGACCTGCAAGCGAAGTACGCCGATGTCGTCACCGTTGAGGACGCCCTGGCGTACCTCTCCGATCCGGCCCCTCAGCAGAAAGGTTCCCATGGTCACCGAATCCCCGGAGCTCCGCACACTCGCTCAGCCCGCACTGGCCGATCTCGGTGAGGTGCCCGCGACCAGCCGCTGGGTACGGTCAGGGCAGGTACGGCTGCACGTGCTCGACTACGGGCCGGCCGACGGTGTCCCGGTGCTCGTGCTGCCCGGGATCACCAGCCCCGCCGTCACGATGGACTTCGTCGCGCGGAAACTCACCGATCTCGTGCGGCCGCTCGTGCTCGACGTCCGTGGCAGGGGGCTGTCCGACAACGCCCCGGCGACCGATCCGCCGCACGGCTACGACCTGGCGAGCTACGCCGCGGACGTCGACGCGGTCGTCGCCGGGCTCGGCCTGGATCGCCCCATCCTGCTCGGGCACTCCATGGGCGCTCGGATCGCCGCGCGGGCCGCGGTCACCGGTGCCGCACCTCTTCGCGGCACCGTGCTGGTCGACCCTCCGTTGAGCGGTCCCGGGCGGGATCCGTACCCCACCACTCTCGACGCCTTCCTCGGGCAGCTCGACCAAGCCCGCAGGGGCACCGACGCCGATGAGGTGGCGCGTTCCTGGCCGCGATGGCCGCGCCGGGAACAGGAATTGCGCGCACGTTGGCTGTCTTCGTGTTCCCGCACCGCGATCGCCGCGACCCACGCCGGTTTCGAATCCGAGGATTTCTTCGCCGACTGGCCGAAAGTGCCTGCCCCGGCGATGTTCCTGTACGGCGGCGCGAGTCCGGTCGTCACCGCCGCCGGTGCGGCCGAAGCCGCCGAGCACAATCCGGCGGCGGAGTTCGCCGGGATTCCGGAGGCCGGGCACATGGTCTTCTGGGATCAGCCGGACGCCGGCTTGGCCGCACTCCGTGAGTCCTTGCGAAAACTGTTGCAGGCAAACAAAGATTGAGTGTTTCGTCAGGAGTCAGCGACCGCAGCGGTCGACACGCTTCCAGGGCCAGTCCGTGGCGAGCCAGCGTGCGACGGCGTCGGCGAGTGGTACGTCGAGACCCGACCTGTCGGCCCGCACCAGGACTGCACCGTGACGTCCCACTCCGCGGCGGACGAGGGATACAGGTAGACGCAACCGATGACGTCGTTGTCGGCCGGCGCGAGGACGGTGAAGGTGAAACCGGTGCCGCGCGTGAAGTCGTCGGCGTGACGGCGAAGGTCGGTGAGGTTCTCCTCGAGCGTCATGCCATCGGGCGGTGGCCAGTTGCCGTCGGGATAGCCGGGAGTGGAGCGTATGCGCTCGATGCTCGACATCCAGGCGGCATGATCGGCCGGATTGTGCCGCGGCCCCAGCGGTTCGAGGTGGAACTGGTCGGTGGCGAGCGAGGTCGGCGGTTCGAAACCGGCTGGCACGAACTCGTTCGCGGGCATGACCCGGGATCGTAGCGAGCTGATCAGACCTCCCGCACTCGAGTTTTCTTCTCGATGGCGTCCGCGACTGACGACCGATTCTCGTGCGCGGCATGGGCTTGCGGCAACCACTCGAGGAACGCCGGAAGACGACGATCGACCGTGAACGGATCGCGCTCCGCAGGAATGTCGTCAAGCAGACCTGGCCACATCATCCTGGCCGCGTTGAAGTAGGCCTGGCCCTCGCGTTGTTCGGGGTGTCGTCGCCGCACCTCGGCGACAAGGTCCAGGTACTCGTTGAACTCGTCCATCAAGGCCTCCCGCTCGCGCTTCGATCCTGGTCTTTTGACAGCGGCGTCACGGTCCGACTGTGTAGCTCAGGTCCTTCGCGATGAGGGAGTCGGGGCGCAGTCGCAGCCAACTTGTCCCCTTCTCAGCGGGATCGTCGTAGAGATAGCTGAGGAACCGCTGGTCCCAGCGTGTCTCGTCGGCGCCGAGGTAGCGGCCGAGTTTGCGCCGTCCGCGGGGCACGTCGAACGGCAGGATCTCGGCTCGTCCACGAGCGATGACCTGCCGCACCACCCCTGTGGCGAGATCGCACTCGTCGACGGCGAGGGCGATCACGGGATCCGTCAGCACCCGGCCCGGCAATCTCGCCCACGGACCAGTCAGGATCCAGAACGCTTCTTCTTCCCAGAGGAACCACGTCGGCCGCACGGTCGGGCCGTTCGTCGCGATTCGGGCGGTGAGAGGCAGAGACAGGAATGTGTCGACCTCGAACTCTTCCTCGGCCACCTCGTGATCATCCCTTCTGTGCAGCGTCGCTCTGGGCATCGGCCCGCAGCGGTGACCCATCGTGAAACCTCGACCGCGGTGGAAGTCAAGACCGCATTAGCGCGTGGCCAGGGCGGGATCGATCAGGCCGAGCCAGGCGTCCTGGTCGTCAGCCAGCGGATGCCGCAAAGGAAGCGGGTGGAAGTGGCAGGCGAACGTCATGCCGGTGTCGCTGCCGGCTCCCTCGACGCGATGTAGCCAGTCATCGGCTGTGTCGGTCGGTGCCGATAAGTGGAAATAGGTGGTGCGGTGTGGTTGTCCGGTCTCGGGGTGGGGTTTGTCCTCGGTCGTCAACGCCCGGACGATCGTGACGCCGGTCAACCCCGTTTCCTCTGTGACTTCTCGCAGCACTGCCTTCGGGAGACCTTCGTGGGCATTGACTCCTCCGGCTGGAACTTGTCGTCCGGCTTCGGGGACGTCGATGTGCTCGAAGATCAGGAGCTCGGGCCGCGGTCGCGGGCGGATGACGTAGGCGGCGACGCGGATTCTCGGCGCGGAGGTGATCACGGGAGATGCTCCTGTCGGCACGTTCGCTCAGTCGCCGGCGCCCGCTCGCTGACGCTGGATCAGATCGGCCACCGCGGCCGGGCGGCTCAGGTATGGCGAGTGGCCGGTGTCCCATGTTTCCGTGCGAGAGCAGCGCGCGGCGAAGCGGTCCGGAAGGGGAGTCGCGATGGTCCGGTCTTGCTGCCCGCGGAGGTAGACCGACGGGGTGTCCCGCCAGCTCACGTGAGCAGGTGTGGCGGCAAAGATCGACGGAGGTTCCGGACGCAGCAACTCCACCGCACGCGCGGCCGCGGGTTCGTCGACGTCGCTGTAGAGCTTCGCCCGGGCGTCGTCCGGGTCCAGCCGAAGCCGCCCGTCAGCGTCTGGCAGCGCTAGCAGTCCCTTGCCGGGCTCGCCCGGGGTCTCCGCGAGCACCTTGGCCAGGGATTCATCGACGTCGAGAATCCAGCTGTTGAGGAAGATCAAAGCGGCCGCACCACGCACCGTCCCGGCGGTGACACCCCCGAACGAATGTCCTACCACCACCGACGGCTCTGGCGAGCGCGAGACGATGGCCTCGACCTTCGCGGTGCTCTCGGCGAGCGAGAGTTCGTAGAGGTCTGGCACCTCCACAGACAGATCCAAGCCGCGCAGCAGATCGGCAAGCTCGGTGTAGTGCGCGGGCTGGTGCCAGGCCCCGTGAAGGATGATCACGTCAGTCACTTCCGCACGATACCGCTCGGATCACCGGCCCGGCGGGGAGTCGAGGCCCGCCGTACCCCACGTAAACCAGGATGATTTCGTTTCGGCCTGGCCAGTAGTGTCCAGCGGACAACAGGGGGAGTGATCATGTTCAGCCACTTCGAGGCGATCGGGATCGGGGTCACCAGCCAGGACGAGTTCGGGGAGAGGGTGGTCTCGCTGATCGGCGCGGGCACGGCCCGGCAGATCGCCAGGAAGACCAGCGAGCATGTGTGGACTGATCCTTCTGGTGCCCGGCTCGTCGCGCAGGTCCGCAAGGGCGAGATCGAGTTCCTCCTGCCCTGTCTGGCCGGCACGACGCCCGCGGTATCGGTGCGCGACGTTCGCCTCGTCGATGACGAGACCGCGATGCTCGAACTCCTCGACGGCGTCGAGGGGGAGTTGGGGTGTCCCATCGCGGTGGAGCTGGAAGACCGCGCGGTCCTCGCCCACTCCGGTGGGCGGCTCGAGAGTGGATCCCTGGTGCTGGCGGCTCTGGCCGAAGACGTCACGGTGCACGCCGACGCGGAGGCCTACTTTGCCTCGCAGGACGATGACGGGCCGAAATTCGCCGCCGACCACTTCATCCCCTCCGGAACTATCCGGCCCGTAGAACCCTCGCCCGGCTGGACGCCCTCCGCTCACGCGCTGTTCGCCGGCGAGGTCATCGAGGTCGAGACTCCGGTGAACACCATTACCGGTACGGCATTCCATCGGATCCGGGTCCGCACCATCGCCGCGATCGAACTCGACGTCGCCATCGCGACCACCGACGTCGAGCGCCCGCCCGCGCGCGGCAACATCGTGACCGGGACTTTCTTCCTGACCGGAAGGTTGGGACTACAGCCAACCGACCTCGCGGAAAACTCGCTGAAGCGGCGGAGCTGGTTCCGGCGATAGTCCCACCACTGGTGAGATCGCGTATTCAACCATCGCCAAACGACCGCGGTCGCCGACGACGTGCCGTGCTCGGGCAACCTGCAGATCTTGAAGACATTCCGCAAGGCCGACGGAACAGCCCTCGGCGAGGTGCACTGTTCACGCCGAGCGCCGGCCGCCACTGCGCGAAGCTGGTGAAGCCCGGGCGACACCCCGGATGGCGGTGGTGTCGCGGTTCCTCGGCGGCGGATGGCACGATCGGGGTGCCACGTGTTGCCAGAGTCGCAGAGGAAGCCGCGTACCGAAAGTCATGACCCAGCCGCATGTCGAACCCAGCCCGGTGCCGGGCATCATCGCGGCCGAGCTGAAAACCGCGCTGCGGGACAGCACCGGCGGCGGGGTGCCAGGATGGGCGCGGCAGAGCCGGGACTGGCCGGGAAAGGTCGTTCCCGCCAACGACAGGCAGGCCAAGGCGGCGGTATGGACCTTCCTCAGCCGCACCCGTTGGCCACGGGAGCAGGCACGATCACTGGCCGCCGCGTTCGCCCCGCTCTACCAGGCGGGCTGGTGCAACGACGCGATCGTGCGGATGCTCGACTCAGACCCTGACGGCGCTCGGCAGCCGCCGTGGTTCCTCGGCGAGACCAGCAGCCCGCCAGGTGGAACGCTTCACGTCTACCTCAATCGGCGTCTCGCCAGCTGGAGCCGGACCGAGGCCGATTCGGTGGGGATGCCGGATCCGCCGGTCGCCGGGACCACATTTCAGGCCTGGGCAGAACGGATGCAGCTCGTCTACGGCGACACCGAGCGCAGCCGGCCCGCACGGACAGCGAGCCCTCCGCACGGGCACCCTGCCCCGGGGCGGGTGATCCCGACACCGTTGGCGCGGCGGCGAAACACCGTCACACGGCGACAGAAAGCTCTCAGCGGGCTGACACGACACGAGGACAATGGCCGGTTCGAGCGGGACCCGGACGTCACACCGGATACCGCTCTCCTGCTCGATCCCGACGTCCACGAGGCGATCGCGGTGCTCGCGCGCACCGGCGGCCGTCAGCATGTGGCCCGGCTCCGTCGCGCCGTCCTGCTCGCCCGGTTCTCGACGACCTTGTCGTCGGGCACGCTCGGCGACCCGGAGACGCAGGCACAGATCCGGCAGGCAGCGGAGTCGATCAAGCTTCGGGACGGCACACCGGCGCCGTTGGCGATGCTGGCGCTGTTCCTCGCCGACATCGGGTGACATGACGCAGTGTCTCGAACGAAGGTCTACAGCGATCAGGTTTGTCGCCGAACGGCCGCGGGCGCGTGGCACGGGGTGGGGGCGGGCAGCTCACCCCGGCGGAGTGCGGCGGGCGGGACGCCCATGAGGCGGCGAAACTCGCCGGTCAGATGCGCCTGGTCGTAGTAGCCGGCCTCGGTGGCGAGGTCGGCCCAGGGCCGGACCCCCGCGTGGGCGAGCACGGTTCGTACGCGGTCGATTCTGGCGAAGTGCTTGGGTGACAGGCCGACTCCGTCGACGAAGAGGTCACGCAAGTGGCGTTCGCTGACGTGCAGCCGCCGCGCGGCCGCCGCCACCCCGGCGGTGCCCGCGGACAGCAACATGGTCGCTTCGCGCACGAGCTGGTCTCGCTCCAGACTGCTGCCTTGTTCACCGGCCGGAAGCACGGCGGCGAGGCGTTGGCCGAACAGAGCACCGGCTTGGCCGGGGGCGAGATCGGCCATCTCACGAGCGAAGCGATTGGCAGGCTCACCCCAGAACGTACTGAGCGGCAGGACCTGGTCGACGAGTTCACGGGCGGGACGGCCGAGCAGGCGCCGGGTCCAGCCGGTATGGAGCCTGGCCTTGACACACCATGGTCCCGGTCGGCCCACGTGATACCGGGCGCGGGTGCGTGGTCCCATGACCACGAACTCGCTGCCATGACCGGGCACCGCGCGCAGGACCAGCGTGGTGGCGTGGTCCGGCTCGTCGAGCAACGTCTGTCCACGGCCATGATCGTCGACCGTCGCGATGCTGAGCCCGGAGAACCACGCTCGCAGGCCATCGGGCATTTCGATGGCGCGCTCATCCACCCCCATGGCGCCATCGTAGCCGCGCCCGGCGCGGCGAATCGTGCCGAAACTTCCAAGCCGACGGCATGATCACCATGACAGCGTGGCCGGCATGATCCTGATCACCGGTGCCACCGGCACCATCGGAAGCCACCTCCTGCGCCAGTTGACCTCTCGCGGCGAGGCGGTCCGGGCCATGACCCGCAACCCCGGCGCCGTGCGGGCCGAACCTGGCGTTGAACTCGTCCGGGCGGACTTCGACGATCCGGCTTCACTGGCGGCGGCGGTGGCCGATGTGCGGGCGCTGTTTCTGCTCACCGCGCCCACTTCACCCGCCCCGCGTCACGACCTGGCCATGCTGGAAACCGCCAGGTCGGCAGGAGTGACCACCGTCGTGAAACTGTCCGCGATCGGCACCGGCGAGACGATCGGCGGCGACCGGACCGTCGGAGCGTGGCATCTGCGGGCCGAGCAGGCCGTGCGGTCCAGTGGCATGGCCTGGACAGTGCTGCGGCCCTCCAGCTTCGCCTCGAACGTCCTGGGATTCGCGCACCCGATCAACGCCGGGCAGCCCGTCCCCAACATGACCGGGACGGCCACCCAGGGTGTCATCGACCCCCGCGATGTGGCCGCCGTCGCCGCCGAGGCACTGACCACGCCCGGCCACGACGGACGGACCTACACCCTGACCGGTCCGGACCTGCTCAGCGTCCCCGACCAGGCCGCCATCATGGAATCCGTTCTGGACCGCCCCGTCACCACGGTCGACCTTCCCTTCGACGCCGCCCGTGAGCAGATGCTGCACCACGGCATGGGCCCGGCTGCCGCGGACGCGGCCCTCACCGGAATGGCCTGGGCCCGTGCCGGACACAACGCCGTCCTGACCCAGGACGTGCCCCGGATACTGGGACGCTCGGCCACCGCCTTCACCACCTGGGTCCAGGACCACCGAGACGCCTTCCGGCCGACCCCGTAAGCACGAACCAGCCGCGGAGCACATCGCGAACTCGGCTCTGGGCTAGGAACACGCCGAAGCGAGGTGCGCGAGGAGCGAAGTGCTCGTGGCCTCGGGTGCTTGCTCTGGGATGTTGTGCCCGATCCCCTCGAGCACTTCGAGCCGGTAGCGGCCGCTGACCCAGTTCTTCGTCGCATGGATCCCCGACGGTGCGACCATGGGGTCCTTCGTGCTCGCGATGAAGAGCGTCGGTACCGAAACCCGTTGTTCGTAGCCTTCGAAATCGTTGGCCCGGTACCAGTTCAGTGCGACGGTCAGAGCGCCTGGCCGGGAAAGTCGCCGGAAGTACTCCGCGCACTTTTCCGGCGCGACGCCTGGCAGTTTGGGCGGCCCCGAAGCGAGGATCGAGTTTTCGGGGATCGGAGCCGGTTGCCGGAAGAACTCCATGTACTTGGATGCTTCCTGCTGTGCGGGGTCGGTCCGCCGCGCCTCGGCGAAGGCGCCGAGATGCGGCACGGACACGGCAGTCAGCGACCGGACCCGGCGTGCGTACTTCGCTGCGGCGATCCAGGCGACCGCGGCACCCCAGTCGTGTCCGACCAGGTCGAACCTGTGCCAGCCAAGGGCGTCGGCCATCGCCCGGACGTCTCTGACGGCGTAGTCCAGGTGGTAGTGCTCGACCTCGGCAGGCCGTACGCCCGGCGAGTAGCCCCGCTGGTCAGGTGCCACCGCCCGGTAGCCGGCGGCAGCGAGTGCTCGCAGCTGGTGCTCCCACTCGATGCCGAATTCAGGGAAGCCGTGCAACAAAAGAACTTTCCGGCCATGCCGCGGGCCGGCGGCAACAGCGTCGAAGGTGCCGGCGGGAGTAGGGATCCGAAGCGGCGTGATCCGCGTCGGCTCGGCGGCTTGTGCTGTGCCCGCGATACCGAGTGATGCAACACCGACGGCGGCCGTGGCACCTATTTTGATGAAGTCACGGCGAGAGGGAGAGAGCGACATGCGGTCAGCCTGTCGGCCGTGCGAGACGAAGACCATCGGGCGCGCCCCCGATGTCCTGGTGGGGCTGGCCCTAGCAAGCGGGCTTGCTGCGCGGTCGAAACGACGACCGCGCAGCAAGAGTCACTGTCAGCAGAAGACTTCGGTGAGCAGCTTGCCGAACGCCTCGTTGGGGTCGCCCCCGGCGGTCGGCGCGCTCGTGGCCGAGAGCTCCAGCCGCTTTGTG
Organism: Amycolatopsis sp. lyj-112; assembly: GCF_046549055.1. NCBI lineage: Bacteria > Bacillati > Actinomycetota > Actinomycetes > Pseudonocardiales > Pseudonocardiaceae > Amycolatopsis > Amycolatopsis sp. lyj-112. Next base: position 198,242 of record NZ_JAJPWS010000009.1, on the reverse strand, counting down.
GTGTCCGGTGTGGTCAGGACCTGCGAGGAGTAGCCGGGGATGCCGCCGCCGTGGCCCCACACCTTGGTGCCGCACGGCAGAGTCTGTACCTGCAGGCCCAGGCCGTACTCGGGACTGACCGCGGTGGTCTTGCCGATCTCCTGCTGCTGCGCGGGCCTGAGCAGCTTGCCGCTCGCCAGCGCCACGCCGAACGTGTCCAGGTCGCGGGTCGTGGAGATCACCTCGCCGGCGGCCCAGGCGACCGACGGGTTGATGCGGGTGATGTCGTTCGGCTTGCCCGCCACGGTCACGTAGCCGTGGGCGTGGGGGCCTCTGATGTCGATGTTGTCGCCGGGAACCTCGGTGTCGTCGAGGCGCAACGGCTTCAGGATCCGCTGCTCGACCGCCTTCGCGTACGGCCTGCCGGTCAGCTTCTCCACCAGCAAACCCGCGACCACGTAGTTGGTGTTGGAGTAGTTCCACCGGGTGCCGGGGTCGAAGTCGAGCGGCTTGTCGGTGGAGATCTTGAGCAATTCCTGCGGCGTCCAGTGTTTGTAGCGGATCTGCTCGAACTCGTCCGGGTCGAGCGGCAACGCGTTGGTGTAGTTGTAGAGGCCGCTGGTGTGCTGCAGGACCTGACGCACCGTGATGCGGCTGTCGATCAGACCGGGCAGGTAGCGGACGACCGGCGTATCCAGGACTACCTTGCCTTCGCCCGAAAGCTGCAGCAGCGCAGTCGACACGAACGTCTTGGTGATGCTGCCGACGCGGAACCGGCCGTTGTCCGGCACCGGGCGGTTCGAACCCAGCTCCGCCTTGCCGGAGCGCGCGGTGAATCGCTGGCGGCCGTCGGTCACCCTGGCCTGCACGCCGAGCGTTCCCCCGCTCGCGATCATCTGGTCCAGGGCCTCCTGAACAACCTTGCGGTCGGCGCTGGTGTCGGCGAGCGCGGTGCCCGCGGTGGCGACCAGTCCGGCCGCGGTGAGCGCGGCCACAAGTCGGATCCTCAGCGAAGGCCGAAATGATTTTCTTTGCATGATAAGAAAAATCTCCCCTCAAGGCCCAAAGGTGCTCCCCAGCCGACGCTAGCGCCCGGTGATCAGCATCCGCGGGGCCGGAAATCACAACCACTCGAACAGAGCAGAACACCCGGCACCGGATGATGCAGGCGGCGCATCCTCATGCGCCATCTGCAGGTCCGTTCTGGGCAACGCAGTCTCTGAACCGGACAGGACCCGGGCCTGTGGGTGGCGACTGCGACGCGTACGCCCGGGCGTACGAGGAAATGCGGCATCCAGCGGATAGTCTTCCTGCCCGGCCGCGCAAGAGTCGTGATTCCGCTGAGCAGCGGCTGCCGTCGCGCGGCGGTTGATCACGGTATCAACTGATCGGTTGATGCCGTTCGTCGTGTGGACTGCCACTGTGGACGACATGAGGGGAATTCTGGGGGCACTGGTCGTCGTCGTGGGACTTGTGGCAGGGGCGACGCCTGCCGCGGCGGCATCGGGAAATGTCGTTCGGGTCGAGTCGGGATCGGTACGCGGCACTGCCACTGGGGATCTCCGAGGCTTTCAGGGCATTCCATACGCGGCGCCACCGATCGGTGAGCTCCGTTGGCATGCACCCGTCGCGCGGGAGCCGTGGCCGGGGGTGCGCGACGCGACCCGGCCAGGCAACAGGTGTCCGCAGGCCGCATTGCCGGGCAGGCCCGCGAGCGACACTGAGGACTGTCTGTACCTGAACGTGACCGCGAAGAAGCACGCTCGGAAGGCGCCCGTGCTCGTGTGGGTGCATGGCGGCGGGCTGGTGTCGGGCACGGGCGGCGACTACGACCCGGCCCGGCTCGCCGAGCGCGGCGACCTGGTCGTCGTGACGGTGAACTACCGGCTCGGCAACCTCGGGTTCATGGGCTTTCCGGGTCTGGCCGACGGTGGCGCGTTCGGTCTGGAGGACCAGCAGGCCGCGCTGCGGTGGGTCCAGCGCAACGTCGCGGGTTTCGGTGGTGATCCGCGAAACGTGACGGTCGCGGGTGAGTCGGGCGGTGCCCACTCGGTCTGTGGTCTGCTCGCGTCTCCGGGCTCGGCGGGGTTGTTCCAACGGGCCATCGGGCAGAGCACGCCGTGTGTGTCGGACGCTTTCGCCGGTGCGGCCTTCCGGCCGTTGCTGGACGTTCCGTACTTCGTGCCACAGGAGTGGCAGCAGGGCCACGGGCAGAACCTGGCGGCCAGGTTCGGCTGCGCGACTCTGGAGTGTCTGCGGAAGGTGCCGGCGGTGGACCTGCTGGCCGCGCCGGCCTTCCCGTTGCCCGCCTACGGCAACGCGGTGTTGCCGGAAGACCCCGCGGTCGCGGTGCCGGCCGGCCGGTTCCAGCACGTGCCCTTCCTGACCGGCGTCACCCGTGACGAGGGCACACTGTTCTCGCCGCCGATGTTCCCCGGGCTGACCGAGGAGGGCTACCGGCAGACTCTGGGCACCCACTTCGGTGCCAAAGCCGCAGCGGTGGCCGCCGCGTACCCTGTCGCCGCGCACGGCACGCCGGTGCAGGCCATCGGCGCGGTCATGAGTGATCTGGACTGGGCGTGGGCGCAGGCGGCGTCGGACCGCCGGTTCGCGGCTACGGTGCCGGTGTACGCCTACGAGTTCCTGGACCGTACGGCGCCGGCGATCCCCGAGTTCCCGACGGGGGTGGAGCCGTTGGCCGGTCACGCGTCGGAGCTGAAGTATCTGTTCGACTTCCCGTATGACGATCGCCCGCTGACGGCAGCCCAACGCAGGCTCGGCGATGGGATGATCGGCTACTGGTCACGGTTCGCGTCGACGGGCGACCCGAACCGCTTTGGACTGCCGTTGTGGCGGCGCGTCCTGCCGGACGCGGTGACCCCGTATGTGCAAGGGCTGGACGTGCACCGAATCGGCCGGATCGATCGGGGTGAGCTGCACAACTTCGACTTCTGGAACGCGCTCGCGGCGCCCCGGTAGGGCGGGGTGACTACGACTCCCTGCGAGAACACATCCATTCTCGCAGCGGTCGACCGACCTGGACCAGGGCGTCGTCGGCAAGAACGGCCAGGCGATCCTGGTCATGTATCGGATGACTTGTGGTCTTGGACGCGGCGGGCGATGGTGAGTGCGATCGGCGCCAGGAGCCAGCACAGGTACGCGCCGGTGTCCCCGGTCAGGAACGAGACCGGAATCGAAATCCCGAACACCGTGGCCAAGCAGACGCTGCGCAGCAGGCTTTGGGCGAACACTCTTGGCGGGCCGTCGGTTCGGTACAGGTGTTCGCGCCGGATCTCCCGGATGATCAGCGCGAACGACGCGGAGGCCAGAACCTGCACCATCGCGTACAGGCTGAATCGGAGTGGGAAGGCGCCTTCGGCGGTGATCACCCGCGTCGCGAACGGCATCAGGACCTGCATGAACAGCCATGCCAGGGTGAGGCTGATCAGGCGGCCGTTCAGCGAGCGGACATAGGGGAAGATTTCGTGGTGGGCGCGCCAGTGGGCGGATATCACCACGAAGCTGAGCGCGAAGGCGACGTATTCCTTGCCGTGGGCCGAAATCGAGCTCAGCATGGCCTCGGTGGTGTCGCCGTGGGGGATCGGGAGATCCAGTGCCAGCAAGGTGAGCGCGATCGCGATCACCGCGTCCACGAAGATGGTGAGCCGCTCGGCGGCGGCCTTCCCGATCGTGTGGTCGGTCTGTGTCGTCATGGTGAGGAACAGCTCCCGCGGTCTCAGGCGGCGATTTCCGCGGCCGGTCGTGGGAGGGTCGCGAGTCGCCGGGATCGCACGGCCAGGATGATCATGACCGCCGGGATCAGGATGTCGTTGACGAGGACTCCGCCGGTGTTGCCGGGGGAGTGGTCACCGTTGGCGAACCATTGGTGGACGTGACCGATCGCGGCTCCCCAGAGGAACATCCCGCCGCCGAGGCCGATGGTGATGCGTTCGCGTGCGGATGCCGAGGCGGCCCGGAAGCCCATGACGGCCAGTGCGAGGTTGGCGAAGGCGATTTCGAACATGAAGGGTGTCCGGTCGAAGCCGATCGCCGTGGCCATGACGTCCGGGAAGGCGAGGAAAGCGACCGTCATCCACAGGCTGCCGCAGCCGAAGGCGCCGATGGCCCACCAGCGCTGCCAGATCTCGAGCCGTTCCTGAGGTGACGTCGCGTGGCGGGCCCGGAGGAAGGCTCCGACGGCGGGCACCACGATCCAGACCAGCGGGAAGGCGGATTGGGCGAGGTAAGCGAAGTTGTCCATGGCTTCAGTCTTACCTGGTTAATATTAACTAGTCAAGACTCTGGTATGGTGAGCTGGTGGATGACGGACTCGCAGACCTGCTGCACCGCGTGGTCATGCTGATGGGCGAGGCGGCCCGGCGGCGCGCCGATGACCCCGACGGTTTGACCTACAGCCAGATACGGCTTCTGGGCACACTTGAGGAGATCGAGCCGACGACGCAGCATCGGCTCGCCCAGGCGCTGTCGATCTCCGATCCGGCGGTCAGCCGGGCCTTGCGGCCACTCGAAGCGGACGGTCTGGTGCAGATCACCGTCGACCCCGAACACGCGCGGCGCCGGCTGGTCCGCCTCACCGAGCCCGGCCGGAAAGCCTTCCATGCCGCGGGAAAACCGCTCTACGACGAGTTCCGTGAGGGACTCATCGCGGCCGGCTTTCCTTACGAGCGCTACCTCGAAGACACCCTCCGGCTGGCTGAAATCCTCGCGTCGGACTGAAGGCGCCTCGACTGCCGCCCCGGGGAACTATCCGGACAAGATGTTGGATGGCGGGAACGCGCAGCGAGACGTTGCCCATATCGGTCGAGCCGAAGTAGAGCCTGATTCGGCTTAGAGCGTGTCTCATGTGGATTGTTCGCGCAGTTTCTTATGGCAAGTGAGAGCTGCGCCGAGGAGGCGGCAGCTGACCGCGGCAGACCCGAACACGACGCGCGCCGCCCTCCTCGACAAGGTCCCAGACCTGCCGCGACGAGCGGTCAAGACCAACCAGCACCTCGCGAGACGCGACAGAACCGCTTTCGGTAGGCGCGCACAAGGCCATCGCTCGGGGACGTTCTGGGCTGATACGGCTCGCGGTGGTTGCCCGGCGCGGCGCCACCGGATGGAGCGGTCATCACCAGCGTGGACGGGTACCGCGGGCGGGTCGTAGCGGGACGCTGTCCGCCAGACGGGTGGTGTCTTCAGCTTGGCGCGCGTCCGTCAGGATGCTGATCAGCCGCTAAACGGTGTGAGTGTCCTGCTCCGATGCCTGGATGGGATCCGCTCTGACGAAGCGGGTCGGTCCGACCGGAGAGGAAGATGGGCCAATGGCCACACCTGATCCTTACGCGTTGCGGTTCCCTGTCATCGCGCTGGTGACCTCCGCCGGTGGCCTCGACGCCCTCACGCAGGTCCTCGCCCCGCTCTCGGCAGACCTGCCCGCCGCCGTGATCGTCGCGCAGCATCTGAGCCCGGATCGGACCAGTCGCCTGACCGGCATCCTCCGGAATCGCACGGCGCTGCGTGTGCGGCACGCTGTCGACGGCCACGAGCTCGTCCCTGGCACCGTGCTCGTGGCCCCCGCTGCCCGGCACCTGCTCGTGACCTCCGAAGCACGGATCGGACTGCTCGACACCGGCGCTCTGCCGCCGGCCCGCCCGTCGGCCGATCTCCTGCTGGCCACCCTCGCTGTCACCTGCGGACCCCGAGCGATGGCCGTGGTGCTCACCGACGGCGGCACCGACGGCCAGGCCGGGATCCGTGCCATCTCACACTGCGGTGGCACCGTATTCGCCCAGAGCGAAGTCACCTCTGAACACTTCGGCATGCCCGGCGCCGCGATCGCCACCGGCCTGGTTCACGATGTGCTGGCCCTGCCCGATATCGCCGACGCCATCCAGGCGCACGTTCGCCGGCGCTGAGCTGCCCCGTGGACTCGTACGAACTCCCGATCCGCCGTTCGGAGACGGTGACCGCCGTGGCGCCCGATTCCAGGTGAGCACCGACACCGAGGACTGGAGCGCGGAGGCGGTCATCGGTGCTGAACCGTTCATCGCTGGGGAGATCGGCCTGGCACTGTCCGACGCAGTCGGCTCGCTCCTGCTGATCGGATGGGCCGACGTCGGCGAATGCGCCAAAGGCGTCCGGATCGTATTTCTGAATCGATTGTGCGAATTGGCTCGCCGGTTGCCTGAAAACGTATTCTGCGGCGCAGTGTCGGTTAATATCCGACGTGTCACCGAATGTGATCAAGCGAGTGTAGATGGTGGCCGGGGGCCAGTCGCGAGGCGCTGTCCGGGTCGCCGATTCGCGTGTAAGGCGTGGATAACTGCGACGTATGGTCCAATATCGATAGATCGTTCGGGCTAAATCCGCAGAAATCGTATTCCTCGACGCGGCCGGTCGCCGTAACCTTGCGTGATTCTTCACCTGATCGTCCCTGGGGGAGCAAGATGAAGTTCACGTCGTTGTTTTCGTGTGCCCGAAAAGCCTCGGAGAGACTGCTCGACGCCCGATGACACGACCCGGCTGCGTCAGCCGATTCGACGTGCACGCCCGGCAGTCGCCCGACCGGATCGCGGTCTTCGAGCACGGCACCAGGCTCACCTACGCCCGGCTCGCCGGGCTCGCGGGTGGCCGCGCGCTGCGCTTGCGGGACGCCGGTGTCCGGCCGGGGGAGCGGGTCGGGCTCGTCACCGAGCACGGCAGCGCCGCGATCGCGGCGATCCTCGGCACTCTCGCCGCGGGCTGCACCTACGTCCCGCTGGACCCGACCTTCCCCCGGGCGCGTCTCGACCACCAGCTCGCGGCCGCGCGGGTGACCGCCGTGCTCGCGGATCCGGGGTACGTCGAGCTAGCGGAGTCCTTGTGCCGCAACGGATCCGCGCGGCTCGTGCGTTCGGGCTCGGAGTCCGCGCCGCTCCCGGTGCCCGAATCCGATCCGGACGGTCCGGCGTACGTGCTGTTCACGTCCGGGTCCACCGGCCTGCCGAAGGCCGTCGCACAGACCCACCGCAACCTCCTGCACGTCGTCGACAACCAGGTCGCCGCGCTCGGTATCACCGCGGCCGACCGGCTCAGCCTGCTCGCGTCGTTCGGCTTCGACGCGGCGATTCCCGACCTCTACCCGGCACTGCTCACCGGCGCCGCGCTCGTGCCGGTCGACCTGCGCGCGCACGGCCTCGCCCACGCCGCGCGCGAGCTTGCCCGGCACGAGGTGACCGTCTACCACTCGACGCCCACGGTCTACCGGCACCTGCTCGACGTCCTCGGCGAGACCGGCCTCCCGTCCGTGCGGACCGTGCTGCTCGGTGGCGAGCAGGCGACCCACGCCGACGTCCGCCGCGGCCGGTTCGCGCCGGAGTGCGTGTTCGTCAACGGCTACGGCGCCACCGAGGTGACTTTCGCCGCGCAGTACCGGACGACCGTCGCCGAGCTGGGCCCGGACGCTGACGGGCCGCTGCCGATCGGGCGCGCGCTGCCCGGGTTCACCCTCACCGTGCTGGACAGCGGCGAACTCGAAGTGCGTGGGCGGCACCTCGTCGACGGCTACCTCGACCAGCCGAGCCCGGCGTTCGGGGTGACGGCCGACGGCGTCCGTCGTTACCGGACCGGTGACCTTGGCCAGCTGCTGCCGGACGGGAACCTCGTCTGCCTCGGCAGGCTCGACCGGCAGGTCAAGGTCCGCGGCTTCCGGGTGGAGCTGACCGAGATCGAGGCCAGACTCGCCGAACAGGCCGGCGTGGCCGAAGCCCGCGCGATCGTGCGCGACGGCGACCTGCTCGCCTACGTGACCGCGGCCTGCCCGCGTCCGGACGGCCGGGTGCTGCGGGCCGCGCTGGCGGACGTCCTGCCCGGCCACTCGGTACCCGCGGCCGTCGCCGTGCTGGACGGTTTTCCGTTGACCGTCACCGGAAAACTCGACGAACTGGCGCTTCCGGACCCGCGGGCGGCCGCGACCGTCCCAGCCGAGCGGCTGACCCCGGCCGAGGAACGGGTGCACCGGATCTGGTGCGCGGTACTGGGCCGTGACCGGGTCGGGCGCACCGAGGCGTTCTTCGACGCGGGCGGCGACTCGCTGCGGCTCGGCGGGGTGCAGGCGCGGCTGGCCGACGAGTTCGGGGTGGACGTCCCGCTGCTCGCCCTGTTCGAGCGCACGACGATCGCCGGGCAGGCCGCCTGGCTCGCGGAGTCCACTTCGGACACTCCGCCGCCGGTTGTCGCGGAGGAGCAGGCCGGGGATCTCATCGCCGTCGTCGGGCTGGCCTGCCGGTTCCCCGGCGCGCCGGACGCCGCCTCGTTCTGGTGGAACCTCTGCGCGGGCGTCGACTCGATCCACGACTACGCCGACGACGAGCTGGCGGCGCTGGGCGTCGGGCCGGGCCTGCGTGCCGACCCGGCGTATGTGCGGTCGGGTGGCCGGATCGACGGTGTCGAGGAGTTCGACGCCGGGTTCTTCGGGTTCGCCGCCGACGAGGCCGCGCGGACCGACCCGCAGCACCGGCTGTTCCTCGAAACGGCGTGGCAGGCACTCGAGGACGCCGGACGCGACCCCGCCGCCGAGACCGGGCCGGTCGGGGTGTTCACGGCCACCTCGGTGAATCGCTACTTCCTGTTCCACCTGTTCGGCAACCCGGCGGTGACCGGCGACGTCGACCCGGACGACTGGGAGGGGCGGCTGACCGGACGCCAGCTCGCCGATCACCTGCCCGGCCAGGTCGCCTACCGCCTCGGGCTGACCGGGCCGGCGGTGGCCGTGCAGAGCGCGTGCTCCAGCTCGCTCGCCGCGGTGGCGCTGGCGGCGCAGAGCCTCGCGGACTACCGATGCGACGTCGCGCTGGCAGGCGGGGCGAACGTCACGTGGCCGCGGTACCGCGGCGGCGGGCTCGTCTCGCCGGACGGCCGGTGCCGTGCGTTCGACGTCGCCGCGGCGGGCGCCGGGTTCAGCTCGGGCGCCGGGGTGGTCGTGCTGAGGCGGCTGGCGGACGCACTCGCCGACCGCGACCACGTCTACGCCGTGCTGCCCGGCTGGGCGATCACGAACGACGGCCCGGACCGCGCGGGCTACGCCGTGCCGGGACCGGCCGGTCAGGCGGCCGCGGTGGCCGAGGCGCTGGCCGTCGCGGAGGTCGCCCCGGACGAGGTCGCGCTGCTCGAAGCCCACGGCAGCGGCACCCCGCTCGGCGACGCGATCGAGGTGGCCGCGCTCAACCGCGTCTATCGGGGAGCGCCGCCGGAAACGTGCGCGCTGGGCTCGGTGAAGACGAACATCGGGCACCTGGACGCGGCGGCCGGCGTCGCCGGGCTGATCAAGGCCGTGTTGTCCGTGCGGCACGGCGTCATCCCGCCGAGCCTGCACTTCACGGCCCCGCACCCGGAGGCCGACCTGGCGGGCGGCCCCTGGTACGTCCCGGCGAAGGCCACCGACTGGCCCGTCCGCGAACGGCGGGTGGCCGGGGTCAGCTCGTTCGGGATGGGCGGCACGAACGTGCACGTGATCGTGGCGGAGGCGCCTGCCGGCCCACCACGGCAGGCGGCGAGCGGTCCGTTCGTGCTGCCGGTGTCCGCGCGTGACGCGAAGGCGTTGCGCGAGGTGGTGTCCCGGCTGCGCGACCGGCTCACCACGGACGCGCCGGACCTCGGGGACGCGGCGTACACGCTTTCGGTCCGGCGGGTGTTCGCGTGCCGGGCCGCCGTGGTGGCGGACTCGGTCGCGTCGGCGGTCGCCGCGCTCGATGCGCTGCTGGTGAACGGAACCGACGTCGAGGGCCCGGCCGGGGCGGTGCGGGACCTGGCTGTCCACTGGGCCGGGGGCGGCGAGGTCGAGTGGGCCACGCGGTTCGCGAGCGGTGAACCGGGCCGCGTCCCCCTGCCGGGTTATCCGTTCCAGCGGGAGCGGTACTGGATCGACCCACCGCCTCAGCACACATCCGACCAGGGGAGCCCTCGGTGACCGACACCTTGCCCGTCGTGGGCGGCCACGGCCCGCCCTTGTCCTATCCGGACACCACGATCACCGGGCTGATCCTCGCCCAGGCCGCGCGCACCCCGGATGCCGTCGCCGTCCGGCAGGGTGACACCCGGCTCGCCTACCGCGAACTGGTCGCGTCGGCGACCGGCGTCGCTCGGCTGCTGCGGGCCCGGGGTGCCGGGCCCGGCACCCGCGTCGGCGTCTGCGCCGACCGGCGGCCGGAGCTGATCTCGACCGTCGTGGGCGTGATGCTGTCCGGAGCCGCCTACGTGCCGCTCGAACCCGGCGGCCCGAAGGCGCGGCTGGCCGAAATCGCCGCGGACGCCGGGATCTCCGTCGTCGTCGGCGACTGCGCAAAGGCCGAATTCGGTGCCACGGAAGGCATCGAGGCTCTCGACGTACCCCCGCCGTCGGACGGGCCCGCCGAGTGCCCCGCCGGGCCGGACGACCTCGCGCACCTCCTCTACACCTCCGGCTCCACCGGCCGTCCCAAGGGCGTGCTGACCAGTCACCGCAACGTGGTCGCGTTCGTCACCGGGTTCGCCGCCGCCCTCGGGTTCCGGCCCGGCACCCGGGCGCTCGGCATCTCCTCGCCCGCCTTCGACGCCTTCACCATGGACGTGTTCGTCCCCTTGGCGCACGGCGGATCGGTCCAGCTCGCCGGTACCGCCGATCGGGCCGACCCCGAACGGCTGCGGCGGTTTCTCGTCGAGCACGACGTCGAGTGGGGTTTCGTCACGCCGACGCTGCTGTCCATGCTGGATCCCGCGGCCGTTCCCGGCTGGCGTGTCATAGCCTGCGGTGGCGAGCCGGTGCCCGCGGACCTCGCCGCGCGCTGGCTGCCGGGCCGGCGGTTCTTCAACGCCTACGGCCCGACCGAGACCACCGTGGTGGTCGTCACCGACGAGGTCACCGGCATCCCTGCCGACCCACTGCCGCTCGGCCGCCCGACGCCGAACCACCGGGCGTACGTCGTGGACGCCGACCTGCGGCCGGTCGCGCCCGGCGAGATCGGCGAGCTGCTCATCGGCGGTCCGGGCGTCGCGCGTGGCTACCTCGACAGCCCGGAGCTGACCGCCGCGAAGTTCGTCGACGACCCGACCACGCCGGGGGAACGGCTCTACCGCACCGGCGACCTGGCCCGCGAGCTGCCCGACGGCCGTCTCGAGTTCGCCGGCCGCGCCGACCGGCAGGTGAAGGTCCGCGGCCAGCGGATCGAACTGGGCGAGGTGGAGGCCGCGCTCACGCTTCACCCGGACGTCGACGCCGCCGCCGTGACGGCCGTCCCCGGCCCGGCGGGCATCCGGCTGGTGGCCTTCCTGACACCCGCGTCCGCACCGTCCGATGTGGACGCACTCGGCCGGGACCGGCTCACCGCGGCGATGCGCCCGGCCGCGGTCCGGGTGCTCGACCGCCTGCCGGTCGACCCGGTCACCGGCAAGATCGACCGGCCTGCCCTGCGCGACCTGGCCGAAGCGGCGCTCGCGGGACAACGGGAGGACCTCGGCCCGCTCGGCACCCCGGCCGAACGCGCGGTCGCGGTTATCTGGCGGCGGGTGCTCGGCGCCGGTGCGGGGACGGATTTCCTTGGCTCGGGCGGGAACTCGATCGCCGCGATGCGTCTGGTCGCGGCGCTGCGGGCGGAGCTGGCCGCGGACGTCGCCGCGGAGGACGTCTTCGCGGGCGGCACTCTCGACGGGCTCACCCGGCGGGTCGCGGCCGCGCCGCCACTGATCGGGCCGGGGCTGACCACCGGGCACGCGCCCGCGCTGTCCCCGCCGCAGCGGCGGCTGTGGTTCCTCGACCAGCTCGCCCCGGACGCCGCGCCGTACAACATCGCGATGGCGTTCCGGCTGACCGGCGCGCTGGACGTCGACGCGTTGCGCCACGCGTTGCGCGCGGTCGCCGAGCGGCACGACGTGCTCCGCTGGCGGATCCGGTCCGTCGACGGCGCGCCACTGGCGGATCGCCTGCCGCCGTCGGATGTTCCGCTGCCGGTGGCGCCGGTGACCGAGGACGGTCTGCGGGCCCGGCTGGCCGCCGACGCCGCGACGCCGGTGCACCTCGACCGCGACGCGCCCTGGCGCGTGCGGCTCTACCGGCTCGGCGAGACGGAGCACGTGCTCGGCTTCACGCTGCATCACGCGGTGTTCGACGGCTGGTCGCAGGACCTGCTCTGCGCCGACCTGTCGGCTGCCTACCGGGGCGAGCCGCTGCCGCCGCCGGTGGCGTCCTACGCGGACTACGCGGTGTGGCGGGCCGGACGCGACGAACGCCGGGAGGCCGTGGACGTCGCCTGGTGGACCGGACATCTCGCCGGCGCACCGGCCACAGTGGACCTTCCACGTGACCGGCCGCGCCCGGCCGTGCAGACCTACCGGGGCGCGAGCCTGCGTCAGTCCTTTCCGGACGGTGCCGCCGAATCGGTCCGGGCACTGGCCGCCCGCACCGGCACGACGCGCGCCGGGGTGCTGCTCGCCGCGTTCGGCGAGCTGCTGCGGCGGCTCACCGGCGCGGCCGACCATCTGGTCGCCACGGTCGTCGCGGACCGGCAGCTCGCCGAGTTCCAGGAGGTCGCGGGGTTCTTCGTGGACATCGTGCCGGTGCGGCTGCGGGCCGACGACGCCGCGGACTTCGCGACGCACGTCCGCGGCGGCGGCGCGGAACTCCTCGCCGCGACCGCGCATCCGGCCGCGCCGGTCGAGCGGCTCGTCGAAGCGCTCGGCGTGCGCCGTGATCCCGCGCATGCCCCGCTCGTGCAGGTGATGTTCAACGTCCTGAACTTCACCGAGCCGCGGCTGGGCCTGCCCGGCGTGCGGTCGGCGTGGCTGCCGGTGGACAAGCCGGGGTCGCCGTTCGACCTCACGGTGTACGTGCACGACGACGGCGTCGAACTGCTGTACAACCCGGACCTGTTCGACCACGCCCGGATGGCCGGGCTCGCCGAGGACTACGTCGCCCTGCTCGACGCGCTGGCCGCGGCGCCGGACACACCGGTCGGGACGAGCGTGCCGGAGTTGCCGCGGGCGGGCATCCGCACCGCCACGCCGGACGCGATGACTCGCGCACTGGCACGGCCACCGGCGGCCGCCGCGGACCCGGCGGCGCTCGCCGTGACCGAGGCGGTGATCGCTCGTGCCTGGTGCGACGTCCTCGGCGTCGCCGAAGTCGGGCACACCGACAACTTCTTCGACGTGGGCGGGCATTCGCTCGCGCTGGCCCGGGTGCATGCCCAGGTCACCGCCCGGCTCGGCCGCCGGATCCCGATGGTCGACCTGCTCAGCCATCCCACCGTCCGCGCCCTCGCCGCGCACCTGCACTCCGGCGGCGCCCCCAGCCCGGAGCTGGCCCGCGCGGCCGAACGCGTCGCCGCCCGCCGCGGCCGCACCCAGACCAGAAGACCCCGTAGCACCGCCGGTCCAGCCGGCCTCGGATAGGAGCACCACCGTGACCCACCTCCCCGAAACCGGCGCCGGCGATCCCGGAGCCGAACCGATCGCGATCGTCGGACTGGACGTGCGCGTGCCCGGCGCGCGTGACGCGCGGCAGTTCTGGCGCAACCTCGTCGACGGTGTCGAGTCGATCGTGCCCGCCACCCGCGAGGAGATGATCGCCCGCGGCGCCGAACCGGCCACTGTGGACGATCCGAGCTGGGTGAACGCCACCACCGTGGTCGACGGCTTCGACGAGTTCGATGCCGAGCTGTTCGGTATGACCAGCCGCGAGGCCGAGATCACCGACCCGCAGCATCGGCTGTTCCTCCAGTCGTGCCACGCCGCGCTGACCGACGCGGGCTACGACCCGGGCCGCTTCGACGGCGCGATCGGCGTCTACGGCGGGTCCGGGGGCACCGGCTACCTGAAGGAGAACCTGCTGCGCAACGAGCGGATCCTCGCCTCGCAGCACGGCGGCATCGGCATTTCGACCGGCAACCAGCCGAGCTACCTGACGACCTCGGTGTCGTACAAGCTCGACCTGCGCGGCCCGAGCCTCGCGGTGTTCACCGCCTGCTCGACGTCCCTGGTCGCGGTGCACCTGGCCTGCGAGGCACTGCGCAACGGTGAGTGCGACATGGCGCTGGCGGGCGGGGTCAACCTGGAAATGCCGCATGGCATCGGCTACCTGGGCGTCGACGGCTTCACCTCGCCGGACGGCCACGTGCGCGCGTTCGACGAAGGCGCCAACGGCACGGTCTGGAGCAGCGGCGCCGGGGTCGTGCTGGTGAAGCGGCTGTCGCAGGCGATCGAGGACGGCGACCACATCCGGGGCGTCGTGCTGGGCAACGCGATCAACAACGACGGCGCCACCAAGGTCGGCTTCTCCGCGCCCAGCGTGGCCGGGCAGACCGAGGCGATCGCGCAGGCCGTCGGCATGGCCGGTGTCGACCCGCGCACCATCGGCTACGTGGAGGCGCACGGCACCGGCACCGCGCTGGGCGACCCGATGGAGATCGCCGCACTGTCCACTGTGTACGGGGACAGGGTCGCGGACACCGGCTGGTGCGCGATCGGCTCGGTGAAGTCCAACATCGGTCACCTGTCGCAGGCGGCAGGCGTGGTCTCGCTGATCAAGGCCGTGCTCGTCATGGAGCACGGGCTGATCCCGCCGACCGTCAACTACCACGAACCCAACCCGGGTATCGACTTCCCGGAGAGCCCGTTCTACCCGGCGCGCGGCTTGACGAAGTGGGAGGCGGGCCAGGCGCCGCGGCGGGCGGGCGTCAGCTCCTTCGGCGTCGGCGGTACCAACGCGCACGTCGTGCTGGAGGAGGCGCCGGCCCCGCAGCTAGGCCGGACACCGCATCCGGCGCACCTGCTGCGGGTGTCGGCCAACACCGCGGAAGCGCTTTCGGCCGCGGTCGAGAGGCTGGCCGAGCGGCTGGCGGGGGACGTCGACCTCGACCTCGCCGACGTGGCCCACACCCTGGCCGCCGGGCGCACCGAGTACCCGTACCGCGCGGTCGTCGTCGCCCGTGACTCCGAGGACGCTGTCGACGGGCTGCGGGACTCCCGGCGCCTCGTGTCCGGACAGGCCGGGGAGACGAACGTGGCGTTCCTCTTCTCCGGTCAGGGTTCCCAATACGCCGGGATGGGCGCCGAGCTGTACGAGGCCGAGCCGGTGTTCGCCGCGGCCGTCGACGAGTGCCTGCGGCTGCTCGAACCCGAGCTGCCGGAGCTGCGCGACCTGATCTTCTCATCCAGTGGCGAGCAGGCGCTGCGGGAAACCCGCGTGACCCAGCCCGCGCTCTTCGTCGTCGAGTACGCGCTGGCGAAGTTGTGGCAGAGCTGGGATGTGCGGCCCGCGGCGATGATCGGCCACTCGATCGGCGAGTACGTCGCCGCGACGGTCGCCGGGGTCTTCACCCTGCCGGACGCGCTGAACCTGGTCGCCACGCGCGGCCGCCTGATGCAGGCGATGCCCGCCGGGGCCATGCTGGCCGTCCAGCTCGACGAGGAGAGCGTCGCCGCCCGGCTGCCGGGCACCCTCTCGGTCGCCGGGGTGAACGGGCCCGGCACGTGCGTCGTGGCCGGGCCGTCGGACGCGGTCGCGGACTTCGCGGCGACGCTCAAGGCCAGCGGCGTGCAGTGCCGCGAACTGGTGACCTCGCACGCGTTCCACTCGCCGATGATGGATCCGGTACTGGCCGAGTTCACCGAGGCCGTCGCCGCCGTCGCCCGCACCGCGCCCGCGCTGCCGTTCCTGTCGAACGTCACCGGCGACTGGATCACCGACGCCCAGGCCACCGACCCCGCCTACTGGGCCTCTCATCTGCGCCAGGCCGTCCGGTTCGGCGACTGCGTCAAGACCCTGTTCGCGCGTGGCGGCCGCTGGGTACTCGTCGAATGCGGCCCGGGGCACCAGCTGGCCGGGCTGGCCCGCGGCCAGGTCCCGAAGGGCATGCCCGCGCCGCAGCCGAGCCTGCCGGGCCGTACCGAGCGCCTCGGCGACGTCGAAACACTGTATGGCGCGGCCGGTCTCTTGTGGACGAACGGGGTTTCCCTCCAGGCACGGACGTTCGGCGCGCCCGGCCACCGGGTACCGCTGCCCGGCTACCCGTACGCACGCACGCGGTACTGGGTCGATCCGGACCCGGTCACGGCCACCCGGCCCGCGCGGCCGAGCGGCCCGCTGCCCCTGTCCGAGTGGTTCGCGGTCCCGGCGTGGCGGCAGGCGGAACCGGACCTGAGACGCGAGCCCTTCGCGAACGCGCTCGTCTTCGCCGCCGGCGACGTCCTGACCGGCCTGCTGCGCGACGCGGGTGTGACGGTCACCGAAGTGCGCCCCGGCGACGGGTTCGCCGCGACGGAGACCGGATTCACCGTCCGGCCCGGGGTGCGCGAGGACTACGACGCGCTCGTGGCCGCGCTGCCCGCCCGGCCCGAGCGGGTCGTGCACGCCTGGACGCTGGCCGGCGGAGAGCGCGGCATGGCCGCACAGGACCACGGGTTCTTCAGCCTGCTCAACCTCGTCCAGGCCTGGGGCGAGCCGGTGCGGATCGACGTGCTGAGCACCGGCACCGCCGACGTCACCGGCACCGACCTGACCCGTCCCGAGCACGCGACCCTCGCGGGCATCGCGAGGGTGGTGCCGCTGGAGGTCCCGGGCATGGTGGTGCGCCGGATCGACGTCGTCGACGCTGACGTGGCCCGTCTTGAGGACGTCGTCGCCGAGCTGTTCCGCCCGGCCGACGCGGCGGCCGAGGTCGCGCTGCGTTCCGGGCGCCGCTGGGTGCTCGACCACACCCAGATCGAACTGCCCTCGGCCACCGAGCCGGTGCTGGTCGACGGTGGCCGGTACCTGATCACGGGCGGTACCGGCGGCATCGGCATCACGCTCGCCGAGGACCTCGCCCGCCGGGTGCGGGCGAAGCTCGTGCTGCTGGCCCGCACCGGGCTGCCGCCGCGGGCGGAGTGGGACGCGCACCTCGCCGCGCACGGCGGCACCGACCGCGCCGGGCGGACGATGCTCGCCGTGCGGCGGATGGAGGCCGCGGGCGCGGTGGTGCACGTCGCCGCCGCCGACGTCACCGAC
The DNA here is from genome assembly GCF_046549055.1 of Amycolatopsis sp. lyj-112. NCBI lineage: Bacteria > Bacillati > Actinomycetota > Actinomycetes > Pseudonocardiales > Pseudonocardiaceae > Amycolatopsis > Amycolatopsis sp. lyj-112. The sequence continues at coordinate 181,264 of NZ_JAJPWS010000009.1, read as the reverse complement.
GCGGCGCGCCTGCGCGAGGTACGCGAGCTGGCCGAGCGCGAGTTCGGTGGGCTCGACGGGATCGTGCACGCCGCCGGGATGCCCGGCGGCGGCGTCGCCGAGGTGAAGGAGCGGGCCGCGGCCGAGGCCGTGCTGGCCCCGAAGATCGCCGGGACGCTGGCCCTGGCCGAGGCGTTCGCCGACCTGCCGATGGACTTCGTCGCGCTGTGCTCGTCGATCACCGCGGTGGTCGGCGGCATCGGGCAGGTCGACTACTGCGCCGCCAACAACTTCCTAGACGCCTACGCGCGGGGCCGTCACGGCTGGCAGGCGCGGCTGGTCTCGCACGCCTGGGGTGGCTGGGACGAGGTCGGCATGGCCGCGGAGGTGGCCGCGCCGGCCACGATCCGTACCGCCCGGTCGCGGGCGCTCGGCCCGGTCGAGCACCCCGTGCTCACCACGCGCACCGAGGACGGCGCGCACGGGCTCGTCTCGGCGGCCACGCACTGGCTGCTCGACGAGCACCGGATCGCCGGGGTGCCGGTGGTGCCGGGCACGGGACATCTGGAGACCGTCCGCGCGGCGGTGGCCTCCGCGCTGCCGAAGCCTGCTGACGGGCACGTCGTCGAGCTGCGGGACGTCGCGTTCCTGGAGCCGTTCGGCGTCCCGGACGGCGCCACCGCGGAGTACCGCGTGGAATTCGGCGACGACGAATTCACCGTGACCAGCCACGTCGCCGGCGCGAGCCGGACCCACGTGCGCGGATCCGCCGGGTGGGTCGCGGCCGGATCACCGTCCACTGTGGACATCGAGGCGGTGACCGGGCGGACCGAGCCGATCGACGACGGGCACGGCTTCGGCACCGGCCGCACCAGCATGGTCACCTTCGGCCCGCGCTGGGCGGCGCTGCGCGAACACCGTATCGGCGCACAGGAGGAGCTGGCCACGATCACGGCTCCCGACGCGGCGGCGGGTGACGCCGCCGCGTGGGGGCTGCACCCGGCACTGCTGGACGTCGCGACCGCGTTCGGCCGCGGCCGGGGGAGCGGCGCCTACCTGCCGATGGGCTACGGAAGGATCGTCGTGCACGACGCGCTCCCGGCGAGTTTCCACAGTCACCTGCGCTACCGCGACTCCGGCGGCGACCAGGTGGTGGCGGCAGACCTCTCCTTATGTGACGAGACCGGCCGCGTGCTCGTCACGATCGAGGACTTCGTGCTGCGCCAGGTCGATCAGGACGCCGTCGGCGGCGGCCTGACTTCGGCGGCCACAGCGGCCACTGTGTCCACTGTGGACAAGACGTCGACCGGGATCCGGCCGGTGGACGGCGCCGAGGCGTTCGTCCGGGCGCTGGCCCCCGGTCTCGGCGGGCAGGTGGTGATCAGCACCCTCCCGGTGCGGGAGCTGATCGAGCGCCGGGTCAGCGCCGAGGAACTGGACGGACCCGCCGAGGCGCCGGTGGCGGTGTCGGAGGACGACTACGTCGCCCCGCGCACCGACCTGGAGGCCGAGATCGCCCGCCAGTGGACCGAGCTGCTCGGGGTGGAGAAGATCGGCGTGCACGACGACTTCTTCGCCCTCGGCGGCAACTCGCTGGTCGCCATCCAGCTCATCGCCCAGGTGCGCAAGGCCACCGGAACGCGGCTGGCGATGAAGACGCTGTTCGAAGCGTCCACAGTGGCCACTCTGGTCGAGCGGATCGAGGAGCTGCGCGCCGACAAGGCCGAGACGCCGGCCGAACCCGCTCGGACCACCATCCCGAAGCTCGAGCGCTGAGACCGTTGGCGGATTCGGGCCGGGTGGGCCTCGGCGGTCAGGCGGCGGGTTGCGAAAGCCACTTTCGCAACCTTCAACGTTGCGAAAGTGGCTTTCGCAACGTCGCGGCAGGGTGTCGACACTCGCCGACTCTCGGGACCAATGCCTGAGCCACGCCAACACCATCTGCCATTCCGCACACCAGCCAGGCCGGCAGCCGAGACCCCCGTCGGGTCTTGAACCCGCCAACAGACACTGAGAACAGGAAACCATGAGCGACACGAAGGAATGGACGTTCCCGGCCTCGTTCGGGCAGGAGCGGATCTGGCTGTCCGGCCAGCTCGACCCGGCGTCCCCGGTGTACAACCTGCACTGCCGGGCCCGGCTGGACCGACCGCTGACCGCCGCGCAGTGGCGCACCGCGCTCGGCGTCGTCGTCGGGCGGCACGAGGCGCTGCGCACGACGTTCCGCATGGACGGCGGCGCGCTCGTGCAGGTGGTGCACGCCGAGGTGCCGATCGAGCCCGAGGTGCACGACCTGCGGGACCTGCCCGCCGACGCTCGCGGCGACCGGCTCGCCGAACTCGTCGGCGCCGTCCTGCGCGAGGCCGTCCCGCTCGACTCGCCGCCGCCGTGGCGGGCCCAGATTTGCCGCGTGGCCGACGACGAGTGGGTGCTCACGTTCGTCGTGCACCACACCGTGTTCGACGCCCGCTCGGTGCTGGTGCTGGAGGCCGAGCTGAGCGAGGCGTGCGACGCCGTGTTCGAGGGCCGCGAGCCGAAGCTGCCCGAGCTGGCCATCCAGTACCCGGACTACTCGGCCTGGCAGCGCGGGCAGCTCGAAACGTCCCGCGAACAGCTGGACTACTGGCGGACACAGCTCGCCGGGCTGCCGCCGGTGCACGGCCTGCCCACCGACCGGCCGCGGCCGGCGGCGCTGACGTTCGCCGGTGACCAGGTGGACTTCGCCCTCCCGGACGGACTGATCGACCGGGTCGGCGAGCTGAGCCGGGACCTCTCGGCGTCGCCGTTCATGGTGCTGCTGGCCGGTTACGCGGCACTCCTTTCGCGACTGTCCCGAGTGGACGATGTCGTCGTCGGCGTCCCGGTCGCCGGCCGCGACCTGCCCGAGCTGGCCGACCTGATCGGCATGTTCGTCAACCAGATGGCCGTGCGTGTCGACTGCTCGGGCGCACCCGCGTTCACCGAACTGGTCGGCCGGGTCCGGACCACGCTGCTGGAGGCGATCGACCACAGCCAGGTGCCGTTCCAGGCGGTCGCCGAGGCGGCCGTGGCCGAGCGTGACCCCGGCGTGCAGGCGCTGTATCAGCTCGGGTTCAACTTCCTGCCCGACTCGGGGCTGGAGCCGACCCGCTCGGCCACCGCGAAGGACGACATCACGATCGACCTGACCGCCGTGGACGGCAGGCTCGTCTACCGCACCGACCTGTTCGACCGCGAGACCGCTGAAGCCGTGACCGAGCGGTACCTGCGGCTGCTGACTTCAGCGCTGGCCGATCCGGCTCGGTCGATCGCGGACCTGCCCCTGCTGTCGGACGCCGAGCGTGAGCTGGTCCTGACCGGGTGGAACACGGCGGAACTGTCCACAGTGTCGAATTCGGACGCGATGACCGTGCCCGCCCGGTTCGAGGCCCAGGTCCGGCGGACCCCGGACGCGCCGGCCGTCGACTTCGGCGGGGTTCGCCTGACGTACGCCGAGCTGAACGCGCGAGCCAACCGCGTCGCACACCGGCTGCGTGAACTGGGCGCGGGTCCCGGCACCGTCGTCGGTGTCTGTGTGCCGAACTCGGCGGACCTGCTGACCGGCGTGCTCGGGGTGCTGAAGAGCGGCGCGGCCTACGTCCCGCTCAACCCGGCCAACCCGGCGCCCCGGCAGGCGCTGATCCTCGCCGACGCGGGTGTCCCGTTCGTACTGGTCACCGGAGAGTCCACTTTGGACACCAAGACGCTGGCCTTGGACGAGCCGGCCGAGTGGTCCGCCGCGGCCACCGAAGACCCCGAACCGGCGTCAGGGCCAGGCGACGTCGCCTATGTGATCTACACGTCGGGCTCGACCGGGCGGCCCAAGGGCGTCGAGGTCGAGCACCGGGCTGTCGACACCTACCTGGCCTGGGCGCGTGAGGCATACCCCGGCCTGGCCGGGCGGGCACTGCTGCACACGTCGCCGTCGTTCGACCTCACCGTGACGACGCTGCTCGGCACCCTCACCGCCGGGGGCGCCGTAGTCGACGGCGGCAGGCCGACGTTCGTCAAGGCGACCCCGACACACCTCGCCGTCCTCGCCGAGGAGCTGTTCCCGACGGGTGAGCTGGTGCTCGGCGGCGAAGCGCTGACCGCCGAGGCCGTTCAGCCGTGGCGGGACCGGCACCCCGGCACGCTCGTCGTCAACGAGTACGGCCCGACCGAGGCCACGGTCGGCTGCGTCGTGCACCGGATCGAACCCGGGGACGAGCTGCCGTCCGGACCCGTTTTGATCGGCCGTCCGGTGCCCGGCACCCGCGTGTACGTCCTCGACGCCCGGCGGCAGCCGGTACCGCCGGGGGTCCCTGGCGAGCTGTACGTCGCCGGGCCGCAGCTTGCCCGCGGCTACCTCGGGCTGCCGGACCTGACCGCCGGGAAGTTCACCGAGGGTCCGTCCGGCCGGATGTACGCGACCGGCGACCTCGTCCGCTGGCGCCGCGACGGCACGCTCGACTACCTCGGCCGCGTCGACGAGCAGGTGAAGCTGCGCGGCTACCGCATCGAGCCCGGCGAGGTCGAAGCGGCGCTGCGCGAGCTGCCGGAGGTGCGGGACGCGGCCGTGGCGGTACGCGGCGGCACGCTCGTCGGCTATGTCGTCGGCAGCACCGAGGGGGCGGCCGAGGCCCTGCGGAAGACCTTGCCCGAATACCTGGTGCCGACCCGGTTCGTGACGCTCGACGCGCTGCCGATGGCGGCCAGCGGCAAACTCGACCGGGCCGCGCTGCCGGATCCCGAACCCGGCAAGGGGACGGCGTACGTCGCACCCCGGACCGCGGCCGAAGAACTCGTCACCGAGGTGCTCGGCGAGCTGCTCGACATCGGCGACCTCGGCGTGCACGACGACTTCTTCGCCCGTGGCGGCAATTCGCTGCTGGCGATCCGCGCGATGTCCCGGCTCCGCAAGCAGATCGAAGTCGACATCCCGGTGCGGGGGCTGTTCTCCTTCACCACCGTCGCCGAGCTCGCCGCCGAGATCGAGCGGCGGCTCGCCGAAGACCTCGACCAGCTCAGCGACGAAGAGGTCCAGCGCCAGCTGGCCGAAGGCGAGCTCTCATGACCACGATCGACGAAACCAGCGGCGCGGCCGCACGCCGCGCCCTGCTCGAACGGCGGCTGCGACGGCGCATGGAGCAGGCCGCCACCATCACACCGCGTCCCGGTGACGCCGTTGTCCCGCTGTCCTATCAGCAGGAACGCGTCTGGTTCATGGAGCAGTTCGCGCCGGACACCCGGTCGTACCACATCCCGGTGCCGATCCGGCTGACCGGCAGGCTCGACGTCGCCGCGCTTCAGTCCGCTTTGGACACCCTGCCGGTGCGGCACGAGGCGCTGCGGATGCGTTTCCCGGCAGGGGAGGACGGACAGCCGACCGTCCACATCGAACCCTCGGCCATGGTCAATCTGTCCATTGTGGACGTCGAAAGCGAGGAAGCGGCCCGTGCCGTCGTCGACGCCGCCGCGGCCGCGACGTTCGACCTGGCAGCGGGCCCGCTGCTGCGGGCGACCCTGGCCCGGGTGTCCGACGAGGAGCACCTGCTGGTCCTGTGCACGCACCACATCGTGGGCGACGGCTGGTCGGTCGATCTGCTGTTGCGTGACCTCGCCGCGCAGTACCACGCCCTGAGCACCGGCGGCACGGCCGAGCTGCCCGCGCTGAGCATCGGGTACGGCGACTTCGCGCACTGGCAGCGCCGAACGCTCACCGGCGGCGAACTCGACCGGCAGCTGGAGCACTGGCGGGCGCAGCTCACCGGGGTCGAGCCCCTGGAGCTGCCCACCGACCGGCCCCGGCCGGCCAAGCAGAGTTTCGACGGCGCGATCCACGAGTTCTTCGTCGAGCGCGACCTCGCCCGTGCCCTCGGCGAGCTGAGCCGCGGGCACGGAGTCACGCTCTTCATGACCCTGCTGGCCGCCTACCAGGTCCTCCTGGCGCGGTACTCGGGCCAGGAGGACTTCGCGATCGGCTCGTCGTCGGCCGGGCGTGGCCTGCCCGAGCTGGAGGGTGTGGCGGGCATGTTCATCAACATGCTGCCCCTGCGTGCCCAGCTGGCGGGTGACCCGACGTTCACCGAGCTGCTCGACCGCACCCGGCGGCACGTGCTGGACGCGTTCGACCACGCCGACGTCCCGTTCGAGCGGCTGGTGAACGCGCTCGGCGTACCCCGCGACGTCAGCCGCTCACCGGTGTTCCAGGCGATGTTCGCGCTGCAGAACTACGAGATGGGCCGGATGGGCGCGGCCGGAAAGTCCGATGTGGACTTCCGCTGGCTGCCGATGGACCTGCCCGCGACCCGATTCGACTTCGAGTTCCACGCGATCGAGGTCGAAAGCGGGCTGATCGCCAAGTTCGTGCACAACACCGCGCTGTTCACCGCGGACACGGTCGCCGGGATGGCCGGGCGGCTGGTCACGCTGCTGCGCTCGATCGTCGCCGACCCGGCCCGGCGGCTGTCCGAACTGGACATCCTCGACGCCGGGCAGCGCGAACTCGTCCTGGAGCACTGGAACGCCACGACGGCCGACTTCCCGCAGACCACGCTGCACGCGCTCGTCGAGGAGCAGGCCGCCCGGACGCCGGACGCGCCCGCGGTGACCTTCCGCGGCGCGTCGCTGACCTACCGCGAGCTGGACGAGCGGGCCAACCGGCTCGCGCACCGGCTGCGTGGCCTCGGCGTCGGACCGGGCGTGCTCACCGGTGTGTTCGCGCAGCGGTCGTTCGAGCTGGTCGTCGCGCTCCTCGGCGTGCTGAAGGCCGGTGGCGCGTACGTCCCGCTCGACCCGGAGTACCCGGCCGACCGGCTGTCGTTCATGCTGCGGGATGCGGCCGCGCCCGTCGTGCTGACGCAGGCGGCGTTGCGGGAAACGCTGCCGCCAGGTGACGCGACCGTCGTCGTGCTGGACGACCCTGCCGATCCTGCCGAGACGGCCGGGCCGGGCACCCCGCCCGAGCCGCTCGCCGGACCGGGCGACCCGGCGTACGTCATCTACACGTCCGGCTCGACCGGCCTGCCGAAAGGCGTGCCCAACGGTCATCGCGGCATCGTCAACCGGCTCGACTGGATGCAGCGCGCGTACCGCCTCGACGGCACCGATTCGGTGCTGCAGAAGACCCCGGCCGGTTTCGACGTGTCGGTCTGGGAGTTCTTCTGGCCGCTGAGCACCGGCGCGCGGCTCGTGCTCGCCGAACCCGGCGGCCACAAGGACGCCGCGTACCTGCGTGAGCTGCTCGCGTCCGAAGGCATCACCACCGCGCACTTCGTGCCGTCGATGCTCACGCTTTTCCTTGCCGAACAAGGCGTCGAGACCTGCGCGGCGCTGCGGCGGGTGGTGTGCAGCGGCGAGGAACTGCCGCTCGACGCCGCCCGCGAGTTCACCCGGCGGCTGCCGGACTGCGAGCTGCACAACCTCTACGGCCCGACCGAAGCCGCCATCGACGTCACCGCCTGGCACTGCACGCCCGCCGCGCTCGCCGAGGTCGCGTCGGTGCCGATCGGGGCGCCGATCCAGAACATCCGGATCTACGTCCTCGACCGTGCCGGGCGGCCATGCCCGGTCGGCGTGCCCGGCGAACTGCACATCGCCGGGGTCGGCCTCGCCCTCGGATACCACGACCGCCCGGAGCTCACGGCCGAGCGGTTCGTGCCCGACCCGTTCCACAGTGGACGGATGTACCGCACCGGCGATCTCGCGCACTGGCGCCCGGACGGGACGATCGCGTTCCTCGGCCGGATCGACCACCAGGTCAAGCTGCGTGGCCTGCGCATCGAGCTGGGGGAGATCGAGACGACCTTGCGCGCCCAGCCGGGTGTGCGCGACGCCGCCGTGATCGTCCGCGAGGACACGCCGGGGGACAAGCGGCTGGTCGGCTACGTCGTCGGCGACGCCGACCCCGGCGCGCTGCGGACGGCGCTCAAGCAGAGCCTCCCGGACTACATGGTCCCGCCGTCGTTCGTCCCGCTCGACGAACTGCCGCTCACCCCGAACGGCAAGCTCGACCGCAAGGCGCTGCCCGCTCCCGTCGCGTCCCGGGACGCGACCAAGGAGCTGGTCGCGCCGTCGACCCCGGTCGAGGTCCTGCTGGCCGGGATCTGGCGGGACGTGCTCAAAGTGGACGAACTGGGCGTCGACGACGACTTCTTCGACCTCGGCGGCCACTCGATGCTGGCCACCCAGGTGGTGGCGCGGATCGGCAAGGCGGACGCGGGCCAGGTCGGCGTCATGGACCTGTTCCAGCATCGCACGATCCGCGAGCTGGCGTCCTTTATGGACGGTGACGCCGCCGACCGGCCGCGCCACCTGCTGTACGAGCTGACCAAGTCGACGACGCGGCGGACGCTGACCTACGTCTGCTTCCCCTACGGCGGCGGCAGCGCGATCGTCTACCAGCCGCTGGCCGACGCGCTCCCGGAGGGCTACTCGCTCTATTCGGTCGCCATCCCCGGCCACGACGTCGGACTGTCCGAAGAGGCCGTGCCCTTCGACGACCTGGTCGAGCGGCTGGCCGGCGAGATCCTCGACCGCGTCGACGGCCCGCTGGCCATCTACGGCCACTGCGGTGTCGGCAACGCGCTCGCCGTCGCCGTCGCCCGGCTGCTCGAAGAGCGCGGCCGCGAGCTGGAGGTCGTCTACATCGGCGCGATCTTCCCGTTCGCCCGCATGAAGGGTGCGGTGGGCACGCTGCGGACCCGGCTGGAGAAGCTGCGCAGCAATCGGTACTACTCGAACTGGCTCAAGGGGATGGGCGTCGACACCGACGACCTCGACCCGGCGCAGGCCGATCGGATCATCACGAACATGCGCGCCGACGGCCGCGCCGCCGAGGAGTACTTCAGCGGCCTGCTCGACGCCCGCGTGGCCAAGCTGCGCGCGCCGATCGTGTCGGTGGTCGGCTCCGAAGACCCGGTCACCGACTACTACACCGAGCGGTACCGGGAATGGGAGTTCCTCACCGACACCACCGCGCTCGTGGTGCTCGACCGGGCCGGGCACTTCTTCCTGCGCTACCGGGCCGACGAACTCGCGGAGATCGTCACGCAAGTGCACCCGGTGCTGGACGATCCCGGCGAGCTCGACGTCCAGGCCCGCGGGGAGGACGCGGCCTGGGCGGTGCACGAGACCCATCGGGCGGAAGTGGACGAAAAACCCGTGGTGCGGCCGAGTATGGCCCGGTTCCTCACGATCACCGTCGGGCAACTGGTGTCCTCGACCGGCTCGGCCCTGACGTCGTTCGCGGTGCCGATCTGGCTCTACACCCGCACGGGCTCGGTCGCCGACCTCGGGCTGCTGTGGGCGCTCGCGCTCCTGTTCGGCGTGCTCGTCCTGCCCGTGGCGGGCGCACTGGTCGACCGCGGCGACCGGCGGCGGATCATGATCGCGGCCAGCGGCACGGCAGGCGGGATCCAGCTGGTACTGGCGTTGCTGCTGATCACCGGGCACGTCCAGCTGTGGCTGTTCTACGTGCTGATCCCGCTCGGGTCGGTGGCCGCCTCGTTCCAGCGCATCGCCTACCAGTCGTCGGTGGCGCAGCTGGTGCCGAAGCAGTACCTCGGGCACGCGATGGGCCTCGCGCAGCTGTCCACCGGTTTCGCCCAATTGCTGATGCCGGTGCTCGCGGCCGGGCTGCTGGCGACGATCCAGCTGTCCGGCATCCTGATCCTGGACATGGCGAGTTACGCGTTCGCGATCGTGGGCCTGCTGCTGGTGCGGTTCCCGGATCTCCTGGGTTGGCGCCCGCGCGAACCGCTGCTGACGGCGATCGCGGGCGGGCTGCGGTACTCGTGGAACCACCGCGGCTTCCGCACGATGCTGCTGTACTTCGCGCTGGCGAACGTCTTCCTCGCACCCGCGCTGGTGCTGGTCTCGCCGCTCGTGCTGTCGTTCGGCTCGATCACCGACGTCGCGCAGGTGGCGCTGGCCGAAGCCGTCGGCGCCGTGGCAGGCGGGATCGGGATGGCGCTGTGGGGCGGCCCGCGGCACCGGCGGATGGTCGGCGTGCTCGCCGGCAACATCGGCATCGCGGTCGGCAGCCTCATGATGGGCCTGCGGCCGTCGCTGATCGTCGTCGCGGCCGGTGTGTTCCTCCTGGCCGCCGCGATGTCCGTGTCGCAGGGCATCTACGCGACGCTGGTGCAGGTCAAGGTGCCGCAGCGGTTCCACGGCCGGGTGTTCGCGATCAACCAGACGATCACGTGGTCGACGCTGCCGATCGGGTTCGCCGTGCTGGCGCCGCTGGCCGTCGGCTGGTTCTCGCCGCTGCTGGCGCCGGGCGGCGCGCTGACCGGGTCGGTCGGCGCCGTGCTCGGCACTGGTGAGACCCGGGGCATCGGGCTCGCCTATGTCGTCTTCGCGCTGATCCTGCTGCTGATCAACGTGGGTGGGTTCTCGATGCGGCGGCTGCGCCGGTTCGACACCGAGGTGCCCGATTCGCTGCCCGACGACCTGGTAGGGGCGCAGGAACGGGAGCGCAAGCTCGCCGGGAAGGAAGCCGCATGAGCACGGCAGTGCTGGTCAGGGAGGCCCGCGGGCACTGGGTCGGCGAGGTCGCGCCGTCGATGCGGGCGGCCGGGCACCGCGTGGTGCTGCTCGCCCCGCCGATGGACGCCGCCGAACGGGCCGCACTGGCCGGCGTGGTGGACGACGTCGTCGCGCTCGACGACGTCCACGACCCGGAAGCCGTCGCGGCGAAGGTCCGGGAGATCGCAGGTGGCGCGCCGGCCGGGATCTTCACCGGCTCGGACGGCGCCATCGCGAGCACTGCCCGCGCCGCGGAACTGCTCGGGGTGGCGCGTTGCCCGGCGTCGGTGTTCGCCCTGTGCGCGAACAAGTTCGCGGTCCGGGAGGCCCTCGCCGCGGCCGGGCTGCCCGGACCCGCATACGCCCTGATCTCGTCGGCCGCCGAAGCGGAGTCGGTGGCTTCGGCGGCCGGGCTCCCGGCGATCGTCAAACCGGTCAACGGGGCGGGCAGCAATCTCGTGCGCACCGTGTCCACTGTGGACGAACTGGCGGCAGCGTACGAGCTGCTGGCCGCGCGACTGCCCGAGTCCGCGGATCCGCGCTATCACCGTCCACTGGGGACACTGGACCCTTCGGCGACGTTCCTCGTCGAAGGGTTCCTGCGCGGCCCGGAGTACGCGGTGGACGTGCTGGTCCGAGACGGGGTGGCCGAGCCGGTCGAGATCCTCGACAAACCGCTGATCGACGAGCGGAAGTTCGAGCTGGCGCTGTCGTGCCCGCCCACCGGGCTCACCGCCGACCGGGCCGAGCTGGTCACCGCGGCGGCGGTCGCCGCCGTCCGCGCGCTGGGACTCGACAACACCTGCGCCCACGTCGAGGTGATCGACGACGTCGACCGCGGCCCGACGATCGTCGAGGTCAACGCGGGCAGGCCCGCCGGGTCGATCATGCCGCTGCTGGCGAAGCTGCGCACCGGCATCGACGTGTTCGCCGAGCTGGGGGCGCTCGCGGTGGGCGCTCCGCCGCCGGTACGGGAACCCGCGAAACTGCCGATCCCGCTGGGCATGCTGATCCTCTACGCGGCCGGTTCGGGCCGGTTGACGAGCATCGGCGGGCTCGACGAGATCGCCGAGCTGCCCGAGGTGATCGACGTCGTCACCACCGTCTCGCCGGGACAGGTGCTCACCGATGAACAGGAGACCTACGCGGTCAACATCGTCGTGGCGGGGTTCGCCGATCACGACGACCTCGCCGCCCTGCACGCGGAGGCGAGCAAGCTCGTCCGGCTCGACCTGGAGGAAGTGTGAACACCGTTTTCGTGGTCCGGGAGACCGCGGGGCAGTGGATCGCCGACGTCGTGGCCGCCGTGCGCGCGACCGGGCTGGGGGCCGAGTTGGTCACCCAGCCCCTGGAACCGGCCGAGCAGGCGCAGCTGACAGAACTGGTGGACGGCTTCGTCGTCGTCGACGACGTCCGTGACGCCGAAGCCGTCGCCGGGGCGATCCGGGCGCGGACCGCGCGTCCGGCCGGGGTGGTGACCGCCGCCGAGGGGATCATCGCGAGTGTCGCCCGTGCGGCCGAGCTACTCGGCGTCGCGCGCTGCCCGGCGTCGGTGTTCACCGTGACGCACAACAAGTTCGCGGTCCGGCAGGCGCTGGCCGCGGCCGGGTTGCCGGGGCCGCGCTGCGCGCTGATCTCCGCCGAGTCCGAGGCGGCGTCGGTGGCTTCGGCGGTCGGGCTCCCGGCGATCGTCAAGCCGGTGAACGGCGCGGCGAGTAATCTGGTGCGTACGGTGTCCACTGTGGACGAATTGGCGGCGGCGTACCGGCTGCTGGCCGAGCGGTTGCCGCTGTCGGAGGACGCCCGCTACCACCGGCTCGTCGGTGGCGGACCGTCGCCGATCGACCCGGTGAAGGTGTTCCTCGTGGAAGGCCTGCTGCGCGGCCCGGAGTACGCGGTCGACGTCCTGGTGCGCGACGGCGTCGCGGAGCCGGTGGCCGTGGTGGAAAAGCCGCTGATCGACGAGCGCAAGTTCGAGCTGGGCATGGTCTGCCCGCCGCTCGAACTGTCCGAAGAGGACGCTGAACGGCTGTTCTCGGCGGCGACGGCGGCCGCGCTCGCGCTGGGCCTGGACAACACCTGTGCGCATGTGGAGCTGATCGACGACGCCGAGCTGGGCCCGGCGATCGTCGAGGTGAACGCGGGCCGCCCGGCCGGTGGCGCCCAGCCGGTGCTGCTGAAGCTCGCGACCGGCATCGATGTCATCGCCGAGGCCGTGTCGCTGGCACTGGGCACGCCACCGCCCGCGCGAGGTACCGGCCTGCCGGTGCCGGTGGGCTACCTGATCTTCTACGCCGAGGGCACCGGGCGGCTGGTCCGCGTCGACGGCACCGACGAGGTCGCCGGCCTGCCCGAGGTCCTGGAGGTCGTCACGATCGTGCGCCCCGGCCAACTGCTCACCGACGACCAGGAGATCTACGCGGTGAACGTACTCGCCGCGGGGTTCGCCGACACCGAAGACCTCGCCGCGCTGCACGCCGAGGCCGCCAAACTGATCCGTTTCGAACTGGAGGAGTCATGACCGCCGAACTCGCGGCGAACCTCGGCCACATCGAGGGCAACGAACACACGAAGCTCACCGTGTACGCGGCCACGAGCCCGGACTGGGTGCGCGCGCACCGCGAAGTGCTGCAGGACCGGCTGCGCGAGCACGGCGCGATCCTGCTGCGCGGGATGCCGGCCGACCTGAGAGTGTTCAACCAGGTCACCGAGGAGATCGGCGGCTCGCTGCTGGAGTACACGGAACGGTCGACGCCGCGATCGGCGGTCTCGGGCAACATCTACACCTCGACGGAGTACCCGCCTGCCGAGTCGATCCCGATGCACAACGAGAACTCGTACTCGGCACACTGGCCCGCCCGCCTGTTCTTCCTGTGCGACACGGCGGCCGAAACCGGCGGCGCGACGCCGATCGCCGACAGCCGCGCGATGTACCGCCTGCTGCCGGCGGACCTGCGCGAGCGGTTCGCGGGCGGCGTCACCTACACGCGGGCGTTCCGTGAAGGCCTCGGGCTGACCTGGCAGGAGGCGTTCCAGACCGACGACCGCCAAGTGGTGGCGGACTACTGCGCCGGCAACGGGCAGACGTACGAGTGGACCGACGAGGGCCTGCGCACGCGGCACGTGCGTCCGTCCTTTGTCGCGGAACCGCACACCGGCGCGACGGTGTGGTTCAACCAGGCCAACCTGTTCCACGTCTCGAGTCTGGGGGAGGAGGTCAGCGAGGCGCTGCTGGACCTGTACTCCGAGGAGGACCTTCCCCGCAACGCGTCCTTCGCCGACGGCTCGCCGATCCCGCAGAAGGACCTGGTCACGATCAAGGCGACGTACGACGAGGTCAGTTACGCGTTCCCGTGGCAGCCGGGCGACATCATGGTGATCAACAACATGCTGATGGCGCACGGACGCGAGCCGTTCACGGGCAAGCGGCGGACCCTGGTCGCGATGACGTGACCTGGCTCGGCCGTCGAGGGCGACGGCCGGCGACGGTGGAGGGAACGGCGGCGATGCCGCCGTTCATCGCCGCTGGCGTCTTTCCCCTCCGTTCGAGGAGGTGGTGGTCCGCTGGAGACGTCCGTCCCGGCGGACCACCGGTCGTTCTCGTATCACGGCGGGATGACCGTGGCCTCGCGACCACGACCATCCCAGATCAAAGCGACCCCGATCACCCTCTCCGCCGCGGGTCCCGCACTATTCGCGGATATGGGTCCGAGGGCGATCCGAGGGCCTCCGTGAGACGGTGAAAAGCGGATGGTCTCGATGGCCTTCAAACGCCACCCCGTCGCCAAATTCTTCCTTCAAGCTCAACGCGACCAGGCTCAGGTAGGTAATCAACGGCACTGCGATTTCCGGACCGCTCCGGTCGAACGTTCGAACCGTGACCTCCGATCCGCGTTCGGTCGTGCGGATCACGACGACCGCCTCCCTGAAGTCTTCCTGCGGCACCGGTACCTCGAAGGTCGAGGTGTCTGCTGTTTCCGGGAGGGTGAACCGCCAGTCGCTCCGCCACCACCCCTCGATCAGGACCGGATCGGGGAAGTGGAACAGCCGGATATTCATATCCGAATATTTGTCTGATCGAGACTCATTCATCGCGCACCTCACCCCGCGGGGTATATGGACCAACGTGCTTCGCCACTGGCCAACAGTGCGGCGATTATGGGAAACGACTCCGGCTTGAAGACCGACTGATATGGAGTGTAGTCGGTCCGGAGGAGCCCCGCCGCCTCCAGGGAATCGACGGCGTGCGCGGGCAGGCTCAAGACCAAGACGCTCCAGGGTCCTGGTTTGTGGCGTGAGCCCCAGGACGCGGCCGTTTGCAGTGCCGCCATCGGGTCAGCTGGGTCAATGCGGATCGTGTAGAAACTCCCGGGATCTTGGGAACCGACCAGGTTCTGCAGGGATTTGGCCTTACTGAGCCCATTTGTCATGATATCCGTCGCGGATTCCGTGGTGGCTCCGTGGGCGAAATCGACGTAGTCGTCGTCATCGTCATCCGACGTCCCAGCAGGCGGCGGTGGTGGCGGGCGTGTGGGGTTGGGCGGCGCTGCGGTGGTCGGTGCCGGGGGCGTCGTGGGGTTGGTGGGCGGACATGCGCGGGGAGGATTCCCGTTACAGCCGGCAGGTTGACCGCTTCCCCCTCCTTCTATGTTCCAGATGGCATACAGCACGCCGGCGATCGTGATGGTGCCCAGGACGGCGACGCCGACGGGCGTTGCGAGCGCGGGGACCGCGGGGACAAGCTCGACGTATTTGCCGGTGGGGTCGGTACGGTTGACCGGGTTGTTGTGGGCGTAGGTGTAGGTGGCGAGATTTCGGGGTTCGTGGATACCGCCGGCGACGTCGCTGTCCAGGTAATCGGCCAAGGCGGGGTCCGCGCCGGCCCATAGCTGGGTTCTCGGGTTGTAGTAGCGGGCGCCGTAGTTGTAGAGGCCGGTTTCCTCGTCCATTTCCTTGCCGGAGTACCGGTAGGGCGTCGGGGTGCCGGATTGGCCCGCGTGCTCCTGGACCCAGGTTTCACCGAAGGCGAAGTACCCCAGGTGTTCGGTGACGTTGCCCTGCGCGTCGGTGACGTACCCGGAGGAGCCGACGTGGTCGGCGTGGAAGTAGGACTGTGTGGTTTCGCGGGTGGCGTCCGGTTCGACGGTCTTGGTGGTCAGGCGATTGTCACCGATGAAGATGTGCTTGAAACCGGTGCCGTCGCGTTCGCTGTAGTTACGGCTTGGATAGAGGTGCAGGCCGTCGCCGTTCTTGACGACCCGGCCGCCCTTGTCGTCGTAGGCGTAGCGGACGGTGGCACCATCGCAACCGGCCGGGTTCTGGGGGATGGTGGCGGTGGCGGTGGCGGTGTCGTGGTTGCAAGCGAGCCGGTTCTCCTCGTCCCACACGAACTGGCGTCGTGTCCCGCCTGCCGTGGTGTCCACCGTTTCGGTGAGATTGCCGCCTGCGTCGTAGGCCTGGGTGATCGGGCCGACTTTGCCGGGTGCGTGCGGTTTTCCGGTGGCGTAGGTGTACTCGTAGTCGTAGCTGGTCTTCTCCTGGACCCCGGCCGTGTCGGTCGCGTCGGCGACTGACTTGATCGGGCCGGACAGCGACGAATCGCCTGCTCGCGCGGCGGAGACCTGAGACGGGCCGGCGGCCGGGGTGATCTCGTGGTGCTGGGTTTTGGTTGTGGTGTTATGGATGGAGTCGTAGCCCAACGCCAGCGTGTACTTGTCTTTCTGGCTGTTCTTGTTGGTGTATTCGCCGTCGGCGCCGACGAGTTGGTAGAGGTCGTCGTAGCGGTAGTACTGCGTCGAGGGCCCGCCGATCTTCTGGCCGGGGTCTGGGGTGTTGGTCAGCTTCGTGATGTTGCCGGCCTTGTCGCGGGTGTAGGTGCTGTTCTGGAAGTCCGACCCGTTGGGCTGCTGCGACTTCAGGTTCGCCAACCGCCGGTCGTCCTGGTCGTAGGTGTAGGTGGTGCGCACCCCGTTTCCGGCCTGCTGCAGCACCTTCTGGCCGAACTTGTCGTAGTCGAGGCGACCGAGGTAGATGTAGTCGGTGCCGTTTTTGACCCCGGTTGCGCGGGTGACCTGGCCTGCGGTGTCGTAGTCGTAGCGCAGGACCTCGCCGTCCGGGTAGGTCATTTGCAGGACGCGGTTGAACGCGTCGTAGCGCCACTTGGTGGTGTAGCCGCGGTCCGCTTGTCCGGCGATCTTGATGATGCGGGTTTCCCGGGTGGTTTCGCCCTGCGGGCCATAGGCGTGGGTTTTTGTGCCTGCGGCGTCGCGGGTTTCCGTGATCCGGCCTGCCGTGTTGTCGGCCGCGCCCGGGGCGCCGTAGGCGTAGGTGACATTGTTGCCAGGGAAGTTCGGGTACCGCACCCGCGTCGGGCGATTGTGGTCGTAGTCGTACTCCACGGCCGTACCTGCCTGACGCAGGTTCGCGGTGACCCTGGCGGTCAGGTTGCCGGCCAAGTCATACCGAGCCTCGGTCCGTCCCGTGTCCGGGCTCTCCAACACGGTACGAGCACCTAGGCCGTCGTACTCGGCTCGAGTGGTGTTGTTCTTGTCATCCACCACGGTGCTGATCTGGCCGAGCGCGTCGTAGCCGTAGCTGGTCCAGATCACCGGCTGCCCGCCCGCCGGGTTGAATTCCTTGACCGCGGTGATCAGCTCACGCACATCCGCGTAGGTACGGTGTTGTTTGTCGTTGCCGTCGGTGGTGATCGTCTCGAACCGCTTCACGCCGCCGCGGTCCGGACCGAACCCGTAGGCCTCCGTTGTCGTCACACCGTCCGGCAGGATCGTCCGGGTGGTGCGATCGAGCACGTCGAACGAGGTCTTCGTCGGGGCCACCGCGTCACGGCCGTTGTTGAACGTGATGTCGCCGGAGCCCTTGGCTTCGGTTGTCGGGTGGTACTGCTCGATCGCCCGGCTGACGAAGTCGAATGTCGACCGCCCCGACACGACCATCACCTCACGCGGTGTCTCGCCCGGGGTGTCCGCTACCGACGCGTCCTTCTTGACCTGCAGGACACGGCTGAGGCCGTCGGTGAAGGTGACCGTGTCAATGGTGTCCTCGCGCACGCCACCGGCATCGCGGTCGAGGTGCCGGGTGGTGGCGTAGGGAACGACGGCTTCGGGGTGGTAGTCGAAGTCGATCGTGACCTTGCCCGACCCGATCTCATACGGTCCGGTGACGGTGTCTATGCGCCCGACGTTGTCATAGCCGCGTAGTACCTGCTGGCCGTTTTGGTCGGTGGTGCGCTCCGTCTGACCGTACTTGAGGTTGTGCGTCGCGCCGGATCGTAACCCAAAACTGTCCACGATGGACTCGATGTGGACGCCGACGACGGTGTCGTAGCCGTACTCCAGCTGGTACCGCTGACCGGTCCGGTTGGCCGGCTTGGTGACCGATTTCAGGTTCCCGTCCGGGTAGTACTCCATATCGGTGTCGGCCGAGGTGGTGCCTGTGAGGTACTGGCGGATTTGCCGTACCGCGCCGTTTCTACAGTCCACTGTGGATTCACGATGTCGTGACACGGTGTCGCCGACGGTCCCGCGCTGCTTGAGCAGGTTGGCGGTGCCGACGATGTTGCGGTCACGGCAGGCCGGGTCGGACGCGCTGTAGCCGTAGGTGGTTTCCACGTCGTCGGCGGCGCCGTCATCGGCCACGTCGAGCGACCGGATCAGGTTCCCGTACTCGTCGTAGGACATCTCGACGTGGGTGGACTTACCGGGTGTGGCCGCACCTTCGTAGAAGTGTTTGTCCACCCTGGTCAGCTGCGCGAACACACTGGCCGGTTGCGGCGGACCGCCGTCGACGACGTCACGGAGCTGGTAGGTGTTGACGGACTCCAGATACGGCTTGCCCGCGCTGTCGCTGGTCAGGGTGCGGGCAAGCAGCCCTCGCGTGTAGTGGCTGTCGGTGCGGTATTCCTCGGTCTTGGTCCGGTAGAGCGCGTCGCCGGCCCCCGGGTCGCGGGTTTCGGTGATGACCTTGCCGAAGCCGTGGAATTCGCGTTCGAGCCGGTCGTACTTGCCGTGTTCGTAGCGGTAGGTGGTGAGCTGGGTGTCGGCTCCGTCGCCGGGATGGCCGTCGGACACCGTGGTACGGGACATGACCCAGCGGGATTCGGGCATGGCCTGGGTGTTGCCGGTGCGGGTGTAGTCGAGGTCGATGCGCCCGCCCATTGGGCGGGTCACCGTGCGGAGCAGGTTCGTACGGCCGGTTTTGTTGACCGCGACCAGAAGCTCGTTGTCCCGGGTGGATTTGACATGGTCGGCCAGGCCGTCGCCGTTGATGTCACGCAGGCCGATCTCGGCGCGGCTGATGCCGGTGGAGGCGTTGACGCCGGGGTTGAAGACGAACGTGCCGATCGGGGTGGGGACAGGGAACGTGAAGTAGACGCCCGCGCCGAGAGTGGCGTTCTTGTCCACGGCGATATCGGTGAAGCTGCCGCGGAACGGAGTGGGGGCGGTGAAGCCGGTGCCGGTGTTGATGGCCACCTTGATCGAATTGGCGCCATCGGTGAAGACGCGGTCGGTGAGACCGTCGCCGTTGACGTCGAGCATGCTCGCGTTGGTGATCGAAGTGCCCAGTTCGGCGGACAGTCCACCGGCGAAGCCGTAGTTGTCGACGTTGAACCCGAGGTTGACGCCGAGGTTGCGAGTGGAGGAGTCGTTGATCGGTCCCGCTGACCAGGGTTCCCTGGCGGCGAAGCTGTAGCCGAGGTTGAGTTGGGCGTCGCCGTTGGCGAAGACCTTGTCCGGTAGACCGTCGCCGTTGATGTCGACGAGGTCGACGCGGGTGTCGGACTCGCCGCCGCCGACGCTGCCACCGATTCCGAGCGCCGGTTGTACCGGTCCGGAGGTGGCGGTGTTGTTGCTGCTCCCGGCCTCCGGAGCGGCCAGGCCCTGTGCGCTGGCAAAGGTGGCCGACTCACTGCCGGCGGAGTACGACACGTTGCCGGACACGTTGTCTGACTCGCGGACGTTGCCGCCGAGCGTGCCGCGTCGAGCGCCGAGCCCACCGTTCATGTCGGTGAACTGGATCTCCTTGGCGCCGACGACATCGGGAAAGCGGTCACCGTTGAGGTCAACGTAGTCGACAGAACCTGCGGTGATCCCACCGACGACCGTGCCCCCGAACGGACCGGCGGACAGCGTGCCGGACACCTGACCGGTCACGCCGCGACGCATCACAGTGCGGTCACCGGCGACATCGGCGTCGGTGACCACGTCGATGGTGTCCGCGCCGAGCCGGGAACTGGTCGCCATGGTGGCGGTGAACCAGGACGACTCGTCCTGCGCGGCCCAGCCGCCTTTGGCCGGGTTCGGAGCGAAGATCGCCAGCCGGGGCATGGCGATCCGGGGATTCGCGGCGAACCCCGGGATGTCGGCTTCCTTGGGTTCCTTGGGAAGGGCGTTCTTGAAGCTCTGGTCGATCGCGAGCTCGGCCTGCTTGATGGGCTGAGTGGCGCGGTCGCGGTTGGCCTGGTAGCCGATCACACCCCAGCCGCGGTAGGGCTGCGGGAACGCACCCTGCTGAGCGGAGCCGTGTGCCGCGCTCGGCGCCGGGCTGAACGTCGGCCATGGGGACGAGAGATCGTAGGTGACCTTCGCGGACTGTTCGGCGACCAAGCCGAACAGGTTGGAATCCGTTGTGGAGTGGTCGAAATACAGCTCGTCGCCTTGGGTGACCGGGACGACCACGTCCAGGTCCTGGCCGGGCGAGCCGTACTGCCCGTTGACGATGTCGACGACCCGCTTGCCCAGCAGTTGCCCGCCGCGTTTCTTGACGGTGAACGCGATCTTGGTCGCCCCGGTCAGGCCGAAGTTGAGCTTTACGCCCGGCCGGATCCGCAGCTTGCCGGTCTTGGTCACCTTGTAGGTCTGCTGCGGCGCCGTGAGGGTGTCGGCGGGGTACATGTCCAGGTCGAACGGCGGGCTGATCACCAGGGTCGGCTGACCCTTGTCGTCGACCAGCGACTCCACTCCCGGCGCCTCCGTGTAGTGCGCCTTCGGTACCCAGGACATCGCGGAAACGTCGATCGAGGAGTCGGTCCTGATGTGCCATGACATTTTCTCGAACTGGCTGACCGGGAGACTCATGTCGATCTTGGTGGTCCCGGTCGAATCAGCAGGCAGAACCTTGCGGAACACCTCCGCCGGAGCGTGCACCCCGTTGCCCTTCGTGATCACCACGGTCACGTCATCCGAGGTCGCCTTGCTCTTGACCACGTCGCCGGTCAGCCGAAGCTTGCCGGTCACCGGCACCATCACCTGCGACGAGCGGCCGCCGAGCGTGAAGTCCGCCGACGCACGGAACACGGTGTTCGCCAACCCGTTCACGTCAGTACCGGCCGCCAGGTCGGTGTAGGTGATCGCCGGATCCCACGCCACCGTGTCGTACTTCCCGTCCAGAATGGACTGTGTGCGGAAGTAGAGCGCGTCGCCCTTCTTCACCGCGATCGCCGACACATTGGCCGGGGTGAACTCAGTGTGGTCGTCCGGACCGATTCGTTGCGCCCAGAGTTCGCTGTCCTTGGCCTGGATGGCGATCCGCACACCGTCGGCTTTGGTGTACGCGGCGCGCGCAGGCGAGGGGTCCGCGGTCAGTTGCGCCGGGCCGTCGACGCGGACCGTGCCGTCGAACGGCGCGACCCAGCGGCGCACCGAGTCCAGCAGCGGCGAGTTGTCGACCTGCTGGTTGAACTGCGCGGTCTGGTCACCGACGATCTCGCCGGTCACCGCGCCACCGCCGACCGGCACCGGGGTGCGGGTGGAATCCGCGCTGTAGGCGGGCTGCCCGTTGGCGTCCAGGTAGCCGAACAACACGCCGCCGTTGTTGACCAGGTCAGTGATGCCGTCACCGTTGACGTCGCTGAAGAACCGATCCGACGTGGTCGTGGTCCCCACGAAGTCCAGCTGCGCGGCGATAGCGGCGACGAACGCCTCGACGCCGATCGTGCCCGACAACGTCCGCTCGGTCGAGATCCCCGGGAGGTCGCGCAACCTGATCGGCGTGTCACCGAACTTCGGTTCACCCCCCGGGGTGCTCAGATTGGGGCGGTAATACACGTCGTTGTTCTTGCGGAAAACCTTGTCCGGCAGGTTGTCGCCGTTCACGTCCACCAGCGCCGACAGGCCATCGGACTGGCCGGCGTTGAACCCGACCTTCAGCCCGACGCCACCCTGCTTGACCGGCAGCCCCTGCACGTTGTAGCCGGCGAACAAGTGCGCGCCGAACCCGACGGAGGTGTTCGCCGAGATCGCACTCGCCTCACCTTCACGGATGTTCACGCCCAGGTCGTCATCCGGGACCGACCAACCGGCGGTGTCAGCGAACCCGGTGTAGCTGCCCGCCTTGTCCCGGACGTCGTCGAAGTAGTCGAACGAGTGGGTGTTGAACAGCTTGTTGTCCTCGCCGAACTGCGACACCGACGCCAGCAACGTCTTCGCGAACGCGCCTGCCCGGTAGTTCAGTTCGTAGGCCCGGATCAGCTGGTCGTCCAGCTTGACCTCAACCCGCCGCAGCAGATCGGCGGTCACCTTCTTGAACCCGCCCCGGGCGTCGATTTGCACATCGCCGCGGCGAGGTTCACCCCGGTCCCGGTCGCGCAGGAACGTCACCGAGTATTTGCCCTCGGTCGCACCGTGTCCGGTGTAGGTGATCCGCCGCGGATACAGGTTGCTACCCGGCACCGTCGACTTCCCGGTGCCGCCGTCTTCCACCCGGGCATAGTGGTAACGCATGACATTGTCGTTGGTGTCACGGACCTCGCGCACCGCCCACGACGCGACGTTGCCGGACGAGTCGGCCAGCGTGGTGTTCTCCGCGCCACCGAACACCGTCCGCGTGCCCTGCTTGTCGGTGACCTCCCACCAGTAGTTCGCCGGTTTGTCCCCGTGCCGGACGATGCGGTCGAACCGGCTCTCCACCCGCGCGTGGAACACCTTCTCCGCCGTCCGCTTCTGCAACTCGCCCCGATGAGCGACCGGCGTGAGCTGCTCACCGCCCAGTACGTACGTCTCGGTCTCCAGGCCGACGTCATAGCGCGGTACACCCCACCGGGTGTCTACCGTGATCGTCGGAGTGCCGATGTCCCACCCGATACCCAGCCAGCCGTTCGTGACCGCCGAGCTGTAGGTGACGGCGAGCTTCGGCTCCAGACCCGCCCGCCCCTTCGGCACCTCCAACGGATACGACAGTCGCGCATCACCCGCACTGTTCGCTGCCGGCGGCCCGATCAGGTTCACCCCGGCCCCTGGATCGCCTGCCTTGATGTCCTTGATCTGATTGGGATCGAACGATGTCCCCTCCGGATGCTCCGGAGCCGCCACCGCCCCATCCGCCCCCGAGGCCTGCCCCGTCCCGCGCACCGAGGCCGGCGGAGCAGCCCCCGGGACCGCTACCGCCAGCAACGCCAAGATCAACGCCACCACCACAGCCTTATGGCGGTACCTCACCGGACGACGAACCCACGCGATGGCAGACATGCCAAGACCCTCCTGTGGATCAACAGGTTCAGCTAAAGGTGGTCCCGTCAAAGAGCAATCGCTGTCGCGTACGGGATAGAGCGGTGATGTGTGCGGAAACGCGATCGATCAAATGGCCGTGATCAAGTAGTGCATTCGGGCGAAGCATCCCCTCTGGGCTCGGCCTATGCACCTGAAAGCCGAGACATCGATCTCTCCGCGAAGGTATCTACAGTCGATTAAATTTCGATGAAACACCCGTCCACAGCCGATCGGCGTTTCCGTGACGTCGCCGTCGATGACGGCCTGGACTCTCACGAGACGTGATGGAGAACCGTGCTCGGTATGGACGGAACACCTGTCCTGCAAGGTAGTTTGCTGGTGCTGGGACTGTATTCGTGGTCGCAACTGCAGCCGCCGCCGGCACGGCCCACGCCGAGGTGTCCGGACGGCGTACATGCAGCGACGTCCTGTCGGCGCGCGAGACCGGCAGGTTCGACCTGCGGAATGTCGAGGACGTCACCGAGTTCACGAAACGGCTCCGCCCGGGCCTTCCCTCCTGACCGAGTACGGGATTTCCATGACTACTGTGGCAACGAAGCCACGCGGGTCGCTTCGCGCGCGCCTGGGTGGCTACGACCAGACCTATCCGGTCCTCGCGATCACCGTCCTGCTGGCGCTGGCCGGCGGCCTGACCACGGCGAACTTCCTGAGCACCGGGAACTTCGCCGGCATCCTGAACCTGTCGGCGGCGTTCGGCATCCTGGCCATCGGCCAGTCGATCGTGATCCTCGGCAAGGGACTCGATCTGTCCGTGGCGGGCATCGGCCTGGGATGCGCGCAGGCGACGCTGGCGTTCATCGACCGCGGCATGCCCGAACGGCAGGCGATCGCCCTGATGACCGCGCTGGCGATCGGCCTGGTCAACGGCGTCCTCGCTGCCGCGATCGCGTTCGACGCGTGGCTGCATCCGCGCAACGACGAAACCGAGAAATCCGGCGAACCGTGAACGGGAACGGGAACGGAACCATGAAACTCCCCAAGAAGATCGTCGCCCTCGTGCTGGCCGCGGTGACGGCCACCGCCGTCGCGAGCAGCTCCGTCGACAACGGTTCTTCGGAAGCCCAGTCCGGCAACGGGAACCAGGCGTTCGGGTCCACTGTGGAGCTGATGCCCGCGCGACAGAAGGCCCTCGACACGATGAAGGGCAAGAAGGTCGCGTTCGTGCCGATCCTCGTCAAGGGCTACCAGCTCACGGAGAACTGCGGCACGACGATGCAGCGCACCTTCGACAAACTCGGCGCCGAGTTCAAGGTGTACGACTCGAACTTCAGCAGCGACCGGATGATCAGCACCATCAAGGACCTGACCGCGCGCAAGGCGGCCGACGTTCTGGTGCTGCAGAACCAGGATCTGGGCCCGCTCGACAACGCCATCGACCGGGCACAAAGGCCGGTATCTACACGGTGGTGCTCAACATGATGTCCGCCCGGCTCGGCGACGCCTTCGTCGGTGTCGACGTCTACGGTGCGGCACAGTCGATCGCCAAACGCGCGATGTCCGATTGCGACGGCCGCAACGCGCCGAAGACGATCTCGATCATCGACGGCCCTGGCAACGACCCGGCGTCGATCCTGTGGAACCAGGGGATCAAGGACGTCGTGGAACAGGCGGGCTACAAGGTCCTCGTCGCCCACTCGCAGTTCCAGAACGTACAGGCGCAGGCGGCCGCTGAATCGGTGCTCCAGCAGCAACAGGGCAAGCTCTGCGGCTTCATGGTCACTTTCGACCTCAACTCGATCACCGTCGGGCAGACGGTCAAGGCCGCCGAATCGCGCGGCCAGGTGCAGCCCGGCTCGGTCGGCGGCCGCCTACGACGTCCAGAGTATCGGCGCGGCAGGCGCGGTCGCGGCGCAGAACCTGATCATGAACCTTGTCGCGACGCCGGTGCAGGCACTACGCGCGGCGATGCGTCTCTACGAGAGCGGGCTCGGTCTCGCGGGGCTCGTGCTCGGGTGCTGGACTTCTACACCGGGTCCCGGTGGGGTGAGTTGGTCGGTCAGCAGCGGCATGAGTGTTCTACGAAGAGTTGATCGACAGTCACAGTTTCCCGTTCGTGCTCTGCAGTGCCGAGGGTGCGCCGTTGCGGCGGTCGAACTGCCGTAACCGCTACTGGCGGCCGGTGTGGGACGGGAGCGAGGCGGAGCACTCGCGGTCCGCTGTGGTGGTGCAGCCTTATGACCACGTGACCCTGCTGATGCCGAGTGGACGGACGAAGCTGGGGGAAGTGGTTCCCGCACCTGCACGCCACCTTCCGTGACGGGCAGTTGGAGACGGCTCCGAAGGCCATCGCCTTTTAACGACTGAAGCCCCGCCCCTCCGAGGAGGGACAGGGCTTCTGACCTGCTTAAACAGATGGTGCGCGATACTGGGATTGAACCAGTGACCTCTTCCGTGTCAGGGAAGCGCTCTCCCGCTGAGCTAATCGCGCGAGGTGGAGACGGGATTCGAACCCGTGTACACGGCTTTGCAGGCCGTTGCCTCGCCTCTCGGCCACTCCACCGTGTCAGGCCCGAGAGGGCCTACCGAGCGGATGACGGGATTCGAACCCGCGACCCTCACCTTGGCAAGGTGATGCGCTACCAGCTGCGCTACATCCGCACATCCTCGGTTGGATCAGAGGTGAGAACCTCGCGGTTCTGCGCCTCACCTCGTCGCCGTGGTGTGTGTGAACACTATCCGACTTCGAAAACGGCTCCGCAACCGGGGTGCCACTTCGTGTTCGCAAGTCTGTTATCAGGACAAATCGTTGGGAATGAGGTGAGTGAGCGCGTCGTCGACGTCGACCCACAGGTGCTCGTTGCCCGGCAGCACGACGTCGTAGGTCCGGTCGAGGAAGTCGGCGAGCTCCTGGGCGGACGCCTCGAACATGGCGTGCCCCGAAGGCGAGTTCAGCTCGATGAGGACGGACTCGGGGTCTTCGACGGAGGGGCGGATGCGTACGTCGCCATCGCCGGCGTCGGCCAGAAGGCCGTCGGCGAGGAGATCGCGCGCGTAGACCCACTCGACCCAGCCGGCGCGGCCGGTGCGGAAGGCTGCGACGACCGCGTAGGGGTCGCGTGTGTCGTATCGCAGTTCCACCTTGACCGGCACCGCGGGTGTCCGCGGCGCCAGGAGGTCGAACACCGCCGTCGAGCGGAGCGTCACGTGATCGTTGCGCATCGTCCTACCCTTCGTCTCCTTCCCGGCCCGGTCGAACCGAGTGGCGATGATGTGACGCATCAACCGGCCGATCGGATCGCGGTTTCGCCGCAGATCACCCGGTCGGGGTCATCGGACCCCGATCTTGACTCCGTCACCCCATCATCACCCGCGCGACGCGCAGCCCTACATGCGCCCTGCAGGCAGTCCACATGTACATATTGCGCGGTTTAGTCGACGCGCGATAGCACCGTCGCACGAATGTCGAAGCGCGTCGCAGGCGGCCCCAGGCCCCGATAGCCCCGGCTAGCTCGTGGTTGTTCGCTCCGTATTTGCTGGTGAGCAGAGTGTGGTCATCGCGAACCACCCGTTTGCAGGCCCCCGAAAGTTGTGAGGTAGAGTCGCGACAACACCGCGAGCGGGCGATTAGCTCAGCGGGAGAGCGCTTCGTTCACACCGAAGAGGTCGCTGGTTCGATCCCAGTATCGCCCACCTGATGAAGGCCCTGGACCACAAGGTTCGGGGCCTTGCTTCTTTGCCGGGGTCGGCGCCACGCAGCCGTCCGGCGGTAACCGATCCCCAGGTCGGACGCGAGATATGTGGGGGCGGCAGTTCTACCGTCGCGAACCATCCCAATAGAGTCGCGCGATCTTGGCGTCGTGCCGTCGATGGCTTGGACGCGGCGCTTCAGGGGTCTTCGACGAGAGCCCGTCCGACCGGTGTGGACATACGTCTTCATGTCTGCGGAACGCGGCGAAGTTGTCGTAGTCGGCACCCTTCGAGACAACATTGTGATCCTCGGCACTGGGTGCCCTGTGAGAAGGTCCAGACCACGGCTTTTGTGACGCGGGGCACCCGGGGGCACCTCACTCTTCCGGCTCCGGTGACGGCTTCGCCGTGACGCTGACGTGATGTGACGAAACGCCACCCTGGTGACCGATTGACAAGGTAGATCGCCGCGCGGTCGGCCGGCTCGGCGGGCCCGGGTCCTCCGGAGGCTCGGAATCCACTTTGGACCGGCGGGAGATCGAGTTCCCTGCACCGTCCACTGTGGAGTTTCCAGGGCTGTTCGGCCGTTCGGGCGCGTGGTGCTCCAAGTGCACGGGAATCGGGGAATTCGTGACTACGTTGCGTAGTTGTCCGAGGGATACGGACTATTACGCATCGTCATCATCTCGTTATCAATATGGCATTCATTTGCCGGAAGCTCGCACAGGATGTGGCTGGAAACCCTTGTAACGATGGCCGGAGAGTGGCCGATACCTTGGCGTATGTCGCCCCATCGGACGCTGCTGGACTGTGAGAATCGATCACTCTTCGAAATCACTCTCATTCACTCAGCGTGTTGATCCGGCGTTCGGAGTCCCCACTTCGGGAGGTCTGATGGAAGAGTCGGTGCGGTCGTCGTCCACCGTGAGCGGGACGCCGCAGCACATCGACCTTCAAGCCATCCCGCTTCCCCCGCAACGGGGAACGGGTGTGGCCGCCGCGGTCGACACCACGTCGGCGCGTCCGCCTTACGCGGCTTGGGAATCGCGCTATCGCGCCTGGGTCATCGGCAGTGACGTTTTCACCGCGTTCGTGCTCATCGCGATGAGCGCCTTCCTGATCGATCGGTCCGACCCGCACGACATGCACGCGCTCGGCACCGCCGCCGCTTTCCTGTTCGGGCTGTCGGTCTGCCGCGCCTGGAGCCCGCGGGTGCTGGGCGAAGGCGCGGAGGAGTACCGGACGCTCGGCCGGGGCCTGGTCACCGCCGCGGTGCTCGTCGCGTTGGGAGGCTTGCTCTTCGGCGCGCTCGCGGTGCAGCCGTGGGTCTTCATCGTCGTCCCGATGATCTCGGTCTTCGCCTTCCTGCAGCGGTACCTCCTGAGACAGGTGCTCCACCGTCGCCGCCGTCTCGGCGAATGCCTGCTGCCGGTGCTCGCGGCCGGAAACCCCGACACGGTCGCCGATCTCATCAGCCGCACCAAGGCCGATCCTCATGTCGGCTGGCGGGTCGAGGCCGTCTGCACCTTCACCGGCGCCGGCGCGGAGCGGGGGAGCGGCGAGGTCGAAGGTGTCCCGGTCGTCGGGAAACTCGACGACCTCGCGGGCCACGTCCGCCGTGGCGGGTACCGGGTGGTCGCGGTGACCGCGGACCAGCACTGGAACCCGAAGCGCCTGCAGCGGCTCGCCTGGGACCTCGAAGGCACCTCCGCGGAGATGGTGGTCGCCCCGGTGCTGATGGAGGTCGCCGGCCCTCGGCTGAACGTCTCCGGCGTTTTGGGCATGCCGCTGCTGCGGGTCAGCGCGCCGATGTTCACCGGCGGCCGCCGTCTGGTGAAGGAAGTGCTCGACCGGGCGGGCTCGACCCTGATCCTTTCCCTGCTTTCCCCGCTGCTGCTGGTGATCGCGGTCGCGATCAAGCTCAACGACCGCGGCCCGGTCATCTACCGGCAGCGCCGCGTCGGCCGCGACGGCCACACCTTCACCATGCTGAAGTTCCGCACCATGGTCACCGACGCCGACCGGCTCAAGCGGGATCTCGAGGCGGACAACGAAGGCGCGGGGCCGCTGTTCAAGATGCGCAACGACCCGCGGATCACCAAGGTCGGCGGGATGCTGCGCCGCTACTCCCTCGACGAGCTGCCGCAGCTGTTCAACGTCGTCAGCGGCCGCATGTCCCTCGTCGGCCCCCGGCCGCCGTTGCCGGAGGAGACCGCGAAGTACGCCCCCGACGCGCGGCGCCGTCTGCTGGTGAAGCCGGGCCTGACCGGGCTCTGGCAGGTCAGCGGTCGCAGCGATCTCAGCTGGGCCGAGAGCATCCGCCTCGACCTCCGCTACGTCGAGGACTGGTCCCTCGCCCTGGACCTGGTGATCCTCTGGAAGACCTTCCGGGCCGTCTTGCACGGCCGCGGGGCTTACTGAGCAGCTCCTTCAGGCTCTCCGGCCGCCGTTCCCCCTCGGGACGGCGGCCGTTCTTGTGATCCACTCCATAGCCAGAAGTAGTTGAACTCGAAATAGTTCAGCGCTCAACTAGGTTGGGACGGGTACAGGAAGCGCACCGGAAGGAAGATCCACATCATGACCACCATCGTTGAGCCGACCGAAGCCCTGAACCTCTCGCAGGAGGTCCAGGACCTGTTGTTCCGCGAAGCACGCACCGCGAACAACTTCAGCGACGAGCCGGTGACCGACGAGCAGATCCGCGCGATCTACGAACTGGTCAAGTGGGCCCCGACGTCGATGAACAACCAGCCGCTGCGCGCGCTGGTCATCCGCACCGAAGAGGGCAAGAAGCGCCTCTCCCCGCTGATGTCCGAGGGCAACCGCGCGAAGACCGACGCCGCGCCGGTGACCGTCGTGCTGGCCGCCGACACCGAGTTCCACGAGAACCTCCCGCGCGTGTTCCCGCACTTCCCCGGCGCGAAGGACCTGTTCGCCGACGAGGCGAGCCGCGTCGAGGTCGCGAAGCTCAACGCCCTGCTGCAGGTCGGCTACTTCATCATCGGCGTCCGCGCCGCCGGGCTGGCCGCCGGCCCGATGACCGGCTTCGACAGCGAAGGCATCGACAAGGAGTTCTTCGCGGACAAGCCGTGGAAGTCCCTCGTCGTGATCAATGTCGGCAAGCCGGGCGACAACCCCTGGTTCGACCGCCTGCCGCGACTGGACTTCGACGAGGTCGTCGAGACCGCCTGACCTCGTCGCTCGATAACGCGAAGGCCTTCTTCCAATGGGAGGAGGCCTTCGTGGTGCTTGGGGTAATGCGCGTGAGCGGTGCCGTACGTGACGACTAACATCACACGGACCATCCGCTTTCACCGCGAGGAGTCCATCGTGTCCCAGCCGTCGTCAGTAGCAGCCGCAACCGCCCCGCGCGTGGTGGTGCCGGCGGGCACTACGGCGGGCTCCGCGGTCCGCGAAGCCGGGCTGCCGACCAAGGGGCCGGACACGATCGTCGTCGTGCGCGACGCCGAAGGGCAACTCCGCGACCTCACCTGGGCGCCCGAATCCGAGGTCGAGGTCGAGGCCGTCGCGGCGAACACCGAGGACGGCCGCAGCGTCATCCGCCACTCGGCCGCCCACGTGCTCGCGCAGGCCGTGCAGCAGCAGTTCCCGCAGGCCAAGCTCGGCATCGGCCCGCCGGTGAAGGACGGCTTCTACTACGACTTCGCCATCGACACGCCGTTCACCCCGGAAGACCTGCAGGCGCTGGAAAAGCGCATGAAGCAGATCGTGAAGGGCTCGCAGCAGTTCTCTCGCCGCGTCTTCGACTCGGTCGACGAGGCCAAGAAGGAACTGGCCGACGAGCCGTTCAAGCTCGAACTCGTCGACCTCAAGTCCGAAGACTCCACTGTGGACACTTCCGAGGTGATGGAGGTCGGCGGCGGCGAGCTGACGATCTACGACAACCTCGACCCGCGCACCAAGGAGCGCGTGTGGAGTGACCTCTGCCGCGGCCCGCACGTGCCGACCACCAAGTTCATCCCGGCGTTCAAGCTCACCCGCGTCGCCGCCGCGTACTGGCGCGGCAACGACAAGAACCCGCAGCTGCAGCGGATCTACGGCACCGCGTGGGAATCCGCCGAGGCGCAGGAGGTCTACCTGGAGCGCCTGGCCGAGGCCGAGCGCCGCGACCACCGCAAGCTGGGGGTCGAGCTCGACCTGTTCTCCTTCCCCGACGAGATCGGCTCGGGGCTGCCCGTGTTCCATCCCAAGGGCGGGATCATCCGGCAGGAGATGGAGAACTACTCGCGCCAGCGGCACGTCGAGGCCGGGTACGACTTCGTCTACTCGCCGCACATCACCAAGGGCGCGCTCTTCGAGACCTCCGGTCACCTCGACTGGTACCGCGACGGCATGTACCCGGCGATGCACCTCGATGCCGAGCACAACGAGGACGGCACGGTCCGCAAGCCCGGCCAGGACTACTACCTCAAGCCGATGAACTGCCCGTTCCACGACCTGATCTTCCGCTCGCGAGGGCGTTCCTACCGCGAACTGCCGCTGCGGATGTTCGAATTCGGCTCGGTGTACCGCTACGAGAAGTCCGGCGTGATCCACGGGCTCACCCGCGTCCGGGGCATGACGCAGGACGACGCGCACATCTTCTGCACCTTGGAGCAGGTCCCCGGTGAGCTGAAGTCCCTTTTGGACTTCGTGCTGAACCTGTTGCGCGACTACGGTCTCAACGACTTCTACCTCGAACTGTCCACTCGGAACGAAGAGAAGTACATCGGTTCCGAAGAAGTGTGGGCCGAGGCGACCGAGGTACTGCGCACCGCGGCCGAGGACTCCGGGCTCGAACTGGTGCCGGATCCGGGTGGCGCGGCGTTCTACGGGCCGAAGATCTCCGTGCAGGCGAAGGACGCGCTGGGCCGCACCTGGCAGATGTCGACCATCCAGCTGGACTTCATGCTCCCCGAGAAGTTCGAGCTCGAATACACCGCCGGCGACGGCAGCCGTCAGCGTCCGGTGATGATCCACCGTGCGCTGTTCGGTTCGATCGAGCGGTTCTTCGGCGTGCTGACCGAGCACTACGCGGGCGCGTTCCCGGCGTGGCTCGCGCCGGTCCAGGTGGTCGGGATCCCGATCACCGAGGGCCAGGTGGAGCACCTGCGCGGGGTCGAGAAGGCGCTGCGGGCCAAGGGGATCCGGGTCAACGTCGACGCGAGCGACGACCGTATGCAGAAGAAGATCCGCACCCACACCACGCAGAAGGTCCCGTTCATGGTGCTGGCCGGCGCGAAGGACGTCGAGGCGGGCGCGGTGTCGTTCCGGTTCCGCGACGGCGGCCAGATCAACGGTGTCTCGGTGGCCGACGCCGTCGAGGCGATCGCCGGCTGGGTCCAGCGCCGGGAGAACGCCTCGCCGACCGTGGCGGGCCTGGAGGCGATCCTCCGGTGACGGGACCCGATGGCCCCGAAGTCGTCGGACAGGACGGTGTGGGGGTCCAGGACGCGTTGCAGCGCCTGTGGACCCCGCACCGGCTCGCCTACGTGCAGAGTGCGAAGAAGCCCGATGAGGGCTGTCCGTTCTGCCGTCTTCCGGAGAAGCGCGACGAGGACGCGCTGATCCTCGCGCGTGGTAAGACGGTCTACGCGGTGCTGAACCTCTACCCGTACAACCCCGGGCACCTGATGGCCGTGCCGTACCGCCATGTCGCGGACTACACGGACCTGACGCCGGAGGAAACCGTCGAGGTGGCCGAGTTCACCCAGCGCGCGATGCGGGTGATCCGGGAGGTGTCTTCGGCGCACGGGTTCAACATCGGGATGAACCAGGGTGTGATCGCGGGCGCGGGGATCGCCGCGCACCTGCACCAGCACGTGGTGCCTCGGTGGGGTGGCGACGCCAACTTCATGCCGGTCATCGGTCACACGAAGGTGTTGCCGCAGCTGTTGGGGGAGACCCGGCAGCTGCTGGCGGACGCCTGGTAGGTCCGCCCGGGTCGCGAGTGTCATGAAAGGGTCTTTCAGGACGTTTTTTGTCCTGAAAGACCCTTTCATGACATCCAGGGGTGGTACGGGTCAGGCGTTGAGCGCGGCCTGAAGCTCGATGTCGATCTTGACCTTCTCGGACAGGAAGGCGTTGCCCTCCGGGCCGATGCCGAAGTCGCGGCGGTTCACGGTCGCGGTGGCCGAGACGCCGATGGTGGTGGCGTTTTCGTTGGCGGGGTTGGTGCCGATGCCGTTGAACTCGGCCTCGAGCGAGACCGGGACGGTCTTGCCGCGCCAGGTGAGGTCGCCGTCGATGACGTAGTCGCCGCCGTCTTCGCGGATCCCGGTCGAGCGGAAGGTGATGACCGGGTGCTCGTCGACGTGGAAGAAGTCCTCGGACTTGAGGTGCGTGTCGCGCCCGTCGACACCGCTGGCGACCGACGAGGCGTCGATCTCGACGGTGACCGTGGACTCGAGGATGTTGTCGGAGGTGACGACCTCGCCGGTGAAGCCGGTGAAGTTACCGCGGGACTTCGCCAGGCCGAGGTGCTTGACGGTGTAGGCGATGTCGGAGTGCGCGGTGTCGATCGTCCACTTGCCGGCGACGTAACCCGGGATCTCGGTGGTGGTCATGAAAGTCGGTCTCCAAAAGTCTGTGATTGCCGGTGGTGAACCCTCAGCTGGTTGAGCGCTCAACCACGACTGTAGCGCAGTTTGGTTGAGCGTTCAACCAGGGGTAGAATGGGCGGCATGTCCGAACCCCGATGGCTCTCCGACGAGGAGCAAAAAGTCTGGCGCGACTTCTCCGCTGCCACGCGGATGCTGCAGGCGCACCTGGAGGGCCAGCTCCAGCACGAGGCGGGCATGCCGCACACCTACTACGAGGTGCTCGTCGCCTTGTCCGAGGCGCCGGGGCGTCAGCTGCGGATGAGCGAGCTCGCCGACGCGCGCAAGGCGTCGCGCAGCCGGCTCTCGCACGCCGTCGCGCGGCTCGAGGCGAACGGCTGGGTTCGTCGTGAGTCCTGCCCCAGCGACAAACGCGGCTCCTGGGCGGTGCTCACCGCCGACGGGTTCGCCGCGCTGGAGAGGGCCGCGCCCGGCCATGTCGAGGCCGTCCGCGAAAGCCTCTTCGACCCGCTGACGCCCGAACAGGTGAAGGCGCTCGGTGACATCAGCGCCGCCGTCCTGGGGCGGCTGTCGCCCAAGTGCGCCGCCGCGGAGGCGGAACTGGCTCTCCAGGAGGATTCCGGGGTCGTTTCCGGCGATCTCGCCGACCTCCGCGACACGGCCGAACTGGCCAAAGCGGACTGATCGGCGACCGGTCCGGGGCGGGCACGACGACGGGCGTCGGTGCGGGTCGATAGGCTTCGGGCGGCCACCCGACCCTGCTGCTTAGGTGCACCTGAAGAACCGATGCTCAACATTTTCGCGCGCGCCTCCGTTTCCCGCGTCACCGACCCGATGGGGAAGGCGCTCGTACGCGCCGGTCTGACCCCGAACGCGATGACCGTCATCGGCACCGCCGGTGCGGTGATCTGCGCGCTCGCGTTCTTCCCCAACGGCCTGCTGCTGTGGGGCACGTTCACCGTGTGGGGCTTCGCGATGCTGGACCTGCTCGACGGCGCGATGGCCCGCGCCCGCGGGTACGGCACGCCGTTCGGCGCCGTCCTGGACGCCACCTGCGACAGGCTGGTCGACGGCGCGCTGTTCGCCGCGATCGCCTGGTGGTGCTTCGTCCACGACGACAACCGCCCGGCCGCGGCCGCCGCGCTGATCTGCCTGGTGCTCGCGCAGGTGATCTCGTACGTGAAGGCCCGCGCCGAAGCCTCCGGGCTGGAGGCGGACGGCGGGCTCGTCGAGCGGGCGGAACGGCTGATCATCGCGCTCGTGGGAACCGGATTGCATGGTCTGGGCGTTCCGTACACCGTGGACATCTCGCTCTGGCTCCTCGCCGTGCTTTCGGTGATCACCCTGCTCCAGCGGATGGCCGCGGTGGCCAAAGCCGCCAAGGCGGCGAACGCGGCCGGGCCACCCGCCGCGGAGGCCGGCTCATGAGCGGGTTCTCCCAGCGCCTGAGCGACTTCGGCTACGCGACGGGCTGGCGGCTCGCACGCTGGCTGCCGGAGTCGGCGGGCTCGGTGACCTTCGGGCTCGGCGCGGATCTCGCCGTCCGGCGGGACGGCGGCGGAGTACGTCAGCTGCGGAGCAACCTCGCCCGGGTCGTGCCACAGGCCGACGAGGTCGAACTGGACGAACTGACCCGCCGCGCGATGCGGTCCTACGCCCGCTACTGGCACGAGATGTTCCGGCTGCCGTCGATGGACCACAAAGAGGTCAGCCGCAAGGTCGCCCAGTCGATCACCGGGGTCGAGAACCTCGACGCCGCCCTCGCCGAGGGCAACGGCGCGGTGATGGCGCTGCCGCACAGCGGGAACTGGGACGCCGCAGGGGTCTGGCTCGCGGACTACCTCGGCGGCTTCACCACGGTCGCCGAACGGCTGAAGCCCGAGGCGCTCTACCAGCGGTTCGTGTCCTACCGGGAATCGCTCGGCTTCGAGATCGTGCCGCTGACCGGCGACAGTTCCGCGATGCGTGTCCTGCTCAAGCGGCTGCGGGAGAACAAAGCGATCTGCCTCGTGGGGGACCGGGACCTGACGAATTCGGGCGTGCCGGTCAAGTTCTTCGGCGAGCAGACCAAGATGCCCGGCGGTCCGGCCCGGCTGGCGGCGACCACCGGCGCCGCGCTGATCCCGGCGGGCTGCTGGTTCACCGAGGACGGCTGGCAGATCCGGCTGCACCCGCGGATCCGGGTCACGAACCGGTCCGAGGTCCCGGCGGCCACCCAGGCACTGGCCGACATCTTCGCCGGCGACATCGCCGCGCATCCGGCGGACTGGCACATGATGCAGAAGTTCTGGCTCTCCGACCTCGAATCCGAGGAACAGGCGAGTCTCGGCGAAGCGAGCTGAGGGCATGGCGTCCGGTCAGCGAGTCAGGAAGATCGGGATCGTCTGCCCGTACTCCTTCGACGTACCCGGCGGCGTGCAGGGGCACGTCATCGATCTCGCGAAGGCCTTGCTCGCGCGCGGGCACGACGTCTCCGTGCTCGCCCCGGCGGACGAGGATTCCGACGTCCCGGACTTCGTCGTCCCCGCGGGGAAGGCGCTCGGCATCCCGTACAACGGCTCGGTCGCGCGGCTGCAGTTCGGCCCGGTGTCCTACTCCCGGGTGCGGCGGTGGATCCGGGACGGCGAGTTCGACGTCCTGCACCTGCACGAACCGGCCGCCCCGAGTCTTTCGCTGCTGGCGCTGAAGGTCGCGGACGGCCCGATCGTCGCGACGTTCCACACGGCCACGACCCGTTCGCGCACGTTGGCGGCGTTCCAGCCGGTCCTGCGGCCGCTGCTGGAGAAGATCACCGCGCGGATCGCGGTGTCGGCGCTGGCCAGGCGGGTCCAGGTCGAGCACGCCGGCGGTGACGCGGTCGAGATCCCCAACGGCGTCGACGTCGACTTCTTCGCCCGCGCGCTTCCCCTGGACGGGTATCCGCGAGCGGGCGGCACGGTCGGCTTCGTCGGGCGGTACACCGAGCCCCGCAAGGGGATGGGCGTGCTGCTGGAGGCGCTGCGGATACTGCTGCCGGAGTTCGAGGACCTGCGGATGCTGGTCGTCGGCCGCGGGGACGCCGATCAGCTCCGGCGCGAGGCAGGGCCGGAACTGGCGCCGCATATCGACCTGCTGGGGCAGGTCGACCACGAGACGAAGGCGCGGGCCCTGCGCAGCGTCGACGTCTACTGCGCGCCCAACATGGGCGGGGAGAGCTTCGGCATGATCCTCACCGAGGCGATGGCGGCCGGGACGCCGGTGCTCGCGAGCGGGCTGGACTCGTTCCGCCGGGTGCTCGACGACGGGAAGGCCGGGATGCTGACCGAAACCGGGGACGCCGCCGCGCTGGCGGACGGTTTGCGTGAGCTGCTCGGCGATCCGGCGCGGCGGGCTTCGCTGGCCGCGGCCGCGGGGGAGCGGATCGCGATCTTCGACTGGTCCGTGGTCACCACCCAGGTCCTGCGTGTGTACGAAGCGGCGATCGCCGCCGACCCCCGGCGGGTCGGCGCGGGCGAACGCGAGTTCAGCCGGTGACGACATGGGTGTGGATCGGCGGCCTCGTGGCCGCGATCGTGGTGCTGGGCGGGCTGTTCCTGCTCGCGACGGCGAACCGGCTCGACCGGCTGCACGTCCGCACGGACGCGGGCTGGGCGGCACTCGACGCGGCCCTCGCGCGGCGCGCCGTCGTCGCCAGGGCGGCCGCGGTGATCTTGGGCGACGAGGGACTCCGCGGGCTGGCCGAGCGTGCCGAGCACGCCGAGCGGCCGGATCGTGAAGTCGAGGAGAACGAGCTGACGCTGTTGCTGGCGCGCGTCGACCGGACGACGTTGCCGCCGCCGCTGGCCGAGGAACTGACCGACGCCGAGCACCGCGTGGTCATCGCGCGACGGGTGCACAACGACGCCGTACGGGACACGCTGCATTTGCGGCGGCGCCGGAAGGTCCGGTACTTCGGTCTCGCTGGAACCGCCCGGCTCCCGGAGTACTTCGAAATCGCCGAACCCGACTTCTGAAAGCGCGCTTAGAGGACTACTTGCGGGAGGATGGGGTCATGAGCGAACGGGTGCTGGTAGCGGTTTTCGCGACACCGGTGGCGTCCTTCCTGCTGCGGTACGGCAAGGATCTCGGGTTCACGACGGTGCTGTTCGAGCCGGACGGCGCACGGGCGACCGATGTCGCGGACGGCTTCGAGGTCGTCTCGACGGTGCCCGATCTCGGCTCCGGGGCCGACGTCGTCGTCACCGATCACGACCGGCTCGAACTCGGTGCGGTGCTCAAAGCCGCGCTGGGTCACCCGGCCCGCTGGATCGGGGTACTGGGCAATCCGCGCCACGCCGGCCCGCATGTGGCCGCGCTCAGGGCATTGGACGTCCCGGACGAGGACATCGCCCGGGTGCACCGCCCGGTCGGGCTGAACATCGGCTCCCGCACGCCGCCCGAGATCGCCATCGCCACCCTGGCCGGTCTCCTCGCGGACCGGAACGAGCGGCCGGGTGGGTTTGATTTCTAGGCCACGGCTCCTTCCGGCATGGGCTCGAACCGGGCGTGCTTGCGGGTGAACGTCGCCGTGCCCGAGGTCAGCGAACGCAGGTCGATCGCGTAGCGCAGTAGTTCCGCGGCGGGTACCTCGGCGCGGATGACCGTGCGGCCGCCTTCACCCGATTCGGTGCCGAGAACGCGGCCACGCCGGGACGAGAGGTCGCCGAGCACGGTGCCCAGGTGCTCGTCCGGAAGCCGCACCGCCACCTCTTCGAGTGGTTCGAGCAACGCGATCTTCCCGGCCACGGCGGCTTCCTTCAGTGCCAGCGCGCCCGCCATCTGGAACGCGGCGTCCGACGAGTCGACGCTGTGCGCCTTCCCGTCGACGAGGGTCACCCGGATGTCGATCAGCGGATGCCCGTCGAGCAAGCCACGCAGGGCCTGGGCCCGGACGCCCTTTTCGACACTCGGGATGAACTGGTGTGGCACCGAACCGCCGATGATCTTGACCGCGAACTCGAACCCCGAACCGCGCGGCAGCGGTTCGACCTCGATGTCGCAGACGGCGAACTGGCCGTGGCCACCGGACTGCTTGACGTGCCGCCCGTGCCCGCGGGCAGGCCCGGCGAAGGTCGAGCGCAGGCTGATGCGGACCGGTTCGGTGTCCACGTCGGCTCCGCCCGCGCGCAGCCGTGACAGCACGACGTCGGCGTGCGCCTCGCCCATGCACCACAGCACGAGCTGGTTGGTCTCGGCGTTGCGGTCCAGGCGCAGGGTCGGGTCGCCCGCGACGAGCCGGGAAAGGTTGCGCGCCAACGTGTCCTCGTCGCTGCGCGTTTTCGCGATGACGGCGACCGGGAGCAGCGGTTCCGGCATCGTCCACGGTTTCATGATCAGCGGGTCTTCGGGTGAGGAGACGGTGTCGCCGGTCTCGGCCGAGCCGACCTTGGTCAGCGCGCAGAGATCGCCCGCGACGCAGAACGGGACCTCGCGCAGGTTCGCGCCGAGCGGGGAGTAGAGGTGCGCGACCCGTTCGTCGGCGTCGTGGTCCTCGTGCCCGCGTTCGGCGAGGCCGTGGCCGGAGACGTGCACCGGGCGTTCGGGCCGGAGCGTTCCGGAGAAGACCCGCACGAGGGACACTCGGCCGACGTAGGAGTCGACAGCGGTCCGGACGACCTCGGCCGCGAGCGGCCCGTCGGGATCGGCGCGGAGGCTCGCGTGCGGCTCGCCACTGGGGGAGGTGACCTCCGGTGGGACGTGCTCGAGCGGTGAGGGGAAGGCGCGCACGATCCCGTCGAGGACTTCGGCGAGCCCGACCCCGGTCGTGGCGCACACCGGGATCACCGGGTGGAACGATCCGCGCGCGACGGCGGTTTCGAGGTCGGCGATCAGCGTGTCCTCGGCGATCTCCTCACCGGCGAGGTACCGGTCCATCAAGGATTCGTCCTCGCTCTCGGCGATGACTCCCTCGATCAGTTCGTTGCGGGCCTCGTTCATCCGGGAGAGATCGGCCTTGTCCGGCTCGCCGACCTGGGGCGGGAAGCCGTTGGAGTAGTCGAAGTAGCGGCGGGTGATGAGCCCGACGAGTCCTTCGCGCGCGGGCAGGTACAGCGGCAGCACGCCGGCCCCGAACGCGGCCTGGCAGGCCGCGATCTCGCCTTCGGGGTCAGCGCGGTGATGGTCGAGCCGGGAGACGATCACCGCTCTCGGCATCCCGACGGCCGCGCATTCCTCCCAGACCGCGACCGTGGCCGCGTCCACGCCCTCCGCCGCGCAGACCACGAACAGCGCCGCGTCGGCGGCCCGGAGCCCGGCGCGCAGTTCACCGACGAAATCGGCGTACCCGGGGGTGTCGATGAGGTTGATCTTGTGGCCCTGGTGCAGCACCGGCGCGACCGAGAGGCCGACCGACCGCTGCTGCCGGACCGCGGCGGGGTCGTGGTCGCAGACCGTGGTGCCCTCCACGACCGAGCCCGCCCGCGACACCGTGCCGGACGCGGCGAGCAGCGCTTCGGCGAGCGTGGTCTTGCCGGAGCCGGACGGCCCGACCAGGACGACGTTGCGCACCTTCGCCGGGTCGGCCACAGCGACGGCGGCCCCGGAGTCTCCGTTCTTGCTCTGTTTGTCGGCCATGACGGTCTCCTCACCACACGACGCCCGGGAAACAGGTGTGTCCCCGATCACACACCCGCGATACCCGTCGCGGCAAGGTGACCGGCGAGGGACCCCCCGAATGTCGACCCGTCGCTATGCTCGATGGCGGATGCCCGAAGGCGAATCCTGGGGGGATGAGCGATGGAGCTCGGCAGGCGGACCATCCTGAAGCTGGCCGGCGCGGTTCCGGCCATGGCGGCGGTACCAGCGGCGATTCCCGAAGGCGGTGGTCCCTGGGAACGCTTGCGCGCCGGATTGGCCGGCGAACTGTTCCGGCCCGGTGACCCCGGCTACGACGAAGCGCGGCTCGGGTTTTTCAGCCTTTACGACCATCGGCTGCCCCACGGTGTCGCAGTATGTGCGAACGAGGACGACGTCCGGCGCTGCGTCGATTTCGCGGCCAGGCACCGGGTCCCGATCGCGGCACGGTCCGGCGGGCACAGCTACGCCGGCTATTCCACAGTGGACAAAGGCCTCGTCGTCGACCTCTCCCGGCTGAACGCGATCGAAATCCTGCCGGGCGGCCGCGCGGCGATCGGCGCGGGCGCGGTGCTCGGCCAGGTGTACGAAACGCTGGCGGCCGCGGGACGTGCGCTGCCGGCGGGCAGTTGCCCTTCGGTCGGCATCGCCGGGCTGACGCTCGGTGGTGGCATCGGAGTCCTGGGCCGTAAGTACGGTCTGACCTGCGACAGCGTCGAGTCCGTGCGTTTCGTCGGCGCGGACGGGAAGCTGCGCCTCGTGTCGGCGGAGACGGCGCCGGACCTGCTGTGGGCGCTGCGCGGCGGTGGCGGCGGCAACTTCGGCATCGTCACCTCGTTCACCTTCCGCACGGCGGCGGCCAGGACACTGACGAACTTCGGCCTGACCTTTCCTCCCGCCGTCCTCGCCGCCCTGGTCGCCGCCTGGCAGGAGTGGCAGCCCGCGATGCCGGACGAACTGTGGTCCGGGATGGGGCTCGGGCCGACGGCCGTCAACTGCGGTGGCTGTTTCGTGGGCCGCGCGGCGCAACTGAATCCGCTGCTCGACGACCTCGTCCGCCGTGTCGGCACCCAGCCGCTCACCCGCGACGTGACCGAGCAAAGGAATCTCGCGACCATGCGCGCCTTCGCCGAAGAGACGAATTTCCCCGCCGCGGTGGCGCAGCGGGGTGAGTACGTCTCCACTTCGAGGATGCTGACCCATCCGGTCCCGGATCCCGACGCGCTGGCGTCGTTATTGACCAGCGACCCGTATCTGTACTCGATCATCGACGCGTACGGCGGCGCGATCGCGCGGGTGCCGTCGAGCGAGTCGTGCTTCCCGCACCGGTCCGCGCTCGGCAGCATCCAGGTCACGCGTGGCCTGGACGGCGGCGAGGCGTACGCGCGGCAGGCGATCGGCCGGGTCAGGGACGAACTCGGCCGGGAGTACGGACAGGCCGGGTACATCAACTACATCGACGCGGAGATGCCGCACTGGGCGAAGGCGTACTACGGGGAGAGCCTCCCGCGGCTGCGGAGGGTGGCACGGAAGTACGACCCAGACGGCGTCTTCGCCTTCGAGCAAGGTCTCGCGCGCTAGCCCCTCCCGCGTTTCGTCCTCTAGTCGCGATACTTGCGCGCGCAACTACCGCGACTAGAGGACGAAACGCGGGGCCGGGCGCGGGCCAGATCACCCAGTGGACTGCTGAAATCGCCGCGAAATGGCCTGCTTCAGAGGTCCAAAAGCGGCCTACCCTCGGAAGGGTCACACCACCCAGTGCGCTTTCCGAAAGGTCCAGCAGTGTCTGACGAGTCCACGAACACGGCCACCACCTCGCTCACCGGCACCGGCCGGGTCAAGCGCGGCATGGCGGAAATGCTCAAGGGCGGTGTGATCATGGACGTGGTCACCGCCGAGCAGGCGAAGATCGCCGAAGACGCCGGTGCCGTCGCGGTGATGGCGCTCGAGCGGGTCCCCGCGGACATCCGCGCGCAGGGCGGCGTCGCCCGGATGAGCGACCCGGACCTGATCGACGGCATCATCGAAACCGTCTCGATCCCGGTCATGGCGAAGGCCCGTATCGGCCACTTCGTCGAGGCACAGCTGCTGCAGTCGCTCGGCGTCGACTACATCGACGAGTCCGAGGTGCTGACCCCGGCCGACTACGAGAACCACATCGACAAGTGGGCCTACACGGTGCCGTTCGTCTGTGGTGCGACCAACCTCGGCGAGGCCCTGCGCCGCATCAACGAGGGCGCGGCGATGATCCGCTCCAAGGGTGAGGCCGGCACGGGCGACGTCTCGAACGCGACCACGCACATGCGCAAGATCCGCGCGGAGCTGCGTCGCCTGTCCTCGCTGCCCGAGGACGAGCTTTACGTTGCGGCGAAGGAACTCCAGGCTCCGTACGACCTCGTCAAGGAGGTCGCGGAGAAGGGCAAGCTGCCGGTCGTGCTGTTCACCGCGGGCGGTATCGCGACCCCGGCCGACGCCGCGATGATGATGCAGCTCGGTGCCGAGGGCGTGTTCGTCGGTTCCGGCATCTTCAAGTCCGGCAACCCGGCCCAGCGGGCCGAGGCGATCGTCAAGGCCACCACGTTCTACGACGACCCGGACGTCATCGCGAAGGTTTCGCGCGGCCTGGGCGAGGCCATGGTCGGCATCAACGTCGACGATGTGCCCGAGCCCCACCGCCTCTCCGAGCGCGGCTGGTAAGCCGACGACTCGGCTCCGATACGGACCGGCCCGGCGCTCCTCGATGAGTGCCGGGCCGTCCTGAGATCAGGCCGCGTGCATCAGAAGGTGGGACCGTTCCTGGTCATCAGAGCCACGCTTTCAGATCGGCCAAATCCACCATGGGCATTCCCCAGCGCAGCGCCGCGACTTCGAGGTCGGCGCTGCCTGCCATCTCGCCGTCGGGGTTCATCACTTCGCAGCACACGCCGACCGGAGAGAGGCCGGCGGCGGTGCACAACGCGACTGTCGCCTCCGTGTGCCCGGACCGCTCGGCGAGCAGACCCGGGCGGGCGGCGAGCGGGAACACGTGTCCAGGACGCAGAAAGTCCTTGGCTGTCGCGTCCGGATCGGCCAGTTTCCGCACGGTGGCGGCACGTTCGGCAGCGGATACGCCGGTGCCCGTTCCCGTGGCCAGGTCGACCGGTATCGACCACGCCGTTCCCTGCCGGTCGCCTTCGCCGGGCATCGGCGCGATTTCGAGGCGCCGCAGCACTTCCGGCGCGCACGGCACCGCCGGAAAACCGCAGACCTGGGTCAGCAGGAAGGTGAACGATTCAGGGCGGAGCCGGGCGCCGGCGAAGATCACGTCGCCCTCGCCCTCGGTTTCCGGGTCCCACACGACGACACCGCCACCGGCGGCGAGCTGGCGCAGCACCTTCTCCACGCCGGCGCGTCCATCGACGTGACCGGCCCACGGCAGCTGGGGCAATGCCTTTACCACCGCTGAAGGAGGCGTCTTCTCCGCCAAGCGGCCGACCAGGTCGAGTTCCAGGTTCACCCGGTCTCCGGCCTTCAGGTCGCCGAGTGTGGTGGCCGAGCGGGTCATCGGGAGCAGCACGACCGAAATCCGGTCACGCAGGACCTCGGCGATGGTCACACTGACACCGTCGAGGGCGATCGGGGACTTCGCGAGCAGCCTGTCCAGCAGACGCTGCGGCGGCCGGAGCCAAATCCGGCGGGCGCCGCCTTCATCGTCGATCCGGATCACCTTCCCGACGGCGTCGACGTAACCCTGGACCAGGTGGCCGTCAAGCGGATCGCCGACGTGAAGCGGCGTCTCGATGTTGACAGCGTCTCCGGCCGCAAGCGTGTCGAACGTCGACCGGCGACGGGTTTCCGCGGAGAGCACCGC
Organism: Amycolatopsis sp. lyj-112; assembly: GCF_046549055.1. Classification (NCBI taxonomy): domain Bacteria; kingdom Bacillati; phylum Actinomycetota; class Actinomycetes; order Pseudonocardiales; family Pseudonocardiaceae; genus Amycolatopsis; species Amycolatopsis sp. lyj-112. The sequence goes on along the minus strand of NZ_JAJPWS010000009.1, from coordinate 137,603 downwards.
CTCCAAGACGCCGTCGGCCGGCCGTACGGTGAGCCGTACCCCGTTGACGCACGCCGATCCGCCGTCGCGGACGCGGTCCGCGCTCTTCGGCGCCCGCACACGCAGCACGTCGCCCTTGATCTGTTCGACGGCGCCCAGCTCGCCGATTCGCCCAGTGAACATCGATCAACACCCCGTTTTCACGGCCGTACCCCGGAGAGTCCGGCGAGGGCCGGACACAGGGAACGCGGGGTTTCACCGCCTGGCCCCGGAATCACACCGGGTCGTTCCACCCCCTTGGCGGAACCGGCCTGCTATCTGGCCACACCGTGGAATCGCACCACGAGTCGATCATAGCCAGATCGAGGATCGCCTTCGAGGGGAAACGAGATGGTGACGTCGAGCCGCCTCGTTCCCTTGGCGAGATGCCGGGGGTGTGTTCGAACCCTATTGGCGGTGTCGCCACCGCCAATAGGGTTCGGGGTATGAGTCAGCCGATCCAGTTCGCCGATCGCAACTTCAAGCTCGCCGTCGTCCAGGAGCTGATGTACAACCAGGAACTCCTGCCGAGGTTCAGCCTGCTGGAGTACGCCGCCGAGCAGGGTTTCACTTTCGACGGAGGGAGCGTCGAGGCGGTACCCGAGGCCCTGGCTTTCTTCGACGCGTTCGAGGTCCCCGTTGAGCTCGCGGAGAAGGTCACTGAGATCGAGATGGACGGCGGTAACGAGATCTACTTGGAGATCGCGCCGAACTGGGATGGTGAGGACGGACTGTTCGACGTCGACGAGTTCGCCGACGTCGAACACTTTTCCCACCTGAAGTCGATGACGCTGCTCTACACGGGCAACGAGGAGTCTCTGGAGACGTTGCGGGCGCGAGGTATCGAGGCGGACTGGCTCTGACCCAGCCAGCGTCGATCGCGGGTACGGGACGACCCCTTACGGCGCCTGAGCAGGTGTGAGCGAGAGTAAGGGGTCGATCCGCGCCGGTATGTAGGTGATCACCCGATGCTGTAGCGCGCCCCTCAGGACGAATCTGGTCACTACCGAACGCGGTAGTGAGTTCCTGAGGGGAAACAGTGATGAACAGCAACGACGTTTTGCTCGCCGGGGTACTGGCCGAGGTGGACTACCGGACCGAGCAGATGCTGAAGGCCGGTCGTAGCGTGTGGGTCGAGCGGGCCCGCCGGGTGGGTAGGCGGACCCGCCTGCACCGTGCCGGGGTCCGGGTGTCGGCTCAGTAGTGCCGCCGGCCTCGGCGAACAGAGCCCGCTCCACGCGCTTCACGGACCGACCGCTGAGCGATTCGCCCGATCGGATGGTGCTGACCCTCGGGAAACTGTGACACTCTGTTCTTGGATGTCACAGCACAAGGGGGTTCCATGGGGTCCGGGGAGCGCTTCTATCGTCTGCTGGGTGAGCCGTCCGCCGAATGCGCGGGCGTGGATCTCCCGCTCGGCCCGCCACAGGCGCGCCGGGTGTTCGCGTTACTGCTGGTCGAGGCCGGGCAGCTGGTCTCGTGCGATCGGATCATCGACGAACTCTGGGGTGGCGGGCCGCCGTCGTCGGCGAAAGTGCAGGTCCAAGGCCTGATCTCAGGCTTGCGGCGCGCTCTGCGCTCGCCTTGGGGCGACCAGCCGATCCTGACCAAGGGGGCGGCGTATCTGCTCAACGCCCGGCCGCAGGAGACCGACACCGGCCGGTTCAGCTGCCTGGCCGCCCAGGGGCGCGAGCTGCTCGCCCGGGGCTGCCTTCGTGAGGCGGCCCAGCGGTTCCGGGAGGCGCTGGAGTTGTGGCGCGGGCCGGTCCTGGCGGGGGTGCCGGTCGCGGCCGCGGTCATCGCGCACTGGGAGGACCAGCGTCTTTCGGTCCTGGAAGACCGCGCCGAGGCCGAACTCGGGCTCGGCGAACACGACCGGCTGGTCCCCGAACTGCGCGACATGTTCGCCGCGGCGCCGTTCCGCGAGCGGACCTGCGGACAGCTGATGACCGCGCTCGCCCGCGCCGGCCGGATGGCCGAGGCGCTCGACGTCTACGGGAAATGGCGCCGCAGGCTGGTCGAGGAACTGGGCATCGAGCCGTCTCCGGCGATCCGCGCGCTGCAGGGCGAGATGCTGTGCGACAGCTCTGGCATGACAGCGCGGGAACACCCCGCCTACCGGGAACCCCCGGTGCCGAGCCAGCTGCCGCCCGGCATCGCCGATTTCGTCGGCCGGGACGCCCTGGTCGAGGAACTGCTGGCGGAACTGACTTCGGACGACGGCCGCGACACTCCGCCCGTCCTGTTGCTCACCGGCGCGGGCGGGATCGGCAAGTCCTCGCTGGCGGTCCGGCTCGCGCGCCGGGTGGCCGGCGCGTATCCGGACGGACGGCTGTTCGCCGCCCTGCGCGGGACCACGAACGAACCACGGTCACCGGAGGCCGTGCTCGCCGGATTCCTGCGAGCGTTCGGCGTTCCTCACGACGCGATCCCCGCCGACATCGACGAAAGCGCCTGTCTGTTCCGCAGCATGGTCCACGGGCGCCGGGTTCTGCTGGTCCTCGACGATGCCGCCGGCGAAGCCCAGCTGCGGCCGTTGCTGCCGGCCGGTGGCGGCTGCGCGGTGATCGTCACGAGCCGGTTCGCCTTGGACGGTCTCGAACTCGGCCGTCCGGTCCCGGTCGACGTCCTCGCACCCGCCGACGCGGCCGCCTTGCTCGCGAGGCTCACCGGGAACGGCGAGATCGAAGAGGAGTCCGTTGCCGCCCAGCAGGTTCTGGAGTACTGCGGTGGTCTCCCGCTCGCTCTGCGGATCGTCGGCAGCCGGATCGGTGATCGCTCCGGCTGGGAACTCGCCGACGTCGCGATCGAGCTGTCCGTCGAGCGTCGGCGGCTGGATTGGCTGTGCGCCGGGGATCTGGCCGTCCGCAGCAGCCTCGCCCTCGGCTACCGGCAGCTGGCGCCGGACCGGCAACGGCTGTTCCGCCGGCTGGGTCTGTTGCCCGCGGCCGATTTCCCCGCTTGGGCGGCCGCGGTCGCCGATGGCGGCGAGTCCGGCGCCATCGCCGTCGCGCTCGAGGACCTGAGACACCGGCACATGATCCAGCCGGTTTCCCGGGGTGCGGGCGCACCGCGTTATCGGGTGCACGACCTGCTGCGCGCCTTCGCCGTCGAAGAGGTCGTGGCGGAGCCGGAACAGGATCGGGCCGACACTGTCGAACGGGTGCTCGGCGGCTGGTTGTGGCTCGCGGAGAAGGCCACGGATCGCTTGCCCCGCAGCGTTCTGCGGCCCGGACCCGGGCAGGCCACCCGTACCCGGCTGGACGAATCGCTGGTCGCCGACCCGCTTTCGTGGTTCCAGGCCGAGCTTCCGGCGATCGAGGCCGCCGTCTCGCACGCGGCGGACGCCGGTCTCGGGGAACTGGCCTGGGAGCTCGCCGTCGTGGCCGCTTCGTACTTCGACCACAGTGGACTGTACGCGGAATGGTCGCGGTGTCACCGGCGCGCGCTCGACGCGGCGAGGGCCTCGGGACGGGCACGGGGGGAAGCCGCGCTGCTGCGCGGAATCGGCCAGATCCACCTCTACTGGGACGACTATCCGGAGGCGGCGAGGTCGCTCACCGAGTCGTACCGGATCAGCGAGCGCATCGACGATCCCGCCGGGATGGCCGGCGCGCTGACCGGGCTCTGCGTGCTCGCCCGTTCGACGGGCAGGCCCGAAGAATCGAGGGCGACGGCGAAGCGCGCGCTGACCATCGTCACGGAGATCGGTGACGTCCTCGGCATGGCGCACCTCCGCACCTCGCACGCCGTCGCCAGCACGGAACTCGGCCTGCTCGACGAGGCCGAGGCGGAACTGGACGAGGCCTGGCGGCTCTGCGCCGAACTGGACGACGAGCACCGGATGGCACACGTCCTGCGCAGGCAAGGACAACTGCACCTGCGGCGCCGGGATCCGCGGGGGGCGATGTCGTGCCTGCACCGGGCGCTGGACCTGCTCGAGTCGCTGGGCGACGAACTGTGCGCCGCGCAGGTCCGGCTCGACATCGGCCGGACCTACACGATCCTGGGGAAGACGAAGGCCGCGACGCTGGTGCTGACCGGCGCGTCCTCGCAGTTCACCGGGGCGGGGAACCGCAGCAGCGCGGCCGCTTGTGACCGCCTGCTGGGCGCCTTGTCCGCTTCTTAGCCGAGCCAGTGCGACGTCGGCAGCGCGGGAACCCGGTGTCCACGATGGCCGGTCATCTCCTGGTTGGCGAACAGCGCGTTGAGCACCGCCTCCTCGGTCGCCTGCACCACGGCCTCGAAGAACGGGTCGAGCCTGCCCCACGGCACGAACCGGAGGTTCTCGTACTCGGCCTCCGCGGTCCGGGGGAAGCGGCTGGTGAGCGCACCGGGATTGGCCGTGCTGAAGGAAAGGAACAGGTCGCCGGAGAAATGCGAGCCCGCCGTCCCGGTGCGGGCGAGGCCGAGCGGGACCCGGCGGGCGAGTGCGGTGCACTGCCCGGGCAGCAGGGGCGCGTCGGTGCCCACGATGACGATCACCGACCCCGCGCCCGCCGGCGCCGACCAGGCCTCTTCCATCGGGTTGTCGCCATACAGTTCGAGACCGACCGGTTCGCCGGCCACGGTGAGTTCGCGGCGCGACCCGAAGTTGGCCTGCAGCAGGACACCCACGGTGTACTCGTCGTCCCCATAGGACACGACGCGGGAAGCCGTTCCGGTGCCGCCCTTGAAGCCATAACAGGTCATCCCGGTGCCACCGCCGACGGAGCCTTCGTCGAGCGCGCCGCCTCGTGCCGCGTCGATGGCCGCCATCGCGTGTCCAGTGTGGACGGTCGGCGCGGTGCTGTCGTTGAGATAGCCGTCCCAGGTCTCGGCGACCACCGGCAGCAGCCATTCCGCCGCCACGTCGGGCCGTTCCCGCACCACCCAGTCGATGACTCCGCGGTGGCACGCGCCCACCGCGTGCGTGGAGGTGATCAGCACCGGCAGGGTCAGCGACCCGGTCTCGGTGAGCCACGCGGTGCCGGTCATCTCCCCGTTTCCGTTGAGGGCATAGGTTCCCGCCGCGCAGGGCAGGGCGAAGTCCTCGCGTCCGCGCGGCAGCACGGCGGTGACGCCGGTACGCACCGACTCGCCTTCGACGAGCGTCGTGTAGCCGATCTCGACGCCGGCGACGTCGGTGAGCGCGTTGTGCGGGCCGGTCCGGCCGGGCAGGGGGACACCCAGATCGCGGGCGCGGGTCATGACGGTTCCTCCAACGGGCTCGTGGTGGCGGTGCGGGCGTAGGACAGCAACATCGCTTCGGCGGTCGCGGTTTCCAGCGTCGGCACGGCTTGGGTGAGGTGCAGGCCGTAGCCGTCTTCCAGCGCGACCAGGTTCCGCGCGATCGCCACCGCGTCCGCGGTCAGCGCGAACTCGCCGGTGGCCGCGCCGGCTTCGAGGATGCCGGTGTAGATCCGCACCTGCTGTTCGTAGAGCGTGATGTGCCGGGCGGCGTACACCGGATCGCGGCGGGCGATCGTGCCGAGTTCGTAGAGCAGCACGCACAGTTCGTCGTCCGGGCCGGTGGGCAGGCCGCTGCGGATCATCGCCAGCAATCGCTCGCCGGGGCTCGACTTCGTGCTCGCGGCCAGTTCCCGTGCCGAGCAGAACCGCGCCACCGCCTCGCGCTGCACCTCCTGGAGCAGGTCGGCCAGGGTGGGGAAGTAGTACAGGACGGAGCCCGACGACAGGCCCGCGCCCTCGGCGATGTCCCGCAACCGCAGGTTCAGCACCCCGCGGTCGACGACGGCGCGTCTCGCCACCTCGATCAGTTCGGCTCGTCGCTCCGGTGCTCTGCTCGGTCTCGCCATGCCTCTCATTCTTCGAAGCTTGTTCGAAAAACGCAAGTACCGATTCGGAACAGGTCTTGACGCGGCAGCGAGAAGGGCCTTTGATCCGTGCTCAACAGTTCTTCGAAGGAGACTCAAAGAACCGGTATCCCGCCCCTTGTAGGAGGTCGGCCGTGTCCACTCCCGCCCTACGCCGCGGTCTGCGCACCCTCGGCACGTTGCTCATCACGCTGTCCGCGATCAGCCCCGCCTCATCGGTCTTCATCATCGCGCCGGGGGTGATCTCCGGTGCCGGTACGGGCGCCTTCTACAGCTTCGTGGCCGCGGGGGTGGTCGGCGTGTTCATGGCCTTCGTCTACGCCGAACTCGCGTCGGCCTTCCCGGTGGCGGGTGGCGAGTACGCGATCGTCGCCCGCACCCTCGGCAAGCTGCCCGGGTTCGCCGTGCTGGGCCTGATGATCATCACGCAGGTGCTCATCGTCGCGGTGATCGCGCTCGGCGTCGGCACCTACCTCGGGGTCCTGCTGCCCGGCGTGCCAGGGCCGGTGATCGCGGCCGTGACCTGCGTGGTGGCCGCCGTCGTCGGGGTCTTCGACATCAAGCTCAACGCCTGGGTCACCGGCATCTTCCTCGCCATCGAGATCCTCGCGCTGATCGTGGTCAGCGTGCTCGGCCTGCTGAACCCCGTGCGGCCGTTCAGCGACCTGCTCGCGAGCCCGGTCGCGGCCGACGGCGGGCCGGCGACGATGGGGGCCATCGCGATCGCCACCTCGATCGCGATCTTCGCCTACAACGGCTACGGCTCGGCGGTGTACTTCGGTGAGGAGACCCAGGACGCTTCCCGCGGGATCGCCCGCGCGATCCTGTTCGCGCTCGGCATCACGGTGGTCGCCGAACTGGTCCCGGTGACCGCGGTACTCATCGGCGCCCCGGATCTGAACGCGCTGTTCGCCTCGGAGAACATGCTGTCCTCCTTCATCGGCGCGCGCGGCGGCGGCACGCTCGACACCGTGCTCGGCCTGGCGGTCGCGCTGGCGATCATCAACGCGGTGCTGGCGATCGTCCTGATCAGCTCGCGGATGCTGTTCAGCAGCGGCCGCGACCGCGCGTGGCCGTCGCCGGTCAACCGCGCGCTGGCCGCGGTGCACCCGAGGTTCGGGACGCCGTGGGTGGCCACCGTCGGCACCGGGCTGGTGGCCGCGCTGCTCTGTTTCGTCGACCCGAAGCTGCTGCTGGTGGTCACGAGCACGTCGATCGTGGTGGTGTACGCCGCGCTGTGCCTCGGCGCGATCGTCGGCCGCCGCACGGGAGTGACCGCCCACGCGAAGTACCGGATGCCTTGGTTCCCGGTCGCTCCGGTCCTCGCGCTGGCCGTGCTGGTGTTCGTGGTCTATCAGAACGTGCTCGACCCGGCGGTGGGCAGGCCGAGCCTGATCGTGACGGCCGGGATCGCGCTGCTTTCGGTCGGGTACTACCTCGTCGTGCTGCGGCGGAAGGGCGGCTGGCGGCTGGCCGAGGTCACCGAGGACACCGCGCAGGAGGAAGCAGGGGACGTGGCCTAGGTGTACTCGGCGATCTCGACGCCGAAGGTGCCCGGTTCGAGCGCTTCGAAGATGTGCGGGACGTCGCCGGGGTAGCAGATGTAGTCGCCGGGCAGCAGTTCGACCGGATCCTCCTGCAGCCCGACCCGGGCGCGCCCGGCGCTGAGGGTGATGTGCTCGACGATCCCGCTCATATGCGGCTCGGAAAGCCGCGGTTTCCCGGGTTCGGCGCGGATGAGGTACACGTCGCGCCGGGCTCCGGGCGGGCAGGAGCTGAGCAGTGTGCAGGCGTAGTCGGCGTGTTCGGCGAACACGGTCGGCCCGCTCCCGGCGCGGATGATCTGGACGCGGGGGCGCTCGGGTTCGACGAGCCGGGAGAACGGGACGTCGAGTGCGACGCACAGTGCCCACATCGTTTCGACGCTCGGATTCCCGGTCCCGGATTCGAGCTGGGAGAGCGTCGATTTCGCGAGGCCGGCGCGTTTGGCGACCTCGGTGAGGGACAGCCCGGTGCGGGCGCGCTCCCGGCGCAGGGACGTGGCGATGACGTCCAGTGGTGCGCCGTCGGACGCGGAAGGAGACATGCGTTCGCTCCATCGGTCGTTGCGTTCGCCTTGACGAACACGAGGGTGTTCGTTCATCGTATGATGCTATGCGTTCGATATGGCGAACAACCACGCGTGTCCTGGGACGCGATCTTCTCCGTGACATCGGGCTGGTCTGCCTCGCCGACACCATCGTCGGCATCTCCTACGGCGCGATCGCGGTGAGCTCCGGCTTCCCGGTCTGGGCGCCGATGTTCCTCTCCGTGCTGGTCTTCGCCGGTGCTTCGCAGTTCATGTTCGTCGGCATCATCGCCGCGGGCGGCAATCCGGTCGCCGCCGTCGCGGCGGGCCTGCTGGCCAACGCGCGGCACCTGCCGTTCGGCTTCGCGATCGGCGACGTCCTGGGCAAGCGGTGGTCGTCGCGGATCGTGGGCAGCCACCTGATGATCGACGAATCGGTCGCGTTCGCGCTGGCCCAGCGCGACGAGCACCGCCGTCGCGCGGCCTACTGGGTCTGCGGGATCGGGCTGTTCGTGTGCTGGAACGTCGGTGTCCTCGCCGGGGCGTACGCCGGGACGGCGATCAGCGACACGGACGCCTTCGGTCTCGACGCGGCCTTCCCCGCCGTCCTGCTCGCGCTGGTCCTGCCGTCGCTCAAGGACCGGGCGACCCGGCTGCCGGTGTTCCTCGGGGTGGCCGTCGCGCTGGGCACGACGCCGTTCCTGCCCGCCGGGCTGCCGGTGCTGCTCGCGCTGGTCGGCGTGCTGGCCGGGGTGGCCGCGAAGGAACCGGCGGGACCCGGGGAATCCACCGAACGTGAACCCGAGGGAGTGCACTGATGGATCCGCTCGACCTGATCATCGCGGGCGGTGTGCTCGCCGTCGGCACCTTTGCCTTCCGCTTCGCCGGCCCTGTCCTGCGGGCCCGGTTCACCGTTTCGCCCAAGGCCGAGAAGCTGATGGCGAGGGCGGCCGTCGTCCTGCTGGCCGCGCTCGTCGCGGTCGCCGCGTTCACCGAGGGACACGAGTTCGCCGGCTACGCCCGGCCCGCCGGCGTCCTGGTCGGCGGCGTACTCGCCTGGCGGAAGGTGCCGTTCGCCCTGGTCGTCGTCGCGGCCGCCGCCACCGCCGCCCTCCTGCGGCTCGCCGGGGTCCCCTGACCTGGCCGTTCCTGGAAGCGCCTAAGCTGGGGGGAAGGTCTTTCGGGAGGTCGGGTGGCGATCGCGTCGGGGGCACGGCCGGTGGTCGGCGTGCTCGCACTGCAGGGTGACGTGCGTGAGCACGCCGCGATGGTGGAGCGCGCCGGTGCGCGAGCGCTGCCGGTCCGGCGCGAGAACGAACTGTCCGAAGTAGACGGTCTAGTGCTGCCGGGCGGCGAGTCGACGACCATGTCGAGGCTGCTGGAGACCTTCGAACTCCTCGAACCCCTGCGCGAGCGCATCGCGGGCGGCCTGCCCGCGTTCGGCTCGTGTGCCGGGATGATCCTGCTCGCCCGGCAGGCCCTCGATGGACGCCCTGACCAGCAGCAACTCGGCGGTCTCGACGTCGTCGTCCGGCGCAACGCCTTCGGCAGGCAGGTCGACTCGTTCGAGGCCGACCTCGATTTCGCCGGTATCGACGGCGGCCCCGTGCACGCCGTCTTCATCCGCGCCCCGTGGGTCGAAAAGGCGGGCGACGGAGTAGAGGTACTCGCCAGTGTCCCCGAAATGCCGGGCTCGGAGGACGCGGCCGCTAGGATCGTCGCGGTCCGGCAGGGGACGGTGCTCGCCACGTCGTTCCACCCGGAACTCACGGGGGACGAGCGCGTGCACCGGTTGTTCGTCGACCTCGTGCGGCAGGCTTAAGCAAAACCGACTCTGTGCTCAGCGGCGGGCACAGGAGTAGATGGAGGAGAGATGAGCGGCCACTCCAAGTGGGCCACCACGAAGCACAAGAAGGCCAACCTGGACGCGAAGCGCGGCAAGCTCTTCGCCCGGTTGATCAAGAACATCGAGGTGGCCGGCCGGACCGGGGGCGGCGACCCGGACGGCAATCCGACGCTCTACGACGCCATCCAGAAGGCCAAGAAGAACTCGGTCCCGCAGGACAACATCGAGCGCGCCCGCAAGCGCGGCGCCGGTGAAGAAGCGGGCGGCGCCGACTGGCAGACCATCACCTACGAAGGCTACGGCCCGAACGGTGTGGCCGTGCTGATCGAATGCCTCACCGACAACAAGAACCGTGCCGCCATGGAGGTCCGGACCGCGCTCACCCGGAACAACGGCTCGCTCGCCGACCCGGGTTCGGTCTCCTACATGTTCAACCGCAAGGGCGTCGTGATCATGCCCAAGGGTGAGGCCACCGAGGACGACGTCCTCATGGTCGTACTCGACGCGGGCGCCGAGGAGATCAACGACCTCGACGAGAACTTCGAGATCGTCTCCGAGGCCACCGACCTCGTCCCGGTCCGGAAAGCCTTGCAGGACGAAGGTTTCGAGTACGAGTCCGCGGATCTCACGTTCCTGCCGTCGGTCAGCGTCTCGCTGGACGTCGAAGGTGCGAAGAAGGTCTTCAAGCTCATCGACGCGCTCGAAGACTGCGACGACGTCCAGAACGTCTACGCGAACTTCGACGTGTCCGATGAAGTCATGGCCGAGGTCGGCTGACGGTTGCCTGCGTGTTCGAGGGGTGAACGTCTACGCACTGCGTGAGATTCCACGTGTCCGACGAAGTCATGGCCGAGGTCGGCTGATCGTTTTTCCCGTCATGCGCCGGAAAAGCGATCCCGGGACTAGGTATGGACGCGCACGTGGGGCACAATGTCGCGCGTGACGACCTCCGAAACCGACGCCCTCACCGCCGAAGAACTCGAGCTGATCCAGTGGATCGAGTCCCAGGCGCAGGCCAGAGGAAACGCGGTCATCGCGGTCGCGGGCGACGACGAAGAGGCGAACTTCTGCTTCACCGCGTGCGCCTGGGCACTGCACAACGTCCCGGAAGCGGTCGTGATCGGGCTGCCCGAGCACATGGGCCCTGTCCTGCTCGACGCCTACGTCGACCGTGCGGCCAACGGTGAGATCTTCGAGGTCGGCAGGCGTTATGACGATTTCTTCGAGGGCGCGGCGGTGGTCTTCGAACGGGTCGCGAAGGGGCACTATCCCGAGTACTTCGGGAGCGCGTTCCTGATCTACCCGGACGGGGACTTCCCGGCGCTGCAACTGATCGTCGCCACACCGGACGGCCACTTCCCGTGGCACCCGGACGCTCCGGACGGGTTCGCGCGGTACCAGCCGGTGCTGACCGAATCCGGTGACCCGGAGAGCTGGACGCCCGGAGCCGACGGTCCTTGACGCTGTGCCCTGAACAGCTGTGCCATGAACGGGCCTTTCCTTGCAAATTTTGCAAGGAAAGGCCCGTTCATGGCGTTCACGGGACCACTCACCAAAGCGAAGGACTCGCGCTGAGACTCCAGTGACCAATGTGGCCACTGAGGCGATTCACATACTTGCCCACGCGAGGTGTCGGTACGGGGGGCGTGAGTGGCAAGTCGGGTTCTGGTGAACCTCGGTCGGGATACCCATGACCGGCGACGGCGTTTCCGCGTGGTCGCGGGCTGACGATGAAGGAATCGGGACACTCAACGCCCCAATTCCTTCATCGTCGACTGGTAGCGGAGCGTGGTTCCTTCAGCTCTGCCGCGGCCATCCACAGGGAGAACGCAACTAGAGGACTAAACGCAGCGACCCACACCGCCCCACGCGAGCCGGCCAGCCCGGCAGGCTCACTTCAGCCAGGGTGCGAGATCCGTGGCGGCCTCCGGCCACCCCGAAGCCAACGCCGCCGCATCCCCGAACTCGACGCAATCGTCGGTATAAGGCGGCACCACCACGGTCCCGGCCAAGCTCCACTCACCGGTACTGGACGACGCCTGCCAGACCCCGGCCGGCACCACCACCTGCGGCCGCTCGCCGGCCGCGGCGTCCGGCCCGAGCACCGGCCGTGTGATCCGGCCGTCCGGGAAGAGCAGGAGCATCCGCACCGCGGCACCGGCGTGGTGGGCGTAGATCTCCAGCCGGTCCAGCCGGTGCGGCGCCGAGGTTTCCGGTGCCACCAGCAGGTAGTAGATCGCCGACGCGGTTTCGTCGCGCCAGCTCTGCGCCCAGCGGCCGCCCTCCACGGGCAGCGGCTGGAGACCCAGTTGGTCGATGTAGGCGGTGAAGTCGGTGGAGCTCGGCATGTCTTCATCCTGCCGTCGATCGCTCCGGGTAGCCTCAGGCTCGAACGGATGTTCGCCGGAACAGTCGGAGCAGCGGAGGGAAACGCGTGCGGGTACTCGGGGTCGACCCCGGTCTGACCAGGTGCGGGCTCGGCGTGGTCGACGGCGGCAAGGGCCGCACCGTCCGTGCCGTGGCGGTCGACGTCGTACGCACCTCGCCGGACGCCGATCTTTCCGTGCGCCTGCTGGGGATCTCCGACGCCGTCGAGCGCTGGCTCGATCGCTACAAGCCGGAAGCCGTCGCCGTCGAGCGGGTCTTCGCGCAGCACAACGTGCGCACCGCGATGGGCACCGCGCAGGCGGGCGGGGTGGTCGCGCTCGCCGCGGCCCGACGCGGGCTGCCGGTCGTGTTCCACACGCCGAGTGAGGTCAAGGCCGCCGTCACCGGCTCCGGCCGCGCGGACAAGGCGCAGGTCACCAGTATGGTCATGCGCCTGCTCGGTCTCGAGGTCAAACCGCATCCGGCGGACGCCGCGGACGCGCTCGCGCTCGCGATCTGTCACCTGTGGCGCGAGCCGATGCGGGCCCGGCTCGCCGAAGCCGAGGCCAGGGCGGCCGAGATCGCCAAGAACCACAAGGCCAGGCTCGCCGCCGCGGCACAGCGCGCCAAAAAACACGAAGCGAAAACACAGGGAGCGGCTCGATGATCTCCTCGGTACGCGGTGGAGTCCTCTCCATCGGTCTCGACCACGTCGTGATCGAGGTCGGCGGGGTCGGTTTCGCCGTGCAAGCCACGCCGGCCACTCTCGCGACGCTTCGCCGCGGTGATGAGACGATGCTGCACACCGCGCTCGTGGTCCGCGAGGATTCCTTGACGCTGTTCGGGTTCGCCGACGCCGACGCGCGCGGACTGTTCGGCCTGCTGCAGACGGTGTCCGGGATCGGCCCGCGTCTCGCGCTGGCGACGCTGGCCGTGCTCGACCCGGACAAACTGCGGTCCGCGCTGGTCGAAGGCAACATCACCGTGCTCACCCAGGTGCCCGGCATCGGCCGCAAGGGCGCCGAGCGGCTGACCCTCGAACTCCGCGACAAGGTCACCGCGCTCGCCGGCCCGACCGACGGATCACCGGTGGTCACCGCGCCCGGCGTGCTGCGAGGCGAGGTCGTCGAGGCGCTCGCCGGGCTCGGGTTCCCGGCCAAACAGGCGGAACTGGCCGTCGACAACGTGCTCGGCGAAGGCGACGGGCACACGACGTCCTCCGTGCTGCGTGCCGCGTTGGCCACCCTCGGGCGTAAGCGGTAGCTCGCCCCATGGACTATGAGGCAGTGACGGAGTTCGACGCCGAAGACGAGACGCTTTCGGCGTTGTCGCAGAACGGCGAACGCGAGGTCGAGACCACGCTGCGCCCGCACAAGCTGGACGAGTTCGTCGGCCAGCCACGGGTGCGTGAGCAGCTGGAACTCGTCCTGGAGAGCGCGCGGCGCCGGGGGGTCCCGCCGGACCACGTCCTGTTTTCCGGCCCGCCCGGGCTGGGCAAGACGAGTTTGGCGATGATCGTCGCGGCCGAACTCAACGCCGCCATCCGGATCACTTCGGGTCCGGCGCTGGAACGGGCGGGCGACCTCGCCGCGATGCTGTCCAACCTGGCGCCCGGCGACGTCCTGTTCATCGACGAAATCCACCGCATCGCCCGCCCCGCCGAGGAGATGCTGTACCTCGCGATGGAGGACTTCCGCGTCGACGTCGTGGTCGGCAAGGGGCCCGGCGCGACCAGCATCCCGCTGGAGATCGCCCCGTTCACCCTGGTCGGGGCGACCACCAGATCCGGTTCGCTGACCGGTCCGCTGCGCGACCGGTTCGGGTTCACCGGCCAGATGGAGTTCTACTCCGACGCCGAACTCGAACTCGTCGTCCGTCGAGCGGCGACGATCCTCGAGATCCCCATCGACCGCGACGGCTCCGCCGAGATCGCGCGCCGTTCGCGGGGCACGCCCCGGATCGCGAACCGGCTGCTGCGCCGGGTGCGCGACTACGCCGAGGTCCGGGCGGACGGGCACGCCACTCGCAAGGTCGTGCGGGCGGCGCTGGAGGTCTACGACGTCGACGAACTGGGCCTCGACAGGCTGGACCGCGCGGTGCTGACGGCATTGGTGCGGTCCTTCGGCGGTGGCCCGGTCGGCGTGTCGACACTGGCCGTCGCGGTGGGGGAGGAACCGACCACCGTGGAAGAGGTGTGTGAGCCTTACCTGGTCCGCGCCGGTATGCTCGCCCGCACTCCTCGCGGCCGGGTCGCCACAGCGGCCGCTTGGGAACACCTCGGCCTGCCGGCCCCGGCCGGTCTCACACGCGGCGACCAGGGCGGCCCGACCCTGTTCGACGAGGACTGACCGGACCGTTCACGCGGTACGGGGCCCACAGTGGCGACGGGTGGTGGTGGAGTTTCCGCTGGCACCTGGCACACTCGGGAAGAGCACACCCCGCCAAATCGGACATAACAGCGCACCGCGCGGCGTCCGCTCGAATTGGAGAGTCATGAATCAGTTATTGCTGCCGCTGCTCCTGATGCTCGTTGTGGCGATTCCGCTCGTCATGGGCACCCGTAAGCAGAAGAAGGCGGCGGCAAAGCAGCAGGAGCTGCTCGCGAGCCTCGCTCCCGGTGACCGGGTGATGACCACCTCCGGTCTCTACGCGACCGTCGCGGATGCCTCCGCCGACACCACGATCGACCTCGAGGTCACCCCCGGCCAGATCAGCACGTGGCTGCGTCAGGCCGTGCGCGAGAAGATCGAGCCGGTCGTCGAGTCGGACGAGGACGCCACCGACACCTCTGACGCCGATGAGGCCGTCGAGGAGACGGTGGTCGTGGAGTCGAAGGACGACGAGCGCGTCGAGGAGAAGGCAGGCGCGCAGATCGCTCCTCCGCTGGAGCACGGCAAGAAGTAGCGCCTGTAAGGCCATCCCCGACACCAGACTTTCGTAGGTGTGGGGTCAACGCCGGGCTCACGCAGCACCGAGTACTGTCTCGGTGCTGCGTGCGTGTCCGTCGTCATAGTCGTGCCCGTTCACCGGGCACGGTCGTCAAGGCGTGTTCGCAGTACCGCGGGGCTCCCGCCCGGCGTGTGAACAGCCAAGTCCATTGGGGAAAACCCAGTCCGTTCGAGGAGACCGAAGCACAGTGGCCGCACCGGCCGGGCATCTCCGCCCGGGACGCTATCTCGCCTTCTTCGCCCTGATCGTGGTGGCGCTGTACGCCCTGGTGTTCTTCACCGGTAGCGGCAAGCCGACGCCGAAGCTCGGCATCGATCTGCAAGGCGGCACGAGGGTCACCCTGTCCGCCCGTAGTCCCGACGGCGGCGACCCTCCGCGAGAGTCCCTCGAACAGGCCCGCTCGATCATCGAGCGCCGGGTCAACGGCATCGGTGTCGGCGGCACCGAGGTGATCCTCGACGGCAGCAACGTCGTCATCACCGTTCCCGGTGAGCAGGGCGACCAGGCCAAGGCCCTGGGCAAGACCGCGAAGCTGGGCTTCCGCAAGGTCGTGACGTCGCAGCCGGTGACCCCGGTTCCGCAGCCGTCGACCCCGCCGGCCTCCGGCGCGCCTTCGTCCGCCCCGCCGGCGTCGTCGGGTGCCCCGGGCGCTTCGAGCGCTCCGCTGAGCAGCCCGGCCAACGGCGGCGGTGGCGCCGCCGCAGCGCCGCAGCAGCAGCCGGACGAGTCGTCGGACGAGAAGACCAAGAAGGAGATCGAGGAAGCCCGGAGCGTCCGGCAGAACCCCGATCTGATGTCGACGGACCAGGCGAAGCTCACCGCCGCCGCCGAGAAGGCCTTCGCGTCGCTCAACTGCGCCGCGAACGTTTCGGACCCGCTGGTCGGCAACGACCTGACGGACCGGCCGCTGGTCGCCTGTGGTGACAAGAACACCATGAAGTACCTGCTGGAGCCGGAGTTCCTCCCCGGTACGGAGATCTCCGACGCCTCTTCGGCCTACGACACCCAGAACTCGCAGTGGGTCGTCAACCTCAACTTCAAGAGCGAGGGTTCCCGCATCTGGGGCGACTTCACCTCGAAGAACACCCAGAAGCAGGCCGCGTTCGTCCTCGACACGCAGGTCGTCTCCGCGCCGACCATCCAGTCCGCGATCCTCGGCGGCCAGACCCAGATCACCGGCCGGTTCAGCCAGAGCGAGGCGAAAGACCTGGCGGACGTGCTGAAGTACGGCTCGCTGCCGCTGTCGTTCGAGTCCTCGGACGCGACCACGGTGTCCGCGACGCTGGGTCTCGCCTCGCTGCAGGCGGGCCTGCTCGCCGGCGGTATCGGCCTGCTGATCGTCTTCATCTACTGCCTGTTCTATTACCGGCTTCTCGGCGTGCTGACGATCCTGTCGCTCGGCTTGTCGTTCGCGATCGTCTACGCGGTGTTGGTGTTGCTGGGGCGGTGGATCGGGTACACCCTCGACCTCGCCGGCGTGGCGGGTCTGATCATCGCGATCGGTATCACCGCGGACTCGTTCGTCATTTACTTCGAGCGACTAAAGGACGAGATCCGCGAAGGCAGGACATTCCGCTCCGCGGTTCCGCGCGGCTGGTCCCGTGCCCAGCGCACGATTCTGGCGTCGGACGCGGTCAGCTTCCTGGCCGCGGCGATCCTCTACTGGCTGGCCGTCGGTGACGTGAAGGGCTTCGCGTTCACTCTCGGCATGTCGACGGTCCTCGACCTCGTCGTGGTCTACCTCGTGACGCACCCGCTGGTCGCGATGGTGTCCCGGTCCAAGTCGAAGTTCCTGTCCAACCCCAAGAACCTCGGCCTCGGCGCCGTGCAGCAGCTGGGTTCGGAGCGCAAGGCGGCTCGCCCCGCCCCCGGTCGCCCGAACGTCAAGGAGGCGTGACCGTGGTCGACGACCAGAACACCACCGCGGGCAAGCGCGAGAGCGTTTTCCGCCGCCTGTACGTGGGAACCGGCGCGTTCGACGTGGTCGGAAAGCGCAAGCGCTGGTACATCTTCTTCGGCGGGCTGGTGCTGTTGTGCATCCTGTCGATGGGGATCAAGGGCTTCAACTTCGGTATCGACTTCGAAGGTGGAACCCAGATCCAGATGCCGTCCAACGGCAAGAACGGCCAGATCTCCGAGCAGCAGGCCAAGGACGTCTTCGCCGACGCTCTGGGCCGGCCCGCCGACGAGGCACAGAAGGTCGGCAGCGGCGTCTCGTCGACCATCCAGCTGCGTTCGGACACCCTGGACGCGGCCGAGGTCGGCAAGATCAAGCAGGCGCTGTTCCGGGAACTGGGCCCGATCGGGACCAACGGGCAGCCGAGTGTCCAGGCGATCAGTGACAGCGCGGTGAGCGCGTCCTGGGGCGGGGAGATCTCGAGGCAGGCGCTGATCGCGCTCGGGGTGTTCCTCCTGGCGGTCACACTGTTCCTGGCGCTGTACTTCGACACCCGGATGGCGGCCGCGGCACTGATCTCGCTGCTGCACGACATCGTGGTGACGGCGGGTGTGTACTCGCTGATCGGCTTCGAGGTCACGCCGGCGACGGTGATCGGTCTGCTGACCATTCTCGGATTCTCGCTCTACGACACGGTGGTGGTGTTCGACAAGGTCCGCGAGAACACCCGCGGCCTGCTCGGGCTCACCCGCCGCACCTTCGGCGAGGCGGCCAACCTGGCGCTGAACCAGACGCTGATGCGGTCGTTCAACACCGCCCTGATCGCGATGCTGCCGATCCTCGGCCTGCTCGTGGTCGGCTACATCCTGCTCGGGTCCGGCACACTGCAGGACCTCGCGCTGGTGCAGCTCACCGGCACCGTGGTCGGCGTGCTGTCTTCGGTCGCGCTGGCCACCCCGCTGCTGGTGGACCTGAAGATGCGCGACCCGAAGTTCCGTCAGCAGGCCGAGCGGGTCGCTTCGCGGCGCGCCGGCCAGGCCCGCAAGGCGGCCGCGCGGGACGACGCCGACTTCGATCCGACCGACGACGACGCGCTGGAGGCCGAACTCCGCAAGGAGAGGGCGTACGCCGCCGCGGCGAGCGTCCCGGCCAGGAACCAGAAGGCGCACAAGGGGCGTCCGACGGGCAAGCGCAAGAGGTAACCGGTTTCGAGCCGTTTAGAAGGGGCCCGCTCATTGCGAATTTTGCAATGATTTGGGCCCCTTCATAACGACCGGTCACGAAACCCACCAAGCCGAGAGCAGGGAAGTCATGGATCTGGACAAGGCACTCGACCTGATCGCCGACGTGCCGGACTTCCCGGAACCCGGCGTGCTGTTCCGGGACCTGAGCCCGCTGTTCGCCGACGCCGCCGGATTCAAGGCCGTCACCGACGCCTTGGCCGACACCATCGACCCCGAAGCCGAACTACTGGCCGGCGTGGAGGCGCGTGGGTTCCTGCTCGCCGCCGCCGTCGGCTACTCCCGTGGTCTCGGAGTCGCGCTGATCCGGAAGCCCGGCAAGCTGCCGCGGGTCGCGGGCCGCGTCGATTACACGCTGGAGTACGGCACGGCGACGGTCGAGCTGCCCGAAGGCGTGGTGACGGTCGGTCAGCGTGTCGCGGTCGTGGACGACGTGCTGGCGACCGGCGGTACGGTCGCGGCCACGTGCAAGCTGCTCGAAGACGCGAAAGCGCAGGTCACCGGCGTTTCGGTGGTCATGGAACTCGCCGCGCTCGGTGGCCGTTCCGTGCTGGGGGGACTCTCTGTGGAGGCCCTCCGGGTGTGTTGATCGGGCGCGCCAAGTGTGCCGCGAGGACGAGCGGTTACCCTTGACGTCCGTAGGCCGCACGAAGCGCAGGAGGTGCGGGTGAGTCAAGAGCTCGATGCCGCGGTGTCCTCGAAGGACGGCACCGAGCAGAACGGTGGTTCGCGACAGGGCGCCGCTCCGACGCCGTCAGCGACGCGCCGTGTCCGCGCCCGCCTCGCCCGCCGGATCACCGCGCAGCGCGCCGCCCCGGTCAAGCAGGTCCTCGAACCGCTCGCCGTCATCCACCGGGAGTTGCATCCCAACGCCGATCTGGCGCTGCTTCAACGCGCCTACGACGTCGCCGAGGAACTCCACCGGGACCAGCGCCGCAAATCCGGCGACCCCTACATCACGCATCCGCTCGCCGTCGCGACCATCCTCGCCGAGCTCGGCATGGACACCACGACGCTGGTGGCCGCGCTGCTGCACGACACCGTCGAAGACACCGGATTCTCACTGGAGAGCCTGAAGGCCGACTTCGGTGAGAAGGTCGGCGAACTGGTCGACGGCGTCACCAAACTGGACAAGGTCAAACTCGGCACGGCCGCCGAGGCCGAGACCATCCGCAAGATGGTCATCGCGATGGCGCGCGACCCGCGGGTGCTGGTCATCAAGCTGGCCGACCGGCTGCACAACATGCGCACGATGCGCTTCCTGCCGCCGGAGAAGCAGGCCCGAAAGGCGCGCGAGACCCTGGAGGTCCTCGCCCCGCTGGCGCACCGGCTCGGCATGGCCACCGTCAAGTGGGAGCTGGAGGACCTGGCCTTCGCCATCCTGCAGCCGAAGAAGTACGACGAGATCGTCCGGCTGGTCGCCGATCGCGCGCCCTCGCGGGACACCTACCTGCGTTCCGTGATCATCGAGCTGACCAGCAACCTCGAAGGCTCCCGGATCACCGCCAAGGTCGAAGGCCGTCCGAAGCACTACTACTCGATCCACCAGAAGATGATCGTCCGCGGCCGCGACCTCGACGACATCCACGACCTGGTGGGCGTGCGGATCCTCGTCGAGGACGTCCGTGACTGCTACGCCGCGATGGGCGTCGTCCACGCGCTGTGGCAGCCGGTCCCCGGCCGGTTCAAGGACTACATCGCGCAGCCGCGCTTCAGCGTCTACCAGTCGCTGCACACCACGGTGATCGGCCCGGACGGCAAACCGCTAGAGGTCCAGATCCGCACGTACGAGATGCACCGCACCGCCGAGTACGGCATCGCCGCGCACTGGCGGTACAAGGAGACCAAGGGCACCCACGGCGCCGGCGGGGCCAATTCGGTGGACGTCGACGAGATGGCGTGGATGCGCCAGCTACTCGACTGGCAGCGTGAAGCCGCGGACCCGGGCGACTTCCTCGAATCACTGCGCTACGAACTCGCGTCGCGCGAGATTTTCGTGTTCACGCCCAAGGGCGACGTGATCACCCTGCCGGTCGAGTCGACCCCGGTCGACTTCGCCTACGCAGTGCACACCGAGGTCGGGCACCGCTGCATCGGCGCCCGGGTCAACGGCAGGCTCGTCGCGCTCGAACGCAAGCTGGAGAACGGTGAGGTCGTCGAGATCTTCACCTCGAAGGCCGAGACCGCCGGCCCGAGCCGCGACTGGCTGCAGTTCGCCGGTTCGCCCAAGGCGCGCGCGAAGATCCGGCAGTGGTTCGCCAAGGAACGCCGCGACGAGGCGATCGAAGGCGGCAAGGAGGCCATCACCAAGGAGGTCCGCAAGGTCGGCCTCCCGATCCAGCGGCTGGTCTCCGCCCAGTCCATGGGCTCGGTCGCCACCGAACTGCGCCACCCCGACATCAGTTCGCTGTACGCGGCCGTCGGCGAGGGCCACACCAGCGCGAAGCACGTCGTGCAGCGGCTGGTCGCGCTCATCGGCGGGGTCGACGAGGCGGAGGAGGAACTCGCCGAGCGGGCCACCCCGTCCACGGTCACCCGCCGCCGAGGCTCGAACGACGTCGGCGTCGTGGTGAAGGGCGCCAGCGACATCTGGGCCAAACTCGCCCGCTGCTGCACGCCGGTGCCAGGCGACGAGATCCTCGGTTTCGTCACCCGCGGCGGTGGCGTCAGCGTGCACCGCACCGACTGCACCAACGCCGACGACCTGCGGGCGCAGCCCGAGCGGCTGGTCGAGGTCGAATGGGCGCCCTCGGCGTCTTCGGTCTTCCTCGTCGCGATCCAGGTCGAGGCGCTGGACCGGCATCGCCTGCTCTCGGACGTGACCAAGGTCCTCGCGGACGAGAAGGTCAACATCCTGTCCGCGTCGGTGACGACGTCGCGCGACAGGGTCGCGGTCAGCCGGTTCACGTTCGAGATGGGCGACCCGAAACACCTCGGCCACGTGCTGAAGGTGGTGCGGGGCGTCGAAGGCGTCTACGACGTGTATCGGGTCACCTCAGCCGCCTAGCCGGTTCCGCGGACGAAGGCCCAGGCACTGCGGTTGAGGGTGTCTTCGATCCCGGTGAAGCCCTCGGCCGGGCTGATCTCCTCCTCGACCAGGTCGAGATCCGGGTCGTCGGCGGTGCCGCCGCGGCCGTCGGGGCCGACCGCGAACATCACGGCCGGGTTCCCGCCGGGATCCATGATGCCGGGGACGTCGTTGACCCCGCTCGTGTGCCAGCTTCCCGACATGTGCCCGGCCTCGTGGCTGGTGATGTTGCCGACCGCGCGGCCGACGAACGCGACCTTGTCGCTCCCCGGCCCGACGTAGGTGTTCAGCGACCACGCGGGGCCGGCGGGCGAGCTGATCTCGTCGAGCAGCACCAGCGCGGTCTCCTCCTTGCCGAAGTTGCCGGCGTCGATGGACTGCGCGATGCCGATGGTCGGGATGCCGGACTCGGCGATGGTGCCGCCGACGACGACGCGGCTGACGTTCGGCTGTCCCCACGGGTCGGCGTGATCGCGGCTGTTGAGGACGCGCAGCGCGAATCTCGGGTTGGTGCCCTTCGCGGCCAGATCCCGTTCGAGGTTCTCCCGCACCGTCGCGATCACGCCGTCGATCAGCGCACGCTCGTCGCGGGCGGTGAGGCCCCATCGCGGAAGGAAGCTGGACAGCGGGGAGAGGTCGCGGATACCGCCGCCCGTCCCGTAGATCGACGTGTTCACCCTGGCCCCGTCGAAGTCCAGGAAGATCGTGTGGACGCCGCCGCGCGGGGCCGTCTCCGTGCCCGGCCGGAACGCTTCGAGCTTGATGTCGTACGCGTTCTCGCCCGCCTCGACACCGAGCCGGTAGCGGCCGTCCTTCGGCGCCACGAAGTCGACGACGGCGTTGCCCCCGCCGGGCATCGGCGAGGCGGTGGAGAAAATGACCGTCAAGTCCTGTGACGAGCCGAAGACCTCCCGCCCGGCCGGGTCGTACACCGCGAGCCGCGTCCCGCCACCGGCCAGGGACGCGCCCAGGACGTCACCGGCACGCAGGTCGAACGAGTAGTAGTCGAGGTCGCCGCCGCTCTTGCCGCTGGTGATCCCCAGGTCGTACGCGCCTTCGGTCAGGACACCCTTGCCGGTGCCGGGCGTTTTGGGGTCGGCAGGGAGCCCGGACGGACCGGAGGCCACCAGGAGGTAGAAGTCCCGGCCCGGCGCGACCGTGAAGGTGAGCGAGGAGTCGGTGGTGCCGCCCGCGTTGTCGTTGAACTGGTAGAGGTTGCCGTCGGCGTCGTAGAGCGCGAGGAAGGTGTCGAGATCGCCGGTCGGCGTCAGCGTCCGCGCGGTGAACGTCGTCGCCGTGGCGGCCGCGCTCACCCGGTAGAAGTCGGCGTCACCCGTGCCGTCCCCGGCACTGCCGTGCGGCCCGTCGCCGATGGTGCCGCTGGTACGGACGGCCTTGCGGGTCGCGCCGACCCCGGTGTCGCTCGCGAGACCGACGGCGTCGTTGGTCTCGGCGAACGGCGGCAGCGTGGGGATCGTGCCGTCCGGTTTGAGATCGCCGGTCAGCCTGACCTTGGAGTTCTTGCCGCGCGGGGTGCCGAACCCCGCGATGTGCTCGGCCTTGGCGGGGGAGTCGTTGGCGCCGCTCGTGCCGGATGGCTCTTTTTCCCGGTAGGGCAAGGGGTTCTGCGCGGCCTGTGCTTGTGATCGCGCCTGCGTCTTCGCCGCGCGATCACGAGAGACCGCCGCCCAATCCGTCTTCTCGAGTCTCTGCGGGAACATCAGCAGCGGATCGGGCTGGATCGGCGTGACCACCGCCGCGCCGGCTTGCCCGCTCAACGAGAGCGAGGCGATCAGACAGGCCGCCACAATTCCGGACACACGTTTCGCCATCGAGTTCCCCCTAGCTCGTGGACGCCCAGAAAACCACATCGGGAACGCGCTGCAAGCCGCCTTTCGGTTGAGATCGCGTTCGGCCGTCTTGACCACATTCGGCTGGTTCCCCTGGAGGCGCGCACCTAGGGTGCGGACATGACTGACGGGTTCGAGTTCACCCACGACGGCGATGTCGCGCGGCTGACGTTCACCAGGCCGGAGAAGATGAACGCGATCACCTACGGGATGTGGTCGGCGATCCCGGACGTGGTGGCGAAGGTGGAGGCGGACCCCGCGATCAAGGTCCTCGTGCTGACCGGCGCGGGCGCCCACTTCTCGGCGGGCGCGGATATCAGCGAGTTCCAGGAGCTGCGGTCCACCGCCGACGCGGCCGAGACCTACGACAAGGCCGTCGAAGGCGCCGTGGCGGCGCTGACCGCGTTGCGGAAGCCGACGGTCGCGATGATCCAGGGGAACTGCATCGGCGGCGGCTGCCAGATCTCGGTCGCCTGCGATTTCCGGTTCGCCGCGGAAGGCTCGCGATTCGGGATCACGCCGGCGAAACTCGGCATCGTCTACCACTTCGCCTCGACGCGTCAGCTGGTCTCACTGGTCGGGCCCGCGCACGCGAAGTACTTCCTGCTCTCGGGCGAACTCGTCGACGCGTATCGGGCGCGGGAGATCGGCCTGCTCAACGACGTCTTCCCGGCCGGCGAACTGGAGGCCGCGACGGCGAAGTTCGCCGAGACACTGGCCTCGCGCTCACAGGCGTCGGTGCGGGGGATGAACCGCATCATCGAGAAGATCGTCGCGGGACAGCAGGAATCCGACGCCGAGGTGGACGAGATCCGGCTCGGCGCCCTGCACGGCGAGGACTACGCCGAGGGTGTGGCCGCGTTCCTCGCGCGGCGCCCGCCGAAGTTCACCCACCGCTGACCCGACCCACCGGCAGACCGCCATTAGAGGACTAAACGCGGTGGACCGTCGTTGCCGCTCACGATCTCTGTACGGCTCGGCATGTCGATGATCACCGGTTTCGGCAGGGGCGCGGTCATCACCGTGACGTTGATCCGGGCATCCGGGTGGATGGCCGCGATCAGCTGGGTGTCGGCCATGCTCAGGAAGAAGTACGAATGCTCGTCGGGCGGCCTCGGCAGCGGGAACCAGTCCCGGATCGGGCCGGTCTCTTCCAGCCGGTGCCTGGCGGGCAGGTCGAGGGTCCCGGTGCTGGGGGCGTACTCCTCGTCCCGCTCGACCGGCTTGATCATCGGCTCCGTCGGCGGATCCTCGGAGCCGGTGGAAGCCGAGCGCTGAATCCAGCCGCGGCGAAGCCGGAGCCCGCCGAGCAGGCCCAGCAGCGCTCCGCCGATCCCGGTGGCCAATGACGCCACGAGGCTCCCGGACGTCGCGCCCGTGGTCGTCGCGACGGTGGTCTGTGCGGGCTGGGGCGGGGGAGCGGCGGCCGGCGCGGGAGTCTGCCCGGCGGGCAGCGGACCGTTGACGGCGCCGCGGGCGTCGTCCGGGAGCTGCAGGACCTGGCCCGGCTGGATCGAGGCCGGGTTGGTGAAGGTCGTGCCGTCCGGCCGGGGTCTGCCCTCGTTGAGCCGGAAGATCTCCGTGAAGCGCGCCCCCGCGCCCAACGTCTGCTCCGCTATCCGGAACAGCGTGTTCTCGTCGGGGTTCGCCGAGTACGGGACGACGAAGTACTTGACGACCGCGTCTGGCGGCTGTTCCTGAGCGTGGGCCGCGCCGCCGAGGAAAACGGCGGCGATCGGGGCCGCGCAGGCCACAGCGAAAGCGGAGCTGGTTCGAACCCGTTGAGCAGCCAAGGGTCCTCCCTTTCCGGAGACGGCTACTCACTACACGCGCGGAGGCGGGTGACGGTTCGATCTAGATTTCGTCCCAGGGATTGCTCTCGTACGCCTCGGTCAGGATCCGGGTGGTCTCCGGCGCGAACGGCAGCTCGACGTCGTCCACGGAAGCGACCGGCCAGCCGACCGACTCCGAGTTGGTCAGGAACGT
The DNA here is from genome assembly GCF_046549055.1 of Amycolatopsis sp. lyj-112. Classification (NCBI taxonomy): domain Bacteria; kingdom Bacillati; phylum Actinomycetota; class Actinomycetes; order Pseudonocardiales; family Pseudonocardiaceae; genus Amycolatopsis; species Amycolatopsis sp. lyj-112. The sequence goes on along the minus strand of NZ_JAJPWS010000009.1, from coordinate 112,537 downwards.
GGCGTTGAACTTCGGGAGATCGGCCGGCCGGACGTCGCGGGTCTCCTGCGGGATCCCGTTGCGGTCCAGGCCTTTGCGCACCAGCTGCTGCGCGATGCCGTCGAGTACCGGCGCCTGCGGCCAGACCACGGTGCCGCCGTCGAGGAAACCGACGTTCCAGATCGACGCTTCGCTGACCCGGCCCTGGTAGTCGACGAACAGGGCGTCGTCGTAGCCGGCCAGCATCGCCTCACGCGCGTGATGCACCAAGCCGAACGTGCCGACGTGCTTGACCTCGGGCAGCACCCGTTCGTAGCGCACGGAACGCAGGCGCAGCGGCGTCAGCTCGTGTTCCTTCGGCGGGCCGGTCCGGACGAGGACGTCGGGTGCCGCGGGCGCGCCGGGATCGGACCAGTCCATCGCGCGGGAGAAGATCAGCACCCGGACGGACAGCGCGTCGTCACTCTGGATGGCGTGGCGGACGTAGCCGAGTACGGCGTCGGTGTCGAGTTCGCTGGCGAACATGCGCCGTGTGCTCGTCACGAGCCGGTTCAGGTGGACGTCCAGGCCACGGACCTTGCCGTCGCGGACCTGCATCGCGGTGAAGTGACCGTAACCGAACGCGCCCGCCAGGTCTTCCGACCGGGCGGGCGCGCCGTTGAGTTCGAACGTCACGTCAGGCGTTGACCGTGACCCCGGTGAACTTGACCTCGGTTTTCGGCGGGCCGGTCCCGTCGCCGGTGCCGCCCTGGGTGTCGGCGCCCGCCTTGGCGACCTTGTCCAGCACCTTCAGGCCGTCGTCGGAGATGCTGCCGAAGACCGAGTACTCCGCGGGCAGTTCGGCTTCGCCGTAGACCATGAAGAACTGGCTGCCGCCCGAGTTCGGCTGCTGCGTCTTCGCCATCGCGAGAATGCCGCGGCCGTACTTGATCTCGGGGAACGCCTCGTCCGGCATCGTGTAGCCTGGGCCGCCCATGCCGGAGGCCTCGGGGTCACCGCACTGCAGCATCTGCAGGCCGGTGGTGCCGAGCCGGTGGCACTTGGTGTCGTTGAAATAGCCCTGCTGGGACAGGCTGATGAAGCTCTGCACGGCGCACGGGGCGAGCGCCCGGTCCAGCGTCAGCGGGATGTCGCCCGCGGTGCTCTTCAGCACGACGTTGACGGTGCCGCCGGAAGAGACGTCCTTGCCTTCCGGCTTGTTCACCTTCTTCGACGCCTGCTTGCTCGCGTCGTCCTTGTAGTCACAGGCCACCGGGTTCGCCAGCGGCGTCGGCCGCTTGGGCATCGGCGCGCGTTCGGTGGGGATGGTGACCTCGGGGGTCGGGGGAGCCGAGCTCGGAGAAGCTTCGGCGGCGTCGTCACCACTGTTACTGCTGACGATCCACCACACCGCGCCTGCCACGATCGCGACGACGCCGACGACCGCCACCGAGCCGACGATCCTGCGGCGTTTGACCTTTTCGGCCCTTCGCACGATCTGTCGCTCGAGCTTGCGCTTCGCGGCTTCGCGGCGCTGCTGGTTGGTCGGCACCCGCCCTCCCCGTTTCCACTCGATGTCACACGTCTGAGTAGCGGGGAGTCTATGGGCACAGCCTGTGAGGCCCCCGTACAGGGGCCGCTAGGCTTACTTGATCGTGATCAGGGCCATCCTGTCACCTGTTCGGCGGATAGATACGAGGAGGAGTTTCGTGCTGGTTGTCGGATTCGCGGCCGGCCCCCTCGAAGCCAACTGCTATCTGCTCGCCCCGGCGACCGGCGGGGAGTGCGTCATCGTCGATCCCGGCGAGGACGCCCTGGTGCCGCTTGAGGCCGCTCTGGCCGAACACGGGCTGACGCCGATCGCGATGCTCGCCACGCACGGCCACCCGGACCACGTCGCCTCGGCGGCCGAGGCCGGTGCGCGCTACGGGATACCTCTTCATCTGCATGAGGCGGACCGGCCACTGCTGGCCGAGGACGCCGGGGAATGGAAGGACGGGATCGTGCCACTCGTTCAGGGCCCGCTCCGGCTGGCCGGACTGGAGATCACGGTGGCCGCCACGCCGGGGCACACCGCCGGTTCGGTGGCCTTCGGGCTGACCTCCGGAGAAGGCGGCCGGATCGTGCTCACCGGGGACAGCCTGTTCGCCGGTTCGATCGGCCGGTCTTCGGGTGACGGGGACGAGCTGGTGAAGTCCTTGGGAGCCAAGGTGATGACCTTGCCCGATGACACCGTCGTCCTGCCGGGGCACGGCCCCGCCACCACGATCGGCCAGGAGCGCGCGGGCAACCCGTTCCTGGCCGGGACGGGGGCGTGAGCGAAATGGCCGAGCCGACCGGGACGCCGGAAACCCCCGAACGTCTTCCCCTCTTCCACGACGATCCGAAGCTCCGACGGCGTCGCGGCTGCTCCGGAATCGCCGGTGTCGTGATCTTCGCGGCCGCGTTCGGCGGGATCGCCGGCCTGATCGGCGGCGAGATCGCCGGGCTCGTCGTCGCCGCGGTGATCGCGCTTCCGCTGCTCTACATCATGTTCTACAACCTGCGCCGCCGCGTCTGGCTCGAAGGCGGCACGCTCATCGTGCGGACCTGGGGAGTGCGCCGGATCGAGCTGACCGAGGCCGGGCGCATCGACCTGGTGATCAGCGACGTGCGCGGGACGAGGACGGTCAGCCTCCTGGTCAACGCGGGCAAGCGCCGCAAGGTGGCGAAGGTCGACCTGGCCGTCTATTCGGGCGCGGGCGGGCGGGAACTCGGCATCCTGCAACTGCGGAAACTGGCGAACGCGCTGCTGAACAACACCGAGGCGAACGGCCTCGTGTTCTCGGAACTGCTGGTGGCGCAGCTGAAGTCGGAGGCGCGCGGGGACGCGGCGGCGGAACGGCCGCTGTACCGGCTGGCGTCGGCCGCCCCGGCGGGGAAGTACATCCAGCGGTTCACGATGGAAGCGGTCAGCCGCTTCGTGGCGACTCTGGACTGAGGCCGTAGCGGCTTGTCTTCACGTGTGTCATGAAAGGGTCTTTCAGGACAAAATGTGTCCTGAAAGACCCTTTCATGACACTTCAGGGGGCACCGGCGCCGCCTCCGGTTTCCAGCTTCCAGCCGCGCTTTGATCTCCTCGAGCTGGTAGACGATCTCCGGTAACTCGCCCCCGACTCCGGCCCGTGATCGCGAGGCGGGCTCGCGCTTTGAGGCGCTTGTGACTACAGGGACTCTTGAGGCTCCCGCGAGGCGATGAGCGCGGCCAGCGCGGTCGTCACCGGCACCGCCGCGACGATCCCGACGCTTCCGGCCAGCGTCCGCACGATCTCCTGCGCGATCTCCTCCGCCCCGAGGATCGAGCCGAGCCCGACGCCCGAAAGCGACGTGTACAGCAGCACCGGCAGCGCCGCGCCCGCGTACGCCATGACGAGCGTGTTGACCGCCGACCCGACGTGGTCCCGCCCGATCCGCAGCCCGGCGCCGTAGAGCTCACGCCAGCCGAGAGCCGGGTTCGCCCGCCGAAGCTCCCACACCGCGCTCGTCTGCGTGACCGTGACGTCGTCGAGCACACCGAGCGCGCCGATCACGACACCGGCCAGCAGCAGGCCCCGCGCGTCGATCCCGTGCCCGAGCGAGCCGATCAGCTGCGAAGTGCTGTCGTCCAGCCCGGTCAGCGACGAGGCGGCCGAGAAGATCGCCGACAGCACCCCGATCAGGACCAGGCTCACCAGCGTGCCCAGTACCGCCACCGAGGTTCTCGCGGACAGCCCGTGCGTCAGGTACAGCGCGATGAACATGATCGCGCCCGCGCCCGCGATCGCCACCAGCAGCGGACTTTCCCCGGCGAGGATCGACGGCAGGACGAACAGCGCCAGCACCAGGAAACTCAGCCCGAGCGCGACCAGCGCGGCGAGGCCCCGCCAGCGGCCCAGCACGATCACCGCGAGCGCGAACAGCCCGGCGAGCAGCAGCAACGGGGTACCGCGCTGGAAGTCGACGATCTGGAACGACGTCGAATTCGCGACGTCGCCGCCGTTGTAGGACAGCACCACCTCGTCACCGGTGGCGAACCGCGGCGTGCTCGGCTCGATCGGGACGGTCAGCTTCAACGGCTTACCGACACCGGGGCCGTCGGTCATCGTCAGTTCGGTGGTGAGGCACGGTTTCGCGTCCGGCGACGGCTCGCCGACCTGGACCTGGCCCTCGGCGAGACACGGGCCGGTGATCGTCGTGGTGATCGTGGCGTTCACCGGAGTTCCTTGGGGGAACACACTTTTCGCCGGATCCTTGCCCCACGGGTAGAGCACGATCATGGCGGCCACGGTCGCGACGGCGAGCGGGACGAGCAGCCAGATCAGCAGCAGCCGGACACGGCGGGAGGCGGGCGACGCCGGCCCGTGGCCGTGCGAATGGCCGTGTCCGTGGCCGGCCGGCTCAGCCGTCGGTTCGGGCTTCGGTTCCGGTTTCGGCTCGGCCGCGCGACGCCTGCCGGGCCGGGGCTCGGCCTTGGGCTCGGGTTCGGACCGCGACTCGGACGGAGGCCGGGGCCGCGTGCGGCGGGTGCCTTCGGGCGGGGTCCGGCGCGGCGAACGGGACGTTCCGGACGAGCGATCGGACGGGGTGTCCGTAACCCGGCGAATCGGGCCGGTGTCGTCGTCGGAGATGTCGCGGCGGTTCACCCGGACATCCTCCACAGCGGGTGCCGGACCCGCTCACCGGGCCTAGCCGAAAGCCTGGCGCAGGTGCACGCGGCGGTAGGCCGACGGCGGGGTGTCGAAATGGTCGAGGAAGGCCTGGCGCAGGGTCTCGGTCGAGCCGAAGCCGCACCGCCTGGCGATCGAGGCGAGCGGGAGTTCCGTGCCGCACAACAGTTTCGCGGCGGTCTCGGTCCTCGCCGCCCGCACGTACCGGCTCGGTGTCGTGCTCAGGTGCGCGTCGAACAGTCTGGTCAGCTGCCGGGTGCTGATCCCGGCCCGGTCGGCGAGCACGGTGGTGCTGAGGTCGCCGGCGAGATGCTCGGAGACGTACGCGGTGATGTCGCGGACCAGCCGGTTATCCGGCGGCGGCCCGGAGAGGAACATGCTCACCTGAGCCTGGTTCCCAGGCCGCTGGAGATAGGTCACCAGCATGCGGGCGACCTCCCTGGCGAGGCTCGGGCCGTGGTCCTCCTCGACGAACGCGAGGGTGAGATCGATCCCGCTGGTCACCCCGGCCGCCGTGTAGACGTTGCCGTCGCGGATGTACAGCGGCACCGGGTCGACGTTCACCTGCGGGTAGTTCGTGGCGAGCCGGTTCGCGAACCGCCAGTGGGTGGTGGCGCGGCGCCCGTTGAGCAGTCCGCACGCGGCGAGCACGGTCGCGCCGGTGCACACCGAGGCGACGCGGCGGCTGTCCTGCGCGAGCCGGCGGATGTGGGAGACGATCCGCGGATCGTCGGCGGCCGCTTCGTGCCCGGTGCCGCCCGAGATGATCAGTGTGTCCAGCGAGCCGGTCACCTGGTCGAGCCGGTACTGGGCCTGCAGGGTGAGACCGGATTCGCAGCGGATGCCCCGGCCGTCGACGCTGGCGAGCATGATGTCGTACCCGGGCTTTCCGCCGAGTTTGGTCGCCACGTCCAGGACGTCCGCCGGACCGGCGATGTCGAGCATCTCAGCATGCGCGTACCCGACGATCAACACTCTTCTGGGTGAACCCGGCATGATCGAACGCTAGCAGTCTCACCTGTCCGTGGGACGTTGTTCGCAGGAATCCGGACATCCGGCTCCTGTCGTCGCCCCGGCTCGGACATCGTTGCCTCATGGTTGAGAACCCAGACGACAAGAAGACCATCGCGTTCGTGGTGTACCCCGGGATGACCCCGCTCGACATGCTCGGCCCGCTGACCGTGCTGGACGGCATGGCGACCTCGGTTCCGGGGTACCGGACGGTCGTGGTCGGCGAGACGACGGACCCGATCGCCACGGACAACCCGCTGAGGATCGCGGCGAGCCACACCTTCGAAGAAGTCCCTTCGCCGTACGCGCTGCTCGTACCGGGCGGCGCCGCGCCGACGTTCAAGGCACTCGCCGACGAGAAGCTGGTCGGCTACGTGCGGAAGGCCGCCGCGAGCGCGGAACTGGTGACGTCGGTGTGCACGGGTTCGCTGGTGCTGGGACAGGCCGGATTGCTGGAGGGCCGCCGGGCCACGACGCACTGGATGTTCCGCGACCTGCTGCGCGCGTTCGGCGCGGAACCGGTCGCCGAACGCTGGGTCGTGGACGGGAACGTGATCACCGCCGCCGGGGTGTCGGCGGGGATCGACCTCGCGCTGCATCTGGTCGAGCGGCTCGCCGGTGCCGAGGTGGCGCGGACGATCCAGTTCGTCGTCGAGTACGACCCGGCACCGCCGCTCGGCCCGCTCGACTGGTCGAACCCGCCCTACAAGGACGTCAAGCCGCTTCTGGACCTCACGTTGAGCGAGGCGCTTTCGGGCGAGCCCGCCCTGCGGGACAAGCTGCTTGCGCACACCGGGGGATGAGGGGCGGCCATCCGGGTGAGAAGCGGTAGCCGAGAGACCTCCCCGGGTTAGATTCTCGTCACCCGTCCAGGTGATAGGTGGTCCGTGGAGTTCAAGGTGCTCGGCCCGCTCGTGGCCTCCGTCCCGCTGCCGTCGGCAGCTCAGCCCCGGCGGGTGCTCGCGGTGCTCCTCGCCCGGCCGAACGAGTTCGTCCACCGGGACATCCTCGTGGACGAACTCTGGCCGCAGGGTCCGCCGCCGAGCGCCGCCGCGGTCGTCCAGGTGGCGGTTTCCAAGCTGCGCAAGGCGTTGTCACCGGGATTGCCGGTGGACGACGCCGAGCAGCGGCTGCGCTCCGGGCCGGGCGGCTACCGGCTGGCCGTAGCGGACGGCGAACTGGACGTCCGCGAGTTCCTCGGTCTCGTGGCCTCGGGGAACGAGAGCAGGGCGTCCTTGGTCCGGGCGCTGGGACTCTGGCGTGGCCGGGCGTTCTCGGACGTCCCGGCCGGTCCGCTGATGGACGCGCACAAACTGTGGCTGGAAGACCGCCGGTGCGCCGCTCTCGGCAGGCTCGTGGAACTGGAACTCGCGGCTGGTGACCACAAGGCGGTCGCCGACCGGCTCGGCCCGGAGACGGCCGCCCGCCCGACGGACGAACGGCTTGCCGGGTGGCTGGCCGAGGCTCTCCACGGCCTCGGCCGCCGCGACGCCGCCCTCGAGATCCTCGGCCGGTGCCGCCGCGCGCTCTGGGAGCAGAACGGTGTTTCGCCGGGCCCGGACCTGCTCGCGGTGCATCGCCGGATCGCCGGAACGGGATGGTCGTCCGGTGGCGCACCCTGTCGTCTTCCCGCGGCGATCCCGGATTTCACCGGCCGTGCCGCGGAACTGGCGGAGGTCGGCCGCGCTCTGCGGAGTTCCGGTCCGGTCGTCCTGCACGGCGCGGCGGGTGCGGGGAAGAGCGTGCTGGCCGTGCAGGCGGCGTGGCGCTCGCGCAAGCGGTTCCCGGACGGGCAGCTCGTGGCGGACCTGCGCGAACCCGGCGACGTGCTCACCGGGTTTCTCCGCGCGCTCGGCCTGGCCGACGCGGAACTCCCGCGCGACCGGGCCGGGCTGCTCTCTCTTTGGCGGAGCCAGACCGCGGACCGGCGGCTGCTGGTGCTCCTCGAGAACGCCCGGTCCGAAGCCGAAGTACGGCCACTGCTGCCGACCGGCCCAGGCTGCGCGACGATCATCACGACCCGGCGGCGGCTCGCGGGGCTCGTCGGTGCCAGACCGGTCGAGGTCGGCGAGCTGTCCATCGCCGAATCCCGGGTGCTGCTCGGCGCGATCGCCGGTGAGGACCGGCCCGCCGCCGAACCCGACGCCGTCCGCCGCCTGCTGGCCTGCTGCGACGGTCTCGCGCTCGCGGTCCGGGCCGCCGGGATGAAACTGCTGCAGCGGCCGAGGCTGGGCATCGGCGAGTTCGCCACGCGGCTGGAGAACGAGCGCCTGCGTCTCGACGAACTCGCCGCCGGTGACCTCGCCGTCCGCCCCGTCCTCGGCGAAGCCCTCGCCGAGCTGACGCCACGGCAGCGGAACTCGTTGCGGCTACTGGGTTTTCCGGGTGTCGCCGAATTCGCCGACTGGTTCGGGATCGCACTGCTCGGCGGGTCGCCGCGAGCGGCCCGTGGCCTGCTCGACGAACTGGTGGACGACCACCTTCTCCACACCGAACCGGATCACTCCGGCTTCCCCCGCTACCGGTTGCCCGGGCTCGTCCGCCTCGCGCTGCGGGAGCCGCCGGACTCCGCCGCCGTCCGCCGCGCGCTGACGGTCACGGCCGCGTTGGCCGAACACGCGTCCGCCGCCCTCGACGCGGAATACCCCCCGGCCCGCCGCAGTGATGCCCCCGCCTCGGCCTTGGACCGCGTCGCGGCCGACCCGATCGGCTGGCGCGACGCGGAGACCGCGAACCTGGCGCTGGCCGTCCGGACCGCCAGCGGTTACGGCTGGACCGAACTGACCGGACGCCTCGCCGATGCCTACAGCGATCTCGTCGGCCCCCGGAAAGGCGGCACGGTGGCGCTGCTGGGGTTCGACGTCGTCCGCGCCCGGCTCGATCTGCCCGCGGAGGCGGCGAAGCTGCTCAAACTCGGCCGTTCCCATGCCGACTCGGGGGATCTGGCGCGAGCGAGGACGTGTTTCGCGCTGGCCGAAGCCCGGTTCCGTTCGTCGGGCGATCACCAGGGCACCGGCTCCGCGCTGGTCGCGATCGCCGACGTCGACGCGGACTCCGGCCGGACCCGGTCGGCGGTCGACGCGTTGCGGGAGGCGCTGGATCTGCTGCGGGATTGCGGTGACCTCGCCGGTCAGGCGATGGCATCGGCCCAGTTCGGTTCGCTCTGGGACGACCTCGGCGATTTCCGGCGGGCGAAGGAGTGTTTCGAGGCGAGCCTGCTGCTTTCGCTCCACTGCGAGGACGGGCGGCAGCACGACCGGTCCGCCAAACGCTACGCCGACGTCCTGCGCCGGAACGGCAGGCCGGACGAGGCGGGTGAGCTGCTGATGAGCGCCCTCACCGGGACCCGGAGTTCGCGCGAACACCACTGGGAGGCCCACGTTCTACGCAGCCTGGGCGACCTTCACGGCGAAGCGGGCGACGCGGGAGAGAGTGAACGGTGCCTTTCGCGGTCGCTGGAGTTGTTCGACCGCGTCGGACACCGGCACGCCGCCGCGTACACGCACCGAAGCCTCGGTGAGTCCCTGCGTCTGGCGGGCGAACCGGCCAGGGCGTCGGAACATCTGGGACTCGCGATGGGCACGTTCCGTGCGCTCGGTGATCGCCGGGGCGGCGGCTACGCCCTGCTCAGCCTCGGGCGGCTCCGGGCGGCCGAGGGCATCGCGACCGAGGCCGCCGAAGGTCTCCGCACCGCCGCCGGACTGTTCCGCGAACTGGGATTCCCGGTGTGGGAACTGCGTGCGCTCCAGGACCTTTCCGCCGTCGAACGCGGCAGGCCACAGCGGGAACGGACTCGTGAAGCGTTGACGAAGATCCGTTTCGGCGCGACGCCGGCCTAGCCCTCCGGGGATCGCCGCCCGCCGAGTTTGGCGAAGTTATGGGGGTGGCGGGTTGAGTCTTGGTCAAGAGCGGACTTCGCGCCGTCCCGGATGCGGGACTGGGGGTGACGGCGCGTACTCGTGGCCGGGTGACGCCTTCCGAGGGCTGGAGGCGTCACCCGGCTCGACCGGCGGTGCCGCAGACCGGCTAGCCGGTGACGTGCAGGATCCCGTCCGCGGTGTCGAGGATCGTCCGGTCGAGCGGGAAGTAGCCCTGCATCGGAGTGGGGTCGGTCCGGATGTCGGCCGTCGGGATCGCGGTGGCCGGCGTCAGGCCCCAGTCGGTGGTGATGTGCTTCTGGAGGAACCCTTCGTAGGTGTTCGCCTCGGGTTCTTCCAGCGCGATGGCCTCACTGCGACCGAGACTGCTCGCGATGAAGGCGTATCCGTCGCCCAGCAGCGGCCCCACCAGCGCGCCCGCGGGCAGCCAGGTGATCTCCGTCCCGCCGACCTCCATGGTGCTCGGGTGCGGCTTCAGGTGGAGGTTGTGGGCGAAGACCAGGGTCCCGCCGCGGCCGGCTTCGGCGGCGCGGATGTCCAGCAGATTGCGTGCCATGACCGCGTCCCTGGTGGTGAGCAGGAGGTGGAGCCGCCCGCTCAGCTCCAAGGGCTCGGCGCACTGCCGGTGGTAGCGCAGCAGGTCGATCCCGGCCATGAGGTGGACCTCCGCCCTGGACCAGGCGGCGTCGGAGGTCGACGCGGCCAGTTCCCTTTCCTGGCTGCGGAGCGCGGCGAGCAGGTCGGTCGCGATCGCGCGCAGCCGGTACGCCTCGGCGGTGGCGCCGGGCGACTTCGCCGGATCGAGGACGGCTTCCTCGCGGCTCCAGCGTTCGTCGTCGCCGATGAGGCCCGCGATGTCGACGTCGAGCCCCAGATAGTCGCGGGCGTACTCGAGATAGGGCCGCGGGCTGGGGGCGGAGGTGTTCTCGGTCTGGAGGTCGAAACCGTGGAACGTCAGCCGTTCCGCGGCCGGGCGGTTCTCGTTGTACTCGCGCATCCAGGTGATCAGCTGCCGATTGCCGTCCAGGGCGCCGAAGTCGTGCGTGAAGCCTTCGCTCATGGCGGTGTCGAGGGTTCCCACGCCCTCTCGGACGAAGTCGTTCGCGGTGAGTGCCGCGACGCGATCGGTCTCGAGGGCGATCGACCGGAAGCCGCGGTCGACCAGCTGGGCGAAGAGTTCGTTGCGGACCTGGGCGAAGGCCGGTACCTGATGGGTCGGCTCGCCGAGTGCCAGCAGGTCGCAGGAGGCGGTCACGAAGTCTCGGATGTCTTGACTCATGGGATTCAAGCGTATCGTTGATATAACAGTTGAAACTTGGCTGGCTTTAACCTGGAAGAAGTGGGGTGAAGTCTCAAACGGTGATGAACCTACGACCGGCCGACCTCGCTCGGGAGCACGGTATCTCGGCCCAGGCGGTCCGTAACTATGAGCGGGACGGGTTCATCCCTCCGGCGGAGCGCACGCCCAGCGGGTACCGCGTCTATACCGAGGTGCACGTGACGGCGTTGCGTGCCTTTCTCGCGCTCATCCCGGCGTATGGGCACTCGGTGGCGGGCCGGATCATGGCCGGACTCACCGAAGGCGGGATCGAGGACGCCCTGCTGACCATCGACCGAGGCCATCACCGGTTGTTGCGCGACCGGGAAACCCTTGTCGCGGTGCGGAAAGCGGTGAACGACCTGACTGCGGCCCCGGACGGCGCCCCCGAGCGGCCGGCGCACCCCGGCCCGCGGAGCATCGGCGAACTCGCGCACCTGCTCGACGTCACGCAGGCGACGTTGCGGAACTGGGAATCCGCCGGGATCCTCACCCCGGCCCGGGATCCGGCCACCGGATACCGCGTGTACGGCGCGAGCGACGTCCGCGACGCCGAACTCGCCCACCTTCTCCGGCGAGGTGGCTACCTGCTGGATCACGTCGCGACGGTGGTGCGCCAGGTGAGGACGGCCGGTGGCACGGAGGAGCTGGCCAGGGCACTCGAGGACTGGCAGCGGAAGCTGAGCGCGCAGGGGCTCGCGATGCTCACCGCGGCCGCGCGGCTCAGCGAGTACCTGAGCTTACGGCCTGCTTCGCGAGAATTGCTCTCCTGAAATCATTACCGCTTTTTCGTTCTTTCGATATATGGTTAAGAAACGCTTCGCTTGCGAAGCAGCTTCGCAAGCGAAGTAGCCTTCGTGAGGAATGCGCGAGCGCAAGTTATCAGCAGTTGAGGTGAATTACCGCGTGGCAGTCACTGCGCGGCCGGAGTTCGGTTCTAGTTTGGCCCGCATGGTTGAGAAGGATTCGACGGCGCGGACCCGTGAACTGGGCCACCGCATGAAGGCGTTCCGACAGCGCAGGCACTTCAGCGGAGCCGACGTCAGCCGCCGTAACGGCTGGTTGCAGAGCAAGGTCACGAGGTGGGAACAGGGGCTGCGGGAGTTGTCCGTGGTGGACGCGGCGCTGTACCTCGCCACCTGCGGCGAGGCGGAACCCGAGCGCGAACTGCTGCTGGAACTGACCCAGCCCGGCAACGACCTCTACTGGGTGCGGCCGTACTTCGACGAGCTCGTCGATCCGATGAAATCCCTGATGATCCAAGAGAATCTCGCCGACTCCGTGGTCCGGTACGAGTCGCTGACGCTCCCGGAACTCCTGCAGACCGAGCCCTACGCCCGCACCACCTACGAGCTGATCGGCAACCGCGGCAAGGCGCAACTGGACCAGGTCGTGGACGCCCGGATGAACCGGCGCCTGCTGCTGCAGCGGGACCGTCCGCCGAAGTGTCGGTTCTACGTCCACGAGCGCGCGCTGCGTTCGGTGATCGGGAGTCCGCGGATCATGCACGAGCAGGTGCTGCATCTGGTGCTTTCGGCGAATCTGCCCTATTGCTCCATCCGGATCGTCCCGGAAACGAACGAGGTGAGTAGAACCATCGAGAATGCGTTCACCATCATGGAATTCTCGGAGCATCCCGCGGTGGTGTACTCGGATTCGTATGCGGCGGGGGTGTTCATCGACGACCGGGTCGCGGTCGAGGCGTATTATTCGCTGATCGCACGCCTGGAAAGCGATACCCTGTCCGAGGAGAAGTCGCGACAGCTGCTCGCCGAATGGGCGGACCGGTACGACCGGATGGACGAGTGACAGGATCGGGGTTTCCCGCGGCCTCTTCCCGGGGTAACCCTTCCTGTAGCCGAGTTGAAGGAGTTCGTGGTGACGAAGACGCAGGACGGTGCCCCGGTCGCCGAAGCCGAGATCGAGCGGAAGTACGACCTGGCGGCCGATCGGCCGATTCCGGCGCTGGTCCCGGCGGGACCGGTGACGAGCCAGGCCGAACCGCGGGTGGACATCCTCGACGCCACGTACTTCGACACCCGCGACTTCCGGCTCGCGCAGGCCGGTATCACGCTGCGGCGGCGGCTCGGCGGGAGCGACGAGGGCTGGCACCTCAAGATCCCGGTCTCCGAGGACAGGCGCGAGGAACTCCGCCTCCCGCCGGCGGGCAAGCCGGACAAGGTGCCGGGCGCCCTGGCGAACCTGGTCCGCGCGCACACCCTCGGCAGGAAGCTGGTCCAGGCCGCGCATCTGCGCACCGAGCGGACCTCGTACGCCCTTCTCGACGCGCAGGGCCGGGAACTCGCGACCCTCACGGACGACGTCGTCACCGGTGAGGCCGGCGGGGAGCAGGCGCATCTCGACACCTGGCGGGAGCTCGAGATCGAGCTTTCGCCCGGTGTCGATCCCGCACTGCTCGACAGCCTGGACGAGGCCGTCGTGAAGGCGGGCGCGGAACGGTCGAGGTGGCCCTCGAAGCTCCGTCGTCTCACCGACAACCTGGTGCCTTCGAGCGGAACCGCGTCCGGTTCGGTACTGGCGGACTACTTCGGTGCCCAGTTGGATGCCTTGCGCCGCAACGATATCGGCGTGCGCCGGGACGTCGAGGACTCCGTGCACCAGATGCGCGTCGCCAGCCGTCGGCTGCGGAGTGCGTTGCGGACGTTCCGGCGTTCGCTCGACGGCGACGTCGCGAACGAACTCGCGGTCGAACTTCGTTGGCTGGGTGGTGAACTCGGGCCGGCGCGGGACACCGAGGTGATGGCCGAGCGGCTGCACGACGAGGTCAAGGCGTTGCCGCCGGAACTGGTGCTGGGTGGCGTCGAGCAGTTGATGACACGGCATTTCGCCCGCGAGGCCGAGGAAGCGAAGGTACAGGCGATCCGGGCACTCGACAGCAAGCGGTACACGGATCTGTTGCGGGCACTGGAAAAGCTGGCCGGCAAACCAGGGAAGATCAAGGACGGGAAGAAGGAGCTGCGGAAGGCGGTGGCGCGTTCGGACCGGAAGCTGCGCGAGGCCGTCGCGGTCGCGAGTGAACTGGAACCGGGAGCCGAACAGGACGCCGCGTTGCACGAGGTGCGCAAGAAGGCCAAGCGCGCCCGGTACGCCGCGGAGACGGTCCGGCCGGTGGCCGGGAAGAAGCTTCGAAAATGGCGAAAGAACGTCAAGGCGGTACAAACCACGCTCGGTACACACCACGACGTCGTGGTCACCCGGGAGGTCCTGCGGCTCCTCGGGCTCCGCGCCTACGCGGAGACCGAAAACGCTTTCACCTACGGTCTGCTGTACGGACGTTCGACCGCCACCGCCGAGACGGCACATCGCCGCTTCCTCGCTGAATGGCGTGTCGTACGTAAAGATTCCCGTCCGAAATGGCTCAACTGAGGGAGTGTGGGGTTGACCTCTCGCCGTCCTTGAGTACCGTCGAGGGGACTTGGTGGTCTGGAGAGAGGCGCCCCCAATGTTGCCAGGCCGACGTGTACCCGGCGACCCCTCTCCTCTGGCTGTCACCACCAGCCGACGACGTGGCGATGTTCTCGTCCTCACCGCGGTGGGGGAGATCGACGCGGCCACGGTCGGGCGATTCCGCACCGAACTCAGCGGCGCGTGCGTCTCCGGTAAACGGGTGATCCTCGACCTCTCCGAGGTCGGGTTCCTCAGTTGCGCCGGCCTGCACGCACTCGAAGAGGCCAACGCGGCTTCCGCGCGGTTCTCGGTGATCGCCAAGACCACCTTGGTGCTCAGGATTCTGGACGTCAGTGGGGTCGGGGCCGGTCTCGACGTCCGGCGCGACGTCGAGGAGGTGCTGAGCTAGAACGCACTTAGAGGACTAAATGCGGAATGGCTCAGCTCTCCAGTTCGAAGCCGTCCAGTTCGACGTCGTCGACGGTGACGTCCGGCAGCAGGCCGCGCCAGCGTGGGTTGCGCAGGCACCCGGCGTCGGTCCAGCCACCGAAGACGACCTCGCCGACGATCGTCGGCCGCGACCAGCGCGCGTCCTTCGCTTGTTTCTCCGGTACGGAGTGGAACGGCGATGTCTTGCGCTCCAAGCGGAAGAGCCGCCGCGACAGGTCTTCCAGCTCATCGCCGGCGAACCCGACACCGACGTTTCCGATGTACCGCAGGCCATCCTCGTGCGGGACGCCGAGCAGCAGTGAACTGAAGGTACCCGCGCGACTGCCGCCGCCCGGCCGCCAGCCCCCCAGCACGACCTGCTGGACCCGCGCGCCGGTGATGGAAAGCCATTCCCCGGTACGCCTTCCCGGGTGGTACGCGGAGCCGGCGCGTTTCGCGAGGATCCCGGCGAGCCCGTGTTCGCGGGCCGCGCGGGCGACCGCGCCGCCGTCGCCGACGTAGTGCCGGGGGACCTGCCAATGCGGTCCGGCGAGCCCGAGCCCGTCGAGTAATTCGCGGCGCTGGATGTACGGCAGTTCCACACAGGACCGGCCGTCGACGTGCATGAGGTCGCTGATGAGGTAGAACGCCGGATAGCGCGGGGTCAGCCGTTTCGCTGACGCCTTCGTGGCACGCGCCCGGTGCCCCAGTCCCTCGGCGCTCGGCTTGCCGCCGTCGAAGACGACGATTTCCCCGTCGAGGAAGGTCTCGGTGGCGCCGAGTTGTTCGCCCAGCCCGCGGAACTCGGGGTACAGCGCGGTGACGTCGTCGCCTGAATCGTCGTACGCGGTGATCCTGCCGCCGGACACCCGGATCAGCGTGCGGCGCCCCGACCAGTCGAATTCGTAGGCCCACTCCGCGTCTTCGCCGGTGGAGGGGAGACGACCGGGTTTGCTCAGCATCGGAGCGAGGAAGGGCGGTAGTTCTTCGCGGCCGGGATCGGCGGGATCGAGTCGCCTCAGCAGCCAGCCGCGGTCGTTGCCGTCTTTCTTCACATTCAGGAACAGGTACTTCCCGCGTGCCCGTTCCCCGTGAAAGACGATTTCGACCTTGTGGTCGTTGAAATGCAGGGTCTCGTAGCGGCCGGTGTCCCAGACGGTCATGGTCCCGCCGCCGTATTCACCGGCGGGGATCTCGCCTTCGAAGGTGAGGTAGTCCAGCGGGTGGTCTTCGGTGTGCACGGCGAGGCGTTCGAGGCCGGGGGACATCGGCAGGCCTTTCGGTACCGCCCAGGAGACCAGTACCCCGTCCCGTTCGAGACGGATGTCCCAGTGCAGGCTGCTCGCGTGGTGTTCCTGGATGACGAAAAGGTCATTCGCCCCGGTCGCGCCGTCGTCGTCCGGAATGGGTTCGGGGGTCCGCCCGGGTTTGCGCTTACGGCGATATTCGCCGAGTTTCTCCGCCATGGTCGGCCAGCGCACCCCTCTCCGGATCCGGTGCCGCAAGCCTAGCGCCGTTTCCGGTCCGCACGCGTGGTGAAGGCCCCCTTTCCTACTGTGAGAGTAGGAAAGGGGGCCTTCACCGCCGTCGGTTCAGTCCGTTTCGGCGAGCGCTTCCGCGAACTGGGCCGCGTAGAGCCGCGAGTACGCACCACCGGTGAGCAGCAGCGTTTCGTGGTCGCCCTGTTCGACGATCGCGCCGTCCTCCATGACGAGGATGACGTCGGCGTCCCGGATGGTGGAAAGCCGGTGCGCGATGACGAAACTCGTCCGTCCTTCCCGCAGCGAATTCATCGCCCGCTGGATCAGCACCTCGGTCCGTGTGTCGACCGAACTGGTGGCCTCGTCGAGGATGAGGATCGCCGGCTTCGCGAGGAACGCCCGCGCGACCGTGATCAGCTGCTTCTCACCCGCGCTGACCGTGCCGCCCTCGTCATCGATCACCGTGTCGTAGCCGTCCGGCAAGGTCCGGACGAACCGGTCGACGTGGGTTGCCTTGGCCGCCTCGACGATCTCGTCTTGCGTGGCGCCCGCGGAACCGTAGGCGATGTTCTCCGCGATCGTGCCGCCGAACAGCCACGCGTCCTGCAGCACCATGCCGGTCTTGGCCCGGAGGTCCTCGCGGTCCATCTTCGCGATGTCGACGCCGTCGAGGGTAATGCGGCCGCCGTCGAGTTCGTAGAACCGCATGAGCAGGTTGACCAGCGTGGTCTTCCCGGCCCCGGTCGGGCCGACGATGGCGACGGTGTGACCCGGTTCGACGGTGAGCGACAGGTCTTCGATGAGCGGCGTGTCCTGGACGTACCGGAACGACACGTGCTCGAACTCGACCTGGCCGCGCACGCTCTCCACCCGCGCGGGCTCGGCGGGCTCCGGTTCCTGCTCGTCGGCGTCGAGCAGCGCGAAGACACGCTCCGCGGACGCGATACCGGACTGCAGCAGGTTCGCCATGCTGGCGATCTGCGTGACCGGCTGGCTGAACTGCCGCGAGTACTGGATGAACGCCTGGACGTCGCCGAGCGACAGCGTCCCGGACGCTACCCGCAGCGCGCCGATCACGGCCACCAGCACGTAGCTCAGGTTGCCGATGAACATCATCGCGGGCTGGATGGTGCCCGAGATGAACTGCGCCTTGAAGCTCGCGCCGTAGAGCGTGTCGTTGTGGTCACTGAAGATCTTCTCGGCCTCGTCGCGGCGCCCGAACACTTTGACCAGCGAGTGACCGGTGTACATCTCCTCGATATGCGCGTTGAGCCGCCCGGTCGTGGACCACTGCTTGATGAACTGCGGCTGCGCCTTCTTCCCGATCTTCGCCGCGACGAACACCGAAGCCGGCACCGAAAGCAGCGCCACCAGCGCCAGCACCGGCGAGATGACGAACATCATCACGAGCACGCCGATGACCATCAGCAGTGACGACACGATCTGCGCGAGCGTCTGCTGCAGCGACTGCGCGAGGTTGTCGATGTCGTTGGTGGCCCGGCTCAGCACCTCGCCGCGCGGCTGGCGGTCGAAGTAGCTCAGCGGGAGCCTGGCGAACTTCTCCTCGATCTTCTCCCGCAGTTCGAACACCGCCCGCTGGACCAGGTTCGTGGTCAGCCGGGCCTGAAGCAGCGCGAAGAACGACGCCACGATGTAGAGCAGGAGCACCCACATCAGGACCTGGCCGACGGCGTCGAAGTCGATCCGCTGGCCCGGTACGAAGTCCATCGCCGAGAACATGTCGGCGAGCGTGTTGTCGCCCTTCGCCCGCAGCCCGGCGATGATCGCTTCCTTGCTCACGCCGGCGGGCAGGTCCTGCCCGACGACGCCGGCGAAGATGAGGTCGGTCGCCTTACCGAGGATCTTCGGACCGATGACGCTCAGCGCGACGCTGGCGATACCGAAGACCATGACGCCGTACAGCACGGCGCGCTGGGGCTGCAGCAACTTCAGCAGCCGCTTGAGTGATCCCTTGAAGTCCAGGGCTTTTTCGACCGAGGGTCCGCCCATGAAGCCGGCGGGACCGCGGCCGAAGCCGCCTCCGCCGGGGCCGGGGCCCCGTGCCGCGCTCGCGCGCTCACCCCCGCCTTTAGCGGGAGCGGCCGAGGCGTCCGAAGCACCGGAGGTGCCTGAAGTGTCCTTAGTGGACTCGGGCGCGCTCATCAGGCGGCCTCCTGTTCGGTCAGCTGGGACAGCACGATCTCCCGGTAGGTGTCGTTGCCGTCCATGAGTTCGGTGTGCGTACCGCTACCGACGACGCGGCCCTCGTCCAGGACGATGATGCGGTCGGCGTGGCGGATCGTGCTGACCCGCTGCGCGACGATCACCACGGTCGCCTCGGCGGTCTCGGCCACCAGCGCCCGCCGCAGCGCGGCGTCGGTCGCGTAGTCGAGCGCCGAGAAAGAGTCGTCGAAGAGGTAGATCTCCGGGCGCCGCACCAGCATCCGGGCGATCGCGAGCCGCTGCCGCTGACCGCCGGAGACGTTGGTCCCGCCCTGGGCGATGGGGGAGTCGAGCCCTTCGGACATCCGCTCGACGAACTCCTTGCCCTGCGCCACCTCCAGCGCGTGCCACAGTTCCTCTTCCGTGGCGTCGGACTTGCCGTAGCGGAGGTTGCTCGCCACCGTCCCCGCGAAGAGGTACGGCTTCTGCGGCACCAGTCCGACGGCGTCGGACAGCACGATCGGATCCAGTTCCCGGACGTCGACGCCGTCGACGCGCACCGAGCCGTCGGTGGCGTCCATCAGCCGGGGGATCAGGTTGAGCAGCGTGGTCTTCCCGCTGCCCGTGCTGCCGATGATCGCGGTCGTCTCACCCGGCCTGGCCAGCAGTGAGATCTCCTGCAGCACCGGCTGTTCCGCGCCGGGGTAGCGGAACTCCACCTCGGAAAGTTCGAGGTGACCGTGCACCTCGCCGGGGCTGACCGGGTTCTCCGGCAGGACGACACTGGTGTGCGTGTCGAGCACCTCGGTGATGCGCTCGGCGCTGACCTCGGCGCGCGGCACCATCATGAACATGAAGGTGGCCATCATGACCGCCATCAGGATCTGCATCAGGTAGGACAGGAACGCGGTCAGCGCGCCGATCTGCATGCTGCCGTCGTCGATGCGCAGTCCGCCGAACCACAGCACGGCGACGCTGGAGCAGTTCATCACCAGCATGACGATCGGGAACATCAGTGCCATCAGCCTGCCCACGATCAGCGAGACGTCCAGCAGTTCGTCGTTGGCCTTGGTGAACCGGCGGCGTTCGTGGGTGTCCTTGACGAAGGCCCGGATCACTCGGATGCCCATGATCTGCTCGCGCAGGATCTGGTTGATCTTGTCGATCCGCTCCTGCATCAGCCGGAACGCCGGCCGCATCCGCGCGATGATGACGCCGACCGAGATGCCCAGGATCGGTACCACGACCACCAGCAGCCACGAGAGGGTGACGTCCTGGTTCAGCGCCATGATGATGCCGCCGAAGCACATGATCGGCGCCGACACCATCAGCGTGAACGCCATCAGGGTCAGCATCTGTACCTGCTGGACGTCGTTCGTGGTGCGGGTGATCAGCGACGGTGTCCCGAACTGGCCGACCTCGCGGGCGGAGAAGTCCTGGACCCGGTGGAAGATCGCGCCGCGGACGTCGCGGCCGACCGCCATCGCGGTGCGGGCGCCGAAGTAGACGGCGCCGATCGAGCAGGCGATCTGCACCAGCGACACCAGCAGCATCACGCCGCCGACGCCGAGGATGTAGTCGATATCGCCCTTGACCACGCCGTCGTCGATGATGTCGGCGTTCAGCGTGGGCAGGTACAGCCCGGCGAGGGTCTGGACGAATTGCAGCAGCACGATCAGCCACAGGTCTCGCCGGTACGGGCGCAGGTGAGTGCGCAACAGCTTCGTCAGCACAACGGTTTCTCCCCAGTGGTGGGTAGGGCGTTACTTCTTCGGGTTCGGGCGGGTGAGTGAGGGGACGCCCGCCGAGGCCTCGCGCAGGAGGACGTCGAGCGTCTCCAGGAAGCGCCCGGTGCCCTCGTTGATCAGCCAGCTGAAGAACGCGGTCTTCACCGCGGACTCCACGATCGCCGCCATGAGCCGGGCGTTCAACGCGTTTTCCGCGCCCGTGCCCGCACGCTCCAGGATGGCGTCGGCCAGCACCTGTTCGACCTGGGCGTGCGCCTTGAGGAACTCGCCCTGCACCGACGGGTGCAGGAGCAGCGACCGTGCCAGCGTCACCGCGTCGCGATTCGGTTCTCCCAAGACGCTGTAGGCCTCAAGTGTCGCGGTGGTGACCGCTTCCCACAGCGTCTCTTCCGGAGGCCGCTCGCGCAGCGCCTCCCGGAGGAGTTCCTGCCGTTCGACGATGAACGAGCAGATCGCCTCCTCCTTGCTGGAGAAGTAGTTGTTGAACGTGCGCGGCGAGACGCCGACGGCGCTGGCGATGTCCTCGACACGGACCTGCTCGACGCCCTTCTCCATGGCGAGCTTCAGCGCGGCCTCGCTCATCGCGCGCCGGGCCGCGCGCTTCTTGCGTTCGCGCAGCCCGAGAGGGGCATCCGGTTCCGGGGTCACGAGGAACAGCGTAAAGAAAAGTTGCGGGGCACGCAAATTTATGCGCACTCCGCACTTTTCGGACAGGACACGGCTCGCGGAAAGGCGAAGATGAGCCGAATGGCCTAGCGCGCACCGCTCACCAGCCGAGACGCTTTCGTTACGGCGTCACAGTGAGCGGTTGAACGGAAACGGGTTGTGGACACGGATAGTCACTTCTGCTTGCATGTCGGTCGTCGTCCTTGGGGAGTGCGGCACGGGTCCAGGTAGGCGAAGAGAAAGAAGTGGAAGCACATGGTGACGCGGGCTCGAGGCTTGCTTGACCGCTCACGGGTTCTTCTGGACCGTTCCCGGGTCGCCGCGGGGCAGTTCCTCGCCGCGCCACCCCGGCACGCCCCGTCGGCGCCCTCCGCCGAACCGGTGGCGGAACAGCGGCCCGCCGTGGACGCACCGGACGCCGGCGCGCTCGCCGGTGTCTGTTCCAATGTCGCGCTGCGCGACCTCAACCTGCTCGACCAGCTGCTCGCGCAGCTGGAGACGATGGAGGCGGGGGAGGAGAACCCCGACCGCCTCGCCGAGCTCTACCGGCTCGATCACCTCGCGACCCGTCTGCGGCGCAACGCCGAGAACCTGCGCGTGCTCGCCGGCCGCGATGCCGACGACGCGGCGGCCGGGTCCTCGTCGGTGCTCGACGTGATGCGGGCCGCGATGTCGTCGATCGACCACTACTCGCGGATCACGATCGGCCGCGTCGTCTCGCTCGGCGTCGTCGGCTTCGCGGCCGAGGACGTCGGCCGGATCCTCGCGGAATTGTTCGACAACGCGGCGAACCAGTCTTCGCCGAGCTCCCCGGTCAGTGTCAGCGCGCACCTCACCGAACAGGGGAGCGTGCTGATCCGCATCGAGGACGAGGGCATCGGCATGCCCCCGGACCGCCTCTCGTCGCTCAACGACCGCCTCGCGGCGGGTCCGGTGCTCGACGACGATTCGGTGCGGCATATGGGACTCGCCGTCGTCGGCAGGCTCGCCGACCGGCACGAGATCACCGTCCGCCTCGATCGCCGGAACCCGCACGGCACGGTCGCGACCGTGCTGCTGCCGGTGCCGGTGGTCGCGGAACTGGCCGAGAACCACTGGTCCGGCTCGCAGACGGTGGTGCTGCCGCAGGCCAGGATCACCAACGGGGCCCCGGTCGGAAACCACGTCGCGACGCCTTCCGGGCTGCCGAGGCGCCGTCCGGCCTTGGCGCCCGCCCCGGAACCGGAACGCAAGCCGAGCCCGCGTCCGCGCGTGGCCGTGCCGCCGCCCCCCGACGGGGGCACCACGGCCAGCGGCCTGCCGCGCCGGGTTTCCCGCAGTATCAGGACTTTGCCCGACGAACCGGCCCCGCCGACGACCTCGCCCGCCGACGCGGCGGACGGGCACCAGGCGCTGCTGGCCGACCTCGATGCCTTCAGTGACGGTGAGCAAGCCGCTCTCGACGACCGGCACGAGCGTGAGACCGGAGGAAACACCCAGTGACCGCCCAGGACGCGACCACGGATTTCACGTGGCTGCTCGACGACTTCGTGCGGAAGGTGCACGGCGCCAGCCACGCGCTGATCATGTCCGTCGACGGGTTTCCTTTGACCGCTTCGGAATCGGTCACGAACGACGACGCCGAGCAGCTCGCCGCGATCGCGAGCGGGTTGCTCAGCCTCGCCGGGAACAGCGCCGCGCTGTTCGGCAAGGGCAACTGCGAGCAGATCATCATCCGGCTCACGCGCGGGTACTTCCTCTTCATGGGGATCGGCGCCGAGGCGGGGCTCGCCGTGCTGACCGAACCCGACTGCGACATGAAGGTCGTCGCCTACGAGATGACCCAGTTCATCACCAACGCCGGTCACGCCCTGACCCCCGAGGTACGAGCGGGACTCCGGCAGGTCCTGACCGCCCGCCGGCCGCAGGCCTGAGAGTCCGGAGAAGGAAGGGATGACCGTGTCCAGCGACCAAGCTCCGGACCGGCCCGCCAAGATGCGCAGCCGCAGAATCCGGCCCTACGCGCTGACCGGCGGCCGGACCAAGAGCAGCCACCTGCTGCTGGTGGAGACCCTGATCTCGGTCCCGCGCTACGACCCGGCACTGTCCGAGGCGCTGATGCCCGAATCCCGTTCGCTGTACGAGCGGGCCCGGGATCGCTCGTCGATCGCCGAACTTTCGGTGGGACTCGACCTGCCGCTGGGTGTGGTCCGGGTGCTCATCGGCGACCTCGCCACCCAGGGTGCCGTCTTCGTCCACCCGACGGCCCACGCCTACAACCACGACACGAACGTGCTCGAGAGGATCCTCGATGGACTCAAGCGCCTCCCGGTCTGACGCCGATCTTTTCGCCATCTCGGCGAAGATCGTGGTCGCCGGTGGATTCGGCGTGGGCAAGACGACGTTCGTCGGCGCCGTCTCCGAGGTCCCCCCGCTGAGCAACGAAGCCTGGATGACCGAGGCGGGTGCCGGCGTCGACGAGCTGGTGCCCCCCGGAACCAAGTCCACCACCACGGTCGCGATGGACTTCGGCCGGATCACCCTGCGCGAAGACCTGCTGCTGTACCTGTTCGGCACTCCCGGCCAGGCCCGGTTCTGGTTCCTCTGGGACGACCTCTCACGCGGCGCGCTCGGCGCGATCGTGCTGGTCGACACGAGCCGGATCGATCAGTCGTTCGCCGCGATCAACTATTTCGAGAACGACTCCGAGCTGCCGTTCATCGTCGCGGTCAACCAGTTCGAGGGGATGCCGGTGCACGACCTCGAGGAGGTTCGTGACGCGCTCGCGCTGTCCCCGGACATCCCGCTGGTCACCTGCGACGCCCGCGACCCGAAGTCGACCGTCGCGACACTGCAGGAATTGGTGACGCACACGTTGTCCCTCGCGGTGGTCTCCGGGCCAGGCCGTGAGTTCGCTGGTTCGGTGGGCTGATTCTCTTTCTGGGAGGAATGTCGAGGATGCGCAAGGTTCTGATCGTCGGTGCCGGGCAGTCGGGGCTGCAGCTGGCACTGAGCCTGCTGGGTCACGACTACGACGTCACGGTGATGTCGGCTCGGACGCCGGACGAGATCCGGTCCGGCAAGGTGATGTCGACCCAGTGCATGTTCCACTCCGCCTTGCAGCATGAGCGGGACCACAAGCTGAACCTGTGGGAGGACGAGACCGTCCGGGTCGAGGGGCTCGGCGTCTCGATCGCGGGCCCGGACTCCAGCCGCGTGCTCGACTGGTTCGGGCCGCTGGAGGACTACGCGCAGTCGGTGGATCAGCGCGTGAAGATGGCGGGCTGGCTCGAACTGGTGGAGGAGCGCGGCGGCAAGGTCGTCATCCACGGTGTCACCACCTCGGATCTGGCGCCGCTGGCGAAGCTGTACGACCTGGTGATCGTCGCGGCGGGCAAGGGCGAGCTGGTGCAGCTGTTCGACCGGATCCCGGAACGCTCGCCGTACACGGTTCCCCAGCGCGCGCTCTCGCTGGCCTATGTGCACGGCCTCGAGCCCCGTCCGGAGCACCCGGACAAGGCGGCGGTGCGCTTCAACATCATCCCCGGTGTCGGCGAGCTGTTCATGATCCCCGCGTACACCCTGAGCGGGAACTGCGACATCCTGTTCTTCGAGGGCGTTCCCGGTGGCCCGCTCGACTGCTGGGGCGACCGGCCGTCGCCGCAGCAGCATCTCGACCGGATCCTGTCGCTGATGAAGCAGTTCCTCCCGTGGGAGTACGAGCGCTCGAGGAACGCCGTGCTCACCGACGCGAAGGCGACGCTGGCCGGCGGGTACACCCCGGTCGTGCGGAACGCGGTCGGCAAGCTGCCGTCCGGGACCGCCGTGCTCGGCATGGCCGACGTCGTGGTGGCCAACGACCCGATCACCGGCCAGGGCTCCAACAACGCGAGCCACTGCGCGGCGTCCTATCTGGACTCGATCCTCGATCGCGGCGACAAGCCGTTCGACGAGGCGTGGATGACCGCGGCGTTCGAGAAGTACTGGGAGTACGCCCAGCACGTGACGACCTGGACCAACGCGATGCTGCAGCCGCCGCCCCCGCACGTGCTCCAGATCATCGGCGCCGCGGGCGAGAATCCGGCCGTGGCGAAGCGGTTCGCCAACGGGTTCTCCGATCCGACCGACTTCCAGCACTGGTTCCTCGACCCCGCGAAAGCGGAGAAGTACCTGGCCGAAGCTTGATTCCCGGACCGCGACAGTCCCGACGCCAGAGCGGTGGGACTGTCGCGGCTCGATGTTTCGGGATACCGTTGTTACCGAGCGTGAGTACGGTCGGTGACGGCGGTGGAGGTGCGGTGCGATGCGGTCGATGTGGAAGGGCTCGGTGTCCTTCGGGCTGGTGAGCATCCCGATCCAGCTCTACGCGGCCACCGAGAGCAAGAACGTCTCGCTGCGCCAGGTGCACGAGTCCGACGGTGGCCGGATCCAGTACAAGCGGTTCTGCACCGTCGACGGCGAGGAAGTGCCCTACGCCGAGATCGCGAAGGGCTACGAACTGCCCGACGGCGAGATGGTCGTGCTCACCGACGAGGACATGGCGGAGCTGCCGCTGGCGTCGTCCCGGGCGATCGACGTCCTCGAATTCGTCCCCCTCGAGTCGATCGATCCGATCAACTTCGACAAGACCTATTACCTCGAACCGCAGAAGAACGCGGTGAAGCCCTACATCGTCCTGCGTGACGCGCTGCAGAAGGCGAGCCATGTGGCGATCGCGAAGGTCGCCATCCGCCAGCGCGAGGCCTTGGCGATTCTGCGGGTGCACAACGACGTCCTGATGATGACGACCATGCTGTGGCCCGACGAGGTCCGCGTCCCGGACTTCGGCTTCCTGCACGACGATCCGCCTCAGGTGCGGCCGCAGGAACTGACCATGGCCGGTTCGCTGATCGACTCGCTCTCGGAGCCCGTGTTCGAGCCGGAGAAGTACACCGACTCCTACCGTGAGGCGCTGGAGTCCATGATCGAGGCCAAGGCCGCGGGCAACGAGACGGCGAAACCAGGGGTAGTGGGCGCGAAGGCGGACGTCGTCGACCTCATGGAGGCCTTGCAGGCCAGCGTGAGCGAAGCGAAGAAGAGCCGGAAACCCGCGTCAGGTGGTCGCAAACCGGCGGTCTCGGCGGCGAAGAAGCCCACCGCGGCGAAGAAACCCGTTACGGGCAAGCGAACCCCGAAGAGCGCCTGACCCTTTCTGTCCTTTGTGGACCCTATGTCCGGTGTCACCCGGCCGGGTCCGCGACACGCCGCGCGTATACCGGAATCTGTCGTCCCTCGGTGGTAGTAAGGCAAGCGAGGAGGCGACATGAACAGGGAATGCGCGTTCTGCGCCCGCGAGCTCGACCACTGCCACGGAATACTGGTGATGCACCTCGAAGGTGGTTTCACCGAGTGCGGTGAGGACGGTTGCACCGATCTCGACTTCGTCCGGCACGCGCTGACGATCGACTGCCTCGAAGTGGACGGCGGCTGCACGTGCGCGGAGGCGCCGGCGGAGCTGCTCCTTCAGGCTTCTTGACCGGCAGTCAATACACCAGGTCGCCCGGATCGGCGCGATCCGGACGGATTGCCACCCGAAGGTGTATGCATTCGTGTACATCGTGGCCGGGAATGTGCTAACTATGACGGGGTCCTCCGGCTCTCCCTCCCCCTCGGAGCCGGGGGACCCCTTAATTTCACGGAGCTTCCTTCGCGGTGTCGTGGATCGAGGCCCCGTCGCAGGAGCGCACCGCCACCCAGACACCGTCCGCGTCCTCGTAATCGCGCGTCGGCACGGCTCCCAGGGAGCCCAGGACGTCGTCGCCCGCTCCGGCCGCCGCGGCGGCGCGAAGAAGCTCCTCTCGCCCGCACGGATAGCTCGCGTCCGCCAAGAACGGACGCGGGTCAGGTCCTGCCATCGGCCTTCCCTTCTTCGGGTCGTCCGGGCCGGATACCCGCCGGCCGAAGGATGAAAACAGACCGGCACCCGGCGTGAGGGGTACGCCGGGTGCCGGTCCTTCTAGCAGCTGGTTCCGGGGGCTCAGAACCAGTGGGCGCGACCGCCGACGGCCTTTCCGGTGCCTCCCAGCACGGCCAACACGATGCCGATGACCGCGACCGCGATCCCGATGGAATACAGGACAGGGATGCTGGCGATAACGCCGATAACGATCAGGATGACGCCGAGAATGATCACGGGGCACCTTCTCCTTCGTAGTCGCCCGGCAACTGGGGCCGGGATGGTTCTACATAGGGAGTTCCCGGTCCCACCGGCGGGAAACAGGGCCATCCGGCTGTACTTTTCACGCATTCGGCCTAGCGCTGTGGCGGACGCCGGTCGCGTGGCGGATCAAACGTGAGTCGCCCCTCAACCCGCACCGTGCGGTCCGGTGGGCCGGGACCGCAGGGCTGTGAAGGCCTCCTTGACGGACTCTGATTCCCTCAAGGAGGCCTTCACGGACTTCTAGGCGAACAGCGGTCGTCTACCTCAGTACCGGTAGTGGTCCAGCTTGTACGGCCCCTCGACGTCGACGCCGATGTACTCGGCCTGACGCTTGGTGAGCTTGGTCAGCCGCACACCCAGCGCGTCGAGGTGCAGACGGGCCACCTTCTCGTCGAGGTGCTTCGGCAGCACGTGGACGTCGGTGGTGTACTCGCCCTGCTTCGCGAACAGTTCGATCTGCGCGATCGTCTGGTTGGTGAAGGAGTTCGACATCACGAAGCTCGGGTGGCCGGTGGCGTTCCCGAGGTTCATTAGCCTGCCTTCGGACAGCACGAGGATGGAGTGCTGCTCGCGGTCGGCCGTCGCGGGGAAGACCCACTCGTGCACCTGCGGCTTGATTTCGATCTTCTCGATGCCCGGGGTCTTCGCGAGGCCGGCCATGTCGATCTCGTTGTCGAAGTGCCCGACGTTCGCGACGATCGCGTTGTGCTTCATCTTGGCCATCTGGTCGGCCATGATGATGTCGAAGTTGCCGGTCGTGGTGATGAAGATGTCGCCGCGGGCGACCACGTCGTCGAGCTCGACGACGTCGAGGCCCTCCATGGCGGCCTGCAGCGCGCAGATCGGGTCGATCTCGGTGACGACGACGCGGGCGCCCTGGCCGCGCAGCGACTCCACCGCGCCCTTGCCGACGTCGCCGTAGCCGCAGATGACGGCGACCTTGCCCGCGATCATCACGTCGGTGCCGCGGTTGAGACCGTCGATGAGCGAGTGACGGATGCCGTACTTGTTGTCGAACTTCGACTTCGTCACCGAGTCGTTGACGTTCATCGCCGGGAAGAGCAGTTCGCCTTCCTTGGCCAGCTTGTAGAGCCGCTTGACGCCGTTGGTGGTCTCCTCGGTGACCCCGCGGACCTCCTTGGCGACGCGGGTGAACCGGCCGGCGTCGCGGGCGAGGCTGTCGGTGAGGGTGTTCAGGACGAGGGAGTACTCCTCGGGGTCCTCTTCGGCCGCCTGCGGGACGGCGCCCGCGGCCTCGAACTCGACACCCTTGTGGATCAGCATGGTCGCGTCGCCGCCGTCGTCGAGGACCATGTTCGGGAGGCGGCCGTCGCCGAAGTCGAAGAGCTGGTCGGTGCACCACCAGTACTCGGCGAGCGTCTCGCCCTTCCACGCGAACACCGCGGAGCCCGAAGGCGCGTCGACGGTGCCGTGGGGGCCGACGACGACGGCCGCGGCCGCCTCGTCCTGGGTCGAGAAGATGTTGCAGGACACCCAGCGGACCTCGGCGCCGAGTGCGACGAGCGTCTCGATCAGCACGGCGGTCTGGACGGTCATGTGCAGCGACCCCGCGACCCGCGCGCCCTTCAGCGGCTGCGAATCGGCGTACTCGCGGCGCAGCGCCATCAGGCCCGGCATCTCGACCTCGGCGAGGCGCAGCTGCTTGCGGCCCGCTTCGGCCAGGGAGAGGTCGGCGACGGCGAATTCGATCCCGTTGACCTTGGTCAGGGTGGGGCTCACAGGTTCTCCGATCATCAAGGAAGGCAAAATGGAGCGATTCTTCCCACCGGCGGACGCAAGAAAGGGCACCTCCACAGTGGGAGGCGCCCTTGTGTCTGTCACAGCGGGCCGAGCGTGGCGGAAGAATTCCGTCGCAGCGCCTCTCGGTCCGAAACCAGGATGGCAAAGCGCCGCGAGCGCTGTCAAGGCGACGCGGATCGCTCCGCCGTCGAGGAGAATTCGGCGCGAACGCCCAGCAGCCGGACCGGTCTGCCGAGGTCGAACAGGTCGAGCACGGCCAGCGCGGCCTTCACGATCTCGGCCGGGTCGGCGGTCGGTGCGGGCAGGGTCACGCTGTGGGTGTGGGTCATGAACGGCGCGAACCGGACCTTGACCGCCACCCGTGCGGCGGGCCTGCCTTCCTCGGCGACGTCCTGCGAGACGCGTTTCGCCAGTGCGACGACCTCGGCGGCCATGGCTTCCGGTTCGGTCAGGTTCTGCTGGAACGTCGTCTCGCGGCTGCGGGAGCGCGCCACGTACGGCGTCGCGGTGACTTCGGCGTCGCTGATACCGCCGGCGAGCACGCGGTACCACGGGCCGAGCTTCGGGCCGAACCGCGCCGCGAGGTCGGCCGGGTCGGCGCCGGCGAGGTCCAGCACGGTGGGGTAGCCGGCTTCGGTGAGTTTCTTCGTGGTCTTGCGGCCGATGCCCCAGAGCGCGTCCGTGGGCCGCTCGGCCATGACCTCCCACCAGTTCTCCTGGAGGAGACGGAAGATCCCGGCCGGTTTGGCGAATCCGGTGGCGAGTTTGGCGCGCAGCTTGTTGTCACCGATGCCGACCGAGCAGGAGAGCCCGGTTTCGTCGGCCACCACTCGCCGGATGTCGGCGGCGAGCGCTTCGGGATCGTCCGTGGTGGCGCCGAGGAACGCTTCGTCCCAGCCGAGCACCTCGACGACCACCGGGAGTTCCCGCAAGGTCGCCATCACCCGGTCGGAGACCTCGAGATAGGCGGGCGCGTCCGTGGCGAGGAAGATCGCGTCCGGACAGCGTTTCGCCGCGGTCCGCAGCGGCATTCCCGACTGGATGCCGAATTCCCTGGCCTCGTACGACGCCGTCGCCACCACCGCCCGTTCGGTGGGGTCGCCGGTCCCGCCGACGATCACGGGTTTGCCGCGCAGCTCAGGCCGCCGGGCGACCTCGACCGCCGCGATGAACTGGTCGAGGTCGACGTGGAGCACCCACTCCCGGACGGTCATACGGCCAACTTACGACTGTCCGGCGATCTCGTCGCGCATCCGCTGCTCGTTTTCCTGCAGTTCCGGGGTGAAGGCCTCGCCGAAGTCCTCGGCATCGAGGATCTTGCGGACCTCGAGGACGGTGTCGCCGTGCGGGGCGGTGGGACAGCGCTTCGCCCACTCGATGGCCTCTTCGCGCGTCGGGACGTCGAGGATCCAGAAGCCGCCGACGAGTTCCTTCGTCTCGGTGAACGGGCCGTCGGTGATCGTGGACCCCGCGGCGTTCAACGTGACCCGTGCGCCTTTCGAGCTTTCCTGCAGACCCTCGCCGCCCACCAGGATCCCGGCGTCGAGCATCTCCTGGTTGAACTTCGCCATGGCGGTCAAGGCCTCCATCGGCGGAAGCTTCCCGGCTTCGGAATCTTCGTCCGCCTTGATGATGATCATGAACCGCATGGCTTTCCTCCCAGTGAACTCCGGACGTTTCGCCCGAACCCTACCGGGGCTCAGCCGCGGCCGAAGCGGGAAAGGTGCACGCAGACGGCCGCGGTCACGGTGACCATCCCGATCAGCAACAGGGCCGGGCTGTTCGTCACCATGCCGAGCAGCATCAGCAGACCCGCGGTGATGTCGAGGCCCAAGACGACAGCCAGCCGGAGCAGGGGAGGCCGGGCGGGCTTGCCGGAGCGCAGCCGGGCACTCAGCGCCGGTTCCGTCAGCTCGAACCAGCGCTCGATCTTTTCCAGTTCTTGCCGATCGTGGTGGCTCAGCATAGGGACTCTCCTTCGGCGCGCCCAGCCCGTCGACAAACTGGGAATACCCACGACCGGGGCGAGGTAAGCATTGAATTCGGCACGATTTCTGTATAACGGCCTATACAGCTGGTCGATCGACCGATCCTTGCTGATGCCCGGATTGCGCCATTCGTGGTTTCGATACGAAGAATGATCGTCAAAGAGGGAGGCGATCGGTAGGTTCTGCGATCACGGCCGTGGTGGCCGCAGGCGCTTTACCTGGGAGGACGCACGAGATGACCATACCCACCGAACCGATCGGCAGCATTCCCCGGCCGGCATACCTCGTCGAGGGACTCGGCGAGCACGCGGCCGGGCGGCTCGACGCCGACGGACTCGGCGAGCTGCAGGAAAAAGCTCTCGTGGACACGATCAGACGCTTGGAGGAGACGGGTTCCCCGGTCATCACCGACGGCGAGCAGGGCAAGCCCAGCTTCGCCACGTATCCCTTGGCAGGGCTCACTTCCCTGGCGCCGGACGGCGTCGTCATCCCGTTCGCCGACGGGCACACCCGGCAACTGCCCAAGCTCACCGCCGGACCTTTCCGCTACCAGACTTATGCCGACACTTACCTGCGCGCGGCGAAAAAGCACGCCACCAAACCGGTGAAACAAGCGGTGATCGCCGCATCGGCGATCGGCTTGATCTATCCCGGTGAAGGATTGTCGGGGTATTCCCAAGAAGAGTTTATCGCCGACTTGGTGAACGAGGCCGAAGCCGATATCCGGCGCAGTCTCGACGCGGGCGCGGACAGTGTCCAGATCGACTTCACCGAAGGCAGGCTCTCGCTGAAGCTCGACCCGTCCGGCGGGCTGCTCCAGTCCTTTGTGGACTTGAACAACCAGGTGCTGGGCCGGTTCTCCGAGGAGGAGCGCAAGAAGATCGGCGTGCACACCTGCCCCGGCGGGGACCAGGACTCGGTGCACAGCCTCGATGTCGACTACGCCGGCCTGCTGCC
Source organism: Amycolatopsis sp. lyj-112 (assembly GCF_046549055.1). Taxonomy (NCBI): domain Bacteria; kingdom Bacillati; phylum Actinomycetota; class Actinomycetes; order Pseudonocardiales; family Pseudonocardiaceae; genus Amycolatopsis; species Amycolatopsis sp. lyj-112. The sequence continues at coordinate 80,908 of NZ_JAJPWS010000009.1, read as the reverse complement.
CACGTTGTTCCAGCTGAACGTGGGCAACGTCTACGTCCAGCTGGCCAGCGAGCCGGACCCGGAACGGGTGCTGAAGGTGATCGCCGAGCTCGCCCGGCCGGAACAGCGGATCTTCGTCGGCGTGACCGACCCGATCGACCCGCGTGTCGAAACCGCCGAGCAGGTCCGGGACAGGGTGCTTCAGGCGGCGAAGTACCTCTCGCCCGAGCGGCTGGGTACCTGTGACGACTGCGGGTTCTCACCGTTCGCCGACGACACTTCGACGTCGCGGGAGACCGCGTTCGCGAAGATCGCCGCCCGAGTCGAAGGCACGCGCCTCGCCGCCGAATCGCTGTAGCAGGAGCCAAAGGAGCCCTTCACCGCGATGCCCTTGCGGTGAAGGGCTTCCTTCAGCTCTGGACGGCGACCCGGATGCCGAGGCCGACCAGCAGGGTGCCCATGACGGCGTCCATCGCGCGCCGCACCCGGCCGGCGGTGAAGAACCGTCGCAGCGAACCGACCAGCGTCGCCAGCACGATGAACCAGCCGATCGACACCGCGGTCGCGAGCGCGGCCAGTTGCAGGGTCTGCGCGGTCGACGCGGAATGCGGGAGGAACTGCGGGAGCAGCGCGAGGAAGAACACCGCGACCTTGGGGTTGAGCAGGTTGGTGAGCAGCCCGTGCCGGAACGCCGCCCAGGGCGCCACCGTCGGTGCGGCCTTCTCCTTGAGTTCGCTGTAGTCGCCGCGACGTACCGCGAGCCACGCCTTCACGCCGAGGAAGATCAGGTACGCGGCGCCGATCAGCTTCACCACGGTGAAGGCGACCGCCGACGCGGTGAGGATCGCCGCGACGCCGAGCGCGATCGCGACCACCCAGACGAAGACGCCGAGTGCGATGCCCAGCCCGGCGGCGATCCCGGCCTTGCGGCCGCCGAGGATCGCGCTGCGCGTCACGACCAGGAAGTCCGGGCCCGGCGCCATCGCGCCGAGCAGGCAGACAAGAACGAACGAGAGTGCGGTGGCCCCAGAAATCATTCTTCGATGCTATCCCTCCTGGTCGATTCCTCGCGTCATCAAGGCCCCGGCGACCTCGACGCCATCGGGCATCGTCACGGTCACTGGCTGATCTTCGGTGAAGCCGAACGACCGGTACAGCGGGACGCCGGGCATGGTGGCCGTCAAGGTCAGCAGCCTGAACCCTTCGGCTTTCGCCGCGAGACGGCACGATTCGAGGATCGCGCGTCCGAGCCCGCGCCGCGTCCAGTCGCCCCGCACGAACATGGCGCGGACCCGCGCGGCCTCGGTGGCCGGGTCGAGTGGCCGTCCGTCGTCCGCCGCCGCACCGGAACCGGTGTGCATCTTGGACCGCCTGCTCCAGCCTCCGCAGGCGACGATCTCACCGTCCGCCTCGTGCACGAAGTAGGTGCCGTCCTCGATCAACCGCAGATCGATATGCGCGATGTGCTCGGCCGCGCTCGCGGTCTGCCGTTCGTCGTAGAACCGCGGGAACACCTCCAGCACCGAAGCCCGCATCAGCTCCGCGATCGCGGGCGCGTCGGCGAGCGTGGCCGTCCGCTGCGGTGGCGTGAACGTCGTCATTCCGCGGAAGATAGTCAACGGCGGCGCTCACGGATACCGGATAATCGCCGGGTGATCACCGATGACGGCCGCGAGCTGTGGACCTCGGCGACCGGCGCGGCGGCGGGCGTTCGGACCGGCGTGGCCCGTACACCCTGGAACGGATGGTGGCCGACGTCGCCGTCCTCGGGCATTCGTCTCCGGTGTCGGGCTCGGCCACGGATGGCACTTCGCGAGACGGACCGAAGTGAGGCCGAGGAACGTGAACTCGCGGTGCTGCAATGGACCGCGGACTTCGTGGCCCGGGGAAGGCGGCGTGCCGAAGCGATGGCGACGCCGTGGTTCCCGATCAATTCGCTGGAGCAGGCAGTGCCGTCGGCGACCAGGGTGCGGCTGTCCGGCGTCGGCCACGTGCCGTGGCTGGAGGCGCCGGACGAGTTTCGCACCGCCTTGCTCGACTTCCTGCGGCAGGCCCGCCCGAAAACCAGTGGAGCGGCGCCGCGGTAGGCCATTACCGTGCCGCTGGACCGAGTCGTCTGAACAAGGATGTGCCGTTGTACACCCATTGAGACCTCCTGAGCGCTGATTCGTCGCGCGTCGCGCTTTCGCGACGCGTTCCTTTTCGCTGTGGATTTCTCCTGGGAACGGTGTATCTCTGTGTCCGAAATCTGGGTGGTCATGCCCACCTGCCTGCCTCTTGTCCTCCGCCGTTGTCACGGGTGCGCCTCCGAGCGCTTCCGGGCCGGCGGCAAATTCCGCGTCAACGCCAACCACAAGCTCCTCGACGCCTGGCTCCTCGCGCTGTGCACGGTGTGCGGGGAGACCATCAAGCTCACCGTCCTGGAACGGGTGAACGTGCGTTCCGTCCGACCTGAACTCCTGAACCTGCTGCACGACAACGATCTCGGCCTGACAGCCGAGCTGCTCCAGGATCCGGTCGTGCGACGGCGTAATCGCATCGCCCTCGACTGGGACAACTCCTGGCGCCTCGACACCGGCGGACCGGACCGGCCGGAGGACGAGGCGATCGAGGTCTCGGTCCGCTTCGCGGCGCGGATCCCCGTCCGGCCGGTACGCCTGATCGCCGAAGGCTTCGGTCTTTCGCGAGCCGAGGTCGAAAGACTGATCACGGACGGGAAACTCGTTTCGACGATCCGGCTGAGCGGCAAGCTCTCCGGTGACTTCACCTTCACGCTCAAGCGCTGAGCCCGGCTCCGGTAGGCGCGTGAGGGCCACCCTCAGGGACTCAGAGTCCCTGAGGGTGGCCCTCACGCGCTTCAAGCTTTCAAGACCGGCTGCTGCAGCTCGGTGACCCACTTGTCGCCGTCGGCAGGGCAGTCGAGGTAGTACTCCCGCGCCGGGCCACTCGCGCGGTACCCGTGCGCGTCGACCCACTTCGCCAGCGCCTGATAGCTGGAAAGCACGGTCTCCATCGAGCCCCGGTGCAGGATCGTGGCCGCGGCGGGCCCGTCCTCGTAGTAGGCGATCAACGGGCCCGAGGGCGTGATCGCGCCGAGTGCTCCGAACAGATCCCGGTACAGCTGCTGCACCACCGGCCCGATCTCTTCGCTGATGTAGCCGCTCGCCTTGCCGGTCAGCTCGGCGACGCGCACCGCGGGCAGGCTCTTGATGACGACGTCTTCGGAAGGCATGGCGCCCTCGCTTTCGATCGAACGGAGCCGCGCCTCGACGGCCTTGAGCCGTACCTCGTCGGCGGCGTGAAACCGAGCTCCTTGAGCGCGATCACCCGGTTGAGCCGGACCAGTTGCTCACCGGTGTAGGACCGGTAGCCGCTGTGCGGGTCGACGTGGGCGGGCCGCAGCAGCCCGATGCCGTCGTAGTGACGCAGCATCCGGACCGACACCCGGCCGTGTTTGGCGAAGTCTCCGATACTGAACATGACGTCTCCCACCGGACAGCCTGACACGGTGTCACAGTCAAGCGGTCAGCGCACGAGACGGAAGAACGACCGGACGTCGTCGGTGAACACGCCCGGCTTTTCGAAGGCCGCGAAGTGGCCGCCCCGGTCGAGTTCGTTCCAGAACCGGATGTCGGTGAACCGGCGCTCGGCCCAGCGGCGCGACGGGCGCGGGGTCTCGCGCGGGAAGATCGAACAGCCGGTCGGTACGGCGATCTCGTCCACGGTGGACTCGGTGAACCAGCTCGAAACCTCGGCGAAGCTCTCCCAGTACAGCCGGGCGGCCGAAGCGCCGGTGCCGGTGAGCCAGTAGAGCGTGATGTCGTCGAGCATCGCGTCCCGGCTCAGCGCGTTCTCCGGCTGCCCGTCGCAATCGGTCCACGCCTGGAACTTCTCGACGATCCACGCGCACAGCGCGACCGGGGAGTCCACCAGGGCGTAGCCGATGGTCTGCGGCCGGGTCGCCTGCTGGTTCGCGTAGCCGGAACCGTCCACTTTGGCCCGTTCGAGATCGGCGAGCGAGGTCCGTTCGGACTCGGTGAGGTCGCCGAACGTCGCCGGATTCGGCGCGGCCAGCGGCGGGGTGAGGTGGATCCCGGCGAGGCGATCGGGCGCCGTCCGGGCCATGAGCGTGGTGATACTCGTGCCCCAGTCGCCGCCTTGCGCGCCGAAGCGCTCGTAGCCCAGTTCGGCCATGAGCCGGATCCACGCGTCGGCGATGCGCTGGATCGACCAGCCGGCGCGGGCGGGTTTGTCGCTGAAACCGTAGCCGGGCAAGGAAGGGACGACGACGTGGAAGGCGTCGGCCGCGTCGCCGCCGTGCGCGACGGGGTCGGTGAGCGGGCCGAGCACATCGAGGAACTCGAAGACCGAACCCGGCCAACCGTGGGTGAGGATCAGGGGCAGCGCGCCGGGATGGGGGGAGCGGGCGTGGAGGTAGTGGATGCCGAGCCCGTCGATCTCGGTCCGGAACTGGGGGATCGCGTTGAGCCGGGCTTCGGCGGCACGCCAGTCGTAGGTCTCCGCCCAGTACCCGCAGAGCTTCCGGAGATAGGCGGCGGGAACACCTTGCGACCAGTCGTCGACGGTCTCGTCCTCGGGCCAGCGAGTGCGGCGAAGCCGGGTGCGGAGGTCCTCGAGATCGGCCTCCGGGATTTCGGCTCGGAAGGGTGTCGGGTTCATGGCCGCCGACGGTAACGAGGACCTCCGACAATTCGTGGACTTCCGGCCGGGCGAGTGCTATACCTGAACTCCATACTGTATACAATCAGCCTTTGGCGAGGTGGGACCCATGCCCGCTCCTCGAATCCTGCGAGACCACTACGGACGCCGGTACCGCGTCGGCGAAAGCGATGTGGACCTGCTCGGCCGCCCCCGGTCCTGGATGCTGTGGCTCAGCTGGGCCGCGATGTTCGCCGCCGGGATCCAGCAGTACGGCTTCGGCTCGGTCGCCCCGGTCCTGATGGGCACCTACGGCTGGACGTTTTCGGAAGTGGTGATCTCCTTCGCGCTCTGGACGGTGTGCCAGGCGTGCGCGGTGTATCCCACCGCCTGGCTGCGCGAGCGCGGGATGTTCCCGCCGGCGGTGGCCGTGATCGCCGGCGGAGTCCTCTGCTCGGCCGGGATGTTCACCCTGGGCCACGCCAGTGATCTCGTCGCGATGTTCATCGGCTACTCGGTGCTCGGCGGGATCGGGACAGGCGTCGTCTACGCGACCTGCGTCGGCACGGTGATGAACTGGTACCCCGACCGGATCCCGGCCCGGGTGGGCGCGGTGAGCGGCGCTTTCGCTTACGGGAGCGTGCTTTTCGTGCTGGTGACCGGGTTCTGGCTGTCGGAGGGCAACCGGCGGCCCGTCCTCGACGTCGTCGCGGTGGTCGTGCTGATGATGATCGCGGGGACCGCGGTGCTGCTGCGCGACCCGCCCCGCCGCTGGTGGCCGCAACGGCCGGATCCGCGGGAATGGGCGCAGGACAAGGTGCGCAACCGCGGTGTCGCGGTGAACCGGCCGGCGCTGCGCCAGTACGAGCCGGGGGAGGTGCTGCGCTGTCCGACGGCGCTGGCGATGTACCTGATCGTGGTGCTGGCCGCCGCTGTCCTGCTCTTCGACGTCGCATATCTGGCGACTTTCGTGGCGGCCCAAGGTGGTGGCCCCGTGCTCGCCGCCGTCGCGCTCGCGGTGCTGGCCGGGGTGACCGGGGCCGGGCGGGTGCTGCTCGGCGGCCTGTCGGACCGGCTCGGGAGGCGCCGGATCCTGCGCCTGGCGCTGGCGACCGGCGGGATCGCGCAGTTCGTCCTGCTCTACTCCGGTGATCACGCGGCGGGGCTCATCGCCGGTGCCGCGCTGGCCGGACTCGGGAACGGCAGTTGCTACTCCTTGCTGGTGTCGCTGGTCCGGGACTACTTCGGCGAGGAATCCGCGCTGCAGAACTTCGGGGTGCTGTACAGCGCCAAGGCCGTCGGCGCGGTACTCGGTGTCGGCCTGGCCGCGTTCGTCGTGTCCACCCACGGATACCTCGGCGCGTTCGCCGTCGCGGGCGCGCTCAGCGTTCTCGGCGCGCTCCTCGGCGGACGGCTTTCCCAGCCGGGGCGCCCGAAATCGCTGCTTCCGGCGGTCCGCTGATGGGCCGCGTGACGAGCAGGCGGCGAGTGGTCCGCGTCGTCGAAGGGGTAGCCGGCGCCCGCCCGGACACCCTGACCGTCGAGGAACCGCTGGAGATCCGTGTCGGCGGGAAACCATTGACGATCACCATGCGCACGCCCGGCCACGACTTCGACCTCGCCGCCGGATTCCTTGTCGGAGAAGGGGTTTCGCGGTCGTCGAAGGATATCCATTCGATCCGCTACTGCGCGGGCGCGACGGCCGACGGCTCCAACACGTACAACATCCTGGACGTCGTCCTCGCCGACGGGGTCGCCCCGCCCGACGCCTCGCTGGAGCGCAACTTCTATACGACGTCGTCGTGCGGGCTGTGCGGGAAGGCGAGCCTCGACGCCGTGCGGACCACCGCGACCTGGCCGGTGGACGGAGACGACCTGGTGATCACACCGTCCACGGTGGCCGAACTCCCGGACCGGCTCCGGGCGGCGCAACTGGTGTTCGACCGGACGGGCGGGCTGCACGCGGCCGGGCTGTTCAGCGCCGCCGGGGAACTGTTGTGCCTGCGGGAAGACGTCGGCAGGCACAACGCCGTCGACAAGGTGGTCGGCTGGGCGGCGCGTGACGGAAGGCTGCCGCTGTCCGGGACGGTGCTGATGGTCAGCGGCCGGGCGTCGTTCGAACTCGTGCAGAAGGCCGTCATGGCCGGAATCCCCCTGCTGGCAGCGGTTTCCGCGCCATCGTCGCTGGCCGTCGACCTCGCCGCGGAGATGGGGCTGACGCTCGTGGGGTTCCTGCGGGGTGCGTCCATGAACGTGTACAGCCGACCGGATCGCCTCGGGCTCTCGTAACCCCGCAATCAGAGGACTAATCGCGGGGTTACGAGACCTCGGCGAGCTTCCCGGTCCGCTCGTCGTACACGAATCCCCGCACCGACGCGGTGTGCAGCAGGAACGGCGAAGTCCGCAGCCGCGCGATGCACTGCCGTACGTCCTGAGCCGAGTCAGTGAACGTCTCCGCCGCCCACGGCGGCCGGATTCCCGTGCTCGCCTCGATCTGCCGTGCGAAATCGGTGTCGGTGAAGGTCCGCATCCCGCAGTCGTGGTGGTGGATGAGCACGATCTCGCGAGTGCCGAGCAGGCGCTGGCTGACCGTCAGCGAACGGATCGCGTCCTCGGTCACCGCGCCGCCGGCGTTCCGGATGACATGCGCCTCGCCTTCGCGGAGCCCGAGCAGCCGGTACACGCTGATCCGGGCGTCCATGCACGCCACCACCGCGATCCGCCGTCGCGGACGTTTGGTGGCGGCGCCCATGACCTCCTTGTAGGTGCGCGCGTTCGCCAGCAGCGCGTCGATCTCGCTCACCGGGCGAGGATTTCCCGGACGATCGACGCGGTCTCGCCGGGAGTCCGGCCGACCAGGATCCCCGCCGACTCGAGTGCCTTCTTCTTCGCCTCGGCCGTTCCGCTGGAGCCGGACACGATCGCGCCGGCGTGGCCCATCGTCTTCCCCTCAGGTGCGGTGAATCCGGCGATGTAGCCGACGACGGGCTTGCCGACCCGGGCCCGGATGTATTCGGCGGCCCGCTCTTCGGCGTCACCGCCGATCTCGCCGATCAGGACGATCACGTCGGTCTCGGGGTCCTTCTCGAACTCCTCGACGGCGTCGATATGCGTGGTGCCGATGATCGGGTCGCCGCCGATGCCGACGCAGGTCGAGAACCCGTGCTCGCGGAGTTCGTGCATCAGCTGGTAGGTCAGCGTCCCGGATTTCGAGACCAGCCCGATCCGGCCGGGTTTCGTGATCCCGTCCGGGATGATGCCGGCGTTCGACCGCCCCGGGCTGATCACGCCGGGACAGTTCGGCCCGATGATCCGCGTCCGGCTTTCCTTGGCGTGAGCCCAGAAAGCGGCGGCGTCGTGCACCGGGACGCCCTCGGTGATGACGACCGCGAGCCCGACGCCCGCGTCGACGGTCTCGATCACCGCGTCCTTGACCGCGGGCGGCGGGACGAACAGGACCGAGACGTCCGCGCCGGTCGCGGCGACGGCTTCCGCGGTGCTGCCGAACACCGGCAGGTCACGGCCGCCCAGGGAAACCTCCTGCCCGGCCTTGCGCGGGTTGATCCCGCCGACGACGGTGGTGCCCGCGGCCAGCATGCGCGCGGTGTGTTTCCGGCCTTCCGCCCCGGTCATCCCGGCGACGACGACTTTGCTGTGCTCGTCAAGGAAGATCGCCATCTCACGCCTCCGGGTTCGCGGCCAGTTTCGCCGCCGCACCCGCGGCGTCGTCCATCGTGTCCACCAGGGTGACGAGCGGATGTGCCGCCTCGGTGAGGATCCGCCGCCCCTCGGCGACGTTGTTGCCGTCGAGCCGCACCACGAGTGGCTTGGCGGCGCGATCGCCGAGCAGGGCCAGCGCGCTCACGATCCCGTCGGCGACAGCGTCGCAGGCGGTGATCCCGCCGAAGACGTTGACGAAGACGCTGCGCACCTGTTCGTCGCCGAGGACGACGCCGAGCCCGGCGGCCATGATCTCCGCCGACGCGCCACCGCCGATGTCGAGGAAGTTCGCCGGCCCGCGGGCACCCGCTTCCGCCGCGGCCGCCGCCACGACGTCCAAAGTGGACATGACCAGCCCGGCGCCGTTGCCGATGACGCCGATGTCGCCGTCGAGTTTGACGTAGTTGAGCCCGGCCTCACGGGCGCGGCGTTCGAGCGGGTCTTCGTCCGATGAAGCGACGAACACGGCGTGGGACGGCTGCCGGAACGCGGCGTTGGTGTCGAGGGTGACCTTCCCGTCGACGGCGACGACCGACCCGTCCTCGGTCAGCACCAGCGGATTGACCTCGACGAGCGTGGCGTCCTCCGCGACGAACACCTCCCAGAGCGCGACGACGGCTTTCGTTGCCGCGGCGGGAAGTCCTGCGGTCTCGATGATCTGCTCCGCGACCGAGGTGTCCACCCCGGTCAGGGGATCGACGGGGAGTCTCACCAGCGCCTCGGGGTGGGCGGCGGCGACCGTTTCGATGTCCATCCCACCTTCGGCCGAGGCCATCGCGAGAAAGGTCCGCCCGGCGCGGTCGAGCAGGAACGACAGGTAGAACTCCTCGGCGATCGCGCTGGCCTCGGTGACGAGGACCTTGTGCACACGATGTCCTTTGATGTCCATCCCGAGGATGTCCTCGGCGGCTTGCTCGGCGTTGTCGGGGGAGCGGACCACCTTCACCCCGCCCGCCTTGCCGCGGCCACCCGTCTTCACCTGTGCCTTGACCACGACGGATCCGCCGAGTCCGGCGGCGATCGCCCTGGCCGATTCCGGTGTGGTGGCGACCTTTCCCCGGGGGACGGGGACGCCGTGCCGCTCGAAGAGATCTCGTGCCTCGTGCTCGAAGAGGTCCACGCGAAGTCCTTTCTCTGCGGAAGAGGACGAGCCCCGGCGGCTGCCCTGAAAACCTGCGAAGGGCCCTGGACACCGGAGCGTTCGAAGAGTAACTATATGCCTACCTCATACGGTATGCAATCTACAGTCTGCCGCGACCAGGGGCTTTGCGAAGGGGCCGCGCGGACGGAGCAGACCCGGAAACGAGCGCACGGATCAGAGAGGTCCGGCGTGCGACCAGAGGAGTTGAACGATGGCGCCAACGACCGGTATCGCCGCGGGGGACACCACGGCGAAGGCCACCACCAATGGTTCCGAACCCGACCAGGACCTGATCTCCGGCGGCCACCTGGTGGCCAAGGCGCTCAAGGCGGAGGGCGTCGATACGATCTTCACGTTGTGCGGCGGGCACATCATCGACATCTATGACGGATGCGTCGACGAGGGCATCGCGGTCATCGACGTCCGGCACGAACAGGTGGCCGCGCACGCGGCCGACGGGTACGCGCGGATCACCGGCCGCCCCGGTTGCGCTGTCGTCACCGCGGGCCCGGGCACGACGGACGCCGTCACCGGCGTGGCGAACGCGTTACGCGCGGAGAGCCCGATGCTCCTGATCGGCGGCCAGGGAGCGTTGACCCAGCACAAGATGGGTTCGCTGCAGGACCTCCCGCACGTCGACATGATGGCGCCGATCACCAAGTTCGCCGCGACCGTGCCGGACACCGCCCGGGTGGCGGACCTGGTGTCGATGGCCTTCCGCGAGTGTTTCCACGGCGCGCCCGGACCGTCCTTTCTGGAGATCCCGCGCGACGTCCTCGACGCGAAGGTCCCGGTCTCCAAGGCGCGGGTGCCGGTCGAGGGCCGGTATCGCGCGTCCACCCGCAACGCCGGGGACCCGGCCGATATCGAGAAGCTCGCGGATCTCCTCGTCCACGCCAAGAAGCCCGCCATCCTGCTGGGCAGCCAGGTGTGGACGACCCGCGCCTCCGGGCCCGCCACCGAACTGGTGCGCAGGCTGAACATCCCCGCGTATATGAACGGCGCCGGCCGCGGCACGTTGCCGCCCGGGGACCCACACCACTTCCAGCTCTCCCGCCGGTACGCCTTCGACAACGCCGATGTCATCGTCATCGTCGGTACGCCGTTCGACTTCCGCATGGGCTATGGCAAACGGCTGTCGCCGGAGGCCACCGTGGTGCAGATCGACCTCGACTACCGCACCGTCGGGAAGAACCGGGACATCGACCTCGGCATCGTCGGTGACGCCGGCCAGGTGCTCGCCGCCGTCGCGGAGGCGGCGACCGGCCGGGCCGACAACGGCGCCGTGGCGCGCAAGGCCTGGCTGGAGGAACTGCGGGGCGTCGAGGAGAAGGCGAAGCAGAAGCGCCTGCCCCTGCAGCATTCCGACGCCAGCCCGATCCACCCGTACCGGCTGGTGCACGAGATCAACGAGTTCCTCACCGAGGACTCGCTTTACATCGGTGACGGCGGCGACATCGTCACGTTCTCGGGACAGGTAATCCAGCCGAAGTCGCCGGGGCATTGGATGGACCCGGGTCCGCTCGGGACGCTCGGCGTGGGGATCCCGTTCGTCCTCGCCGCGAAGCACGCGCGGCCGGACAAGGAGGTCGTCGCGCTGTTCGGGGACGGGGCGTTCAGCCTGACCGGCTGGGACTTCGAAACCTTGGTGCGCTTCGATCTCCCGTTCGTCGGGATCGTCGGCAACAACTCGTCGATGAACCAGATCCGCTACGGCCAGGCCGCGAAGTACGGCCTCGGCCGGGAACGGGTCGGCAACACGCTCGGCGACGTCCCCTACGACGAGTTCGCCCGCATGCTCGGCGGGCACGGTGAAGCGGTGCGCGATCCCGCCGATATCGGGCCGGCGCTGCAGCGTGCCCGGGAGTCCGGAAAGCCTTCGCTGGTCAACGTTTGGATCGACCCGGACGTGTACGCGCCCGGAACCATGAACCAGACCATGTACAAGTAGCCGGGAGGGATCACCGATGGGAAAGGCACTCGACGGCGTCCGTGTCCTCGATATGACGCACGTCCAATCAGGACCTTCGTCCACGCAGATCCTGGCCTGGCTCGGCGCGGACGTGATCAAGCTGGAGACCCCCGGTCGTGGCGACATCACCCGCGGCCAGCTCCGGGACCTGCCCGGCGTCGACAGTCTCTACTTCACGATGCTCAACGCCAACAAGCGCAGCATCACCCTGAACATGAAGAGCGAGCAGGGAAAGAAGGTCTTCGAACAGCTCGCGTCCAGTGTGGACGTGCTGGTGGAGAACTTCGGTCCCGGTGTGGTCGACCGGTTCGGCTATCCCTGGGAACGGCTCGCCGAACTCAATCCTCAGTTGATCTACGCGTCCATCAAGGGGTTCGGCCCCGGCCGGTACGCGGATTTCAAGGCCTATGAGGTGATCGCCCAGGCGATGGGCGGCGCGATGAGCACCACCGGCTTCGAGGACGGCCCGCCGACCGCGACCGGTGCCCAGATCGGGGACTCGGGAACGGGGATCCACCTGGTCGCCGCGATTCTCGCCGCGCTGTATCAGCGGACGAACAGCGGACGAGGCCAGCGGGTCCAGGTCGCGATGCAGGACGCCGTGCTCAACCTGTGCCGCGTCAAGCTCCGCGACCAGCAACGGCTGACCCACGGCCCGCTGAACGAGTACCCGAACGACGTCTTCGGCGACGAGGTCCCGCGTTCGGGCAACGCGTCCGGCGGCGGGCAGCCGGGCTGGGCGGTCAAATGCGCGCCGGGCGGGCCGAACGACTACATCTACGTGATCATCCAGCCGGTCGGCTGGCTCCCGATCACCGAACTCATCGGGAAACCCGAGCTGGCCGAGGACCCCGACTGGGCCACCCCGGAAGCACGTCTGTCCAAATTGGACAAGGCGTTCGGGTTGATCGAGGACTGGACCGAGAAGCACACCAAATGGGAGGTGATGGAGGCGCTCAACGCCCACAACATCCCCTGCGGCCCGATCCTTTCCACCAGAGAACTCGCCGAGGACGCCACTTTGGCCGAGCTGGGCACGGTCGTCGAGGTCGACCATCCGGAACGGGGTGCCTTCAAGACCGTCGGCTGCCCGCTCAAGCTGTCGGATTCGCCGGTGGAGGTCGAACGCTCGCCCTTGCTCGGTGAGCACAACGCCGAGGTGTTCGGCGAACTCGGCTACGGCGCGGACGACCTGGACCGGCTGCGTGCGGCCGGCGTGATCTGAGGGAGAGACCGCATGGCAGACAAAGAGATCGTCGAAAAGATCCTCGAGAAGGTCGCCGCCGAGGGCCGGTCTTCGCTGACCGCGCCGGAAGGCCGTCAGGTATGCGAGGCCTACGGGATCCCGACTCCGCGGGAACGGCTCGCGACCACGGTCGAAGAGGCCGTCTCGCAGGCCGAGGAAATCGGCCTTCCGGTGGTGCTGAAGATCGTCTCACCGGACATCCTCCACAAGACGGAGGCGGGCGGGGTGCTCGTCGGCCTGGCGTCGGCCGACGCCGTGGCCGCCGGATTCCGCACCATCGTGGCCAACGCCAAGGCGTACAACGCCGACGCCGACATCGCCGGTGTCCAGGTGCAGCAGATGCTGACCAGCGGGCAGGAAGTGATCATCGGCGCCACCACCGACGCCACGTTCGGCAAGATCGTCGCCTTCGGGCTCGGCGGGGTGCTGGTCGAGGTGCTCAAGGACGTCACGTTCCGGCTGGCGCCGCTCGACCGCGACCAGGCCTTCTCGATGATCGACGGGATCGCGGCCGCCGAGATCCTGCGCGGGGTACGCGGGGCGAAGCCGGTGAGCAGGGACGCGCTGGCCGACGTGCTCACCCGGGTCGGCACCCTGGTCAGCGATTTCCCGCAACTGGCCGAAGTCGACCTCAACCCGGTGCTGGCCACCCCCGACGGCGCCACCGCGGTCGACGTCCGCATCCTGGTGGACCCGGAGGCCGCGCACGAGCCGGTCCGGTTCAGTCAGGAAGAGATCCTGGCATCGATGACCCGGATCATGAAACCGGCGTCGATCGCCGTGATCGGGGCGTCCGCCGAGGACGGCAAGATCGGCAACTCGGTGATGAAGAACCTCGTCGACGGCGGGTTCGCGGGGGAGATCCACCCCATCAACCCGAAAGCGGCCGAGATCCTCGACCGCAAGGCCTATCCGAGCATCTCCGATGTCCCGGGTGACGTCGACGTCGCGGTGTTCGCGATTCCCGCCAAGTTCGTCCCCGCCGCGCTGGAAGAGGCGGGCCGGAAAGGCGTAGCCGGGGCGATCCTGATCCCGTCCGGTTTCGGCGAGACCGGCAACATCGAACTGCAGGACCAGGTCGTCGCGATCGCTCGTGAACACGGCGTCCGGGTCCTCGGGCCGAACATCTACGGCTACTACTACACGCCGGAAAATCTCTCGGCGACGTTCTGCACGCCGTACAACGTCAAGGGCGGGGTCGCACTTTCCTCCCAGAGCGGCGGCATCGGGATGGCGATCCTCGGGTTCAGCCGGTCGGCGAAAATGGGGGTCTCCGCGATCGTCGGAGTCGGCAACAAGGCCGATATCGACGAGGATGACCTGCTCACCTTCTTCGAACACGATGAAAATACCGACCTCATCGCCATGCATCTCGAAGATCTGAAAGATGGCCGGTCCTTCGCGGAAACGGCTAAACGGGTTTCGGTGCGGAAACCGGTCGTCGTGCTCAAAGCGGGCCGGACCTCCCAAGGCGCGAAAGCGGCGAGTTCGCATACGGGGGCACTCGCCGGCGACGACAAGGTCTACGACGACATCCTTCGCCAGAGCGGGGTCATCCGGGCGCCCGGCCTGAACGACCTGCTCGAATACGCCCGCGGAATCCCGCTGCTGCCGACGCCGAAGGGCGAGAACGTCGTCATCATCACCGGCGCGGGCGGTTCCGGTGTCCTGCTTTCCGATGCCTGCGTGGACAACGGGCTGAACCTGATGGAGATCCCGCCCGATCTCGACACGTCCTTCCGCGAGTTCATCCCGCCGTTCGGAGCCGCGGGCAACCCGGTGGACATCACCGGTGGCGAACCGCCTTCCACCTACCGGAACACGATCGCGCTCGGCTTGGAGGACGAGCGAATCCATGCCTTGATCCTCGGTTATTGGCATACTATCGTCACCCCGCCGATGATCTTCGCGAAACTGGTTTCGGAAGTCGTCTCCGAATATCGCGCAAAAGGGATCCACAAACCCGTCGTCGCCTCGCTGGCAGGCGACGTCGAGGTCGAAGAGGCCAGCAGTTTTCTGTACGAGCACGGCGTCGTGGCCTATCCGTACACGACGGAGAAACCGGTGGCCGTGCTCGGCGCGAAGTATCGCTGGGCACGTTCGGCGGGCCTGCTGGGCTGATTTCCGCTGCCGTGGGGAAGGACCGTCCGGGCCCTTCCCCCCGGCTTTCCGGTCCCCACCGACCCAAGGAGAATGACAATGACGTCATCGACCGCGGCTCAACCTCCCGGAACGTACAACGAAGTCACCGATCCGAACGGCAGGATCTACCGGATCGGTGAGACCGATCGAGACATCATGGGCCGTCCACGATGGATGATGGTGGTCCTGCCCTGGATCGCCATGATGGCCATCAGTTCCTCGGAATACGCGTTCACGTCGGCGGAGGAGACGCTGGCCGGCGCACACGGCTGGCACGGGTCGACCATCTTCTGGCTGCTCGGGGTCTGGGTGTTCTTCCAGGCGATCGTGGCGTTCCCGGCGGGGAAGATGCGGGAGAACGGCACTCTGCCTGCCAAGGCGGCGATGCTGCTGGGCGGGATGGGTACCCTGTTCTCTTATCTTTCCCTCGCCTACGCGCCCAACGAATTCTGGGCGTACCTCGGCTTCGGGTTCTTCGGCGGTGGCGGCGCGGGCCTGGTCTACGCGACCTGCGTCAACATGGTCGGCAAGTGGTATCCGGAGCGCAGGGGAGGGAAGACCGGGTTCGTCAACGGCGGTTTCGCCTACGGGTCGGTGCCCTTCATCTTCCTCTTCACCTCCTATATGGACCTTTCCAACTATTCGGGTGTACTGCTGGCGGTCGGGATCTTCCTGGCCGCGGTGGTCGCGGTCTGCGGGTTCTTCTTCCAGGACCCGCCGAAGAACTGGTGGCCCGCGCACGTCGACCCGCTGAAGGTGTCCGACGATCCGCGGATTCGCCGGTCCCTGCAGAAGAACCCGCCCGCGGTCAAGCAGTACACACCGCAGGAGGCACTCCGGACCGGGATGCTTCCGCTGATGTGGTTCTGTCTGCTGTGCACGGCCGGGGTGAACATCTTCGGTATCGCGATGCAGGTCCCGTTCGGCAACGAGATGGGCTTCGCGGGCGGCATCGTCGCGCTGGCGATGAGCCTGAAGGCGATCATCAACGGCACCGGCCGCGGCGTGATCGGCTGGATTTCCGACCGTTACGGCCGGCGGCAGACGCTGTTCATGGTCTGCGTGATACTCGGGCTCTCGCAGTTCGCGGTGTATCTGGCCGGTGCGCTCGGCAGTATGCCGCTCTTCCTGCTCGCCTCGATGGTCTCCGGATTCGGGGGCGGGGCGATCTTCCCGCTGTTCGCGGCGATGACGGCGGACTTCTACGGCGAGAACAACAACGCCAGCAACTACGGCCTGGTCTACAGCTCGAAGCTGATCTCGGGCCTCGTCGGCTCCGGTGTCGGCGCGATGGTCGTCGTGGGGTGGGGTTACGGCGGGGCGTTCTTCCTCGCCGGCGGGACGAGTCTGCTCGCGGCCGCGCTCAGTTTGTTCCTGCGTCAGCCCGGGCGTTCCCACACCCGGACTCCGAAGCCGGAGCCCGAGCTGAACACGGCCGTCGCGGCGGCCGACTGACTAGTTCTCCGGTGGGCGCTCGTGGAAGGCCTGCCGGGTGCGTTCGGTGTGCTGGTTCATGATCTTCTCGGCGGCGGTCGCGTCCCCGGAGGCGATGGCCTTGATCAGTTCCTCGTGCTCGTGCCAGGCGTCGTGGCTGCGGGGCCGGGCGATCGGCGTGTAGTACCAGCGGACCCGGCGATCGACCATGCCGATCATCTCGGCGAGGACGGTGTTCCCGGACAGATCGGTGATGAACGCGTGGAGTGCGGCGTTGGCCGCGACGAGACCCTCGGTGTCGTCGGCGGCCAACGCCTCCAGCCCGGTCTTCTGCAGTTCCCACAACCGTTCGACGTCGTCGCCGGAGGCCTTGTCCGCGGCGAGACGGGCGGAGTGCGCTTCGAGCACGGTGCGCACGCTGAGCAGCTGATCGGCTTCTTCATCGGTCGGCATGTGCACGAAGGCGCCCTGTGCGGGGCGGAGGTCGACCCAGCCTTCGCTCTGCAGGCGCTGCAGCGCCTCGCGGACCGGCTGCCTGCTCACGCCCAGGTATTCGGCGAGGTCCGCCTCGACCAGATGCTGGCCGGGTTCGAGGGTCCGGTTGATGATCAGCTCGGCGAGCGCTTCGTAGACGACCTGACGCAACGGCGCCGGCCGCTCGACGCGTTTGGCCGGGCCCGAGCCGAGCGCGCCCTTGGTCCGGCGGCCGGTGGGGCCGCGGTCGGGCAAGGGGGAAACGGTCTGGCTCACAGGACCTCCGGGTGGACTCGTCCGGTTCAGGATACAGGTTTTGGTATGCAAAATCCCGACAACTCCCCCTTCGATCCCGCAATTCGTCCTCTAGTTGCGGTCCATGCGCGTGCAACTACCGCAACTAGAGGACGAATTGCGGCAGTCGAGGGCTAGGCATGGCGACCATCTACAGGATACTGTATGCAATCTAGTCTTTCGGCTGAACGGGAGGCACGTCATGAAGGTCGCTGTTCTGGGAGCCGGGGCGATCGGCGCCTACGTCGGTGCCGCGTTGCATCGCGGCGGGGCGGAAGTCCACCTGATCGCGAGGCGGGCGCACGGAGAGGCGATGCGTGCCCACGGGGTGCGGGTACTGAGCCCGCGCGGCGACTTCACCGTCCGGCCTCACGTCACCGATGACCCGGCGGAGGTCGGCCCGGTCGACTTCGTCTTCCTTGGCCTGAAAGCGAATTCGTACGCCTCCTGCGGTCCGCTGATCGCGCCGCTGCTGGGCGAGGAGACCGCGATCGTGGCCGCGCAGAACGGGATCCCGTGGTGGTACTTCCACGGTCTCGCCGGCCACCGGCTGGAGGGACGGCGGATCGAGACTGTCGATCCGGGCGGTGCGGTGAGCACGGTCCTGGAACTGCGGCGCGCGATCGGCTGCGTCGTCTACTGCTCGACGGTGATCGAGGCGCCCGGCGTGATCCGGCATCTCGAAGGCACCCGTTTCGCTTTGGGGGAGCCGAAAGGCGGGGTTTCGTCGCGGTGCGCCGCGCTCGCCGACGCGATGATCGCGGGCGGCCTGAAGGCGCCGGTCGAACTCGACCTGCGCGACGAGATCTGGGTCAAGCTGATGGGCAACGTCGCCTTCAATCCGCTCAGCGCGCTGACCAGGGCGACCATGGTCCAGATGTGCGAGCACGCGGACACCCGCGCGCTCGTGGCCACGATGATGACCGAGACGCTCGCGATCGCCCGCGCGGCGGGCAGTGATCCCAAGGTGTCCGTCGAGAAACGCATCGACGGCGCCTGGCGCGTCGGCCACCACAAGACGTCGATGCTGCAGGACCTCGAAGCGGGCAAACCGCTGGAGATCGACGCGATCATCGGCGCCGTCGTCGAACTCGCGGAGCTGACCGGTGTCGCGGCGCTCGCCCTTCGCCACGTCCACGCCGCGATCGGCCTGCTCGACCAGACCGCGAACGCCGTTCCCGTCGGAGCGCACTGAATCGGAGGAACCGATGAAGCGCAAGAACACCGAGCCCTACGTCCGGCTCACCCAGCCGCTGGTCCGCGACTCCGGGGTGCTGCGCCCGGCGACCTGGGAGGAGGCGCTCGACCGCGCCGCCGCCGGGTTCCGGCGCACGCTCGATGCCCAGGGTCCCGAAGCCTTCGGCATGTTCTCCTGTGCCAGGGCGACCAACGAGATGAACTTCGTCGCGCAGAAGTTCACGCGGGCGGTGATCGGCACCAACAACGTCGACTCCTGCAACCGCACCTGTCACGCGCCGAGCGTCGCCGGGCTGGCGCGGGTGTTCGACAGCGGCGGCGGGACGTCGTCGTACCAGGAGATCGAAGACGCCGACGTCATCGTCATCTGGGGTGGCAATCCGCGCGAGGCCCACCCGATCTTTTTCCAGCACGTTCTCAAGGCCGTCCATCGCGGCGCGAAGCTGTTCGTCATCGACCCGCGCCGGACCACCACCGCGAGCTGGGCGCACCGGCAGCTGCAGCTGCACGTCGGCACGGACATCCCGCTGGCCCACGCGATCGCCCGCGAGATCATCCACTCCGGACTCGCCAACACCACCTTCATCGAACGCGCCACCGAGGGTTTCGCCGAGTTCGCGGCGTCGGTCGAGCCATGGACGCTCGAAGCCGCGGAAAAGACGACCGGCGTCCCGGCCGAGCTCATCAAGGAACTCGCGCACACCTACGCCCGCGCCGATCGCGGTCAGCTGTCGTGGACGCTCGGGATCACCGAACACCACAACGGCACCGACAACGTCCTCTCGCTGATCAACCTCGCCCTCCTGGCCGGGCACGTCGGCCGGTACGGTGCCGGGCTCAATCCGTTGCGCGGGCAGAACAACGTCCAGGGCGGCGGGGACATGGGCGCCATCCCGGACCGGATGCCCGGCTTCCAGAACATCCTCGACGCGGACGTGCGGGCGAAGTTCGACGGGGCCTGGGGTTCGAACATCCCACCGCACAAGGGACTCAATCTCACGCAGATGCTGGACGCGATGGAACGCGGCGAGCTGACCTGCGTGTACATCATCGGGGAGAACCCCGTGCAGTCCGAGGCCGACTGCGAGCACACGATCAGACGACTGTCCACTGTGGATCATCTGGTGGTGCAGGACATCTTCCTCACCAAGACCGCGCAACTGGCCGACGTCGTGCTGCCGGCGTCGGCGGCCTGGTGCGAATCCGACGGCACATTCACCAACAGCGAGCGCCGGGTCCAGCGGGTGCGCAAGGCGCTCGAACCGCCCGAGGGCGCGCGCGACGACATCCAGGTGCTGTGCGAACTGGCCCGGCGTCTCGGCCATGACTGGGATTACCAGGGCGGCGAGGACATCTGGAACGAACTCCGGACGTTGTCGCCGATGCACGCGGGGATGAGCTACGCGCGGCTCGAGGAACTCGGTGGCATCCAATGGCCTTGCTACAGCGAGGACAAGCTCGAACCGACGTTCCTGCACGGTCGCCTGTGGGAGGAAGACCCGGAGAAACGCGGCCGCCCGGCCCCGTTCACGGTGATCGCGCACAGCCCGCCGGTCGACCTGCTCACCGAGGACTTCCCGATCCGCCTGACCACCGGGCGGCGCCTGGACTCGTACAACACCGGCGTCCAGTCGGGCGGGTTCCCGTCGCCGCTGCGCCGAGGGGAGACCCTCGATCTCTGCCTGGCCGACGCGGTGAAGCTCGGCGTCACCGAGGACGAGGTCGTGCGGATCTCCTCCCGCCGCGGCGAGATCGAGGCGCCGGTCCGGATCGACGAGGGGCTGCGTCCGGGCCTGGCGTTCATGACCTTCCACTTCCCGGACGAGATCGACGTCAACATCATCACCATCGAGGCGACCTGCCCGATCGCGGGAACGGCCGAGTACAAGGCCTCCGCGATCCGGGTCGAAAAGCTGCCCGCCACCGTGTGAGGAGTCCCGAATGGACCTGCGCTTCCTGAACGCCGAGCCCACGGATGCCGAACGGGACGCGGTCGACGCGCTCGGGACCGGACTCGGCCGTGATCTGCTGCTGCCCGCCTTGCACGCGGTGAACGACCGGGTCGGCTGGATCAGTCAGGGGGCGCTCAACCATATCTGCCGGCGGCTGACCGTCCCGCCGGCCGAGGCCTACGGTGTGGCGAGTTTCTACGCGCTGTTCTCGCTCACCGAACGGCCGCCGCGGGTCGTCCACGTCTGCACGGATCTGGCGTGCCAGGTGAACGGTGCGGAGGCGGTGTGCGACGCGCTGACCGAGACCGTCGGCGCCGCGGGGAGACCGAGCGGAGGGGTCACCTGGCAACGGAGCCCCTGCCTGGGTGTCTGCGAACGGGCCCCCGCGGCGCTGGCCTTCGAAGCCGGTGATCCGGCTGAGGAACGGCTGCTCGCGCCGGTGACCGCGGCCGAGGCCGTCCGCGCCGCCGCGGGAACGTCCGAAATGGACGAAGCGCCGATCTCCGTTCCCCAGCAAGGAGAAGGAGGGCTCCGGCTGCTGCGCAGGGTCGGCGTCGTCGACCCGGAGAGCCTGGACGCCTACCGGGCCGCCGGTGGTTACGCGGCGTTGCGGAACGCCTTGCTGCTCGGCCCGGCGGGCGTCATCCGCGAGGTGACCGACGCGGGCCTGATGGGCCGCGGCGGGGCCGCGTTCCCGACCGGGCGGAAGTGGGACGCCACCGCGCGACAGCCGGTGCGGACCCGGTACCTGGTGTGCAACGCCGACGAGAGCGAGCCGGGTACGTTCAAGGACCGTGTGCTGATCGAGGGAGATCCGTTCGCCCTCGTCGAGTCGATGACGATCGCCGCGTTCGCCATCGGGGCGCAGAAGGGTTACGTCTACCTACGCGGCGAGTACCCGCGCGCGCTGCGGTTGCTGCGCAACGCCATCGACGTCGCTCACGAGCGCGGGTTCCTGGGCACGGACATCATGGGGCACGAGGGTTTCTCGTTCGACATCGAGGTCAGGCGCGGCGCGGGTGCCTACATCTGCGGTGAGGAAACGGCGATCTTCAACTCCATCGAAGGTTTCCGCGGCGAGCCGCGGACCAAGCCGCCGTTCCCGGTGGAGAAGGGGTTGTTCGGTAAGCCGACGGCGGTGAACAACGTCGAGACCCTGGTCAATGTCCCGCTGATCCTCACCGAGGGCTGCGAGGCGTACCGGCGGATCGGCACCGAACACTCGGCCGGGCCGAAGCTGTTCTGCCTGTCCGGCAACGTCCGCCGTCCCGGCGTGTACGAAGTGCCGTTCGGGACGACCCTCGATGACCTGCTCTCGCTCGCCGGGGGAGTGCCGGACGGCCGCGAACTCCGGGCGATCCTGCTCGGCGGCGCGGCGGGCGGTTTCGTCCGGCCCGACGAGACCGGCCTGCCCTTGACCATGGAGGATGCCCGCGCCGCCGGGGCCACGCTCGGTTCGGGAGTCGTGCTGGCACTGGACGACCAGGCGGACCTCGGCGGTTTCCTGGTACGGATCGCGGCGTTCTTCCGGGACGAGTCGTGCGGGCAGTGCGTGCCGTGCCGGATCGGGACCGTCCGGCAGGAGGAGGCCCTGCACCGGATCGTCGGCGGCAAGAAGCTCAGCACCGGCGGGGACGATCTCGCGTTGCTGCGCGAAGTCGGCCAGGTGATGCGGGATTCGTCCATCTGCGGGCTGGGACAGACCGCCTGGAACGCCATCGAGTCGGCGATCGACCGGCTCGGCGCGCTGGAGGAGCAGTCATGACCATCGTCGAAATAGGACTCCCGCGACGGCTCGTCGAGTTCACCGTGGACGGTGAGACGGTCCGGGTGCCGGAGGGTTCGACCCTCCTCGACGCCTGTACGGTGGCGGGAAAGAACATCCCGACACTCTGCTACGGCGACACCCTCGAACCCGCGAACGCCTGCCGCGTCTGCATGGTGGAGGTCGAGGGCTCGCGCACGCTCGTGCCGTCATGCTCCCGCAAGGCGGAACCGGGAATGGTGGTGCGCACCGAGACCGACCGGACCCGGCTCAGCCGCAAGGTGGTGCTGGAACTGCTGGGTTCGGCGACGGATCTGTCCACGACGCCCGACGTGGCGGACTGGATGGCGGACTGCGACGCCCGGCCCGAGCGGTTCGGCCCGCCCGCCCCGCCGTCGGACGAGCGGGACCGGCGGCGACCCGGTGAGCACGAGATCCCCGACGGGATGACGGCGGCGACCGTGCGCCAGCCGGTCAAGGTGGACAACGAACTCTACGTCCGTGACTACGGGAAATGCATCCAGTGCTACAAATGCGTCGACGCGTGCGGGGAGCAGTGGCAGAACACCTTCGCCATCACCATGGCCGGCCGCGGGTTCGACGCCCGGATCTCGACGGAGTTCGCGAACCCGCTGCCGGACAGCGCGTGTGTCTACTGTGGAAACTGCATCGAGGTCTGCCCGACCGGCGCGCTGAGCTTCAAACGTGAGCACGACAAGCGCGAAGACGGTACCTGGGACGAGTCCCGGCAGGCCGCCACGACGACCGTCTGCACGTTCTGCGGGGTCGGCTGCAACCTCACCCTGCACGTCCAGGACAACGAGATCGTCAAGGTCACCTCTCCGCACGAGAGTTCGGTGACCCACGGAAATCTCTGTATCAAGGGACGCTTCGGCTGGCAGCACGTCCAGAACCGCTGACCCTCCCCGTGGGGATACGCCCGTTGACCGAAACCAGGTCAGCGGGCTATTCTCGATATACGAAAGAAAAGTTCCGCAGAGTGAAATTGCTGAGGTTTCGATGGCTGGTCTTGCCGGTTCGCGTCATGCGTTGCCGTATGTGCTGAACCTGTCGATGGTCTTCACCGAACTGCCACTGCTCGAGCGTGCGGGCGCGGCGCGAGCGGCGGGGTTCACCGCTGCCGAGTACTGGTGGCCGTTCGAGACGGCGGTGCCGGACGCCGCCGACGTCGACGCGTTCGTGGCGTCGGTCGAGAAGGCGGGTATCACGGTGACGGGCCTGAACTTCTTCCCCGGCGACATGGCGGCCGGCGATCGTGGCCTCGTCACCTGGACCGGACGCGAGGACGAGTTCGCCGCCGGTATCGCCTCCGCGATCGAGCTCGGCGAGCGGCTCGGCTGCCACCGGTTCAACGCCCTGTACGGCAATCGGATCGACGGTGCGGACTCGGCCGGGCAGGACAAGCTCGGCCTCTCGAACCTGGCGCTCGCCTCGGACGCGGCCGCGCGGATCGACGCGGAGATCGTCCTGGAACCGCTGTCCGGAGCGGAGAAAGACCCGCTCAAGACCTCCAGTGACGTGCTGAAGGTGCTCGACGAACTCGGGCGGGACAACGTGAAGCTGCTGGCCGACCTGTACCACCTGGCGGTCAACGGTGACGACCTCGACGCGGTCGTGAACGTCCACACCGGACGGATCGGCCATGTGCAGATCGCCGATGCCCCAGGGCGGCACCAGCCGGGGACCGGAACGCTGGACATCGAGGGATACCTGGAAAAGCTGCAGGCCGCGGGCTACCGCGGGCAGGTCGGCGTGGAGTACAAGCCCGACGGGCCGAGCGCGGACTCGCTGTCGTGGCTGCCTTTCGAACGAAGGGGATCGGTATGACCAAGCTGGGATTCATCGGGCTGGGGATCATGGGCGGGCCGATGGCGGGCCATCTGGCCGCCGCCGGGCACGAGGTGAGCGGATTCGACGTCAGCGCCGAAGCGCTCGCCAGGCTGGAAGCGGCGGGTGGCCGTGCGGCGTCCGGCGTGGCGGACGCCGTCTCCGGCGCGGAGGTCGTCATCACGATGCTGCCGAACCACCCCCAGGTCGAGGCCGTCGTGCTGGCGGCGGGCGGGGTGCTGGAATCGGCGAAGCCGGGGACCCTGCTGATCGACATGAGCACGATCCGGCCGGAGACGTCCATCGAGGTGGCGAAGCAGGCCGGTGAGCGGGAGATCCGGGTGCTGGACGCGCCTGTCTCCGGCGGGCAAGCCGGTGCCGAACAGGCGTCACTGTCCATTATGGTCGGAGGAACCGAGGCCGATTTCGCCGCCGCGCTCCCGGTCCTGGAAGCCGTCGGCAAGACGATCATCCATGTGGGGGCACACGGTGCCGGGCAGGTCGTCAAGGCCGCCAACCAGCTGGTCGTCGGCGGCACCTACGGACTGATCGCCGAAGCGATCGTGCTGCTGGAAGCGTCCGGTGTAGACGCCGGCGTCGGGCTGGACGTGCTCGCCGGCGGGCTCGCGGGCAGCCGGATCCTGGAACTCAAGCGGAAGTCCATGGTGGCGCGGGAATTCGCGCCGGGTTTCCGGATCGACCTGCACCACAAGGACATGGGCATCGCGGTCGCCGCCGCCAGGCAGGCCGACGTCTCGCTGCCGCTCACCGGGCTGGTCGCCCAGCTCGTCGCCGCCGGACGGGCGATGGGACACGGTTCGCTCGACCACTCCGCCTTGCTGAAGGTCGTCGAAACGCTGTCCGGCGCGGAAAACAAGGAGTGAGGAATACCCGGAATCTCCGCGAGGGGTAAGGCGCTCGACAGCGTGGTCGAGTTCGAACCGGTCGCGGGCCGAGGTGGTGTCCCGGCCGCCGGTCCACGGCGGCCGGGACACCGTCAGCCGGTCAGGCCTTGCTCTGGTCGTTGCTCAGCCACTTTTCGGGCCGCACCCGCACCAGCACGGAGTTGTCGCTGAGCGCACCGTCGACGTACTTGGTGCCCTCTTCCCCCGGCAGGTAGCGATGCGCGATCTTCAGGGCCTGCTCACGGGTCGGCGGCGTGTCGTTCGCGACGACCGGCCCCTCGGCCGTCACGTACTTGTAAGGGAAGGTCTCCGTCTGTGCGACCAGGCTGAGCCTGCCCGCCTTCTTGATCGCCTTGTCCTTGACCGATCCGCCGTCCATCCAGATCAGGAGTTCCCCACCGGGCTCGTAGTCGTACCAGACCGGTACGGCCAGCGGGGCCCGTCCTTCCCGTTCCACGGCCAAGACCCCGATGTGGACCTCGCTCAGGAAGGCTTCCCGTTCCTCGGCGGTCATGACGAATGACGACATCCGTGTCTCGCTTCTCTCGGCTCCATGATCTACGAGAAGCGATAACGCGGGACGGGTTCAGGACATTCCGGGCAGGCTAGGTGTCCGGGTCTAGGGAGTCGGAGACGCGGAGCTGCCCGGAGTCGCTTCGCCGCTGCCGTCCGTCGGAGTCGTGGTCGACGACGGCGGCGGGGTGGTCGTGGTGCTCGACGGCGGGGGTGTGCTCGAAGGCGGGGTCGACGAGGGCGGGGTCGACGGGGGCGTGCTCGGAGGCGGAGTGCTGCTCGGCTTCGAAGGCGACGTACTCGTCGGGGTCCCGCTGCTCGGCGGGAGCGACGAACCCGGCGGCGGGGTCGTCGGCGGCGGGGTTCCCGGCGGGGGAGTGCCGGGCGGGGTCGGCACCGGGACCGGGCCGGGGGCGCCGGCGGCGACGTCCGGCGAGTCGGGGGCGCCGACCGGGACCTTGCTGTCCGGCAGGGTCGCGACACCGCCGCGATAGGAGACCGCCCACCGGATCACAGTGTCCACATAGGACAGCGAGTGGTTGTAGCGGTACACGGCCACGCGCTGAACCTGCTCGGAGGTCAGGTCGACACCGCCGGAGCAGAGGTAACGGCCCGACGCGAGGGACGCGTCGTAGATGTTGTTGGGGTTCGACTCGCCATCGCCGTTGCCGTCGGAGGCGTAGCCCTTCCAGGTGGACGGGATGAACTGCGTCGGGCCGACGGCGCGGTCCCAGGTGGTGTCGCCGTCGTACTTGCCGCCGTCGGTGTCGGAGATCGCGGCGAAGGGTCCGGCGCCGTTGAGCTGCGGGCCCAGGATCGGCTCCAAGGTGTTGCCCTTGGCGTCGACGTAACCGCCCCGCGCGTGGTTGGACTCGATCCGGCCGATGCTGGCGATCAGCGCCCAGTCGATGTGACAGCCGGGCAGTTCCCTCGCGAGGATGTCGGCCGCGTTGCGGTAGGCCCGCAGCATGCTGTCCGGGATGCCGAGCGCGCCCGACGGCGCGAACGAGCCGCCGACGTTGCCGGCGCTGCCGGGCACCATCAGGGGATCCGGGTTGGGCGGTTCGGGGAGGCTGCCGTCGACGGCGATCTCCGGAACGACGCCGGCGGGCGGCTGCCAGGGCATGGCCTGGTTCTGCGGCGCGGTGTCCTTCGCGGTGGCGATCGCGGTGTCCGGCCCCGCCGAAGCGGTGACCGCGGGCAGGACGGCGAGCGCGCCACCGGCGAGCGCGAAGGCCGTCCGGTGTCGGGCGGACAGCCGGTCCGTCTGTCGAGGGCGGTGCTTCGGCATGTTCTCTCCCGCTAGGTCGACTCCGGGCAAAACTATCCGATACAACCGAATTTCGGGGAGCGGGCAACGAAAAACCTGCGAACCCGCTGGGATTTCGTCCGCCTGGCACAAGACCTTCGTAGTGAAGTTGTCAATTTCACGCTGAGTTCACCGAATCGCCAGCAGAATCGTCGGCCGTTCGGCGAACTGGTCTGAACCGCGTGCAAAGAAGTCTTTGCACAATCTCCTTTGCACGGCTACCTTGGTGGCATGACCGGTCCACCGCCGCCCGAGGAGATCACCGACGCCGCCGTGCTGAAGGCGGTCATGCATCCGTTGCGCAGACGGATCATGGAAGCGCTGGGGCGAGGACCCGCGACGGCGACGAAGCTGGCCAACGAACTGGGGGAGAGTTCCGGCGCGACCAGCTACCACCTGCGAGAACTGGCGAAATACTCCTTCATCGACGAGGCGCCGGAACTCGCGCACGGCAAGGAACGCTGGTGGCGGGCGAGGCCGCGGGACATCCGCTGGCCCCGGCACAGTGAGCAGAACGACGAGATGCGCGCGGTGTTCGACGAAGCGCAGCGCGCCTCTTTCACCGAGGACCTCGAGCAGATGGCGAGATTCCTGGAACGGCGCGGTGAACTGGGGGAATGGGGCGACGCGCTGCTGTTCTCGCGCGGGGCGGTGCATCTGGACATCGACGAGCTGAAGCAGTTCTGGGAGGACTACCTGAACCTGCTGCGCCGTTACTGGCGGCCGGAGCCCGGCCCGGACGCGCGGAAGATCTTCGTGCGCTGGACGGCGTTCCCGGACCCGGACGGGGAGGACGAAAGGGGGAACTGAGTTCGACCAGGTGGGAGAGCGGCCACTCGACCACCCGGGGGATCGCGTCACCACGCCGGAAGGCGTGCCTTCACGAACGACTCCGACCACAAAGGGGGAGCAGCATGCTGCTCTGGAAGAGAATCGCGGCCATCGGCACAGCGGTGGTCCTGCTCGCGGCGGGGACCGCGACGGCTCAGGCGGCCGAAGTGTCTTCGAACGCGGGCGCCACGATCCGCTACACCGAGTTCGGCATCCCGCACATCGTCGCGGACGATTACGTGAACCTGGGCTTCGGCCAGGGGTACGCCGCGGCCAAGGACAACATCTGCGCCATCGTCGACGTCGCGGTCACCACCCGGGCCGAGCGTTCCCGCTGGCTCGGGCCGGACGCCCCGCCGACGAGCGGGGTGAGCCAGGCGAGCACCAACCTCGCCAGTGACCTGTACTTCCAAGGCCTCAAGGAAACCGGCCTCGTCGAGCGGCTGCTCGCCGAGCCGGCACCACGCGGGCCGTACCGCGAGGTTCGCGAACTGATCCGCGGCTACGTCGAAGGCGTCAACAAGTACCTGCGCACCGGCCGGATCACCGATCCCGCGTGCCAGGGCACCGGCTGGCTGAAGCCGATCACCGAACTCGACGTCTACCGGCACAGCCACGCGGTCGGGATGATCTTCGGGCAGGGCGGGGTCGCGGATTCGATCACCTCGTCACTGCCGGGCGCTCCGCGGGCGGGTTCTGGGCGGGAGCAGATGCTCGGCGAGACCGGGATCGGCAGCAACGCCATCGCGATCGGCTCGGCCGCGTCGGCGAACGGGCGGGGCATCTCACTGGCCAACCCGCACCTGCCGTGGCAGCTGAGCGGGACCAGGCTGTGGCAGTCACAGGTCAGCCTGCCGGGAAAGCTGAACGTGAGCGGCGCGGGCATCCCCGGGATCCCGCTGATGTGGCTGGGCCACAACGAAACCGCCGCCTGGAGCGGCACGGCGACCGACACGACCCGGACGTACACGCTGTTCGAACTGAAGCTCGTGCCGGGCTCGCCGACGACCTATCTGGTCGACGGGAAGCCCGAGCGGATGCGGCGGAACGACGTGGCCGTGCTGTCCCGCAAGGCGGACGGTTCGCTGGAACGTGTCGTACGTCCACAGTGGACTACACGGTACGGGCCGGTGACGACCCGGCTCGGGGAACGGGAACTGCCGTGGACGGCGTCGAGCGCGTTCGCCATCGCGGACGCCAACGCGGAGAACCTCGCGATGACGAACTCGATGTTCGAGATCGCCCGCGGCCGGACGGCGGGGGAGATGATCGACTCGGTCCGCCGGACGCAGGGGCTGCCGTGGATGAACATCCTCGCCACCGACGATCGGGGCCGGGCGGCGTTCAGCCAGATCCACGGTGTACCGCACGTCACCGACGACAAGGCGGCGCGCTGTAATACCCCGCTGGGCAAGGAACTGTTCGACGGCAACGGACTCGCCGTGCTTGACGGCTCCAGGACGTCGTGTGCCTGGGGTCATGATCGCGACGCTCTGCGGCCGGGGATCTTCGGCCCGTCGAGCCTGCCGAACCTCAACCGCACGGACTACCTGGCGAACTCGAACGACAGCTACTGGCTCTTCAATCCCGCCAAGCCGCAGACCGGCTTCCCCCGGATCGTGGGACCGGTCCGCACCGAACAGAACCTGCGCACCAGGGGCGGGTTCATCGAGATCGCCGATCAGCTGGCGAAGGGCGGTTTCACCGGACAAGCCCTGCGCGACCTGATGTTCTCTCATCGCGATCACGCGGCCGAGCTCGTGTTGCCCGACGTCGTCGCGATGTGCCGCACCATGCCCGGAACGGACGCCGCGTGTGCGGCACTGGCGGGCTGGGACGGTCGCTCGGACAAGGAAAGCCGGGGAGCGCTGCTCTTCGACCGGTTCTGGTCCACAGTGGACCGGATGGGGCCGGACGTGTGGAAGGTACCCTTCGACGTCAAGGATCCCGTGCACACCCCGAACACCCTCGAGACGGGCGACAAGGGAATCCGGAAGGCGCTTACCGACGCGGTCGCCGAGTTGACCGCGGCGAAGATCCCGCTCGACGCGCCCTACGGCGACAACCATTACGTCGTCCGCAACGGCAAGAAGATCCCGCTCGGCGGCGGTACCGCGGGCCGGGGCGTGTACGACTCCCTCGGCGGGCCTTGGGATCCGGCCGCCGGCTACACCGAGTTCACGCACGGCGGGACGTATCTGCATGTCGTGGCGTTCAACGGAACAGGCTGCCCGGACACGACGACGTTGCTGACCTACTCACAGTCCGCGGACCCGACGTCCGCGCATTACAGCGACCAGACCGAGCTGTACTCGCGCAAGCAATGGGTCACCGAACGGTACTGCGAGAAGGACATCCTCGCGTCGCCGTCGCTCAAGGTGGTCCGGGTGAGCAGGCGATGATCGCGGCACTGCTCGCCGCCGTGGTCGCGGTGTCGTCGCCGATGCCGGCCGCCGCGTCCGCCGGCGATGTCTCGTTCACCAGCCATGGCGTGACCTTGCACGGAACGGTGGTCACGCCGGAAGGTGGTGCTCGCGGACCTGCGATCGTCATGGTGCACGGCTCGGGCGAACACGATCGGGACGACTACCGGACCGAGGCCGAGGCCTTCGCCAAGGCGGGGATCACGACGCTGATCTACGACAAGCGGACCGAAGGCTATTCGTTGTTCGAGCGGGACTACTCGGTGCTGGCCGACGACGCCCTCGCCGCGGTCCGGACGCTGCGCTCCCGGCCGGGAGTGGATCCCGCGAGGGTCGGCGTTTGGGGCCTGAGCGAAGGCGGCTGGGTCGCTCCCTTGGCGGCGTCGAAGTCGGAGGACGTCGCCTTCGTGGTCACCGTCGGTGCCAACGGGGTTTCGCCCGACCGGCAGCAGGCTTGGGCGTTCGAGACGTACCTGAGGCGGGGCGGGGTCACCGGCTCCATGGTCGACATGGTCGCTTCGACGAACATGCGGACCCTCGCCAGTGCGGGTGCGTTCCCCGAAGCCGGATACGACCCGGTGCCGGTGCTGGAGAAGGTGCGGCAGCCGGTGCTCGGGCTGTGGGGTGAACTGGACCGGCTCACCCCGCCCGGCGAGGCCGTGCGGATCTTCCGGGAAACGCTGGAACGAAAGGGAAACCGGCAGTACACGCTGAAGGTGTTCCCGCAGGCGCAGCACGGGCTCCGGAACACCACGGACGGTTTCGACAAGCTCGACGGGTACGCGCCCGGCTACCTCGACCTCGTCGGGACCTGGGTCACCGGGCTCGCCGAGGGACCGGTCCAGGCCTCGGCCGATCCGCCGCCGCGGCAGGTCAGTGAGAGCGTCGCCTTGGCTCCGCTGGCCTGGTATGAGCAACCCTGGCTGCAGATCGGCGTGTGGGCCGTGGCGCTGCTGGCGTTCGCCGCCTATCCGGTGACGGCGTTGTTCCGCCGCCGGAAGGACGTGCCACTCGCACGCCCCGCGCGCTGGCTGGCGACGACGGGGGTGCTCGCCACCGCGGGTTTCCTCGCCTACTACATCGCGCTGACGATGGGGGCGGCGCAAGCGCCGGGTCCGGTCCTTTTCGGACGGACGCTGCCGTGGCTGACGTTGCAGCTGATCGCGGTCGGCGTCGTCGTGACGGCCGCGGTGACCGCGGTTTCGTGGTGGCGACGGCGGAACGAGACGAGCCCGGGGATCCGGGTCGGGCTGCTCCTGGCCGGAGCCGTGGTGTTCGTCCCGTGGGCCGTCCACTGGGGACTGCTGGTGCCGTGACGGTTTCGTGAAGAGCCTGGGTGCCGGGCGGCCACCCGGCACCCAGGCGAACGGAAGCCGTATCACCACGCCCGAGGGCGTGCCTTCACGAACGACCTCCGTCACAGAACATACTCAGGACTTCGGGGTGACGGCGAACCGGCGCAGCCGCAGGGCGGGATTCTTCGCGCGCACCTCGGAGACGCGCTCGGCCGAAAGCTCGCCGGTGGCGGTTCCCGTGCGCTCGCCGACCGAGGCGAGCACGACGCCCATCGGGTCGACGATCATGCTGTGCCCCGAGCCGGTCGGTGCCGCCTGTCCCGCCGCGACCAGGTAGATCGTGTTCTCGATCGCCCGCGCCCGGATCAGCGTCGTCCAGTGGTCCTCCTTGAGCGGGCCGGGCATCCACTCCGCCGGCAGCAGCACCGCGTCCGCCCCCGCGTCGACCAGACGGCGGGTGACTTCCGGGAACCTCAGGTCGTAACAGGTCTGCAGGCCGAAGACGAACCCGTCGACCTCGAACGTCTCCGGGGCCTCGATGTCGCCCGCGCGGACCAGCTCCGATTCGCGGAAACCGAAGGCGTCGTAGAGATGCAGCTTGCGGTAGAGCGCGGCGATCGCGCCGTCGGGACCGGCCGCGACGAGCGTGTTCGAGATCCGCTCCCCGCCGGGGAGCGCTTCGTTGATCCCGGCGACGACGGTGATCCGGCGTTCTTTGGCGAGACCGCGCAGCTCGGTGACGAACGGGCCGTCGAGTTCTTCGGCCGAGGTCACGAATTCCCGGCTCATCGTCGGTACGGTGAACAGGGAGTACTCGGGCAGCACGACCACCCGCGCGCCCCGGTCGGCCGCTTCGCTGACGAGGGAGGCGACGCGTGCGAGGTTGGCCTCTTTGTCGTTGCCGGGCGCGAACTGCGCCACCGCGACGTGCACCATGGGACCCCTTCCGATACGTGGAACTCTTGTATACATGATGGATACTTGGCTGGTCCAGGTGTAGGGTCGGTCGCGGAAAGTGACCAAGATCGAGGGGAAGAACGAGATGACTGTGACCGCCGAAGGAGGCGGCCCGGCGCGCGAGCGGGTCTACACGTGGTTGCGCGACGGAATCATCTCGGGAGAGCTGGAAGGCGGCCGCTTCCTCGACGAGATGTGGGTTTCCGGCGCCGTCGGCGTTTCGAGGACGCCGGTGCGCGAGGCGTTCCACCGGCTCGCGGCCGAACGGTTCATCAGCCTCCTGCCGCGCAAGGGTGCCCAAGTGCGCACTGTCACCGCCCGGGAACTGGAAGAGGTCTACCAGAGCAGGCGGCTGATCGAGGGCCACGCGATCGCGACGCTCTGCGCCAACCGGGTGGGCGCCCCCGCCGAAATGCCGGACCTGATCGACGGCATGGTCAGCGCCGGTGCCGAACGCGACTGGTTCGCCGTCTCGGGGTTCGACCGCCGGTTCCACCGCGCCATCGTGAACGCCGCGGGCAACACCGTGCTGACCGAGTTGTACGACACGCTCCGCTCACGCCAGCAGCGCGTCACCGTGCGCGCCCTGGAAGCGCGGCCGGAACGGCTGACGGTGATCAACGAGGAACACCGGGCGCTCGTCGCGGCCTTGAACGCCCACGATGCCAAGGAGGCGTCGCGGTTGCTGGAGCAGCATTTGCGCCCGGTGTCGGAAGTTCTCTCGGTGCTGCCTCAGGAAGGCTGACCCGGCTGGTCGTGCGTCGAGCAGTGGATCCCGCCGCCGCCCGAGGCGATGGTCGAGATCTTCACCGGCACGACCTCACGGCCCGGGTACTGCTCCCGCAGGATCTGCTGGGCGCGGTCGTCCGCGGCGGCGTCGCCGAACTTCGGCACGAAGACGGACTTGTTCGCGACGTAGAAGTTGGCGTACGAGATGACGCTGTCCTCGCCGTAGCCTTCGACCTTGCCGGGATCCGGCTGGACCAGGTCGATGACCTGGAAGCTCTTGCCGCGGGCGTCCGTGGCGCTCGCGAGCACCGAGCGGGCCTGATCCGCCGCGCGGGACCACGAGTCGGGCGGGGATCCGGGCGCGGCCTTGTCCAGGAGCACCACGCCGGGGGCGGTGAACCGGGCCAGGCAGTCGACGTGGGCGTCGGTGATGTCCTCGCCGCGGACGCCCGCGAACCAGATGACCTTCTGGACGCCGAGCGCCTTCTTCAGTTCGTCTTCGATCTCCTGGCGGCTCTTGCCCTTGTTGCGGTTGTCGTTGACCAAAGAGCTTTCGGTGACCATCAGCGTTCCGGCGCCGTCGGTCTCGAACGAGCCGCCCTCCGCGACGATCCAGGTTTCGGTGCGGCTCAGCCCGTACCTGCCCAGTACCGCGCGGGCGACGGCGGCGTCCTTGTCGTGAGGGTTCTGTTTGCCGCCCCAGCCGCTGAAGTTGAAGTCGACGCCCGCGACCCGGCCGTCCTCCTCGGCGAACACGGGGACGGTGTCGCGCGCCCACAGGTCGTCGACCGGGATCGGGACGACTTCGGCGTCGTCGCCGCAGGCTCGCTGTGCCGCGTCGGCCTGCTCGGGCCGGGCCAGCAGCGCCACCGGTTCGTAGCCCGCGATCGCGCGCGCCAGGCCGGCGATCTCCTCACGGACGGCGGGCAGGTCCTCTTCCCAGATCGACGTCGAGGCGGGCCAGGACATGAAGGTGCGCGCGTGACTCTCCCACTCGGCGCCCAGCCTGCGGGCACCCGCGACCGCGGGTGACGGCGACCCGGCCGATGAGGGCGTGGTCGGCGAGGCGGGGTTCCCGGAGCACGCCGCACTCGAAAGGGCGGCGACGCCGACCCCCGTCAGGGCACGCAAGACCGTGCGGCGGGGAAGGAACGATTCGAACACTGTGCACTCCTGGATGGCTCGATGAGAACACGGTAGCATCCTGACTGAAAATTCAGTCAGGATGATATCGCTAGGGTGAGCACCTGTGTTCGAACGTCAGCAGAAGATCTTGGAAGCGGCCGTGCGGGTGATCGCGCGCAGCGGCGTGCGGGGCCTGCGCGTCGAGAAGATCGCGGCCGAGGCCGGGATCTCCACTTCGCTGATCTACTACCACTTCACCAACCGCGCCGGCGTGCTCCAGAAGACGTTGGAGTTCGTCAACGACCGCGCGGCCACCTACACCCAGGAAGCCGCAGCCTCGGCCGACCGCCCCCGCGCGGAACTCGAACTCCGGCTGTTCGGCGAACTCCAGGACACCGAGGCGATCCGCGAAAACAGCACCGCTTGGGGCGAACTGAGAGCCAGCGCGGTCTTCACCCCCGAGTTGCGTGCGCCACTGGGGGAGTCGACGAGGGTCTGGGTGGCCGAGGTCGCCGAAGTGATCCGGCGTACCGGTTCGCGGGCCGATGCCGAGGATGCCGCCGAACGGCTCACCAGCCTCGTCGAAGGACTCAGTGAGCGATGGCTTTCTGGTTCGATGGACCTGGACAGGGCACGCGACCTGCTGCGCGGTGCGATCGCCCTGGAACTGGACCGCTAGGAGGACTGAATGGGACTCGAGAAGGTCGTCGGCGTCATGCGCGACAACCTCACCGTCCGGCGCGTCTACGGCGAGCCGGTCGAAAAGGACGGCGTCGTGGTGATCCCGGCCGCGAGTGTCATCGGCGGCGGAGGCGGGGGACACGGCACCGAACACGGCAAGGAAGGTGAGGGCGGCGGCTTCATCCTGGCCGCGCGCCCGGTCGGCGCGTACGTGCTCAAGGGCGGCGACGTGCGCTGGGTGCCCGCGGTGGACCTGACCTTCCTGGGTGCGGTGTTCGCCGTCATGATCGCCACGATCCACCGGGCCCGGCGCCGGAAGAGCTGATCGCCCCGGCGCGCACAGGCGACTTTCGGGCTATTTTCGCTGCATGGCGAAAAGCTCGGCGGTGGAGATCGAGGTGGAGGACCGGACGGTTCGCGTCTCGAACCCGGATCGCGTCTACTTCCCGGCGCGAGGCGAGACCAAGCTCGATCTCGTCCGGTACTACCTCGCCGTCGGCGACGGGATCGTGCGGGCGCTGCGGGAACGGCCGTGCATGCTGCACCGGTTCCCGTCCGGGATCTCGGGAGACAAGGTCCACCAGAAGCGCGTCCCGAACGGCGCCCCGGACTGGCTGCAGACCGTCCGCGTCGACTTCCCCTCCGGCCGGCACGCCTACGAACTGTGCGTCACACATCCCGCCGACGTGATCTGGGCGGTGCAGATGTCGACGGTCGAGTTCCATCCCTGGAACTCCCGCCGCGCCGACACCGAAAAGCCCGACGAGTGGCGGATCGACCTCGACCCGATGCCGGACTGCCCGTTCTCGACGGTCCGGAACGTCGCCCGCACGGTCCACGAAATCCTGGACGAACTCGGGATCACCGGCTGGCCGAAGACCTCCGGCGGCGCCGGTCTGCACGTCTACGTCCGGATCGAACCGCGGTGGGGGTTCCAGGAGGTGCGCCGGGCGGCGCTGGCCTTCGCGCACGAGGTCGAACGCCGGATGCCCGATGAGGTCACCACCACCTGGTGGCGCAAGGACCGCGACCCGGCGAAACTGTTCGTCGACTACAACCAGAACGCCCGTGACCACACGATCGCCAGCGCCTACTCGGTCCGCGGCGTCCCCGAAGGCATCGTCTCGACCCCGATCACCTGGGCCGAGATCGACGACGTCGAGCCGCGTGAGTTCACCATCGCCACCGTGCCCGCGCGCTTCGCCGAACTCGGCGACCTGCACGCGGGCATCGACGACACCGCCCACTCGCTCGACACGCTCCTGGAATGGGCGGACCGGGACGGCCTCGAAACCGAGGCCTAGCCCGTCCCGCCATTAGAGGACTAATTGCGGCCGTGCCTGACCAGGGTTACTTGCCGACGTAGGCCGCCAGGTGTTCACCGGTCAGCGTCGAGCCGTCGGCGACGAGGTCGGCGGGCGTGCCTTCGAAGACGATCTTGCCGCCGTCGTGGCCGGCGCCGGG
Source organism: Amycolatopsis sp. lyj-112 (assembly GCF_046549055.1). Classification (NCBI taxonomy): domain Bacteria; kingdom Bacillati; phylum Actinomycetota; class Actinomycetes; order Pseudonocardiales; family Pseudonocardiaceae; genus Amycolatopsis; species Amycolatopsis sp. lyj-112. Next base: position 44,853 of record NZ_JAJPWS010000009.1, on the reverse strand, counting down.
GCCGAGGTCGATGATCCAGTCGGCGTGCGCCATGACCGCCTGGTGGTGCTCGATCACGATCACGGACTTGCCTGCGTCGACGAGCCGGTCAAGGAGGCCGAGCAGGTTCTCGACGTCGGCGAGGTGCAGGCCGGTGGTGGGCTCGTCGAGGACGTAGACGCCGCCCTTGTCGCCCATGTGCGTGGCGAGCTTCAGCCGCTGCCGCTCGCCGCCGGAGAGCGTGGTGAGCGGCTGGCCGAGGCTGAGGTAGCCGAGGCCGACGTCGTTGAGCCTGCCGAGGATCGCGTGCGCGGCCGGGATGCGCGCGTCGCCCTCGGCGAAGAACCCTTCGGCTTCGGACACCGGCATGCCCAGGACTTCGCTGATGTTCTTGCCGCCGAAGGTGTACTCCAGCACCGAGGCCTGGAACCGCTTGCCTTCGCACTCCTCGCAGGTGGTGGCCGTGCCCGCCATGATGCCGAGGTCGGTGTAGATCACGCCGGCGCCGTTGCAGTTCGGGCAGGCGCCCTCGGAGTTCGCGCTGAACAGGGCCGGCTTGACGCCGTTGGCCTTGGCGAACGCCTTGCGGATCGGCTCGAGCAGGCCGGTGTAGGTGGCCGGGTTGCTCCGCCGCGAGCCGCGGATCGGCGTCTGGTCGACCGACACCACGCCCTCGTCGGTGGGCAGGGACCCGTGGATCAGCGAACTCTTGCCGGAGCCCGCGACGCCGGTGACGACGCAGAGGACGCCGAGCGGGACGTCGACATCGACCTTCCGGAGGTTGTGGCGGTCCGCGCCGCGGATCTCCAGCTTGCCGGTGGGGGTGCGGACGCTGTCCTTGAGCGACGCCCGGTCGTCGAGGTGGCGGCCGGTGCTGGTGTCGCTCTCGCGCAGGCCCTCGACGGTGCCCTCGAAGCAGATCGTCCCGCCCGCCGTGCCGGCGCCGGGGCCGAGGTCGACGACGTGGTCGGCGATGGCGATGGTCTCCGGCTTGTGCTCCACGACCAGCACCGTGTTGCCCTTGTCGCGCAACTGCTTCAGCAGGTTGTTCATCCGCTGGATGTCGTGCGGGTGCAGGCCGATGGTCGGCTCGTCGAAGACGTAGGTGACGTCGGTGAGGGACGAGCCGAGGTGCCGGATCATCTTGGTGCGCTGCGCCTCGCCGCCCGAGAGCGTGCCGGACGGCCGGTCCAGCGAGAGGTAGCCGAGCCCGATGTCCACGAACGAGTCGAGGGTGTGCAGCAGCTTCTCCAGCAGCGGCGCCACCGACGGCTCCTTGAGCCCGCGGACCCAGTCGGCGAGGTCGCTGATCTGCATCGAGCACGCGTCGGCGATGTTGATCCGCTTGATCTTCGACGACCGGGCGAGCTCGCTGAGCCGGGAGCCGTCGCACTCGGGGCAGACGGTGAAGGTGACCGCGCGGTCCACGAACGTCCGGATATGCGGCTGCATCGCCTCCCGGTCCTTGGAGAGGAACGACTTCTGGATCGTCGGGATCAGACCCGAGTAGGTCAGGTTGATGCCTTCGATCTTGAGCTTGACCGGCTCCTTGTAGAGCAGGTCGTCCAGTTGCCTCTTGGTGTAGGACTTGATCGGCTTGTCGGGGTCGAAGAAGCCGCAGCCGCGGAGGATGCGGCCGAACCAGCCCTCCATGGAGAAGCCGGGGATCGACAGGGCGCCCTCGTTGAGGGACTTCGTGTCGTCGTACAGCGCGGTGAGGTCGATGTCGTTGACCTTGCCCCGGCCTTCGCAGCGCGCGCACATGCCGCCGGTGATGCTGAACTCCCGGCGTTCCTTCGTGGTCCGTCCGCCCTTGTCCACGGTCACGGCACCCGCGCCGCTGATCGAGGCGACGTTGAAGGAGAACGCCTGGGGCGAGCCGATATGCGGCTTCCCGACCCGGCTGAAGAGGATGCGCAGCATCGCGCTGGCGTCGGTGGCGGTGCCGACCGTGGACCGGGGGTCGGCGCCCATCCGCTGCTGATCGACGATGATCGCGGTGGTCAGGCCGTCGAGCACGTCGACCTCGGGCCGGGCCAGCGTCGGCATGAAACCCTGAACGAAGGTGCTGTAGGTCTCGTTGATCAGCCGCTGCGACTCGGCCGCGATCGTGTCGAAGACCAGCGAGCTCTTGCCGGACCCGGAGACGCCGGTGAACACCGTCAAGCGTCGCTTCGGGAGTTCGACGGCGACGTTCTTGAGGTTGTTCTCGCTCGCGCCCAGCACCCGGATCAGGTCGTGGCTGTCGGCGGGGTGCTCCTCGGGCGGCTGCGGCCTCGTGGTCTTGCGCATCGTGTCTCCATCCTCATGTGGGCCGCGTGTACGTTCCGTCAGCCTCACCGGGCTCGATCTAACCAGTTTCGAGCCGTTCGACCACTTCGCGCGGGCGGTTCGTCCGCACGATGATCACGCTAGGTGAGCCGTGGGGGTGGTCGCTTCTCGATTCCTGACCGGGTTCAGACGCTCCAGCCTTCGCTCTTCGTCGCCTTCAGGTAGTTCTCGACCGGCGGCCCGACCGGCCTGCCCTCGAACTGCGTCGACAGCACCACCGAGGAGCGCAGCTCGCCATGCTTGCCCAGCCGCTCGAAGAGGCCTTCGAGGTGTTCGAGCGACACCGCGCGTACCTTCAGCATCGTGCAGCGGTCGCCGCTGAGCCGGTGCAGTTCGACGACCTCGGGATAGTCCTCGGACTTGCTGGTGCGCAGCAGGCAGCTGCCCAGCGCGCAGCGCATCTCGACGAACGCCTGCAGGTCGTAGCCGGTGCGGCGCGCGTCGACCTGGGCGCGGTAGCCGGTGATCACGCCCGTCTCCTCCAGCCGCCGGACCCGTTCGGCGACGGCGGGGGCGGAGAGGTTGACGCGGCGCCCCAGTTCCTTGAACGAAAGCCGGCCGTCGCCCTGCAGGGTCTCCACGAGCCGCCAGTCGAGGTCGTCCAGGGGCCTTTCCGATCGTAAGGTCATCGCACCCGGATTCCTTTCATGATGCGCCCCGCACCCCCGCGAGGCCTTCGCCAGCCTATTCGCACGGGCACCCGGATTCCCTAGATTTGAATCATGAAACCGATGTTCGCGCTCTTCACGGGTGTCGCCTGCCTCAGCACCGCGGTCGTCGGCCTGTCCACCACGGCGGCCCTGATCGTGGTCGAGCACACCGGTCCCGCGTGGAGCGGGCTGCCGAACGCCGCGCTGGTACTCGGTTCCGCCGCCGGCGCGCTCGCTTCGGGGACACTCGCCGCCCGGTACGGCAGGCGGCTCGTCCTGGTCATGATGTACACCGCCGCGGTGGTGGGCGCGTTGATCGCGTTCGCCGGGGTTCTCGGCGGATCGGTGCTCGCGCTGGTGGCGGGAATGCCGTTGATCGGCTTCGGGAACAGCGGGGCACAGCTCTCGCGCTACACCGCCGCCGATCTGTCTCCCGAGCACCGCAAGGGTTTCGCACTGTCCACAATGGTCTGGGCGGGCACCGTCGGCGCGGTGGCCGGCCCGGCTCTCATCGCGCCGGCGGCGGCACGTGCCGAGGCCGCGTCGCTTCCCGCGTTGTCCGGGCCCCTCTTGGCCGGGGCGATCGTCGTGGCCATCGCGGTGATCGCCGTCGCCGCTCTCCCGCGCGCTCTCGCCGCGCCCGTGGAGAAGTCGCCTCGCCGTGAGCGGATGTCCATGCGCAACCCGCTGATCCTCGGCCCGTTGGTGGCGATGGCGGGCGCGCAACTCGCCATGGTCGCGGTGATGACGATGACCCCGGTCCAGTTGCACCAGCACGGCCAGGGGCTCGACGTCGTCGGCTGGGTGCTGAGCGCGCATTTGATCGGGATGTTCGCGCTGGCACCGTTGTCCGGCTGGATCGCCGACCGCTGGGGCGGGCGCGCGACCATCTTCTGCGGGATCGGCACGCTCACCGTCGCGGCGGTCACCACGTTCGGCGCACCGACCTCGCACCACGTGGGCATCCCGATCGCGTTGTTCCTGCTGGGTTATGGCTGGAATCTGGTGTTCGTCGGCGGCAGCAGCATGCTCAGCCGCGATCTGCCGGCGGATCAGCGGACCAGGGCGCAGGGCACGGTCGACGCGTTCGTCTGGGGTACGTCGGCGGCGGCGAGCCTGTTCGCCGGCCAGTTGTTCGGCCTCGGCGGGTATGCGCTGGTGGCCGTGGCGGCCGGGGTGTGCGCGCTGGCCCCGCTCGTGGTGCTCGGCCGCCGCGCCGTCGTGCCAGGCACCGCTGAAAAAGCCGGCCTCCGCTGATCTGCGAAACGCCCGCACGGCCGTCATACTGCTTCATTCCGTCATCGCCGAGCCGGCTACGAACGTGCCCCGCGATGACGCAGATCACGTCGGCGACGAATTCGAAGGGTCCTAGGGTGAAGACAGACAAGATGCGGGAGATCGGGGGTGCACGATGAGCGAGTTCGCGGTGAATCTGCGGGACCGGGTACGGCAGGCGAGGGAAGACGTCCGGCATGCCAGGCAGGACTCGGACGACGATCGCGCCTCGGCCGTCGGCGCCGATCTGGCCAACCTGGAGCGGTTGGCCGCCGAACACGGGGTCGACCTGCCGGAACAGGCCTCGGGTGACGCCCGCGCGTGACCCCGGGTGCCCCTCCGGTGATCGGTCTTTGACACTCTGGGACGCGTGACTGAAAGCTTGGACCGGCTCCGCGCGTTCCTGGCGGATCGTGAGCCGCCGACGCCGTGCCTGGTCGTGGACACCGACCTCGTCGCGGAGCGGGCCGCCGCGGTCTCGGCGGCCTTCCCGGACGCGGTGATCCGTTACGCGGTCAAGGCGAATCCCGTCCCCGAGGTCCTCGACGCGGTGCTGTCGGCGGGGGCGGGATTCGACGTGGCGGGCACGGCCGAGATCGAACTGTGCCTGTCCCGGGACGCGGCGGCGCCGGAACTGGCCTACGGCAACACGATCAAGAAACCCGCGGACATCGCCCACGCCTACGCGCGCGGCGTTCGTGAATTCACCACCGACTCAGCCGGGGATCTGGCGAATCTCGCCGAGCACGCACCCGGTTCGCTGGTGTCGGTCCGGCTGCTCCTCGAGGGCCCGGACTCGGTCACCCCGTTCGGCCACAAGTTCGGCTGCGAGCCGTCGGTGGCCGCCGCGCTGCTCCGCCAGGTCGTGGAATGCGGTCTGCGGCCGGGGATCGCCTTCCATGTCGGTTCGCAGCAGCCGGATCCGGCCGCCTGGGAGATCGGGATCGCGACCGCGGCCAAGGTGGCCGCGGACGCCGGCATCACGTGTGAGCGGCTCAACATCGGCGGTGGATTCGCCACCGAGCACCGGGAAACCGTGCCTTCGCTGGCGGCCTACGCGGCGGCGATCGAGGCCGCCCTCGAAACGCATCTGCCCGGCCCCCGTCCGGAACTGATGCTCGAACCGGGCCGTGTGATCGTCGCCGACGCCGGGCTGATCCGGACCGAGGTCGTGCTGGTGACCACCCGGGCGGCCGCCGACGAACGCCGCTGGGTCTATCTGGACGTCGGCAGGTACAACGGTATGGCGGAGTGCGAGAACGAAGCTGTCGCGTATCGGCTCGAGCCCGTCGGCGTTAAGGGTCCGGAAGGGCCGGTGGTCCTCGCGGGGCCGACCTGCGATGGTGACGACGTGCTCTACCAGCGGACGCCGTGCGCGTTGCCCTTGTCCTTGAGGGCGGGCGACCGGCTGGACATTCCGGGCACCGGTGCCTACACCGCGAGCTATTCCTCGATCGCCTTCAACGGAATCGAACCGTTGCGTACCTATTGTGTCGGGAGGTTCGCCGATGACGGCTGAAATACCGCTCGTCGGCCGGTTCGCCGGTCGCCACGTGCTCGCCGAGTTCGAAGGGATCGAGCCCGCGCTGCTCGACGATCCCGTTCTCCTCAAGGACACGCTCGCCAAGGCGGTGACCGAAGCGGGGGCGACGGTCTGCGAGGTCGTGTCGCATTCCTTCGCACCGCAAGGGGTCACGGTGCTCGCGCTGCTGGCCGAGTCGCACGCGTCCGTGCACACCTATCCCGAGATCGGCTCGGTGTTCGTCGACGTGTTCACCTGCGGTGATCGCGCGGACCCGGAGCGGGCCGTGACGCTGCTGGCGAAGATGCTGGGTGCCGGCACCGTCCGGATGTCCACTGTGGAACGAGGAGAAGGCTGAATGGCACAGCGAAAAATCGTCGAACCGATGGGAGCCGGGCTCAGCCGGGTCTGGGACGTCGATGAGGTGCTGTTCGAGGGGCGGACCGCGTTCCAGAACGTCCTCATCGGACGGACCGCGCAAGGGATCTCCCTCTTCTGCGACGACGAACGGCAGAGCACCGAGCTCAGCCAGCTCGTCTACCACGAGGCGCTGATGATTCCCTCTCTGCTGCTGGCCGAGCGGGTCGAACGGGTGCTGATCATCGGCTCCAGCGAGGGCGTCGCCTCCGAACTCGCGGTCGCCGCGGGCGCCTCGGTGGTCGACCACGTCGACATCGACGCGGAAGCCGTGCGGGCGTGTGCCGAGCACCTTCCGTACGGGTACACGCTCGACGACCTGGCCCTTGCCGAGCGAGGGGACGGGAAGATCCGCGTCCACTACCGCGACGGCTGGGAGTTCCTCGCCGAGGCGCGGGAGCGTGGCGAAACCTACGACGTGGTCGTCATCGACCTGCCGGACGAGAACGACGATCCGGAGGCCCAGCACAACCGGCTGTATGGCAACGACTTCCTCTCCCGGTGCGCGGCACTGCTCACCGACGGGGGAGTGGTCGGCTGTCAGGCCGGCTGCCCGACGCTGTGGCGAAACCAGACGCTGAGCGCCTCGTGGCGCAGGTTCACCGAGTCGTTCGGGGCCGTCCTCTACTACGGTTCGGACGAGCACGAGTGGGCGTTCTTGAGCGGCAGGGCCGAACCGTCCGATGATCCGGGGGCGCTCGTCGCGGAGAAGATCGGCAAGGCGGGGTTCGGTCAGTCCACTGTGGACGAAGAGGCGCTGCGCGCGAACACCGTCCCGCCGATTTCCCTGCGACGGCCATGACGGGTTGATTTGTAAAGGATCGTCCATCTGGACGTTGCCCGCTGCGTCCGTGCGGACCAGAATCGCTCAAGTGAATATCTGGCGCACAAGGCAATTCCCGGAACCGCGAGTAGCCGTTCGGGGCCGGTGAGGCTGTCCATGGGGAGGGAGACGGAACTTGTCACCGAGTTCGGCAGGGAGCTCGCCGTCTGTGCGGCGTTCGCCACCCTGACCGCCAGTGTGACGGAAGACTCCGGGCCGGACCGGGTGGTGGACGCTTTGGCCGGCGAATGCGTCCGGCTGTTGCCGATCGATTCGATGGAAGTGTTCTTGCCCGGCCTGCGGCTCGAGCGGTATCCGGCCGTGACGGAGGAAGGTCCCGCGCTCGAATCTTTCGAAACCGGCCGGGGGATCGCTATCGGGGACCTTTCCGCCGCGGCGGCCCGTTGGCCCGGTTATGTCGACCGAATGGCTGGATTGGGATATGTCTCGGTTTCCGCGCTTCCGATGCGCGCTGTCGACGAAACCGTTGGTGCGGTCACGTTTCTGAGCACCGGATCCGCTGTCTTGAGCCGGGAGGACCAACGGCTCGGGCAGGCGCTGGCCGACGTCGCGACCTTGTGCCTGTTCCAGCAACGGGAGTTGCGCCACTACCGGACGCTGTCGGAACAGTTGCAGACGGCGCTGGACAGCCGGGTCATCATCGAACAGGCGAAGGGTGTGCTGGCCGAACGCGGCGGTGTCGGTGTCACCACGGCTTTCCAGCGTATGCGGGCCTTCGCGCGCGGCTCGAACCGGAAGCTCGCCGACGTGGCCCATGGAGTCGTCGATGGGTCGCTGGACACCGAGGAGTTCCTCCGTCCCCGCCGAAGATGACAACTGCCGAAAGGTGACCGGCAGTTGCCGGTAGGGTAGGAGGTCACCTGAACCCGGGACTTGTCCCGCGGAAGGCGTGACCGTGCGCCCTAGGGCCGGCGTGCGTTTTCGGAAAGGCTTCACGCAGAGAGAGGATGCGTGAAGCCATGGCGCTGCTGGGAAGTCTGCTGGGGAGGAACCGTTCGGTACGGCCGAGTCTGCTGCCGCTGCTCGACCTGAGGTCTGCCGCGTTGTCGCTGAGGTCGGGCTACGGGCTGGTGCCGACCGGGGTGGGCACGGTGTGCTTCTTCGCCGACGGCCGTCCTGGAGCGGGGACCGAAGCCGAGATCATCGCCGGCCTCGCCGGGGACTCCACCCGTCGCAACGTGGTGATCCACGACGCGCACGGGCAGACGATCGTGCGCTGCTGGCGAGAGAACGGGGATCTGGGCTGGCTGCTCGACGACCTCGTCGACGTCAACGACCGGCTGGCGCAGGCCGGGTTCACGTCCTGGCTGATGCACTCGACGGTCAGCTTCGCGGAGGTGCGGGACATGCGCCATCCGAAGCTGCACATGGTCTACCGCCGGGAACGCGGCACCTTCTACCCGTTCGCGCCGCGCGGCACCCGCGGCCGGGACCGGGCGACGGAACTGAAGGTCCGCTCGTCGCTGACCCGGATCGTGCCGATGGAGGCCGACATCGGCCGCTGGCACCCGGTGTGAGGCTTGCCCGCCCGCTCAGCCGGGCGCGCCGCTGAGCCAGCCGCGCAGTCGCTGGACCCGCCGGTCCCGCATGCTCCAGCGCGGGAACCGGTACCGGTCCGCCTGCGCGGCTGCTCCCTTCAGCGAACCGCGCGGGTGCGCTTCGACGATCAAGCTGGAACGGTGGTGGGTCTCGCAGATCCTCGTGGTCACGTCCCGGTCACCCTTTCCCGTACGCCGGTCGGCAATTGCCCTCTCCGACGATGCGGCATCGCGGGGTCCTCCGGTCACCGCCGAAGGTTGTGCCCTGGAGGGCACAAAGACCTCACTCGGTCGCCGGATGTGTACGGCGTGTCACGGGTTGGCGTCGAAACGGTCGGGCGGCGACAAGCGGTGGGATAATCGCCGCCGGGATTCCCCGTCTCTTGTTCGGAAAAGGACTTCATGCCCTGTGCCCGTGCCGTTCCGGAGGGGCACGCTGTCGGCGCGCTGGTGCGGAATCGGCACGAGGGTGAATACACCAGCGGACAGGTTTGATTTCCGCTCTTCTGCCCGACAATGGTTCCCGGTGCGACAACGATTCCGGAGAAGGTGCATGCCGAACCCGATCTTCCCGCAGCCCGAGGCCCCGGCGGCGGTGTCCCCGATCCGTGTGCTGCTCGTCGAGGACCACAAGATGGTGGCCGAGGCGCTCGGCGCCGCCTTCGAGGAGTTCGCCGAGATCGATCTCGTGGCTTCGGTGGACTCCCTCGCGGAGGGCCTGGCCGCGGCGGAAGAACACGTGCCCGACATCGTGCTGCTCGACCGGCGCCTGCCCGACGGCGACGGGATCGAGGCGATCACCAAACTGCGCGACGTGTCGCCGACGAGCCGGGTCCTCGTGCTGACCGGCGACGCGAACAGTGCCATCGCGGCCAGGATCCTCGAGGTCGGCGGGGCCGGGCTGCTGCTGAAATCGGGTCTCCTGGACGAACTCGTCACCGCGATCCGCGGCGTCGCCGCCGGCGACATCGTCATCGAACCGGAGCTGCTCAGCGGCGCGCTGGCCATGCTGGCCGGGAATCCCGGCGGCGCCATTCCGGTACTGACCCTGCGGGAGCGACAGGTGCTCGGCCTGATCGCCGACGGCGCGGGCACCGACCGGATCGCCGGGGAACTGCGGCTCGCGCGGAACACCGTGCGGAATCACGTGCAGCGGATCCTGGCCAAGACCGGGACCCATTCGAAGGTCGAGGCCATCGCGCACGCGCGGAAAAACGGCCTCCTCGAACGGCCGTAGCGCCGAGGTGTGCCGGAGTGCCAAGCTGCACTATGGCCAAGCTGCCATCGGAATCGGCGCCGGATCGCAGTGCTGTGCTCTTCGAGTTGTTCGTGCACAGTGTCGTCGACTATGCCATTTTCATGCTGGACTTGGACGGCAATGTGATCAGCTGGAACCCGGGTGCGGAACGGATCAAGGGCTATTCCGAGGAGCAGATCATCGGCCGTAATTTCTCCGCGTTCTACACCGAGGAGGACCTCGCCGACGGGAAGCCCGCGACGGAACTGCTCATCGCGGCGGAGATGGGGAGCCACGAGGACGAGGGCTGGCGTGTCCGCCGCGGTGGGGAACGGTTCTGGGCCAACACCGTGCTCACCGCCTTGCGCGATGAGCAGGGAGTACTCGTCGGTTTCGGCAAGGTGACCCGTGACCTCACCGAACGCCGGAGAACGGAGGAAGAGAAAAGCGGTCGGCAACAGGCGTTCGCCCATTTGGTTCGGGCACAGGAAACGGAACGTCGCCGTATCGCGTGGGATGTTCACGACGATTCCATTCAGTCGATGATCGCGGTGAGCATGCGGTTGCAGATGATCGCCGCACAACGGCGCGATTCCGCTTTGACGCAACTCGACGACGCCATTCAAGGGGCCATCCGACGGCTGCGGATCCTGGTCGCCCAGCTGAGGCCGCCGGCACTGAACGACGAGGATCTCGTCGCGTCGCTCCGCGAGTATCTCGACGACGTCGTCGCGGGCTGGGGACTGGATTGCCGGCTGAACCATGACCTCACCGCCCAGCCCCCGCCGGAAATGGTCGTCACCGCCTTCAGGATCACCCAGGAAGCCTTGGTGAACGTGCGCAAGCACGCGAACGCCGGCAGCGTCGCCGTTTCCCTCACCCAGCGGGATGGCGGCGTGCTGGTGAAAGTGGCCGATGACGGCAACGGAATGAAGCCCGGCGCCGCCGGCTCCTACGACATGGTTTCGGGCGAGCACATCGGAATGGCCTCGATGCGGGAGCGCGCGGAGGGCGCTCAGGGGTGGTTCAGGATTTCGAGCAAGCCGGGTGAAGGCACGTCGGTGGACTTCTGGCTCCCGTTGGCAGGTCCTGGGGCGCATCGGCGATGACGGTTCCCCCCGGACCTGGGGAACCCTGAACGAAGGAGACACCGCGATGCCGGAACCGGGGAACATGCGTGTTCAGCGTGACGCGGTAAGAGCGGGTGGAGCGCTCAACGACGAGGGTCTCCAGCGGCTGCTGGAAGGGCTGAAAGCCGTTCGTGACGGCGATTTCAGTACGCGACTGCCTCAGGTCGACGACGTTCTGATGGACGAGATGGCGGTGGTGTTCAACGGGATGGTCGACCAGCTGGCGCTGTTCACCTCCGAGGTCACCCGGGTCGCGCGCGAGGTGGGGACGGACGGCAAGCTCGGCGGCCAGGCCGCGGTGCCGTCGGTTTCGGGCACCTGGAAGGACCTCACCGATTCGGTGAACGCGATGGCGGGCAACCTGACCGGCCAGGTCCGCGACATCGCCGAGGTCGCGACGGCGGTGGCGAAGGGCGATCTGTCCCAGAAGATCACCGTCGACGTCAAAGGCGAGATGCTGGAGCTGAAGAACACGATCAACACGATGGTGGATCAGCTGTCGTCGTTCGCCGACGAGGTCACCCGTGTCGCCCGCGAGGTGGGCAGCGAAGGGCGGCTGGGCGGTCAGGCGGAAGTGCCCGGGGTGGCGGGGACCTGGCGGGATCTGACGACGTCGGTGAACTTCATGGCGGGCAACCTGACCGATCAGGTCCGTTCGATCGCCGAGGTCACCACCGCGGTCGCGAAGGGTGACCTGTCGCAGAAGATCACGGTCGATGCGCGGGGCGAGATCCTGGAGCTGAAGAACACGATCAACACGATGGTGGATCAGCTGTCGTCGTTCGCCGACGAGGTCACCCGTGTCGCCCGCGAAGTCGGTACCGAAGGAGCGCTCGGCGGCCAGGCGCAGGTACCCGGGGTGGCGGGGACCTGGCGGGATCTGACGACGTCGGTGAACTTCATGGCGGGCAACCTCACCGCGCAGGTCCGGTCCATCGCCCAGGTCGCGACGGCGGTGGCGAAGGGTGACCTGTCGCAGAAGATCACGGTGGACGCGCGGGGCGAGATCCTGGAGCTGAAGAACACGATCAACACGATGGTGGATCAGCTGTCGTCGTTCGCCGACGAGGTCACCCGTGTCGCCCGTGAGGTGGGCACGGAGGGCCGGTTGGGTGGTCAGGCGGATGTCAAGGGGGTGTCGGGGACGTGGAAGGGTTTGACGGAGTCGGTGAACGTGATGGCCGACAACCTCACCGATCAGGTCCGCTCCATCGCCGAGGTCACCACCGCGGTCGCGAAGGGTGACCTGTCGCAGAAGATCCGGGTCGACGCGCGGGGCGAGATCCTGGAACTCAAGGACACCATCAACACCATGGTCGGCCAGCTGTCGTCGTTCGCCGACGAGGTCACCCGTGTCGCCCGTGAGGTCGGTACGGAGGGCCGGTTGGGTGGTCAGGCGGATGTCAAGGGGGTGTCGGGGACGTGGAAGGGTTTGACGGAGTCGGTGAACGTGATGGCCGACAACCTCACCGACCAGGTCCGCTCCATCGCCCAGGTCGCGACCGCGGTCGCCCGCGGCGACCTGTCCCAGAAGATCACCGTCGAGGCCAAGGGTGAGGTCGCCGCCCTGGCGCAGACGATCAACACGATGGTCGACACGCTCTCGGCGTTCGCGGACGAGGTCACCCGCGTGGCGCGCGAGGTCGGCACCGAAGGCATCCTCGGCGGCCAGGCGCGCGTGCCGAACGTCGCCGGCACCTGGAAGGACCTCACCGACAACGTCAACTCGATGGCGAACAACCTCACCGGGCAGGTCCGCAACATCGCCCAGGTGACCACCGCGGTGGCGCAGGGCGACCTGTCCCGCAAGATCGACGTCGACGCGCGAGGCGAGATCCTGGAGCTCAAGACCACGATCAACACGATGGTGGATCAGCTGTCCGCGTTCGCCGCCGAGGTCACCCGTGTCGCGCGCGAGGTCGGCAGCGAAGGGCGGCTCGGCGGCCAGGCCGAGGTGGGCGGCGTTTCCGGCACGTGGAAACGGCTCACCGAGAACGTCAACGAACTCGCGGGGAACCTGACGCGGCAAGTGCGGGCGATCGCCGAAGTCACCAGCGCGGTGGCGACCGGTGACCTCACCCGGTCGATCTCCGTCGAGGCGCAGGGCGAAGTGGCCGAGCTGAAGGACAACATCAACGCGATGGTCCAGTCGCTGCGGGAGACGACGCGGGCCAACGAGGAACAGGACTGGCTCAACTCCAACCTGGCCCGGATCTCCGGGCTCATGCAGGGGCACCGGGACCTGCGGGTGGTGGCCGCGCTCATCATGAACGAGCTGACCCCGCTGGTCGGCGCGCAGCACGGGACGTTCTTCCTCACCGAGATCGGGGAAAGCGGCGCCCGGCTGCGGTTGATCACCAGCTACGGGCACAGCGAGGCCACGGACGTGCCGACGGAGTTCGCGATGGGCCAGTCGCTCATCGGGCAGACGGCGCAGACCAAGAAACCGATCGTCGTCGACCGGACGCCGCCGGGCTTCGTGAAGATCTCTTCCAGCCTCGGCTCCGCCCCGCCGGTGAACCTGATCGTGCTGCCGATCCTCTTCGAGGACCAGGTTCTCGGCGTGATCGAACTGGCGTCGTTCGGCGAATTCACCGCCGTCCGCAAGGATTTCCTCGAACAACTGATGGAGACCATCGGCGTCAACGTCAACACCATCATCGCCAACTCGCGGACCGACTCGCTGCTCGAAGAATCGCAGCGGCTGGCCGAGGAACTGCAGGCCCGCTCGGAGGAACTCCAGGCGCAGCAGGCGAAACTGCAGGTGTCCAACGCGGAACTGGAGGAGAAGGCGGAGCTGCTGGCGCGCCAGAACCGCGACATCGAGGTGAAGAACTTCGAGATCGAGCAGGCGCGCCAGGAGATCGAAGAACGTGCGCAGCAGCTCGCGCTGGCGTCGAAGTACAAGTCCGAATTCCTCGCCAACATGTCGCACGAACTGCGGACGCCGTTGACCAGCCTGCTGATCCTGGCCGGGGTGCTGTCGCAGAACTCGACCCAGAACCTGACGCCGAAGCAGGTCGAGTTCGCCAAGGTGATCCAGTCCGCGGGCACCGATCTGCTCCAGCTGATCAACGACATCCTCGACCTGTCGAAGGTCGAGGCCGGCAAGATGGACATCCACCACGAGCCGTTCCCGCTGCGCCAGCTGCTCGACTATGTGGGCACGACGTTCCGGCCGCTGACCGCCGAGAAGGGACTGGACTTCCAGGTCGCGGTGGAGCCGAACGTGCCGGAACTGCTGTTCACCGACGAGCAGCGGCTGCGCCAGGTGTTGCGGAACCTGTTGTCGAACGCGGTGAAGTTCACCGAAGACGGCAGCGTGGAGTTGCGGGTGAAACTGGTCGACACTCTCGTTTCGACGGCAAGCGGTTCCCCGCAAGAGTCCCTCGTCGCGTTCAGCGTGATCGACACCGGGATCGGGATCGCCGAGGAGAACCTGGATTCGATCTTCGGCGCGTTCCAGCAGGCGGACGGCACGACCAGCCGCAAGTACGGCGGGACCGGGCTCGGCCTGTCGATCAGCCGCGAGGTCGCGTACCTGCTCGGTGGCGAGATCCGGGCGGACAGCGTTCTCGGTACCGGCAGCACGTTCACGCTTTACCTTCCGGTGGCCCGCTTCACCGCTGCCGTGGTACCGGGGGAGTCCATTGTGGACGACTTCGGAACGGACGGGGCGCGGCGCGTGCTGGTCGTGGAAAGCGAGCAGAACAGCCTGCTGACACTGCTCGCCCGTGGTGTCGCCGCCGACATCGCGGACAGCCACGGGTCGGTTCACGTGCGTGCCATGGCCAACCCGTCCGACGCGTTCGAAGAACTGAAGCGCAACGACTATCTCTGTGTCGTGCTCGACACCAGCATTCCCGGTACCAGCGCGCTGACGTTCCTCAAACGCCTCGTCGAAGGACCGGACAACGTCGAAGTTCCGGTGCTGGCGCACGCGAGCCGCAAGCTCAGCGCCGCGCAGGACCGGCTGCTGCAGGGACACGCGAGGGTGCACCCCGTCGAACTGCTGCCGTCACTGGACATGTTGCGGGAACGCATCATGCTGCACATTTCGGCCAGTGAGCTGGAAGGCATCCTGCCGCTGATGCACCAGCCCGAGCCCGAGCTGACCCTGGAGGTGACGGCGACGGTCGACGACCGGCTCGCCGAGCCGCGACGGCTGGAGGGCCGCAAGGTCCTTCTCGTCGACGACGACGCGCGCAACGTGTTCGCGATCGCCGGAATGCTCGAACTGTACGGGCTTTCCGTCGTGCACGCGCCCAACGGCCGCAAGGGGATCGAGGAACTGCTGGCCGACGACGACATCGACCTGATCCTGATGGACGTGATGATGCCCGAGATGGACGGCTACGCGACGACCGCGGCGATCCGCGAGATGCCGAAGTTCGCCGGGCTCCCGATCATCACGGTGACCGCCAAGGCCATGGAAGGAGACCGGGAGAAGAGCCTCGCCGCGGGCGCGAGCGACTACGTCACGAAGCCCGTGAACGCGGCGGAACTGCTGG
Source organism: Amycolatopsis sp. lyj-112 (assembly GCF_046549055.1). NCBI lineage: Bacteria > Bacillati > Actinomycetota > Actinomycetes > Pseudonocardiales > Pseudonocardiaceae > Amycolatopsis > Amycolatopsis sp. lyj-112. The sequence goes on along the minus strand of NZ_JAJPWS010000009.1, from coordinate 29,419 downwards.
CCTGTATGGAACGCTGGCTTGCGGAATGACCCGGATCCGGGTCAGGGCGGCCTATTCCGTTCCGTTGGCGCTGTTCGCGCACAGGCGGCGGATGGCGGCGACGATCTCGGTGTTCGGGCTGCCCTTGATGAGGTACTCGGTGACACCGGCGGAGGCCATCTGGGCGATGGACCGGGTATCGCTGTGCGCCGAGAACGCCATCAGCCGGATGCCGGGAGCGCGACGGCGGATCTCCCTGGCCATCCAGGCGCCGCCCCCGCCGGGGATCCGGACGTCCAGGACGGCCACCTCCGGGACCAGCAACTCCGCGAGCGCGACCGCTTCACCGGCGTTCATCGCGATGGCCACCACGTCGATGTCGGGTTCGGACTCCAGCAGCGCACGCAGGGCATCGCCGATGACCGGGTTGTCGTCTGCGACGAGCACCCGAAGTCTGGGGGGCGACGTTCGGTCCATGACCCAGTCCGTGCCCGCGCTCTCGGCGACGCCGGTGGTGGTCGCGGGCCCCCCGCCGAACATGGCGTGACTCAGCAAGAGACTCGTTGGGCGCCTTCGCTCGGCTGCTCGACGAGTGTCCTTGCTACGTCGTGGATCTTCATGTTGTTGTTACGGCAGAACGAGCGTAGGAGCTCGAACGCGGAATCGATGTCGATCTGGTAGCGCTCGGCGAGGACTCCCTTCGCCTGTTCGATGGGCAGCCGGTGGTCGAGGGCGTACTGCAGTTGCTCGGAGCGCGCCCGGTAGAAACGGACGCGGTTGCGCATGGCCACGAGCTCGTCGGCCGCATCTGGGGTACCGGACGTGGGTGCCGGTGAAATCGTGGTCTCGGACATGGGGTGATCGTCGCAGCGGGGCGGCTGATCCGGGAAGAACAGAACGTCCTGACTCGATTGATGCAAATGACCCTGTTCGCACTGCCGACCGGCACTCGAACGGGCGGTAAACAGGGCCCTTTGGCCGGTCGCAGTGACCGGCCGTTCACCGTACGCTCTTTGCCGAGGAGGGAAACCGTGGAGGTCGGAATGCTCCGGGTGTTTCTGGTCGACGATCACGAGGTCGTCCGTCGGGGGGTGGCGGACATGCTCGAGGAGGACGCCGCCCTGAACGTGGTCGGTCAAGCGGCCACCTTTTCGCAGGCGCTGGCGAGGATTCCGGCGCTCAGGCCGGATGTCGCGGTACTCGACGTCCGGCTCCCCGACGGTAACGGCGTCGAGCTCGCGCGGGAACTCAGGTCGAAACTGCCCGAGCTGAAATGTCTCATGCTGACGTCCTACACCGACGAACAGGCGATGCTGGACGCGATCATGGCCGGCGCGAGCGGCTACGTCATCAAGGACATCCGCGGGATGGACCTGGTCGCCGCGGTCAAGGAGGTCGGCAGCGGCCGGTCCCTGCTGGACGCGCGCGCCGCCGCGACCCTGATGGCGAAGTTCCGCGACGACGCGGTGAAGAAGGGGCCACTGGCCGGGCTTTCCGAGCAAGAGCGCACGCTGCTGGAACTGATCGGCGAGGGCCTGACCAACCGGCAGATCGCCGAACGCATGTTCCTGGCCGAGAAGACGGTCAAGAACTACGTGTCCCGGCTGCTGACGAAACTCGGGATGCAGCGGCGCACTCAGGCGGCCGTGCTGGCCACCGAACTGCGCCGGTCCTGAGCCGGTTCTTGAAGACTCAAGCGGAAACGAGCGTGTCGAGCAGGACGTCTTCGAGTGGCCGGCGCGGTGTCCAGGGCAGCGGCGAGCCGTAGCCGACGCGAAGCAGAATCTGAGGCCACACTCCGCAGCCGAGTAGAGCGCGGAGTTCGGCGCGGGCCGAGGCGACCCTGACCGGTGGTGAGACGTAGGAGGTGTCGAGCCCCGCGCTGGTCGCGCTGAGCAGGACCCGTTGCAGTGCTTGGCCGACCTGCAGCCGGTCGAGGCGTTCGTCGGAGAACGAACCGATCGCCACCACCAGCGGCCGCGGCTCGAAATCCCGAGCGCCGAAGTCCTCAGTGCCGAACTCCGCAGTGCTGAAATCCTTGAGGACCCAGCTTTCGTCGGCGAAGGATCCGTCGGTCGCATAGGACGGCACACCATCGCGCGTTTCGGCGCTCAATTCCGTCCAGCGGCCGAGTTCGGCGAGGAAACCGGGAGCGGCGAGCTGGGCCAGATGCGCACGAGTGGTGAGGTCGCGTAGAAGACGGCACTGCTCGGCGTCGAGGCTCGGCATCCAGGCGTTCTCGAGTTCGGTGGCGTGGCGGAGCAGGGAGAGCGTCGAGCGAGGGATCGCGGCGGGCAGGAAGGGGCGCCGGTTGGTGCGGCGCCGGGGAATGGCGCGGGCGAGCCGGGCGATCCGCGGATCGGGGGAGCGTTCGGCCAGCGGACGGACCACGGCCAGCAGGTCCGGATCGGCGCGGCTCGGCATCAGCGTCGTCGCGGGGTGGATACCCAGTGCGTGAATCGCCGTCCTCAGGGTGAACAAGGCCGCGCCGCACGAGATGACGAGTTCCCGTCCGTCCGGATCCGTGGCCGCTAGAATACGCCGAGGATCGGCGTGGAGTTCGATCCCGGTTGAAGTACACCGGAAAAGCCAAGGTTGGGTGTTCTGTGTCGAGGGCGCCAGCATGGCCGACCGGAGCACGGAATTCACCTGATCGGAGTTCAATCGGCCGACCCTGGTGACTTGTAAGGTCATGGTTTCCCCCGTCGCTGCGCCACGGGCAAATATCCGGTGTCTCAGTGAGACGGTGCCGCCTGCGGTGCGGTGCCGAAAGAGGAGAAAGTCCCCGGCCGCGAGTGATCCAGATCTTCGAAGGTGGAACACGATGTCGGCTCAGGACCGGCTCGGCGGAGGTGACGACCGGCTCACCGGCGCGCTTTCCCAGCTGCGGGTTCGCGAAGTCCTGCGGGATCTCCAGGAGCGCATCGAACGGCTCATCGGCACGCGCGACAAAATGGACGGCCTGCTCGAAGCGGTGCTCGCCGTGGCGTCCGGGCTCGAACTGGACACCACGCTGCGGCGGATCGTGCAGGCCGCGATCGATCTCGCCGAGGCCTCGTACGGTGCGGTCGGAGTGATCGCGGACGACGGTTCACTCGCCGAATTCGTCTATCTCGGGATCGACGGCGAGACCGAACAACAGATCGGGCATTTGCCGAAAGGCCACGGTCTGCTGGGTTTCGTCATCGACGAGGCGAAACCGGTCCGGCTGGCCGATATCTCGCGGCATCCCGCTTCGGTCGGATTCCCCCCGTGCCATCCGCCGATGCGCTCGTTCCTCGGTGTGCCCATCCGGGTGCGCGACGAGGTGTTCGGGAATCTCTACCTCACCGAAAAACGGGGCGAGAGCTTCACCGACGACGACGAAGTGGTCGTCCAGGCGCTGGCCGCGGCGGCCGGGATCGCGATCGAGAACGCTCATCTCTACGAACAGGCCCGGCTCCGGCAGCAGTGGCAGGCAGCCAACAGCGAGGTGACCACGGAACTGCTGGGCGGCACCGACCCGGTGGACGCGCTCAACCTGATCGCCAGCCGGGCACTGGAACTGACCGGCTCCGACATCACCCTGCTGGCCTTGCCCGGTTCCGGCAGGCTCGACGTCAGCGCGGGCGGCGACGACGAGGCCGACGAGCTGACGGTCGCGGTCTGCGCGGGGGCACGGTCGGAGGAACTGACCGGCGCGCGGATCAGCGTCGCCACTTCGCTCCCGGGCGCGGTTTACCGCGACAGGACTCCGCGCAGCGTGCCGGAACTGGTGCTGGGCAACGAGGGAGAGCTCCGGCTCGGTCCGACGCTGGTGGTTCCGTTGAGGGCACGGGAACGCACGGCCGGGGTGCTGATGGCGGTGCGGAATCCGGGCTCGGTCCCGTTCGAACTCGCCCAGCTGCCGGTGGTCGCGTCGTTCGCCGACCAGGCCGCGCTCGCGCTCCAGCTGGCCGCGCAACAGCGCACCGCCAGGGAACTCGACGTCCTCGCCGACCGGGACCGGATCGCCAGGGACCTGCACGACCACGTGATCCAGCGGCTGTTCGCGGTCGGCCTCGCCATGCAGAGCACGCATCGCCGGGCGCGCTCCCCGGAGCTGCAGCGGAGACTCGGCGAGAGCATCGACCAGATGCACGAGATCGTGCACGAGATCCGCACGGCGATCTTCGACCTCCACGGAGGCGAGGCCGGCCAGCACGGAGTGCGGTTGCGGCACCGCCTTTACGACTCCATCACCGAACTCACCGACGACACCTCGACCCATCCGACGGTCAGCCTGTACGGGCCGCTCGATTCGGTGCCGCTGCTGTTCGCCGAGCACGCCGAAGCGGTCGTGCGGGAGACGGTCGCCAACGTCGTCCGGCACGCCGGAGCGAGCAGTGTCTCGGTGAGCGTCGCGGTGAAGGACGACGTCCTGCGGATCGTCGTCACCGATGACGGATCCGGGATCGACGGGGGTTCCACCGCCGTCGGCGGCCTGAGGAACCTCCGTGACCGCGCGGTGCGGGTCGGCGGGACGTTCCTGGTGGAGGCGCGCGCCGACGGCGGCACCCGGGTCGAGTGGTCCGCCCCCTTGCGCTGACGCCGGCTCAGTTCCTGGACGGCCACCGATCGGGGGCGAAAGTCCTCAGGATTCGTGACCGGCGGCCGTTGCGTTCGCCGGATACCGGGCCGAAGGTGGATCGACCTCTTCCTCACCGGGAGTCCACGATGAAGATCCCGTTGCCCACCCATGTCGATCAGGCGGTGGCGGCCGCCGTCCGCGCGCCGTCCCCGCTCAACACCCAGCCTTGGCGATTCGTCGTGGACCGAGACCGGATCGAGGTGTGGCTCGACCGCGGCCGGGTCCTCCGCATCGCCGACCCGGATGCCCGTGAGGCCCGGCTTTCGTGTGGCGCCGCGGTGTTCAACCTGGTCGTTTCCCTCCGGTCGAACGGGAAGACGCTCTCGCTGCGGATGCTTCCGTCTCCCGACGAACCGACGCTGCTCGCCGACATCCGGATCGGCGGTGACCGGTTCTCCTCGTTGGCGGAACGAAAACTGGCCGAAGCCGTCTTCCGCCGCCACACGAACCGGCGGCAGTTCCTGGGCAGGCAGGTGTCCTCGGATGTCCGGACGACGATGCGCGCGGCCGCCCTCGTCGAAGGCGGGCTGCTGGAACTGTTCGGCCGCGGCGACCGGGTGAACGCCATCGCTCGCGCAGTGCATCGCGCCGAATCCGCGCAGGCCCGCAACGGCGCCTTCCAGGCGGAGATCGCGTTGTGGACCCGCCGGACGGTGAACGCTCCGGACGGGATCCCGATGGCCTCCGCGTCACCGCAGGCCATCCCCGTGCAGGAGTCCCACGAGCCGCGTTCCGACGAGGGCGAGCCGCTGCTGGGTGCGCTCCTGACCGCGGACGGCGGGCCGGCGGCGGATCTCCGGGCGGGGATGGCGTTGCAGAGGGTACTGCTGACCGCGACGGCCGCGGGCCTCACGACGTCGTTCGTCGGCAGGCCGTTCGAAACACCGGAGACGCGGAGCGCGATGGACCGGATCTTCGCCGATCTCGGCCGTCCGCACACGCTGCTGAGGCTGGGTTACGGCCGTCCGGTGCCGATGACGGCTCGTCGTCCGGCGGAAGAAGTGATGCTCCGGCGATCCGGAGCGCTGATCTGAACCCCGGCAGGCCTTTCCACGCGCCGAGCCGGCGCAGCGCGGCGCGTGGATGTACAAGGCCTTGATCGGTTGACCTGTTTTCCATGGTCGGTACCGACCGTTCGGGGGGCTGCCCGGCCGGTACCGACACACCAGAGAAGAGGGCACCTCGTCGCGACTATGACGGCTGACGGACTCTTTCACCTGAGCGAGTGAACTAGTCCGTTTGGTGGGCATCGTTGGGCGATTCGGGGTATAAGCCCTACCCCAGGAAGGCTTGCAGCTCGCCGATGACCGTCCGCGGCTGTTCTTCGGCGACGAAATGGCCGGAACCGGAGACCTTCTTCACCTGGACGTTCACCGCCTTGGACGGCAGGACCGCGGCGAAGTAGTCGTAGTTCATTTCCGAGGCGAGCGCCAGCATCGGCGCGGCGATCTTCCCGTAGGCCTTCTGGTCCTCGATGTCCTGACCGAACGCCTGGTACCAGCCGTTCCCGGCACGGATCGCGTCCGGACGGTCGTACGCGGCGGCGTAGATCGCCCGGTCACGGTCGCCGATCGAGGCCGGGTCGGCCAGCAGGTGGTCGAACATCCAGTCGACGAGGTGGCGGGACCGGCCGGCCAGCAGTTGTTCGGGCAGCGAGGCGACCTGGTTGAAGGCGAACCACCAGACGTGCACCGGCTGTCCGGGCGGAGCCAGCATCGGGATCTGGTACAGGCCCTCGTCGGGGTGCGCGACGTCCATGACCGTGACGGTCTTCGTCGCTTCGGGGTGGTTGGCGGCGAAGCTGAACGCGACCATGGCACCGACGTCGTGCCCGGCGATATGGGCCCGCTGGTAGCCGAGACCGCGGACGAGTTCGAAGATGTCGCGGGCCATCGTCTTCTTGTCGTATCCGTCGCGCGGTTTGCCCGAACCGCCCATGCCTCGCAGGTCGACCGCGATCACGCGGTATCGCTTCGCCAGCTCCGGCATGATCTTGCGGAACTGCCACCAGGTCTCCGGCCAGCCCGGCAGCAGGATGAGCGGTTCGCCGCGCCCGCCCGCGACGTAATGCAGCCGGACACCGTTGACCTGCGCATACGCGCTACGAAAGCCGCCGGGCAGGGACCGGGCCAGTTCCGCGTCGCCGGGCGCGCCGTGGTGCGCTGCCGCGGCGGTGCCGGTCGAGGCCACCATCGCGGCCGCGGCACCCGCGCCCAGGGTGAGCATGGACCGGCGGTTGAGGAAGGAACGGCTGTCTTCGGTGGTCATGCCTGTGATCCTGAGCCTTCTGGAGCCCGGACCGTGAGCGGTGTTTTCGCCAACCGGCGGTGGTTTTAGGACAGCGTCAATTCAAGACAGCATCGGCTCGAGGACGCCCATCCGGGTCCCGAACGTTTCGCGGTAGGCGGCCGGGGTGACCCCGACCTGCCGCCGGAAATGGGGCCGAAGCGCGGCCGAGGAGGAGAAGCCGCAGTACCGGGCGATCTCGTCGACGGGAAGATCGGTCGATTCGAGCAACTGCTGGGCGCGGATGATCCGCTGGTGGGTGAGCCAGGTGCCGGGTGCGGCGCCGGTGATCTCGCGGAACCGGCGGTCGTAGTTGCGCCTGCTCATATGCGCCCGCCTGGCCAGTTCGTCGACCGGGAGCGCGGTGTCGAGCCGGGTGAGCGCCCAGGCCAGCGTCTCGGAAACCGGGTCGCCTTCGTCGAGTTCGGGCATCGGGGATTCGATGTACTGAGCCTGTCCGCCCGGCCGGTGCGGCGGGACGACCATGCCCTTCGCGAGCCGGTTCGCTACCTCGGCGCCGCACCACGAGCGGATCAGGTGCAGACCGAGGTCCATCCCGGCGGCGCCACCGCCCGCGGTGAGGATGTCGCCGTCGTCGATGTAGAGGACCGATTCGTCCAGCTGGACCGCCGGGAAGCGGGCCGCGAGCAACGGCGCCATCGCCCAGTGCGTCGTCGCCGGGCGGCCGTCGAGCAGGCCGGCCGCGGCCAGCACGAAGGCACCGCTGCACAGCCCGGCCACGCGGGCACCCCGGCCGTGCGCCGTGCGCAAGGCCTCCAGCGCGGCCTCCGGCGGATCCTCCATCGGCGACCGCCAGTTCGGGACCAGCAGCAGATCCGCGTCCCGGACCGCGTCCAGGTCCTCGGGCACCGGAACGGTCAGCCCGCCGCCACGCAACGCGGCGTCCGGTTCCCCGCCGACGACCTTGATCTCGACGTCGGGGAGTTCCCCGAAATGCGAGGCCATGTCGAAGACGCCGAACGCGAAGGACATCGCACCGAGCGACGCCCCGTTGAAGATCACGACGACCAACCGTCTCATGACCGGAGTCTAGAGCGGGGGAATTGCCGAGATGGCAGGTTTGGGGATGCTTGTTCGCCTTATGCGGACCACTGGGGGAAGGAACCACCGATGTCGTATCCGCACGGGCCACAGCCGGGTCCGCAGTATCCGCAGCAGGGACCTGCCTGATGATCGGGCTCACCGCCGGCGGTGGCGGGCTGGTGCTGGTCATCTTCGTGATCCTGGCCTTCGTGGCGCCCGGTTTCCTGCTGAGCGACAGCAAATCCTCGCCATCTTCGGCGACGAGTTCGACAAGGCGGCCACAGTGGCCTGCGCCGATGCCAAGTCCAGTGTCCGCAAGGCCGCTGAGGCCTTCGGGAAGCAGAACGCGTCGCTCACGGCCGGAGATCCGAAGGAATCCGGCCCGAAACTGATCGTGATGCGCCTGGCCGGCACCTTCGCCGACGGGCGCGTGCGCTGGTAGACGGCGTCATTGCCGAAGGTCTGCGGAAGCGGAACTGCTCCGCCCGGTGGCGAACGTCTGCTCGATCGGGTCGGAGGTTGCCGTTGTGCGGTGACCTGGCGCCGGGCAGGTGTTGCCGGAATTCGGCAATAGTTTAGAACGGCGGATTCGGGTCGTGGGTCGTGCAGCGGTAAGTCCGCCTGGTAGGGGTGAGTTTGCCGTTGGGATTCGGACGCGCTCGTCCTGCAGGTGGTGATCGTGGGCGCAAGGGTACGAAAGCGTTTCGCGTTGCCGAATTTCGGCGACGGTCTAGAACGGCGGGGGTTCTGGTCGTGGGTTGTGCAGTGGTGGTGGGGTGCTGCGGTAGGTCTGCCCGGTCGGTGCGGTGATGGTCAACGTGCCATCGGGGTCGAGTCGGTAGATCCAGCCGGGTTCGTCTTTCAAGTGATGGTAGCCACGAAACGAACCTACAACCGACCACCGACAAGAATCGGTACGAAGGTCCACAAAGGACTCTACTGGTCGATCGGCCAAGTTTCGTCTCGCAGCAACCGCTTCAGTACCTTCCCCGTGGCATTCCGGGGCAGCTCCTCGACGAAGTGCACGTCCCGTGGCACCGCGAACCGTGCCAGCCGACGGTGGATATACGCGCGCACGTCCTCGGCGTTCATCCGGGCACCGCGTTTCGGGACGATATAAGCGGCGAAGCGCTGTCCGTACTCGCGGTCCGGGACGCCGATCACGGCTGCCTCGTGGACACCGGGCAGGGCGACCAAGGCCTCCTCGACCGGGCGAGGGGAAACGTTCTCGCCGCCGGAGACGATCATCTCGTCGGCCCGGCCGGTGACGAAGAGGCGTCCGGCGGCGTCCTGGTAGCCGACGTCGCCGGTGGCCATCAGTTCTTCCGCCCGCGGAACGCTGGCACCGTCGGTGTAGCCCTCGAAAAGCATGTCGTTGCCGACGAAGATCTGTCCCTCCCAGCCTGGCGGGACACGGTTGTGGTCGTCGTCGAGGATGGCGACGCGGGTTCCGGGCGGGCAGCGGCCGGCGGTCGTGGGTGCGGCGCGGAGGTCTTCGGGGGTGGCGATGCTCGCCCACGAAACCTCTGTCGAGCCGTAGAAGTTGTAGAGCACGTCGCCGAAGGTGTCCATGAACTCGGTGACGATCGTTCCCGGCAGTGCGGAACCGCTGCTCGCGACGATGCGCAGTGACGAGAGGTCGTAGCGGGCACGGACGCGCTCGGGCAGGTCGAGGATGCGCTGCAACATGATCGGGACGGCGAACAGTACGCCGCAACGATGTTCGGCGATCGTCCTCAAGATCTCTTCCGCGTCGAACCGGCGGATCAGCGACAGCGACGCGCGCACCGCCATGCCGATCTGCATCCCCGCCAGGCCCCAGCTGTGGAACAGAGGCGCGGCTACCACGAAGCGGTCACCGGTGTGGAGCGGGATACGGTCGAGCATGGCGGCCGAGGTCGCGAGTCCCTTCGGAGTCGGACGCCTTGCGCCCTTGGGTGTTCCGGTGGTGCCCGAGGTGAGGACGACGAGCCTGCCGATGCGGTCCACCGGCTTGAGTTTGGTCGTGGGCGCTCCGGCGATCAGCTGATCGATCGTCGGGTACCCGTTCTCGCTCTCCGGCCAGGTGCTGAGTCGCATGAAGTCGCCGGGGATGTTGGCGATGACCTGGGAGAATTCATCGTCGGCTAGTACAGCGACCGGTTTGTGCAGGCCGATGACGTCCGCGACCGCGCTCGCGGAAAGCCCGGTGTTGAGCAGGATCGCGTCGACACCGAGTTTGCTGCACGCGATGAGCGCCTCGACCATCGCCGCGTGGTTTCGGCACAGCAAGGCGATCCGGTCGCGGGAGCGGACTCCGCGCTGTGCCAGTGCGTTCGCCAGCTGGTTGCTGCGGTCCGCCGCCTGCTTGAACGTCCGGACATTGCGTTCGTCGTGCAGCGCGACGTCTTCGGGTGCGCGCGCCGCGGCGGCCGTGTAGCCACCGGCGACGGTCGCGCCCCATTGGGACAAAGAGGTGAGCTGACGCGCGAGCTTGTCCGGTCGAGCGGCGGCGATCACGCCCGCCTTGATCAGGGTGGTCGCCGTATGCAGCGTCGTGGCCTTGGTGTGCGTGGGTTCCTCGTCCGGCGGCGCGGCGGTGCCCGACAGGTGCAGGTCGATCCGCCGGGTCACCGCGCGGAGACTGCGTTTGAACGACGCGGCGGACACCAGATGCGAGTGCTGCGCGGGAAGCATCAGCTGCGCGACGAGTTCCGTCCGGTTCTCGGGCAGCCCTCGCAGTTCGAGCGAGACCCAGTTGCCGTCGTTCTCGACACCGCACCAGACCACGTGCTCGGCGGGCCGCCAGACCCTGGCTTCGATCTCACCGACGACGAGCCTGCCCGACCGCGGCTCCAGCCGGACGAAGCACCGAGGACCGCGCCCGCGTTCGGCCGGCTGCTGAACCTCGCACCAGCTGATCTCCGCGACGAAACGTGAATATGACTCGGGATCGCCGAGCACTTCCCAAACCTGGTCGGGAGGATGCCCGAGGATCGAGCTCGCCTCGACCACATCGTCTCGCATGCGATTTCGCCTCACCACGCGCGTTTCGGGTGTTGACCGGGCTGCTGCCGGTGCCTCCTTCGACGGTCAAGTTCGGCGAACCTACCAGCAATCGGCCGTACGCAATACTCCGAACGACACCGGGTTCACGGCCGCCCGAGGAAGGCGGTCGTGGAAATGGTAGGCCTTCCGTGGCCGCCAGGAGTCCCGCCGACAGGGTTGATCGCGACGTCCGATTCACGCCAGCCTTCGTCGTGCCGCGCGGCGAAGCTGGCAATCGTGACAGTGACTACGCCGGCGGCAGCGACCGCGCATACCCGTATTGAGCCCGGCATCCTCTACTTCGGCACGACGGTGGTGCTCCTCTCGACGCTCAACGAAACCGGCTCACCGAACCTCGCTCCGATGTCTTCGGCGTTCTGGCTCGGCTGGCGGGGCATGCTGGGTCTCGGCGCGCGTTCCAAGACCGCGGAGAACCTTATGCGTACCCGCGAATGTGTTCTGAATCTCCCTTCCGACGATCTGGCGGCCGCCGTCGACGAGCTGGCGCTGACCACCGGATCAGATCCCGTCCCGCCTCGTAAGTACGAGCGCGGCTACCGGCACGAGCCCGACAAGTTCGGCCGGGCCGGGTTCACCCCGGTCGGCTCGGAGACGGTCGGCCCGCCGCGCGTGGCGGAATGCCCGGTGACGATGGAGGCCGTCGTCGAGGCGGTCCATCCGCTCGCCGAAGACGACGAGGCGCAACGCGGCGGGGTGCTCGTGTTCGAGGTCAGGGTGCGGCGCGTCCACGTCCACGACGCCGTGCGGATGCCGGGCACCGAGGACCGGATCGATCCCGACCGGTGGCGGCCGCTGATCATGAGCTTCCAGAAGCTCTACGGACTCGGCCCGCAGGTCCACCCCTCGACGCTGGCGCAGATCCCCGAGGGGCTCTACCGCGGGCCGGACATCGAGCGCTCGCGGGATCAGTCGTCGCGGGCGAACGAGAACCGGTTCACCAAGGGCAACCAGCGCTGATAGGACTCGGCCAGCTTCGGCCACGAGTCACCGGACAGGCCGCGTTCGAGCTTCGGCCGCAACTCGTGGTCGTTGAGTGACGAGGCGATTTCGAGGGCGCTGTCGTCGGGATCCGCCCCGTCGATGGTGGCGAACAGCCAGGGGATGGCGTCGGGGTGCCCGACGAGCACCGAGAGCAGCACCAGCACGGCGCGGAACGGTGCCTCGCGCGTGCCGTCGGAGAGGAACTCGGCCAGTTCCTCTCCGGCGAAGCGCGCCCGCAGCAACCGGTACAGGTTCAGTAGCCGTTTCGCGGCCCGCGGCGAGCGGACGAGCGGGGAAAGGGACGCCAGGAAGTCCAGTTCCGGCGCGGAGATCACCAGGCGAGGAGGTCTTAGGTCTATTGTGGACTGCTCGGACGACGGTTCCGGCGCTTCCTCGCGAGGAGGAGCCGGCGCCACCGCCGTCGTCGAATCGACGGCGGTGGCCCGAGCCGCGGGGACGGGGATGGGCGACGGCGTGGCGTCCTGACCCTCGGTGGCGGCGAGGCCGCGCACGAGCCCCGCGAACCCTGGCTCGTCCATGGGGGACAACGTGAACGGGACTTGGAAGATTTTCTCCAGGTAGTTTTCGGCGAAGTATTCCGGGTCGTCGCCGATCATCTGCGCGTAGTGCTGCTCGACGGCCTTCGTCAGCCAGCGGGGGTCGACGCCCACCACGACGACGAACACCGGCAGCGCCAGCAGGAGGTGGATGGCTTCGAGGACTTGTACGACGACCTTGGGCGGGCAGCGGTCGAGGTCGTCGATGTAGAGGACGGTCCGTTCGATCTTCCCGTGGCCGTGCGGCACCTCGGCGAGCATGGTCGCGAAGGTCTCGAGATCCTTGCGCAGCAAGGAGACCACGCCTAGGTGCTCGACGTAGTCCGAGACACGCGACTCGGCGAACGACACGAGATCCAGGCCCGGCGCCAGGTCGGCGACCGCCTTTTCGAGCCGCTCGGATTCGGCGTCCAGCTCCGCCAGGCGCCGCTCGGTGTCCTCGTCCTCTTTGGACGGTCCGCCGAGTTTGTCCAGTGCCTGGTGGATCCGGCCGGCGCTGGCCCGCATCCGCAGCACGACGGTCAGCGCGGAGCTCACCACGGTGAGCCCGCCGAGCAGGCCGGAGACCTGGGACCGGCCGACGAGGAGCGTGACGACCAGGAGCGTCACCAGCCCGCCGATCAAGACCAGCAGCGGAACCGGATCCTGCCGCAGTCGTCGCCAGAATTCGGCGACGTCCGACCGTAGCCCGCCGGTCTCCTGCGCGAGACGTTCGAGGTCCTCGGCCGTCGGCCGGTCGACACCGAGCCGCGCGGCGATCCATGCCTTGTCCGCTTCGGTGAGACTGTCGAAGACCGCGCGGACGTACTCGCGTGGCTTCTTGCGTCGCCGCTTCGCCTGTTTTTGTTGGGCGGTCAGGGTTCTGCGTTCAAGGCGGACGGCGCTGAGCCGGCCGAGGAGCGTCTTCTCGGTCTTGCGACGTTCCGCCAGGGCGTCGGCTTGGCGCTGGAGGTCGTTCTCGGCGCCGCTCGCGGCGAGGTTGTCGAAGATATGGGTGGCGAGGCTGGCTAGGAGGTTTGCTTCGCTGTAGTGCCAGGCGTTGAAGCTGATCTGGCGGACACTCGAGCAGTACGACGAGATGGCTTTGCCGTGCGCTCCGGCCTCGGCTTCGGCTTCCTGCGCGGAATCGGCGAGCTCGCGGACGCGGGACTGCATCTGGCGCATGAAGAAGCTCTTGCCGGAGCCCCAGTTGCCGAAGAGGCCGATCGACAGGGGAGGAGTGATCATCCGCGAGGCGACCAGATCGGCGAGCATGCGCACGTCGGGGCCGATGCCGAGCTGGTCGACACCCTCGTCGGTGTCGGGCCGGTAGTCGGCGACGTGCGCGGAGAAGGGATCGGGAGTCGCTTCGCTCGGTGCTGCCTGGGACTGCTCCCGGCCGAGGTGGATGACCGCCGGGCGAAGCCGGTCGATGCCGACTCGCAACTCCTGGTTTTCGTACTCGCTTTCGCTGATCAAGCCAAGGGCTCGCCGAGTCTGGCTTTTGGCGAGCCATGCGGTCAGGAACCCCAGTTTGCCGCCGATGGATCCCGCCAGCTTCCGGTCGAGCCAGACCACCGCCGGATCGCCACCGCCATTCCGGACCAGGTCGTCGATCTCCGGCTCTACGATCAGTTCCATCGAGGAGTGAACCGCGAGCAACGCTTCGTAGGCCGTTCGCCGCGCTCCCGCATTGTGCTCGTACACGATGAGAGTGAACGCGGCGCTGCTGAGTGCCGCCCTGAGCGGTCTGTCGCCGTCCCGCGGTTTGTACGGGCGAAGTTCCGAACCCGCCGGCTGGTTCCTCAGAAGTATCGACGGGTCGATCTGATGCACCAGCACTGGCGCATTCTAGGGCCTGCGCGGACGAACCCGTCGTCAGCCGTTGATGCCGGTGAGGGCGAAGAACTCCTGGCGCGAACGGGCGTCTTCGCGCAGCGTGCCGAGCAGAGTCGAGGTGACGGTGCTCGAACCGACGGCCTGGACGCCGCGCAGCGTCATGCACGAGTGCTCCGCCTCGATCACGACGCCGATGCCGCGAGGGTCGAGCTGCTCGTCGAGCCAGTCGGCGACCTGTTTCGTGAGCCGCTCCTGAACCTGCGGGCGGCAGGCGAAGTGCTCGACGATCCTGGCCAGTTTGGAGAGCCCGAGGATCCGATCGCCGGGCAGGTAGCCGACGTGCGCGACCCCGACGAACGGCAGCAGGTGGTGTTCGCAGACCGATCGGACCGGAATACCCCTGGCCAGAACGAGTTCGTCGTAGCCCTCGTCATTGGGGAAGGTCGTGAGGTCGAAGGACCGCGGAGAGAAGAGCTCGGCGTACGCACGCGCCATCCGGCCCGGGGTACCGCGAAGACTCTCCGAATCCAGCGAGATACCCAGTGCGGTGAGGAAATCGGCGGCCGCGGCCTCGGCGGCCTCCAGGTCCGGTCCCGTCCCGGGTTCGTGCACGACGCGCAAGGCGGGAGTGGACATACGGCCTCCTAGGCGGAACGCGATCCCGGGATCTATTCGACTAACGATCGTTGGCGTTTTACCCTCTACCGGGTCAGCCTACATGCTAGATCCCTGGCTCTGGGCGTTCCGACAGCTGAGATAGGCGATATCGTGGTGTACGTGACAGTGTCCGTGCCGGACGGCCTCGACGGCCCTTCCATCGCCGCCGTCGCGGCGCTCGACGACGATCTGCGGCGCGGCATGTACGCCTATGCCCGGCGAGAGCGGCGGCCGGTCACCCGGGACGAGGCGGCCGCCGCCGTCGGGATCTCCCGCAAACTCGCCGCGTTCCATCTGGACAAGCTCGTGGAGGCGGGGCTCCTCACCTTCGGTTTCGCGGCGGGGCCGGTGGTCCGGGTGGGGCGCAAGCCCAAGGTCTACGAACCCGTCGGCGAGGCCATCGGGGTGCAGATTCCCGCGCGGCGGCACGAGATCCTCGCCGGAATCCTCACCGAGGCCGTGCTCGCCGAAGGAACCGGCGAGACGGCACGCGACGCCGTCATCCGGGTCGCGGGGGAACGCGGCCTCGCGGCGGGCGAAGAAGAGCGCGCGCGGACGCGGCCCGGCAGGCTCGGCGTGGAACGCGCGCTCACCGTGGCCGAAGGAATGCTAGGCCGCTACGGCTTCGAGCCGAGCCGGGACACCTCGACCTGCGTCCGGCTCCGGAACTGCCCGTTCCACCCGCTGGCGGCCGAGGCGCCGGAGCTGGTCTGCGGGATCAACCACGCGTTCCTGTCCGGTTTCCTGACCGGCCTGCGCGCCGGGAACGTGGAGGCGGTCCTCGCTCCCGGCGCGGCCGAATGCTGCGTGGAGCTGCGGCAGGCTCCGTAGAAGCTTTGACCTCCCCTCGGAAAGCCTAAGCGGTCTCCGGCACTCCTTCCTGTGCCGCGCCGGTCACCGCCGCCGGTGTGCGCTCCCGGCGTGAGACGTCGAGCTTGAAACCCTGTGGCTTCAGCGTCAGGAGTTCCTGCACCTTGAGTTCGTAGGACGGGTCGGGGCGCAGGTCGTACCGGCTCAGCAGCATGCCGAGCACCAGCGTCGCCTCGTGCAGCGCGAACTGGCGTCCGATGCAGGCCCGTTCCCCGGTGCCGAACGGCTTGTAGACGTGGGCGGGCCGGGCACGGTTGCGATCCGGGGCGAAGCGGTCGGGGTCGAACGACTCGGGGTCGTCACCCCACACGGGATCGCGGTGCAGCGCCGGGATGAGGACGAGTGCCCACTGTCCCTTCTTCATCGGATAGCAGTCGCCGACCACGGTGTCCACTTGCGCCTGGCGGGCGAACGCGGGCGCCGTCGGCCAGAGCCGCAGCGCCTCGTCGAGCACGCGCCGGACGTAGCGGAGCTTGGCGACCTCTTCGTAGGACGGGTCGGGATTCTCGCCCCAGACCTTGTCCACTTCGGACCGCGCGCGGGCGAGGACGTCCGGATTCCGTGCCAGGTAGTACAAGGCGAAAGACAGCGCGCCCGAGGTGGTCTCGTGCCCGGCGATGAGGAAGGTGATGATCTGGTTCCGGATGTTGACCTGGTCCAGCGCCTCGCCGGTGCTCGGCTGCGTCGTGTTCAGCATCAGGCCGAGCAGGTCGTCGGTGCTCGTGTCGTTCCGGCGGGCCTCGACGACCTCGTCGACGACCGAGCGGAGGAAGGCGAGATCGGCCTCGTTGCGCCGGTTCGCCTTCCGGTTGAGGAGCGGGCCGATGAGCGGTGGCTGGATCACCGTCCGCTGGGCGTGGCGGAGCGTCCGGGTCATCGCGGCGACGAACGGATGCGGCTCGGCCCGTTCGAAGGAAGCGAAGCTGAAGCCGAACCCGGTCTGCCCGATGGTCTCCAGCGTCAGCTTCGTCATGTCGTCCGAGACGTCGACCTGGCCGCCCCTGTCCCACGTGTCCAGTAGTTCCCGGGTGATCGAGAGCATCGTCGGGTGGTAGCGCTGCATCGCGTTGCGGCTGAAGGCGGGCGCGAGGATCTCGTGCGCGCGCCGCCAGTTCGGCTCCTCGTTGTGCGCGGTGAACAGCCCGTCGCCGCCGAGCGGGCGCAGGTTCGAGATCGCCGGCGTGACGTGTTTGGCGAACCGTTTCTCGTCGGAGAGGTCCGCGACCATTTCGGCGCTGTGGACGAACACGATCTCGCGGCCGAACACCTTGCGCTCGAAGATCGGGCCCAGTTCTGCGGCGTGGCGCATCGAGTCCTGGACCGGGGTCCTCGGCGAGACGCCGAGGACGTCGCCGATCAGCGGGATCCGGCGTGGGGGATGGGGGAGCGCGGTGGCCATCGAGACCCTCCTGGTGAGCATGAAACGGCGCTGTTGAATCGACATCCAATAGCGAGAGTGGCCCGTTACTGAACTCGTGTCAAGTAAGTACGATGGAGGGATGGCGCCGAGTACTTCAGGAAGGCCCCGCAGCAGGCTGAGTACCGCCGAGCGGCGGGAACAGCTGCTGCGGATCGGTGCCCGCCTGTTCGCGGACCGGCCGTACGACGACGTCTGGATCGAGCAGGTCGCGGACATCGCCGAGGTCTCCCGAGGGCTGCTCTACCACTACTTCCCGACGAAACGGGACTTCGTCACCGAGGTCATCAAGGCCGAGGGCGAGCGGTTGCTCCAGATGACCCGGACCGATCCCACACTGCCGGTCGCGGCGCAGTTGATGGCGGGTCTCGACGCGTATCTCCGCTACGTCGAAGCGAACGAGGACGGCTACCGCGCCCTGCATTCGGGCACGGCGATCGCGGTGGACGACGTCCGCGAGATCCTCGACCGGAACTTCGCCGAACAGGGGCGCCGGATCCTGGCGGTCCTGTGCCCGGACGGCGATCCGCCGGAGACCTTGCGGGTGACCGTCCGAGGCTGGCTGGCCTTCGTGGTGGCGGTCTGTCTCGACTGGCTCAAGTACCGCCGGCTGACCCGGGACCAGACCCGCGATCTGTGCGCGAAGGCGTTGCTCGACATCGTAGCCGCGTCGCCGGACGTTCAGGTCCGGCCATGAAGACCGGCCAGGATGGTCTCGGCCCGCTCTTCGATCAGCTTCATCCTCGAGAGCCGTTCCGCGGCGTCGTTGTGTGCCGCGGATCTGGTGACCTGGCCGTCCCACTTCCGGTAGTACATCCCGCAGGTGGCCACGAAATAGCCGGCCGAGGAAGCGTTCGCGGCGAGGATCAGCCCGGTGTCCTCGGAGGCGGGCAGCGCCATCCAGCCGCCCAGTTCCAACAGCAGGCCGCGGCGGATACAGAGCGTCCCGGCCACCACGGAGGAGAGGTAGTCGTTCCGTTGCCAGTGCCGGAGGATCGCGCCGCGCTCGATCGGCCCTTCCTCGGGATCGGTGTCGAAACCGACCGTGGTCCCGTCCGGCAGGAGATCGAGGACACGGCAGGTGGTCCAGTCGATCGCGGGATCCTCGAGCGCGGCGATGTCGCGCGCGAGCGCGCCCGGCGCCAGCAGATCGTCGGCGTCGAGCGCCTTGATCAGTTCCCCGGAAGAACGGGACAACGCCAGCATCCGTGCGACCCCGGGCCCGCCCTGGCGGCCGGAACCCGGCAGTACCCGTTCTTCGTCAGGGAGGACGTCGTCGAGCAGGCCGGTCTCGCCGTCCTCCTGCACCAGCCATTCCCACGTCCACCCGTCCGGGAGTTCCTGTGCGGCCAGGGATGCGTGGGCTTCGGCGAGGTAGGGGAGGCTCGGCGGGTGGACCGGGGTGATCACGCTGATGACGGGCATCGAGGCGACCTCAGACCGGCCGTCGGGCGTTGATCAGCAGGTGCTTCTCGGGTGGCGTTCCCGGCTCGTCCGCGGTGAAGATCTCGGCATGTGTCCCGGTGACCGCCAGCCCGGCCGCTTCGACCCGCCGCACGAGGTCTTCCGGCGCGAAACTGGTCATGTGGATGGTGCGGCCGAAGAACTCCACCGGCGCGTTCTCCTCGTCCCGCGGAACGACCTCGACCATCACCGACGAGACGTCGAGCCCGGTCACCCGGTGCCCGGCGGTGGCGAGATCCTCGGCGACCGGACGGCCGGTCCCGCTGCCGATGTCGAGGACCCGCGACGACGACGGCAGCACGTCGAGCAGGTGCCGCACCGCCTTGCCGATCACCGGCGGGCGGCCGAACGCGTCCTCGTAGGCGGAACCGATGGCGTCGAACAGTTCTTCGGCGGTGGCCGGCCGGTCCATTTCGCTGCTCCCCGGATCGAGTGGATCTCCCTGGGCATCGTAGACGGGCTCACCGGTCGAGGAGGCCTTGCTGTTCCAGGCGCCGCCAGAAGGCGGTGATCATCGCGGTGTCGATCTCCGGTACGTCGACGCCGAGCCGCGCCAGGACGGCCAGGGTGTGGTCGTTGCGGAAGCCGAGGCCGGCGGTGACGGGATTCCGGGTGTACTCCTCGAACATGCGCTGATACGGCAGGATCGGCAGTTCGCGCCCGGCCGTCCGCCGCAGCCATTCGGTGAGCGGGACGGGTTCGGATTCGCCGTATATCCGCAGGAACGCGTCCGGCCCGATCGAGCCGGGAGGGTGCAGATGCCTGGCCGTTCCCGGCTGGTCGTCCTGCAGTGCCGACGTGACGATGGCCTCGGCGATGACGTCGACGGGCAGGAGTCCGGCGCGCATCAAGGGATCGTCGGGATGGCAGCCGAGTGCGGCCGAGGTGAGCAGGACCCGGCAGAACAGATCGTCCGGGCTGACAACTCCCGTCGCGGTCTCCGCCCAAACCCACCCGAGGCGGTGGATCCGCGCCGCGGCACCGCGTTCGATCGCCTTGAGGACCACCATGTCCGACGCCCATTTGCTGGCCGCGTAGCCGTCCCCGACGGGATGCCGTTCGCGGTCGATGGGGGAGTCCTCGGTGATCGTGCCGCTCCTGAACACCGACACTGTGGACACGTGGTGAAGCCGCTTCGGCCGCCCTTGTCCCACCAGGCGTACCAGTTCGAGCGTCCCGTCGACGTTGGCCGGCTTCAGCCGAGCGTACGGGGACACGTGATGCACGAACGCTCCACAGTGGACGATGAAGTCCACGGTCTCCGCGATGTCCTGCCTCGCCGCGGTGTCCAGGCCGAGACCGGGCAGCGCGAGGTCTCCTTGAACCACCGAAATCCGGGTCTCGTCGACGTCGATCTCGTAGGACCGCAGGACGGCGGTGAGCCGATCCCGCGCCGGTTCGCCCCGCACGAGGCAGAGCACTTCGGCGGTCGTCTGCCGGAGTAGCTCCCGGAGCACGAAAGCGCCGACGAACCCGGTGGCACCGGTCAGCAGCACTCGCTCCGGTGCGGGGCAGGGGAGAACCGTCGGCGGGAACTCGATACCCGGGGGCAGAGCACTGTCCGACGCGGCGGCGAATTCCTGGGTGGTGCGCGCACCGCGGTCGATCAGCGCGGCCAGCGCACGGACCGTCGGCGTGGCGAGGAAGTCGCTCAGGCTGATCCGGACGCCGAACTCTCTGTCCACTCGGGACAGGAGGCGGGCGACCAGCAGGGAATGCCCGCCGAGGTCGAAGAAATCGGCGTCCGGACCGACGCGGGTTCGCTCGAGCACTTCGGCGAACAGGCCCGCCAGCGCGGGGTGACCCGGATCGGGCAGGTCGGCGAGGTGCTGCCGCCAGAACGCCACGTCGTCGGATCGCACCATGATCCCACCCCCTGGGTTCGAGGGTAGCGCGAGCTAAGCGTCGTCGACACTCACCACATCCAGGACTTCCCCCGCCAGCCGTGCCGACGCGTCCCGGATCCGCTCGTCGAGCCGCGCGAAGACCTGTTCCGCCCGGATGGCGGGCCAGTCCCCGGGCAGGTGCTCGGCGGGAAGGTGCGGATCCTGGCGGACGGCCTGGAGCCAGTCGGTGTGCAGCAACAGGCGGCGGGCCAGGTCGTCCGGGGCCGAAGGGATCGGGTTCGGCGTGTCCCAGCGGTCGAGGAAAGCGTGGTACCGGGCGGAAATGGCGTCGATGTCGAAGGCCTTGCGAACCAGGTCGGCGGATTCCGTCGGCTTGGCCTCGTGCGCGGTGAAGACGGTGACGTGGTCGAGGAGGCCGAGCGGACCGGCGATCGCGGTGACGTCCCTGGTACCCGGCGCGATCCACAAACCGTTCTGCAGCAGGCCGAAACCCGCCCAGACGAGCTGGTTGCGCAGATCGTGCCGGTCGCTGCGCCTGCTGTCGGGCAAGGAGTAGCCGACGAGTGTCCAGGTGCCGTCCCAATCGCGGTTGACCGCGCCGGTCTCCCAGATCCGCCGCCGCCCGTCCTCCAGTACCTCGGACGCGCGGGCCGTCAGTCCGAAGTAGACACGGCGGCCCTGGCGCTGCCTGGTCAGCAGGCCGCGGCCGACCATGCGGGTCAGCGTCGAGCGCACCGCCTCTTCGGAGACGTCCACGCGGGCGAACACGTCGATCACGCTGCCGGAGTAGACGGCGGTGTCGTGGCCGAGCACATGCAGGCCCAGGAAGTTGAGCATCAGGGACTGCGGCCGGTGTGCCTGGCCGGGTGCGGTGTCGTCTTCGGTCACGGAGAGCAGCTTAGAGCATGATGTTGGGCAGAATCTTGACTGGCGTCGTAAATGTGACTTACTTTGATTCCGGCAACGGACGACGAGAGGACGGCTCCATGGATTTGGCGGGCAAGGTCGCGGTGGTCACCGGCAGCGGCCGCGGACTGGGGCGGGCCTACGCGGAGGCACTCGCCGCGGCGGGCGCCGCCGTCGTGGTCAACGACGTCGACGGTCTCGCCGCCGGCGAGACCGTCGACGCGATCGAAGCGGCGGGCGGCCGGGCCGTCCCGGTGGTCGCTCCGGTCGGTGACACCGCGACCGCCGACAGGCTGGTCTCCACGGCGGTCGAGCGGTTCGGCCGCCTCGACGTCATGGTCACCAACGCTGGCATCCTGCGGGACAGGGTGCTGTGGAAGATGTCCGACGACGATTTCGACGACGTCGTGCGTGTCCACCTCCGCGGCACCTTCACCTGCGCGCGGGCCGCCGCGGTGCGGATGCGGGAACAGGGCGACGGCGGACGACTGATCCTGATCTCCTCGCCGGCGGGCCAGCGGGGCAACTTCGGCCAGACCAACTATGCCGCCGCGAAGGCCGGGATCGCCGCCATGGCAAGGACCTGGGCGATGGAACTGGCCAAGGCCGAGATCTTGGTCAACGCCGTCGTCCCGGTCGCCGCGACCGAGATGACCCGCACCATCCCGGCCTTCGCGCCGGTGATCGAGGAGGCCGAGCGCACCGGAACACCCTTCCCCGCGTGGCTTCGCCGTGACGAAGGACTCGGAACGGTCGAGGACGCCGCGTCGCTCGTCGTCTTCCTCGCCTCCGACGAGGCGAAAGGCGTGACCGGGCAGGCGATCGGCATCGGCGGCGACCGGCTCGCGCTCTGGGCGCACCCTCAGGAGAAGGCCGCCGACTTCGCTGACGGCGGCTGGACCGCCGACGGGATCGCGGGTTCGTGGCACGCCGGGGTCGGCGCGACGCCGGAGACCTTCGGCATCCCCGCGCCGAAGGGGCCGTGACATGACCATCGACATCGACGAACTGGTCGCGATCGACGTCCATACGCACGCCGAGATCTCGAAGGACGGCCACGGTTCGCTGAGCCCGGCGCTGTTCGGCGCCTCGGAGGAGTACTTCAAGGCACACGGGCACCGGCAGCCGACCATCGCGGAAATGGCGGCGTACTACCGGGAACGCAAGATGGCCGCGGTGGTGTTCACCGTCGACGCCGAACACGCCACCGGCCATCCGCGGATCGCGAACGAAGAAGTCGCCGAGAGCTGCGCGGAGCACGACGACGTCCTCATCCCGTTCGCGAGCATCGACCCGTGGAAGGGCAAGGCGGGCGTCCGCGAGGCGCGCAGGCTCGTCGAGGAGTACGGCGTCCGGGGGTTCAAGTTCCACCCGAGCCTCCAGGGTTTCGCGCCGAACGACCCGATGGCGTATCCGCTTTACGAGGCCATCGAGGAACTCGAGGTCCCCGCGCTGTTCCACACCGGGCAGACCGGCATCGGCGCCGGAGTCCCCGGTGGCGGCGGGATCCGGCTCAAGTACTCGAATCCGATGCTGGTCGACGACGTCGCGGTGGACTTCCCGGAACTCCGGATCATTCTCGCGCATCCGTCGTTCCCTTGGCAGGACGAGGCTTTGGCGGTCGCGACGCATAAGCCGTATGTCCACATCGACCTGTCCGGCTGGTCGCCGAAGTACTTCCCGCCGCAACTCGTCCGGTACGCCAACTCCCTGTTGAAGGACAAGGTGCTGTTCGGCTCCGACTACCCGGTGATCACCCCGGACCGCTGGCTCGCCGATTTCGCCGAGCTGGAGATCAAACCCGAAGTCCGCCCGAAGATCCTCAAGGACAACGCGGCGAAGCTGCTCGGTCTCGTCAAATCGGACTAGGAGAACCATGACCCACGCGAACGGCATCGAGGAGATCAAGGCCCTGGCGGGCGCGGACCTCGGCCACGGCGACTGGCTGGAGATCACGCAGGACCGGATCGGCCGGTTCGCCGACGCCACCGATGACCACCAATGGATCCACGTCGACCCCGAACGCGCGGCCGGGGGCCCGTTCGGCGGCACCATCGCGCACGGATACCTGACGCTTTCCTTGCTGATCCCGCTCTTCAGCGATCTGCTGGAGATCTCCGGAGTGCGGATGAGCGTCAACTACGGGTTGGAGAAGGTGCGTTTCCCCAGCCCTGTCCCGGTCGGCGGCAAGATCCGCCTCGCCGGGAAGGTCGCCGAGGTCACCGAAATCGGCGGCGGGGTCCAGATGGTCCTCGACTTCACCATCGAACTCGACGGTTCCACCAAACCGGCGTGCGTCGCGCGGGCCGTCTACCGGCACTACGCCTGAGGATGTGAAAGCCATGCGCCCCCACCGCAACGTCCAGCTCCGCCGAGCGGTCGCTTCGAGCTACCTCGGCAGCGTGATCGAGTACTACGACTTCCTGCTCTATGCCACGGCTTCCGCGGTGGTGTTCAACAAGGTCTTCTTCGCCAACCTCGATCCCGCGCTCGCGACGGTCGCCAGCTTCGGCACGTTCGCCACCGGGTATCTCGCGCGGCCGCTGGGCGGCATCCTCTTCGGCCACTTCGGCGACAAGCTCGGCCGCAAACGGATGCTCGTGATGACCATGACGCTGATGGGCGTCTCGAGTTTCCTCATCGGGCTCCTGCCCACCTACGGCCAGATCGGTGCCGTCGCGCCGGTCGGGCTGGTCCTGTTGCGGGTACTGCAGGGCATCTCGGTCGGCGGCGAATGGGGCGGCGCGGTCCTGATGTCGGCCGAACACGCCACGTCGCGGCGCGGCCTGTGGGCCAGCTTCACGAACGCGGGCGCGCCCAGCGGAATGGTCCTGTCGACCGTCGCGATGACGGCGACGGTGGCCATCACGGGCGAGGCGGCGTTCCTCGAGTGGGGCTGGCGCGTCCCGTTCCTGCTCAGCGTCGTGCTGCTCGCTATCGGACTGTTCGTCCGGGCCCGCGTCGAGGAGACACCGGCGTTCCTGGCCGCGAACACGACGGCACCGCGCCGCCGCTTCCCGCTGGTGGCCGTGCTCCGCGACCAGCCGAAGACCCTGTTGCTGGGAGTCGGCGTCGGCCTCGCCGCCTTCGTAGTCCAGGCGACGCTGACGACGTTCGTGCTCGCGTACGGCGTTCAGGCGGGGCACGGGCGGCAAGCCGTGTTGAACGCGCTCACCATCTCATCCGCCTTCGCCGTGGTCGGGATCATCGGCTGGTCCGCGCTCTCGGACCGGTTCGGCAGGCGGCCCATCGTGCTGATCGGCGCGGTGGTGACGGCGGTGTACGGGTTCTTCCTGTTCCCGCTCGTCGACAGCGGCAGCGGAGCCCTGCTGGTCTTGGCGCTCGTCATCGGGCAGGGCGTGCTGCACCCGATGATGTACGGGCCGCTGGCCGCGCTCTACACCGAACTGTTCGCCACGGAGAACCGGTACACCGGTGCCTCGCTCGGCTATCAGCTCGCCGGTCTCGGCGCCGGATTCGCGCCGGTGCTCTTCGCCGAATTCCAGCGCGGGTCGGGCGGATCCTCGACCATGGCGGTGTCCTGGACGATCGCGGCGTTCTGCCTGCTCTCGGCGGGCTGCGTGCTGGCGCTGAAGGAGACGAACCGGCGAGACTTGATCGAGACCCGCCCGGCTCGGCCCGTGGCCGCCGAAGCCGCCGAAGCCGTCGAATAGGAGACCGGAGATGCCCGACGAGGGAATCGGCAGCTGGCCCGCCCGCCGCGCGCGGATCTCGCCCGGGCGGACCGCGCTGCTCTTCGAAGACGAACCGACGACGTACGCGCAGCTGGCCAAGCGGATCACGAAGCTGGCGTCGCGGCTGCACGCGGCCGGGGTGCGGCAAGGGGACCGGGTGGCCTACCTCGGGCCGAACCACCCGGCGTTCGTCGAGACCCTGTTCGCGACGACGTCACTCGGCGCGATCTTCGTCCCGCTCAACTTCCGGCTGACCACGCCGGAGATCGAGCACATCCTCGCCGACTCCGGCGCCACGGTGCTGATCCACGCGCCTCAAACGGCGAAGGTGGCCGAAGGGGCGACAGCGCACATGATCGCGCTGGAGGACTACGAAGATTGGCTCGCCTCGGCCGGAGACCTTCCGGCCGAGGCGACGGTGGCGCCGGACGACGTCGCGGTGATCCTGTACACGTCCGGTACGACGGGACGGCCCAAGGGCGCGACGCTCACCCACGCCAACCTGCTCTGGAACACGTTCAACCTGCTGATCGGGGTGGACGTCGGCGGTGACGAGGTCGCGCTGGTCACCGCGCCGCTCTTCCACATCGCCGCGCTGGCGCAGACCCTGTTGCCCACCCTGGTCAAGGGCGGCTGCGCGCTGATCACCGCGTCGTGGGACGTCGATGACTGCTTCGACCTGATCGAGCGACACGGGGTGACGTGGATGTTCGGCGTGACGACCATGTACGCCGCGCTGTCGGCCTCACCGCGATGGCACTCGGCCGATCTGTCGTCGGTGAGGAGCGTGATGTGCGGCGGCGCGGCGGTGCCCGAGGAGCTGGTGCGGACGTATCAGCGGCGCGGGCTGGTCTTCTGCCAGGGCTACGGGATGACCGAGACCGCGCCCGGCGTGACGTTCCTGGAGGCACGCGAGAGCGAAGGCCGGGCCGGTTCGGCGGGCGTGCCGGTGTTCTTCGCCGACGTCCGGCTGGACACCGGGGACGCGGGGCCGGGGGAAGTGCAGGTGAAGGGGCCGAACGTGACCCCCGGTTACTGGCACGATCCCGCCGCGACCGCTGCCGCGTTCACGGAGGACGGATGGTTCCGCACCGGTGACCTCGCCACGATCGACGGGGACGGGCACTTCCGGATCGTCGACCGGCTGAAGGACATGTTCATCTCCGGTGGGGAAAACGTGTACCCGGCCGAGGTGGAGAACGTCTTGTTCGAACACCCGGCGGTGACCGAGACGGCGGTGATCGGCGTCCCGGACGGCAAATGGGGTGAGGTCGGCTGCGCCTACGTCGTTCTCACGCGGGACGTCGGCAGCGACGAACTACGGGAGTTCCTGCTCGGACGGCTGGCGAAGTACAAGGTGCCGGTGCGGTTCGAGTTCGTCGACGAGCTGCCCCGGACGGCATCGGGGAAGGTGCGCAAAGCCGCGCTGCGGGCGGGCTCCTGATGTTGTCGGCCGGTCCGCTTACACTGGGGCCGCCGAGTTTCTTGGGGGTTCAGGGTGAGTGTGTCGAGTGCCGAGTTCCACCGGATGCTGAAGGCGCTCGCCGACGTCGAGCGCTCCGACGCGTCCGAGTGGGAGTCGTTCAGCGTGCGCGGCAAGCGGTTCGGGTACTTCTGGCCGCGAACCCAGACCGTCGGGCTGAAGCAGACGTTGTCGGAGCAGCTCGCCCTCGTGGCCGAGCGCCCTGATGTCTTCGAGGTGCAGTTCACCGCCGGCGGCTTCGGCTGGGTGGTCGTTCAGCTCGACGGCATCGAGTCCGACGAGCTGACCGAACTGGTTTACGAGGCTTGGCGGCTGTCCGCTCCGGACGAGCTGATCGAGCAGGTTCCGCCGCCTTGTTGAGGGTTACTGCGTTCGTGTGTTGACGTGGGTCACGTTTGTTCGTGGTGGTTGTCCGGGAACATTTGTGGTGTTGGTGCGTTATAAGGAGTGTCGGTGTGGATGGTGCCCCCGGGCCTCAAACTCCGCCTTCATGGAATACCGGTTCGGCCGGAGCCGTGTCGTGCCACTTGCCGAGAGGCGGCCCACCGTACCGGCCCTTTAACTCCCGCTCCCGCTCGCAGGTAACCCCCAGGCCTACGCTGAGCGGGAGCGGGGCCTTTTCTTGTTTGTTGTTTGCTGAGGGAGTTGTAGGTCACTTCGTTACTCTCCGGGTGTTCGGGAACATTCCTGACGGCTGTGCGTTATAAGGAGTGTCGGTGCGGATGGTGCCTCCGGGCCTCAAACTCCGCCTTCATGGAATACCGGTTCGGCCGGAGCCGTGTCGTGCCACTCGCCGAGAGGCGGCCCACCGTACCGACCCTTAACTCCCGCTTCCGCTCGCAGGTAACCCCCAGGCCTACGCTGAGCGGGAGCGGGTCTTTTCTTGTGCTCACCGTGGATTTGGGTGGGCTGAAGGCTCCTTTCGTCGCGTTGCATGCGGGTATAGGAGCCCTTCATGTTGTTCAGGGCGCGCCGCTAGTGCGTTCGTGTGTTGACGTGGGTCACGTTTGTTCGTGGTGGTTGTTCGGGAACGTTTGTGGTGTTGGTGCGTTATAGAGGGTGTCGGTACGGAATACCGGTTCGCCCGGCCCGGCCCTTTAGCTCCCGTTCCCGCTCGCAGGTAACCCCCAGGCCTACGCTGAGCGGGAGCGGGTCTTTTCTTGTATTCGGGCATGCCGAGGAGCCCGTCGCCGGTGTGGCTGGCGGGCTCCTCGGGTCAAACGAGGGCGCGGTGCAGTGTGTTGCGCCTCGGGGCCTGTAGCGGGTCCAGGTATTGGGGTGGGATGAACTCCGGTAACCCGTCCATCGTCATCCGGACCTCCCAATCACCGTGATGAATCAACCGGTGATGGAAGCTGCAGAGCAGGCAGAGGTTGCGGAGGTCAGTCATCCCGCCGTCTGCCCAGTGATGAATATGGTGAGCGTGACAGCGCTTCGGCCTCCGCTGACAGCCAGGGAACGAGCAGCCCCGGTCGCGGGCGTTCAAGGCTTTCCGCTGGCCGGGGGTGACGAACCGCTTGATCCGTCCCACATCGAGGGGTTCCCCGGCGGCGCTCATGGCGATCGGCAGCATCAAGCAGTCGCAGGCGGCCATCCGTGCTTCTCGGGCGGTCATCTGACCCACGAAGTCCACACTCGCGGTCCCGAGACCAGTCTTCAGTTCCTCGAAGCCGACCAGAACATGCACCATCGTCCGATAGCCACAAGTGCCAGGCTGGTCAGGACTCGCGATCGCCAGGTCGAGCAGATCCACCCACGCGTCGCCCTGACGCTCCCAGACGGTCCGCAGGTCCGCCTGGCCGAACTCGTCGACCGGCCGCGGCTTGGCGTAGGCCTCGATCGCAGCCATGGTCCGCGCACCTGCTTCGTCATCCAGCAGGCCAGTGAGCTTCCAGAACCCGTCCTTACGACGGTGCAACCTCAACTCCCGGCGCGGCTGGACGGGCTCGGGGTCCTTCGGCTCGCTGCCGTCTGGGTCCAGCCAGGCCAGCAGGCCTGCCTCAGCACGTGCGATCTGTGAAGGCCCTCCGTCGCGGGCGAGATCGGCGAGGATCTTCTCCGCGGCCTCACGGTTCTCGACCGACACATGCGCGGGGATCCGCTTCAGCACTCCGATGATCTGGTCGATGTGCTGCTCCCCGACAGCGCCTTCCGCAGCTGCCGCCGCAGTGGCAGGTGCGAGCGGCGGAACCTCGGTGCCATCGAGAGCGCGGGTCGGGTTCAGCGCCACCGCGCGATCCACAACCTTCTTCGCATCAGCCGGAGCGATCCGCGCAACATCCGCCAGCCACATCTTCGTGCTCGCATACCCGTACAAGTCTTTCGCGCCACGGGATTCGATCTCCGCAAGGTACGTGCCCAACACAGCCGACGCGGCACGCATCAACGCCACCGCCTCCGTCACCCCGTGGGCAAGCTCCAACTTCCCGGCACGCCACAACTCCTGCGGCAGTTGGGGAAGGACGGAGGTCTCGGACACCCCTCCACAATACAGCACTTGTGTCGAACAGGTGTTCGTAATTATCTGCAACAATGAATTGGCGCGGATAACACTAAAGGGTGATTCGGCCAGTAATCCGTTTCGCGGTTCGTGACGACTTGTTGGCACCGGGCCACCGTGGTGACCAGGATTCCGTGAAGACATCCCTGGGTTTTGGTTGTCAAGCGGCGATGGTGGTGTGGTGGGCCCAGGCGGTGGTTTCGTTGTAGTGGGTGTGGGTTTTGAGGCATCCGTGGAGGATGCCGACGAGTCGGTTGG
>NZ_JAJPWS010000008.1:0-403501 GCF_046549055.1 Amycolatopsis sp. lyj-112 | reverse complement strand
AAGCCTGACAGCGCCGATGGTACTGCAACCGAAGGGTTGTGGGAGAGTAGGACACCGCCGGACTAAAATTGAAAAGAAAAGGTCCAGGCCGGTCGAGAACCCCGAGTTCTCCCGGCCTGGACCTTTTTTCATACCCAAAATCCAGGCGATAGCAAAGGTCCCTTGCTCTCCCCGCGGCGTCAGTCGGCTTCTCTGCTGACCGCGCGCCGGCGGACGGGCGACGAGAAGACCAGCGACGTCGTCGTCTCCCCGTAGCGCTGTATCCGCTCTACGAGTTCCTCCAGCTCCGCGGTGTTCCGGCAGGCGACACGTAGCAACCAGCACTCGTCACCCGTGACGTGATCGGCATCGAGCACCTGAGGCAGCACTAGGATGCTGTCCCTGAAACGCGCCGTGTCGAGACTTCGTACCTTGGCCCGAACCATCGCCTCGATGGGCAAGCCGAGCTTCGTCAGATCGACACTGGCGGAGTAGCCGGTGATGATCCCCTTCTCCTCGAGCCTCCGGACCCGCTCGGTCACCGCCGGCGCGGACAGTGCGACCCTGCGGCCGAGTTCGGAGAAGGTCAGCCGCCCGTCGGACTGGAGCAGTTCGAGCAGCTGCCAGTCGAGATCATCGAGGTTCACGGAACTCCAGGTCGATCGTCGCATCCGCCAGGAATCTCCAGGCTAACCGGCCGCAACGCCTGGATTCGCCGATGTCCAGGAAGATCACTGGGCAGCAGGATTGAGGCATGACGACCGAACCCCGCGTACTTACTTTCCCGGCGCTGGACAGCACCTTGGCGGCCGCGCACCTCCGCGCTGAGCTCGCTCTCGATGTGGATCCCGATGACCTGGTCCGAGACCTCACCATCGGCACCCAGCACGGATACGTGGTCGTCGAGACCCGAGCCCCCGAGGCGTTCGCCTCTGCTCGGATCCCAGGAGCGATCAACCTCCCGTACCGGGACATGACCCCCGCGTCCGTCGGTCACCTCGACCGCGATCTCGTCTACGTCTGCTACTGCGAGAGCATCCACTGCAACGCCGCGACCAAGGGTGCCCTGAAGCTCGCCGAACTCGGCTTCAAGGTCAAACGCCTGTCCGGCGGGATCACCGCCTGGCAAGCAGCCGGCTATCCCGTGGACCGCGACACACCTGTCCTCTCTCCCGCCTCGGCCGCCACCCCACGCTGCGCCTGCTGACCCAAGGGAGCAGGGGACCTTTGCTATCGCTCCTCCAAAGCCGGTAGCAAAGGTCCCCTGCTTCCTACGGTCGTAGGCTGGGGTGGTGACCGCTCCCAAGTTGCTCGTCATCCAGCCAGACGAATCCGATCCGCTCGGCCCCCTCGGTGATTGGCTCATCGAAGCAGGCGCCGAGCTCGATATCCGGTTGCTGCCAGACCAGGAACTCCCCGCCGATCTCAGTGAGTACGGCGGCGTCGTGTGCCTGGGCGGTGGGATGGGCGCGAACGATGACGCTGCCCACCCGTGGTTGGCGGATGTGCGGAAGCTGCTTTCGAAAGCAGCCGGCGCTCGCATCCCGACTCTTGCAATTTGCCTTGGCGGCCAACTGCTCGCAGTGGCGACAGGGGGACAGGTCGCCGAGGGTGATCAAGGGCCTGAGGTCGGCCCAGGGCTGGTGTCCAAGAAGGACGCTGCCTGGACTGATCCACTCTTCGCCGACCTGCCGCTCATGCAAGATGTCCTGCAGTTCCACAACGACGCGATCACC
Organism: Amycolatopsis sp. lyj-112; assembly: GCF_046549055.1. Classification (NCBI taxonomy): domain Bacteria; kingdom Bacillati; phylum Actinomycetota; class Actinomycetes; order Pseudonocardiales; family Pseudonocardiaceae; genus Amycolatopsis; species Amycolatopsis sp. lyj-112. Next base: position 401,786 of record NZ_JAJPWS010000008.1, on the reverse strand, counting down.
CGGCTTCCCGCCGGCGCGGAGCTTCTCGCGTCGTCGCCGCGCTATCCGATCCAGGCTTTCCGTTTCGACCGATGTGCCTATGGTGTCCAGTTCCACATCGAGACGACACCGGAGATCGTCCTCGACTGGGCAAAGCAGTCGCCGGAAATGGCGGAACTCACCCGGCCGGACGCACTGACCCCGGAGAATCTCGCTCGGGTGCACGCGGATCTCACCGAAACCTGGCGACCGTTCGCGCATCGCTTCGTCCGACTGGTGTCCGGTGACCTTGCCCCGGCTGCGGAACGTCAACGTACTTTGCCGATGGTTTAACGACTTATGTCTCGAATGCGTATGGGGCGTTAACGCTTGGGTCTTGCTGTCAGGTACCTTGCGCGGAGGGAGTTTCGAAGGGTTCGGAGGTCGGGGTGGAGCCCTCAGTGTTGGTCGTGCTCGTCGTCGTCACGGCCCTAATCTTCGATTTCACAAACGGTTTCCACGACACGGCCAACTCGATGGCGACATCGATCGCCACCGGTGCCCTCCGCCCCAGAGTCGCGGTGACGATCTCCGCCGTCCTGAACCTCGTCGGAGCGTTCCTGTCGGTCGAAGTGGCCAAGACCATCTCGAACGGGCTGGTCGATGACACCAAGATCGGGCCGGCAATCGTCTTCGGTGGTCTGGTCGGGGCGATCGTATGGAACCTGGTCACCTGGTTCGTCGGACTGCCGTCCAGTTCGTCCCACGCGTTGTTCGGCGGTCTGATCGGAGCCACCTGGGTCTCGGCCGGAACGGACTCCGTCCATTTCGGAAAGATCGTCGAGAAGGTGCTCGTGCCCGCAGCGATCTCGCCAGTCTTGGCAGGCCTGGCCGCGATGATCGCGACGTACTTCGTCTACCGCATCTTCGTCCGCCGTGGCCGCACCGCAGGCTTCCGTGTCGGACAGATCATTTCGGCTTCGCTGGTTTCGCTGGCCCACGGTACGAACGACGCGCAAAAGACCATGGGCGTCATCACGCTCACGATGATCACCGCAGGAACTCTGCCCGCCGGGTCCGGGCCACCGCTCTGGGTGATCGTCAGCGCGGCGCTGGCCTTGGCGCTCGGGACTTATCTGGGCGGCTGGCGGATCACCTTCACCATGGGTAAAGGCCTGACCGACATCGACGGCCCGCAGGGTTTTGCCGCGCAGACCAGTTCTGCCGCGGTCATCCTCGCGTCGACCAACTTCGGCTTCCCGCTTTCGACGACCCATGTCTGCTCCGGCGGCATCGTCGGCTCGGGTGTGGGCAGGAATGAATCGCCGGTCCGCTGGCGGACGGCAGGCCGCATGGTGATCGCCTGGCTGTTCACTCTGCCGGCGGCCGCCATTGTCGGAGCAGGGGCGGGACTCGTCACCTCGACCGGCACCGTGGGCACGATCGGCGTCGGTGTCGTCGGTCTGGCCATCGGCATCGGGATCTACCTGCTTTCACGGCGGAACCCGGTCACCGCGGGCAGCTTCACCGCCGCCACCCCGGCTGCACCCGAATCCGAGGCCCGCAGGATCGCCGCTTAGCGGAGCAGGGGACCTTTGCTACCGCCGGGCGCGGCGGTAGCAAAGGTCCCCTGCTCCCTTGCGCGTCCGGCTGTTCACAGGCGGAGGTGCGACTACGGTGGGATTCGATGGTTGAGCGCGCCAGGCCGACCGCTTCCGCGGCGAGATACGGCTTCACCGACATCCGTGCCGACGGGCAACTGCGTGCTGCCGGCTGGTGGACCGAGACAGGTCCGGACGGCTCTGCTACCGATGTGTTGTCCGCGCTTTCCCGTGCAGCGGACCCCGACCTCGCGTTGAGCGGGCTCGACCGAATCAGGGAAGCCGACCCGGCCGCTTGGACCGAGTTCGAACAGGAACTCCGTGCGAATCGCACCTTCCGTGGCCGACTCCTCGGCGTCCTGGGCACGTCAAGCGCGCTCGCGGACTTTCTGGTCGCGAACACCGAATGCTGGAAGACACTCCAGGGTGAAAAGAGCACCGATCCGGATCAGTACGCAGACCGCTTTCTGGGCTACCTCCAGCCGGAAGATGAACTGCTCACCGGGCTGGAGGCGGAGCAGGCCCTCCGGGCCGCATATCGCGAGCTTCTCCTGGGAATCGCGGCAGCAGACCTCGGCCACCTAGTCGAACCGGGGCTGTACCAGCCGCCCTATGTCGAGATCGGTGCTCAGCTGACCAACCTGGCCGAAGCGGCCTTGACGATCGGGCTTCGGGTCGCGGAGGCCGAAGTGGGCGCGGAAGTCGAAGGTCGGCTGGCTGTGATCGCGATGGGTAAATGCGGCGGCCGCGAGCTGAACTACGTCAGCGACGTGGACGTCATCTTCGTCGGCGACGGAGACCTCACGATCGCGACCCGGCTCGCGAGCACGATGATGCGCGTAGTCGGCAAGGCCTGCTTCGAGGTCGACGCGGCCTTGCGCCCGGAGGGTAAGGCAGGGGCCTTGGTCCGGACGCTCGACGGACATGCCACCTACTACCGGAAATGGGCCAAGACCTGGGAGTTTCAGGCGCTGCTCAAAGCGCGACCGGTCTCCGGAGACGTCGAGCTTGGGCGCCAGTACGCGGAGATGGTCGCACCGATGGTGTGGTCGGCGGCCGATCGGGACAATTTTGTTCCAGAGGTGCAGAAGATGCGGCGCCGCGTCGAAGGCCATGTGCCGTCCGCGCACGCCGAGCGAGAGCTGAAGCTGGGACGTGGTGGCTTGCGCGACGTCGAGTTCGCGGTGCAGTTGCTGCAGCTGGTTCACGGGAGGATAGACGCCGAGCTGCGTTCCTCGTCCACGATGGATGCGCTCGCCGCACTGGGCGAGGGCGGCTTTGTCGGCCGCACCGATTCTGCGGAGCTCGGGTCCTCGTATGAGTTCCTCCGGACCATTGAGCATCGCCTCCAGCTCCGTCGGCTGCGGCGGACGCACCTGTTCCCCGCTTCTTCGGATTCGAGCGAATTGCGCACGATCGCGAGAGCGTGCGGCGTGCGCCCGGCTCGAGGCAGGAGCGAGGGGGACGTACTGCTGGCGGAGTTCCGCCGCCACCTCCAGAGCATTCGACGCCTGCACGAGAAACTCTTCTACCGGCCGCTGCTTCAGTCGGTCGCGAACGTGCCGACAGAGGCGCTGCGGCTGACGACGAAGCAGGCGGAAAGCCGGCTCGCCGCGCTCGGCTACGCGGCGCCGGACGGGGCGCTGCAGCACATCAAGGCGCTGACCGCGGGAATGTCCCGGCGGGCGGCCATTCAGCAGGCGCTGTTGCCGGTGCTGTTGGACCTTCTCGCTGACACCCCGGACCCGGACCGGGGGCTTCTGTCGTATCGCAAGGTCTCCGAGGCGCTCGAAGAGACGCCTTGGTACCTCAGGGTTCTTCGGGATGAAGGCGCTGTCGTCGAACGGCTCGCTTTCCTCTTGGGCACGTCCCGGCTGGTGCCTGACCTACTGGCGAGAGCGCCGGAAGTGCTGCAGCTGCTCGGTGATCCCGCGCGGCTTTCAGGCCGGACTCCGCCGGAAGTGGCCACATCGCTGCGGGCCGCGGTGCGTCGGCAGCCGGGCTTGAACGCGGCGGTCACCGCCGCGAGATCGTTGCGCCGGCACGAGTTGCTGCGGGTCGCGTCAGCCGATCTGCTCGGCCTGCTCGACGTGCCATCGGTCTGCGCGGCGCTGTCGGGCGTCTGGGTCGCAGTCTTGCAAGGAGCGTTGGCCGCCGCCTACCGGCAGCGCCAGGCCGAGCTGGGCCAGACCCCCGCGACGATCGCGGTGATCGGGATGGGGCGCCTAGGCGGGGCCGAACTCGGCTATGGGTCCGACGCCGATGTCCTGTTCGTGTGCGAGCCCGCCGAGGGTGTGTCCGATTCTGAAGCGGCGAAGTTCGCTTCGTCGGTCGCCGAAACCGTTCGCAAGATGCTCGGCGCGCCCAGTCCGGACCCGGCGTTGGTCGTCGATGCCGACCTCAGACCGGAGGGGCGAAGCGGTCCGTTGGTGCGGACGCTGGAGTCCTACCGCAGTTACTACGAGCGGTGGGGGGAGGTCTGGGAATCTCAGGCGCTGCTCCGAGCCCGGTTCATCGCGGGCGACGACGACCTCGGTGCCCGGTTCATCGAGATGATCGACCCCATCCGGTACCCGGAGGCGGGCCTCGACGCGGTGCGTGTGAGAGAGATCAGGCGGATCAAAGCGCGGGTGGAGACGGAGCGGATGCCCAAGGGCGCCGACCCGACCCGGCACACGAAACTTGGCCGCGGTGGGCTTGCCGACGTGGAGTGGACGGTGCAGCTCATGCAGCTGCGCCATGGGCACGAGGTGCCGGGCCTCAGGACCACTTCGACGATCGAAGCGCTGAAGGCCGCGGTGGATGTCGGGCTCGCGAAGCCTGCTGAGATCGAATCCCTGACCGAAGCCTGGCTGCTGGCAACGCGCGTCCGGAACGCCGGGATGCTGGTCCGGGGCAAAGCCGTCGACGAGATCCCCAGCTCCGGTCGCGATCTCGCCGCGGTCGCCCGGGTGCTCGGCTACTCAGCTGATGATGATCCCGGCGAATTCCTCGACGCCTACCGGCGGATCACTCGACGCGCTCACGCGGTGGTGGAGACCCTCTTTTACCAGGACCGACCGCTCTGACCTGCCGGAAGTGAGCAAGGGACCTTTGCTATCGTTCCGTCGCGCGTGGGTGAGGCGGGAGCAAAGGTCCCTTGCTCACACTCGGCATCGCGGGCGGAATGAGGCCCTTACAGTGGAGCGGTGACTGTGCGCGAGCCGTTTCGCACCCGGATCAAGGTGCGCCATTACGAGCTGGACACCCTGGGCCACCTCAACCATGCCGTCTATCACTCGTACGGCGAGGTATCGAGACTTGAGCTGATGGAGCTCGCCGGCGGCCTGAATTCGGGCATGAAGGATGCGAACCTTGCGTTCGTCCTGCTCGAGTCCCACATTGTGTTCCGGCGTGAGATTCGAGCCGGTGACGTCGTCGACGTGACTTGCGATGCGAAGTTCGGCACCGGCAAGACCTTCCACATGGACTCGAACATCTACAAGGTCGACGGCACGCTGTCCGCGGAGATCACCTGCACTTTGGGGCTGATGGATCTCGAGCGGCGCAAGCTGGTGGACGACCCGCGTGGCCGTATCGAGCAGGCCGGCGTCGACCTGAAGGTGCTCTCCACCTCGGAGTAGCGCCCATCCGGCCCAAAGAAACGCCGGTGGTGAGGGCGCTTCCGCACCTCACCACCGGCGTGCTCTGGGTGTTGCTAACGCACGATCACACGTCGTAGTAGAGCGAGAACTCGTACGGGTGCGGGCGCAGCCGCAGCGGGTCGATCTCGTTCTCACGCTTGTAGGAGATCCACGTGTCGATCACGTCGGGGGTGAAGACGCCACCCTCGAGCAGGTAGTCGTGGTCCGCCTCGAGCGTGTCGAGAACCGTGCCGAGGTCGCCAGGAACGAGCTTGACGTTCTGGGCCTCCTCGGGCGGAAGCTCGTAGAGGTCCTTGTCGATGGGCTCCGGCGGCTCGATCTTGTTCTTGATGCCGTCGAGACCAGCCATCATCATCGCCGAGAACGCCAGGTACGGGTTACCGGACGAGTCCGGGCACCGGAATTCTGCGCGCTTCGCCTTCGGGTTGTTGCCCGTGATGGGGATACGGACACAGGCCGACCGGTTCCGCTGCGAGTACACCAGGCTGACCGGGGCTTCGAAGCCCGGCACGAGCCGGTGGTACGAGTTGACGGTCGGGTTGGTGAACGCCAGCAGGCTCGGCGCGTGCTTGAGCAGGCCGCCGATGTAGTGGCGGGCAGTGTCGGACAGTCCCGCGTAACCCGACTCATCGTGGAACAGCGGCGTGCCGTCCTTCCACAGCGACTGGTGGCAGTGCATACCCGAGCCGTTGTCGCCAGCGAGCGGCTTCGGCATGAAGGTCGCGGTCTTGCCGGCGGCGAACACGGTGTTCTTCACGATGTACTTGAACAGCTGCAGGTCGTCCGCAGCATGCAGCAGCGTGTTGAACTTGTAGTTGATCTCGGTCTGACCGGCGGTGCCCACCTCGTGGTGCGCCCGCTCGATCTCGAAACCGGAGCCCTGAAGCTTGCGGACGATCTCGTCACGCAGGTCGGCGAAGTGGTCGACCGGCGGGACGGGGAAGTAACCGCCCTTGAACTTCGTCTTGTAACCCTGGTTCCCGCCCGGCACGTCGGCGCCGGTGTTCCACCAGCCCTCGACGGAGTCGATCTCGTAGAACGAGGCGTGCTCGGCGGAGTCGAACCGGATCGAGTCGAAGATGTAGAACTCGGCTTCCGGACCGAAGAACACGTTGTCGGCCACGCCGTACTCGGAGATGTACTGCTCGGCCTTACGCGCGATGTTGCGCGGGTCGCGGCTGTACGCCTCACGGGTGAACGGGTCGTGAACGAAGAAGTTCAGCGACAGCGTCTTCGCCTTGCGGAACGGGTCGATGCGCGCAGTCTCGGGGTCCGGAAGGAGCAGCATGTCGGATTCGTGGATCGACTGGAAACCACGCACCGAGGAGCCGTCGAAGGCCAGGCCTTCTTCGTATGCTTCCTCGTTGAACGCCTTCGCCGGAACGGTGAAGTGCTGCATAACGCCGGGCAGGTCGCAGAACCTGACGTCGACGACCTCTACGTTCTCGTCGGCGATTAGGCGCTGAATGTCGTCTGGAGTAGTGGGCACCCTCGGTGACTCCTTCTCGTTCGTTGCCGGCGGCAGTACTCTCTTCGGCTCACGCTAAGAGCGCGGTGTTGCCCGACCGTCACCCGTATGTTTCGCCGGTGTTAACGGGTCGGCGATATCGGGTAGTCGACCAGGGCGAATGTGGTGCGCGCCACCGGCATACCCTGGATGGGTGGCGAGATGGACCGGAGAATGGCTGCCCGGGGCCGGGGATGGAACGACGGCCGGTGGCGAGAGTACGCAGCGTTGGCGTGGTGAGCGACTCGGCTTGCCCGAATCGGGTGTCGGTTCGGTGGCCGGAGGCGGGGCGCGTTTCCTGGGGCTGATCATCGACCTGGTCCTGGCCTCGTTGGTGACCACCCTTTTCGTCAAGCCCAGCATTCAGGATCCGGCCGTCATGCAGACGTTCAACCTCTGGTCGGTCGGTGTCTGGGCGGTCCTGACGATCGTTTCCGCGGCCTTCTTCGGGTTCACCCCCGGTATGGGGGTGGTCGGTATCCGCGTCGCCAGGCTGGACGGCGCGCAAATGGTCGGCGTGTGGCGTGCCGCCGTGCGCACGGCACTGACCTTCGTGATCATCCCGGCCGCGATCCGCAACATCGACGGCCGAAGCTGGCTCGACCGGCTGACCGGATCCGTCGTCATCCGCATGCGATGAACTGCGGCGGGAGCGGGGGACCTTTGCTCCCGCCGGGTACGGCCGGTGGTCAGGCCGCCGGTGCCGCGGGAGTGCCGCCGGGCTGAGGGGGCGGACGTTGGCGACCGCTGCGGTACGCCGCTCGCAGTTCCTGGACGACAAGCAACGGCTGATCTCGCAGTTGTGCCGGACTCACCTGGACGACGATGACGCCGGCGGCTGCCAGGGCGGGCGTCTCGGGCGCCTTGCCCGGTTCGAGTGCGACCTCGTCGTAGCGGATCTGCATCGCGACGCCGACCTTCGGCCACCAGACTTCAGCCACGCCGACGAACCGTCCGCCTCGAGTTCGCAGCTCGGCCTTTCGCAGCGGCTTCGGCAAGCCGCTGCGATCGAGCACGGTCCGCAGCCATTGTTCGACGGCGGAGTCGACACCGTCCTGCAGGGCGCCGACAACGAGCCGAGGCAGGGCGGATCCGATGGTGCTGGCTTGTGCCAGCTCTTCGCGCAGTCCCTTTGGAGTGCAGAGGCCGCGATGGACCGCGTCGTGGATCATGGCTCGTACCGACGGCAGGTCATCCATTCGCCGAGCCGCGTCGATCAGGGCTCTGGCGAGCGGAGCCACCGGTAGCCCGTCGATTTCCACTGGTTCCGGCAGGTGGATCGTTCGTTCGACGATCGCGAAGCCCCAGGTGGCGACCTTGCTCTGGTGCGGGATCAGCGTGTGGGCCCGTCTTTCGGGCGGAAGCCGCCGGACTCCGTACAGTCGAGCCGCCTGAACTCCGGTGAGCATCGCGTCCGGGCCGGCGTGGGTCAGTGCGACCTTCTGAAGCTGGCGCGTGGACGGTGTGGCGTTGGTCAGGAGGATGACACCGGGGATCGGGCGTCTCCACGGCCCGCCGTCGCGGCATCGGCGGGAGATCCAGGAGTGGGAAAGGCCCAGAGCGACGAGTTTCGCCCGGGCGGCCACGCCGTCCGGGAACATCGCTGCCAGCGCCTTCTGGCGGGCGCCCATGGTTCCGTCCACACAGTGATCATGCGACCACCCACCGACAATTTTCGTCCCGAGACGAAGCAGGGGTCCTTTGCTACCGCGTCGGCAGCAAAGGACCCCTGATGCTCACTTAGTCAGCGGCGGCGGATGGTGCGCTGGACGTTGCGCATCTTGGCGCCGGCCGGCATCGGGCCCTTGGGCATCGCGGCGCCGCGGTTGCCGAGGGCGGCCAGCTTCGCCTCCAACGCGTCGACCTGGGCTGGCTTGAGGTTGCGGGGGAGCTTCGTGAGGTAGCCCTGAAGCTTCTTCAGCGGCACCTGCTGATCTTCGTTCCCGATGATCACGTCGTAGATCGGAGTCTCACCGATCAGGCGCGCGACCCGCTTCTTCTCCTGCGCGAGCAGGGACTTCACGCGGTGCGGGGCGCCTTCGGCGACCAGTACGACACCCGGGCCGCCGAGTACCCGGTGGACGGCGTCGAGCTGGGTGGTGGCCGCCACGGTCGGCGTCACCTTCCAGCGGCCTCGCATGTTCTCGAGCGCCCACGCCGCAGCGCCTGGCTGCCCGTCGGCCTTCGAGTACACGGTCTTCTGCACGCGCCTGCCGAAGATGATCACAGCGACGAGCGCGCCGAGCAGGATGCCCAGCGGCAGCATGACCCAGTGGGCGTCGAAGGTGAACCCGATGCCGAACACCACCGCGGTGACGACCAGGATCGATCCGACCATCCAGGGGATGAGCGCCTTGTCTTCCTTGCGCTGCATCTTGAAGGCTTCGAAGATCTGCCCGCGGCGAGCCTTGCTCGCGGCGCGCTTCTCCTTCTTGGCCAGCTTGGCTGCTTCCTTATCCTGCTTTCCCGCCATGTGACCAGGATACGGCCGCGTGCCCTGCGTCGATCCCGTCGGCCCCTCTGCGAGGATCGGGGGCGTGGTTAGCGCATCGTCCCCGAAGAGTCGCCCAGGCCTGCTCGACGGGCTCGACCCCGAGCAACGGGCCGCCGCCTGCGCGCCGAGGGGGCCCGTGTGCGTCCTCGCGGGAGCAGGGACCGGCAAGACCCGGACGATCACCCACCGCATCGCTCACCTCGTCCGATCCGGGCATGTCGCCGCTGGTCAGGTCCTCGCGGTCACCTTCACGACGCGCGCCGCGGGCGAGATGCGCGCGCGCCTCCGCGGGCTGGGTGTGGACGCTGCCCAAGCGCTGACCTTCCACGCTGCTGCTCGCCGGCAGCTTCGATACTTCTGGCCCCGTGTGATCGGCGACCGGCCCTGGGATCTGCTCGACAACAAGTTCCGCTACGTCGGCCAGGCCGCGAACAAGGTCGGGCTCGGCAGCGAGACCGAACTCCTGCGGGACCTCGCCAGTGAGATCGAGTGGAGCAAGGCCTCTTTGGTATCGCCGGACGACTACCCGGCCGTCGCCGCGCGCACGCAGCGAGACACGCCGGCGCCCGCGGCGCAGGTCGCAGAGGTCTACCGCAACTACGAGAAGATCAAGACCGCCGCACAGGTCCTCGACTTCGACGACCTCCTCCTGCACACCACCGCGATTCTCGAGGAGCACACGGTGGTCGCCCAGGAGTTCCGCGACCGCTATCGCTGCTTCGTCGTCGACGAGTACCAGGACGTCACACCGCTGCAGCAGCGGCTGCTGGACGCTTGGCTCGGCGGCCGCGACGACCTGACCGTCGTGGGCGACGCCAACCAGACGATCTATTCGTTCGGTGGCGCGTCGCCCCGGCCGCTGCTCGAGTTCACGCGGAGGTTCCCGGAGGCGACGGTCGTTCGTCTCGAACGGGACTATCGGTCGACTCCGCAGGTCGTGGCGCTCGCCAACCAGGTGATCGGTGCTGCGCGCGGCCGTCCCGCGGGGTCGAGGCTGAAGCTCGTCGGGCAGCGTTCTCCGGGGCCGGAACCACGCTTCACCGAGTACGACGACGAGACCGCCGAGGCGGCCGCCGCCGCGCGCCGGATCCGTGAGCTTCTCGACGGCGGGGTGGCCGCCAGCGAGATCGCCGTGCTCTACCGCGTGAACGCGCAGTCCGAGGCATACGAGCAGGCACTGGCGGAGATGAACATCCCCTACCTGGTCCGCGGCGGCGAGCGGTTCTTCGCCAGGGCCGAGGTGCGTCAGGCCATGTCCGCCTTGCGGATGGCATCGACCGATGCCGACACCGGCGAGCTGGTGACCAGAGTGCGTTCCGTCCTCGCGAAGGTGGGGCTCACCGACCAGCCCCCGGCCGGCGGGGCGGCGAAGGAGCGGTGGGACGCGCTGCTTTCTCTCGTCGAACTGGCTGAGGAGCTGGCGTCCACCATCGAAGACGCGGACCTGCCGAGGTTCGTCGCGGAGCTCGAACAGCGCGCGGCCGCGCAGCACCCTCCGACCGTAGAGGGCATCACCTTGGCTTCGCTTCACGCGGCGAAGGGCCTCGAATGGGACGCCGTGTTCCTGGTGGGGCTCGCCGAGGGCACCATGCCGATCCTTCACGCCGACGGCGACGACGCGGCGATCGAAGAAGAGCGTCGTCTCTTCTATGTCGGCGTCACCCGCGCACGAGAGCACCTTTCGCTGTCGTGGGCTTTAGCCAGGACTTCGGGCAATCGCCGCAACCGGCGGCGCAGCCGGTTCCTCTACGGCCTGATCCCCGAAGACCACCCGGCGGCCAGGGTCGCCCGGTCACAGCAGCCGAAGCCCTCGGGGAACAAGGCGCGATGCCGGGTGTGCGGCGGTCCGCTGCTGGAGACCCTGGACATCAAGCTGGGCCGTTGCTCGCGCTGCCCGTCCAATGTGGATGAGAAGCTGCTCGAGAAGCTGAGGTCCTGGCGAGGCGAGCGTTCTCGCGAGCTCAAGGTGCCCGCGTTCGTCGTCTTCACGGACGCGACCTTGGTCGCCATCGCCGAACAGCGGCCGACCGATGACACAGCGTTGTGCGCCATCTCCGGGATCGGCGCGACGAAGCTCGAACGCTTCGGCGCGGAAGTTCTCAACGTCGTGCGTGCGTCGGTGGAGTCTTGACCGCGTTTCGGGCTTGATCCACGCGGCGAACCTGCTGCTCAGAGCCGATCTTCGTAGCTTCGACGGTTTTTCTGGAAAATAAGTTGCCCCGGTGTGGTCGGGGGCAATAACCTGCAGGTACCCGGGCAGGAAGAGCCCGGGCTGGGGAAGAACTTCTACAACACAGCGTAGACCGCGGGGCGGTGCGCGCGCGACAGCGAAAGGTGGTGCCGGTGAAATGACGATCACATTGATGCTCACGAACCCGGGCACCCGTCTGTCCTGCATCGCGGAAGTTTCGCAGGCTCAGCGCCAAGGCACCTTCATGCCCGTGAGCATCCTCGCCGCCCGCGGCCCTCAGCGCCTGAACCGGCGCTGGGCCACCGCCGACGAGACCTTCGCGCACGCCACCGCTTTCGGCGGCGGCTACTCGAAGGTTGCCGTCGATCTGCCGGTCATCAAGCAGTTCCGTGTTCCGTTGTCACCACGGGAGCGAAGTTCCTGACCTAGTCAGGACTCAAGGCTCACGAAGGCCGCGGAACCGGATACCGGTTCCGCGGCCTTCGTGTTTTTGCTGCACAAAACAAGTTGGCTGCACAACCTAAATGGGGTCAGCGTTGTCCAGTTCCACCGTCAGTTCGAAAACCGTTACGGGACAGAGGAGTGCACGTATGTCATCGGCCATAGCTTTCGCGCCGGGGGAGGCCCTGCCTTTCGCCGACGCCGGGGTTGTCGACCTGCTCGACGCCATCGACTCGCCTGAGTCGATGCTTCCTTGCCGTTCGGGCGACGCGGACCTTTGGTTCGCCGAGTCTCCGGCAGAACTCGAGCGGGCGAAGGCGTCCTGCGCGGACTGCCCGGTCCGTTCCGCCTGCCTCGCAGGTGCCCTCGCACGGCGTGAGCCGTGGGGCGTCTGGGGTGGCGAAATCTTCGAGCGCGGCGTTGTCGTTGCTCGGAAGCGGCCCCGTGGCCGCCCCCGCAAGAACCCGGTCGTCGAGCCCGCCATCGAGGCTCGTCCGGCCGCACGCAAGGTCGAGCGGAGCGCAGCCGCATGACCGTCGAACCCATCACCACCAGGGATTACGAGGCGCGAACGGGAAACCGCATTCTCGCGCAGGCCAAGTTGAACGACATCAAGGTCGAGGAGACCAGCGAAATGTTGCTTTATGAAGAACTGTCCAGAGCCCGAATACGAGACCTCGAAGAGGGAGTCCGCGCACAGCGGGCTCGAAGCGGCGCCCGAACAGTGCGCCGGTGGAACAGGGTCGCCCGCTGGGCGAACCGGCGAGCCGAGCGCGCTCAGGCCTGATCACTCGGGGGGAGCGGGGGACCTTTGCTATCGCGCGGCGATAGCAAAGGCCCCCCGCTCCTTTTTGGGGCGTGGTTCGGTGCGAGGTGGTGTTCACTGGACTGATGGCCGTACACACGCACGACGACATCGACTGGGCGGAGCGGCTTCGGTCGCTTCGCATGGCCGAGGCGCTCGACGCCGAGCCGACAAGGGCGGCCGCGCACCGGCTGCTGGAAGGTTTGCCCGACCGGCCGACCATTCTTGACGTCGGCTGCGGCGCGGGCGGGATGAGCGTGCTCTTCGCCGAGGAGCTCGCTTCGGCCGGCGCGAGGATCGTGCTGGTCGACGCGACAGAACCCCTGTTGGTCGAAGCGCACAGGGTGGTAACCGCGGCGGCGGGTGACAAGGCCGTGGTCGAGACGGTCCACGCCGACGTCGCCGACGGCGGGTTGCCCGAGAAGCTTCCCCCTGCGGACCTGGTCTGGGCGTCGCGCGTGGTGCACCACCTGCCCGACCAGCAGGCGGCACTCCACACCCTCGCCCGGCTCGCCCGCCCGGGTGGGCTGGTCGCCATCTCCGAGGGCGGGCTCGACTTCAACTGCCTTCCTTGGGACCTCGGTATCGGCCGTCCTGGGATCGAGGGGCGGTTGCTGGCCGCGCGCGGCGAGTGGTTCGCCGAAATGCGCGCCGGCATTCCCGGCGTTGTCCCGATGCCCTACGGCTGGAACACCGCACTCCGCCAGGCCGGTCTGGACGACGTCGATTCGTTCGGCGTGCTCATCCATCACCCCGCGCCCGGGTCCGAGTTGCTGCGCGAGTTCGTCGTCGAGCGGGTGCGATGGTTCGCCGACGTGGCAGGCGATCGCCTCACCCAAGACGATCGCGAAACCGCGGCTGCCGTGTTGGATCCGGCGAACCCCGCCTTCCTCGGCGCGCGCCAGGACCTGTTCCTGCTGGGCGTGAAGACAGTCCACTGTGGACGCCGGTCGTGAACGAGCAGGTGGGGTGTTCGTTGTGCGGCCGGATTCGCGGTGCCGACGAGGAGCCCACGCAGACGCTCGCCTGGGTTTCCACCCGGGAGAGGAACGTCGTGCGCTGGATGTGCCCGACCTGCGCTCGCCTCCATACCCGTGACATCGAGGGAAAACTCCCGGACGAGTACTGGTGAGCGCGGTCAGGCGGCGTTGTCGATCCGGCCGATCGTGCGGACCTTCGGCCGTGGCGTCCGGGCAGCCTCGCCGAACGCCCTGACGAGTTCGGCCGCCACCTCCATCGGGACCTTCCGCAACTGCTCGATGGTGCAGCGGACCAGGACCGTCCCTGTCGCGGTCAGTGCCAGCGGGTGGAAGTCCGAGGTGCCCTGCTTCGAGGCGCGGAATTGCCATGCAAGCCCGATGTCGTCCCACCAGGCGTCGGCCGCCCCGATGGGCCGCCCTCGCCGGTCGCAGATCGTCACGTTCCACGACGGCGTGGGCAGCGGGCACCCCTCGATGACCTTCTTCGCCAGTCCATGCGCGTACGTCACCTCGGGATCGACCTGGCGCAGAGCGGCGCGCACCGCGGCCGAACCTCGCCGGTTGCCCGCGTCGAGTTCGTCGTTGAGCTCCTCGATCGTGCACAGCCCCCAGTAGAGCGGCAGCGAGATCAGCTCGTCGATCCGCGCCGGATCCAGTTCCAGGCGGGCCAGGTCGAGCGCCGCGCGGGCAGCCGGAGCGAACGGGACACCGTCGATCAAGGTGGGCGGCGGCATCCGCGTGGTTCTTCGGGGGAGCATGCCGGGTTCCGCCGGCAGCCGTCGGTAGTCGGGGACCAGGAGATGGACCTCCCGCGTCACCGGACAGCTGACGCCACGCGCCCGCAACGCGTCGGCGCCCGTCACCACCGTGTCCGGTCCGAACCGGGCGACGGCGGCCTGCAACAGCTGGAGCCGGGTGGGCGCGGAATCGCGCAACAGGATCACACCCGGCATCAGCCTTCGCCAAGGACCACCGGGGCCGCAGAGCCTCGCGGCGTGACGTGCGGTCACGCCTGCTTGGCGAAGCTCGCGGCTGGTGATGATCCCGGATTCGCTGGTGTTACTGAGCGCCACAAGACGGGCGCTTCGTGTAGTGGCCATGAATCGAGGATGACCTTTGGGCCGTCTGGGTGGAACCGCTTCCGCAAAGTTGTGGACAACTCGCCCGGGCGGCCCCGAATTCGCCCCCGCCACCGCGTTCCCTGTGGATAACTTCTCAGGCCGCGAAGCCCGGTTGCCACCTTTCGACGATCGCCCGGGCGGGGATCTCCGCGTCGAGCTGGCACAGGATCCCGGTCGACCCGGCGGTCACCCGATGGATCATCAGGTACTCGGGCGGCAGGTTGAGCGAGCGGCCGATCCGGAAATCCCGGCCGCGGGTGTCGCCGACCCGTCCGGCCTGGCGCTGCATCCAGCGGCGGGTGAAGTGGAACGTCTCGCCCGCGAGTGGCTCGGTGAACGGCGCCAGGTAGGCGAGCACGTCGTCGGCCTGCAGATCCGCGTCCGCCCGGATGAAACCGGACTCGCGGAGCAGTCGCATCAGCCGGGAGGACTCACCGTCGAGCGCCAGCCTGGTCATCTCGCCCAGATGCTGCGGAATGCCCTCGGGTAGCCGGGACACGCCGCCGAAGTCGATCACGCACAGCCTGCCGTCGCCGGTCAGCATGAAGTTGCCTGGATGCGGGTCCGAATGCAGGAGGTGGGCCCGTTCCGGCGACGAGTAGTGGAACTCGGTGAGCAGGCTGCCGGCGCGGTCTCGCGCGTCCTTGTCGCCACCGGCGATGATCTTCGACAACGGTGTGCCGGTGACCCACTCCGTGACGATGACCTTCGGCGCACTGGCGACCACACGAGGGATCAGAAACCCGGGGACATCCTCGAAGGCCTTGACGAAGGCACGCTGATTCTGGGCTTCGGCCTGGTAGTCGAGCTCCTCGTTCATCCGGTCCGAGAGCTCGGCCAGCAGGGGTTTCACCTCGGTCCCCGGCACGAAGGCCTGGAAAAGCCTGCTGAATCGCTGGAGCTGGCGGAGGTCACTTCGAAGCGCGTCGTCCGCTCCGGGGTACTGGACCTTGACGGCGACTTCGCGGCCGTCATGCCAGGTCGCGCGATGGACCTGGCCGATGCTCGCGGCCGCCGCCGGTTCGTCGTCGAAGGCGCTGAACCGCTGCATCCAGGTGCGCCCCAGCTGCTCGGCGAGGACCCGGTGGGTCTGGCGAGTCGACATGGGCGGAGCCGCCGCCTGAAGCTTCGTCAGGGCTTCGCGATAGGGCTTCGCCATCTCGTCCGGGACAGCGGCCTCGAAGACACTGAGGGCCTGGCCGAACTTCATCGCGCCGCCCTTGAGGGTGCCGAGGACCTCGAAGAGCTGCTCCGCGGCCTTCGCGGACAGCGTCGCGCTGACCTCTTCGGCGCTCTGCCCGGTCAGTCGACGTCCCCAGCCTCCTACCGCGCGTCCCGCTATGCCGATCGGGAGGCTGGCCAGCTTCGCCGTTCGCGCCGCCCCTTTGCGGGGAATGGCGGTTTCTCGGTCTTCGGCGCTGCTGGAGTCGGTCACCTTCGCGATTCTGCCTTGATTCACCGCGTCCGCGCAGCCTGTTGAGGGCGTGCGTGTGGCCTACATCGCTCGCCGTATCAGTGCGCGCCGCAGCCGCATCCGGGATGCGGGGGCCAGTCGCGGTGGCGGATGGCGCCGTCGAAGAAGTCGATCTCCAGCGTGGCGTTCCACGCTGGCGGAGCCTGGTCGCTGGGTGACAGAAGCCGGAGCGCCTGCGCCGTGGCCAGCGCGGCGCAGGCGTGCACGGCGCCGAGATCCGGCCGCTGGACGCGTCCGGCGAGCTGGCTGGCCACTCGCGGCCAGCTCTCGTCGAGGCCGGCGCGGTGCAGGTCGGCGCAGCGCAGGCAGCTGCTGCGGCCGGGAACGACCAGCGGCCCGACGATGCCGACGCCGTCCCGCACGCGCACCGGCAGGTGACTGATGCCGTCGCGGACGAGTTCGCTGACCACTTCGGGTGCGGGCACCACGGCATCGGTGAGCAGCACGAGTTCCGGCTGGCGGTCGGCGTAGAGCCTGGTGGTCGACGTGTCCGCGTTCACCCGGCGCACCACCTGCGCCATCGCCTCGCGGCGGGGCATGCCGATCTCCGCCTCGGTGTAGCCCGAACCCAGGTCACGTTCCAGTACCTTGCCCGAGGCCCGGACGTCGATATGCCCGATTCCGGCGTTCGCGAGGAGCACCGCGATGGCCGCCGCCAGCCGGCCCTCACCGTGGATCGCCACCGCGGTGTGCCGGCGTCGTGTGGTCAGGGCGGCCTGGTGGTGGCGGGCGCGGAGCGACCACAGCCCCGTTTCGGGCCTGGGTCTCGGATGCCGCCGAGGCTCACCGGCGTCGGTCACGAGTCCGCAGGCTGTCAGCTCGGCCATGACCTCGCGAAGCTGTTCGTCGTGTTCGCTTTGCGCGAGCAAGATTTCGTCGACGGGCCGCTTCCCGTTCAGCCCGCGGATCGCGGCGACCACCTCGGCGGGCAGCCCGGTGATCATCACGGCATGGGTGGGATCCAGCCCGATCTGGATCTCGCCCTTCCCGCGTTCCAGCACATCAAGACCGGGAAGCAGGATCGGATAGGCGGGCAGGACGATCGACCGGAGGTCCGGTGCGCGAAGGTTCATGATCGCAGGATCGCACCGGCCCGCTAACCATCCGCTAAGAAGAACGCGAGTTATCCACAGGTGGGCCCCATTGTGGACAACTCGAGGCTGTGACCTTTCGGCTCTCGGAGTTGTCGGTGTCTGGCCTTACCGTGGTCGAGTGGTCGAAGCACGGACGCCCTCATTGAGGAGCCGGGACACGACGAATCCGTCGGACACTCCCGAACAGAAGGTCGAGGTACGGCGTAGCCAGCGCCGCCACCGGACCGTCACCGCGTACTGGGACGAGGACACCCTCGTCGTGCTGATCCCTGCCCGGATGACCCGGGCCGAGGAGAAGCACTGGGTAGCCGAGATGCAGCGCAAGCTACTGCGCAAAGGCCCGCGGCAAGCCTCGCCGCCGAAGGCCTCGGACGAGGCGCTGCTGGCGCGGTGCGCCGTCCTCTCGGCGAAATATCTGGACGGCAACGCGATACCCGCGAGTGTTCGCTGGGTGCCGCCGATGAGGACGAGGTGGGCGTCCTGCACACCGGTCGACGCGACGATCAGGGTGAGTGATCGCCTGCGTCGGGTGCCTGGCTGGGTGCTGGACTACGTCCTCGTGCACGAACTCGCGCATTTGAAGGAGCCAGGACACAACGCGGCGTTCTGGGAGCTGGTTCGCCGCTATCCCAAGACCGAGCGCGCCATCGGCTATCTGGAGGGCCTGTCCTCCGCCGCCGGATGGGGCATCGCGGCGGAGGACTGACGTGCCTCAGTTCTCTTCGTCGCCCTTGTCGCTGCCCTTGTCGTTCTCGGGCTGGTCCTTCTTGGCGCGCTCGGCGCGTTCGATCTCGGCGATCGGATCGATGCCGTCGAGGGTCGACTCGCCGTCGCCGAGGCGCTCGGCGAAGTCCAGTGGTTCGTCGAGGTCAGCGGCCGTCGGCATGAGGTCGGGGTGCGACCAGAGGCCGTCGCGCTTCTCGATGCCATGCTGGTCGCCGACCAGCTTCCACAGCGCGGAAGCCGCCCGCATCCGCCTCGGCCGGAGCTCGAGCCCGACCAGGGTGGCGAAGGTCTGCTCGGCGGGGCCACCCGTGGCGCGGCGGCGGCGCAGCGTTTCGCGCAGCGCGTCCGCACCCGGAAGGCGGTCTCCGATGGCTTCGGCGACCACGACGTCGACCCAGCCTTCGACCAGGGCGAGCAGGGTCTCGAGCCGGTTCAGCGCGGTCTTCTGCTCGTCGGTCGTCTTGGGCTCGAGCAGCCCCGAGGACATGGCCTCTTCGATGCTGGCCGGGTTCGCCGGGTCGATCTGCCCGGCGAGCTGCTCCAGCGCCGACGTGTCGACCGTGATGCCCTTGGCGAACTCCTCGACGGTGGCGAGCAGACGCTGCCGCAGCCAGGGCACGTGCGCGAACAGCCGCTGGTGGGCGGCCTCGCGCGCGGCGATGAAGACCAGCACCTCACTGGTCGGCAGCTCGAGGCCCTCGGTGAACTTCTCGATGTTCGCCGGCAGGAGCGCGGAGGTCGCCGCGGGGCCGAGCGGAAGGCCGACCTCGCTGGAGGTGAGCACTTCGGAAGCCAACTGAGCGAGAGCGTTGCCGAGCTGGGAGCCGAAGGCCATCCCGCCCATCTGCCCCATCATCGACAGCAGCGGGCCCGCGGCCTGCTTGGCCTCGTCGGGCAGTGCCTCGACCCAGGCGCCCGAGACCTGCTGGGCGACGGGGTCGCACAGGCGCTGCCAGGTGGGCAGGGTCTTCTCGACCCAATCGCGGGCGGACCACGCGACGGTCGTCGAAGCGCCGGCGGGCAGGATCGTGGCGGCGTCGAGCCACAGCTCGGCGAGGTGGGCGGCATCGCGTACGGCCGTGCCCGCGTCGCCGCCGGCCGACGAGAAGCCGAGCTTCACGTCGGCGCCGTCGCTGGAGCTGAGGTTCTGCAGCGCGATCTGTTTCGCCAGGTCATAGTTGACCGGCCCGGTCGAATTGCCGGCCTGGCTGAGCATCTGGCCCAGCTGGCTGAGCATCTGACCGAGCTGATTGAAGGCCTCGGCGCCGGAGGGCTGGCCGCCGGAGTCCGACGGTTCGTTCTCGCCTCGTTTGTCGGGATCGGGCGGTCCGAAGCCGAACGGGGGTTTGCTCATGGCACCACCGTACGCGGCTCCTGGGACCCGAAGCTCGTCAACTGGAGTGATGAGCGTGGCCTTCACCGAGAAGCGAACACCGTCACCGTACGCTGTCACGCGTGACAGAGCCCTCGGAGGAGACCACAGCAGCGCGGAGCCGTGCGGGGTCCGCGAGTGACCAGGACCGCTCTGAACGGAGGCTGACCCGACGGGGCTGGACGCTGCTGGTCAGCGGTGCTCTGTTCGTGGCCTTCGCGCTCGTCGGATTCTTCATCCCGGTGCCGTACGTGGCGATCAGTCCCGGCCCGACCTACGACACCCTCGGCAAGGACGCCGCCGGGCAACCGGTGATCCAGGTCAACGGGCACGAGATCTTCCAGACGTCCGGCGAACTACGGATGACGACGGTCTCGCTGCGCGACGGCGGGATCACCTTGTTCAACGCGCTCGGGCTGTGGGCGAGCGGCCGGTACGCGCTGGCGCCGCGCGAGGAGTACTTCAAACCGGGAGAGACCAACGAGCAGGTCCGGCAGGAGAACATCCAGCAGCTGCAGGATTCGCAGACCGCGGCCCAGGTCGCCGCGCTGCGCCGCAAGTTCCCGGTGAAGGTGCTCGCGAAGACCATCGTCTCCGGCAGCCCGGCCGACAAGGTGCTCGCGCCCGGTGACCGTCTTCAGGTCGTCAACGGGAAGACGGTCACGGAAGCGGCCGATGTGCGGGCCGCGCTGAACGGCACCAAACCCGGCCAGACCGTCCAGATCACCTTCAAGTCCGACGGGCAGGCCGAGCGCACCGTGCCGCTCACGCTCGCGCAGCGCCCCGACGGCCCGGAAGGCTTCATGGGGCTCACCGCGGTGGACCGCGCCGACGTCCCGTTCGACGTGAAGATCTCGCTGCAAGACGTCGGAGGCCCGTCGGCCGGTCTGATGTTCGCGCTCGCGATCGTGGACAAGATGGAAGATGGCGACCTCGCCGGAGGCAAGCACATCGCCGGAACGGGCGAGATCTCCGAGAAGGGTGTCGTCGGCGCGATCGGCGGTATCTCGTTCAAGGTGGTCGGCGCTCGCGAGGCCGGTGCGACCGACTTCCTCGTTCCCTCGCATAACTGCGCCGAAGCGAAGACAGCCGCGCCCGACGGCTTGAACCTGATCAAGGTCGCGACGCTGGACGAGGCGATCGCGCAGCTCGACAACCTCAAGGCGGGAAGGCCCACGGCCTCCTGCTGACCGCAGGGGGAGCAAGGGACCTTTGCTGCCGCCCGCGAGCCTGAAGAGAGCAAGGGACCTTTGCTATCGCCCGGCGCCTGTCCCGGGCCGGCGATAGCAAAGGTCCCTTGCTCTCGTTTTGCAGGTCAGGGCATCAGGGTCGCCCTCAGGGCTTCCAGCAGGTTGGGCGCCAGTTCAGGGTTCTCGATGATTTCGTCGACGGGGACGTCCCCGGCCTCGTCGGGCTGCCCCGCACCGCGAAGCCGCATGACGCAGGCCCCGCCACCGTCCCGCAGCACCGCGGCCACGAGCCGGGCTTCGGTGCGGCGCGGGTGGTCGGCGGCCGCTTGGCGCAGACGTTCGGCATCGGTCTCGGGCACGACCGGAAGCTCGGCCTCGGCGTCCGGCGGCAGCACGATGATCTCCTGCGAGAGCGCGCATCCGAGGACCAGATCCGGCCACGCGATCTGGGCCAGCGCCTCGCCGAGGTCGCCGTCGGGCAGCGGCTCCTGGGCGACCGGCGTCAGCGGGGCCGACGGGTCGAGCTGCCCTGCCAGCTCGGGCTGTTCGTCCAGCAGCGCCGCGGTCGGGACCAGCGCGAACAACTGCGGCGGCTGGTCCCACCCTCCGGAGGCGACGAACTCCTCGACTTCGCGGGCCAGGCCGGCCACGCCCTGCTGCTCACTCGGTGCCATTGCCCCATCGTTCCAGGCGGCCGGAACCGCGGTGTTCCGAGTCCGGTTTGGGCGGGTTCCGGGAACTTCTGACGGCATCCGTAGAGTTAGAGCATCAGGGGCCGCACGCGGTACGCGCGCCTCCGCGAAAAGTTCACCAAACCAGGAGCGTGTGCAGTGGCCACTCGGCCCCCTGTGAGCCTGCCGAAGCTGTCCCGGCGCAGCCGGATCCTGCTCATCATCGCCGCCGTCGTCATTCTGGCGCTCCTGCTGGGCGCGAGACTGCTGGACACCTACGTCGACTGGCTGTGGTTCGGCGAGGTCGATGCCCGATCGGTGTTCAGCACGGTGTTGATCACCAGGGTCGTCTTGTTCTTCGCCGTCGGCATCCTGGTGGGAGGTTCGCTGGCGATCAGTTTGATGATCGCGTATCGCAGCAGGCCCGTCTTCGTGCCGATCTCCGGCAACGACGATCCGCTCGCGCGTTACCGGTCCGCGATCGTCGGCCGGATCCGCCTGTTCGGCATCGGCATCCCAGTGCTGACAGGGCTCATCGCCGGTGCCTCCGCGCAGGGCGACTGGCAGGTCGTACAGCTGTTCCTCAACGGCACGCCGTTCGGCCAGACCGATCCCGAATTCGGCAACGACGTCGGCTTCTACGCCTTCGACCTGCCGTTCTACAACTGGCTCCTGGGCTGGCTGTTCATCGCGGTCGTCATCGCCTTCTTCGGCGCACTGATCTCGCATTACGTCTTCGGCGGCATCCGGCTCGCGGGCAAGGGCGGTCAGCTCGCCGGCCCGACGCGCGCCCAGCTCGCCATCACCATCGGCATCTTCGTGCTGCTGAAGGCGGTCGAGTACTTCTTCGACCGCTACAACCTGCTGCTGTCGGACCGTGGAGCGCCACTGTTCGTCGGTGCGACCTACACCGACCTGAACGCGGTTCTACCCGCGAAGCTGATCCTGCTGTGCATTTCGGTGATCTGCGCGGTCGCGTTCTTCGCCGGCGCGTTCCTGCGTAACCTGCAGCTGCCCGCGATCGCGCTGGTGCTGCTGATCCTGTCGAACGTGCTCGTCGGTGTCGCGTGGCCCGCGGTCCTCGACCAGTTCTCCGTGCGTCCCAACGCGAACGAGAAGGAATCCGCGTCGATCCAGCGCAACATGGACGCGACGCGCCAGGCGTTCGGCCTCACCAACGTCGAGTACAAGGACTACACAGGCAAGTCCGAGGCGACCTCGTCGGAGATCAAGCAGGACAAGGGGACCGTTCCCAACATTCGGCTCCTCGACCCGAACGTCCTCAGTGACACCTTCACCCAGCGCGTCGGCCGTGAGAACTTCTACGGCTTCCCGTCCAAGCTCGACGTCGACCGCTACACCCTCAACGGTGTCACGCAGGACTACATCGTCGCGGCCAAGGAGATCAAGACCGAAGGCCTCACCGGCAACCAGACGAACTGGATCAACAAGCACCTCGTCTACACGCACGGAAACGGGTTCGTCGCCGCGCCGGCCAACACGATCGACCGCGCGCTGAAGGACACCAACTCCGACGGCGGCTACCCGATCGCCACCACCAGCGACACCCAAGACCCGGACGGCGCCGGAGCGACCGACGCGAGCAAGCCGGGTATCAAGGTGGACGAGCCCCGCATCTACTACGGCGAGCTCGCGACCGACGCCGCGTACGCGATCGTCGGCGGCAAGGTCGGCGAGGCGCCCGGTGAGTACGACACCGCCGTCGACCGCGCCTACATCTACAAGGGCGCCGGCGGCGTGCCGATCGACAACTGGTTCAACCGGCTCGCCTTCGCCGCCGAGTACGGGGAGCGGAACATCCTGTTCTCCGACGCCATCGGCGACGGATCCAAGATCATGTACAACCGCGAGCCGCGGGATCGCGTCGCGAAGGTCGCCCCCTGGCTGACCCTCGACGGCGACCCGTACCCGGCGGTCGTCAACGGCAAGATCATCTGGATCGTCGACGGCTACACGACGATGAACAACTTCCCGTACGCCCAGCAGACCCAGCTCGGCCAGGCCACCAACGACTCGCTCAGCGGCACCACCCGCCAGACGAACGCCTCGATCAACTACATCCGTAACTCGGTCAAGGCCACCGTCGACGCGTTCGACGGCACCGTGAACCTGTACGGCGTCGAGGACAACGAGCCGGTGCTCAACGCTTGGAAGAAGGTTTTCCCGGGCCTGGTCAAGCCGAGCAGCGAGGTTTCTCCGGACCTGCGGTCGCACTTCCGCTACCCCGAAGACCTCTTCAAGGTGCAGCGGGAACTCCTGTCGAAGTACCACGTGAACAACCCGGCGGAGTTCTACGCCCAGCAGGCGTTCTGGAGTGTCCCGCAGGACCCGACGCAGGAAGGCGGCGTGAATGCCTCCGCGTCCGGCATCGCCAACCAGCCCGGCTACTACGTCCTGGCCACCGCGCCTGGCGACAACAAGTCGCGGTTCCAGCTCACCAGTTCGCTGACCGGTCTCCAGCGGCAGTACCTGGCGGCCTGGATGTCGGTGTCGTCGGATCCCGAGGATTACGGGAAAATGCGGGTCCTTCGACTACCGACCGGCGCCAGTGGTTCCACCCAGGTGGATGGTCCCGTCCAGGTCCAGAACAGATTCCAGAGTGACCCACGGGTCGCTCAGGACCGGACCCTGTTCAACAACCCGAACGTCACCGTCATCTACGGAAACCTGATCACGCTGCCCGTCGCCAACGGATTCCTCTATGTGGAACCGGTCTACATCCGGCAACGGAACCAGCTCAGCTATCCGCAGCTGGCCCGTGTCCTGGTCTCCTACGGCACCAAGATCGGCTTCGCGCCCACCCTGAACGAGGCCCTCGACCAGGTCTTCGGCGCGGGCACGGGTTCCGGTGTCACGCCACCTCAGACCGGTGGCACGCCCGGACCCACGACACCGGTGCCGCCGGGAACCACCCCGCCGGCCGCCGGCGCCAACCCGGCACTCGACAAGGCCGCGGGCGAAATGCACGACGCTTGGGCCAAGTACAAGGCCGCCCAGCAGGCAGGCAACTACGCGGACCAGGGTGCGGCCCTCGCCTCGCTCGACGCCGCGTACAGGGCCTACGAGGCAGCCAAGGCGACGCCGCCGGCCGCCACGCCGCCGGCCACCGGCCAGCCCGGAGGGTGACGTCGCTAACCAAAAGGGCACCTGCTTTGCGCCTGCTCGAAGCGCAGGCGTAAGGTAGGTGTCACGGCGCGGGGTGGAGCAGCTCGGTAGCTCGCTGGGCTCATAACCCAGAGGTCGCAGGTTCAAATCCTGTCCCCGCTACAAAGGTCAGAGGGCCGGTCATTCGCAGAAGACGCGAATGACCGGCCCTCTTTCGTATTTCGCCCCGGAGGTCAAACCCCTGGGAACTCCTTCGTGAGTTGCGTTGGCGTGGTGAGTGCCGTTTTCGTGGGTCTGGGGCTTCGCCTTGCCTTCGGTGCGTGCGTGGGCCTGTAGACGATCAGGGCGGTAGCAAGGGACCTTTGCTACCGCCGGGAGCGGGGGACCTTTGCTACCGCGTGGGGGTGGCGGTGGAGGCCAGCCAGCAGGCGTAGCCGTCGGGGCGGTACAGGACCGCTTCGACCGAGGGCCAGGGCAGGGCGGTGACGAGTTGGGTCGTCAAGTGCGGCGACCAGGATTCGGCGGCCTCGATGTGGGCCGGTGTCGTCGTCAGGAGGACGAAGTCGCCTGTACGGAACAGCGTGCTCGGGCGGAGTGGGCCGGCTTCGGTGGCGACGTCCTGGTCGGTCAGGCGCGAACCCAGCACGGGGTGTCCGGTGCCGTAGGTGGCGTAGCGGACTCCGAGACCGGACACCATGCCCGCGAGGTGCCGGTTCACGTCGGGAAACGCGACGAGGTCGGTGAAGACGGCACGCAGGGCGCGAGATTCGGCGGACCGCGGAGTCAGGCCCAGCTGAGCGGCGACGTTGTGCAGCACCTGCGCGCCGATAGGGTGCCGTTCGGCCTCGTAGGTGTCGAGCAGTTCGTCACCGGCCCAGCCTCGCACGGTCGCGGCCAGCTTCCAGCCCAGGTTCATCGCGTCCTGTACGCCGAGGTTCAGCCCCTGCCCGCCGGCGGGGAAATGGATGTGCGCGGCATCTCCGGCCAGCAGGACCCTCCCGTCGCGGTAGTGCGTGGCCTGCCTCGCGGCATCGGAAAACCTTGACGCCCAGCGGATTTCCGACACCGTCGCGGTGTCGCCGTACAGGTCGTGCAGCATCCCCCGGACTTCGTCG
Organism: Amycolatopsis sp. lyj-112; assembly: GCF_046549055.1. NCBI lineage: Bacteria > Bacillati > Actinomycetota > Actinomycetes > Pseudonocardiales > Pseudonocardiaceae > Amycolatopsis > Amycolatopsis sp. lyj-112. The sequence goes on along the minus strand of NZ_JAJPWS010000008.1, from coordinate 376,276 downwards.
AGGGGGACCGCGGACCGCATGTCCGCAGGCCGGGAGGCTCTGTCGCCGTATATGAAGCGGTAAAGACCCGGCTCTCCCAACGGAATCAGGCCTTTGAAGGTCGTTTCACCGGTCGGTTCGCCGACGTTCCGCATCGTTCGCCACTGCTTTTGCGCACCGTCAGGGACGTTGTCGAACAGGACGTCCGCGACCACGCCGAAACCTTCACCGTCCACACCGGGAAAGTCCACGTTCAGCCCTTTGCGTACAACGCTTCGCGAGCCGTCGCAGCCGACAAGAAACTTCGCGTTCAGTCGCGTCTCGCCGACTTCTGTTCGGCACCGAACACTCACAAAGTCTTTGCCCTGCACGAAATCGATTACTTCGTGTCCGTGCAGCACCTTTGTTCCTTGTGCGGCAAGCCGTTCCTCCAGGAAGCCCTCGACCTCTGCCTGCGGAATCCCCAGCTGAAAAGGGAATCGAGTGTCCCAACCGTCGTAGACGACCGGGATCATCGCGAAATGCCCGTCTTCGACCGTCGCGTACGAACGCTCCTCGGCGCCGTCCAGAAGTCCGCGCAGCTCCAGCATTTCCGAGGTGCGCGGCTGGAGGTTCAGCGCCTTCGACAGTCCCGTCCGTTCGGAAAGCCGTTCCAGTACCACCACATCGACGCCGGCGAGCACGAGTTCGTTCGCGAGCATCAGCCCGGTCGGCCCCGCGCCGACCACGATGACGTCCGTCCCCAGGTTGTCCATACCACTCCTTAACGGCGTTAAATTGACTGCGGCCCAGCGTGCCCTTAACATCGTTAAATTGTCAAGGCGGCACTGTGGGAAAGAGGGTCAAAAGTGGGTCTGACCAGGCCGGACATCGTTCGGGCCGGGCTTCGGCTACTCAACGACGTCGGGCTCAACGGGCTCACGCTCCGCCTGATCGCACAGGAACTGGGGGTCAAAGCGCCGGCGCTTTACTGGCATATGAAGAACAAGCAGGAGCTGCTCGACGAGATGGCGACGCAGATGTACGCCGACGCCATGCCCGGTCGTACGCCGGAAGGCATGGGGGAGCGGGAGTCGCTCGAGCAGGCGGCGAACGCGTTGCGCCGGATGATGCTGGCCTATCGCGACGGCGCGAAGGTCTTCTCAGGGACTTATCTGACCGACGACACCCTGCTCGGCGACAACGTCTTCCAGGGACGTGTCGACGCGGGCCTCGAGCCCTACCTGGCCGGACGCGCCCTGTTCACCGTTTACAGCTATGTCGTCGGCTTCGTCATCGAAGAACAGGCCGTCTACCCGTTTCCAGGCGAACGGGACCCGCGCTATGACGTGGTACCGACTGTCTGGGTGTTCGACGAGGACGTCGAGGGCAGATTCAGTGATGGCTTGTCCATGGTGCTCCACGGTGTCTTCGCCTGGCTGGATGGCAAAGATTCGACATAAAGCCAGGTCAACGGGGCGTCTGACCGTTAAGGGGACCCCCCTGAAACGGGGTTTCGCCCCCATGTAATCTATTAACACAACGACGCGGGGTGGAGCAGCTCGGTAGCTCGCTGGGCTCATAACCCAGAGGTCGCAGGTTCAAATCCTGTCCCCGCTACAGAGAAAATGAGGCGCGTGTCTGCGGAAATCGCAGGCACGCGCTTCTTTCGTTTCCGGTTCGGGGCCGTGTGCCCTCCGGGGCGATCTCCCGCCGGCGTTGGGCGGGGCGGGGGACACATACCGCTGTATGGGGCGGGAGCCGGTTGCGTAGCGTGTTCGGTCCATTGTGGACAGGTGTAGTCCGTTGGGCCGAATGAGCGCATATCACTAGCCACAATGGACAGCCGTGCTGACCACAGTGGACACAGGTACCGAAAAGTGGGACCGTAGGGGGCGTGTCCGAATTGAATGCAACAGCCGCCGCACTGCTCGGTCTGCTTCACGACGGTCCCGCCACGGGTGGGCAACTGGTCGCGGGAGCGGGTGAGCGTTTCGGCGCCTTCTTCAGCGTGACCCGCAGCCAGGTGTACCGGGAGCTCCCCGCCTTGTCCAAGGAGGGCCTCGTCCGCCTCGGCAAGCAGGGGCCGCGGTCGAGTCAGCAGTACCTCATCACCGCGGCGGGCAAGAAGGCGTTCAAGACGTGGCTGTCCTCCGAAGCCGGTCCTGACCACCTCCGCAGCCCGCTGATCCTGCGTCTCGTGCACGCCGGTTCGCTGACCGTGAAGCAGCGCGCGAGCCTGCTCGAGTCGGCGCGCGCCAGCTACACGTTGCAGCTCGACGGGGCCAAGGCCGCCACCAAGGGCGCCGATGGCCCGTATGCCAAGGCAGTCGCCGAGTTCGCTCAGGCCCAGGCCAAAGCGGCGCTGAAACTGCTGGATTCCATCCCCCAGTCCTGACCTGGACAGGCGCCCACGACCGGTTCGCCGCAACCGGTCGTGGGTTTTGCCGTAACCTTGTTCGACGTGAGTGATGAGTTCGATGCGGCCCTGAAGGACCTGACCGGCAAGCTGACGCAGATCGAGTCGGTGATGGACCTGGATGCGCTGCGTGCCCAGGTGGCCGAGCTGGAGGAACAGGCCTCCAGTCCGAACCTCTGGGACGACCCCGAAGCGGCGCAGAAGGTCACCAGCCAGTTGTCTCACCGGCAGAGTGAACTGCGACGCATCTCCGAGCTGCGTCAGCGGCTCGACGATCTGGGCGTCCTCTATGAGCTCGCTGAGGCCGAGGGTGACTCCGCCAGCATGGCCGAGTCCGAGACGGAGCTCTCCGCGCTTTCGAAGGACGTCGACGCCCTCGAGGTCCGGACGCTGCTTTCGGGTGAGTACGACCAGCGGAACGCCGTGGTCACCATTCGCTCCGAAGCCGGCGGCGTCGACGCGGCCGACTGGGCCGAGATGCTGCTCCGGATGTACCTGCGCTGGGCGGAGCGGCACGGCTACCCGACGGACGTCTACGACATCTCCTACGCCGAAGAGGCGGGCATCAAGTCCGCGACGTTCAAGGTGACCGCCCCCTACGTCTACGGCACGCTCTCGGTCGAACAGGGCACGCATCGGCTGGTGCGCATCTCGCCGTTCGACAACCAGAGCCGTCGCCAGACCTCCTTCGCGCACGTCGAGGTGATGCCCGAGGTCGAGGAGGTCGACCACGTCGACATCCCCGAGAAGGACATCCGCGTCGACGTGTACCGCTCGTCCGGCCCCGGCGGCCAGAGCGTCAACACGACCGACTCGGCGGTGCGGATCACGCACATCCCGACCGGCGTGGTCGTGTCGTGCCAGAACGAGAAGTCGCAGCTGCAGAACAAGGCGGCCGCGATGAAGGTCCTCCAGGCCCGGCTGCTGCTGCGGAAGAAGGAAGAGGAGCGCGCCGAGATGGACGCGCTCAAGGACGGCGGCTCCAGCTGGGGCAACCAGATGCGCTCCTACGTGCTGCACCCGTACCAGATGGTCAAGGACCTGCGGACCGAGTTCGAGGTCGGTAACCCGTCCTCGGTGCTCGACGGCGAGATCGACGGTTTCCTCGAGGCAGGCGTCCGGTGGCGCAAGCAGTCCGGAGCCGCGTAACAACCCTGAGTAAGAGAGCAAGGGACCTTTGCTGTCACTTTCCGGAAGAGAGTGACAGCAAAGGTCCCTTGCTCGCTTGGCCGCCGGGACCGGGCTACCCGGGCTTAACGGGTGGCATGGGTAGTATGCCGAACCGTGATCCGGCTCGAAGAGGTTTCCAAGGTCTACAAGACCTCGACCCGTCCCGCCCTCGAAAGGGTGTCGGTCGAGATCGACAAAGGTGAGTTCGTCTTCCTGATCGGTCCTTCGGGATCCGGGAAGTCGACCTTCCTGCGTCTCCTGCTGCGCGAAGAGGTGCCGAGCAAGGGCCGCGTGATGGTCTCCAACTTCGACGTCGCCAAGCTGGCCCGCCGCCGGGTGCCGCGCCTGCGGCAGACGATCGGCTGCGTCTTCCAGGACTTCCGTCTGCTGTCGAACAAGACCGTCGCCGAGAATGTCGCCTTCGCGCTCGAAGTCATCGGCAAGCCGCGCCCCACGATCCGCAAGGTCGTCCCCGAGGTGCTCGAACTCGTCGGCCTCGACGGCAAGGCCGACCGGCTCCCCAACGAACTCTCCGGTGGTGAGCAGCAGCGCGTCGCGATCGCCCGCGCTTTCGTGAACCGCCCGCTCGTCCTGCTCGCCGACGAGCCGACCGGCAACCTGGACCCCGACACCAGTCAGGACATCATGTTGCTGCTGGAGCGGATCAACCGCACCGGCACGACGGTGCTGATGGCCACCCACGACCATTCGATCGTGGACTCGATGCGGCGCAGGGTCGTCGAGCTGCAGCTCGGCAAGGTCATCCGTGACGACGCCCGAGGCGTCTACGGCATCGGCCGCTGACCGGCCCCGCCCTCCTCCGTTACCCACGACTTCCAAGGGACATCAACCCCGATGCGCGCCAGTTTCGTCTTCAGCGAGGTAGTCACCGGCTTGCGCCGGAACGTCACGATGACCATCGCGATGATCCTCACCACCGCGGTCTCGCTCGCCATGCTCGGCATCGGTCTGCTGGCCGTCGGCACGATCGACAAGATGAAGGCCAACTTCCTCTCCGACGTCGAGGTGTCGGTCTACCTGGTCAACGACATCAGCTCGGGGGACCCGAACTGTTCGCAGTCCGCCTGCCAGTCGCTGCGCCAGGACCTGCAGGGCAACGACGGCGTCGAGTCGGTCGTCTACGAGAACCGTGAGCAGTCCTACGAGCGGTTCAAGAAGATGTTCGAGAGCCAGCCGGAACTTCTCGCGCTGACGTCGCCGGAGGCGCTTCCCGCGTCGCTGCACGTCAAGCTGAAGAACCCTGAGCGCAGCCAGGCGATCATCCAGGAGTACACCGGCAAACCCGGCGTCAGCAAGGTCGACGACCAGCAGAAGGCACTGGACCGCGTGTTCAACGCCCTCAACGCCGTCCGGAACCTCGCCTTCGGCGCCGCGGTGATCATGGCGATGGCCGCGCTGCTGCTGATCGCCAACACGATCCAGGTGTCGGCGTTCACCCGGCGCACCGAGGTCGGCATCATGCGCCTGGTCGGCGCGACCCGCTGGTACACGCAGCTGCCGTTCCTCTTGGAGGCGGTGGTCGCCGGCCTTGTCGGTGCGCTCATCGGCATCGTCTTCCTGGTCCTGACCAAGGCCTTCTTGCTCGACCTCGTGCTCACCGGTGACGTGTTCCCGGCGATCAGCACGCTCGAATTGCTGTTCCCGGTCGCACCGATCCTGCTGGCCGTCTCGACGGTCATCTCGGCCATCACCGGCTACGTGACGCTCCGGCTGTACGTGCGTCACTAGCTGCACCGATAACCACCTGCTCACGCACAGAAACTCACGTAGAGTCGCCGCTATGCCCAAAGAACGTGGTCACAAGGTGATCGTGTCGAACCGCAAGGCTCGGCACGATTACTCCATCCTCGATACCTACGAAGCCGGTCTGGTGCTCGTCGGTACCGAGGTGAAGAGCCTGCGTGAAGGAAGGGCATCACTGGCCGACGCGTTCGCCACGGTCGACGACGGCGAGGTCTGGCTGCGCAACGTGCACATCCCGGAGTACGTGCAGGGCACGTGGACGAACCACACGCCGCGCCGCACCCGGAAGCTGTTGCTGCACCGCCAGGAGATCGAGCGGCTCATCGGCAAGACCAAGGAGAGCGGCCTGTCCCTGGTGCCGCTTTCGATGTACTTCAAGGACGGCAAGGTCAAGGTCGAGATCGCGCTGGCCAAGGGTAAGAAGTCCTTCGACAAGCGTCAGGACATCGCCAAGCGGGACGCGGACCGCACCATCAGCCGGGCCATGGGCCGGGCGCTGAAGGGCCGGTACAGCGAGTGATCCATGGGCCCGCGTCGGACACCGAGATCCCGGACTGGATCTCGTCGCTGGGCATCGACGGGCTCGTGGACATCCACCTGCACTTCCTGCCGAAGCCGGTCATGGACAAGGTGTGGGCCTATTTCGACCAGGCCGAGGAGCACTACGGCATGGCCTGGCCGGTGTACTACCGCACTTCGGAAGAGGAGCGGATCGAAACCCTGCGTTCGTTCGGTGTGCGCAAGTTCGCGCCGCTGGTCTATCCGCACAAGCCCGGTATGGCCGAATGGCTGACGACGTGGGCGCTGGAGTTCGCGGAGCGGGTCCCGGACGCCGTCCCGACGGGGACGTTCTATCCTGAGCCGTCGGCGCTGTCCGTTGTGGACGGAGCCCTGCGCGCGGGTGCCCGCTGCTTCAAGGCACACGTCCAGGTCGGCGCCTACGACCCGCGTGACGAGTACCTGGACGGTGTCTGGGGCGCGCTCGCCGACGCGGGTGTGCCGGTGGTCGTCCACTGTGGACACGGGCCGCTCCCGGGCGCCTATACCGGGCTGCGGCTGTTCGAAGAGATCCTCGTGCGGCACCCGAATCTGACCTTGGTGCTCGCCCACGCCGGGATGCCGGAGATCGACTTCGCGTTCGAGCTGGCGCGGAAGTATCCGCGGGTGCATCTCGACACCACGATGGTCGGCGTCGAGTTCTCGCTGCGAGGCAACCCGCTCCCGCCGGACTGGGCGGATCTGCTGGCGGAGTTCTCCGATCGCATCGTGCTCGGCACCGACTTCCCCAACATCCCGTACTCCTACGCCACGCAGCTGCAGGCGATCGCCGGCTGGGCAGCCGACGATCGCCTGGGTGAGCCGTTCCTGCGGGCGGTGCTGCACGACACCCCCGCGAAACTGCTCAGCGTTTGAGCTGCGCCACCTCGACGACCGAGACGGCGCGGCCGAGCAGCCGCGTCCCGACGTCCGCGACCGCGATCTGCTTGCCCGCCAGGAAGTAACCGGCCATCGCCAGCGCCACCCACGGTGCCGGGCCTTGGGTGAGCCCGTCGCTCAGCGGGGCGAAGCCGTGCGCGGCCAGCCCCAGCAGCCCACCGGAGATCAGCAGGCCGGCCAGGACGAGCTGAGGCGTGTGCGCGGTGGGCGCCGGGCCGGAGCCTTGCATCTCGAAGCGGTCGAAGAGCCGCAGCAGGCCGACGAGCACCAGACCGCAGACACCGAGCCAGGCGGGGACCATCGTCAGCCACAGCACGGAACCCGGTTCGGGGGTCTCGTAGCCCAGGCCGTAGACCGCGACACCGGAGACGACGATCAGCGCCGGCATGTGCCACAGGTAGACGCTCATGAACCGCGGGCCGATCCAGCGCAGTGCGGTGTCGAGGTTCGGGCGGGCGGCCAAGGCGTTCAGCTGCGGCCTGAAGGCCAGCAAGAGGCCGATCTGGCCGATCGCGAGGAAGGCCAGCAGCACGGTCGGCGGGCTCATGTTCGACACCGGCGCGCCGGGCATACCGATCATGCTGGCCGGGTACGGGCCGAAGGCGACCATCAGCGCGGTGATGCCGAAGCCCGCGGCGGACATGCCGAGTGCGGCGCCGCGGCCGAGTGAGTTGAGCCGTCCCTGGGTGTAGTGGAAACCGAGCTGGTGCACCGCGACCCAGACGAAGACGGCGTTCGCGAAACCGATCAGGCCGAGGTCGTTGAAGCGGGCGACGTCGACGAGGACGGCGGCGGCCAGCATCGCGAGCGGGACCTTGAGGCCCCAGCGGCGGTGCGCGGCGGCCATCATCGGGGTGAGCAGCACGGTGAGCACGTACACGGCCAGGAACCACAGCAGCTGCGCGGCGATCGCGCCGCCGACCTGCAGCGGCTGCTCCGGGATGCCCATGCCGCGCAGGATGTCCGGGACGAAGAGCCAGACGCCCACGAGCGGGAGCACCGGCACCATCAGGCGCTTGAGCCGGGCCGCGAGCCAGGCGCGGGAACTCGTCGCGCGGCCGAGCGAGATCAGGTTCGCGGCGCCACCGGCGAAGAAGACCAGGGGCATCACTTGAGAGGCCCAGGTGATGACCCACCAACCGGGCGTCGCGAGCGCGTTGCCCGTGGAGAGGTGGCCGTCGGCGTACGACAGCACCGGCATGCCCCAGTGCTGGACGACGACCGCGAGGATCGCGACCGCTCGGACGATGTCGAGGAACCGGTCCCGGCCCTGTTTCTGGCTCGTGTGCATGTCGAGAAGCCTGGTGCTTCACGACCGCGGAAACAGCGGTGCGGACCGCCGTATCCGTCTTCCTGTTTTCGGACCTTCGAAGGTGGAGTTTTCCCTACCTTCAGGACTCGCAGACGCCGTCGGGCTCCGCTTCGGGCCGCACCGCCGGCTCCGGAACCGGCGCGGCGCACAGCCGGAACTCCCAGCCGTCGTCGACGCGGCCGAGTTCGTAGCGGGTTTCGATCTTCGGGCCGTCGTGGAGGTGGACGTGCTTGAGGACGGTGCCCGCGACCGGCTCGGTATCGCCGAGTTCCTGGACCCGGCCGTCGAGGGGGCCGCCGAAGAAGCGCGCGCAGCGGGAGGGCCGTTCGGTCATGGGTCCTCCTCGGTTTCTCGGGTCGTTCCGCTACACAGTCTGCCCATGTTAAGTGAGGCGTTGTGCTGTTGTTGCCCACAGAATGGGTGACAGGCTGTCGACGATGCGTCATCGCATGTCACTCAGGGTGGTCGGAACGGAGCAAGGGACCTTTGCTATCACTCTCTCCCGGAGAGTGATAGCAAAGGTCCCTTGCTCTCTTTTTGCAGGTCAGCGACCCAGATACGTGAGTACCGCCCGGACTCGGCGGTGTTCCACGGCGCTCGCTTCGAGACCGAGCTTCGAGAAGATGTTCCCGATGTGTTTTTCGACGGCGCCGTGGGAAACGACGAGCGAATTCGCGATCGCGGTGTTCGACAGGCCCTGCGCCATCAGCCCCAGCACCTCGGACTCGCGAGCGGTGAGCGCGTCGAGCGGGTTCTTGCGCCCCCGTGCCATCAGCTGCGCGATGACGTCCGGGTCGATGGCCGTGCCACCGCCGGCGACCCGTTTCACCGCGTCGAGAAAGTCCCCGACATCGGCGACGCGCTCCTTGAGCAGGTAGCCGACGCCCCCAGCCCCGCCGGACAGCAGTTCGACGGCGTAGCTCTCTTCGACGTACTGCGAGAGCACGAGGACAGGCAGGCCCGGGATGGCTTCACGGGCACCCAGCGCCGCGCGCAGGCCTTCGTCGGTGAACGTCGGCGGCATCCGCACGTCGACGATCGCGAGGTCGGGCCTATGCTCCTTCACGGCACCGAGCAGGTCGTCACCGTTGTCCACGGCCGCGACGGTCTCGATGTTCTCGTCGGCGAGTAGCCGGATCACCCCCTCGCGCAACAGAACCGCGTCTTCGGCGATGACAACCCGCATTCTGCCCCCAGCGTCGTGAATGAACGGCAGAGCCTATTCACTCACGAGTGGGTCACCACTGGCACGGCAGGTCCGCGCGAATCACCGTCGGGCCGCCGGCCGGGCTGACGACGGTGATCACGCCGTCGATCGTGGCCGCCCGATCGGCGAGGCCGGCGAGACCGCCGCCCGGCCGGACTTCGGCGCCGCCGTGCCCGTTGTCGGTGATCTCGACGATCACCATCGCGTCGGTGCGCCACACCTTCACGCCCGCTTCGGTCGCACCCGAATGCTTCGCGATGTTGGTCAGCGTCTCGCCGACGATGAAGTACGCCGTCGTCTCCACCGCCGCGGGCGGCCGCGGCTCGACGTCCACCTGGACGTCGACGTGGATCGGTGACTTCGCGGCCTGCGCGGACAGCGCGGCGTCGAGCCCGCGGTCGCCGAGCACGGCCGGGTAGATGCCCCGCGCGAGGTCGCGTAGTTCCGACACCGCGAGCTTGGCGTCGAGATGGGCCTCGTCGATCAGGTCGCGCACCGCGTCCGGGTCGTGGTCGAACTTCGACTTCGCCCGGCCGAGGCTCATCGCGACGGCGACCAGCCGCTGCTGCGCGCCGTCGTGCAGGTCGCGTTCGATGCGGCGGCGTTCGGCTTCGGCGGCGTCCACGCCGCGGGCCCTGGACGCCTGCAGACGTTCGGCCTTCTTCTCGAGCTTCTGGGTACGGTTCGGGCCGAGCAGCGAGTAGGCGAGATTGACGTGCAGCCACGCGAGCCACGGCGTCACCCAGATCGCCATCGGCAGCAGCACGATCGACGCCAGCGCGATCGGGAGCTCCACACAGGCCAGCGGGAACGCGACCATCAGGTAGGCGAGATCCCGCCACGTCGTCGCGTCGGTCAGCCGGGTCAGCCAGCGCTTGACCAGCGGGAGCCCGTCGAGGGGGAGGCGCTCGACCGGCTGCAGCGGAGCGTCGAGCATCGTTCGCGCCCAGCCCCGTTCCCGATCCGCGGACCAGCGGATGAAGTTGGTCGTGGCCATGAGGATCGGAAAGCCGATCCACACCACCACCGTCGCGATGCCGACCGCCAGGCCGACGACGATCAAGACGAACTGGAGCAGGCGGAAGACGAAACTGACGATCATGTAGACGATCGACCTCAGCGGCCGCGGTCGCGGAATATCCACCTGCTGTACCTGCTGGTCGATCGTCATCCGTTCACCGTGCTCATCGTCGGAACCCCGTCCCAAGAATCCTCCAGCCGGCGGCGCTGGGCATGAGTGGGCCCGAGCAACGCCTTCGCCAGCCGGGCATGTGCGCCCGCCAGTGCCTTCGTCAACGCTACCGAGAGCGCGACACACAGCACCCCGAGAGCCGCCCAAGGCAGCGCCGACACCGTCGAATCGACGGTGAACCACGGGACTTCCCACGTCGGGAAGCGGTATTCGCCGTTCGGCAGGAAGCGGTAGTAGATCGGCAGGCCCGCGAGGCCGAGACTGGTCGACCAGAACGCCGTGACCAGGACGAACTCGATGATCCCGAGCGGGAACAGCAGGAAGAAGTAGCTCAGGTCGCGCCAGGTCGAGCGGTCCTTCAGCCGTGCCTTCCAGCGCAAGGACTGGCTACCGGCGGGCAGGGGCAGGTACGGCAGGTCGATGTAGCGGTCCAGCAGGGCATACACCCTGGCCCGCTCCATCCGGGCCGCGCCGCGCACCGCGAGAACGACCAGCGCCAGTACCGCGACGCCGAGCCAGACGACCAGAGTGCCGACGCCCAGCGAGATGAACGACACCAGCAGCGCGAAGGCCACGACGCCCATCGGCAGGTTCATCAACAGGTAGACCAGCGAGCCGCCGAACGACGGATCGGACCTGCTCAACTCCCGCTCGGCCGCTAGCGAACTCATGGTCGTGCTCCTCTCTGATGCGAGGAGACCAGCATCGCCCTCACCGGGGGTTCGACGACATGGTGCCCGCGGGCATCTCACCGGTGGGGCTAGCCCCACCCGCCGGCACTAACCCGCTTGCCGTCCGCGTTATGCTGTGGAGGTTGTTGTCCCAACGAGGGGGTGAACGGTTTCGACTTTGGACGTTGATTCAGGAGAAGCGTGCCGGTGCAGGCGAGAGACCACCGTAAGCGTCATCGCAAACCAATAAGCGCCGAGCCTAAGAGCCAGCGCGAGTTCGCCCTTGCTGCCTAAGCAGTAGAGCAACTCTGTCGGTCCGGGGTCGCCTCCGACCCGGTCACCGGCATCAGCTAGGAGGCTCACCGCCGGATCCGGCTACGGGGTTCGGTTGGGAATCAAACAGTGGCTGGGCTCGTCACTTCAGCTTGTTCGCGTGACTGAAGGGGCCAAGTAGAGACATAGCGGACTGCGCACGGAGAAGTCCTGATGATATGCCAGAGGACCCGGGTTCAATTCCCGGCACCTCCACCGTTCGAGAGCGGCCTCATCCTTCAAGGGTGGGGCCGCTCTCTCATGCGGAACGCGCCGCGTCGTAGCAGCGTTGCAGCTCCTGCTTCCACAGGGACTGGGTGTCGAGATCGCGATACTCGGTCCGAAGTCGTTTGGCCAGCAAATAGAAGCCCGAACTGGGCTGGCCGCTCTCCTTCGAGACGACGAGCGCGCTCCACAACGGTTCGTTGCGATCTGCGGCACGAGTCGATGTCCGGTCGAGGAACTGACCGAGGTGATCAGGGCGTACGCCGACTCGCCTGCCCAGGGGTGCGTACTGGATCAGCCCCTCGCCGGATGCGACTCCGTAAAGGATGTCGGAGATGCGGTCGACGCGGTCCATTGCAAAGGTCTCAGGCATTGGCCGTCCCAGTACTCGTCGGTGGTCCATGGCTCGGGTAAGGGTCGTTGTCGTGGCTGCGAGTGTTACGGCTTCGAGGTGCTGCCCGCGAAGTGTCCGAAGGGGCCTACGTAGGCCCCAGCTTTCCGCGAAGGGTGTACTCCGTCCCGTATTTGCCACTCGCTGCAGTCGATTCGCCGCATGTCGATCCACTTTCGGGTGAAATGGGTCAAGTGCGTCAGCTACGGAAATGGTAGTAGTACAGGCGTTCGAATGAGGTGTAATGTCGAGGCTGTGGCCAGCGAAAACAGTTCCCCGTCGACATGCACCGAGTGGTGGCGTGCCGATGCTGCGGCGCTGCATGCCCGTAAGCAGGAACTCGAAGTCCTGAAGCGCCAGTTGGATGCGGAGCAGTATGCGATTCTGGCGGAGTTGAATGCGCGCGGGATTCGTGGGTGCAGTGGTCATTCGACGTTGGCGGCGTTGATCGGGCAGGATTTTCATGTGTCCGAGGCGGAAGCGAAGTTGCGGGCGGATCGGGTGCTCGCGTTGCATCCCGGGCCCGGTTTCGGGGATCCCACACCTCCGTTGGCGCCGTTGACCGCTTCGGCGGCTGCGGAGGGTGCGATCGGTGGCGGTCAGATCGACGCGATCATCCGGACCTTGGATCGCATCCCGTCCACCGTGCCCGCGGAGGCGGTGCGGAAAGGTGAGAGGACTCTGGTCGACTTCGCTCGTCACTCCGGTCCTCGGGCGATCGCCCAGGCCGGGCGTCGTCTGCTGGACACCCTCGACCCCGACGGCAAAGAACCCCGCAACGAGGATCCGAAGGACACGCGACCTGAGTTGCGGTTCATCAAGCACCGCAACGGCACCCTCGGCCTCGCCGCGACTCTTGACCTCGAAACCTATGCACGGTTGAAATCAGACCTCGACCCGATGGCGAAACCGCACAAAGCCATCGACGGTGTCCGGGACTCTCGTGGTCAGGATGAGCGTTATGGGGATGCGTTCGCTGACTATGTGCGACTCAAGACCACCAGCCGGAATCTTCCGGGGCAGGCAGGTGAAGCCACCCACATCCTCGTGACGATGTCCTACGAGGACCTGATCAGCGATCTCGGTACAGCCCATCTCGACCTGGTCGGGCCGATCAGTGCCACCGACGCCCGGGTCCTTGCCTGCGACGCCCGCGTCCGGCCGGGTGTTCTCGGCGCCGCCGGGGAACCGCTGGACATCGGGCGCTCGAAACGCACCGTGTCGTTGGCGCAGAAATATGCGTTGACCATCCGTGATGGCGGCTGCGCGTTCCCCGGCTGCGACATGCCTGTTCCGCGTTGCACCGCACACCACATCGTTTTCTGGCAGCACCACGGCGAAACCAGAATCGACAACCTCGTGCTCTTATGCACCAAGCACCATCGGTTGATCCACCACAGCGAATGGAAAGTCCGGATAGCCCAAGACGGGCTCCCCGAATTCACCGCACCCACCTACCTCGACCCCACCAGAACACCGAAACGCAACACCATGCACCTGAGGACATAGGCCGACCCGCTTGACTGCCTTTCAAGGCAGGAATCAGGAATTCCTCCGGGATAGCCTTCGAGGCATGCGGCTTCATGTGCATCGGTGGGGTTCAGGGCCGAACGTCGTGCTCGTGCACGGGGTGCTGCTCGGCGGCAGAGAGGCGTGGCGGGCTCAGCGGCCGCTGACCGAGCGGTGGACGCTGCTCGCGCCGGACCGTCTCGGCCACGGGAAATCGCCGGACGGCGTGCAGGACTTCGAGGTCGACGCCGAGTTGATCGCGGAACAGGTGCTCGGCGAGCCCGCGCATCTGGTCGGCTTGTCCTACGGCGCGATCGTCGCGATGTTCGCGGCCGCGCGGAGGCCCGAGATGGTGCGGACACTCACCGTCGTCGAACCGCCGGCGAGTGGGGTGGTGAGGGGGAACGAGGTCGTCGACGCGTGGGACGCCGAGCTGAGGAAGTTCCTTGAGGGCCCGTTGGATGATCCCCAGGAGGTGTTCAAAGCCTTCTTTCCGCTCGCCGGGGTGCCGCTGCCCGTTCCGGATCCGGTGCCGGGGACGCTGGGGCGCGGCGCCCGCGCCCTGATCGGGATGCGGCCGCCGGGTGACGCGGATCTGCCGCTCGACCTGCTGGCTTCGGCGGATTTTCCGATGCTCGCGGTCACCGGCGGACATCGGCCGGAGTACGAGATCATCGCCGACGAGATCGCGGCGCGGTCCGGCGCGCGGCGGGCTGTCGTGCCGGGAATGGGTCATCTCGTACCCGATACCGGCAAGCCGTTCAACATGCGACTTGAGTCCTTTTTCAATCACGGACAGTAGTAGGAGCAAGGTCATTTTCGTCTCAATTCACCCGCGCCGGGAACAGTGACGGGGTGGGATGTCATGCTAAGTGTCCGACCATGGCCCTCTTTCGAACCGACCCCGAGTCGACGGAGGGCCGGAAGAAGGTGGCAGATGACCTGGGCTAGGCATTCCAGTCGTCCCGATCCCGCAGAAGACCAGAGCCGGATGGCAGGTGTGCGCGCGGAGGAAGAAGTCCGCCTCACCCTGCAGAACGGCAGAGCCGCACGAACCGTCGCCGGGCATGCTTCGGACGCCCTCGACTGTGCGGAACTGCTGGCGATGCTCGGGCTCGAGGGAGTTCAGAAGAGGCACGCTCAGCGCGCCTGACCCCCGATCCGGGTGGTCAGTTCGGCCGCGGTCATGCGGACCTCTTCGGCCAGGTCTGGCCAGGTCTCCTCACACCCTTCGATTCCAGGGCAGAGGTGGCGCAGGGTCACGCTGATCGCGGCCAACGGCCGCCCGCCGTGGTCGAAGACAGGGCAGGCCACCGAGGCGAACCCCTCGGTGACATGGCCGTCTTCGACCGCCCAGCCGAGCCTGCCCTCCGCGTTCAGTGTGCGGCGCAGATCGGCGAGGGTGCCCGGGCCGCGGCCGGTACGCAGCACGAATGCCGACGCGGCCGGGAACAGAGCTCGCACGTGCGGCGACGGCAGATGCCGCAAAATAGCCCTTCCCGACGCCGTGAGCTGGCCCGGCAACCGGACGCCGACCTCAGTGACCAGGGTTTCCGGGCGTGTTGGGCGTTCTTTCAGCAGGTAGAGCGACTCGTTGCCATGCAGCACGCCGAGATGTGCGGTGTGCCCGGCGCGGTCGACGAGCTTGCGCAGCAGTGGAGCGGCGAGCCGCTCCAGCGGGTCGTGCCGCAAATAAGCAGAGCCGAGTTCGAACGCGGCGATACCGAGCCCGTAGCGGCGCTCGGCGGGCAGATGCGCCACGAAACCGGCGTCCTCCAGTTCGGCGAGCATGTGGTACGTCGTCGAGCGCGGAAGGTCCAGTTCGCGCGCGATCGCGGCCGCGGACACCGGACCCGGCCGGGCGGCGAGCGCGCGAAGGATGCCCAAACCGCGTCGCAACGCAGGGACTTCGCTGCTCTGACCCATCACGACCTCCTCTTCACCCGACCCCGGGGGAGCAGGGGACCTTTGCTACCGCTTCCTTAGGGACGCTAAGCAAGCGGTAGCAAAGGTCCCCTGCTCTCTTCCGCACCCGGCACTCTGTCTTGGATACCAGACACAACCACCGGTTGGGGCCGCCCACCAGCGGGCATGGCGTTGTCCAATGGGGTCATGCCGGAAACCGTACTTCTGGGGTCCGAACCGCTTCGACCCGAACAGGTCGTCGCGGTCGCCCGTGACCACTCGCCCGTCGCGGTCAGCGAAGCGGCCGAGAAGAATCTCGCCGCGACGCGTCAGCACATCGACAACCTCGCCCACGCCGAGACGCCGACGTACGGCGTTTCGACTGGCTTCGGTGCGCTCGCCACCAGGCACATCCCGCTCGAGAGCCGTACCGCGCTTCAGCGGTCGCTGATCCGCTCGCACGCGGCGGGCGCGGGCCCGGCCGTCGAGACCGAGGTCGTGCGCGCGCTGATGCTGCTGCGCCTCCGCACCCTCACCAGCGGGTACACCGGCGTGCGTCCGAAGACCGCGCAAGCGCTTGCGTCTCTCCTGAACGCCGGGATCACCCCGATCGTCCACGAGTACGGCTCTCTCGGCTGCTCCGGCGACCTCGCGCCCTTGGCCGCTGTCGCGCTCGCGCTGATGGGAGAGGGCGAAGTCACCTACAACGGCGAAGTCGTCCAGGCGAGTGAAGCGCTGAAGCACGCCGGGATCGAACCGGTCGTTCTGGCGGAGAAGGAGGGTCTCGCCCTCACCAACGGGACCGACGGCATGCTCGGCATGCTCCTGCTCGCCGCGGCCGATCTCCGCAAGCTGCTCGACACCGCCGACATCACCGCGGCGATGAGCGTCGAGGCGCTCCTCGGCACCGACCGCGCCTTCGCCGCCGATCTCCAGGCGCTGCGCCCGCACCCAGGGCAGGCCCTCAGCGCGCAGCGCATGTGGAAGGCGCTGCAGGACTCGAAGATCGTCGAGAGCCACCGCGGTCCGGACTGCAACCGTGTCCAGGACGCCTACTCGCTCCGCTGCTCGCCCCAGGTCCACGGCGGCGCGCGGGACAGCCTCACGCACGCCGAACTCGTCGCCGAGCGGGAACTCCACTCCGCGGTGGACAACCCGGTCGTGCTGGCAGACGGCCGCGTCGAGTCCAACGGCAACTTCCACGGCGCCCCGGTCGCGTACGTGCTCGATTTCCTCGCGATCCCGCTCGCGGACGTCGCCAGCATCGCCGAGCGCCGCACCGACCGGATGCTCGACAAGAACCGCTCGCACGGCCTGCCGCCGTTCCTCGCCTTCGACCCGGGTGTCGACTCCGGCCACATGATCGCCCAGTACACGCAGGCGGCCATCGTCAGCGAACTCAAGCGCCTCGCGGTGCCGGCGTCGGTCGACTCGATCCCGAGCAGCGCCATGCAGGAGGACCACGTCTCCATGGGCTGGTCCGCCGCACGCAAGCTGCGCAAGGCCGTCGAGGGCCTCAACACCGTCCTCGCCATCGAACTGCTCACCGCCGCGCGGGCGCTGGACATGCGCGCGCCGCTGGTCCCGTCGCCGGTCACCGGCCGGGTCCTGGATCTGGTCCGTACGAAGGTCGAGGGCCCCGGCCCCGACCGTCACCTGGCGCCGGAGATCGCCGCCGCCGAAGAACTCGTCGCGTCGGGTGCCGTCCTCGCCGCGGCCGAACTGGAGGTCTGAGCCCATGTCCCGCACGGTCCGTGCCGCCCGAGGCACCACGCTCACCGCGAAGAACTGGCAGACCGAAGCCGCGCTGCGGATGTTCCACAACAACCTCGACCCCGAGGTCGCCGAGCGTCCCGAAGACCTGGTCGTCTACGGCGGAACAGGCAAGGCCGCCCGCAACTGGGCCAGCTTCGACGCGATCACCCGCGAACTGACCACTTTGGAAGCCGACGAGACGCTGCTCGTCCAGTCCGGCAAGCCGGTCGGGGTGTTCCGCACGCACGAATGGGCGCCGCGGGTGCTCATCGCGAACTCGAACCTCGTCGGCGACTGGGCGACCTGGCCGGAATTCCGGCGCCTGGAAGCACAGGGCCTGACGATGTACGGCCAGATGACCGCGGGTTCCTGGATCTACATCGGCACGCAGGGAATCCTGCAGGGCACCTACGAGACCTTCTCCGCGATCGCGAAGAAGAGGTTCGGCGGCAGCCTCAAGGGCACGCTCACGGTCACCGCCGGCCTCGGCGGCATGGGCGGCGCGCAGCCGCTGGCCGTCACGATGAACGACGGCGTCGCGCTCGTCATCGAATGCGACCCGCAGCGCGCGCACCGCCGCGTCGAAACCCGCTACCTCGACGAGGTCGCCGACGATCTCGACGACGCGATCCGCCGGGTGGAGGCCGCGAAGAAGGAGAAGCGCGCGCTGTCCGTCGGCGTGGTCGGCAACGCCGCCGAGGTACTGCCGGAACTGCTGCGCCGCGGCGTCGACGTCGACATCGTCACCGACCAGACCTCCGCGCACGACCCGCTCTCGTACCTGCCCACCGGCGTGAGCGTCGACGACTGGCAGGACTACGCGGCCAAGAAGCCGGAAGAGTTCACCGACCGCGCCCGTGAGTCGATGGCCGCGCACGTCGACGCGATGCTCGGCTTCCTCGACAAGGGTGTCGAGGTCTTCGACTACGGCAACTCCCTGCGCGGAGAGGCGAAACTCGGCGGCTGCGAGCGCGCGTTCGACTTCCCCGGTTTCGTGCCCGCCTACATCCGCCCGCTGTTCTGCGAAGGCAACGGCCCGTTCCGCTGGGCGGCGCTGTCCGGTGACCCCGAGGACATCGCGGCGACCGACCGCGCGATGCTGGAACTGTTCCCGGAGAACGAATCCCTCGCGCGCTGGATCCGGCTGGCCGGGGAACGCGTCGCCTTCCAAGGGCTTCCGTCGCGGATCTGCTGGCTCGGCTACGGCGAGCGGCACCTCGCGGGCCTGCGGTTCAACGAGATGGTCGCCAGTGGCGAGCTGAAGGCGCCGGTCGTCATCGGCCGCGACCACCTCGACTCGGGCAGTGTCGCGTCGCCGTACCGCGAGACCGAGGGCATGGCCGACGGTTCCGACGCGATCGCCGACTGGCCGCTGCTCAACGCGCTGGTCAACACCTCGTCCGGCGCGAGCTGGGTGTCGATCCACCATGGCGGCGGCGTCGGCATGGGCCGCTCCATCCACGCCGGCCAGGTCAGCGTCGCGGACGGAACCCTGCTGGCCGCGCAGAAACTCGAGCGCGTGCTCACCAACGACCCGGGCATGGGCGTCATCCGGCATGTCGACGCCGGCTACGACCGCGCCGCCGACGTCGCGGACGAGCGCGGCGTGCGGGTGCCGATGCGGGACGCCGAGTGACCGCGTCCTCGCTGCTGGAGGAGATTTCGGACGTCGGCCGCGACCCGAAGCGCGGCGGCTATTCCCGCCACGCCTTCGATGCGGGCGAAACCGAGCTGCGCGCGTGGTTCGTCGAGCGCGCGGGACGGCTCGGGCTGGGCGTCGAGACCGACCGTAACGGCAACATCTGGGCCTGGTGGGGAACCCCCGGTCCGGACGCCGTCGTCACCGGCAGCCACCTGGACTCGGTACCCGGTGGTGGCGCTTTCGACGGCCCGCTCGGGGTGGCGAGTGCGCTTGACGCGGTGGAAGTCCTGCAGGCCAAGGGTTTCCGTCCCGTCAAGCCGTTCGCGGTCGTGGTCTTCGCCGAGGAGGAGGGTGGCCGCTTCGGCGTACCGTGCCTCGGCTCGCGGCTGCTGACCGGGACCATCGACGCGGACAAGGCACGGGGACTGCGCGACCCCGACGGTGTCACGTTCGCCGAAGCCGCCGCGAAATCCGGGCTCGATCCCGAACGCGTGGGCCGTGATTCCGAGCGGCTCGGGCTGATCGGGCGTTTTCTCGAACTGCACGTCGAGCAGGGCCGCGGCCTGATCGACCTCGGTTCGCCGGTCGCCGTCGGCAACACGGTGATCGCGCACGGCCGGTGGCGATTCTCCTTCCAAGGTCAGGGAAACCATGCCGGAGCGACGCTGATCGGCGATCGCCGCGACCCGATGATCCCGGCCGCCGAAACCGTCCTCGCCGTCCGGCGGCTGGCGAAGGCGACGGCCGATGCCAGGGCCACGGTCGGCAGGCTCGTGCCGGTCCCCGGCGGCACCAACGTCATCGCGTCCACTGTGGACTTCTGGCTGGACGCGCGGGTGCCGGGGACGAGCACGCCCGAACTGGTCGCCGAGATCGCGAAGGCCGCGGAAGAGGCGGCGCGCGAGGAGGGTTGCCAGGTCACGGTTTCCCGCGAGTCCTATTCGGACGACGTGATCTTCGATGACACGCTGCGGCGCGATCTGGGCACCTGGCTGGGCGGCCCGCCGGAGCTGCCGACCGGCGCCGGGCACGACGCGGCGATCCTCGCCGGATTCGTCCCGTCCGGGATGCTCTACGTGCGCAACCCCACCGGCATCAGTCATTCCCCGGAGGAGTTCTCGGAGGCCGAAGACGTCGACCACGGGGCCCGCGCACTCGCGGAGGTTCTGGAGAAGTTGTCGACATGACGACATATTGGTGCGAGCGGGCCTGGTTGCCGGACGGGATTTCGGAGGCCGTCCGGATCGAGGTCGTGGGCGGCGAGATCGCTTCGGTGACGGCCAATGCGCCCCGAGCCGGAACCGTCCTGAAGGGACTGACCCTGCCCGGGTTCGCGAACGGGCACTCGCACGCGTTCCATCGCGCGCTGCGGGGCCGGACGCACCATGACCGCGGGACGTTCTGGACCTGGCGGCAGCGGATGTACTCGCTCGCGTCCCGGCTCGACCCGGATTCGTACTACCGCCTGGCCCGTGGGGTCTACGCGGAGATGGTGCTGGCCGGGTACACGAGTGTCGGCGAGTTCCACTATCTGCACCACGCGCCGGGCGGGAAGCCGTACGCCGAACCGAACGCGATGGGCGAAGCTCTGCGCCAGGCGTCCGAGGAAGCAGGGATCCGGCTCACCCTGCTCGACACCTGTTATCTCGCGGGCGGAATCGGCGTCGAACCCGATGAAGTGCAGCAGAGGTTCTCCGACGGTTCGGCGGCGAACTGGGCACAGCGTGTCGGCGAATTGCGGGAGAAAGAGACGTTCCGGGTGGGCGGCGCGATCCATTCGGTGCGCGCCGTTCCCGCCGAGCAACTGTCCGAAGTGGACAAGGGGACGCCTGCCGAACGCCCGTTGCACGTCCATCTTTCCGAGCAGCGGGCGGAAAACGAGCAGTGCCTGGCGGCCTACGGCTCGACACCGACCGGGTTGCTCCACGACCACGGCGTGCTCGGCGCACGGCTCACCGCGGTGCACGCGACGCATCTGACGCGGCTCGACATCGAACGGCTGGGCGGGGCCCGCAGCCGGGCGTGCTTCTGTCCGACGACCGAACGGGATCTCGGCGACGGCATCGGCCCCGCGAGGACGTTGCTGGACGCCGGTGTGCGGCTCGGTGTCGGCAGCGACAGCAACGCCGTGGTCGACGCGTTCGAGGAGACCAGGGCGCTGGAGCTGAACGAGCGGCTCTCCAGCGAACAGCGCGGCCGGTTCACCGCGGAGGAACTGCTCGGGGCTGCGACGGATCACGGCGCGATCGGCTGGGATGAGGTCGGTGAACTGGCCGCCGGAGCGGGCGCTGATCTCGTGACGGTCGATCTCGGTTCGGTGCGGACCGCGGGGATCGAGCCGTCCGGGGTGGTCTTCGCCGCCTCCGGCGCGGATGTCCGGGATGTCGTCGTGGCCGGGCGTGAGATCGTCCGTGGCGGCGCGCACCAGCTGATCGAGAAACCGGAAACGGTCTTGGCCAAGGAGATCGAGGCATTGTGGCAGTCCTGATCACGGGCATCGGCGAGCTCACCACGAACGACGCCGAGCTGGGCAAACCGCACGACGCGGCCGTCGTCATCGAAGGCGAGCGGATCGCTTGGGTCGGCTCGGCATCCGACGCTCCTGACGCGGACGAGCGGATCGACGTCGACGGCCGGGCCGTGCTGCCCGGCTGGGTGGACAGCCACACGCACCTCGTCTTCGCCGGGGACCGCACGGCCGAGTTCGAGGCGCGGATGGCCGGGAAGGCGTACAGCGCCGGTGGCATCGCGGTCACCGTCGGCGCGACGCGCGCGGCGTCCGACGAGGAGCTGGCGGCGAACCTGCGGCGTCACGTCGACGAAGCGGCGAAGCAGGGCACGACGTGCCTGGAGACGAAGACCGGCTACGGGCTCAACGTCGAAGACGAAGCGCGTTCGGCGCGGATCGCCGCCGAGGTCGCCGATGAGGTCACGTTCCTCGGCGCGCACCTGGTGCCGCCGGGTGCGGACGCCGAGTCGTACGTGGACCTGGTGTGCGGCGACATGCTCGACGCGGTGGCGCCGCTGGTGCGGTGGGCGGACGTGTTCTGCGAGACCGGCGCTTTCGACGAGGCGCAATCCGGACGGGTGCTGAAGGCGGCGCGGGAGCGCGGGCTCGGCCTGCGGGTGCACGGGAACCAGCTGGGGGAGGGGCCGGGCGTCCGGCTCGCCGTCGAACTGGGTGCGGCGAGTGTCGACCACTGCACGTACCTGAGCGAAGCCGACGTAGAGGCTCTCGCTGCTTCGGACACTGTCGCGACCTTGCTACCCGCGTGCGACCTGTCGACGCGACAGCCGCTGGCGCCGGCGCGGCGGCTGCTGGACGCGGGCGCGACGGTGGCGCTGGCCAGCAACGCGAACCCGGGCAGTTCGTACACGACGTCGATGGCGTTCTGCGTGACGACGGCGGTGCTGCAGATGCGGATGACGATCGACGAGGCCGTCTGGTCGGCGACGGCGGGCGGGGCCCGGGCGCTGCGGCGCGACGACGTCGGCGTGATCCGGCCGGGTGCGCGGGCGGACCTTCAGGCGCTCGAAGCGCCTTCGGTCACGCACCTCGCCTACCGGCCGGGCGTGCCGCTCACGGCCGCCGTGTGGCGGCGCGGGGCGCTCCTGACCAGCTGATTCGCGTCAAAACGATAGCAAAGGTCCCTTGCTCCCCCGGCCTGGTCAGGAGGCTTGGCCGAGGGTTTCTTCGACGCGTTCCCGGAGGTCCGCGGGGAGTTCGCCGAGCAGGTGCGACCACTGCGCCACGCGCTTTTCGCTCAGGTGGGTGAGGAGGTCGAGCACCGGCGGCCACAGGGCTTCGTCGGCGCTCGCGACGCGAAGGAGACCGCGGAAGCGGTCCTCGGAGAGCAACCCGAGCACGTGGTCGATCCGGCTTTTGTCGTCGAGGACGAACGCGATCCGGATCAGCGCCGCGTCGCCGATGACGTCGAGGGCCTTCTTCACGGTCGGGTCCGGCAGGTGGCCGACGAAGCGGCCGACGGTGATCCAGTCCTCGCGGCGCACCAGTTCGCCGGCCACCGCGACGACGGTGTCGAGCGGGATCCGCGTGATGATCGCGCTCGCCCGGCGCGGGTCCAGCTCGGCCGCGACGTCGGACAGGAACGGCGGCTTCAGGCGCTTCGCGACGTCGACGCCACGGGAGACGTCCACCAGCCCGGCGATCCGGGCGCACAGAAGCGGGCCGAAGACCTTCTCGGCGATCTTCGCGAGGATCGGGCCGGGAACCAGCCTGCTCGCCAGCGCCATGCGCTCGAGTACCGCGAGGTTGGCGTCGAACAGCGTGTCGGTGACCTGCTCGCGGAATGTCTGGAGCTCGGCGGCGTCCACACCTTCGAGGTAGGCGAGCCGCTCGGGAGTGGTACCGAGGACGCGGGCGAGCTTGAGGATCTCAGCCTGCGAAGCGAAGTTCTCGGTGGTCACAGGCCCACCACCTTGCGGACGGCACCCCGCAGAAGTGCGGGTACGTACTTCAAGCCCTCTTCGCCCGCCGCGGCCAGTGCCTTGGCCTGACGGTGCCGCGCATCGCGCAACGCGTCGGAGAGATCCTGTTTGTCGTCGTCGGCCAGCGTTTCGATGCCTGCCGGGACAGGACCGCCTAGCTGGCCGGAGAGCGTGCGCTCGGCCATGGTCGATCATCATGCCTCATGAGCCGGGCGGAAGCCGGGTGATCGGACGACCTTGACTTTCGTCCATGGCGGACCGGTCGTCGCGGCTTGTAGCGTCCGTCCGTGTGAACGACGCTGAGGAGCCCGTGCGGCGTGGGTGGCGGCTGGTCATGGACCTCGCGCTCTGGCTCGGGCTGTGCGGCTTGGTGATCATCGACGCCGGGACCAACCGGAACCGCTGGGAACTGGTCGCCGCGCTCACCACGACCACCGTGGCGATCGCGGTGTCGCGCCGCTATCCGGTGGTCTCACTGGCCCTCTCGATGCTCGGCGGCCTCGTGATCCTGGGGAGTTTCGGTGGCCGCGTGCCGATCTGGGAGGTCTTCCTCCTGGTCGCGATGAGCTACCTCGCCGGCTATCGGAAGCCGGTGGCGAAGCCGATGCTGCGTGCCTTCGCGGCCGTCTCGGTGGTGGCGGCACCCGTGGCCCTGGTGTGGAGCGACGACGGCTTCTCGGCGTGGGGCGCGCTGCTCGGTGTGCTGGTCTTCGGCTCGGTGTCGCCGTGGCTGCTGGGCCGCTACATCCGGCAGCGTGAGGACATGGCGCGCGACGGCTGGCGGCGTGCCGAGGAGATGGAGAGCCGTCAACGGCTCGTCGCCGACCGTGCGCGCCTGCGCGAGCGGACCCGGATCGCCAGCGACATGCACGATTCGCTGGGTCACGAGCTGAGTCTCATCGCGGTGCGAGCGGCGGCGTTGGAGGTCGCCGGCGGGCTCGACGAACAGCAGCGGCAGGCCGCGGGCGAACTCCGGCAGAGTGCCGCGACGGCGACCGAGCGGCTGCGCGAGATCATCGGCGTGCTGCGTGAGGCCGACGCCCCGACCGAACCGGTGCACGAAACCATCGACGAACTGCTCGATCGCGCCAGGGCCTCGGGTGTCCTGATCGAGTCCTCTGTGGACGACCGCGGCGACGGCGAGCCGCAGATGGTCGACCGCGCGGCGTATCGCGTGGTCCAGGAGTCGGTGACGAACGTCGTGAAGCACGCGCCCGGCGCGGCCGTCACCGTGCGGGTCGTGCGGGCGGACGGGCGGACGGAGGTCGTCGTCACCAACGCCGCACCGCCGGCGGGACCCTTGCCCGGCCGGACTTCGGGACGCCGTGGGCTCATCGGCCTGCGCGAACGGATCCGGCTGGTCGGCGGGACGCTGCGCGCGGGGCCACGCGAGGGCGGATTCGAGGTCGGCGCGACGTTGCCGCACGACGCGGCGCCGTCGGAGGAATCGCCGGAGAGCCAGGCCGAGATGGACGCCGAGGTCGGGCAGTCGACGTCCGCCCGGGAACTGGAACGCGCCCGCCGTGACGTCCGGCGCAGCCTGATCCAGGCGATCGTGGTGCCGATCGGGCTCTTCGGCATGGTGGTCGGGATCAGCGGCGTGGTCTTTCTCGTCCAGTGGTACCGCTCGGAAATGGCCGGGCACGACTACGCGCAGATCCGGCTGGGGCAGACTCGCGCGGAGATCGCGTCCTTACTGCCGGAAGGCCAGCGGATCGCGCGGCCGCGCGAAGGGATACCGGCGGCGCCGGCGGGGTCGACATGCGAGTACTACGGGACCGAGCGCAGCGTGTTCAATCTCGACTACGAGACCTACCGATTCTGCTTCGCCGACGGGAAACTCGTGGCGAAGGAAGTGATCAGTGAAGACGAAAAAAGGGGGAACCCGGATGATCCGGGTGGTACTGGCCGATGACGAGGCGATGATCCGGGCCGGGGTCTCCGCGATCCTGGCCGCTGACACCACCATCGAGGTGGTCGCGGAGGCCGAGGACGGCCGCGCCGCCATCGAGCAGGCTCGCGCGACCAGGCCGGACGTCGTGCTCCTCGACATCCGGATGCCGGTCATGGACGGGCTCAAGGCCGCCGAGGAGATCCGGCGGGTCTTGCCGGACATCGGGGTGATCATGCTGACGACGTTCGGCGAGGACGCCTATATCGAGCGCGCGCTCGGCCTCGGCGCCAGCGGTTTCCTGTTGAAATCCGGTGACCCGCGTGAACTCCTGGCCGGGATCCACGCTGTCGCGGGCGGTGCGGCGTTCCTTTCCCCGAAGGTCGCCCAACGCGTCATCGCGCGGTTCTCCGGCAGTCAGGTGACCCGAGCCGAGGAGGCCAGGGCGCTGGTGGCGAAACTGACCCCCCGTGAGCGAGAAGTGCTGGCACTGCTGGGTTCGGGACTGTCCAATGCGGACATCGCGGGAAAGCTGTTCGTGGTCGAAGGCACGGTGAAGGCCTACGTGAGCACGATCCTGAACCGGCTCGGCGCGCGGAACCGGGTGCAGGCCGCGATCACCGCGTACGAGGCGGGGCTGGTCGGCGGGGAACAGGCGGGGTCCAGCCGCTGACGCCGGCGCCGATGCGGGCGGTGAGCGCGCCCGGAAGCAGCCGGAACACGCCGTTGCGGACGGCCACCGCGAGCGGATTCCTCAGCTGTGGTCCCACCTTGCCCGCTTGGACCGAAGCCTTGACGACGCCCTGGCTGCGCGGTCGGCGCTGCTCGTCGTAGCTCTTCAAGGCCTCGTCGACGTCGTCGGTGGTGCTGAGCGCGGCGGCGAGCACGACGGCGTCCTCGATGGCTTGGCAACCGCCCTGGCCGAGGAACGGTGGCATCGCGTGCGCGGCGTCGCCGAGCAGCGCGACACGGCCCTTCACGTAGGAGGGCAGGGGAGTGCCGAGCAGGTAGAGGTCGTGGTGGAGCAGCGCCTCGGGCGGGGTCGCCTCGATGAGTTCGGGGATCGGTTCGTGCCAGCCGCCGAAGTGCTCGCGCAGGTACGCCTTCGGGTCTTCGTGCCGGATTCCCGCTTCGGCGACGTAGCTCGCCCACCAGTAGACGCGGCCGTCGTACAACGGGATCACGCCGACCTCGGCGCCGTCGTCCCAGCTCGTGCTGAGGTCGATCGCGCGGGGGAGCGTGGTCACCCCGCGGAAGGCCGTGCTGCCGCTGTAGACCGGCTCGGGATGCTCCGGCCATAGCTGTTTCCGGAGTCCACTGTGGATTCCGTCGGCGCCGATGATGACATCGGCGTCCAGGTCGTCGATGCCGGTGACCTCGGTGCCGGTGCGCACGCAGTCGGCGGGCAGGGTGTCGCGGAGCGCGCCGATGAGGTCCGCGCGGTGGATGGCGGCGAGCGGGCGGCCATGGTTGCGGCGGAACGCGTCGGCGTCCCAGCGGGTGATGCGGCGGCCGCGCCGATCGTGAAGCCCGCCGGACGACTGTTCTTGGAGCTTGCCGAGCCGGACGCCGAGTGTTTCGAGTGAGCGCAGGGCGTTCGGCCACAGGGAGATGCCGGCGCCGGCGGCGGTGAGTTCCGGGGCCTGTTCCAGGACGGTGACCTCCCAGCCGATGCCGTTCAGTCCGATGGCGGCACTGAGTCCGCCGATTCCTCCGCCGACCACGATCGCTTTGCGCATGGTGACCTCCTCTACGGATGTAGAGTACTACTACACTTGTAGAGTGTCGACTGAGAGACGGGCCACTATCGGGGACGCGGCCATCGAGGTGATCGCGGCCGAAGGGATGCGCGGGCTGACCCACCGGGCGATCGACCGGTTCGCGGGGCTGCCGGCGGGTTCGACCTCGTACTACGCGCGGACGCGGGCGGCGCTGCTGGAACTGGCGATCTCGCGGATGATCGAGCTCGACGAGGTCACCGTCGACCCCCGGCCTGGTCAGTTCGCCGAATACGTGGCGGGGTTCGCGTACGCGGCGATCACCCAGGGGCGGACGCGGATGCTCGCCCGGTACGAGTTCGCGCTGGAGGCGACGCGGCGGCCGGAACTGCGGGAGGCCTACGACCGCGGGGGCCTGGTCATCCGAAAGCGTTGCGCCGAGGTGCTCGCGGAATGCGGTTCGGCGGAGCCGGAGCGGCACGCGCGGGTGCTCGTCGGCTGGCTGGACGGGACGATCTTCGACGCGCTGGCCGGGACCGGCTCGCTGCGGCCGCCCGACCTGGCGGAGCTGACGCGGAACGCGCGAGAGGTTCTGGCGGGGCTCGGGGTGGCGGGGTAGCAGGGGACCTTTGCTATCGCCTGTGCCCGCTGACCTGCGGTTTTGATGCAGAAGGGAGCAAGGGACCTTTGCTACCGCTTACTTAGGCAGGCTAAGCGAGCGGGAGCAAAGGTCCCTTGCTCTCGTTCAGGCGTCGCGGCGGCGGAGCACCGCGGACCCGGTCGCGAGACCGGCCGCGGCCCACGCTGCACAGAGCGCGATGCCGACCCAGGGCGCGTAGGGCGCGACGCCGCCGAAGATCGGGTTCGGCTCCCCTGCGATGACCATCGCGTTGACGCCCGCGAAGCCGGGGAAGTAGTTCACGGCGCTTTCCCAGCCGAGCGATCCGGCGAACATCGGGATCATCACCAGCAGCACGAACACCGACACGATCGTCCCCGCCGTGCTGCGCAGCGCCGTCCCGAGGCCGAGGCAGAGCAGCCCCAGCAGCGCGAAGTACCCGCCCATGCCGGCCGAAGTCAGGAGGACGTCGCCGAACGACGAATCGGGCGTGGGGATCAGCGGGGCGGAGAGCAGTATCCCGGCGAGCGCCAGCAGCACGCCGTAGCCGAACAGCACCGGCAGCAGCACCGCGGATTTCGCCAGCAGCACCCGGTTGCGCACCGGCACCCACTGCAGCGTCGAGCGGATGCTGCCGCTGGCGTACTCGCTCGTGATGAACAGCGTCGCCAGCGCCACCACGGCGAACTGCGAAAGGTAGAACGCCGCCCCGACCACGACGGCGTGCGGAGCCATCGAGCGTTCGACGCCCGCGTTCGAGGCCAGGCCCAGCGCACCGGAGTAGGCGAGCATCATGGCCAGCCCGCCGATCAGGCACCACCAGGTCGAGCGGACCGACCAGAACTTGGTCCATTCCGAAGAGATCGCGTTCATCGTGCGCTCCACTGCTTGAAGAAGGTGGTCAGCCGGTCGCGGAAGAAGTCCAGCGCCACCCGCGAGTCGATCGAGCCGTACTGGTTCTCGACCTCGGCCGGCGGCATGTGCGGTCGCAGCCCCAGCTGGTCGACCAGGATCGCGGAATCCGTCACCGAGGAGTGCCCGCTGTTCTCGAGCAGGTACCGCTCCTTCGGGCCGGTGAGCCGCGGCCAGGTCTCGTTCCACGTCGGGCTGTAGTACTTCTCGCCGATCGGGCTGGCCAGCAGCAGAATCGGCCGGTCGAGGGAAACGGTGCCGAAGAACGGGCCGTCGACGTTCACGCCCGCCTTGATCCGCCGGTCGGCGACCATCGCGGCGGCGGTCGCCGAACCGCCGGCGGAATGCCCGGCCATCCCGATCTTCGTGACGTCGATCGACCAGCGCCGGTCCTTCACCAAGGTGTCGATGACGAACGACGTGTCGATCGCGCGGTTCGCGATCGCCGCGGGCCAAGGGTCGCTCGGTCGTCCACAAGCGACGCACTGGCGCAGCCCGTCGGGAAATTCCGTCGCCCAGGCTTCGTAGGCGTGGTCGATACCGGCGACCACGAAACCTTGTGCGGCAAGACGTTCCGCCACCGAGGTCAGCGTGATCCGGTTGTTGCCAGCGCCCGGCGAAAGCACGACCAGCGGACGCCGTCCTGGCAGCGAAGGCGCGTTCTCCCTCGAGTGGACCCGTACCTTGCTCAGCGCGTCCGGCGGCAGGTCGAGCTTCCGCCCGGCGACCGCCGCCGCCGACTCCGCCCGCGTCATGTACAGCGGCGCGCGCCCGATCGGAACGGCCGGGTACCAGACGCTGACCATCAGTTCGCGCCGCTTCTCAGGCACCCAGGGGTCCGCTCGCTGCTGGTCGGTGAGATGCAGCGTGCGCATCCCGATCGGCAACGGCCCACCCGGCGTGGGCAGCGACAGATTCGGCGCCGCCGACGCGGCCGCCGGCACCCCCAGCAGGCCGGCGATCACCGCCACCAGAATCATGAGCGACTTCACGCCGCGACCCCCGTTCCGTATTCGACCGACGACGCGGTCAGTTCCATGTACGCCTGTTCCAGCGACGCGGTCCGTTCGGTCAGCCCGTGCACGCGGATCCCGAGTTCGTGCACCACATCGCCGACGCGCGAGACCGGCAGGTCGTGCACGATCAGCTCACCGCGGTCGGTTTCCGTGGTCGCCCCGAGCGCGCGCAGCCGCTGTTCGAGTGCGAGCAGGTCGCGGGGAGCGGGCACCGCCACCGCGACCGACGTCCGCGAGTTGCCCGCGATGAACTCGTCGACCGGGGCGTCGGCGAGCAGCTTTCCCTTGCCGATGACGACGAGCTTGTCCGCGGTCAGCTGCATTTCGCTCATCAGGTGACTCGACACGAACACCGTGCGCCCCTCGGCCGCGAGCGAGCGCATCAGCTGCCGCACCCATCGGACGCCGTCGGGGTCGAGTCCGTTGACCGGTTCGTCGAACATCAGCACGGCGGGGTCGCCGAGCAGCGCCCCGGCGATCCCGAGCCGCTGGCCCATGCCGAGTGAGAACGTCCCCGCCCGCTTGCCGGCGACATCGCTGAGGCCGACCGTCGCGAGTACCTCGTCCACCCGGCTCGCCGGGATCCCGTTGCTCTGCGCCATCGACAGGAGGTGCTTGCCCGCGCTCCGGCCGGGGTGGAGGGCCTTCGCTTCCAGCAGCGCGCCGACCTCGCGCAGCGGATACCGCAGATCCTCGTACTTCTTGCCGTCGATGAGGACCTCGCCTGCGTTCGGCGCGTCGAGGCCGAGCGTCATCCGCATGGTCGTCGACTTGCCCGCGCCGTTGGGACCGAGGAAACCGGTCACCTTGCCCGGCGCGACGGCGAAGGTCAGGCCGTCGACGACGGTCTTCTCGCCATAGCGCTTCGTGAGTCCTCGAAGCGTGATCATCTTCGCCCTCCAGGTTCTTTGGTCCCCGAAGTCTGCGGTTCCGGTACCCGCGCGGACATCGCCCCGAGGTCACCGGCCATCCCTTACTTTCGACAGGTGCCGTTGGGCACGAGTCACTGCGGAAAGGCAGAATCGGCGGCATGACCACCCGCGAACAACGGCGCGTGAACCCGCTCGACCTGGTGATGCTCGTACTCGCCGTGTTCTCGGTCG
The DNA here is from genome assembly GCF_046549055.1 of Amycolatopsis sp. lyj-112. Lineage (NCBI taxonomy): Bacteria > Bacillati > Actinomycetota > Actinomycetes > Pseudonocardiales > Pseudonocardiaceae > Amycolatopsis > Amycolatopsis sp. lyj-112. Next base: position 345,699 of record NZ_JAJPWS010000008.1, on the reverse strand, counting down.
GACTGCTCGTCTACGTGATGTTCTTCCCGCATTCGGACGAGACGGCGCACCGCGTCTTCGTCATCGACACCGTGGTGTGCGGGATCTTCGCGCTGGAATTCCTGTGGCGGTGGCGGCGCAACGGCTGGGAGAAGTGGTTCCCGCTGCGCAACTGGTACGAGATCCTCGGCATGATCCCCATCGCGCATCCGGCGCTGCGCGGGTTCCGGCTGCTGCGGATCCTCGTGGTGATCGTCCGGCTCGTGCGCACGGCCGACCGCGCCTTCGGGGAGCGGTTCACCCAGCGGCTGGTCGAACGGCTTTCGCGGCCGATCGTGCTGGCGATCAAGAAGCCGATCACGATCGCGGTGCTCGACGAGGTCGTCAAGGTGCTGGAAACCGGGAACTATCCGCAGAACCTGGCGCGGTCGCTGGGGGAGAACCAGTCGCTGCTGCGGGGGATCATCGCCGAGAAGCTCAAGAACGACCCGCAGGCGGGGCGGCTTTCGAAACTGCCGTTCCACGACGAGGTGGTGCGCTCGGTGATAGACACCGCGATGCGCGTGATCCTCGAAGTGCTGACCGATCCGCGGATCGACGAATTCTTCGCGCATGTGGTGCAGGAGAACCGGGAGCAGATCCGGAGCGCGGTGCAGCTCGGGATGAGCGAGCGGGAAGACGACGAGGAGCTGGCGAAGCAGCTGCCAACGAAGCCCCAGCACCAGATGATGGACTAGGCGGGAGCCGGTCGTGTCATGAAAGGGTCTTTCAGGACGAAAACTGTCCTGAAAGACCCTTTCATGACATTCCTCGGCGGCTGACGCGCCGGGTCGGGGCCGCGTTGAGCGGATCGTCGGGCCAGGGATGCCTCGGGTATCGGCCGCGGAGATCGGCGCGTACGGCGGCATAACCGTTGCGCCAGAACGACTCCAGGTCGGCGGTGGCCGCGGCCGGGCGGCCGGCGGGCGAGAGCAGGTGCAGCACGACGGGTACGCCGGCCAGTTCGGGCGTGGCGAGCCAGCCGAAGGTCTCCTGCAGTTTCACCGCCAGCACGGGCTGCTCGCCCGAGTAGTCGACCCGGATCCGCGAACCCGACGGCACCTCCAGCCGGTCCGGCGCCAGTTCGTCCAAACGCGACGCCTCGGGCCAGGGCAGCAGGCCGCGCAAGGCGGAACCGGCGTCGATCGAAGCCAGGTCCGACCGGCGGCGCGCCGTGCCGAGATCGAGCCAGGAGTCCAAAGTGGACAACAAGCCCGCTTCGTCGACGGCGGGCCACGGTGAGCCCACGACTCGGTGCAGGAAGGCCACCCGTTCCCGCAGCCGCCGTCCGTCTTCGGACCAGCGCAGCAGGCCGAGGCCCTCGGCGCGCAATCCCTCCAGCAGCGCCGCACGGATCGCGTCCGGGGAGGGCGAGCGCAACGGCTTTTCGGACAAAGTGATCGCGCCGAGCCTCCGCACCGAACGGGCCACGACGTCGCCGGAGGACCAGTGCACTTCGTCCACTGAGGACACCAGATTCGGCGCCGCGCGTACGGCGAGCGCCTCGTCGGCGGGTGCGGCCAGCCGGATGATTCCCTGTGCCCGTCCCGGATCGCGGGTCGCTTCGGCCACCGCCAGCCATTCGACGTCGGCAAGTCCGCTGCCGCGTGGCAGTTCCGCCGCCGTTCCCCCGGCCATCAGATAGACGGGCGTCCCCGAGGAACGCCGTCGCGCGAGCCGCTCCGGATGGGCCAGCGCGACGACCAGCGCCGGGTCGGGAGCGCCACCGCCGTCGGGCACCAGCTGGGAAAGCCTTCGTACGTCGGACTTCCAGCGATCATCGCCGCGCACCCGCCGTAGTTCGGCCTCGAGATCGGTCAGCGTGCCGCCGCTGTCCAGCAGCGCGACGACCTCGGCCGCCGACCGCGCGTTGGTCCGCGCGGCACCGTCCAGCAACGCGCGCGCCAGCCGCGGATGCAGGCCGAGCCCGGCCATCTTCCGGCCGCGTCCGGTCACCGTCCCGTCTTCCGTGGTCGCCCCGAGTGTCACCAGCAACGCCCGCCCGGCGGCCAGCGCGCCCTCACCGGGTGGGTCCCACCAGGCGAGGCCGGAACCGTCCGGAGTGGACCAGCACGCGAGTTCGAGGGCGAACCGCGCCAGTTCCGCGGTCCTGATCTCGGGTTCGGGATAAGCGGGGAGCGACCCTTGTTCGTGCGCCGCCCAGCATCGGTACGCGCGCCCCGGCGCCTCACGGCCGGCCCGGCCCGCGCGCTGCTCCGCGACGGCCGCCGACACCCGCACCGTGGCCAGCCCCGGCAACCCGCGCCGGTGATCGACGCGGGGAACGCGGGACAGTCCGCAGTCCACCACCGAGCGCACACCCGGCACGGTCAGGCTGGATTCGGCCACCGACGTCGAAAGCACCACGCGACGGCGGGCGCGCGGCCGCAGCGCGTCGTCCTGGCTCGCCACCGAAAGCCGGCCGTGCAGCGGCAGCACGTCGGCGTCCAACCCGCTCAGCAGTCCGCTGGTCCGTGCGATCTCGCCCGCACCGGGGAGAAAGGCGAGCACGTCACCGTCGCCTTCGGACAGTGCTTTGTGGATCGCCCTGGCCACGGTCGCCTCGATCCGTTCGCGGCGGGCGGGGGGCAGGTACGAGACGTCGACGGGGTAGGTCCGGGCGTGGGCGGTGATCACCGGGGCGTCCCCGAGCAGCGCCGCCAGCCTGCCGGCGGCGACGGTGGCGGACGTCGCGAGCAGGCGCAGGTCGTCCCGCAGCCCGGCGCGGACGTCCAGCAGCAGCGCGAGCAGCAGATCCGCGTCGAGATGGCGTTCGTGGCATTCGTCGAGCAGGACGGTCGAGACCCCCGGCAGTTCGGGATCGCCCTGCACCCGGCGGACCAGCAGCCCGGAGGTGACCACCTCGATGCGCGTCGAGGACGAGACCTTCCGGTCGCCGCGCACCGAATAGCCGACCGTCTCGCCGACCCGTTCGCCCAGCAGGGAGGCCATCCGCGCCGCGGCCGCCCGAGCCGCCAGCCGCCTCGGCTCGGCGACGATCACCCGGCCTTCACCGGTCGCCAGCGCGAGCGGTACCAGCGTGGTCTTGCCGGTTCCGGGCGGCGCGACGAGCACCGCGGTCCCATGGGCGTCGAGAGCGGCTTGGAGTTCGGGCAGGACGGCGCGAACCGGCAGATCGGGCAGCTGAAGGGTCACTTTTCGGTGACCTGCGGTGGGGCCGGGATCCGGTAGCCGGACGGGCCGATATTGCGGTTCAGCGAGTCGATCCAGGCGCCGGACGAGATCATCTTCTGGATGGCCCTGGCCACCGCCGCACGCCCCTCGCCGTCGCCTTTACGCAGCCCCACGCCGTATTTCTCGGCGGAGAACGGCTTGCCGACGACCCGCAGCAGTTCCGGATTCTGCGCCACGTAGCCGGCCAGGATGACGTCGTCGGTGGTCACCGCGTCGACCTGGCCGGCGAGCAGCGCGGTGACGCAGTCCTGATAGCGCGGGTACTCGACGAGCTGGACGGCCTGGGCGAACTTGTCGCGCACCTGCTCGGCCGAGGTGGTGCCGCCCACCGCGCACAGTTTGCGGCCGTTGAGGTTCTCCGGGCCGGTGATGTCGGTCGACCGGAGCCGGACCAGCAGGTCCTGGCCGGTTTCGAAGTACGGCCCGGCGAAGGCGACCAGCGCTTTGCGCTTCTCGGTGATCGAGTAGGTCGCCACCATGAGATCCGTGGACCCCGATGTTATGTCGGTCTCACGCGCGGACGGTTTGCTGTCGTGCCAGGTGATGTGATCCGCGTCCACTCCCAGCTCGCTCGCGATGTACTTCGCGACGTCGACGTCGAAGCCCACGTAGCGGCCGTCGACCGTCCGTTGGGAGAGCCCCGGCTGGTCGTAGCGGATGCCGATGGTGAGTTTGTTCGACCCGACGGCTCGCGTGACCAGGGAGTCCGACGGCCCGGTCTCCTTGCTGCAGCCGGCCGCTGTGACCAGCATCAAGCCGGCCAGAAGCAGGGCGTGTCCCCGCATCGGGTGCCTCCGTCCGCCGCCTCACCTTGTTCTCAGGGTCGCCGGTTAGCCTAGGCCCGTGCGTAGACCGCCCCAAGTCGTGCTCGACGCCGTGGGCACGCTGGCCCGGTTCGGACTGGCTGCCGTATGGCTGATATCCGGCGCGCTGAAGATCAGCGATCCAGGTCAGACCTATATCGCGGTGCAGGCGTTCGACGTCCTGCCGGACGCGTTCGTCCGCCCGGCCGCGATCGCCATGCCGCTCGCCGAACTGGCGCTCGGCCTGTTCCTGCTCGCCGGGTACGTGACGCGCTGGGTGTCGGTGCTGTCGGTGCTGCTGCTCGCGGTGCTCATCGCCGCGATCGCCCAATCGTGGGCGCGCGGGCTGAGCATCGACTGCGGCTGCTTCGGCGGCGGCGGACAGATCTCCGCGGATCAGACGCAGTATCCGCAGGAGATCGCCAGAGACCTCGGGTTCGCCCTGCTGGGCGTCTGGCTGATCGTGCGGCCGCGGACCTGGCTGTCCGTGGACGGCTGGCTCGGGAACTCTCACGCCCCCGCCGACGACGACTATGTGGGTATCGCTGAAGGGAACGAATAGACGTGGGTGGAGCTGAGCGGAACGCTCGGAAACGTAAGCAGCAGCAGACGGCTTCGCGGTCGGTGTCACAGGCCAGAGGCACCGCCGGTGGTGACAACACCAAGAAGATCGTCGCGATCTCGGTCGCGGTGGCCGTCCTCGCCGCGCTGGTGATCGGCGGCGTGATCTGGACGACGTCCAGCAAGGACAGCACCGAAGGCAAGGTGATCCAGGCGCAGTCCACGGCGACGGCGCCCGGGGTGGTCGAGAAGCGCGACGGGGCCGTCGTGGTCGTCGGCAAGCCCGACGCGGCGAAGACCGTCGACATCTACGCCGACTTCCTGTGCCCGGTCTGCAAGCAGTTCGAGGAATCCTTCAAGGGGCAGATCCACGAGCAGGTGAACAACGGGACCTTGCAGGTCCGCTATCACATGCTGCCGATGCTGAACCAGAGGTCGGATCCGCCGGGCTACTCGATGGACTCCGCCAACGCCTCGCTCGCCGCGGCCGACGCGGGCAAGTTCATGGCCTTCCACGACGCGCTGTTCAAGGACCAGCCGGAAGAAGGCGGCCGGGGCTTCGACAAGGGGCAGCTGATCAAGCTCGGCGCCGACGTCGGGATCACCGATCCGGCGTTCGCCATGGCGATCAACACCGGCGTCCACGAGCAGGAGATCGCGGCCGCCTACGAGAAGATCTCCACGGATCCGGCTCTGGAGCAGGACTTCGGCAACGGCAAGGGCTTCGGCACGCCGACCGTGACCGCGAACGGTCAGATCGTGAAGATCGAAGACGGCTGGGTGCAGAAAGTCACGGGCTGAGGCACCTCGGTCAAAACGCATTTCGTCCTCTAGTTGCGGTACTTGCGCGTGCAAGGACCGCAACTAGAGGACTAATTGCGGGGGTTGCCGCCGGAGGCGACGTGCGCGAAGGCCTGTACGCGGGCGGTCTCGGCGGAGCGCGGCCAGACGATGCCCCACTCGACGTCGGGTGAGCCCTCGAAGGGCACGAAGCGAATCCTCGGGTGGCTGAAGTACTCCTGCGCGTGCGCGGCGAGCGGGCAGATGCCGGTGCCGCCGGCGATCGCGGCGAGCAGTTCCTGAAAGGTCGCGAACGGCTTTCCGCGCGTCACCGGGTGCCCGGCCGGCGTCAGCCATTGCCGGGGTTCTTCGATCCAGTACGGCTCCGGCGGATGCGCCGCGCGCAGGACGGTGTCGCGCGCGAGGTCGTCGAGCGTCACTGATCTATGTCGCGCGAACGGGTGTTTCGACGACACCGCGAGGACCATCGGTTCGGCGTGCACGGGCGGCCCGGTGATGACATCGGGTTCGTCGGCGGGGAGCAGGGTCACCAGCACGTCGATCTCACCCGATCGCAGCATCGCGAACGGATCGGCGAACTCGGCCTCCCGGATGAGCAGTTCGGTGTCCGGGTACCGCCGCCGGAAGCGGTCCAGCAGATCCTCGACGAGGTCGGCGACGCCGGGCGCCTCGAACCCCAGCCGCAGCACCCCGCCGATCCCGCGGCCGGCCGCGACGGCGCGTTCGATGCCTTCGTTCAGTGCCCGGTAGGCGGGATCGAGGTCGTCCCGCAGCCGCCTGCCGATCGGCGTCAGCTGGACGCGCCTGCTGGTGCGGGCGAACAGTTGCGCGCCGATCCGGCGTTCCACCTGCTTGATCGTCTGGCTCACGCGTGCCTGCGAGACATGCAGCCGTTCCGCGGTGCGGCCGAAATGTAGTTCGTCGGCGAGCGCCAGGAAGATCTCGATATCCCGCAGTTCCATAATCCCCAGGTTATCGATTCGGCGCGGTGTCGGTCACTGGGAACCGTCTTTTTCGCAGGTCTAGACCATGTGACCTTCTCTATGCATTAATTCAAGCCTTGAACTTACGCATGGTGTCGAGGAGGACCCGGATGCGGAGACTGACCCTGGGGATCGTGACGGCCGCCTTGGTACTGGGGTCGCACACGCCCGCACTGGCCGGAAACGGCCCCGCGCACCGGGACGCCTGGCGGCCGGTCAAGGTCCGGGTGGCCGACCTGCTTTCGCGGATGACCCTCGACGCCGAAGATCTGTCGACGCTGAAGCGGCTCAGGACAGCGGCGTGCCGACCGTGGTGGTCCTGGTTTCCGGCCGGCCGCTCGACATCGCCGCGCAGGTGCCCGACTGGGACGGGCTCATCGCGTCGTGGCTGCCGGATTCGGAAGGCCAGGGCGTCGCCGATGTGCTCTTCGGCGACCACAATCCCACCGGCAAATTGCCGGTGACGTGGATGCGCAGTGCAGACCAGCAGCCGATCAACGTCGGCGATGGAAAGTCCCCGCTGTTCCCGTTCGGGTTCGGCCTCCGCTATCGGCACGGGTGGTGACCAAGTTGAAGAAGTTCTTTCTCCGGCTCGCTCTCCTGTTCGTCGCGTGTCTCACACTGGCCTCGGCGCCGGTGACGAGCGCGCAAGCAGCGCCTGCGTTCAAGGTGCTGGCCTTCTACAACGGCACCTACGACGCGGCGCACATCAGCTTCGTCAAGGAAGCCAACCAGTGGTTCCCGAAAACCGCGTCGCAGAACAACTTCAGTTACACCGCGACGAACAACTGGAACCAGCTGAACTCGCTCCAGCCGTCGCAGTACCAGGTGGTGCTGTTCCTCGACGACCTGCCGCAGACCTCGGCGCAGCGCGCGGGCTTCGAGCGCTACATGCGGGCGGGCGGCGCGTGGTTCGGCTTCCACGTCGCGGCGTTCACCACGAATCCGTCGTCGTGGGACTGGTACCACAACAAGTTCCTCGGCACGGGCTCGTTCAAATCGAACACGTGGGGCCCGACGACGTCGACCCTGAAGGTGGAGAACCGGCCGCACGTCTCGACCACCAGGCTGCCCGCGACGTTCACCTCTTCGGTGAGCGAGTGGTACGCCTGGAACAGCGATCTGCGGAAGAACCCGGACATCCGGATCCTCGCGTCGGTGGACCCGGTGAGCTTCCCGCTCGGGACTGACCCGAATCAGTCCTGGTACAGCGGGTACTACCCGATCCTCTGGACCAACAACAAGTACAAGATGCTGTACGCCAACTTCGGCCACAACAAGATGAACTACGAGACGAACCAGCCGCTGTCGTCGACTTTCGGCAGTGAGGTGCAGAACCGGTTCGTCATCGACGGGCTGCTGTGGCTCGGCGGGGCGAAGACCAGCTAGCTCTCGCATGAGGGCCTGGCCGGGGCGTTTGCCCTGGTCAGGCCCTTCGGCGATAGCAAAGGTCCCTTGCTATCGCCGCTACTCCTCGATGGCGCCGCCGACCGCCCGCAGGTGCTCGCGGAACGTCAGCGAAGGCGTCTTCGCGCGCTCCGCGAGGAAGTCGGCGAAGCGCACCTGCTCGCGAAGGGACTCTCCCGCGCGAATCCGGTCCGCCTGAAGCCGTTCGGTGTCGCGGATGGCCTCCGCGCGGTCCAGCACCTCGTCCGCCCGGTCGGCCGGGACGAACAGGACGCCGTCGTCGTCCCCGAAGACGAAGTCGGCCCGGCTCACCGTCCAGTCGCCGACGACGGCCGATTCCAGCGCACCTTCGGGGCGTGCGGACACCGAGAGCGGGCCGGTCGGGATCGAGCCGAGGCTGAAGACCGGCAGATCGATCTTCCGGATGTCCACGGTGTCGCGGTGCAGGCCCCAGATGACGACGCCGCCCAGCCCGGCGGCCTGCGCTTCGAGGACCGCGAGGTCCCCGACGCAGCTTTCGTCGAGCCTGCCGCCGTTGTCGACGACGAGGACGTCGCCGGGTGAAGCGGCTTCGTATGCCTCCAGGAAGACGTCGACGCTGCCGACGTGCCGAGCGGGGGAGACCCACCCGGCGACGCGGCTGCCGGGCACGACCGCGTGCGTTCCGGCGGGCGCGCACCGGACCGGGACGCCGGTGCGGACGCAGCCGTCGGTCAGATGCGCGGTGGTCAGCTGGGAGAACCGCTGCCGAAGCTCCTCGAGATCCATGGTCCGACTTTAGCCACGGCGCCACACCACGGGTGTGTTGTCGAAGTTGCCCCCCAGCTGGCCCGCGATCTCACCGTTGTCGCCTACGACGACGCCATACCCCTCAAGGGGTACGGGGAGCGTCGTGATCGGGCCGCCCGGTGACCACACCGTGGGGATTCTCGGCGAAATCCAGCCCGTGACCAGACCGGATCCGTTGAGGGCCGTCGTCTGCATGTTCCCCGGAATCTCTACCGAGGTGTCGAAGGCCGTCCAGAGCCAGTTGACCGACGAGTTCGCGCCCAGCACCTTGCCGTCCCGGATCGCGACGGCGCGGGCATCTCGGACGCCCTCGGGAAGAACGAGCCGCTGGAGAACGCCGTCCTTCCAGAGCGCGGGGCCGTTGATCTGGTCGTTGAGCAGGATCGTGCCGTCGTGGTCGATGTCGACCGGGTCGGCCAGCGGCGGAACGTCCAGCAGTACCGGGTGCGCGCGGTCGCCGGACGGCCAGAAAGCGGCGGTGGAGCCGTAGCGAATGTCGTTGAACACCTCGCCGACGATGTCGCCGCGGTTGTTCATGCCGATGGCCAGCGTGTTGTAGTAGCCCGGAACCTTCCCCAGGAATTGGAAGCCGCCGTTCTCGAAGGCGAAGGCGCGCTTGTCCGGGTAGCGGCTCCCGTTCGGGTAGGAGACGGCGTTGCCGAGGACCGAACCGGACGCGTTCTCGTCCACCGCTTCGACCGAGGTGTAGCCCGCCGGGATGCCGTGGTCCTCGAAGGTTCCGCCTGCCCAGGTGATCAGCCCCCCGTCGTAGGTTCCCGCATAGCTACCGGCGCCGTCCGTGGCGGTCACTCGGGCGGCGGCGCCACCGGCCGGGAGCGGCAGGTAGCTCATCGTCCACTCGCTCGCCGACGCGGTGCCCGCCGACAGCAGTCCGGCGGCGACGGTGGCCGCCAGGACCATGCTCGTGCGCTTCATCGAAACCCCCTGTAAGTCGTGTTCGCCCTGTTTAACGGGGGTACGGGCCGCTCGTCTGCGTCATCTGACACGCAACGTGCCGGAAGTAACATCCGTGCAGGATTGTATGTAAGGGTTGATAAATACAGACCTGTCTGTATCTTCAGGTTCACAGGGTCCCGGCAACGACAAGGAGCGTCGCGGTGTCGAACAAGGTGTACGTCGTCGGCGTGGGCATGACGAAATTCGAGAAGCCCGGACGCCGTGAGGACTGGGACTACCCGCAGATGGCCAAGGAGTCGGGGACGAAGGCCCTCGAAGACGCCGGGATCGCCTTCGACGAGGTCCGGCAGGCCTACGTCGGCTATGTCTACGGCGAGTCGACCTCGGGGCAGCGCGCGGTCTACGAACTGGGCATGACCGGTATCCCGGTGGTCAACGTCAACAACAACTGCTCGACCGGATCGACCGCCCTGTACCTCGCCGCGGAAGCGATCCGGGGCGGCCGCGCGGACTGCGTGCTCGCGCTCGGGTTCGAGAAGATGAAGCCGGGTTCGCTCGGCTCGACCTACGACGACCGCGAGCAGCCGATGGGCAGGCACCTCCAGGCGCTCGCGGAGATCTCCGAAGTGCTGTTCCCGCCGGCGCCCTGGATGTTCGGCGCGGCGGGCCGCGAGCATATGAAGGCCTACGGCACCACGGCCGAGCACTTCGCCAAGATCGGCGAGAAGAACCACCGGCATTCGGTGAACAACCCGTACGCCCAGTTCCAGGAAAGCTATTCGCTGCAAGACATCCTCGACTCGCGGATGATCTACGACCCGCTGACCAAGCTCCAGTGCTCGCCGACGTCGGACGGGTCCGGCGCGGCGATCCTGGCGAGTGAGTCCTTTGTGGACTCGCACGGTCTGGCCGGGCAAGCCGTGGAGATCGTCGGGCAGGCGATGACCACCGACTTCGCCAGCACCTTCGACGGCACCGCGAAGAACATCATCGGGCACGACATGAACGTCCAGGCGTCGCGTCAGGTCTACGACCAGGCCGGGCTGGGGCCGGAGGACTTCCAGGTCATCGAACTGCACGACTGCTTCTCCGCCAACGAACTCCTGCTCTACGAAGCGCTCGGGCTCTGCGCCGAGGGCGAGGCCGGGAAGCTGGTCGACTCCGGTGACACCACCTACGGCGGCAAATGGGTCGTCAATCCCTCCGGCGGACTGATCTCCAAGGGGCATCCGCTCGGCGCCACCGGCCTCGCGCAATGCGCCGAACTGACCTGGCAGTTGCGCGGCACCGCGGCCAAGCGGCAGGTGGACGGCGTCGAAGCCGCGCTGCAGCACAACATCGGACTCGGTGGCGCCGCCGTCGTCACCGCCTACCAGCGCGCCGAGCGCTGATCTCACCACCGAAAGGAACCACCATGGGCCAGATCAGTGCCTCCGTCGAACTCCCCGCCGCGCCCGAAAAGGTCTGGGCGGAGTTCTCCAACCCCAACAACTTCGAGAAGTGGCTGACCATCCACACCAAGTGGAAGGGCGACGTCCCGGCCGAGTTCTCAAAGGGCTCGCAGGCTTCCGAGGTCGTCACGATGCTCGGGATGCCGAACACGATCACCTGGACCGTCGACGAGTTCGAGGCGCCGTCGAAGCTGGTCATCTCCGGCACCGGGATGGCCGGGGTCAAGGTGAAGTTCGCGCTGGCCGTGGAGGCGGCCGGCGAAGGTTCGCTCGCCAGTATCACCGCCGAGTTCGCCGGGCAGATGATCATCGGCGCGCTCGGCAAGGCCGTCGAGAAGGACGGCAAGAAGAACCTCGACGCGTCGCTGGAGAACTTCAAGGCGCTGGTCGCATGACCGAAGAGCGGTTCGATCCCGCCGGGCTCGACAGTTGGACCGACGAGTCGCGGTTCGAGGTGACCCGTGAACGGCTGATCGAGTACGCGAAGGCCACCAACGACCCGATCCCGGCGCACCTCGCCGGGGACGTCGCGAGCCCGGTCTTCGCGATCGTGCCGGTGTTCGAGTCGCTGATGGAACCCGCGCTCGAGGTCGTTCCGGTCGGGTTGTTCGGCCGGATCGTCCACGGGGAGCAGGAATTCCGGTTCCACCGGCCGATCCGGCCCGGGGACAAACTGGTGTCCCGGGCGCGGATGACCGGATACGAGGGGCTTCCGAACGGCACTCGCGGCACGATCCACCTCGAATGCCGCACCGAGGACGGCGAACCGGTCAACGAGCAGTTCGTGACGTTGTTCGTGCGCGGGTTCGACACCGGCGAGACACGGGGCGAACTCGGGCCGGAGCACCGGTTCGACGACGCGCTGCGCTCGCGGGCCCCGGTGGCGAAGGTGAGCCAGCACGTCGACGACGACCAGACGTTCCGGTACGCGCCGGCCGCGGGCGACCCGATGCCGATCCATCTCGACGAAGAGGTCGCGAAGGATTCGGGGCTGCCCGGCATCATCGCGCACGGCCTGTGCACGATGGCGTTCACCTCCTGGGCGCTGCTGACCGAGGTCGCCGGGTCCGATGTGGACAAACTGAAGCGGTTCGCCGTCCGGTTCGCCAAGCCGGTGCTGCCCGGCCAGGACCTGGCGACGCAGATCTGGCGCGCGGGCGAGACGAGCTACGCGTTCGAAACCACCGTCGGCGACACCGTCGTGATCAAGGACGGCCTCGCGGAATTCGCGGAGTAGGAGCAAAAGACATGGGAGTACTCGACGGGCGGGTCGCCGTCATCACCGGCGCCGGGCGCGGGATCGGCCGCGAGCACGCGCTGCTGTTCGCGCGTGAGGGCGCGAGCGTCGTGGTCAACGACCTCGGCGGAGCGAACGACGGCAGCGGCACCGACATCGGGCCCGCTCAGGAGGTCGCCGACGAGATCCGGGCGGCAGGCGGGAAGGCCGTGGCGAACACGGCCAACGTCGCCGACTGGGCGGGTGCCGCCGAACTGGTCACCCAGGCGGTGGACGAGTTCGGCAGGCTCGACGTCGTCGTGAACAACGCGGGCATCCTGCGCGACGCGTTCATCGCCGGACTGGAGGAGTCCCACTGGGATACCGTGATCGCGGTGCACCTCAAGGGACACGCGGCGGTGCTGCGGCACGCGGCCGCGTACTGGAAGACGGCGAGCAAGGCCGGGGAGCAGGTGGCCGGTTCGGTGATCAACACCGCGTCGGCGTCCGGGGTGACGCTGCCGAACGCGGGGCAGGCCAACTACGGCGCGGCGAAAGCGGGAATCGCCGCGCTGACCCTGGTCGCCGCCGAGGAACTGGAGCGCTACGGCGTACGCGTCAACGCGATCGCGCCGATCGCGCGGACCCGGCTCACCCTGGCGACGCCGGGGATGGGCGCGATCTTCGCGCAGGAGGTCGAGGAAGGCGAGTTCGATGCCTTCTCCCCGGCCAACATCTCGCCGCTCGTGGCCTACCTCGCGACCGAGAAGTGCCCGCTCACCGGCAAAGTGTTCGCGGTGCAGGGCGGGGCGATCTCCGAACTCGCCGGCTGGCACGACGTCAAGGTGATCGAAACCGAGGGCGCCTGGGCGATCGACGACATCGCGGCCAGGCTGCCGTGATCGAGTGGTCCGAGACCGAACTGCTGATCCGCGACGCGATCCGCGAGTTCGTCGACAAGGAGATCCGGCCACATCTCGACGAGCTGGAAAGCGGGCAGCTGCCGCCGTACGACCTCATCCGGAAGATGTTCGCCGCCTTCGGCATCGACGCGCTCGCGCGGGAATCGGTGAAGAAACTGCTGGCGAAGGAGCGGGGCTCGGGTGGTGGTGGCGGCCTGGCGTTCGGCGGGCAGGAGGCGATGGCGATCATCGCGGTGAGCGAACTGGCCGGGGTCAGCCTCGGCATCGTCGCTTCGCTCGGCGTGAGCATCGGGCTGACCGCGCAGACGATCCTGACCAAGGGCACGCAGGCGCAGAAGGAACGCTGGCTGCCCGGGCTGGCGACGTTCGAGAAGGTCGGCGCGTGGGCGATCACCGAACCCGACTCCGGCTCGGACGCTTTCGGCGGCATGAAGACGTCGGTGCGGCGCGACGGCGACGAGTATGTCCTCAATGGACAGAAGACGTTCATCACCAACGGCCCGTACGCCGACACGATCATCGTCTACGCCAAGCTCGACGAGGGCGACGGAGTGGACAAACGCGACCGCAAGGTGCTGACGTTCGTGCTGGACAAGGGCATGCCCGGGCTCACGCAGGGCATGCCGTTCAAGAAGATGGGCATGATGTCGTCGCCGACCGGCGAGCTGTTCTTCAGCGACGTCCGGCTCGGGCGAGACAGGCTGCTCGGCGAGTCCGAGACCGGCCGCGACGGCGACAGCAAGGCCGAGGTGAAGTCCGGGTTCGCCGTCGAACGGGTGGGTGTCGCGGCCTTGGCGCTCGGGATCATCAACGAATGCCACCGGCTCAGCGTCGACTACGCGAAGAACCGGAAGCTGTGGGGCCAGGAGATCGGGCGTTTCCAGCTGATCCAGCTCAAGCTGGCGAAGATGGAGGTCGCGCGGATCAACGTGCAGAACATGGTGTTCCAGCTGATCGAGACGTTGCGCGCGGGCAAGATGCCGACGCTGGCCGAGGCTTCAGCGATGAAGCTGTACTCCTCAGAGGCGGCCACCGAGGTCGCGATGGAGGCCGTGCAGCTGTTCGGCGGCAACGGGTACATGGCGGAGTACCGCGTCGAGCAGCTGGCGCGGGACGCGAAGTCGCTGATGATCTACGCGGGAAGCAACGAGATCCAGGTGACGCACATCGCGAAGGGTCTCTTGGGCCGCTGACCGTCTCACGCGTGTCTGGAAGCGGAACTCTCGTGATTGGAAGGCGCACTCGCGTGATTGGAGGGACGACACGCGTGATTGGAAGGCGCACTCCCGCTGCGGGGTGTGTTCGCCTTCCAATCACGCGTGATCGCTCTCCCGTCACACGTGATCGCGTTCCCATCACGCGTGGGGCGGGGTCAGTCGCGTTCGATCAGGTGGCCGACGACCTCGGGGCCCGGGTGGGCGTGGCCGGAGCCGTCGCGCCGCGGGTCGATCTCGGGCAGTTCCACCGGGTCGCCGGTGCGGGTGGCACCGGCCGGGCGCGGACCGATCCAGCCGACGACCAGGCGGGTCTCGCCCTTGAGGAACCGCTGCGCGCGGACACCGCCGGTCGCGCGGCCCTTCGCCGGGTACTCGCTGAACGGCGTCACCTTCACGCTCGCGCCGGTCGCGGTGATGACCAGCGGCTCGCCGTGCTCGGCGTCGTCGGTGCGGATGGCGGCGAAGAACACCGCTTCGGCGTCACCGTTGAGGTTGATACCGGCCATACCGCCGCCCTTGAGGCCCTGCGGCCGCACCAGCGAAGCCGCGTAGCGCAGCAGAGACGCTTCGGACGACAGGAACGCGAGTGTCTCGTTGCCGTCGGTGAGCCAGGTGGCGCCGACGACCTCGTCACCGTCCTTCAGGCTGATCACTTCGAATTCGTCCGAGCGGACCGGCCATTCCGGCGCGCACACCTTCACCACGCCGTGTTTCGTGCCGAGCGCGAGGCCGGGGGAGCCGGCGGCCTGCTCGCCGAGCGGGGCCACCCCGATGACGCGCTCGCCCTTTTCCAGCGGCACCAGTTCCTTCGCGGCCATCCCGCCGCGTAGCGACACGGTGCCCGCCTGCTCCGGCAGCACCGGCAGCGGCAGTACGTCGGTCTTGAACGCCCGCCCGCGGTTGGTCACCAGCAGCACCTGGCCGCGGGCCGTCGAATGGACGACCGCGGAGACGGAGTCGTGTTTGACCCGGCCGTTGCGGCGCCGAACCTCGGACGACTCCTCCGATTCCGCCGCCGTGCGCGCGACCAGCCCGGTGGCGGAGAGGATCACCTGGCAGGGGTCGTCGGCGACCTCGAGCGGTCCGGACGGCTTCGACGCGGCGAGGACCTCCTTGAGGTCACCGTCGATCAGCGCGGTGCGGCGTTCGGCCGGGGAGTCCTTGGCCACCTTGGCCAGTTCGGCCGAGACGACCTTCTTCAGCACCGAGTCGTCGTCGAGGATCTTGGACAGCTCGGCGATCTCGCCGCGCAGCTTGTCCTGCTCGGCTTCGAGTTCGATCCGGTCGTACTTGGTGAGCCGCCGCAGCGGTGTGTCCAGGATGTAGGTCGCCTGGATCTCCGACAGCTTGAACCGCGTCATCAGGCCGTCCTTCGCGGCCGCGGCGTTCTCGCTCTCGCGGATCAGCTTGATCACCTTGTCGATGTTGAGCAAGGCGGCCAGCAGGCCTTCGACCAGGTGCAGACGTTCTTCGCGCTTACGGCGGCGGTAGCGCGTGCGGCGGGTGACGACCTCGTAGCGGTGGCTGAGGAAGACCTCCAGCAGCGCCTTGAGCCCCAGCGTCTGCGGCTGCCCGTTCACCAGCACCAGGTTGTTGATGCCGAAGGACTGCTCCAGCGGCGTCAGCCGGTACAGGTCCGCCAGCAGCGCCTGCGGGTTCACGCCGACCTTGCACTCGACGACCAGCCGCGTGCCGTTCTCGCGGTCGGTGAGGTCCTTGACGTCGGCGATCCCGGTGAGCCGCTTGGACTTGTTGACCTCGTCGGTGATCTTCTCGATCACCTTCTCCGGCCCGACGCCGTACGGCAGTTCGGTGACGGTGATCGCCTGGCGGCCGCGGCTGCCTTCCAGCGGGCCGGTCTCGGCGCTCGCGCGCATCCGCACCACGCCGCGGCCGGTCTCGTAGGCCCGGCGGACCTCGTCCAGCCCCAGCAGCGAACCGCCGGTCGGCAGGTCGGGGCCCGGGATGAACTCCATCAGTTTGTCCAGCGTGGCGGCCGGGTGGTTGATCAGCCAGCGCGCCGCACCGATGACCTCGGTCAGGTTGTGCGGGATCATGTTGGTCGCCATCCCGACCGCGATCCCGGACGTGCCGTTGACCAGCAGGTTCGGGAACGCCGCCGGCAGCACGGACGGCTCTTCGAGCGAGCCGTCGTAGTTGGGGCGGAAGTCGACGGTGTCCTCGCCGAGTTCGCCGACCAGCAGCATCGCCTCGGGGGACAGCCGCGCCTCGGTGTACCGCGAGGCGGCCGGGCCGTCGTCGGGCGAGCCGAAGTTGCCGTGCCCGTCGACCAGGGGGACGTTGAGCGAGAAGTCCTGCGCGAGCCGGACCATCGCGTCGTAGATCGCGCTGTCGCCGTGCGGGTGGTACTTGCCCATCACGTCGCCGACCACCCGGGACGACTTCACGTACGCGTGCGTCGGCCGGTAGCCGTTCTCGTTCATCGAGTACATGATCCGGCGGTGGACCGGCTTCAGCCCGTCCCGCGCGTCCGGCAGTGCCCGCGAGTGGATGACCGAGTAGGCGTACTCCAGGTACGAATCCTCGATCTCGGTCTTCAACGGGTTGTCGAAGACGTTCGCGCCGGGCCTGTCGAACGCGGAGGGGTCGACCTTGGTGGTGGTGCCCTTACGGCGTGCCATTGCTCAAAGCTCCTTGAATAGCAACGAAATCAGGCGTCGATGGCTTCTCTGTCGACCCGGTCAGAGGATTCGACGAGCCAGTTGCGCCGCGGCTCGACCTTCTCACCCATCAACAGTTCGAGCGCGTTCTCAGCGGCATCGACGTCGTCGAGGGTGATACGGCGGACCGAGCGGGTGGCCGGGTTCATCGTGGTGTCCCACAGTTCGTCGGCGTCCATCTCACCGAGACCCTTGAACCGGGGCACCGGTGTGACGATCTGCTTGCCGGCGCGCTCCAGCGCCGCGAACTTGGTCTCCATTTCCTTCTGGGAGAAGGTGAAGTGGGTCTCCGGATTGCGGCCCTTGGTGACCAGTTTGTGCAGCGGCGGCATCGCGGCGTACAGCCTGCCGTCCTCGATCACCGGCCGCATGTACTTGGCGAACAGCGTGATCAGCAGCGTCCGGATATGCGAACCGTCGACGTCCGCGTCGGCCATCAGGATCACCCGGCCGTAGCGCATGGTCGCCAGATCGAAGGTGCGCCCGCTGCCCGCGCCGAGCACCTGCACGATCGAGGCGATCTCGGCGTTCTTCAGGGTGTCGCCGAGCGACGCCTTCTGGACGTTGAGGATCTTGCCGCGCAGGGGGAGCAGCGCCTGGTACTCAGACACGCGCGCCATCCGGGCCGACCCGAGCGCGCTGTCACCCTCGACGAGGAACAGTTCACTGCGGGAGACGCCGGTGGTGCGGCAGTCGACCAGTTTCGGCGGCATGGCCGCGCCTTCGAGCGCGGTCTTGCGCCGGGCGGCGTCCTTCTGCTGCTTCTGGGTGAGCCGGACGCGAGCCGCGTCGACCACCTTCTGCAGGACGACCTTGGCCTCGGACTTGGTCTTGCGCTCTTCGCTCCAGGCACGGATGTGCTTGTCGACGACGCCCTGGATGACCCGGGTGATCCCGGCCGTGGACAGCTCGTCCTTGGTCTGCGAGGTGAACTGGGGCTCCGGCAGCCGGACGTGCACGACCGCCGTCATGCCTTCGAGCACGTCCTCGACGGTCGGCATGTCCTCCTTGGGCTTCAGCAGCCCGCGGGTCTTGGAAATGGCGTCCTGCAAGGACTTCAGCACCGCGCGGTCGAAGCCGCGGCGGTGCGTGCCGCCGTGCACGTTGCGGATCGTGTTGGTGAAGCACTCCACCGTGCGTTCGTAGCCGGTGCCCCAGCGCAGCGCGACCTCGATCTCCGCGTGACGCTCCACATTGGACTGCATGACGCCGCTGGCGTCGGCGGCGTTCTCCTTGTACGTGCCCACGCCGTTGATGATCAGCGTGCCGCAGACGGGTTTCTCGCCGGACGGGCTGAGGAAGTCGACCATGTCGGCCAGCCCGTTGGGGAAGTGAAAGGTCTCTTCGCTGATCGAGTCGTCGACCGCGGTGCGCAGGATATACGTGACGCCGGGGACCAGGAACGCGGTGTTGCGCATCTTCGCGCGGACGCCTTCGACGTCGAGCACGGCGCCCGTTTCGAAGTAGCGCGAGTCGTACCAGTACCGGATCGACGTGCCGCCGCGCTCGCCGCGCTTCATCTTCCCGGTGATGTTCAGGCCGGACTTGCGGGTGAACTTCGCCTTCGGGCCGGGCCCGTCGAACACGCCGGGCACGCCGTGCGCGAACGACATCTGGTGCACCTTGCCCTCTTGCTTCACCGTGACGTCGAAGCGGTGCGACAGCGCGTTCACCGCCGAAGCGCCGACGCCGTGCAGGCCGCCGGAGGTCTTGTAGCCCGAGCCGCCGAACTTGCCGCCGGCGTGCAGCCTCGTCAGCACCAGTTCGACACCGGACAAACCGGATTTGGCGTGCGTGCCGGTGGGGATGCCGCGGCCGTCGTCGTCGACCTGGACGCTTCCGTCGGCGTGCAGGGTGACCACGATCTTGGCGGCGTGACCCGCCACACCTTCATCGGTCGAGTTGTCCACGACCTCGGAGAACAGGTGGTTGATCCCGCGGCTGTCGGTGGAGCCGATATACATCCCGGGGCGCTTGCGGACCGCTTCCAGACCCTCGAGGTGCGTCAGGTCGTCGGCCCCGTACAGGGTCTCAGCAGTCACTGGGTCTTTCTCCTGGAGTCGTGGCTCGCGAACTTGCTCGTGAAGGTGGCGTTCAACGCGACACCGTACTGGAGGATATCCGCCCACTCTGACAGTTACTCTTCTCCAGCGCCCTCGGTGTGGCGAACCACCCGTCCCGATGGCCGGGCCACGGCTGCCGGAAGCGCCTTCCCGGCACCTCGGATGAGGCGTTATCGTTCTCGGTGTCACAGGGTGACGGGGGGAAGAAGGTGGCCGTCGGAACCGGCCTCACACGCGTCTCGACCACACGACGCGTCGTGAGTCTCTGGTATTTCGTGGTGGTCCTCGCGTCACTCGGGCTGCTCGCGCCCTTGCCGTTCGTGCACGCGGCGATCCGGCTGCGCCGTGCGTACCTGTTGCTGTTCGTGTTTTTCTACGGTGCGTGGTCCTACGGGCTGCTCTATCTGCTCGACTCCTCGGAAATCGAAGAAGAAGTCGAGACGGCCCCGGCCATGTTGTGGTTCTTCGGCACGATCCTGTTGATCACCGTGTCCTGCGTCCACCTCGCCCTGCTGCGGAAGAAGATCCTCTACCCGCCGCGGACGACCTGGGTCGAATCCGGCATGCATTGCGGGCTGTTCTCGATCGACATCGCCGGCTTCGGCCAGGTCGGGCGCAGCAGCGAGATCTTCGTCCAGGTCCGGCGGATGCTCTTCGGCCTGCTCGCCACCGCTTTCGAGGCCAGCGGCATCGCCTGGGACGTCTGCCTCAAACGGGACACGGGGGACGGCATGATCGTCGTCGTCCCGCCGCATTTCCCGAAGTTCCGGCTGCTGCTCCCGCTGCTTTCGCAACTGGCGGCGGAACTGGCCAAGTACAACGTGGTCACCGAGCCGGCACTGCGGATCCGGGTACGCGTGGCGATCCACGCCGGAGAGGTCACGCTCGACGAGTACGGCGTGACCGGACGGCCGAAGGTGCTGCTCGCCCGGCTGCTCGACTCGCGAGTGCTGCGTGACGCGCTCGCCGAAGCGCCGGACGGCTCGCCCGTGGTCGTACTCGTCTCGGACCGGTTTCACGAGGACGTTCAGGACCAGGGCGGCCCCGGTCTCGGCACGATGAGCTACCGGCAGGTGCTCGTGCACGAAAAGGAGACCGAGGTCCTCGCCTGGCTGCACGTCCCGAATCCGGTGATCAGAGGGCTGCCGTGAGGACCTCCAGCGCGCTGTGCTGACGGGCGGCGTCGATCTTGTCGACCGGCCCGGCCCAGCGCAGGCCGTGCTGGTCGAGCGAGGTGCGGTTGTTCGCGATCGTCGCATTCGCTTGGCGTGTCAGGTAAGCGCGGTACGGCCTGCCCGCCAGCGCCCGGTCCAGCTCGCCGAGATTGCGGGCGTACGCGCCCTTGAACGACGGCCCGTCGGCACCGCAGTCGCCGGATTCGCACGGGTCGCGCAGGATCCCGCCGGAATGCAGCGACGGCGCCGTGGTGGAGGCGTCCGCGAGCTGACGGGCCCGGGTGAGCAGGGCGGCGTCACCGGTCGCGCGGTTCAGTTCCAGCAGGGCGCCGAGGACAATGCCCTGGTTGTAGCTCCATACGGCGTCCCCGTTGTTGGCGCACGAGGAGTTCAGGCCGTCGTTGACCAGGTTCGCGCCGTTGATCATGCCGCTGTTCCGGAACCAGTCCCAGACCTCGCGCGCCCTGGCCAGCTGGAGCGTGTCGCCGGGAAGGCGGTTGTGCAGCGACGCGGCGACTTTCACGTACAGCTCGTTGGTGACGGCGTTCTTGTACGTCCGCGCCGTCGACCACCAGAGGCCGCCGCCGCAGGTCCCGTCGCGGTAGGAGTACATGTAGTTCGCCGCGATGACGGCGGTGTCGAGGTAGCGGCGGTCCTTCGTCAGGTCATAGGCGCGGATCCAGGCCAGCGCCCACCAGCCGGTGTCGTCGATGTATTCGTTGGTGAAGTTGTTCCCGCGGTTGCGGTCGAAGGTGTTGCCGATGGCGTAGCGGTAGTTCTGCGAGCCGGTTCTCGTGCTGTAGTCGAGGATCGCGGTGAGCGCGTTCGCCGAGTTCCACCAGCCCGTGGTCTGCCAGAGGCCGGTGCCGGTGTCGTAGAACTGCATGAGCGCGGTGGCCGCGGCCTCGGTGCGGTTCGCCGCCGCGACGGTGGTGCGATACCAAGACGTGCAGGCGATTTCCGGTCTGTCACCCGCTTTCCCGCACGCGCGCAGCGCGCCGAAGCGGTGGGTGGCCGGGTCGTCGCCGTTGAACATCAGCGTCCGCCAGCCGCGGGAGCCGGCCGGGATCTTCGTGTCGCCGATCCGGCTGTCGGCCGCCCAGGTGCGGCCGCCGTCGAAGGACCGGTCGAGCCAGACTTCGTCGCCGGGGTCGCCGTTTTCGATGCTGCCCCAGCCCATGTCGTCGCCGTCGGAAAGGTGGAGCGTGATGTTCCGGCTCCAGACGGACGTCGTGCCGGGTCTTCTGTCACCTGACGCGAGTGCGGGGTCGCGACCGTCGCAGTGCGTCGCGCAGATCGTCGCGGTGATCGAGGGTCCCGGAGTGGTGGCGGCCGGTGTGAGGGTGAATGTCAACGTTGTCACAAGCAGGGTGGTGAGCCACATGGAATCGAGTGTGAGGGCGGCCACTTCGCGGACCGACCAAGTCACTCGTTCAGCTCGCATCGAAGGTCTGGACCAGAGCCCCGACGTCCGGGAATATCTCTTGCGCGCGTAAGGTTGAACGCTCAAGCAACGATACCCCGGTGACTAGGGAGCAGGTCATGCAGTTCGGAATCTTCACGGTGGGCGATGTGACGACCGACCCGACCACCGGGGAAGCGCCCAGCGAGCACGAGCGCATCAAGGCGATGCTGCGGATCGCGCTCAAGGCCGAAGAGGTCGGCCTCGACGTGTTCGCCACCGGCGAGCACCACAACCCGCCCTTCGTGCCGTCTTCGCCGACCACGATGCTCGGCCACATCGCCGCACAGACGTCGAAACTGATCCTGTCGACGTCGACGACGCTGATCACCACGAACGACCCGGTGAAGATCGCCGAGGACTTCGCGATGCTGCAGCACCTCGCCGACGGGCGCGTCGACCTGATGATGGGCCGCGGCAACACCGGCCCGGTGTACCCGTGGTTCGGGCAGGACATCCGGCAGGGCATCCCCCTCGCCGTCGAGAACTACCACCTGCTGCACCGGTTGTGGCGCGAGGACGTGGTGAGCTGGTCCGGCAAGTTCCGGACGCCGCTGCAGGAGTTCACCTCCACCCCGCGGCCGCTCGACGGCGTCCCGCCGTTCGTGTGGCACGGCTCGATCCGCAGCCCGGAGATCGCGGAACAGGCCGCCTACTACGGCGACGGGTTCTTCGCGAACCACATCTTCTGGCCGAAGGAGCACTTCCAGTCGCTGATCGGCCTCTACCGCGAACGGTACGAGCACTACGGCCACGGCAAGGCGGACCAGGCCATCGTCGGGCTCGGCGGCCAGGTGTTCCTGCGGCCGAAGTCGCAGGACGCGGTGCGGGAGTTCCGGCCGTACTTCGACAACGCGCCGGTGTACGGGCACGGGCCGTCGCTGGAGGAGTTCACCGACCAGACGCCGCTGACCGTCGGCAGCCCGCAAGAGGTGATCGACAAGACGCTGACCTTCCGCGAGCACTTCGGCGACTACCAGCGTCAGCTGTTCCTGGTGGACCACGCCGGGCTGCCGCTGAAGACGGTGCTGGAGCAACTCGACCTGCTGGGTGAACACGTGATCCCGGTGCTGCGCAAGGAACTCGACGCGCTTCGCCCGTCCCACGTGCCTGAGGCTCCTACGCACGCTTCGCTTTTGTCGGGGGTGACCGTATGACCACGATCGCTGTCGTGACCGCGGGATTGAGCCAGCCGTCCTCGACGCGCTTGCTCGCGGACAAGCTGGCCGCGGCCACTCGTTCGGTGCTGCCGGACGTCGAGATCGAAGTGATCGAACTCCGGGATCTGGCCCTCGACGTCGCGAAGAACATGCTGACCGGCTTTCCTTCTCCGGCACTGCGCGCGGCCATCGACACGGTGACCACCGCGGACGGCCTGATCGCCGTGACACCGGTGTTCACCGCGTCGTACAGCGGACTGTTCAAGTCGTTCTTCGACGTGCTGGAGCAGAAGGCGCTCGACGGCAAGCCGGTACTGATCGGCGCGACCGGCGGGACCGAACGGCATTCGCTGGTGCTCGACTTCGCACTGCGTCCGCTCTTCGCCTACCTTCGCGCCGAGCCAGTCGCGACGGCGGTGTACGCGGCTTCGTCGGACTGGGCTTCTCCGGGCGATCTCGACGCGCGGGCCGGGCGGGCCGGGCGGGAGTTCGGTTCGCGGCTGTCGGACGCGCCGGTCGCGGCTTCGGCGGGCAGCGGGTTCGTGCCGTTCGACCAGCTGTTGGGGGCGGGGGAGTAGCAGGGGACCTTTGCTGTCACCCGGCCAGGAACAGCGTGTTCTCGGCGCGCGGGCCGCGAAACGGGCACAATCGGCGGCAGGACGACGGCCGGGAGGCACCCTTTGGGAATCGGAAAACCGGTGAAGCAGGTGCTGATCCTGATCGCGGGCGTCATTCTCCTGCTGGTCGGCATCGCGCTGCTCGTACTGCCCGGCCCGGGCCTGCTGCTCGTGCTCGCCGGTCTGCTGGTGCTGGCGTCGGAGTTCCCGGTGGTGGAGAAGTACGTCGATCCCATCCGCGACAGGGCGATGAAGGCGGCCGAGGACAGCGTTTCGTCGCCGCTGCGCATCGCCGGTTCGGTGCTGGCCGGGCTGGGGCTGCTGGCCGCCGGGGTGATCTGGGGCGTCGTGCCCGGGCTGCCGCTGGGCGGCTGGAGCACCGCTTCGAGCCTGATCCTGTCCGGGCTCATCCTGTTCGCGCTGCTGATCTGGAGCTACAAGAGGGTGCAGGCCAGGCGGGCCGCGGCAGGCGAATAACAGCCTGGTGGTCTGGTAGCGTGCGCCGTGTGGCCCTCGACTTCCAGCGAGCCCGGCGGCCGGAGCAGGTCGAGGCCCGGCGCGCGGCGATCCTCGAGACGGCGCGCGCACTGCTGGCCGAGCGTCCGGTCTCCCAGATCAGCCTGCGGGAACTGAGCGACTGCGTCGGCCTCGCGAAGTCGAACGTGCTGCGGTACTTCGACAGCCGCGAGGCGATCTTCCTGGAAGTCCTCGATGCGATCTGGGTCGGCTGGCTCGACGAACTCGAAGGCGAGCTTGGTGAGCCGACAGCCGCGAAGGCCGGGTACGAGCGCGAAGTGCGCGTCGCGACCGTCATCGCGACGTCGATCTCGCGGCAGCGCCTGCTGTGCGAGCTGATCAGCACGATGGCCGCGGTGCTCGAACACAACATCTCCGTGGAGACCGCCCGGACGTTCAAGAGCCGGGCCGGCGAGCGGACCGAACGTCTCGCGGACCTCGTCCGCGCCCATGTCCCGTTGGACGCCCACGCCGCCGGGCATTTCGCGAAGGCCGTCTTCATCCTCGTCGCGGGTCTGTGGCCCTACGCCAACCCTGGCGAGGCGGTGGCGACCGTCCTCGTCGAGCGGGGAGCGCCGGCCGGCCGCGAGATGTTCGTCGACGGGCTGACGGAGGGACTCGCGAACCAGCTGGTCGGCCTGGTCGTTCGCGCAGGTCAGAGCCCCGGGCGATAGCAAAGGTCCCCTGCTCCCTTCCCGGGCGAGCCGAGGCGGGCGGCTCTGCCTAAGGTGAGGTGGGGACCCCACTTGTACAAGGAGCGATCATGAGTCCAGGCGGCACTCTCAAGCTCGGCGACCTCACGGTGAGCCGGATGGGCTACGGCGCCATGCGGCTGTCCGGAGTCGGCATCTGGGGACCGCCGGACGACCCCCAGACCGCGATCTCCGTCCTTCGCGAAGCTGTCGAGCTGGGCGTGACCCACATCGACACCAGTGATTTCTACGGCCCGCATACGGTCAACCAGCTGATCCGCGAGGCGCTGCACCCGTACGCGGAGGACCTGCACATCGTCACGAAGGTCGGCGCGAAGCGGACTCCGGACAAGGGCTGGCCTTCGGCGCTTTCGCGCGAGGAACTGACCTCCGCGGTGCACGACAACCTGCGCAACCTCGGCGTCGACGTGCTCGACGTCGTCAACCTGCGGCTCGCCGGCGACCACGGGGTCTTCCCGATCCCGGTCTCCATCACCGAGCCGTTCGAGGTTCTCGCCGAACTCCAGCAGCAGGGCCTGATCCGGCACCTCGGCCTGAGCCACGTCTCGGCCGAGCAGGTCAAGGAAGCCCGCTCGATCGCGCCGGTCGTCTGCGTGCAGAACGAGTACAACGTCGCGCAGCGCACCAACGACGGTCTGCTCGACGCCTGCGCGGCCATCGGCATCCCGTTCGTGCCGTACTTCCCGCTGGGCGGCTTCAGCCCGCTGCAGTCCGGTGTGATCGACGCCTGCGCCGACCGGGTCGACGCGACGCCGATGCAGGTCGCGCTCGCGTGGCTGTTGCAGCGGTCGCCGAACATCCTGCTGATCCCGGGTACGTCTTCGGTGTTGCACCTGCACGAGAACATCGCCGCGGCGAAGCTGGAACTGCCCGAGGACGTCCTCGCGGACCTCGACGCCCTGGCATAGCGATCCGTGAAGGCCTCCTTCACTACCGTCAAGGTAGGGAAGGGGGCCTTCACGGATTTTCAGAGGACATCCCGGCGCCGCAGCAGCCAGCCGCCGAGTCCGGCGAAGACCACCAGGTAGGCGGCCACCACCAGGGTCGCCTGGGAGACGCCGACGAGTTCGCCGATACCGGGCGTCGCACCCGAAGCGCCGAGCGACGCGGCCAGCGAACCGGCGTTGGCGCCGGGCAGGGCGAGCTGGAGGGTGTTGACCCAGCTCAGCAGCGGCGCCGCGACCCCGAACAGCAGGTTCTGGATCACCAGCAGCCACACCAGGCCGAGCCCGATCGGCAGCGCCACCCCGCGCATCGCGATGGCCAGCGCGGCGCCGAACACCGCCCACGTCATCGCGATCAGCCAGCCCGCGCCGATCCCGGTGACGATCTCGCCGGCCGCCGGCCAGTTCATCGGCTCGCCTTCCGACGAGGCGATGACGGCGCTCGTGATGGCGCCGGTCGCGAAGCTCGTCAGCACGACGGCCAGCGTCGCGACGGCCAGAGCGAACAACTTTCCACTGTAGACGGTCAGTCGTGAAGGACCCTGTGTCAGCACGGTCTTCCACGTGCTCCAGCCGTATTCGGTGCCGACGGTCAGCACCCCGATCACGAGCATGATCGCGCCGAGGAACACCGGCAGCCCGCCGATCGAGTTGCCGACCAGGTTCTCCGGCATCGTCGCGGCCAGCCCGCGATCCGTGCCGGGTGCTCCGCTCGACGAGCCGGCCGCGCCGGCGAGCGGCAGCAGATAGGTGAACGACAGGCCGAGCATGACGGCGATCCCCAGCATGAACCAGTTCGCCGGGCGACGGACGAGTTTCGTCAGCTCGGCGGTGCAGCTACCCCACATGACTTGCCACCTCTCCGGTGAGCTCGAAGAAAACCTGTTCCAGATCGCGTTCGCGGACGTGCAGTTCGCGTACGGAGATCCCTTCCGTGACCAGTTCGCGGTTCAGCCACGCCGCGCGATCCGGTTCGACGGTCAGGTCGAGGCCGGTCCCGCTCGTCCGCACGTTCTCCTCGCCGATCCAGCGTTTCGCCAGATCCGCCGCCCGCACGATTTCCTCGGCTTCGATG
Source organism: Amycolatopsis sp. lyj-112 (assembly GCF_046549055.1). Classification (NCBI taxonomy): domain Bacteria; kingdom Bacillati; phylum Actinomycetota; class Actinomycetes; order Pseudonocardiales; family Pseudonocardiaceae; genus Amycolatopsis; species Amycolatopsis sp. lyj-112. The sequence continues at coordinate 319,011 of NZ_JAJPWS010000008.1, read as the reverse complement.
TGCAGCACCGTGCCGCCGCGGAGTTCGGCCACGGTGTTCTCGGCGATCAGCCGTCCGCGCGAGACCACGCCGACGCGGTCGCAGATCTGCTGGACCTCGCCCAGCATGTGGCTCGAAAGCAGCACCGTGCACCCCTCGGCGCCGAGCCGCCGGATCAGCACGCGCATGTCGGCCATCCCGGCCGGGTCGAGCCCGTTGGTCGGCTCGTCCAGGATCAGCAGCCGCGGATCCTTCAGCAGCGCCGCCGCGACACCCAGCCGTTGCTTCATGCCGAGCGAGTACGTCGAGTACCGGTCCTTGCCGCGATCGGCGAGATCGACCATCGCGAGTACTTCATCGACCCGGCGCGGATCCGTTCCGCTGTACCGGGCCAGCACTTGCAGGTTGTCTGAGCCGGATAGATACGGGTAGAAGCCGGGCGATTCGATCAGCGCGCCGACGCCGTCGAGGGCACCGGGCGGTCTGCCGAACAGCCGCACGCTGCCCGACGTCGGCCGCACGAGCCCGAGCAGCATCCGCAACGTCGTCGTCTTGCCGGCGCCGTTCGGGCCGAGGAAACCGTAGATCTCGCCCGGCAGCACGGTCAGGTTCATCCGGTCGACGGCGAGCTGCTCGCCGTACCGTTTCGTGAGTTCTTCTGTGTCCACGGGAATGGTCATAGTCATGAATGGTGTCCGTCACGGTGGCGCACCACATCCGCTCCGGAGCGGCTTCCCGGCTACGTCGCTCGACGTAGCCGGATGGCCGGAATCCTGTGATATCTGTCGAAAACACCCGTATCGGACAGCCGGGTGATGATCTTAAGCTCGGCTTCGTGTCGAAAGTACTGCTGATCCTCCATGTCCTCGCCGCCGTCATCGCGGTCGGCCCGGAAGGCGTTCGCCGAACCGGGTTCCGGTCTTTCCGTGCCGGTGTGCTGGCGATGCTGGTCCTGCCCGGGCAGAACGCGATCCTCGCCGTGCTGGACTCCGAGTCGCCGTCGGAGCCGGTGACGTCCGGGCGGGTGGCGATGTACACCGGCGTGTTCAACCTGCTCTGGGTCGTGGTGACCGTGCTGATGATCGTGCGCCCGGGATCGACCACCGGCGCCTGAGTACGCCCGGTGCGGTACGCCCCGGATACCGAACCGGGGCGACGACGCGAGCAGGGGATCTCCGAGATCGTGGGCTCATGCGAAAATTCAGGCGAATCACCCTCATCGGGCTGTGCTCGGCCCTCGCGATCCTGGCGGGCGGAGCGGCCAGTGCCGAACCCGCGGGCGGATCCGTGGTCCGCACCGCCGACGGTCCGGTCCGCGGCACCGTCGCCGACGGGCACCGCGTGTTCTACGGAATCCCTTACGCCGCACCACCGACAGGGAACCTGCGCTGGCGGGCACCTCAGCCGGCGAAGTCTTGGCAAGGCGTTCGCGACGCGACCGTCCAGGGCTCGTTCTGCCCGCAGACGGGGTATGGCGGTCCGCCGGTCATGGGGAACGAAGACTGTCTGTTCGTGAATGTCACCACGCCGGAACGGCCCGCCCGGCGGTTGCCGGTGATGGTGTTCGTCCACGGTGGCGGTTTCTTCGGCGGGACCGGTTCACCGTTCAACGCCGAGCGGGTGGCCGAGCAGGGCGATGTCGTCGTGGTCACGCTCAACTACCGGCTCGGGGCACTGGGTTTCCTTTCCCATCCGGCCTTGAGCGATCCCCACGCGGGTAACTTCGGCATCGCCGACCAGCAGGCGGCCCTGCGGTGGGTCCAGCGGAACGCGGCCGCGTTCGGCGGCGATCCCGGGAACGTGAGTCTCTGGGGCGAATCGGCGGGCGCGTTCAGCGTTTGTTCCCAGCTGGCTTCGCCGGGGGCGCGCGGGCTGTTCCACAAGGCCATCATCCACAGTGGACCGTGCGCGAACTCGTTCATCACCGCGCCGGTCGCGCGGCAGCGAGGGCGCGTCATCGCGGAGGATCTCGGATGTACCGGGAACAACGTCGTGGAGTGCCTGCGCGCCAAGCCTGTCGAGGATCTGGTCGGGTTGAACGAGGACCAGGCGTACCGCGTCAACCGGTACACCGCCGGGCTGCCGTGGCAGCCGGTGGTGGGCACTCCGGTGCTGCCCGTGCAGCCGCTGACCGCGTTGCGGACCGGGACCGCGGCGCGGGTGCCGCTCATCCATGGTGGCACCAAGGACGAGCAGCGGTCCTTCGTCGCGAGCGCGTACGACGGCGCCGGCGAACCGCTCACCGCCGAGCAGTACCCGGAAGCGGTGAGGGCCTTGTACGGCAAGGAAACCGCGAAGGTGCTCGCCGAGTACCCGGTTGCGGATTACCTGTCACCGGGGATCGCGCTGGCCACCCTGGTCGGTGACGAGGGCCGGATGCTCGGTACCTGCAACCAGTTGCCCGTCGACGAGGCGGCGTCACGGTGGGCACCGGTGTACGCGTACGAGTTCGCGCAGCCGACCATCGACACGATCGGCGACTTCCCGCTGGGTGCCAAGCACGGCGCGGACATCCCGTCGTTCTTCGACAGCAAGTGGCCGGACCGGCCGCCGTCCGTGCCGCCGGCCGGGGAGAAGAAGGTCTTCGCGGACAAGCTGATCTCGTACTGGACGACGTTCGCCAAGACCGGGAATCCGGGTGGTGGCTGGGCGCCGTACCGGGAGGGGAACGCGCTTTCGTTCAGTATCGCCGAGATCAAGGAGATCGACGTGAGTGCCGCGCACAAGTGCGGGTTCTGGAACAGGTAAAAGCTCGTGAGTGATTCGGGTCGTTCTAACGACCCGAATCACTCACGAGCCCCACTACTCACTCGCGCCTATTCGCTCACTCAAGACCGCAACAACTGATTGAAGAACGACCGGTACCGGCGCAAGGCGATCCGCAGGTCTTCGGTCGCCGGTTCGCCCTGGCTCCACGCGGATTCCAGTTCGTTCTTGTGGTCCGCGAAGGTGGCGGCCAGCGTCTGGATCACGACGGCGACCAGTTCGTCGGCTTCCTTGACCGCCCGCTGAGGATCGTCCACAAAGGCCGTCTGGATGCCTTGCCAGCTACCGCGGAACCTCTCGACGTCGGCGTCGTCGAACAGCGTGTTCTCGCCGTCGTCATGGGGTTCTGAGGTTCTCGCGGCCTCGGTGGTGGTCTCGGGTTCGGCCTTGACCAGGTCGTCGGTGCTCAGCGTGTGACCGGTGTCGCCGAGGCCCTCAGCGTTCGGTTCGGCGAGGCGACTCGTGGTCCCTTCCCCGCGTTCCGTGGTCAGCGGTTCCGTTCCGTCGGTTCCCAGGGCCCTGTTTTCCATTACTCTCCGTTCCTTCCTCGCCATCGGTCAGCAGGTCTTCGAACACCACGCGATAGTGCTTCATCGCTTCACGCATGTCCTCTGTGGACATTTCGGATTCCCGATGACCCGTCAGCGTGTCGTGTCCGGCGCGGTAGTGCCGCAAGGCGTTCGAGTGCCGGACGGAAAGGTCCGCGAGCTGCTGGTCGTACCCGTCGGTGGGGTAGCCGCGCTCGGCCATCAGAGAGACCAGTACCCGGTCCGCCTCGACGACCGCGCCGGACGGGCGATCGACGAACTGTTCCTGGATCAGCGCCCATTCCTGGGCGTACCGGTCCTTTGTGGTCGATGAAAGCGGACGGATGTCGAGATCCGAGTGGCGCTTCACCCGTGACGAGAGGTCACGCTCCGCTTCGCGCGGGTTCTCATGTTCCTTGACTGCCCGGTCGTACTCGGGCCCGAATGTCTGGCGCAATCGCCGCCTGCGCTGCTCGGTGATGACGAACCATGCTGCGGCTCCCACCACCAGGATCGCGGCGATGACGATGATGATGACCAACCACGTTGGCATCGTTATCTCCTCCGGATATCTGCCGGTTCACCCCCGACAGGCCGTGGATGCCCCGGTGATGATGAGCGGAAACCATTGGGGCACAAGTATTTTTGGATCTTAGGCCGGATGGCGCAGTGGGTTCCGTGGGGAATCCCCGACACCTTCGCGGCCACTTTTGCCGCTATGCAAGGGAAACGCTGACGATCCAGGGCCGTCGGACGGCTGTTGTCCGCCCGAACGGATTCGGAGGCCCCACTCCGCCATCCGGCGTAGGTCGTGAGGCTCGCTAAAGAGGCGTCCCTCTTTCGGATGCCTTGGATGACTCAGTGTAGGTAAAAGCTCCCGATCACTGCTCCGTTGTGGCACCATTGCCCCCGTTCGCAGGAAGAGGGCCTGTGAGCGGAGGGGACCCGGGGTAATGGGGTCACCTGGCACGACAGAAGAAAGATCACCAGGGGAGGAGATCGTCAAATGTCGACGCCTACGGACGTCAAGGATCCCATCGGCGAGGAGGACCCGGCCGTCCCGGCCGAGCCCAAGCCTGAACTGCGGCAACACGAGCACAGCCCGGATTGCGAGCACTACCGCGACCGGCTGCTGGAGTGCTCGGGCGGCTGCATCCAGACACCGCCTCCGACGCTCTGACTTCGTGAGCTGAGAGTTTGCCCGCCCGTCGAGGTGATCCTCGACGGGCGGTCGTCTTTCGGCTACGGACTGTGCTGTCATAGATCAGTGGCTGTAACAGAACTCGGGGTGGCCGATGCCATCCAGAAAGCGCGCGCTCTCCAGAGGGCGGGCGTCGACGCGGTCTGTTCGGCGCGGCCACGCGAGGGTTTGAAGCTGCTCCACCGGGGAATGGCGATGCTCGACTCGGTGGATCCCGTCGATGACGGCGATCGGGCGCAGTGGCTGGCCGCTCGTATCCGGCTCACGAACTCGCTCGTCGCGCTCGGCACGGAAACCGGGGGTGAGGTCGCCGCCGGGCTGGCCGAGCTGGACGAGGTGCGGTCGCTCCTCGACGAGGTGGGCGATCCGAAACTGCGTGCGGAGCTGAGCGGCGCCATCGACCACAACTACGGGCTCCTGCTCATGGCGGTGGGCCAGAACGAGAACGGCATCTCCTATTTCGATGCCTCGATCAGGCACAAGGACTTCGTTCTCGCCTCGGCGGCGGATCCCGTCCCCCTTCTCGATCCTTATCTGGGGACGATGATCACCCGCGGGCTCGCGTACACGCGCTCGGGTGATGTCGGTAGGGCTCGCGAGGATCTGGCCCACGCCATGGACATCGCGGAAAAGCACGAACTGCGGCTGCAGGCGGCCGACGTCCGGCGGCCGCTCGGTTCGCTCGAGCTACGGATCGGAAACGTGCCCGCCGCTCTCCGGCTCTATGAGGAGAGCGAGCGGATCTATCGGGCACTCGGAGTCGAAATCCACCCGCTGCTGCGCCTGGAACAAGGGCAGGCGCTCCTCGCCGCCGGGCTGGCCGACGAGGCGGGCAGGCACCTCGATGAAGTACTGGAAGTGATGCACGAGCAGACCAGCATCACCCGTGACCTGGCCGACGTGGAGTTGTACCGGGCATCGGCGGCGCTGATGAGCGACGACCTCGAACTCGCCCGCCGGTACGCGGCTTCGGCGCGGCGCAGGATGCTGCGCTGGGGGTGCCAGACCTGTGTCGCCAACGCGACCATCATCGGCCTGCGCGCCGACGTCCGCGACGCCTTGCGCACCGACGAAATCCCGCCGACCCTGACGGCTCGTGCGCTGCGCGCGGCGACGGGGATGCCGATGCCGAGGCTCGCCGATCAGGCCGCGCTGGCCAGGATGCTGGCCGTCCGTGTCGAGCTGCGGAAGGGAAAGCACCAGCGTGCCGCCGAGTTGCTGGCGCGGATTCCGCGGCCGGGCAAGCTGACTTCGGTCGATTACCGGATGTTGCGGCGGCTCTGCCGGGCGGAGCTCGCGGTCGCGGAAGGTGACAAGGCCAGGGCGCTGGCGGAGATCCGCGTCGGGCTCACCGAGCTCGACCGGGTCCGCGACCGGATGGGCGGCCTCGAACTGGTGTCCGGGACGGCGTTGCACGGCCGGGAGCTGGCCGACCTGGCGGTGAAGATCGTGCTCGAACGCTCCGACGCCGCCCGGCTGTTCGGCTGGACGGAGCGGACTCGCGCGCAGAGTTACCGGTATGAACCTGTTGCGGTGACCGACCCGGATCTCGCCGAGCGGGTCGGTGAGGTGCGCGGGCTCGACCAGGCGATCCATCAGGCGCAGCACGACGGGCATCCGACGGCGGCGTTGCGCGCCAAGTACACCGAGCGGTTGCGTGAGGCGCATCGGCTCGGGTGGCATACCGGCCGCTGGGGCAGGCCGCGGCCGGTGGCGGGGCTCGCCGAGGTCGGCGACAGCCTGGGCGAACGCGCGCTGGTGAGTTTCGCGTCGTCCGACGACGAACTGGTGGCGGTGGTCGTCGCCGGCGGGCGGTGCGAACTGGTCCACCTCGGCTCGGCGGCGCGGGCGGGGGAGTCGGCGCGGATGCTGAACGTCGACCTCAATGCCCTTGCGCCGGACCAACTTCCCGGACCACTGGTCCACTCCGTCCTCGGCTCGGCGAGGAAACAGACCGAGCGGCTGGACACTCAGCTGATCCGGCCGCTGATGGAGCTGATCGGGGATCGGGGCCTGGTCGTCGTGCCGACCGGTTCGCTCTACGCCGTTCCGTGGGGGGTGCTGCCGGGGCTGCGGTCGCGGCCGATCGTGGTCGCCCCGTCGGCGACGGCGTGGCTGGGCGCGGAACGGTCGAAAGCGCCGCGCGCACGGAAGGTCGTCCTCGTGCGCGGTCCCGGTCTCGTGGGGACCAGGGGTGAGCTGGACAAACTCGCCACCCACTACCGCACCGCGCAGACCTTGACCGGGTCCGAGGCGACGGTGAAGGCCGTTTTGCGAGCCCTGGACGGCGCGAAGCTCGCGCACATCGCCGCACACGGCGCGCACGAACCCGAGAATGCCTTGTTCTCCCGGCTGGAATTGGCCGACGGCGCGCTCTTCGCGCACGAGATGGCCGGGCTCGCCCAACCGCCGTCGCAGGTCGTCTTCGCGGCGTGCGAGCTGGCGCTGAACCGGATCCGGCCCGGCGACGAAGCACTCGGTTTCGCCAGCGCGTTGCTCGCGAGCGGTTCGCGGACGGTGATCGCGCCGTTGAGCCGAGTCGGTGACGAAGCCGCGGCCGCGGCGATGGACGACTACCACCGCGGACTGGCGGAAGGCGCCGGACCGGCGACGGCGCTCGCGGACACCATCGCGGTTGATCCGTTCCGGCGACCCTTCGTCTGTTTGGGTGCGGGCTGATCGCCGGGCTTGACAAGCCCTGTTCGATCTTCACCGGACGAAGTGCCCGGTTGGTTACTCTTGACCGAGTCGTCTGAACCAATTATGGTCTAGACCACATTCGCCTGCTCGGCGCTTCGGCGGATGTTGGTCCCAACCGTCATTGGTTTTCGCTCGCTGTGGCCCCAGTACCGCCGAATTCGCGCGGTCCTGCCACCGGGTCAGCGGTGGGTGTCGAAAGGGGTAGGCATGAGCTTCAAACGAAGGCTTCTGACCCTGGCTGCAGGTGCGGCAATGGTGCCGGCTGTTCTGGTCGCGATCCCGGCGGGAACCGCCAGCGCGCACGGCTACGTTTCCGCTCCTGCCAGCAGGCAGGCGCAGTGTGCCCAGGGAACCGTTTCCTGTGGTGATATCAAATGGGAACCGCAAAGCGTGGAAGGCCCCAAGGGGCTCACCAGCTGTAACGGCGGTGTCGGACGGTTCGCCGACCTGAACAACGACAGCAAGGGCTGGAAGGTCCATTCCATCGGCCGCACCACCACGTTCCGGTGGACGCTGACGGCTCGCCACCGCACCAGCACCTGGGAGTACTTCGTCGGTGGCACCAAGGTCGCGAGCTTCAACGACAACGGCGCGACCCCGGGTGCGACGGTCACGCACAGTGTGAATCTGCAGCAGTCCGGGCGCCAGAAGATCCTCGCCCGCTGGAATGTCTATGACACGGCGAACGCCTTCTACGCCTGCATCGACGCGAATATCAGCTAGTTGAGCCGTGAGTGGTGATGACGGCCGGTTCCCGCCGTCATCACCACTCACGACGTAGGCTTTCCCGCATGAGCGATGACGAGCGCGACGGGGTCAAGCTGACCAATCTCGATCAGCCGTTGTTCGAGGGTGCCACCAAACGTGATCTGGTGGACTACCTGGACGCGGTCTCCGGCCGCATCCTCCCCGTTCTGGAGAACCGCCCCCTTTCGGTGATGCGCATTCTGCGCGGCCAGGGGCCGTTCATGCAGAAGAACCTCCCCAAGTACACGCCGCCCTGGGTCAAGCGCGCCGGAATGTGGGCGGAGTCCTCGAAGCGGGAAATCTCGTACGCGCTGTGCGACGACCGCCGCACGTTGCTGTGGTTCGCGAACCAGCGTGCCGTCGAATACCACCCGACGCTCATGCACGCGGGCGAGGACGCGAGCCCGACCCACCTTGTGCTGGACCTCGACCCGCCCGCGGGTGACGACTTCGCGCACGTCGTCCAAGCGGCGAAACTGGTGCGGCGGGCGCTGGCGGATTCCGGGCTCGCCGGGGCGCTGAAGACGAGCGGTTCCAAGGGTGTGCACATCTTCGTGCCGCTGGTGCCGGGGCAGGCCGTCGAGGACGTCGCGGCCGCGACCCGCGCGCTCGCCGTACGAGCCGAGCAGGTCGATCCGTCCGTCGCCACGACGGCGTACATCGTGGAAGACCGCGAGGGCAAGGTGTTCCTCGATTCGACGCGCGCCGGGGGCGGGACCGTCGCGGCGGCGTACAGCCCGCGCTTGCGCCCTGGTCTGCCGGTGTCGTTCCCGGTGGCCTGGGACGACTTGGACGACGTCACCCCCGCTGATTTCACCGTCCGGACGGCGCCCGCGCTTCTGGGTGGCAAGGACCCGTGGGCCGAAGCGATGCCCGAACCGCTGTCGCTGCCCGCTGACCTCGTCGAACAAGGGCACACCATCCCGATCGCCCGGGTCGCGGCGATGCACGAGGGTAAACGCCGCGCGAGGATGCGTGCCCAGAACGAGTGAACACGGTGGCGTTTCCGCCGGTGAGGCGCTTTCTCGTGCGTTGAGTGAACCGCGGAACTATCACGTCCGTATCACGTTGCAGAGGCCGGAGTTGTGGCCGGCGACCTGGTACGGCGGATGGAGCACGCGTGCGACACGGTATCAATACGGCCATCCTCAGGCAGGGAACGGCGCACAGCCCGTCGTTCTTCTCGGTTTCGAGAGCGATGGGGAACAACACGACGGACCTCGCCGATTTCTGCATCCCGGCGAATCCCTATTTCCCGACCGACGAGATGTTCAAGCACCTCGAAAGCAATCTGCGGACGATCTTGAAATTCTATCCGAGTGACGTCGCGACGATCATCGGACAGCTGTCGGGCACGCTCGGGCTGAACCCGTCGACGGTTTCGATGGCCAACGGCTCGACCGAACTCATCACCTGGATCGACAGGCTGCTGGTGGACACCAGCATCGCGGTACCCGTGCCCACCTTCGGCCGCTGGACCGACCAGTCGCTGGAGACCGGGAAACGGGTCGATATGTTTCTCTTGCGGGAAGCCAACAAGTTCGAACTACGGATCGACGAGTACATCCAGTTCATCCGGTCGCGGGGCTCGCGGGTGGCGGTGCTGTGCAACCCGAACAACCCCGACGGCGGCTACATCCCGCGCCGCGAGGTCATCCGGTTCATGGACGAACTGATCGACCTCGACCTGGTGGTGATCGACGAATCGTTCATCGAGTTCGTCGAGGTGGAGAGGGGCGCCTCGGTCGCCGAGGAGGCCGCGCTGCGGCCGAACGTGATCGTGCTGAAGAGTCTCGGCAAGAATTTCGGCCTGCACGGAATCCGCTTCGGCTACCAGATCGCGAATCCGGCGCTGACGAAGAAGATTTCCGCGGCACTGCCGAAGTGGAACGTCAATTCCCTCGCCGAGGCGTTCGTTTTCATGCTCGCCGACCACCGCGCCGAGTACGAGGAAAGCCTCAAAATGCTCGCGCTCGACCGGTTCATGATGGCTTCGCAGCTCTCCCGGTTCCCCGAACTCACCGTTTTCCCCTCGCAGGCCAACTTCCTCCTGGTGAAACTGCCCGCCGGGATCGAGGGTGGCGCGTTCTGCGACCACCTGCTTTCCGAGCACCACCTGCTGGTGCGCAACTGCGGTAACAAGATCGGGCTCAGCAGCCGGTTCCTGCGGTTCGGCGTCCGCCCGGACACCGAGGTGGACCGGCTCGTCGAAGGGCTTCGCGGCGTGGAAAGGATGAACGACGATGCCAGTACGCATCCGCTGGGCGCCATGGAACTCGTGTCCTCACCCGAGCCGACCAGGTCCTTCGGCTGAACCCGGGGAACCAGCCGAATTCGACCGGTGGCGACGGCGCCGTGACATCACTCCGGAACCGTCAGGTCGCGCGCGCTGCGGGTGCGGCCGTCCGCTCACCGGCGACGAGCCGGATGTCGCTTGAGGAGCTTCTCCCGGGTTCCTCGTCGGCGACGAACCGCACGGTGTCCTGACGCGTCACCATCCGCGCGCCACGCCAGCCTGACGGGACCCAGCCGGCGCGCAGTTCGCGGCGGAGCTTCTCGGCCCTTCTGACGTGGCGGGCGAACGAGTGCCGCCGGATCACGCGCCCGCGCGCGACCTGGCCCGCGCGGGCCTCCTCCGGCGTGACGTCGAGCCACAGCAACCGGACCGGGCGACGGCTCAGCAGGCCGAGCAGGGCCAGCAGCCCGCGTGTCGTCGCCCGGGTCGACGGCTCGTGCACGACCAGCGGGCCGTCGCCCGACAGCGCGAACCCGATGACCCGCGCGCGGTGCCAGAGGTGGACCAGCGGCCGGTAGAGCCGGTACGGCAGCGCGGCGGGCACTCGTTCGCGCAGCCGGACGCGCACCTGGTCGGAGTCGAGCACCGGCATCGCGCCGGTCGCCGCCCCGGCCAGCAGGGTGGTCTTCCCCGCCCCTGGAATGCCCGCGACCACCAGGAGATCACGCCTGCCGAGCCGAAGTGCGATGCGCTCACTCATACGGTCTCAACGACCCGGTCGATGGCAAAGGTTCCTTTACCTTTCGCTTCACAGCTGCGTCCCAGGTCAGGCCGCCACCGGCGCCGTGGTCTTGTCCGGCAGCAACGTTCCGCCCTTGGTGAGCCAGGCCACGCCGAACGCGAAGATCGCCGCCGACTCCAGCCACAGAGCCGGGTAGAGCGACTTCGTCACGTCGTCGAAGAACAGGCCACAGAGCACGATCAACGCCAGGCATACCAGCATGACCACGCCCGACGCGACGTAGATCAGGTTCCGTTCGGGTTTGCGGGCGCCGGGGATCTCCTTGTCCGACTTGGTGAACAGTGCGAGACAGAAGAACGCGAGGGTGAGGAAGAACACCGCGGCGAAGCCGAGGTGCAGCATGCCGAGGATCTCGTCCGTACGGTCGCCGTGCGCCGGCGTGGTCGGGAAGAGCGCGACCCCGACCGCGGCCACCGCCGCGATGTTCCCCGCGACGTCGTCGACGCGGCCGTAACCCCGGTAGGACAACAGGAAGACGCCGATCGCGCACATGGTCCCGACCCAGACGTCCCGCATTCCCGAGTAGTAGTAGCCGCTGATCGAGTTGAGCAGCCCGCCGCCGTCGACGGCCATCTTCCCGAACACGAGCACCAAGGGCAGCGCGATCCCGAGGAAACCGATGGCCTTGCGCAAGAACAGGTAGTTGTGGACGAGGTTGTCGGACACCGTTCTCGGGCTCATGGCCGCCTCCGTGCGTAGTGCGCGTGTCGCTCTTGGGAGTATCGGCGACGCGAGGCACGATATGACACATCGTGACGACGTTGAGACCGTCTGTTATCGAATTGGCTGGGTTCTTGAAGGGGCCGGGTTTTGAATGGGCAGGGTCAGGCGTCCAGTACGACGGCGGTGACGTAGCCACCCATCCCGATCGAAGTCTTGACGGTGAGCCCGCTTTCCGGCCGCGACGGGCCGTCCAGCAGCTGCGGATGCCCTTCCGCCACCGGTTTCGGCGCCGGGATGAGATCGCGCCGCGCCGCGAGACAGGTCACCGCGATCTCGGTCAGCGCGCTGCCGGACTGGCTGTGACCGGTCAGCGGTTTGATCGAGAAGATCTCCGTGCTCCGGGGGAAGACCGTTTCGAGGATCTGGGATTCCGTGCGGTGGCAGAGTTTCGTGCCGGTGCCGTGCGCGTTGACGTACCGGACGTCGGCCGCGTCGACGTCCGCGATCTCCAGCGCGTCGGTGACCGCCGCGATCGCGGTCGCCGGATCGGGGTCCAGCGCCATCGCGTTGTGCGCCTCGTGTGTCATCGCGCCGCCCAGCACCGTCGCGTAGGAATCGGTCTTCTGCCGGGTCATCACCACCGAGACCGACGCCTCGGAGAAGGTGAATCCCCTTGTGCCCTCTTGGAAGGGGCGGCAGGCCTCGAGCGGGGGAGTGTCGGTGACCGCCACCCCGCAGTGTACGAAATGCCGCACGATCTGGCGGGTCGCGGAAACATCGGTGGTGACCACCACGACGTCGTCGACGATTCCCGCGTCCAGCCACATCTTCCCGGTGATCACCGCCGCGTTCCCGGTCGCGCACATCGCGGACGCCGTCATCGACGGGCCGCGGAACCCGTACTCGGCCATCAGCGAGGTGATCGGCGTCGACGGCATCATGCCGATGAATTCCCGCCGGTACGCGAGCTTCTCACCGAGGTCGTGGAAGCGGTCCCAGGTCCGGGTGTCGTCGCGGACGCCGCCGTAGATGACACCGACCCGGCGGCCGGGTGTCCAGCCGTGCGCGCCGGCGTCCTCGATCGCCTCCCGTGCCGAGGCGAGCAGGGCGCGGCAGTGCAGGCTGCCGTCCCTGGGTCTGCCGCCGTCGGGGAGGTGGCCCACCCAGCCGGGAAGGTCGGTGGTCTCGCCGAAGCCCTCGACGAGCTGGGCGCCGGAGATCCCGCTCGTGAGTCCTTCCCACAGCGATTCGCGCCCCCAGCCGTAGGCGGTTACGGCACCGATGCCGCAGATGTCGGTTTTGCTCCGCACGTGTTTCCCTTCAACTACATTCCGTCAACGCCGGGGTGGAAATGCCGCACCGATCCGCTGGACGAGGAGGACGGGTACGACGATTTAGTGATCTAATCGGAAACTACATCAGTCAAGTAGGGGGTTTGGATCACATGGATCCTGACGATCTCGACGGTGGGACACCCGACACCCACCGGCCCTCGGATCAGGATTCCTCGCCAGCGAACGGCGCCGCGTCCAGCACGGTTGGAATATCCGACCCGCCCGGTGAGGTGGCGTCGAGACATGCCTCGCTCGTCCGGCTGCTGACCGAGTTGTCCACCGAGAGGGATCATCGCGGCGAACCCGCGCTCGGTTTTCTTCACCAGGGGTACCGCCTTATGGAGCAAAACTCCGACGGCGGAACATTGGGTACTCAGTACCTCACCATGGTCGAGGCGAGCCCGTATGGCATCTGTGTTCACCAACGCGGAAAAGTGGTGTTCGTCAACTCCGCCGTGATGCGGTTCGTCGGCGCGACGGTGTCGACCGAACTCGTCGGGCTGCACATCACCGACATGGTCGACACGACCTCGCAGGACGCGCTGCTCGCGCGGATCGGTTCGCTGGCCACCCCCGGCTCGTTCAGCGACCCGACCGAGATGACCCTGCTCACGCTCGAAGGCGGCAAGGTCACCGTCGAATCCCAGGCGGTGCTCACCACCTGGGAGGGCAAGCCCGCCTATCAGGTGATCATGCGCGACCTGACCACCCAGAAGGCGGCCGAATCCGGTTTGCGGTTTCAGGCCGCGCTGGTCGGCCACGCGAGTGACGCGATCATGGCGACGTCGCCCGACGGTCTGGTGACCAGCTGGAACCCGGCGGCCGAGGCCGTCTACGGGCATCGGCACGAGGACGTCATCGGGGTACCGGTGGCCGAGATCGTCGGCGCGCCGATGGACCCGCGGCAGGTGGTCGCCTCGGGCGGTGTCCTGCAGGCGACGCATTTCCGGGCCGACGGCGCCGCCCTCGCGGTGCGCGTCTCGGCGGCCGAGATGTTCGACGGCTTCGTCCTGCTGTGCGCGGACGAGACAGCGCAGCGCCGGGCCGAGGCCGAGTTCGCCACCGTCGTCGAAACGCTCGACGAGGGCGTGCTGGTGGTCGGGCCGGGAGGGCGGATCGAACTGGCGAACAGCGCCGCGCACCGGATCTCCGGCGTGCCGGAGGGTTCCCTGGTCGGACTGGAGAGCCGGACGTTGCGGCTGCACGACGAGCAGGGCGCCGCGGTCCCGGTCGACGATCTGCCGTCCGCGCGGGTGCGCCGCTCCGGAAAGGTCGAGACCGGCCGGGTGGTGCAGGTGCGGCGGCGCGACGGCGCCCACCGCTGGCTCTCGCTGACCTCCGGCCCGCTGATGGCGCCCGGGCAGAGCGTGCCCTCGGTGCTGACGTCGTTCGCCGACATCACCGAACGACGGGCGATCAGTGAGCGGCTGGCCTACGAGGCGACCCACGATCCGTTGACCCGCCTGGCTAATCGCACGCTCGCGCTGAACCACCTGCGGCTCACGATCGCGGATCCGGCGCGCGCGACGACCGTGCTGTTCATCGACCTCGACAAGTTCAAGATCATCAACGACTCGCTCGGTCATACGGTCGGCGACCAGGTGCTGCGCATCATCGGCGAGCGGCTGCGGGCCGCGGCCGGGCCGACCGATCTGGTCGGACGGCTGGGCGGGGACGAATTCCTGGTCATCACCACCGGTTATACCGAAGCCGCGGAGGTGCGCGCCCTCGCCGACCATCTGCAGCGCCACCTCGCCCAATCGCTCACCGTGCACGGCCGGGAACTGCATATCAATACGAGTATCGGGATAGTGCACGCGGAACCCGGTGATCGCCGGAGTGCCGACGAATTGCTGGAAGACGCCGATCTGGCGATGTATCAGGCGAAAACATTCGGACCCGGCCGGTACGCGTTCTATGCGCCGATCATGCGGGAACGGGTCCAGGATCGTTTCATCCTGGAACAAGATCTGCGGGACGCCGTCGCGGAAGGCCGTATCGAGACCGTTTATCAGCCCGTCGTCGATTTGCGGACCGGTGACATGGTCGCGGTCAAGGCGAAGTCCCGCTGGGATCATCCGATCCGGGGTCCGATCGATCCGGCGGAATTGGTCGAGATCGCCGACGACGGCGATCTTTTGACGATCATCGGGGCGGAGGTCCTGGCCAAAGCCGCCGTCGAGATCTCCCGATGGCGTGCCGATCATGGTGTGCACTGTAATGTGAATGTAAGTCTTTCGGTGCGCCAATTGGGCGATCCCGCCTTACTGCATGTGGTCCAGACCATATTGGACAACGCGGGATTGTCGCCGGGCGATCTCTGCCTCGACGTCGACGAAACGGCGTTGAAAGACGCCGCGGACACGGTCGATTCGCTGCGGAAGACCGGGATCCGGGTCACCGCGGAACGGTTCGGCGCGGGATACTCCTCGCTCGCCCAGCTGTGCCGGCTCGATTTGAACGTCGTCGAAATCGATCGTTCCTTCGTGGCCGATCTCGGAATGGCGACCGACGCCGAACCGATCGTCGCCGGAATCATGGCGATGGCACACGCCGTCGATCTCGTGGTGGTCGCC
Organism: Amycolatopsis sp. lyj-112; assembly: GCF_046549055.1. Classification (NCBI taxonomy): domain Bacteria; kingdom Bacillati; phylum Actinomycetota; class Actinomycetes; order Pseudonocardiales; family Pseudonocardiaceae; genus Amycolatopsis; species Amycolatopsis sp. lyj-112. Next base: position 303,480 of record NZ_JAJPWS010000008.1, on the reverse strand, counting down.
GAAGGGGTCGAGACCTCGCAACAGCTGAAGGTCCTGCACGAACTCGGCTGCGACTGGGCGAAGGGGCCACTGGTCGCACCGGCCGGTCCGGTCGAAGAACTGAAGTCCGTCTACGAGCACGTCGTCCGCTGAACCGCGCGGCGCCCGCGTACGTGGTCCTGGGTGAGAACGTTCCTCGCCGCTGACAGGACCAAAGCCTCCTATCTCTCCGGCTCTTCGCGACGCAGTCTTGTCGGTGGGGAACCGGCGAAGGAGGCTCGTCATGCAAGGGCAGCCCGGTGCGCTCACCGTCCTGTGGCGCCGGATCCATCCCGGAGGGAACCCGCTCGCGCGGATTCCCGACCGGATCGAGGCGGCCATCCTCATCGGAGTGATCACGGCGGCACTGTTCGGCGTCCCACTCGCCGCGGCCGCCGGCTCGGAGGCCTACGCGACCATGATGGCGCGCGCGACATCGGAAGCGTCCGGCCGTCACGAGACGACCGCGTTCCTCCTCGAAGACGCGCCGCCCGCGCGATACGGCGTCGACGGGACGCCTTCCGCCGAGACGGCGAAGGTGCCCGCGCGCTGGACGCTGCCGGACGGGACGTTCCGGGAAGGCGTCGCTTCCGCCGATCTCGGCGCTGCGGTGGGCGACCCGGTGACGGTGTGGCTCGACGAGACCGACTCCGTCGTCGAGCCGCCGGTGACACCGATCGACGCGGCCAGTACGGGCATCGGCGTCGGAGTGGGGGTCTGGCTGTTCGCCGTCTCGCTGCTGGCGATCGGTTACCTGTTCGCGCGGCATTTGCTGAACCGGGCGCGGCGGGCGGCCTGGGACCGGGAGTGGGCGCGAGTCGGACAGGACTGGACACGGTCTTGAGCGCGGGTCGCCGCTCGCGCCACGCGCTGACCTGCGGGTTCATCGAAAAGTGAGAGCAAAGGTCCCTTGCTCCCGCCGCCTCGGGTTGTCTCTGTACCTACTAGTATGTACGGTCTCGGTGTGGACAAGAGGGAACAGCTCATCGAGAGCACTCGCGAACTCCTGTGGGAGCGCGGCTACGTCGGCACCAGCCCGAAGGCGATCCAGGAGCGCTCCGGCGCCGGTCAGGGCAGCATGTACCACCACTTCCAGGGCAAGTCCGAGCTGGCGCTGGCCGCGATCGGCCGCACCGCCGACGATCTGCGGGCCCGGGCCGAGGCCGAGTTCTCCGGGCCCGGCACGGTCGTCGAGCGGATCACCGTCTACCTGCGCCGTGAGCGCGACATGGTCAAGGGCTGCCCGATCGGAAGGCTCACCCAGGATCCCGACGTGATGGCGGACGCCGACCTGCGAAAGCCGGTCGAGGAGACCTTCGGCTGGATCACCGGGCGCCTCGCCGAACTGCTGGAGGAAGGCCGCGCGACCGGCGAGCTGGACGCGGCGCTCGACCCCACGGCGACGGCGACCGCGCTGGTCGCGGTGCTGCAGGGCGGGTACGTCCTCGCCCGTGCCGCCGGCTCGCCGGACGTGTTCGCGAAAGCCGTCGATGGTGCCCTCGGGCTCCTCGCCGGGAAGGAGAACTGACATGCCCTTCGTCCGCATCGACACCCTGGGAACCGAACGGCTCGAGGCCCTCGGCAACGCCGTCCACGACGCGATGGTCGAAACGCTCGGGATCCCGGCCGACGACCGGTTCCAGGTCCTCAACGGGCAGAACACCTTGAAATACGACGACTACCTCGGGATCCACCGGGACGACGGCGTCGTGTTCGTCGCGATCACCATGCGGCCCGGGCGGACCCCGGAGCGGAAGAAGGCGCTGTACCGGCGGATCGCGGAACTCGCCGGGGAGTACGCGGGGACCGAGCCGCGGAACGTGTTCGTCACGATCACCGAGACCGACCCGATCAACTGGTCGCTCGGGAACGGCGAGGCCCAGTACGCCTGATCACGCGGCGTCGGCGGTGACCCGAGGCTTGGTCTCGACATGTGCCACGACACCGAAGGCGTGCTGCTCCAGCAGCCACCAGGTGTCCCGGCCGAACGACCAGGTCAGCAGTCCCAAAGCGCCCACCGTGACCGCGTAGGTGCCCCACATCGGCAGGAGGGCCGAGGTCGCCGCGACCAGCACGATGCCCTGAACGGCGGCGACGGTCTTCCGCGCGATGCTCGGCGGCAGCGGGCTGTTCAGCCACGGCCATTGCCAGCTCGCGGCGACGAACGCGTAGCGCATCGCGCCGATCGTGAGCACCCACGGCCCGAGCGACTGCGCGACGACGACGCTCAGGATCAGGATCAGATACGCGTCGACTTCCATGTCGAAACGCGCGCCGAGGGGTGACTCGGTGCCGGTGCGGCGCGCGACCTGGCCGTCGACGGCGTCCAGGGCCAGCGCGACCGAGGCGATGACGACCATCGCGACGATCTCCCGGCCGGCGGTGTCGACGACGAGCGCGGTCACACAGCCGACCAGCGCGGAGCGGCCGAGCGTGACGGCGTCGGCCGGGCCGAGGGAGCGCGCGGTGCTCCGGTGCAGCCCGTAAGTCAGGAAAGCGCCCACGGCGATGCCGTAGACCGTTCCGGCGATCCAGCCGGCGGGGCCCAGCCCGATGACGGCGTCCAGTGTGCCTAGAAGGGCCACCTGGACGAGGACCCCCAGGAAAATTTCACGGTTGAACACGAGGCCTCCTCGTTATGGTGACGGCGACCCTGCCTCCAGGGCCCGACATGAAGGGACACGATGGAACGCGCCTTCTGGTTCAGCGGCTCCGGCGACGGCGAGCTCAGGACTGTCACGCTCCCTCCGGTCGGTGACGGCGAAGTGCTGGTCCGCACCTTGTGCACCGGCGTGAGCCGAGGCACCGAGACACTCGTCTTCCGCGGCGAGGTCCCGGCGAGCCAGCGCGACGCCATGCGCGCGCCGTTCCAGGAAGGAGACTTCCCGGGGCCCGTGAAATACGGTTACCTCAACGTCGGTGTGGTCGAACATGGTCCGGCGGACCTCGTCGGACAAGTCGTTTTCTGTCTCTACCCGCACCAGACCCGCTACGTCGTGCCCGCGTCGGCCGTCACTCCGGTGCCGCGCGGCGTGCCGCCGGAGCGGGCGATCCTGGCCGGGACGATCGAGACCGCGGTCAACGCGGTGTGGGACGCGGCGCCCAAGCTCGGCGACCGGATCGCGGTGGTCGGCGCCGGCATGGTCGGCAGCAGCGTCGCGAAACTCCTCTCCGGCTTCCCGGCGACCCGGGTGCAGCTGATCGACGTCGACCCGGAGCGGGCGAAGATCGCGGAAGCGCTCGGTGTCGACTTCTCGACACCGGAGGACGCGCTGGGTGATTGCGACCTCGTGGTGCACGCCAGCGCGAGCGAGGCGGGGCTCGCCCGTTCGCTGGAACTGCTCGCGCCGGAAGGCGAGGTCATCGAGCTGAGCTGGTACGGCGACCGCAAGATCAGCGTCCCGCTCGGCGAGAACTTCCACTCGCGACGGCTGGCGATCCGCTGTAGTCAGGTCGGCATGGTGTCGCCCGCGCGCCGGAACAGCCGGGGTTACGGCGACCGCTTGGCGATCTCCTTGGGGATTTTGGCCGATCCCGCCTTTGATGTGCTGGTCAGCGGGGAATGCAGGTTCCATGAACTACCGGCCGTCCTACCGCGTCTGGCCGCGAATGAACCAGGAACGCTCTGCCTCCGTGTCACCTATCAAGTGGAGGACACGCGGTAGCGGCAGGATTCGGGAGGACCGTTGTTCAGTATCACCGTCCGTGACCACGTCATGGTGGCCCACAGCTTCCGCGGCGAGGTCTTCGGGCCCGCGCAGAAACTGCACGGGGCGACCTTCGTCGTGGACGCGACGTTCCGCCGGCCCGAGCTCGATGCCGACAACATCGTCGTCGACATCGGCAAGGCGACCGAGGAGCTCAAAGCGGTGCTCGGCGACTTGAACTACCGCAACCTCGACGACGTGCCCGAGTTCGCCGGGATCAACACTTCGACGGAGTTCCTGGCCAAGGTCATCGCCGACAGGCTCGCCGACCGAGTCCACTCGGGAGCGCTCGGTGAGGGCGCGCGCGGGCTCGAGGGGATCACCGTCTCACTGCACGAATCCCACGTGGCGTGGGCGAGTTACGAGCGTGCGCTGTGAACGGCCTGCACGTCGTCCTGCCTCACGACATCGACGACCTGAGCGCGCCGAGCGGCGGCAACGTCTACGACCGGCGCCTGTGCGACGGACTGGTCGACGCCGGGGTGCCGGTCTACGAGATCTCCGTACGCGGGAACTGGCCCCGGCCCGACACCGAGGCACGCAACGTCCTGGGGCGGAAGCTCGCGGAACTCCCCAGCGGTTCGGCGGTCCTGCTCGACGGGCTGGTCGCGTGCGGGGTGCCCGAAGTGATCGTGCCCGCCGCGCAGCGGTTGTCGATCGCGGTCCTGGTCCACCTGCCGCTCGCGGATGAAACGGGACTCTCGCCCTCGCTGGCCACCGAGCTGGACCGCTTGGAGCGGGAGACGCTCAGCGCTGTCGACGCCGTCGTCGCGACCAGCGAGTGGGCGGCGCGGCGGCTGATCGAGCACCACGATCTCGCGCCCCATCGCGTGCACGTGGTGCCGCCCGGGGTCGACAAGGCCGATGTCGCGTCCGGAAGCCTGGACGGGACGCACCTGGTCTGCGTCGCCAACGTGACCCCGCGCAAGGGGCAGGGCCTGCTCGCGGAGGCGCTCAAGTCGCTTTCGGACCTGCCGTGGATCTGCGAATGCGTCGGCGCCATCCGCCGCGAGACGCGCTATGTCGAGCGCCTGCGCCGGCACACTCTCGGCGACCGGTTCACCCTCACCGGCCCTCGGACCGGCGAAGCGCTCGAAGCGACGTACGCCGCCGCAGACCTTCTCGTACTGCCTTCGCGTGCGGAGACGTACGGCATGGTCGTCACCGAAGCGCTCGCGCACGGCATCCCGGTGCTGGCGACCGCGGTCGACGCCCTGCCGGACACGCTCGGCCAGGCGCCCGACGGCAGCGTCCCCGGGTTGCTCGTTCCCGGCGAGGATGTCAACGCACTGGCCGCGGCCCTTCGCCGCTGGCTCACCGAACCTGAACTGCGTGACCGGCTCCGTGCCTCCGCACGGCTTCGCCGCGAGACGCTGACCGGATGGGACGCGACAGCCCGCGGCGTCGCCGCCGTGCTGCTGAACGAAAGGACGGCGGCATGACCAAGTACGCCCCCAGCTGGCTGCAGTTGCGCGAGGACGCCGACGCCGCGGCCCGCGCGACCGAACTGATCGAGCCGGTGCGCTCCTTCCTGAAGACACAGGCTCTTTCCAGCACACAGGACGAGGTCGTCATCCGGGATCTCGGCTGCGGTACCGGGTCGCTCGGCCGGTGGCTGGCCCGGCGGCTGCCCGGACGCCAGCGCTGGATCCTGCACGACCGCGACAACGACCTGCTCACCCACGCGCTGGCCCGCACCAGCCGTCCGGATCACGCTCTGGACGGAAGCGAAGTCACCGTCGTCACCGAACAGCGTGACATCACCGAACTGACGGCGGCAGACCTCGCCGGGACGTCGCTCGTGGCGGCGTCGGCCCTGCTCGACCTGCTGACCGCCGAGGAGATGACCCGGCTGGCGGAGGCCTGTGTCGAGGCGGGGTGCGCGGTCCTGTTCACGCTGAGCGTTTCGGGCCGGGTGGTGCTGTCGCCGAAGGAGAAGTTCGACATCGAGATCTCCGACGCCTTCAACGCGCACCAGCGCCGGGTGACCGACGGCCGGTGGCTGCTCGGCCCGGACGCGGTGGACGTCGCGTTCGGCGTGTTCGAACGGCTCGGCGCGACCGTGCGGCGCGCGTCCAGCCACTGGCGGCTCGGCGCCGACCAGTCCGCGCTGACCGCGGAATGGCTCGCGGGCTGGGTCGCCGCCGCCTGCGATCAACGAGCCGAACTCGTCCCCGACGCCGACGCCTATCTGCAGTGGCGGCTTTCGCAGTGCGCGGCGGGCGAGTTGAACGCGGTCATCCAGCACGAGGATCTCCTGGTCCTGCCGCCGAAACGCGAGGTGGCGGGGTGAAACGCCTTTGGCCCTGGCTGCGGATCCTCGGCGCGCTCGGCATTCTCGCCGTGCTCGCCTGGCAGCTGGGCACAGACGCCTTTGTGGACGGGCTGCGCGAGGTCGACGCCGCCGGTGTCGCCGCCGCGCTCGGGATCGGTTTCGCGACGACAGTGTTCAGCGCCTGGCGCTGGTGCCTGGTCGCGCGGCGGCTCAGTCTCCGCTTGACGTTGCGGGGCGCTGTCGCCGAGTACTACCGAGCGCTGTTCCTCAACGGCGTACTGCCGGCCGGAATCCTCGGTGACGTGGACCGCGCGGTCCAGCACGGCCGCGAATCCGGCGACGTCCTGCGCGGGGTCCGCGCGGTGGTGCTCGAACGGACCGCCGGGCAGATCGTGCTGATCGGCGCGTCGGTCGCGGTCGTGCTCACCGCGCCTTCCGTTGTGCCACAGGCGATCGAAGGAATCGTCATGGTCGCCGGGATCGTCGTCGCGGTACTCGCCCTCGCGGCCGTCGTCACCGGGATGACCGCCGGGAAACGCTGGATCCACAGTGCATCGAAGTGGCGCCGCGGTTTCGCCGTCACCCTCGCCGACCTCCGGATGGGCCTGCTGACCAGGGAGACCTGGCCCGGCGTCAGCCTGCTTTCGCTGGCCACGCTGGCCGGGCATCTCGCGCTGTTCGTCGTCGCCGCCCGAGCGGCCGGGGTCACCGCGCCGGTCGGGGAACTGCTGCCGCTGATGATCCTCGCCCTGCTCGCGATGGGACTGCCGCTGAACATCGGCGGCTGGGGCCCGCGGGAAGGCGTCTGCGCGCTGCTGTTCGGCGCGGCAGGCCTCGGTTCGGCCCAGGGCGTCACCGTCGCCGTCGTCTACGGCGTGCTCGCGCTCGTTTCGAGCCTCCCGGGGGCGGGCGTGCTGGTCGCGCGGTCTTCGGCCGGCTTCCTCGATTTCTTCAAAACGCACCGTATCGACACGCCCGCCGCACCGCGCTTCGCGGCCCGCGTCGTCAGGACACCCGTACAGATAGGAGAAACGCGATGACTCTCGAGGAGCTTCCGGCGAAGGCGATCGTGGAAAGGGTCGTCGAAACCAGACTGCCGACCCACTACGGCGTTTTCCGCGCGTACGGGTATCTCGATGCCGACGGCACCGAGCAGATGGCGCTGGTGCACGGCGACGTCGTGGGAGCCGGCACGCTGGTGCGGGTCCACTCGGAATGCCTGACCGGTGACGTGTTCAGCTCGATGCACTGCGAATGCGGCGACCAGCTGGCCGCCGCGCTGCGGGCGATCGTCGAGGAAGGCGCGGGAGTGCTCGTGTACGCCCAGGGGCACGAAGGGCGCGGCATCGGGCTGCTCGCGAAGCTGAAGGCGATGCGGCTGCAGGACGAAGGGCTCGACACGGTCGAAGCGAACATCGCGCTCGGGTTGCCGGTGGACGCGCGGGACTACCGTGCGGCGGCGGCGATCCTGAAAGACCTCGGGGTGCGGTCGGTGCGGCTGCTGTCCAACAACCCGACGAAGGTCGACCAGCTGAAACTGAACGGGCTGCGGATCAGCGAACGCGTGCCGCTGCTGGTCACGCCGAACGACGAGAACCTGCGGTACCTGCGGACGAAGCAGGAGCGGATGCACCACTTCCTGCCGCATCTGGACTCGATCGGGTCCGTGGGTTCGGTCGGTTCTTGAGGCTCTCCGCTCCCGCAGCGATGCTATGAACGGGCCTTTCCTTGCAAAATTTGCAAGGAAAGGCCCGTTCATAGCATCGGGCAGGGGCTCAAAAGGCGGCGAGAGTGTCCTCGAAACTCGCCACGAGGGACTCGAGCACCAGCCGTCCCTTCTCCGCCGTAGCGAGCGAAGGACGTCCTACGACCCCGGATTCCGAGTACGGCCGCAGACCCACGGTCAGCAGATGCCGCCGGTCGTCGGCCAGGTGATCCGCGTCCGCGAAACCGGGCCGCACCAGATCGGGGTGCGCGTGCAGCAGGATCGACGTCTCCAGTTCCCCGGCGTGCATGTCGCTGTCCAGCGACGTCTCCAAACCGGCCGCCGAGTGCGCGGCCTGCCAGCCTTCGACGCCGGGGAACAGGGCCATCGGCGACGCCGACTCCTGGACCACATTGGACAGGACGTAGTTGCCGCCGTGCGCGTTCACCAGCACCAGCTTCGAGATACCGGAGCGACGCAGCGAAGCGGCGACGTCGTTCACCACGGCGTACAGCGTCGCGGCGGAAATGCTCACCGTCCCCGGCCAGTCGGCGTGTTCGTGGGAGCACGCGATCGTGATCGGCGGGAGGCGCAGCACCGGATACGCGTCGGCGAGGGCGCCGGCGATCGTCGTCGCGATCACGGCGTCGGTGGCGAGCGGGAGGTACGCGCCGTGCTGCTCGAAACTGCCCACAGGCAGCACCGCGACGTCGGCGCTCCGGGCGCGCTCGTCGGCCGTCGTGGCCGTCGGGAACAGGTTCACCGGGCTACGGTACCCACATGAGCGACCACGCCGCATTGTTGTCCGTCGCCCGCGAAGCCGTGGCGAGGGCGACCGGGATCATCCGCACGATGACGTCGTTTTCCGTTGCCGCCAAAGGTGATCGCGACATGGTGACCGACGTCGACCTCGCCGTCGAGGACGCCGTCCGCGAATTCCTGGCGCGCGAGACCCCGGAGATCGGGATCCTCGGCGAGGAGCGCGGGCACGAAGGCGACAAGGACCTGTGGTGGGCGCTCGACCCGGTCGACGGCACGGCCAACTTCGCCCGCGGCATCCCGTTGTGCGGTGTCTCGCTGGGACTGGTCGACGGTATGAAGAGCACCGTCGCGGCGATCACGCTGCCGTTCCTCGACATCACCTACACCGCTGTCGAGGGCCAGGGCGCCTACGCGGGCGAAGAACGTCTCGAGGCCTCGAAGGCGACCAAGCTTTCCGACGCGATCGTCTCGATCGGCGACTTCGCGGTGGGCGAGGGCGCGGAGGTCAAGAACCGTGTCCGGATGGCGCTGCTGGCCGAACTCGGCGGCCGCGTGCAGCGGGTCCGGTTCCTCGGATCCGCCGCGATCGACCTGGCCTGGGTCGCGCACGGCAAACTCGACGCGAGCATCATCCTGGCCAACAAACCGTGGGACACGATGGCCGGTGTCCTGCTGGTCCGCGAGGCCGGGGGAGCGGTCGTCGACACCGACGGCGCCGAGCACACGGTGAGCTCCGCGGCCACCATCGCGGTCGGCGCGGGGCTGCGCGAAGAGATCGTCGCGGCGATCGCTCGGGTAAACGGTTGAAACTTTCTTGCCGCCAAGTGTGAACCGTGCGGGCGCCATATCCGTGTCCCCTAGTAAGGCGCCCCGCTGGTTCGTCGTCCGCACCTGGAGGTTATCCGTGTTCACCTCACCTGTTCGCGGCACCGAGCCGGTCGTCTTCGTCCTTCCAGGTGACCCGGAGGAGCAGAGCGGCGAGTACGACCGCCGCATGTGCCAGAACCTCCCGGCGACCGGCCTCCCGCTGCTGGAACTGCCGATCGCCGGCGAATGGCCGATGCCGGGCCCGCTGACCCGGTCGCGGCTGGCCCGTTCGCTCACCGCGCTTCCCGACGACACCGTCGTCCTGATCGACGGCACGGTCGCCTGTGGCGTGCCGGAGATCGTCGTCCCGCACGCGCGACGGCTGAGATTGGCCGTTCTCGTGCACCAGGCCCTCGCCGACGACCCCGCGCTCGACCCGGCGCAGGCCGCCGAACTCGACGCCTGCGAACGGGAGACCCTGCGGCTGGCCGGAATGGTCGTCGCCACCGGTCCGTGGCTCGCGCGGCAGCTGATCGACAGGCACGACCTCGACCCGACGCGCGTCTACGTCGCGACGCCGGGCACCGACGCGGCGCCGCTCGCCGCCGGCGCGGACGGCGTCTCCCGCCTGCTCTGTCTCGCCCCGATGACCCCGCGCAACGGCCAGGACGTGCTCATCCAGGCGTTGTCCTCGATCGACGAACTGGCGTTCAAATGCGTCTTCGCCGGCGCCATGCACCACGATCCCGCCTACGTCGACGAACTGCGCTGGTCGGTCGAACGGCTCGGGCTCGGCTCCCGGATCAGCCTCATCCAGCCGCCGGACGACCTCGACCTGGTCTACGACGGCGCGGATCTGCTCGTCCTCCCGTCCCGGGGTGGCACCTCCGGGCTGGTGGTCGCCGAGGCGCTGGCGCGCGGGATCCCCGTGGTGGCGACCGAAACCGCCGGAACGCACGACGCGCTCGGCGAGGCGCCCGGCGGTGGGGTGCCCGGCATCCTCGTGCCGCCGAGCAACCCGTCGGCACTCGCGACGGCGTTGCTGCGGTGGTCGCTCGACGCCGAACTCCGGCATTCGCTGCGGACCTCCGCGCTCGGGCGGAGCAGCGTCCTGGAGGAGTGGCACGTCGCCGCGGGCAGGCTCACCGACGTCCTTTCCCGTCTGCAGGCCACCCCGCGTCAGTTGGCTTGATCATCGCCCGGAAGCAGCTATCGGGCCGATCTCGGCCTCGGTTGACTGAGCGGCATGCGAATCGTCGATCTTGCGTCCCGTCCCGATCTCCTCGATCGGGCCCTGAATCTCGGTGACGTCGGCGGTGAGTTCATCTATCGCGGGTTCAGCGGGAAGATGATCACCCCGGAGCGTTTCCTGCGGCACTGGTCCCGGTACTTCCTGATCGCGCTCGACGATGACGGCGTGCCGATCGCGCGGGCGCTGTCGGTCCCGCTGACCTTTCCCGCCGAAGACCGCCCGGAACTGCCGGAACACGGTTGGGACGAGGCGATCCAGTGGGCCGCGCAGGACCTCATGGACGGCCGCGCGCCGGACACGTTGTGCGCAGTCGAGGTCGTCGTGGCACCTCATCTGCGCGGCACGGGGCTGTCCTCGCCGATGTTGAAGGCGCTCAAGGCGCGCGCCGTCGAGACCGGCCTGAAGCGGCTGATCGCCCCGGTGCGGCCGATCGGCAAGGAGGACGAGCCGGACGTCGGCATGGCCGAGTACGCCGTCCGCCGTGGCGAGGACGGCCTGTTCGCCGACCGCTGGCTGCGCACCCACGAACGGCTCGGCGCGCGGATGATCAAGGTCTGCCCGTTCGCCGTGACGATCTCGGGCTCCGTCGAGGACTGGCGGAGGTGGACCGGGGTCAAACTCGCCGACGGCGACAACGTGATCCCCGGCGGGATCGCGCCGGTCACCGCGAACGTGGAGCGGGACTGCGGGGTGTACGTGGAGGCGAACGTCTGGATGGAACACCCGTTCTGAGCGAGCCAGGGACCGGCTTTCGGGTGTCCGGAGGGGCATTCATGGCGGACAGTGGAGCCATGAGCATTTCCCGAGTGGGTTTCGCCGGTCTGGGCAGCATGGGTACTCCGATGGCGGTGAATCTCGCGCGCGCCGGTATCCCGCTGCTCGTGTGGAATCGCACGCCCGGACGGACTTCGGCGCCGGTGGCCGCGGGGGCCGAAGCCGTGCCGGGCGCGGCGGAGCTGTTCGAGCGGTGCGACGTCGTGATCCTGATGCTGGCCGACGCCGCCGCGGTCGACGCGGTGCTCGACCGTGGACGGCCCGGGTTCGCCGGCCGGGTGACCGGCCGCACGATCGTCCACATGGGAACGACGGCACCGGGGCACTCCCGGGGGCTGGAAGCGGAAATCCTCGCCGCAGGGGGAAAATACGTCGAGGCGCCGGTCTCCGGGTCGAGGATTCCGGCCGAGGCGGGCGAACTGGTCGCCATGCTCGCCGGGAGCCCGGACCCGGTCGACGAGGTTCGCGCGCTGCTCGCGCCGCTGTGCCGGGAAGTCGTGGACTGCGGCCCGGTGCCCCACGGGCTCCTGATGAAGCTGGCGGTCAACGTCCAGCTGACCGCGGTCGTGACCGGGCTCGCCGAGACCGTCCACTTCGCCCGGGCGCACGGGCTCGACCTCGGCCAGCTCTCCGACGTCCTCGGCGCGGGGCAGCTGGCCAGCCCGGTCCTGCGGGTCAAGGCACCCAAGCTGGTCGCGGAGGATTTCGCGCCGCAGGCGTCGATCGCCAACGTCCTGGCGAACGTCGAACTGATCGCCAGGACGGCCACGGAGGCGGGCCTCACCTTGCCGCTTCTGGCCGCCGCGCAGGCCCTGTACGCCGAGACCGCGAGGCTCGGTCTCGGCGACGCCGACATGGTCGCCGTCGTCAGGGCGCTGGAAGCTCGCCGCCCCGGCTAGCGACGCAGGACGCGTCGCAGATATTCCTTGCGGTCCAACGGGTCGTGGTCGGTCCGCGATCGGGCGGGCACCGCGCCGCGGACCTCCCGGTAACTGTGGAAGGCCGTCTCCATGACGCCTTCCCCTCGGGTCGCCGACGGCAGAAGCCGGTGCACCCCATGCGTTTTCGCCGCCGGGATCTCCCCTTCGAGTTCGGCCGTCGCGCCGTGGGTGAGCGTCGTCTTCGGCACGGCGCGCGCCTGCGCCAGCAACGCGGTGACCGGGCCGAGCGTGTCGGCCGGGGCCTGGAGGGTGAACCGGTGCATCGGTTCGTGCACCGTGGTCCCGGCCTCCCGCAAGGCCGCCATCAGCACCAGCGGCGTCAGGTCGCGGAAGTCGCCAGCGGTACTGGACATGCTCTTGTCGAATGTTCCGTGCGAGTGGCTCTGCCTGGCCCAATACCCGGACCGCGTCATCGTGACCACGCAGTCGAGCACCTCCCAGCCGTGGACGCCCTCCCGCAGTGTCTCCTTCACCGTGTCTTCCACGGCTTTGACGAAGGAGTACGGCATCGAGCCGAGTTCGACCTCCAGTACGAAGGTGATCCCGCTCCCCGGCGGCCCGGGCTCCACGCGCAGCCCGACCGTGGCGAGAAAGGGATTCGGCGGTTTGTCGATGATTTCGGTGGCGGACCCGGTGCCCGCCACCCGCTCGACGCAGATCGTGGTCGTCTCGCTGAACGTGACGTCGACGCCGTACTCGTCCACCAGCGTCGCCTGGATGACCTCCTTCTGCACTTCGCCGTACAGCGAAACGGAAGTCTCCTGGCGGATCTCGTCGTGCCGCAGGCCGATCAGCGGATCCTGTTCGGCCAGCTGGGAAAGCGCCTGATGCAGCGCACCCCGATCGGCCGTGTGGACCGGGGAGACGACGGTTTCCAGTGTCGGCGGGGAGAACAGCCGCTCGATCTCGTGGCCGGACGGCGTGCCGAGCGGGTCGCCGATCCGGACGTCGAGACCCCAGAGCTTCGCGATCCTTCCCGCTCGGACCACGCTGCCGGGTACGGCCGCGCCGGTGTCGAAGACGCTGATCGCGGTGACCTTGCCTTCGGCGTCGCCGAGCGGGACCTTGTCGCGCACGGAGATACTGCCGGAGAACAGGCGCGCGTAGGCGATCTTCTCACCGCTCGGCCCGCGTTCGACCTTGAACACCGTGCCGGAGACCGGCCCGTCGGCGTCACTTTCCTTGGCGGGCAACAGGTTCTCGATGCCCTCGCGGAGCGCGTCGATACCCGCGCCGGTGATCGCCGAGCCGAAGTAGACCGGATACGCGCGGGCACCGGCCACCTGGGTGGCGAGTTCGGTGTGGAGGCGATCGGACGTGATCGCGTCCGGATCGGTGAGGTACTCGGTCAGGAAGTCTTCGTCGCTCGCCAGCAGATCGGCCGCCCGCTCGGAAGACCAGGTGTCCATTGCGAGGATCGAGGGCGTGAGTTTCTTCGATATCTCCCGGAAAACGCGGTCCGGGTCGGCGCCGCGACGGTCGATCTTGTTCACGAACAGCAGCGTCGGAATGCGTAGCCGTCGCAGGGTCCGCATCAGGACGCGGGTCTGGGCCTGGACGCCTTCGACCGCCGACAGCACCAGGACGGCACCGTCGAGCACACCGAGCACGCGTTCGACCTCGGCGATGAAATCGGGGTGGCCGGGGGTATCGATCAGGTTGACGGTGACGTCGCCGACGGCGAACGACACCACGGCCGCCTTGATGGTGATCCCGCGGGCGCGTTCCAGCGCCAGCGTGTCGGTCTGCGTGCTGCCGTCGTCGACGCTGCCCAGCTCGCCGATGATCCCGGCCGTGTGCAACAGCCGTTCGGTCAGGCTCGTCTTCCCGGCGTCAACATGCGCCAGAATCCCCAGATTGAGGGTCTTCACGAGAGGTCTTGTCCTTGAGGTAGGCGGAAATTACCTGGTGGAAGGACGTGGACACTCGCAAGACGATCATCTCCTAGACCGGAAACGTTGCCCGCCGACTACAACAGGCACCCGCCGGTCTCGCAACCCAATTACCCCCGAACGCAATTCGTCCTCTAGTTGCGGTACATGCACGTGCAAGTACCGCAACTAGAGGACGACTTGCGCGGACGTCAGGCCAAGTACTCCGCGGCGGCGCGGAGGCTGACGTAGGACCCGCTGAACGTGTCGATCCGCGGCCCGTCACCAACGGGACCGGGCACGCCGGTCTCGACGCGGATGAAGTCCACAGTGGACTCCTGCAGCCAGCTCAGGAACTCCCGGACCTCGGCGTGCCGGTGCGCTTCCCGGGTCACCACGACGATGTTGCGCGCGCCGTGCACGGCATCGATCGCGGTCGCGATCCCGTCCACGGTGACCTTGACCGCGCGCGTGCCGGGCACGAGTTCGGTCAGATGCGAACCGAGCCCCCACGGCATCGGCCCGGCCGCGATATTCGGCTCGGTCTCGATGTCGATGACCAGCGGCGGGCCGTCCAGCTTCGGCGAACCCTGGATCCGCAACGCCTTGCGCGCCGCCTCCAGGCCGAGCCGGTGGTCCACCGGGGAGATCTCCGTCGCCACCGGGGCGGTGCCGATGGCCGCGACCCGGTCGGCCGCTTCGGCCAGCCGTTCCAGCGGCAGTTCGCCCGCCTGGACCGCGGCCGCGATGACCGCCGCGATCCGGGTGAGGTCGTCCTCCTCGAACGACACCCCGCCCAGGCACAGCGCGTCGGCGCCGGCGATCAGCGCCCGCACCGCAGCCCGGCCGACCCCGTCGGTGTTGCCGAGTTCACCGGCGATCGCACCCATGTCGAGCGCGTCGGTGACCACCGCGCCGGTGAAGCCGAGTTCGCCGCGCAGGACGCCGGTCAGCGCCTTCGGGTTGAGCGTCGCGGGAAGTTCGCCCCACGCCGGCACCACGAGGTGCCCGGTCATGATCGCGCGGACCCCGGCCTGGATCGCCGCCTTGAACGGGACGAGCTCGATCTCGTGCATTCCGGCGTCGTCCCGGGGGAGGACCGGCAGCGCGTGGTGCGAATCGGCGCCCGCCGCGCCATGTCCGGGGAAGTGCTTGGCGGAGGCGGCGACGCCGTACTTCTGCAGACCGGTGATGAACGCCGCGACATGCGGCGCCGCCTTCACCGGATCCGAACCGAACGACCGGACGCCGATCGCCGGATCGTCCGGGGACAGCGTCAGGTCCGCGCTCGGGGCGAAGTCGATCGTCACCCCGCACGCTGCCAGCCGTTCCCCGAGCGCCGCGGCGACCGACGCCGTGAGTTCGACGTCGTCCGCCGCGCCGAGCGCGAGCGGCCCGGGGACGAACGAGCCCTTGGCGACGTCGAGCCGCGTGACGTCACCGCCCTCCTCGTCGATGCCGATGAGCACGTCGGGCCGTTCCGCCCGCAGCTGCGCGCTCAGCGCGGCCACCTGCTCGTCGTTCACGACGTTGCGGCCGAACAGGATCGCGCCGCCGAGGCCGTCCGCCACCTTGCGGCGCAGCCAATCCGGTGCGGTGGTGCCGTCGAAGCCCGATACCAGAACGGATCCAGCGAGCTTTTCCGGTGAAGACAAGGATTATCCCTTCACTGCGCCTGCGGTCAGGTTGGACACGAGTTTGCGCTGAACGAGGATGAAGAACACCAGCGCGGGGACGGCGTAAATGACCGACGCCGCCATGATGCCGCCCCAGTCAACGGAAAACGCCGTGCGGAACGACGAAAGCCACACCGGCAGCGTCTGCTTGTTCTGGTCGCGCATGAACACGAACGCGAACAGGAACTCGTTCCACGCGGTGATGAAGCTGAACACCGACGTGGTCACCAGCCCCGGTGCGAGCAGCGGCAGGGTCACCCGGCGGAACGCGCCCGCCCGGCTGCAACCGTCGATCATCGCGGCCTCTTCGAGGTCGTACGGGATGCCGTTGACGAAGCCGTAGAGCATCCAGCACGTGAAGGGCAGCGTCGCCGCGAAGTACACCAGCAGCAGCGAAGGCAGCTGGTTGAGCAGCCCGGCGTCCCGCATCAGCAGGTACATCGGGATCAGCAGTGCCTCGAACGGTGCGAGCTGCGCGACCAGCACCAGCATCAGGAAACCCTTGCGTCCGCGGAAGCGCATGCGGGACAAGGCGACCGCGGCCAGCACGCCCGCGACGAGCGAGCACAGCACCGCGCCGATCGTGACGATCAGGCTGTTGGCGAGATAGGTGGTGAACCCGGGCTTCGTCAGCGCCGTGACGAAGTTGTCGAACGTCACCGAGAGCGGGATCAGGTCGTAGTTCGGGGACAGGACCTCACCTGGCGTCTTCAGCGCGGAGGTCACCATCCAGTACGTCGGGAAGACGAACAGGAGGGCCACGATCACGCCGAACGTGCCGAGGCCGATCCGCTGGGTCAGGGACTTCTTCATGACAGGTCGGCCTCCTTCGTGCGCACCAGCAGCTGGACGTACCGGGCGGTGAGCAGGATCAGCACGAGCATCATCAGCAGGGCGGCCGTCGCGGCCAGGCCGAAGTGGTTGCCCGCGAGGCCCTTGAGGTACATGTAGACCGGCAGCGTCGTGCTGGCGCCGTCCGGCCCGCCCTGGCGGATCGCCCACACCTGGGCGAACAACTTGAAGTCCCACAGAACCGACAGGAACGTGACCATGGTCAGGATCGGCCGGATCGCCGGCCAGCTGACCGCCCAGAACGCCTGCCAGGCACTGGCGCCGTCGATGCCCGCGGCCTCGTACTGCTCCTTCGGGACGCCGAGGAGCCCGGCGTAGAGCGTGAACGCCACGAACGGCACGGCCTGCCAGACGACCAGCAGGCCGATCACGGTCAGCGTGCTCGGCCCGGTGGAGAACCAGGAATACCCGATGAACCCGTCGAAGCCGAGTTTCGCGAGCGTCTTGTTCAGGATCCCGTACTGCTGATCGAAGATCCACTGGAAGACCGTGGTCGTCGCGAGCACCGGGGTCGCCCACGCGAGGATCAGCGCGACCTGCAGGATCACCCGGACCACCGGGTTGAGATGCCGCATCAGGAGCGCCATGAACAGCGCGAGCAGCAGGGTGGTGAGCACGACCGTGGCCGTGAACACCAGCGTCCGGATCGTGATCTCCCAGAATTCGGAGTCGGAAAGGATTTCGGAGAAGTTCTCGAAACCGATCCAGACCATCTCTCCGGAGACCAGCTCACGGAGGTCGAGCTTGCGGAAACTGATGCCGATCAACTGGAGCGTCGGCCAGCCGAGCAGGACCAGGATCGCGATCAACGCGGGAAGGATCAGCAGATACGGCGCGGTGCGTTCGCCGAGACGCAGGCGCCGGTTGGACTTCGGGGGCTTGATGCGCGGCGACGCCGGCGGGGTGGCCCCCGCCGGCATCGTCACATCTTTGGTCGTGGTCATCCGCCGATGAGCTTGTCGAGCGCTGCGTTGGCGTCGGCGGTCGCCTGGTCGAGCGATTTGGTTCCGGTCAGGTAAGCGGTCAGCATGTCCTTGATCGGGTTCTGACCGGACTCGACGTCACCCCACTTGGGGCTGGTCGGGACGGCGCGGCCGTTCTTGGACGCCTCGGCCATGACCTTGGTCAGCGGGTTGGCGTCGAGCGCGGACACGTCGGTCGAGGTACCGGGGACGTAACCGGCCTTGGCCAGCTCGGTCTGGTACTTCGGCGTGGAGAACACCTTGACGTAGTCCTTGGCCGCGGCCGCGTTCTTGCTGTTGGCCGGGATGACCAGGTTGGACCCGCCGAGGAAGACCGGGGCCGCCTGGCCCGCGTTCTTGCTCGGGATCGGGAACGCGCCGGACTTCTCCTTGATCGACGGGTCGGTCTTGGCCGCGGTGTCGACCTCGCCCGGAACGCCGATCATCATCGCGACCTTGCCCGCACCGTAGATACCGGCCTGCTGCGGGGTGGCCTCGTCGGCGTCCTTCGGCGCCTTGGTGCCCGAAGCCTCGGTGAGCTGCTTGTAGAAGTCGAGGCCCGCCTTGGCCTGCGCGGAGTCCAGGGTCGCCTTGAAGGACTTCCCGTTGGCCTGCGCGATGTCGCCGCCCTCGTCCCAGATGAACGACAGCAGCTCGTACCAGTTCTGGCCGGGCTGGTAGAGGGCCTGGAATTCGGGGTCACTGCCGAACTTGGCCTTGAGCTTGGTGATCGCGTCGAGCCACTCCGCGCGGGACTTCGGCGTCGCGGTGACGCCTGCCTGCTCGAACAT
Source organism: Amycolatopsis sp. lyj-112 (assembly GCF_046549055.1). Lineage (NCBI taxonomy): Bacteria > Bacillati > Actinomycetota > Actinomycetes > Pseudonocardiales > Pseudonocardiaceae > Amycolatopsis > Amycolatopsis sp. lyj-112. Next base: position 285,087 of record NZ_JAJPWS010000008.1, on the reverse strand, counting down.
GTCCTTGCGGTAGATGACCTCACGGTTGGCCGCGTAGAACGGCACGCCGTAGGTCTTGCCGTCGAATTCGCCGGAAGCCTTGAGGCCCTGGAGCCACTGGGCGCCGTTGAAGTCGCCGACACTCGAGGTGAGGTCGGCGAGCACGCCCTGGTTCGCGAACGCGGGGGTCTGGGTGTTGCCCAGCTCGATCACGTCCGGCGGGTTGTCACTGGCCAGCGCGGTGGTCAGCTTCTGCTGGATGCCGTTCCACTGCTGGATCTCGTACTTGACCTTGACGCCGGGGTGAGCGTCTTCGAATTCCTTGTGGAGCGAGTTCGTCAGCGATTCCGGTGCGGTGCCGGTCATCAGCCAGACCGTGAGCGTGCCGTTCGAGGCCGGAGCGCTCGAATTCGTGCTGTCGCCACTGCCGGAACCGGCGCAGCCCGCCGTCGCGAGGGTGATGGCCGCGGCGCCCGCAGTCATCTTGAGCCAGCGCTTCACTCGTGCCGTCCTTTCGATGCCCGACCGACCGGCCGGACTCCTACAAAATGGTGTAGACCAATGCGGGCAGCGTGGTACGTACCACTCCGACTGTCAAGCGGGTGGCCGAGTCGTTGTAAACGAGCCGCAATCTTTCACCATGTGTGAGCGCGTGATCACGCTGAAGGGGGCATTTCCCGGACCCGGTCAGGTTGTCGCGAGGCGCGCTGACATGCGGTTTCTCCTTGACTGTCCCGATAGTCGGGGCGTCGCGAAGGAAGGCGCTGGGCCGTTCGGCGGAAGGCGGACACGCGGTCGGGGGAGCGGCGACGGAGGGGCGCGCGCAGGGTGGGTCGTGAGTGATTCGGGTCGTTAGAACGACCCAAATCACTCACGACAACCCGTACTCTGCGCTGTTCGGGTGATCATCACCGAAAACACCGGTAATGCGTCCCGTCAGTCCGATTAGGCATGATATTTTCACGGTGTTGCAGATTTCGTGAGACAACCCGGGGAAAGGGTATGACGAATAACGCTCACGGCCCTCACGTGAGCGTTATGGTCGGAGCCGTCCTGGGTCAGGCGGCCACGGTGGTGCGCGGAAGAACGCCTTCCAGGATCAGGTGCAGCACCAGGATGAGTTCGGCCGCCAGTGGTGCCGGCGGGTGCTCGAAATGGGTCCAGCGGTAGAGAGTGCCCAGGTAGGAGTCTCGTAGCAGGTTGCCGACCCGGTGTGAATCGACGGTCGCGGCCACCTCGCCGCGTTCGATGCCGGTCTCGATGATCCGCGCGAAGATGTCGGCCGCGTAGGGCTCTTCCAGCAACGGACGGCCGGCCTTGACCCAGGCGAGAAGCATCGTCCTCGTCTGCGTCCACGCGCTGTCGTTCATTTTCCCGAGCGCGGTCATACAGTTTTCCAGCTCGGCGACGAAACTCGTGTCCGGCCGGGTCGAAATGATCTCTTCGGTGAGGTATTGACGTCGTTTCTCGCCCCACATGGAAACGAGATCTTCCTTACGGCGGAAATGGTTGAAGAAGGTCCCGCGCGCGACGTCGGCGCGTTCGGCGATGTCCTCGATGGTGGTGGCCTCGTAGCCACGGTCGGTGAACAACTCCAGTGCGCTGTCGTAGAGCCGTTGTTTCGCCAGCCGCTTGTGTCGCTCGCGGCGCCCGAGCGGAGCCTCCCTGGCTGAATCTGTAGTCACGACACTTCCCCTCAACTCTCACGTTCGATTCGTTGAACTATAGTACAACTTTGACCTGTAGTGAAGCGACTTGAGGAGGGTGAGCGGGGTGCCCCGCTCACCCGTCCTGGTCACCGTTTTCCCTGGTCAGGCAACGCCGATGGCGGCGTCCGCCGAGCTGAGCCGGGTGAGGATGTGCTCCGCGCTCCCGGGCTCCAGCAGGTGGGCGGCACTCAGCTGGACACCGGTCGACTCGGTCAGCAGCCGCCGTAGCTGTGTCGCCATGATCGAGTCGAGCCCCATGTCACGCAGCGATTTGTGCAGATCCACCCGCGCCGGGATCGTGCCGAGCACGGTCGCGACATGCCGGGTGAAGGTGACCCGGACGTCCGCGCCGTCGATGCGCTGCACCGGTTCCGGCTGGGCGACGACGTCCAGTTTCTCGATCCGGTTCTCGTCCGGCCTGACGCCTTCGACCGGCAGCCGGGTCAGGCTGATGCCTTGGATCGAGGCCACCATCTGCCCGGATTGACTCAGCACCAGCACGTCGGCCTGCGCCGGCCGCGCCGTGCCGCCGGGGCTGAACCAGACGATGCTCCAGAACTCGCCTGGCGGGACCTGCCGGATCGCCACCTCCTCGATCGCGGTGACGGCGTAGGACCAGCGGCCCCCGTCCGTGCCGGTGGCAGGCCAGGCCGCGATCAGTCCGCGCATCGCCGTTTCGAGCAACGCGAACCGGCTCGTCGACGACGGCCGCACGAGCGCGACCGCGGTGCCTTCCCGCCGCCACGCCTGCAGTACCCCCGAGCCGGCCGGGAACCGGAACCCGCGCGCGGCCGCAACCCGGTCGAACTCGGTCTTGGTGAGGAACTTGTCGCACCGCGAAAGGGCGGCGTCCAGTTGTTTACCGCCGCCCTCGGCCATCGGGTGCGAGGCCGCCGCGAACCCGCGCAGTTCCCCGGTCACCCGGCCGACGGAACCGTCGGACGCCGCGGTGAGACTGAAGCGGCGTTCGAGCGCCGCCGCGGTTTCCTCCAGCCGTACTTCGAGCCGGACGTCGTGGCTGTCGCAGTAGACGAGGTCGCCGCTGAGCCGGACGTCGTGCAGGGCCCAGAGATCGTCCGGTTCGGACGGGACCAGATGCGGGAAGGAGACGTCGCCGGTTTCGTCGGCCACCGCCCGGAGCGCCGCGTCGAGGTACGCGGCTGCCGGAACCGGCGTCGTGCCGTTGAGCGAGGTTTCGCGGCAGCCGTCCAGGGTGCCCAGTTCGGCGAGGCTGATCACGGTGGTGTGCCCGGTCTCGGTCCGCGGGCCGGGCGGGACCGGCAGCGTCGTGGCCGTCCAGAAGTCTTCGTTGTCCCACTGGTAGACGGGCAGCGGGAGGTGGGGGCGCGCGCCACCGTAGTAGCGGTTCCAGTCGATCTTGCCGCCCGCGGCGAAGAACTTGCCCAACGCCTTCACGAGTGCGACGTCTTCCGGGATGTGCCGGGTCTGCGCGGCGATCGCGGCGGAGCTCGGGCTGCCTTCGAGGCAGTCCTGGAGCGCGCCGAGCAGTACCGGATGCGGGCTCAGTTCGACCAGCACGCACGGCGTTTCGGCGACCAGGCCGGTGACCGACGAGGACAGCCGGACCGGGGAGCGCAGGTTCGCGGCCCAGTAGGCACCGGTGAGTTCGCCGTCGCCGATCTCCCGGCCGTGCACGGTGGACAGCATGGTGACCGACTCCGGACGGGCGTTCGGGTCCAGGTCGGCGAGCAGGCCGCGAAGGTCCGCGAGCAGGCCGTCCATCAGCGGGGAGTGCGAGGCGACGTCGACCTTGATCTCGCGGCAGTGAATCCCGGCCGCCTTGATCCGCGTGGCGACGCGGCCGATCGCGGCGGTCTCGCCGGAGAGCACGGTGGACCGCGGCGAGTTCTCGGCGGCGAGGCAGACCGCGCTCTCCTCGCCGAGGAACTCGGTGGCCTCTTCGACGGTGAGTTCGGTGGCGAGCATGGCGCCGCTGCCGGAGACCTTCGCCATCAGCCTGCTGCGGCGGCAGATCACCGCGGCGGAATCGCGCAGGGAAAGCGCTCCGGAGACGTAGGCCGCGGCGGCCTCGCCCATGCTGTGGCCGAGGCAGAGGTCCGGCTCGACTCCGCACGAGCGCCACAGTTCAGCGAGTGAGACCTCGAAGGCCCACAACACCGGTTGGACGTCCTGGACTGCCGTGACACCTTCCTGCCCGTCGTCGTGCAGCCGGTCGAGCACCGACCAGCCGAGTTCGTCGCGGACGACGGCGTCGCAGCGGAGCATGGCCTCCCGGAACACCGGCGAGATTTCGAGCAGCCGCCGTCCCATCCCGTTCCACTGGCCGCCTTGGCCGGGGAAGACGAACGCGGTCTTGGCGGTCTCTCCCGCCCGCTGCCAGGCGCCGCCCGCCGCCGGCAGTCCTTCGGCGAGCGACCGGAGTTCGCCCGCCATCTCTTCGTGGGTGCTGCCGGTGACCCAGAGCCGGTAGGGGAGCGCGTCGCGGCCGGTCGCGGCGGCGTGGCAGATCCTGCCCAGCGCGTGGCCCTCGCCGGCGCCACCGGGCGAGAGGTAGCCGGCGTAGGCGGCGGCCAGCCCGCGCAGCGACGTCTCCGAGCGCGCGGACAGCACGAGCACGTGCGGCCCGCCCGGGTGGAGGTTCTCGTCCTGCCGATCAGGTGGCCTGCTGTCCTGATCGCTGACGATCACGTGGGCGTTGGTGCCGGAGATGCCGAACGAGGAGACGCCGAGCAGGGCGTGTTCGCCGCGTGGCTCCAGATCGCGGTTCTCGGTGGCGAGGGCGAGCAGCGGGGTCTTCGTGCGGACCGCTTCCGGCTCGGTCACGTGGAGGGTGGCGGGCAGGAAGCCGTGCTCGGCGATGAGTACCGCCTTGGTCAGCCCGGTGATCCCGGCGGAGGCCTCGGTGTGCCCGACATTGGACTTGACCGAGCCCACGTACAGCGGCGCGTCCGGCGTCCGGCGGTCGTCCAGAACGTCCGACAGAGCCTCGAGTTCGACGGCGTCCCCGGCCTGGGTCCCGCTTCCGTGCGCTTCGACGTAGTCCAGTTCCGACGGGTGCACGCCCGCGCTGCGGCAGGCCGACCGGATCACCGACCGCTGGCCGCTGGTGGCCGGTTTGAGCAGCAGGCCGTTGCCGAGGCCGTCGTTGTTGACCGCGCTGCCGCGGATCGACGCGCGGATGCGGTCGCCGTCGGCCTTCGCGTCCCCGGTGCGCTTGAGGATCATGGCGACGATGCCCTCGCCGCGGACGAATCCGTCGGCGGACGGGTCGCCGAACTTGCAGCGTCCGTCGGGCGAAAGCATGTCGCCCTGGGAGTAGGAGATCGCGTCCGCCGGGCTCAGCACGAGGTTCGCGCCCGCGACGATGGCGATGTCGGTCTCACCGGTCAGCAGGCTTTGCCTGCCCAAGTGGACCGCGACCAGCGACGAGGAGCACGCCGTGTCGAGGACGAGGCTGGGGCCGCGGAGATCGAAGGCGTGCGAAACGCGGCCGGCGGTGACGGCCCGCAAGGCGCTCCCGGTGACTCCGAGGACGTCGCTGCCGGACTGGGTTCCGGTGACGGTGGCGTAGTCGCCCGTCGCCTGGCCCACGAACACGCCGGCGTCGGAACCGGCGAGCGAGGACGGCGGGATGCCCGCGTCTTCGAGGGCTTCCCAGACGACCTGCAGCAGCAGCCGCTGCTGGGGGTCCATCACCTTCGCCTCACGCGGGGAAATACGGAAGAAACCCGCGTCGAAACCGCGGACGTCGTCCAGGAAACCGCCGAAGCGGGAGAGCGTTTTCCCGGGCGTCGAGGGCTCCGGGGAATAGAACGAGGAAATGTCGAAACGGTCCGGTGGAACTTCACCGACGGTGGTGGAGTTGCCCGTCAGAACCTGCCAGAACTCGTCGATGTTCCGAGCACCGGGAAGCCGGCATGCCATACCTACGACGCCGATTGATTCGGGATCGGCGGAAATACGCGAAAGACCGGACATTTAATCCCCCAAGATCATTTGTCCAAACCGGTGCGCCGGTGCCTCGGCACCTCAGCGCCTACGATCCAAAGTTATACTCCAAGTCAACTTTGACCTTGCTTTTCTGGCGAACCATTCACGTTTTGTATCGGTGTCCAGTGTCGTCTCGAGGGCCGCTATGCGTAGTCGGGTGTAGGCCAAATGGCGTAGGCATATCAGACATAAGGTCCTACTGCCGGGCAAACTGTGATCCGTGTCACTCTGAAGTATGACTTGAGTACAACTTTGTTCCCTGGTACATTTGGTCAGGTGACCGCCAGAGGTCCGGTCCCGACCTACGCAAATCGGGCGCCTGGTGGCCGGTCTCGCGGCAGGTGGCCGCGGGTCGAGGACACGCTTTGGGGGTACTCGCCATGACCATGACTGCACCCGCGGACCGGCGGGCAAGACTGCGTTCCGCCGCACGTGATCCGGAATCCTGGGAGGCGATGGTCACCGTTCTCGGGCCATTGCAGATCGAAGTCGGCGGCGTTTCCATCGTGCCGCCCGCGATGAAGGCGAAGCAGCTGCTCGCCCTGCTGTTGCTGAACCAGGGGCGCATTGTTCAGTCGCGCACCATTGAACGGGAATTATGGGAAGAGCCGCCGCGAAATTCGGCGAACGCGATCCAGAACTGCGTGATGCAGATCAGGAAGAAGCTCGCCGTCGCGCTGGGGGAGGCGGGCGGGGGCCCGGTGTCGAAGCGCCTGCTGAGCACGGAGTCGTTGGGGTACAAGCTGAATCTCGTCACCGATCGGTCGGATCTGCGGACGCACCGGCAGCTGGTGGCGGAGGCGTCGGCGGCCGAGGCGACGGGGGATCTGGAGCAGGCCTCGGAGCTGCTGAAGGATGCCTTGGACCTGTGGCGCGGGGCGCCGCTGGCTGACGTGTTCCCCGGGCCGGTGCTCTACGGCGAGATCACGCGCCTGAACGAGGAGAACAAGTCCGTCCTGATGCGCCGGGTCGTGCTGGAACTGCGGCTGCGGCGGTACGCGGGGCTGATCGGTGATCTGCGGGCCCTGATCCCGATGGACGAGTACGACGAGTCCCTGCACGCCTGCCTGATGCTGGCCCTGCATATGACGGGGCGGCGGAACGCGGCGCTGGCGGTGTACCGGAACCTGCGCCAGGGATTGTCGGAGAACCTCGGCCTGGAGCCGTCACGGACACTGCAGGATCTGCACCGCAAGATCATGGTCGACTCCTCGACCGACCCGGTCCGGCTGGCCGACATCCCGTGGCTCACCGGTGCCGGTCTCGATGTCGCGTGAGGGCAGGGAATCTGGAACGGCCGCTTCGCAAGTAGGTGCCGGATGGCGGTGGTCACGTCGGGGGACCACCGCCATCCGGCACCTACTTGCGCCTCAGCGGTGACTTTTCGCCCTGGCACACGAAGAAAGCCGGCACCGGGTCGTGACCCGGTGCCGGCTTTTCGGCTCGGCGGTCCCCCCGGACCGCCGCCCCTTCCCTTCAACCCCCGATGAAGGCGGTTATGCGGGACCGCAGTCCCGTCACGTCGAGCCCGTAGGCCGCGGCGTGCTCCTCCGGCGTGCCGTAACGCCGTACTTCCCTTGCCGCCACACCGAGACACAGCAACCGGTGTGGGACGTCGGCGAGCGTCTGGCTCACCTCCGCGGCCGAAGTCCCCGTCAGATAAGGCTCGACGAGCACCACGTCCGGGACCGACAGCGTCGCCAGAAGCGTTTCCCGGTCGAACGGCCGGATCCGCGGCGCGTAGAGCACGGTCACGTCCAGATCTCCCACCGCCGCCAGGACGGTATCGGCGATCGGCCCGACCGCGACCACGGTGCCGCCCGCCCCCAGCCGCAGCGCCACGAATCCGTCCTCGCCGGTCCAATAAGGACGGGAGTTCGTCTGCGTGGAAAGGCGGATGTACTCGAGGTCCAAACCGCGAGACGCCTCGCGAAGCATGATTTCGGCCTCGTCGGCGTGGCCCGGCACGCTGATCCGCCAGCCGGGAAGCGTGGCCATCAGCGCGACGTCGGCGGGCGAGCTCAGCGCCCGTCCGTCGGCGTCGAGATCGAAGGAGGCGCCGGCACTGACCAGCACCGCCCCGACGTCCTGCAGGTTCAGCCCGATCCTGATCCGGCCGAACGGTCGTTCCGCGAGCGAACCCGCGGAGGTGTGCGCGACGGGACGCAGGCCCGCGAGCGCGAGCCCTCCCGCCACGTCGATCAGAAGTTGTTCGCGGGCACCGACGTTGAAGAACCGGGGGTGCTCGCGGGCGGTTTCGGACAGACGGTCCCAGCTGAAGTCCGCGAACACCGCGGCGATCCTCGGGTCCTCGGCGACGAGGTCGGTGATCACCGCGGTGAAACGCTCCCGCATCGCGTCGCTGTCGGCGAACCGCCGTTCACAGGTCGATGCCATCATCCCTCAGCTCCGAGAAGTCGCCTGCCTGCTCCGGACCCGGGCCACGACGGCGTGGGGCCGGTTGTCCGGCGCGCCGGCGAAAGCCAGTTCCAGCTTGTCGTGGTCGTGCCCGTCGACCTGCTGCACCGACCAGCCCTCGGAGGCGAACCGGCGCTGCAGTTCCGCGGCCCGCGCGGCACTGCCGGACTCGTCCACGACGACGGCGTTCAGCCGGTTCAGCTCGGCGTGGCCGGCGAAGGAAAGGGCTTCCTGGTTGGCACCCTCGTCGATCTCGCCGTCACCGATCATCACCCACAACCGCGGCTCGGTGAGCCCGCGGGCGCGCAGGCCCAGTGCGGTCCCGACGGCGAGCGGGAGGCCGTGCCCGCGGGTGCTGCTGGCCTCGACGCCCGGGACCAGCACACGATCCGGGTGCAGGCCGAGCGGGCTGTCGTAGTCGCCGTACCCGGTCAGCAGCCGCGGCTCGATGAAGCCCGCCGCCGCCAGCACCGCGTAGTAGGCCTTGGGATCGTTGCCCTTGGACAGGAAGAACCGGTCGCGTTCGTCGTCGTCGACCCGCTGCGGGCTCACCTGCAGGACGCGGTCGTAGAGCACCCACAGCACGTCCAGCGCCGGCGCCGGTTCGGCGTCGGAGTGCCCGTTCATCAGGCTCATCAACCCGGTCAGGTCGTGGTAGTCGTACTGGATCACGGCCCGCGCCGGCCGCAGCAGTTCGATCGTCATCACTGCCTCGCATTCCTTGATGTCCGCGGGTGAATCAGGCCGGCAGTCCGCCGGTGTAGAACGCTTCGGCGACGGTCTCGCCCGCCTGCTCGAAGGTGACCTGGAAGCTCGAGTCGGTGCGGCCCTCGTCGGGCCGGTCCGCGACGAGCAGCAGCGGGGTGTCGAGTTCCGCGTGCCCCGCGAAGGAGGCGTCGATCCCGGTGAGCGACCAGTTCGCGGGCGGAACGTCGTTGAAGGCGCTCGCCGCGAGCACCGCCAGCTGACGGCCGGCCTCGACCAGCGCCAGTTCGGGCACGTGGTCGGTGACCTGGCCGAACGGGCCGGGGCCCGCCGGGATGTACAGCCCGGCCCACAGCTTGTCCGGGCCCAGCTGCGGATCGACCAGCACGACGTTCTCCGGCTTGGACCGCGCGACCCGGCCCGGCTTGACCGTGACCGGCCCGTGCGGGGTCAGTTGGTCCGAGTCGATCGGGCCGTCGTGGCTGCGCCGCATCGCCCGGTAGACGTCGTCGGGGACGTACTTCACGCGCATGCCGACGTCGGCGAGGTGCAGTCCGGCGACGAAGACCTGCATGCGGTAGGTCTGCGCGCGCAGCGAGTCCGAACGCCGGACGGCGTCGCGGGTGTGCACCGACATGATCACCTCGGTGGGCCCGATCGAGAGGCCCGACGTGAGCAGCGGATACGCCTCCAGCGACCAGGACTGCAGCAGCGAACGCGTGTCGGGCGTGACCCCGAACTGCGTCTGCGCGGCGTGCGTCTCGGCCTGGCGGCAGCATTCGAGCAGCAGCAGCGGGTCGATCAGCGACGGTCCGGTGTGGTCGGTGAAGTAGGGATGCGACGCCGGCGGGCGTGCGGTGGTGACGAAACGCGAGTCGTCGACCTGGGTCGTGTCGACCAGGAACGGCTCCGGCTCGTCACGCTGCTGCTCGGCGTCCACGGGCTTGGTGGCCACGTCCACGGCAGGAGGTCCGCTCACCGTCCTGCTGACACCCATCATCTCGGTCAATCTGATCACCGGGCCTTCCGTGCTGAACGGTGGAGCTGGAATGGAATCCATGCTGGCGGTCGCGGCTGCATTTCCGCTAATTTCCCGGTTCACCCCCGTTGGTCCGGCACGAGGTTGCCGTGAAGTGGCAAATGAGCGGCGGTGATCATGGTGCTGACCTGGGGAGACGTCTGCGACGACGAATTCTCGGATTTCTTTCGCCGTTTCTTGGGGAATTGTTTCCGGCGATTTATGGGGCGCCGCCAAGCTACTTGACGGTCACTAAAAGAATGGTTTCCGGCAGTTGTTTCGGGCATTCTTCAGGGCTCTGACCTGCGGGTTTGCCTGAGGAGGCCGTGATCCAAGTATTGACGGCGGCCTAAACTGCGACCGTCGGATAAACTGCTACTCGACTATAAACTTGGACCGCAGTTCAATTTCAGTAGTCGTCATCTTCGGGCCGCGGTTCGATCCCGAAGAGCGTCTTGGTCTGGTCCTGCAGGAACCACGCCAGCGTCGCGGACAAGATCAGCAGGATCAGCGGCAGGACCGGGCCGCCGTTTTCGAGGATGAACATCTCCGTGATGCTCGCGCCCACCATGACCCCGGCCAGCAGCAGTGCCGCCGGTCCGCCGAAGCGGGGGATGAGCAGGCTGATCGCGCCGGCGACCTCGAGGACACCGGTGACGTACCGGAGCCATTGCCCCAGGCCGATCACGGCGAACGTCTGCTCGGTATGGCCGCCCGCGAACAGGAGGTAGCCGCTGTAGAGGAACTCGGCGGCGAGCGCGACACGCACGATCCACAGCGCGATCGTGCCGATGGGGACGCTTCGGATACCGCTGGCTCCCTCGGACATGGCGGGAATCTTTCACTGGGCAGGGGTACGTGGCAAGGGCGCGCTTCAGGTCTCGCCGAGCAGGATCTGTTCCAGCAGCAGGTCGACGTCGCGGGCGGAGTCGGGCTCGCCGATCCGGTGGAACGCCTCGGCGGCCCGGAGCGCGCGCCGCGCCGCCTCCCGTATCCGGCCCGCCGCGCTGAGCACGTGCGCGGCGACGTGGTCGTGCTGGGCGAGGAGGTGTTCCCGGGCGGACGCGGCCTCGCTGTCGACGGCGTGCACCGCGGTTTCCGCGGCGTCGAGCGCGTCCAGCGCCGCGTCCAGGTCACCGGACCGCAGCCGGGAAAGCGTCGCGGCGTTACGGCAGGTGGCGGCCACGTAGCCGCCGCCGATCGCCAGCGCCGCGTCGGCGGCACGCGCGTAGAAGTCGGCGGCGTTCGCGCCGTAGCCGAGCAGGTCCAGCTGTTCGGCGGCCGCCATGCTCACCGAGATGTAGGAGTGCCCGGTGTCGCCGGACTCCTCCAGGATCTCGGCCAGGACGGAGTATTCGTTGAAGGCGCGGGAGGATTCGCCGAGTGTGCGGTAGGCGTCGGCGTACATCCACCGGCACCGGTAGACCCAGTCCGGCAGGCCGGCGAGCAGGTCGATGGTGTGGGGCGCGACGTCGAGCACCTCGTCGTAGCGGCCGGCCCCGTGCAGCGCGGTGACGAGGACGTACCAGTGTTCCGCGGTGTCCTTGCCCCTCGACTCGGCGATGCCGAGCGAGACGTAGGCGTCGTCGACGGCGTCGGAGAACCGGCCCGTGCCGATCAGGGACACCGCCCGGAGCTGGCGCAGATGTCCGCGTAACCGCTCCGGTCCCTTCGCGGGCAGCGTGGAAAGGAGATGCTCCACGAAGTCGTCGAGTTCTTCGAGTGAACCTGCGCGCTCGTAAGCGATCCGCGCCTGTTCGACGGCTTCGACGGCCTTCTCGCCGACGTTCCCGACGATGAAGGCGTCCGTCGCCTCCCGCGCGAGTCGGAGGGTGGGCCACGGATCTTCGCCGTCGCCGTTCCGCAGCGACGCCTCCAGGCACAGGAGGGTCCCGAGCAGCAACGGATCGCCCGCCGCCCGCGCGCGCTCGGCCCCGCGCCCCAAGGCCTCGTACGCCTCGGGAGTGCGGCCCTGTCCGGAAAGGACATGCGCCAGCCAGTGTTCGCCCCAGGCCGCGGCGTGATCGTCGGTTCCGGCGCGCAGCCGGGCCGCGGCCACCGTCGTCAGCGCGACCCCGGTTTCGGCCTGGTCGTCGAAGACCAGCCAGAGTCCGAGCCAGCATTGGTTGAGCAGGAAGCGGGTTTCGTCCTCCTGACGCCGGAACCCGGTGGCCGCCCGGCGCAGCCGTTCCTCGGTGTCCTCGCCCTGGAAGAAGATCGCACGGAGTTCGGCCAGCCGCGGGGCGAGCTCGTCCGGGACGTCGTCGATCGCGGCGAGACAGGCCCGCGCCTCCTCCGGCTCGCACCGGTGGTTGTGGATCTCGGCGCGGACGACGAGTTCCTCCGCGGTCAGGTCCGGCGGCGGCAGGATCGGCACCCGGGCGAGCGCGGAAGGCAGGAGCGGCACGAAGTCGGTGACCGGTTTCGCGGCCATCTTCCGTTCGGCGTGGTCGGTGAAGGAGGTGGTCGTGTCGCGGTGGTCGAGTTCCTCGGCCTCCGCGAACGCCGCCGCCCGCATCCGCCGGTGCAGCAGCCGCAAGGAGAGCCCGTCGAAGGGGCCGGGGAGGACGAACCGGATCTCGCCGTACCCGGTTTCGGTCAGCCTGCCGGTCAGGAGGGCGGCCGCGGCGAAGAACTCCAGCCGCTCGTCGGCGTCCGCGTGCTCGCCGACACCGTCCAAAAGCGACAGAAGATCGAATCCGGTGTGTTCGTTGCCGGTGAGCGCGCAGAACTCCAGCCGCAAGGCGTGATCGCCGTAGCGGTGTGCGGCACCGGTCGAGGCCCGGCTCACCCAGCGGTAGGTCGACGCCGCCTCGGCGTGCTTACCGGCCGCGGCCAGCGGCAGCAGGGTCCGGCAGAGCCGGGTGATCTCGGCCCCGTCCCCGTCCGAGCCGCCGGCGGTCGCGCGGCGTGATTCCACTTCCATGGTTCTGCCCCCAGAACATGACGTCGACGCCGGATCCTAACTCCCGGCGTCGTCATCTGGGCCCGGTTTCCGGGCAGACCGTGAGGTATTCAGGGCACTCGTACGGCGGCGATCTGCGTGGCCTGCCCGATGAGCCGGTTCTTCTCGTCCCAGATCTCGGCCACTTCGTCCATCCGGTCGCCGCCGATCTCGCCCGCGCGCATCCGCACCCGCACCGGGCCGGGCGCGGGGAGCCCGCGCAGGTACGCGGTGAACTGGACGGTCGGCGCCCAGCCGGCGATGCCGAGGTCGTAGGAGATCGGCGGTACCGGGTCGAGCGCCACGAGCAGGCTCACCGGATCCCAGTCGGACCCGTCGGCGAGCCGCAGCCAGGACGAGATGACGCCTTTCCGGGACGGCTGTCCCACCGCGAAGCCGGCCGCGGCCGGGTCGATCCGCTGCTCGACGACGTCCATCAGGCCGATGCGGAAGCCGCCGCCCTCGGCTGGGACGGGCAGGCAGTCCTGCTCCGGCGGGATCTCGACCGGCGACACCCCGGACCACCACGCGTCGCCGTCCTCCAGCGTGCCCTGGGTGATCAGGGCTTCGGTGCAGGGTTTGCCGTGCTGGCTCAGCCGGGCGCGCAGCTGGGTGAGGCCGCGGCCTTCGCGCAGCACCTCGACCTCGACCACGGCGGGGCCGGGATCGGGCGCCACCGAGAACGAACCGCTGATCGCGGTGAGGTGAGGATGCGCCGACACCTCGGCGGCGGCCTTGGCGAGCACGGCGAGCAGATAGCCGCCGTGCAGCTTCGCGCCGATCGTCCACTGAGGATCGAGTTCGGTGTCGAAGACGGTGCCGGAACCCCGTCGGACCAGGGCGGTCGCGGTCTGGAAGTGCGCCATGAGCCGAGTTGACACCGTCAAGTTGACGCTGTCAAGTGAATGCTGGCAGCATCACGGCATGGGCGCGAAGCGAACGAAAGCCCGGCCGGGTGAAGGAGAGAAGCTGCGGGACGAGATCCTGCGCGCCGCCGAAGCGCTGCTCGGTGAGACGGGGACCGACCAGGCGCTGACCTTGCGTGCCGTCGCCCAGCGCACCGGCGTTTCCACTCCTTCGGTGTACCTGCACTTCCCGAACCGCGAGGCGTTGCTGGAGGCCGTCTGCCTGCGGGTGTGGGACGAACTCGCGCACCGGATGCGGGATCGCGCGGGCGAAGTCGACGACCCGATGCGGTCGCTCAGCCGCTGCGCTCGGGTCTACGCGCGGTTCGCGCTGGACCATCCGGTGCAGTACCGCGTACTCCTGATGCGCCCGTCCGGTGGATCGTCGCCGGGCGCGGTCGCCTGTTTCCGCCATCTCGCCGACGCGACCGCGGCCTGCGTCCGAGCCGGGACGCTGCGCGGCGAACCGGAAATCCTCGCGATGGGCCTGTGGTCGGCCATGCACGGCTGCGTGAGCCTGCTGATCGCCCAGCCCGGTTTCGACTGGCCGGAGCAGCCGGAAGCGCTGATCGACACCGTCATCCGGATGGCCGGGCTCGGCACCGCGCTCGCCTCCCGCGTTCCTCGCGACGCGATCCCGCCTAGTGCCGAACTGGCCGCCGGGCTGGATGAACTCGCCGGAAAGTGGACAGCGTCACGGAAAGCGTGACGTGTGGTGGCATCGGTCGCCGAACTGGCTAGGCTTCTGCGCATGTCCGGGACCCCGACGGCCGATGACCGGCTCCAGGTGCTCGAAGCCATCACTGACGCGGCGCTGGGGCACCTCGGTCAGGAAAAGGTGATGGCGACGATCCTCGCGCGCGTGCGCGAGGTGCTCGACGTCGACACGGCCACGGTGCTCCGGCACGACCCGGCGGCGCAGCTGCTGCGGGCCGTCGCCGCGTCCGGGATCGAGGAAGAGGTCTACCAGGACGTCCGGATCGCCGTCGGCGCGGGATTCGCCGGCCGGGTGGCCGCCGAACGGCGACCGGTGATCCTCGACCGGGTCGACGAGACCACCGTGGTGAACACGCTCCTGCGGGAACGGGGGCTGCGGGTCCTGCTCGGGGTGCCGATGATCGCGGGCGACGAACTGGTCGGCGTGCTGCACGTCGGATCGATGACACCGCGCGATTTCCCCGAGTCCGACGTCGAACTGCTGACGCTGGTGGCCGCACGGCTCGCGCTCGAAGTGCAGATCGACGTCTCCCTCACCGATCGCGCCGCCGCGGCCGCGCTGCAGCGGAGCCTGCTGCCCGGCCGGTTGCCCACGATCCGCGGGATGCAGTTCTCCGCGCGGTACGTGCCGGGTACCGAACCCGGGGTCGGCGGTGACTGGTACGACCTGTTCCCGTTGCCCGGGGACAGGCTGGGGATCGTGATGGGCGACGTCGCCGGGCACGGTCTCAACGCCGCCGTGATCATGGGACGGCTGCGGAGCGCGCTTCGCGCCTATGCCCTCGAATCGGACGACCCGGCGGAGGTTCTGTCCAAATTGGACCGGAAGGTCCAGTACTTCGAGCCCGGCGCGCTGGCCACCGTCGCGTACGGGATCGTGACGGCGTCGCGGGACAGCGTGGCACTTTCCCTCGCGGGGCACCTGAACCCGGTGCTGGCGGTGCCCGGTGAACCCTCGGTGCTCGTCGGCGCCGCGGTCGATCCGCCCATCGGTGTCTCGGGGCCGCGCCGTCGAAAGACCGTCGTCGGGCTGTCGCCCGGTTCCGTCCTCGCCTTCTACACCGACGGTCTCGTGGAGCGCCGCGCCAGCCCGATCGACGCCGGGCTGCAGCGGCTCACCGAGGTCGTCACCGTCGAACCGCCCGGCGTGGTGTGCGCGCGAGTGATGGCCGCGCTCGTCGGAACGACACCGGCGCAGGACGACATCGCCATCCTCGTCGCGCGCCGCGACGCGGACTAGTCACCTCACCGGGTGGTTGGCGCGGACGTTCTCGGCCGCGAGGTCGACGGTCTTCGTGATCCGCCGTTGCCGGGTCTCCGGTTTCTTGGCCGTCACGATCCATTCCAGGATCAGCCTCTTCGACGAAGGCGGGAACTGCTCGAAGTTGTCGCGGGCGGCGGTGTTCGCGTCCAGTCGCGCGCGCAGGTCGTCGGGGACGCCCACGTCGTCCGGCACGACCTGCCAACGGCCCTTCGCCTTGGCCAGGTCGATCATCGCCTGCCCCTGCGCGGTCATCAGGCCCCGCGCGATCAGGTCGGCCGCCCGGTCGCGGTTGACCCGGCTCCAGGAACTGCGAGGAGAGCGCGGCGTGAACCGGAGCCGGGAGCTGGTGGCGTCGTTCTTCCGGTGGAGCCCGTCGATCCAGCCGAAGCACAGCGCCTGTTCCATCGCCTCGGCGATGCGGATGCTCGGGATCCCGCTGTCCTTGTGCCGGATGACCAGCCAGATCTCCTGCTCGGTACCGGCGTGCTCGGCGAGCCAGGCACGCCACTCGGCGGGGGTGGTGGCGGTGAAGGTGGTCCCAGACATGGCCGGTTCCTCTCGTCGTAGGAGTCTGTGACCATCATCGGAAGCAAAGTGCTCACCGAATGAGCACTTTCGCGACGAAATGAGGCGCGATGGAGATCTGGGTGAACCCGGCGTGCGGTAAATGCCGGTCGGCGGTGTCGATGCTGGACGAGGCGGGTGCCGAGTACACCGTGCGGCGGTATCTCGAAGAACCGCCGACGGCGAAGGAACTCAAGGCGGTTCTCAAGCGGCTCGGGCTCGAACCGTGGGACATCACGCGCACCGCCGAGCCGATCGCGAAGGAACTCGAGCTGAAGACCTGGGGCCGGACGCCGGCCGATCGTGACCGGTGGATCAAGGCGCTGGCCGCGCATCCGAAGCTGATCCAGCGGCCGATCATCACCGCCGACGACGGCACGACGGTCGTCGCGCGGACACCCGAGGCCGTCCGGTCGGTCCTGCCCGGCTGAAATCGTCGGTGGTGATCGCTACCGTGCCTCGCGACGACGAAGCATGGGAGGTCTGGGGTGGAAGAGCGTGCGGAAATGCCGCCGGGTGTGGCGGACGCACTCGTGCCGGTGGTCACCGAGCTGGTCCCGGTGCTGCTCGGCCGGATCCCGCGCGGCCCGGCGGCCGCGCTCGGCAGGCTGGGTGCGCCGGAGCCGCGGACGGACGTCTTCACACTGCGGACAGGGCGGTGGGCGCGCGGGCACGGCGAGTCGGAAGTGTTGAGCCGCCTGCGTTCCCTCGGCGATCCGGTCTCCGAACGGCTGCTCGGCGCGCTGGAACTGACCCTGGACGAGCTGACGGTCGACGTCCCGGACGAGGTCGCCGCGGCGGTGCCGGGTCCGGAGACGACCCCGCAGACCTTCGGTTTCGCGACGATGGGCGGGCCGAGCCCCGAGACAGTCACCGCGGTCCGGCTGCTCGACCAGCTCCGGCCGGGGATCTCCGGGTCGATCGTGGCGCTGGCCGCCGAACTGGCCACGCGTGAGGCCGTGCTCCCGTTGCTGGCGCCAGGGCCCGACGTCGGCGGCGAGGAGGAACTCGCCGCCGAACACGGTGCCGCATACATCGCGCTGGCTCTCGCGGTCGCGGTGCCGATCCTGCGCCGGGTCGGCGCCCCGCTGCTCGCCGGGAAGCCCGCGGTCGTCGTCGGGGTCGCGCTCGGTGCCGCTTCGGCTCTGTTGAGCGAAAAACCGATGCCGCCCGCGTATGCGGCCGCGTTGCTGGAAAAACGCCGGGCCGAGTACGTGCTCCCCGTGTCCTCGTCGGGTTCGGCCGAGGTGAGCGGTCACCGTTTCACCCTCGCCGAGCGGCCGGCCGAAGGCGAGGCGGACTTCAGCGGAAACGGCCTGGTCGCCGTGGTTCCCGGCGGAGTCGCCGTCCGGACCGGACTCGGCGAGGGCCAGGTGAACGTGTCGACACGGGTTCTCGAAGGGCCGCCGGACACGGTGGACGCCGACTGGTGGGACGAGGTCGCCGAGGTCTCCTGGCGGGCCGGGCAAGGCGACGCCATCCTGGGCGAAAGCAGCCGTCATCGGCCGAAAACCCCGCCGTGGCCGGGAGATTTCCGGGTCCGGGTGCACGCGATCGGCCGGGACGGCGGGGAGAGCGAGCGCTACGAACTCGTGCTCTGGGAGGCGCCGCCGGGGCCGGATCTCGTGCACAAGCGCAGCGATCGGCTCGGCCATGTCCTGCGGGGTGAACCCGTACCCGAGATCGAGGACTCGCCGGAAGTCGTCTACCGCTGGATCGGCGAAAGCGCGCTCAGCGACGCGGCGACGGTCACGATCGTCGCGGGCGCCTCACCGGACGAGGTCCTCCGCGGCTTCGGTGCGGACCCGGCCGAGCCGGTGTCCGCGCTGGAACTGTCGCAGGAGTTCGACCTCGATCCGTGGGTGGTCGTGCTGCCCGTCGAGGGTGGGGTGCTGGCCGCCGAATTCAACGGCTTCCAGGGTTCGCACGGGCCGGTGCTGGAGCCGCTGTCGCGGGCCGGCCGGACGGCGAGCCTGTTCTGGAACGTCAACGCCGTGACCCGGTTGTCCTTCGCGGACAACGGAACCGTCCACGCGGGGTTCGAACTCGGGTACGCGGAAGAGATCGAAGACCCGGGCGTGCTCGAAGCGTTGGCAGGCCTCGATTTCGATGGCTACCGCGACCGGAAGGGGAAGGCGCTCGTCGCGATCGAGCGGTACACCGGCTACCGGATGCGGCCCGAGGACATCGAACAGATGACTTCGGACGACGTCGCCTACCGGATCTTGCCGCAACTGCCGCAGCTGTATCCCGAGGTGCGCGAAGCCGACGGCTCGCGCAAGTTCCCCGGCAGCGGCCCGTTGGGCGCCGACACCGACAGGCTGGCGTTCCTGCCCGAAGAGACGTTGCGGGACCTTGCCTGGCAGGCGGCTTCGGCAGCGGCCGAGCACGCCGGTGTCGCCGGAGACCCCGTCGTCGCGGAGACGCTGTCCGCGCGCCGGCTGAGCCCGGAGGCGGAGATCCTGGCCAGGAAGTCGCAGCTGAGCGCCCATCGGGAGCATTCGTGGCTGTGGCAGGCGATCCACAGCGCGACCAACCCCGACGCGCTGTCCGCCGCGATCCGCGCACTGATGTCCGCGCGCTACGCGTCCGGTACCGCGGGCGAGGAACTGCTCGACCACGTTCGGCGGCATATCCGCGATTAGTCGCCCTCGTGAGTGATTTGGGTCGACCCAAAACACTCACGAGCCCGTGCCACGCGTCGCCGGACGTAACTGGACGGACGACACGTGTGACTGCAGGGACGGAACGTGTGACTGGACGGACGACACACCCGCGGCCGGACTCCGCCCCGTGTCGTCCGTCTGAACACGCTCGCCGTCCGTCTGAACACGCGTGTCGTCCCTGCAGTCACGCGAAACCGCCGTCCGCGCCCTCACGTACCCACGGTCAGTGCGCGAAAGTGGTCAGGAACCGGTCCCGGAACGTGTTCATCTGCCAGACGGGGGCGTTCCGGTCCGGGTTCAGGCCGTCCTGCCAGTTCCACCCGGCGACCTTGTCCAGCACGGCCTTGTCCCGCGTGACGACGGTGATCGGGACGTCGTGATCGGCGCCCTCCCCGGCGACGATCGGGTTCGGCTGGTGGTCGCCGAGGAACACGAGCACGAGGTCGTCGTCGCCGTAGTTCTCCACGTACGAGATCAGCGAGTTCAGCGAATAGGCGATCGAGTCGCCGTACGCGCCGCGCACCTTGGCCGGGTCGGTGAAGACCTCTTCGGGCGTTTTCCCTTGCGACGGCATGGGTTTGTAGATCGACCCGTCGCCGACGGCGTTCCAGTCGACCGTCCGGGGGAGCGGCGTCCACGGCCAGTGGCTGGTGACGAGGTCGATCTCCGCCATCAGCGGCGGGTGGCCCGGCTTGGCGCGTTCGGCGCGCTGGAAGGCGGAAAGCGTGAACTGGTCGGGCATCGTGGCGTAGGAGAACGGCGGGCCGCGGTAGCCGATGTTGCGCGAGTCGTAGTAGCGGTCGTAGCCGTAGACCCCGCCCTCGGGCCAGTCCTCGGTGTGTGCGGGGACGACGCCGACGGTGTCCCAGCCCGCGCGTTCGAACGCGCCGCCGAGGGTGAACCGGTCGGTCTTCACGAAGTCGTCGTAGCGGTGCTGGCTGTCGACCCACACACCGGACTGGAACGTCGAGTGCGCCAGCCAGCTGCCCGCGCTCGTCGTCGGCGAGGTCAGGAACGCGCTGCGCGAGCCGTATCCGGCGTTCTTCAGTTGCGCGGTCCCGGCGTCGAGGACGGCGTCGACCTTGGGGGCGATGTCGGAATCCTGGACGGCCACGCGGCCGTAGCTCTCGATGAAGGTGAACAGGACGTCTTTGCCGCGCAACGCGTTCAGCAGTCC
Organism: Amycolatopsis sp. lyj-112; assembly: GCF_046549055.1. NCBI lineage: Bacteria > Bacillati > Actinomycetota > Actinomycetes > Pseudonocardiales > Pseudonocardiaceae > Amycolatopsis > Amycolatopsis sp. lyj-112. Next base: position 265,049 of record NZ_JAJPWS010000008.1, on the reverse strand, counting down.
GGACGCCGGGGTGTCGCGAAAGGCGTCGACGGCGACCTCGTCGGCGAAGGCCTTCCGGTCTCGCAGGTCCGCCCGCACCTGGCGGAGGTCGTCGTACGCGTAGGCGACGGCACTGCGTGACGCGAGTGGATGCCCGGGCGCCAGCTGGACCCCGAACACCGCGCACGCGATCCAGACCACGCTGAGCACGGCCACCACGCGCGTCGAAGCGGTGCGGCGCCCGGCCACCACGCGGCTCAGCCGCAGCACGGCCAGCGCCATCAGGACGATCACGACCACGGCCAGCAGCGTCAGCCCGGCGAACGACGCGATCGCGGCCGTCTGACCGATCGACGTACCGAGCAGGTCGACGCCGTTGCCGAGCACACCCCAGTCGAACACCGGGTTGAACCGCCGGTTCAGCGCGATCCCGAAACCGAGGTCGATGGCCTTGATGACGGTCATCAGGCCGAGGACCGCCCCGGCCAGCACCGCCACGATCCGCCGGGCGCCTTCCCGCAGCATGAGCACGACGGCCACCCCGAGCAGCGCCTCCACCGGCAGCCGTACGAACGCCTCGGGCGTGAACCTGTCGAGGCCGTTCGGCGCGAGCATCGCGAACAGCACGAGGACGGCGGAAAGGGTGGTCACCGCGCTGGTCAGGATCTCGCGGGCGGCCGTCCGGTCACCCGGCAGGCCCACCAGACCGGGGCTTGGCGATAACGACAACACAGGGCAACCTTTCCGTGACCGACCGGACGCCGTCCCGGTGCGCGGGGGACAGGCCCTCATCGGGTTACACGGATGGCGGGCCCGTGCGGTTCAGCCAGGTTCGCAGCGCCCACCACCATTGCAGGGTGTGCACCACCTGGGACCCTTCGGCCTCGTCCAGCAGGTCGAGCGACGACCCGGTGATCTCCTGAAGCCTTCCGAGCCGGTACCGGACGGTGTTCGCGTGGACGTGCAGCGCGGCGGCGGTCTGGTCGAGGCGCCGTCCGTGGTCGAGGTAGGCCAGCGCGGTGGAGACGAGCTGGCCGTGGAAGGCGTCGCCGGGGATCAGGGCGTCGAGAACGGCGTCGCTGACCAGGGCAGCCAGCTCCGGTTGCGCGGCGAGCGCGGTCTCGACGGCCAGATCGGTCACCGCGTACAGGCCCCGCGGGCGCCCTCGCGCGGCCGTCGGCACGGCCTTCGCGCACAAGGAATACAGCCCCCGGATCTCGGTGAGCGGGGCGGCGGGGGAGGCCACCAGCAGGACGTCGTCGCCGAGTGCCGACGACGTGGGGAGCCGTGGCGCCAACCCGGTCAGCCGTCCCTCCACCAACCCGAAGATCCCGCCCGTCGCACGAAGCCGTCGCTCCACGACGCGGGCCTGGTACGGGTCGGTGACGTCCGAGAGCAGGCAGTGATATCGCGCGTCCGGGTTCAGCCCGCCCTGCGCGACCTCGTCGGCCGACGGCACCGTGTGGTCGGCGCCGAGTAACCGCCGCAGCAGCCGCACGCGGGTGTCGTGGACCGTGCGCGAGAGTTCGAGTTCGGCCTCGTGATAGCCGGCGATCACCTGGCGTTCGAGCGCGCGGGTGTTCCGGTCGAAGTCGACCAGCGCCGCCAGCATGACGTCGTCCGGCACCCCGGCCGCCCTGCCGCGTCCGACGGCGATCTCGACCGCGCGGCTGCGGCCCGCCTGCACCCCGCGCAGCAGCGCCGCGATCGGGATGCCCTGCGCGGCGCGGTCGGCGCCGAGGACGGCGGCCGCGGCGAAGTCCTGCTCACTCGTCCCGCCCGGCCGCTCGAAGGCGGCGAGACCGGCGGCGAGCACGATCGCGACGTGCCGCCGGGTTTCGGTCACCGGCAGCCGGGCCACTTCCGGCGACTCGGTGCGCGCGGCCCGCACCACCTCTTCGACGACTTCGGCGTCGGCGGCCATCGCGCTGAGCACGTCGTGCAGTGACGCCATCGCCTCCGCCTTCCCGCGGAGGTTGTGGCCGGTGCACAACGAACCGCGCGGCCCTTGGCGACCGGGCCCTACCGAGGGTGTCCGATCGGTTGGTTTCCTGTGAGCTACCGAAAGGTAACAGGACCCCGCCGAAAGGTACGCGTGATGCGGAAACGCCGGCTGCTGAACACCCTCATCGTGACTTGTCTCGCCGTCGCCGCCCTCGGCACGGTGCCCGTGGCCGGGGCGAGCGCCGGGCTGCGTCAGGTCCTGTTCGTGGGCAACAACTGGGAAGGGACCGCGGACGTCATCCGCTCGTCCGGCGACTACGCGAAGATCGCGCGCGTCGACATGGTGCCGGACAAGGACGAACGGCTCACCGAGATCTACCTGAACCCGATCAAGCTCGCGTTCTTCCTCGGTATCCGCAACGGCGTCGGCGAGGGGCACGACCAGCTCGTCGATGACCTCTACACGACGCCGGACGGCCGTTCGGTCGTCGCGTCCCGCCCGAGTTTCGCCGATGTCGTGTCGATCGACCTGGCCAGTGGCCGGGTCAACTGGCGGTTCCCGGTGTCCGGGTTCCGCGCCGACCACATGGCCGTCTCGCCGGACGGGCGCAGCATCGCGGTGTCCGCCTCGACGTCGAACACCGTCCACGTGCTGAACATCGAGACCGGGCAGCAGCTGGGGTCGTTCAAGACCGGCGACAAACCGCACGAGAACACCTACACCGACGGCGGCCGGTACCTCTGGAACAGCTCCATCGGCGAGGTGAACACCGCGCTCGACGCGCCGTGGCAGGACTTCACCAAGGGCGATCGGCGCCTCACCATCGCCGACGCGAAGACCTTCCAGCAGGTCAAGGTCATCGACATGCGCCAGCGTCTGGACGCCTTCGGCCGCAAGGATCTTTCGGACGCCGTTCGCCCGGTGGCGTTCACCCCGGACGAGTCGAAGCTGTACTTCCAGGTGTCGTTCTTCAACGGCCTCCTCGAATACGACGTCGCGACCGACCGCATCACCCGGTCGAAGACGTTGCCGAAGAACCCCAACACCAGCGAGGACCGCACGACCTGGGTCAACGACTCGCGCCATCACGGGCTGTCGATGAGTCCGGCCGGTGACAAGCTCTGCGTCGCCGGGACGATGGACGACTACGCCACCATCGTGGACCGCACGACGCTTCAGGAGGCCTCGCTCGTATCGGCGGCGAAGCCGTACTGGGCGACCGTGAACGGTGACGGAAGGCATTGCGTCATCTCGGAAAGCGGCTCGGACCAGGTGACCGCGATCGACTTCGCCACCGGCGCGAAGGTGAAGTCCATCCCGGTCGGCGACCACCCGCAGCGGATCCGGGTCGGGTACGTGCCGGACGGCTGGACCGGTCCGGCGAACTAGCGCCGGTCCGCTCAGCGCACGATCTTCGCCCGCCTGTGGCACCGTGACAGGGATGAGCCTCCTGTTGGGTCCGTTGCTGCGCCACGTCGATGACACCTCGGCGACGGTGTGGGTGGAGACCGGGGGCCCGGCGGAGGTCGAGGTCCTCGGCACCCAGGCGAAGACGTTCGAGATCCGCGGCCACCACTTCGCGCTCGTGGTGCTGACCGGGCTCGAGCCCGGCACCCGCACCGAGTACGAGGTACGCGTGGACGGCGAAAAGGTCTGGCCCGAAGAGGCGTCCGAGTTCCCGCCGAGCCGGATCAAGACGCTGTCCCCGGACGACGCCCGGTTCCGGCTCGTGTTCGGTTCCTGCCGCAAACCGCACGACGGCGACGTCTACGGCCCGGACGCGCTCGCCGCCTACGCCCGCCGGATGGCCGGCGGTGACGACGCCGAGTGGCCGCAGGCGTTGCTCATGCTCGGCGATCAGGTGTACGCCGACGAAACCACCGACGAGACCAAGGAATGGCTCGCGCGACGCCGTGACACTTCCCAGCCGCCGGGCACGGAGGTGGCCGATTTCGAGGAGTACACGCACCTCTACCACGAGGCCTGGGGTGAACCGGTGATCCGCTGGCTGCTCTCCACGGTGCCGACGTCGATGATCTTCGACGACCACGACGTCCGCGACGACTGGAACACCTCGCACGCCTGGCGGCAGCGGATACGCGCGCAGCCGTGGTGGCAGGAGCGCCTGCGCGGGGCGATCATGTCCTATTGGGCCTACCAGCACCTCGGGAACCTCGGCCCCGCCGAACTCGCCGAGGATCCGACCTTCCAGAAGGCCCTCAAATCCGGCGGGGACAACGCCGATCTGCTCGTCGCGTTCGCCGACGAGGCCGACGACGAACGCGACGGCACCAAGGGCGCGCGGTGGAGTTACCGCCGTGACTTCGGCAAGGTGCGGCTGCTGGTCATCGACAGCCGGGCCGGCCGCATCCTGGCCGGCGGCGCGCGGTCCATGGTCGACGACGACGAGTTCGCGTGGATCGAGGAAAATGCCCGGAGCGCCTGCGACCACCTGCTCATCGGGTCGTCGCTGCCGTGGCTGCTGCCGCCGGTCATCTCCCACCTGCAATCGCTCAACGAGCGAGCCTGCGGCCGGCCCGGATGGCGCGGCCGCCTCGCGGAGAAGATCCGGCAGGCCGGCGACCTCGAACACTGGGCGGCGTTCCGCGCGTCGTTCGACAGGCTGTCCGCGATGATCGCCCGGGAGGGACGGCGCGACGATCCGCCCGCGACCATCGCGGTGCTCTCCGGCGACGTCCACCACGCCTACATCGCCGAGGCGCGCTATCCCGAGCCGGTGACCTCGGCGGTCTACCAGCTCACCTGCTCGCCGGTCCACAACGCCATGCCGCGGCCACTCCGGCTGGCCTTCGCCGCCACCTGGTCGGCCTCGCTGGCGAACGTCGCCCGCCGGTGGGCCCGCCGAGGCGGCGTCGAGCCGGAGCCGCTCACCTGGACCAAGACGTCGGGGCCGCATTTCGGCAACGTCGTCGCGACCGTCGTGACCACCGGCCGGTCGGCCGTCACGACGATCGAACAGGCCTCCGGCGACGGCCTGACGGAGGTCGCCAGGCAGAGGCTCGCTTGAGCCGGATCGGTACTCGGTAATATCGCGGCGTGACCACCTCTGTCGAAACACTCGAGTTCCAGTCGGAGGCACGTCAGCTGCTTCAGCTGATGATCCACTCGATCTACTCGAACAAGGACACCTTCCTGCGGGAACTGGTGTCCAACGCCTCCGACGCATTGGACAAACTGCGCTTAGAAGCGTTCCGCGACAAGGATCTTCAGGCGGACACCGGCGATCTCCACATCGAGATCGCCACCGACCCCGAAAACCGCACGCTGACCGTGCGGGACAACGGAATCGGGATGAGCCGGGAGGACGTCGTCGCGCTGATCGGCACGATCGCCAAGTCCGGGACGGCCGAATTCCTGAAGCAGCTCAAGGAGACCAAGGATTCCGCGGCCTCGCAGGACCTGATCGGCCAATTCGGGATCGGCTTCTACTCCAGCTTCATGGTGGCCGACAAGGTCACGCTGCGGACGCGCCACGCGGGCTCGGACGAAGGCGTCCAGTGGGAGTCGGCCGGCGAAGGCACGTACACCATCGAGACGGTCCCCGACCTCCCGCAGGGCACGACGGTCACCCTGCACCTCAAGCCCGAGGACACCGAAGACCAGCTCTTCGACTACACCTCGGCCGCGAAGATCAAGCAGATCGTCAAGAAGTACTCGGACTTCATCACCTGGCCCATCCGGATGACCGAAGGCGAAGAAGTCGAGACGGTCAACTCGATGAAGGCGCTGTGGGCCCGGTCCTCCAGCGACGTCACCGAAGACGAGTACAACGAGTTCTACAAGCACGTCGCGCACGACTGGAACGACCCGCTGGAGACGATCCGGCTCCAGGCCGAGGGCACCTTCGAGTACCAGGCGCTGCTGTTCCTGCCGGGACACGCGCCGCTCGACCTGTTCATGCGGGAACGCAAACGCGGCGTCCAGCTGTACGTGAAGCGCGTCTTCATCATGGACGACTGCGAAGCGCTGATGCCGGAGTACCTGCGCTTCGTCAAGGGCGTCGTCGACGCGCAGGACCTCTCGCTCAACGTCTCGCGCGAGATCCTGCAGCAGGACCGGCAGATCCAGCTGATCCGCCGTCGCCTGGTCAAGAAGGTCCTTTCGACGGTCAAGACCTTGATGGCGTCCGAGAACGCCTTCAAGTACGAGACGTTCTGGAAGGAGTTCGGCCGCGCGGTCAAGGAAGGCCTGCTGGACGACTTCGAGAACCGCACCGCGATCCTCGACATCTGTTCCTTCGCTTCGACGAATGACCCGGAGAAGCTGACGTCGCTGAGCGAGTACGTCGGGCGGATGAAGGACGGCCAGGAGCACATCTACTACCTGACCGGCGAATCGCGGCAGAGCATCGAGAACTCCCCGCACCTGGAAGCCTTCCAGGCCAAGGGATACGAGGTGCTCGTGCTCACCGACCCGATCGACGAGATGTGGGTCGACGCCGTCCCGGCCTTCGAGGAGAAGCTGTTCCAGTCGGTCGCCAAGGGCGAGGTCGAACTCGACTCCGAGACCAGCGACGAGCAGAAGGAGGAGTTCTCCGGACTCCTCACCTGGCTGACGACCTCTCTTGCCGAGCAGGTCAAGGAGGTCCGGCTCTCGTCGAGGCTCACGACGTCGCCCGCGTGCATCGTCGGTGACACGAACGACGTCACGCCGACGCTGGAGAAGATGTACCGCGCGATGGGCCAGGAAATGCCGCAGATCAAGCGGATCCTGGAACTCAACCCGGGCCACCCGCTGGTCTCCGGGCTGCGGGCCAACTTCGCCGAACACGGCGAGAACGAGGGTCTCGCCGAGACCGCCGAACTGCTCTACGGCATGGCCCTGCTCGCCGAGGGCGGCGAACTCGGCGACCCCGCCCGCTTCACCAAGCTCCTCGCGAGCCGCCTCGAAAAGACCCTGTAGTAAAGCGCGTGAGGGCCACCCTCAGGGACTCAGAGTCCCTGAGGGTGGCCCTCACGCGCTTTCAGGGCCGGGTCCGCCAGAGCACCAGCACGAAGTACGGCGTCCCGACCAGCGCGATGACCAGGCCGGCCGGGATCTGGGCGGGCGCGATGACCGTCCGCCCGAGCGTGTCCGCGAGGCTCACCAGCAGTGCCCCGAGCGCCGCCGCGACCGGGAGCACCCGGCCGTGCCGCCCGCCGACCAGCGACCGCGCCAGATGCGGCGCGACCAGCCCGACGAACGCGACCACGCCGATCGCGGAAACCGCGGTGGCCGCGAGGATCCCGGACGCTCCCAGGATCAGCAGGCGGGACCGTTCGATGCGCAACCCGAGCACTCGTGGCGTGTCCTCGTCGAGGGTGTGCAGGTCGAGTTCGCGGTGCTTCACCCACAGGAACGGCGTCAGCAGGACCAGCGAGAGCGCCACCGGCGCCACCTGCTCCAGCGTGCGGCCGTAGGTCGAACCCGAAAGCCAGGTCAGCGCCTTGGCCGAGTTCCACGGGTCGGAGACGACGATCAGCAGCGTGATCAGCGCCATCCCGGCCGACCAGACCGCGATGCCGATGATCACCAGCCGGTCCGAATCCAGCCCCGAACGCCACGCCAGGCCATAGACCAGCACGAAGATCACGGCGGCACCGAGACCGGCGGCACCCGCGATCTCCCACGCGCCGGCCAGCGGGACCGCGGTGATCAGCGTGATCGCGCCGAGCCCGGCTCCCGCCGTGATGCCGAGCAGACCGGGTTCGGCGAGCGGGTTGCGGCTCACCGACTGGATCCCGCAGCCGGACACCGCGAGCGCGGCACCAGCCGCCAGCGCGGCGAGTACCCGCGGAAGCCGTTGGTCGAGCACGAAAGTCAGCGCCGTCCCGGTGTTCCCGGTGACCCAGTTCATCAGGTCGCCCAGCAGCACCATGCGGTCGCCGAGCATCATGCCCAGGACGGGGACGACGGCGAGCAGCACCACCAGCCCGGCGGAGATGAGCACCAGCCGTCGTTTCGAACCGGCGAGTCCGACCCGTCCGGCCGGAGCCGGACGGCGCGAGCCACTGCCCCGTCCGCGCCGCGCCAGCCACACCATGACGATGGCGCCGATGACCGTGGTGACGACACCGGTCGGCACCCGTACGGCGTCGGCGGAGCCCATGATCGCCCGCAGGACGACGTCGGCGCCGAGCACCGTCACCACCCCGACCAGCCCGGACACCGGCAGCAGCACCCGGTGCTTGGCGATCGGCAGCAGCAGCTTCGTGATCACCGGCGCGCTCAGCCCGACGAACCCGACCGGCCCGGCGACGGTCACCGCGGCCGCGGTCAGCGCGACGGTCAGCACGATCGCGCCGATCCGCGTTTCCCGCACCCGCAGGCCGAGCACGGTCGCGTTGTCGTCGCCGAGGGCGAGGACGTCGAGTTTGCGGCCCATCGCGATGAGCACCACGACGGCGACCACCACGATCGGCGTCATCTGCCCGGTTGCGCGCAGATCGCTGACCGTCAGCGACCCGCTGCCCCAGGCGAACAGGCCGGAGGTCTCCTGCTCGAACATGAGCATCAGCAGGATGGTCACCGACTGGATCGCGAGCAGCATCGCGGAGCCGACGAGCACCAGCCGCGGACTCGCGGCACCGCCGCCCGCCAGGCCCAGCACGATGACGGCCGCGGCGAGCCCGCCGGCGAACGCCGCCCCGCCCACCGGCACGAGCGGCAGCGAAAGCCCGAACGCGGAGAGGGCCACCACGGCGAAATGCGCGCCCGCGTTGACCGCGAGCGTGTCGGGCGAAGCGAGCGGATTCCTTGCCACGGACTGCATTCCCGCACCGGCGACGCCGAGCGCGACCCCGAGGAGCAACGCGGCGAGCAGCCGGGGGACGCGCGAACCCTCGAGTACCGCGAGGGTTTGCGCGTCGCCCTGGCCGAAGAGCGCCTTCACGACGTCCAGCGGGCCGGATGTCGAGGTGCCCTGTGTCAGGTGGATGCCGGCGAGGACGACGATCAGCGCGACCAGTCCCGCCGACACCACCATGGTGCGCACGGCTTGCGGCGCACGCACTTCAGTGATCATCAGGCGGTGATGGCCTTCACGATCTGGTCGGCGGTGAAGATGACCGACCTGGGTCCGCCGAAGGTCCACGTGCCAGGCTCCAGCTTGTGGATCTTCTTCGACACCACGAACGGCAGCCGCTGGTAGACGGCGTTCTGCGCGAGCCCGGTGGTGAAGACGTCCTCTTCGGACGCGCTGTAGAACAGCACGGTCTTCGGGTCGGTGATCGCGGTCAGGCCCTCGACGTCGGTCTGGCCGAGACCCCACTGCGGGTCGACCTGGCCGGTCCAGACGTTCTTGAGGCCGACGGCTTCGGCGGTGTCGGAGACCAGCGAACCCTTGCCGAACGGGCGGATGCTGACGGTGCTTCCTTCGAGGTAACCGTCGGCCATCAGGAACGGGGTGCCCGCGGCGCCCTTGCTCTCGACGGCTTTCTTGCCCTCGGCGAGTTTGGCGTCCATTTCGGACAGTTGCTTGTCCGCCTCGGTCTCCTTGCCGATCGTCTTCGCGATCAGCTTGAAATCCTCCCGCAGCCGGTCGAAGTTGCGGGTCGCGTCGCTGGTCTTGGTGACCACGACCGGGACGTACTTCTCGATCTGCGGCAACAAGGGCGAGTCGCGCTCCTCGGCGATGATGACGACGTCGGGGTTGAGCCCGACGATCGCGTCGACGCTGGGCTCGTTGCGTTTGCCGACGTCCTTGACCTCGGCGGTCAGCGGGACGGCCTTGTCCCAGACGTTGTAGCCCGCGACGTCCGCGGCGCCGACCGGCATGACGCCGAGCGACGCGAGCATCTCGGCCTCGCCCCACTCCAGCGCGACGACACGCTTCGCGGGGGCCTTGAGGGTGACGGCCTTGCCGCGCGCGTCGGTCACCGTGACCGGCCCGCTCGCGGGGGCCTGCTCACTCGGCGCGGCCGCGGGGGTCTCGGTGGTGCCGCAGGCGGACAGCAGCAGCGCTGCCGTCGCGAGGAGCGCGGCAGGGGTCAGCAAACGCATGGTTCTTCCTGGATTTCTCAGGCGGGCCTGGGCGAATGCCGCCCGAGTGGCCTGCAGTGGATCGCGCCCGTGACCGGGTCGTTCGCGACGTGGACGGTGACGCCGTAGGCCTGGGAGAGGTGCTCGGTGGTGAGCACCTGCCCGATGTCACCCGCGGCCACGATGGTTCCCTCGCTCAGCAGCACGACCTCGTCGGCGATGATCGCCGCGTGGTCGAGGTCGTGCAGCACCACGCCGACCGCGACGCCTTCGTTGGCCAGATCGCGGACGACGTCGAGGATTTCGACCTGATAGCGCAGGTCGAGGTGGTTGGTGGGCTCGTCGAGCAGCAGGACCGAGGTCTGCTGCGCGAGGCAGGACGCCAGCCAGACGCGCTGCAGTTCGCCGCCGGAGAGTTCGTCGACACCGCGTTCGGCCATCGGCGTCACGCCGGTCAGTTCCATCGCGCGGCGGATCGCGGCGGTGCCGTCGGCGTCCACCCCGCGCCAGCCCGAGCGGTACGGGTAGCGGCCGTAGGAGACGACGTCGCGCACGGAGACCCCGCTGGGCGTGGGCCGGTGCTGGGTCAGCAGGGTGACCTTGCGGGCGAACTCCTTGCCGGACAACGCGTTCCCGCCCCAGACGGTGCGGTCGCCGAGCTGGACACTGCCCGCGAGAGGCTTGTGCAGCCGCGCCAGCGAGCGCAGCAGCGTCGACTTGCCGGAGCCGTTGGGACCGACCAGCGCGGTCACGGTGCCCGCGCGCAGTGACAGGGACACGCCGTCCACCACGGCCCGCTCTTGGTGCGCGAGCACCAGGTCATGGCCGGTGAGCAGCGCGTCTTCCGTAGACATGAGGGGAGCCTAACCTAAGAGGCCGGCCACACCGATGTCGTGAGTGACACAGAGCGCGGCGTGATTGTCCGGTTACACCCGCGTGCAGTGTGCCTTCATGGACGCGAGAAGCGCTCCTAGCGTGATCCCAGGGACGCCACGCGTGATTGGAGGGCGATCTCGCGTGACTGGACGGCGCACACGCGTGATGGGGCAGCGAACACGTGCCGGAATCCGGTAGCGGGCGTGTCGTCCGTCCGATCACGCGAGATCGCCACTCAATCACGCGAGATCGCCGCCCGATCACGGGTGATCGCCGCCCGATCACGGGTGACGTCCATCCACGTGAACCCATCCCCCGCAGACTCCGGGACGCCGCCGGAGCTGACCGGTTACACCGCTCGCGCCGTTTCCCGCCTGCGCTTGGCCAGCCGCTTCCCGACGATCCCGTGCCGCGGCCCGAACAGGTACACCAGCGTGAATCCGGCGCCCTGCACCAGCACGATCATCCCGCCGGACGCGGTGTCGAGGTGGTAGCTCAGGTACAGCCCGGCCACCGCGGCGAGCACCGAGAACGCCGGCGCGATCACCAGCATGCGGCCGAACCGGTCGGTCAGCAGATACGCCGTCGCGCCCGGGATGATCAGCATCGCCACCACCAGGATCACGCCGACCACCTGCAGCGCCACCACCGACGTCAGCGCGAGCAGGCCCAGCAGCGCGGCACCGAGCAGCCGCGGGTTCAGCCCGATCGCGTGCGCGTGCGTGGGATCGAAGGCGTACAAGGTGAAATCGCGGCGTTTGAGCACGAGCAGCGCCAGTGTGATCGCACCCAGGATGCCGATCTGGATGAGATCCGAGGTGTCGACGCCGAGCAGGTTGCCGAAGATGATGTGGTTGAGGTCGGTCTGGCTCGGCGTCACCGAGATCAGCACCAGGCCGAGCGCGAACAGCGTGGTGAACACGATGCCGATCGCGGCGTCCTCCTTGACCCGGCTGGTGTCGCGGACGACGCCGATCAGGGCCACGGCGAGGAAACCGAACACGACGGCGCCGAGCGCGAAGGGCGCGCCGAGGATGTAGGCGAGCACGACGCCGGGCAGCACCGCGTGGGAGACCGCGTCGCCCATCAGCGACCAGCCGATGAGCACCAGCCAGCAGGAGAGCACCGCGCAGACCAGGGACGCGACGACCGTGGAGGCCAGCGCCCGCACCATGAAGTCGTAGCTCAGCGGTTCGAGGAACAGGTCGTAGAGGTTCACGCGTGTTCCTCTTCCCGTTGCAGGACATCGAGCCCGAAGGCCAGCGCGAGGTTCTCGGGCCGGAGCACGTCGCCGGGGGCGCCGTGCGCGAGCACCTTCCGCATCAGCAGGATCGCCTCGTCGGCCAGTCCCGGCAGCGCGTGCAGGTCGTGGGTGGAGATCAGGACGGCGGCACCGTCGGCCGCGAGTTCCTTCAGCAGCCGGGTGATCGTGGCCTCGGACCGTTTGTCGACGCCGGCGAACGGCTCGTCCAGCAGCAGGACCTGCGCGCCTTGGGCGATACCGCGGGCGACGAACGCGCGTTTGCGCTGCCCGCCGGACAACTGGCCGATCTGCCGTCCGGCGAGTTCGGTCAGTTCGACCCGTTCCAGCGCGTGCTCGACGGCTTCGTGGTCGGCTCGCCGGGGCCGACGGGTGAACCCGAGGTGCCCGTAGCGGCCGGTCATCACGACGTCGCGCACCGACAGCGGGAACGACCAGTCGACGTCTTCGCTTTGCGGTACATAGCCGATCAGGCCGGTCTTGCGGGCGCGCGCGGGTGTGCCGCCGTCGATGCTGACGGTGCCGGTGTCCGGCCGGACCATCCCCATGATCGCCTTGAATAGCGTCGATTTGCCCGAGCCGTTCATCCCGACCAGTCCGCAGACGCGGCCGCGTTCGAGCGTGACGTCGACTCCGTCGAGGGCGAGGACCTCGCCGTAGTGGACGGTGACGTTCTCGACGCGGATCGCGGCGGTCACGGCTTCGCCCCGGTCAGCGCGGCCACGATCGTCTTCGAGTCGTGGCGGATGAGGTCGAGGTAGGTCGGCACCGGGCCTTCGGGGCCGGACAGGGAATCGACGTAGAGGACGCCGCCGAACGCGGCGCCGGTGGCCGAGACGACCTGGCGCATCGGGGCGTCGGAGACGGTCGACTCGCAGAAGACCGCGGGGACCTTGTTCTGCTTGACGAATTCGATGGCGCGGGTGATCTGCTGCGGGGTGGCCTGCTGTTCGGCGTTGACCGCCCAGATGTACCGCTCGGTGAGGGCGGCGTCGCGCGCCAGATAGGAGAAGGCGCCCTCGCAGGTCACCAGGGCGCGCTCGTTGGCGGGCAGGCCGCTCAGCGCACCGGTCATCTCGTCCTGCACCTGCTGCAGTTTCTGCTTGTAGGCGTCGCCGTTCGCCTTGAACACGGCCGCGTGGCCGGGGCGGAGTTCGCTGAAGGCCTTGACCATGTTGTCCACGTAGATCCCGACGTTCTTCGGGGACATCCACGCGTGCGGGTTCGGCTTGCCCTGGTAGGTGTCTTCGCCGATGGCGATGGGCTGGACGCCCTCGCTGACCACCTTGTGCGGCGCGTCGATCTCGGAGACGAACCGGGCGAACCACGCCTCCAGGTTCAGGCCGTTGTCGAGGATCAGGTCGGCCTTGGTGGCCTTCTTGATGTCGTCCGGGGTCGGCTCGTAACCGTGGATCTCGGCGCCGGGCTTGGTGATCGACTCGACCTTGAGCTTGTCGCCCGCGACGTTCGAGGCGACGTCCGCGAGGACGGTGAACGTGGTCAGCACGACCGGGCGCCCGTCATCCTGTCCGCCGGCGGGGCCGCCGCACGCGGCGAGGACGAGCATCGACGCCGACGCCGCGCAGACGGCCTTGAACAGATTCGCCATCCCGTGAGTCTAGAGTTCGGCACGCCGAACTTCCAACTCTCGTGTGCCTTATCTCTCCGTGGCGGTCCGGTCCGGCTCCCTGACGGACTCCAGCAAGAGCTGGGAAACGTCGCGCACGGTGACGTTCTGGCCACGCTGCTCACTTTGCCGCTGCACGAGGCCGTCGTTCAGCATCACGCGGCAGAACGGGCAGCCGGTGACGATGGTCTCGGCGTCCGTCCCGAGCGCCTCGTCGACGCGGTCGAGGTTGATGCGCTTGCCGATCTGCTCTTCCATCCACATCCGCGCGCCACCGGCGCCGCAGCACATCGAGCGGTCGCCGTGCCGGGGCATCTCGCTCAGGGTGGCGCCGGTCGCGCCGACGAGTTCGCGCGGCGGTTCGTAGACCTTGTTGTGGCGGCCCAGGTAGCAGGGGTCGTGGTAGGTCACCGGTCCGGCGTCGACCGGTTTGACCGGGGTCAGCTTGCCGGTGCGGACCAGCCGGTTCAGCAGCTGCGTGTGGTGCACCACCTCGTAGTGCCCCTCCAGCTGCGGGTACTCGCGGCCGAGGGTGTTCATGCAGTGCGGGCAGGTGGTGACGATCTTGCGGGTACCCGGCTCGCGGCCCTCGAAGACCGCGTTGAGGGTCTCGACGGTCTGCTGCGCGAGCATCTGGAACAGGAACTCGTTGCCGGACCGCCGGGCCGGGTCGCCCGTGCACGACTCGTCGGTGCCGAGGATCGTGTACTTCACCCCGGCCATGTGCAGCAGTTCCGCGGTGGCGCGGACGGTCTTGCGGGCGTTGTCGTCGAAAGCGCCCGCACAGCCGACCCAGTAGACGTACTCGACGTCCGCGGCGAGTTCGCCGTCGAAGATCGGCACGTCGAAACCGAGGTCCTTCGTCCAGGCCAGGCGGTCGGAGTTGTTCTGGCCCCAGGGGTTTCCCTTGGTCTCCAGGTTCTTGAACAGGACACCGAGTTCGCTCGGGAACGCCGACTCGATCATCACCTGGTAGCGGCGCATGTCCACGATGTGATCGACGTGCTCGATGTCCACCGGGCACTGTTCGACGCACGCCCCGCAGGAGGTGCAGGACCACAGGACCTCCGGATCGATGACGCCGAAGTCCTCCTTGGTGCCGACGAGCGGACGCTCTTCGGGAGCCTCCTTGCCGTCGAGGATGTACGGCGCCTTCTCGAAGAGGTGGTCACGCAGATCCATGATCAACAGCTTGGGGGACAACGGTTTCCCGGTGTTCCACGCCGGGCACTGCGACTGGCAGCGACCGCATTCGGTGCAGGTGGCGAAGTCGAGCATGCCCTTCCAGGTGAAATCCTCGATCTTGCCGCGGCCGAAGGTGTCGTCCTCGCCGGGATCCTCGAAGTCGATCGCCTTGCCCGCCGATTCCATCGGCAGCAGCGGGCCGAGCGCGTCCGGGAGCCGTTTGGCGGTGACGTTGATCGGCGCCAGGAAGATGTGCAGGTGCTTGGAATACAGCACGATCGACAGGAACGCCAGCATCACGCCGATGTGCAGCAGCAGCCCGATGGTCTCCAGTGGTTCGTTCACCGAGAGACCCAGCGGCTCCAGGAGTTCGCCCACGCCGAGGGAGACCCACGCGCCCGACTCGTACGGGAAGACGCCGACCGCCGCCGACGCGCCGCGGAAGAAGAACATCGTCCAGATGACGTTGAAGATCATGAACAGGATCAGCCAGGCACCGCCGGTGTGCGAGCCGTAGAAACGGGACGCGCGATCCTTGCGTTCCGGGGCCTGCCGGATCCGGATCACCGCGAACACCGCGAGCGAGGCGACCACCGCGACCGCGATGAAATCCTGCAGGAAGCCGAGAACCGCCCAGTGCCCGATGAACGGGATGTGGAAGTCGTGGTCGAACAGCGCGCCGTACGCCTCGACGTACACCGAGCCGAGGATCACGAAACCCCAGAACGTGAACAGGTGCGCGACGCCGGGGACCGACCATTTCAGCAGTTTGCGTTGCCCGAAGACCTCGGCCAGATGCGTTTTCGCGCGGGTGGCCATGACGTCCGAGCGTTTCTCGTCCGGCTGCCCGGAGCGGATCAGTTTGCTGAGCCAAGCGGCGCGACGGGCGGCGAAACCGAGGCCGACGACCGTGATGAGCAGGCCGAGGATGAGACGAACGAGCACGAGCCCTCCGGGGGAGAATCGGCTCAGTGAGAGCCGGTGTAGTACCGGCACGCCTTGCAGGCGTACCGCATTTTGGCCACACGCCACCGTTTCCGGTAGGCCTCGAGATGTCCCGGTCGTGGCGGATGCACGCCCAGTCTTCGGTGGCGACGGATCCGTCGCCCCGTTTCGAAGAGTTCGGTCGCCAGTCCGAGATAGGCGCGTCTGAGTGCGATGCCGGCGTTCTGGTTCAGGTCGTCGCGGCAGAATCGGTGCAGGAGGGCGAGATCCGGGAGTCCCGGGGTGGTCGCGCCGGGGAGGTGTTCGACGACGCCGAGTCCCGGATGTCCGGGGGGAAGGGAGAATCTCGCCGGAAGTCCACAATGGATGCAGGTGAGCGTGCAGCTCAGACATCGGGTGACGTGCCGGATCCGCCGTTCGCGCTGATCCCCGTCGATCACCTCGCGAACGTGCCACCCCATGGAGCCTCCCAAGACCGTGGTGTGTCCTGTGTCACTCTCAATACTGGAGAGTAGGGGTCGGCTCGATGGCGCGACAGGGCCAACCGGATGGCTTCGGCACGGCCAAGAGGCGTAACCCTCCGCGTCCGCACCGCGCAACCAGAGGACTAAACGCGTGGGCACCCGGCACGCACGGTGGCCGCGAAAGGCGCCATTAGAGGACTAAACGCGTGACTGGAAGGACGGCGCGCGTGTCCAGACGGACGACGCGGAGCGCGGGACCGCACTCGCGTGATCAGAGACGGATCTCACGTGATCAGACGCCGTACACACGAGTGCGGCATCCACTCACGTGTGTTCCGTGCTTGATCACGTGAGTCACGCCTTCGGCCCAGGGGTGCCGCGAAAGCCACTTTCGGGGCGTCAGATGCCCGGAAAGTGGCCTTCGCGGCGCGGCCCGGGTGCGGGAAAGGCGCCATTAGAGGACTAAACGCGTGACTCCCTCACGAGGGACCGAAGATCCACAAGGGACTCCGCACGCTTCCGCACACCGTGACCCACTCGTAGCCGAAAACCGCACGCCCGGGGTCACGCGCTGGTTATAGTCCTGCCTCGGGGTATCGGGGGAGGGAACGACGGCGATGGGCGGGTTCGTCACCGCGGCTCTGGGGTTTCCGGCCGTGCTCTTCAGCTTTCTGCTGATCGTGGTGATCGGCTATTGGCTGCTGGCACTGTTCGGCGCCGTGGACATCGACGACGCCGTCGGATTCGACGGGGGCGAGGGGCTCCTGGCCGGCTTCGGCGGGGTCCCACTGTCCCTTTCGCTCTCTTTGCTGATCGCATTCACCTGGTTCGTCAGCCTGGCAGGGACGGTTCTTCTCGATGACATGGAGCTTTCGGCACCGTCGCGGCTCGGGCTCGGTGCCGGCGTGGTCGTCGTCGCACTCGTGCTCGGCACACTCGGGACGCGGGTGATCGTGGTGCCACTACGTCGCGTTTTCGGTCCCGCGAAGGAACCGAGCAGGCGGGATTTCGTCGGCCGCCCCGCGGTCATCCGCACCTCGTCCGTGACGCACGACTTCGGCCAGGCCGAAGTCACCGCCGTCGACGGTTCGTCGGCGATCGTCGATGTTCGTCAGGCGGGGCAAGGCAACCTCGGCGCGGGTAGCCGCGTAGTTCTCTATGACTACGACTCCGAAGGTGAATTCTTCTGGGTCGAGTCCTTGGACATCTGAAAGTAGAAAAGGAACAGTATGGGTGCCATCAGCGTGGGGGCCGGCGTTCTGATCGCCGTGGTAGTTGTCATCCTCCTTGTTTTGCTCTTCATCATCAGCAGGCTGTTCAAAAAGGTGCCGCAGGGCAAGGCGTTGATCATCTCGAAGGTCCGCCGGGTCGACGTCACCTTCACCGGCGCGATCGTGATGCCGGTGCTGCACAAGGCCGAGATCATGGACACTTCGGTCAAGGCGATGGAAATCACCCGCACCGGGCGGGAAGGCCTGATCTGCCGCGACAACATCCGCGCGGACATCCGGATCTCGTTCTTCGTGCGGGTCAACAAGACCGTCGAAGACGTGATCAAGGTCGCGCAGGCGATCGGCACCGAACGCGCGAGCGACGAGGCGACGCTGCAGGAACTGTTCAACGCGAAGTTCTCCGAGGCGTTGAAGACCGTCGGCAAGCAGCTCGACTTCGTGGATCTCTACACCAAGCGCCACGAGTTCCGTGACCAGATCATCCGGGTCATCGGCACCGACCTCAACGGGTACAGCCTCGAAGACGCGGCGATCGACTACCTCGAGCAGACACCGATGTCACAGCTCGACTCGGCGAACATCCTCGACGCGCAGGGTATCCGCAAGATCACCGAGCTGACCGCGATCGAGCACGTGCGCACCAACGAGTTCCGCCGTGGCGAGGAAAAAGAGATCACCCGCCAGAACGTGGACGCCAAGGAGGCGATCCTCGAACTGGAGCGGCGCCAGGCCGACGCCGAGATCAAGCAGCGCCGCGAGGTCGAGACCATGCGGGCGCGCGAAGAGGCCGAGATCGCCAAGGTGCAGGCGGAGGAGCGGCTCAAGTCGCAGGCCGCGCAGCTGCGCACCGACGAGCATCTCGGTATCCAGCATCAGAACCAGCAGCGTGAGATCGAGGTCGCGGGCAAGAACCGCGAGCGCGTCATCGCCATCGAGAGCGAGCGCATCGAGAAGGACAGGCTGCTGGAGGTCATCGGCCGCGAGCGCGAGACCGAGCTTTCCCGGATCTCGAAGGACAAGGAAGTCGAGACCGAGAAGCGGTCCATCGCCGAGGTGATCCGTGAGCGGATCGCGGTCGAGAAGACGGTGGCGGAGCAGGAAGAGATCATCAAGAAGCTCCGCGTCGTCGAAGAGGCGCAGCGCCAGAGCGAGGCCATCATCATCCGGGCCGAGGCGCAGGCGCAGGAGAGCCTGGTCAAGGACATCAAGGCGGCCGAGGCCGCCGAGGCGGCGTCGAAGCACAAGGCCCGCGAGGAACTGACGCTGGCCGAGGCGCGCCAGCAGGCCGCCGAGCTGGAGACCCGGGCGAAGATCCGCCTGGCGGAAGGCATCCAGGCCGAGGAGGCCGCCATCGGCCTGGCCGCGGCGCAGGTCAGAGAACGCGACGCCGTCGCGCTGGAGAAGGTCGGCCGCGCCGAGACGATCGTCGAACGCGAGAGGGCGATCGTGATCGCCGACGCGTTGCGCGACAAGCTCACGGGCGAGGCCGAGGGCCTCACCGCGAAAGCCGCCGCAATGGCCTCTCTCGACGCCGCCAGCCGTCAGCACGAGGAGTACCGCCTGCGACTGGAGGCGGAGAAGGAGATCCGGCTCGCCGCGCTCAACGTGCAGCGCGAGGTCGCCGAGGCGCAGGCCACGGTCCTCGGGATCGGGCTGGAGAAGGCCGACATCGACATCGTCGGCGGCGAGACGATGTTCTTCGAGAAGATCATCGGATCGATCGGGCTCGGCAAGAGCGTGGACGGGTTCGTCGAGAACTCGGACGTCGTCCAGACGCTCGCGAAGCCGTGGCTCGACGGTTCGGGCAGCTTCACCGACGACCTCACCAAACTGATCGGCGCGGTGAGCACCGACGACGTGAAGAACCTGACGCTGTCGGCCTTCCTGGCCAAGCAGATGCAGGCGGGCGGCCCGGACAGCGACAAGCTGCGTGAGCTGCTGACCATGGCGCAGCGGCTCGGCCTCGCCGAGACGTCGGTCGCCGCCCTCGCCCCCGCGAAGCAGTGACGGCGACCGAACCGGCGGTGGGAACGGAGCTGGACGCGGGCACCTACGAGGTGCTCCGCGCCCGGCTCGCCGCACAGGCCGCCGAACTGGCGAAACGCGCGGACGAGCTCAACGCGGCGCGTCTCGGCGTGTTCGGCAGCGCGCAGCTCGCCCTGATCGGTACGGAGCGGATCCGCACCGCGAACAACTGCGTACCGCGTGACGTCGTCTCGGTCGGCGGGCGGATGTTGTTCGGCTACAACGTCTTCATCGGGCTCAAACCCGAGACGACGGTCGACGACGTCTTCTCGCTGCACGGTTTCAGTCATGACGAGAACGCCTTCCGCTTCGACGACGTGCCCGCCGAGGAGGTGCCCGGGCTGCTGCGTGACGAGCAGTTCGTCCGCGATTTCGCCGAGCTGTACCGGTACTACCGGCAGGCGAAGCTGCTGCAGCTGCGGCGCGTGGAGGGCAAGCTGCTCGCGGTGTTCCAGATCGGTCCCCGGACCGAGGACATCCGGGTGCTGCGCTGGGGGATCGCCGCCGACGGCAAATTGTCCTATGTGGACAGTCGGGGCGAGCGTGACCACGTCTTCCCGCCGTCGCACGACTTCGAGTGGATCGAGACCACCCGTGAGCACCATGTTCTCGGGAGGCACCCGCATATCTCGATCGAGGACGACGTGTTCGTCGAGACCGTCGGCGGCAACCTGACGATCAAGATCGAGAACAACACCGAAACCGGGGAGGGCGTCTACGCCGAACCGGTCGAGGAGCCGCTGCAGAGCTTGGCAGACGCCGACGTCTCCTATGCCAGGATCGGTCCGCTGATCCTGCTGCGGGTGCTGCCGTACAAGGAGACCGAGTACCGGTATCTGGTGTTCAACACCCGCACGCGGGACGTGGTGCGCCTCGACGGGATCGGCCAGGCATGCCAGCGGCTGCCCGAGGATCACGGCATCATCTTCCCCGGCGGTTACTACCTCGACACGGGGATCAGCAAGACCTTCGACACCACTGTGGACGGTCTCGAATTCGAGCGCGTGATCCGCTCGCCCAACGGGGAGGACGTGCTCTACGTCTTCCACGCGCGGGCCGACGGACGCTCGCTTCTCCTGCCGTACAACGTGATCCGCAAAGCGGTCTCGAACCCGATCCCGTGCCACGGGTACTCGCTGTTCGACGACGGCACGATGGTGCTGTTCCGGGCGATGTCCGACGAACCGAGCCGCGTGCACCCGATGCAGGTGTGGCGGACGCCGTTCCAGTCGGACACCTATGCCGCGTCACAGCCGGCCGGGACCGGGCCGCTGGAGCGGGTCGGCAACGCCGATCTGGTCCGCGGGATCTCTGACAGTCTGTCGATCAGCCGGATGGTCGAGGACATGGCGCCGTCGGCGGCGGTGTTCGAGGCGCTGATCGCCGCGTGCGCACGGGTCTTCGACCACTACCACTGGCTCGGCGAGACCGAACTCGGTGATCTGCGTTCGCCGCTGTCGGACGTCCGCGTCACCGCCGAGCAGGTGCTCGACGAGTTCGAGACGGTCACGTCGCTCACCACGCAGGCGGCCGAAGCCGTCGACGAGGCCGCGGCCGAGATCGCTTCGCTGGTGCGGAGGGTGCGGGGCGAGGCGCTGAACGCGGCCGACGCCTGGGTGCGCCGGCTCGCCGAAATGCACCGCGCACGAGGACATCTGGTCACCGTGCGGGAACTGCGGTATGTCGACACCGGCCGCGTGGACAAGCTGATCGCCGATCTCGACACGGAATTCGGTGAGGCCGCGCAACGGGCCGTGCGGTTCCTGCAGGGCGAGGACGCGTTCACGAGCTACCACGCCGAAGTCGACAGGCTGATCGCCGCCGCGGGCACGATCTCGACCGTCGCCGAGGCGGTCCCGGTCGCCGAGCAGCTGGACGAACAGTCCGGCGGGCTCGAAGTCCTCACCGACGTCGTCGGCGGGCTGGAGATCGCGGACGCCGTGGTGCGGACCAAGATCCTCGAACGCGTCGGCGAGGTGATCGGCGGGGTCAACCGGGCCAGGGCCACCCTCGACGCGCGTCGCAAGGAACTGCTGGAAACCGAGGGGCGGGCGGAGTTCGCCGCCGAGTTCGCGCTGCTCGCGCAGGCGATCACCGGTGGGCTCGCGGTCGCGGACACCCCGGACCGCTGCGACGAGCAGCTGGGCCGATTGCTGCTGCAGCTGGAAAACCTCGAATCGCGCTTCGGCGAGTTCGACGACTTCCTGACCGCACTGGGTGAGAAGCGCACCGACGTCTACGAGGCGTTCTCCTCGCGCAAGCAGGCGCTGCTCGACGAGCGGGCACGTCGTGCGGATCGGCTGGTCGATTCGGCCGAGCGGATCCTCGCGAGCGTGACGCGCCGGGTCGGCACCCTCGGCTCGGTCGACGAGATCAACACGTACTTCGCTTCCGACCCGATGGTCTCGAAGCTGCGCAGTGTCGTCGCCGAACTGCGCCAGCTGGGCGACCAGGTGCGGGCCGAAGAACTCGAAGGCCGGGTGAAGGCCGCCCGTCAGGAGGCGGGCCGGGCGCTGCGGGACAGGCTCGACCTCTACGGCGAGGGCGGGGAGACGATCCGCCTGGGCCGCAACACTTTCGCGGTCAACACCCAGGACATCGACCTCACCCTGGTGCCGCACGACGGCGGGATGAAGTTCGCGATCACCGGGACCGACTACCGCTCGCCCGTGCGGGACGAGGCGTTCGAGGCGACGCGGCCGTACTGGGACCAGTTGCTGGTCTCGGAGTCGCCGGAGGTCTACCGCGCCGAGTACCTCGCGACGTCGATCCTGCTCGACCAGCCGGAACTGCGAGAGGACGGCCTGCTCGAGATCGTCCGGCGCGTCGCGGGGGACCGGTACGACGAGGGTTACGCGCGCGGGGTGCACGATCACGACGCCACCGCGATCCTGTCCGCGTTGCTGCGCCTGCGTTCCGCGGCCGGATTGCTGCGCTACCCGCCCGCCGCCCGGGCGGCCGCCCAGCTGTTCTGGGCGTTCGGCGCGGAAGAAGCGGCGAAGTCCGCGTGGACGACGCGGGCCGCGTCACTCGCGCGGGTGCGGGAGGCGTTCGGTCACACCACCGCGATCGACGCGCTGGCAAGGGAATTCACCGAGTCGATCGCCGCTTTCGCCGAGCACGCGGCACTCGCGCTGGACCTCGAATTCGCCGGCGAGTACCTGTTCGAGGAGCTGGCCGACCCGTCGCCGGGGTTCGTCACCAGTGGCGGCGCGCGGATGTTGCTCGACAAGTTCCGGCTGGACCGCCGGAGTTTCGCCGAGGACCTGCGTTCGCTCGACGATCTCGCCGACCGTCACCAGCTCGCCGAGGCCTGGCTGAAGTCCTTTGTGGACGCATCGAAACTGCCTGGCGACGAGCTGGCGGAGGCTGTCGCGATCGAGCTGGCCGATCTGCCAAGGTACGATTCTTCGGCGGAACTTTCGGCCACTGTGGACGGTCTGCTCGGCGCGCATCCGCGCATCGCCGAGCGGTCGATCACCCTCCGGCTCGACGAGACCCTCGCCAGGACGCACCGGTTCCGGCGCGACCGGGTACCGGGTTTCCGGGCGTATCAGCGGCTGCGCAACGAACTGGTCGCCGCCGAACGGGATCGGCTGCGGCTGTCCGAGTACAAGCCCAAGGTGATGAGCGCGTTCGTGCGCAACAGGCTGCTCGACGAGGTCTACCTGCCGTTGATCGGCGACAACCTCGCCAAGCAGCTCGGCGCGACCGGCGACGCCCGGCGCACCGACCAGTCCGGCCTGCTGCTGCTCATTTCCCCGCCGGGCTACGGTAAGACGACGCTCATGGAGTACGTCGCGAGCCGGCTCGGCCTGGTGTTCGTCAAGGTGAACGGGCCCGCGCTCGGGCATGACGTCACCTCGGTCGACCCGGCGGACGCGCCCAACGCGACCGCGCGCCAGGAGGTCGAGAAGATCTCGTTCGCGCTGGAGCAGGGCAACAACGTGCTGCTCTACCTCGACGACATCCAGCACACCTCGCCCGAACTGCTGCAGAAGTTCATCTCGCTGTGCGACGCGCAGCGGCGGATGGAAGGCGTGTGGGAGGGCCGTACGCGGACCTATGACCTGCGCGGCAAGCGGTTCGCGGTCTGCATGGCGGGTAACCCGTACACCGAGCAGGGCAAGCGGTTCCGGATCCCGGACATGCTCGCCAACCGCGCGGACGTGTGGAACCTCGGCGATGTGCTGTCCGGTAAGGACGAGCTGTTCGCGCTGAGCTACATCGAGAACTCGCTCACGTCGAACCCGGTGCTGGCACCGCTGGTCTCCCGTGAACGGTCCGATGTGGACGTTCTGGTGCGGCTGGCCCGCGGCGACGGTTCGGTCCGGACGGATCAGCTGAAGCACGCGTACTCGGCGACGGAACTGGAGCAGATCCTCGGCGTGCTGCGGAAACTGGGCCGGCTGCAGCGGATGGTGCTGAAGAACAACAAGGCCTACATCGCTTCGGCGGCGCAGGCGGACGCGTCCCGGGTCGAACCGCCGTTCCAGCTGCAGGGTTCCTACCGGAACATGAACAAGCTCGCGGGCCGGATCGTCCCGGCGATGAACGACGCCGAACTGGAAGCGCTGATCGACGACCATTACGCCGGTGAGGCGCAGACGCTGACCTCGGGTGCCGAGGCCAACCTGCTCAAACTGGCCGAACTGCGCGGACGGCTCAGTGAGGAGCAGGCGCGGCGGTGGGCCGACGTCAAGGCCGCTTACCTGCGGTCGCAGGCGCTCGGCGGGGACGACGAGGATCCGATGCGCCGCGCTGTCGGCGCCGTGGGTCTGCTGGCCGACCGGGTCGGTGCCGTCGAGGCGGCGATCGAACGGGCTTCGGAGCGGCTGGTCATCCGCGAGGTCACCTGACCCTCACGCGCATTCCGGTCCGAGCGCGGCCAGCTGTGCCGGAGTGAGCCGGTCCGTCAGCGGGACAGCACGATATGTCCCGTCCTCGACGGCCACGGTGACCGGACCGGCGACGTGCGGATGCTCGACGACGACCTGCACCGCGTCGAGCACCCGCTCAGCGGGCCAGCCCAAGGCGGCCGAAAGCGCCCCGAGGTCGAGTGTCCGTCCGGCGTGCAGGAGCGCGGCGAGCATGGTCAGCGCGTCGGCGACGAACACCGCGACGCGGTCGTCCAGCATGATTTCGTTGATACGCGCGTGGAATCGGGCGAGGTCGTCCATACGGGCGCCGGCGGGCGTCGACGTGCCGAGGACCTCGGCGCCCCGCCGGGCTATCTTGACCCACTCCTGATTCGAACGGACGCTCTCGGCCCACACCCGTTGCGGCATCTCTTCGTCGACGACGTATCGTTCCCGCCGCCCGTCCCGTTCCCGTTTGAGCATCGCCTGCGTTTCGAGATAGCCGACGGCGTTCGAGATCGACGCCGGGCTGACCTGGAGCCGCTGGGCGAGTTCGGCGGCGGTGTGAATGCCGTTGTCGCTGACGGCCAGGCAGGCGAGCACTCGCGACACCATCCGCGGCAGCCCGGTCGCCACCAGCATCTCCGCGAACCCGGTTTCGAAGGCGCGCACGGCCTCCGGGTCCCGCCCGTACCCGTTCGCGATGGTGGGTGCGACCCGTGACAGTGGTTTGCGGCGGCGCGCCCGCTCGCCGGTGACCCGGCTCGCTTCGTCGGCGCGGTAACCGGAATGCCCGCTGTTGCGCGCGACCTCGCGGCTGATCGTCGACGTCGGGCGCCCGAGCCGCCGGGCGATCTCGGCGTATCCGAGGTCGTCCTTGAGCCACGTCGCGATCAGCCGCCGTTCCTCTGGCGTCAGCCTGCCACCCGGCATGGGACACCTCCTTTGCGTTCACCCTCAGGTCAGTGCAACGAAGCGTTGCGTTCATCGACAAGACCGTTGCAACGATTTCGGAAATCTACCAGCTGATACCAGGAAAGACCCAGAGTCGAGCTTTGAGCGATTGATAAATGCAACGTAGCCTTCGGTCATGGCTGAAGAACTGGGAGGACCAGCTATGACGAAGTCCGTTCCCCATCTCGCGGAACTGCCCACCGAACGGCCCGCGGGCTGTCCGTTCGATCCGCCCGCCGAACTCGGCCCGCTGCGAGACGAGCACCCGCTCGTCCGGCTGACGTACCCCGGCGGCCACGAAGGCTGGCTCGCGACGGGACACACGATCGTCCGGTACATCGTCGCGGATCCCCGTTTCAGCGCACGGCAGGAGCTGATGCACTCGCCGCTGCCGGGCGCGGCCGCGATGGCGGGGGAGCTGCCGCCCGCGCCGCCGGGGATGTTCATCAAGATGGACGAACCCGAGCACGGTCGCTACCGCAAGCTGCTCACCGGCAAGTTCACCGTCCGCCGGATGCGGCTGCTCACCGAACGGGTCGAGCAGGTGACCGCGGAGTACCTCGACGCCATGGAGCGGCAGGGGTCGCCGTCCGATCTGGTGACGGCGTTCGCGCAGCCCATTCCGGCGCTGATGATCTGCGAACTGCTCGGTGTCCCCTATGTCGACCACGAGTTCTTCCGCGACAACGTCGCTCCGTTGAACAGGCCGGACGCCTCGCTGGCTGAGCAGGAAGCCGCCATCAACGCCCTCGGGGAGTACCTCTACAAGCTCGTCGTGGCCAAACGAGCCGAGCCGACCGACGACATCCTCGGTGAGCTGACCACCACGGAACTCACCGACGAAGAGCTCACCAGCATCGCGTTCCTCTTGCTGGGGGCCGGTTTGGACACCACGGCCAACATGCTGGCGCTGGGCACCTTCGCGTTGCTGCAGCATCCGGACCAGCTCGAAAGCCTGCGCCAGGACCCGGAGAGTGTCGAAGGGGCGGTCGAAGAACTTCTGCGCTACCTGAGCATCACGCACACCGGTGTGCGCACCGCGCTCGAAGACGTCGAGATCGGCGGACAGGTCGTCAAGGCGGGGGAGTCGGTCGCGCTTTCGGTGATGGCCGCCAACCGCGACCCGCTGAAGTTCCCCGACCCCGACCGGCTCGATCTCAGCCGGAACGCCGCCGGGCACGCGTCCTTCGGGCACGGCGTCCACCAGTGCCTCGGCCAGCAACTCGCGCGGGTACAGATGACGGTCGCGTTCACCGGCCTGCTGACCCGGTTCCCGGGGCTGCGCCTGGCCGTTCCGGCCGATGAGGTCCCGCTGCGGACGGACTCCGACATCTACGGGGTGCACGCGCTCCCGGTGGCCTGGGACTGAGCACGATGAAACTCGAAGTCGACCGCGAACGCTGTGTGGGTGCCGGGAACTGCGTGCTGACCGCGCCCGAGGTGTTCGATCAGGACGAGGAGGACGGCCGGGTCCGGTTGCTGGACGCGGAACCGGCCGAAGCGGGGGACGCCGTGCAACTGTGCCCGGCCGCGGCGATCACGGCGGTGGGCTGACCGGCTAGGGGGTGCCGGGCGGGCACCCCCTAGCTCGGGATCAGCCGACGTCCACCAGGACCTTGCCGGTGTCGGCGGTACGGACGGCGGTGCCGGCGTAGTTCTGCTGGACCCTGGACTTCTCCTGGGCGTTGGGGTTCGGGTTGGTGCAGCTGACCCCGCCGGTGGAGCCGGACATCAGCGACGAGCACGGCCCGGGCTTCACGTCGGGCAGGCCGAGGCTGTGGCCGAGTTCGTGGGCCGCGATCCGGATCGTGTTGTAGCCCTGCTGGACGGCCTGCCTGCCCATCCACACGGTGACCGTGCCGCTCGGGCGGACCGGCCCGAGGGTGGCGCGCGGCCAGCCGTTGTCGGCGATGACCCGGATGTTGACCCGCTGCCCCGCGGTCGCCTTCACGAGGCGGACATTGGTGACCTGGGTGTTCCACACGTTGACGCCCGAAGCCACCGCGGACTTGAATTCCGCGGCCTGGCTGTCGTCGTAGGTCAGGGTGGTCGCCATGATCTCGGCGGCACCGGCGGTGGGCGCCGAAAGCACCGAGATGGAGAGCGCGGCGCCGGTGAGCACCGCGGCGAAAGTACGTCGAAGCACGTTGAACTCCTCGCGTTAAGGCGTGCTGGAATTTCGAAGCAGTGTCGACACTTTGTGCTGGCGGGAGGAATTCTCCGAGTAGTCCTCCGTTGCCTCCGCGTGATGTTAGGACCTGTCAAGCTCGTCGCGGAACCCGCCGATAGTCGCCTGTCGTTAACCATGATCTTGACGCGCCCGGAAGACTGTGCAGCTATGACGATGGCGCGTTTCACCGGACACGAAGAACCCATCCTCGCCGTCGCCGTGTACGGAAACCGGCTGGTCACCGGTGGTGCGGACAAGACGGTGCGGGTATGGGACCTGGAGACCGGCGCGCAACGGTTCGCCTTGAGCGGGCACGATCGGCCGGTGCTGGCGGTGGGCATCTCGGGTCAGTACGTGGCCGGTTGCGATGGGGCGACGGTGCGGCACTGGCGGCTCGCCGGTGGCGAGGCTCATCCCCCGGAGATTCAGACCACCAAACGGACTCTCACGGTCGCGGTGGCGAAGGACTTCGCCGTATCAGGCGCGGGAAGCACCGTCGAGGTCCGAAGGCTGGACGGCGTGACGGTGCGCGGCCTCCGTACCGGCGGCCCGGAGATCGAATCCGTCGCGGTGACCCCCGACGGCCGGGTCGTGGTCGCGGGCGACGACACCGGCGGCGTACGGCTGTGGGACAAGGAAGTCGTCTCCCACTACCGATTCGGCGGCGTGGGCACGGTCCACGTGGTCGCGGTTTCGCCCGACGGCGCGCGGGTGCTCTCCGGTGAGGGCGAGACGGTCCGGTTGTGGGGCCGCACCGGAGATCCGGCCCTCGTCTTCCCCGGGCACGACGGGGTCGTGCGGGCCCTGGCCTTCAGCCCGGACGGCAAGCTGGTGCTCTCCGGCGGTTCCGGCGGCGATATCCACGTCCGCGACATCGACGACCCGACCGAGCACACCCTCCTCAAGGGGCACACGGGAAACGTCCGCGCGATCGCCTGCACGGCGGGCAACGAGAAGATCATCTCGGTGGGGGACGACCGCACGATCCGGGTGTGGGACCGCTTCGGCAACCAGATCGACGGCACCGGTTTCGTCGAACCCAAACCGGGCAAGGCCCGCCCGCGGATCACGCCCGACGTCGAAAGCGCGGTCGACCTGATCGGCTTCCAGGACGACGTGCGCACCCTCGCCGCGGTCATCGCCGACCGCGAGACCAGCCCGCCGCTGTGCATCGCCCTGCTGGGCCCCTGGGGCTCCGGAAAGTCGAGTTTCGTGCGGCAGGTGGCGGACCGGGTGGCCGAACTGGCCCGGCGTTCACGCGGGGGTGCCGTCACCAGCGTGTTCGCCGGTGAGATCCGGCAGATCCGGTTCAACGCCTGGCAGTACCACGACGACCATCTGTGGGTCGGGCTGGTGGATCACCTGTTCCGGAACCTGGGCGCACCCGAGACGCACGCGGACGCCGGCGAGGTCCGTGCCGAACGTGAGGAGCTGCGGACCCGGCTCGCGAGCCTGCGGGCCATCAAGGCGGATTCCCCGCTCAGCTGGCGCTGGCGGCTGCTGGTTTCCGGCGTGGACCGGGCCGAACGCCGGCGGCGGCGGCTCGCCGTCGCGGGCTACGCGGTGTCGGGCGTGCTCGGCATCGCCGCGACGATCATCGGATGGGCGTGGTGGCACAACGCGATCCTCGCCGCCGCGGGTGCCATCGTCGCGCTCGGCGCCGTGCTGACCCCGGCGCTCACCACCGCCAGATCCGCCCTCGCCCCCGTCAAGTCCACATTGGACAAGCTGCGGTACGACGTCGAAAAACGGGCGGAACGGTTCGAGACCGAGGTCCGGGAGACCGAGGAACGGCTCCGGCGACTGGACGCGGCCACCCGGCTCGGTGATCTGATCGAAGAGGCGAAGACCGGCAGATATGGGGACTACCAAGGGGTTTTCGCCCGAGTCCGGGAAGACCTCGCGGACCTGAGCGCCGATCTCCTCGCCGCGCAGAAGGACTGGCGGCTGGCAGGCGCCAAGGGAGAGCCGCCGCTGGAACGGATCGTGCTCTACATCGACGACCTCGACCGCTGCCCGCCGTCGAAGGTGATCGAGGTGCTCGCCGCCGTGCACCTGCTGCTGGCCCTGCCCGCGTTCGTCGTGGTGGTGGCGGTCGATCCGAGATGGTTGCGGCGATGCCTCGACCAGCACCACGAGGAGCTGTTCGGGGCCGGGGAAGCACGACGGGACGAATACCTCGACAAGATCTTCCAGATCGTGTTCGCGTTGCGCCCCATGGGAACCGCGGCCGACGACCTGATCGACGTCCTGATGCCGATCGAAGGCGGGAAACCGGTCTCGCCCGGTTACGAAGAATGGCCGGAGGACGGGGAAATCTCCGAGCGCGGCGAAAGCGGCGAGCCGGTGGAGGTCATCGTCGAGGACAAGACCCCGCCGACGTTCTACAACATGCGGCCGGATCGGTTGCGGCTCACCGAGGTCGAACGCGACTTCGTCCACGTGCTGCGGAAACGGCTGAACACGCCGCGGGAGATCCGGAAACTGGTCAATCTCTACCGGCTCGTGCGCATCGGCATTCCCGATGCCGAACTGACGCGCTTCGTCGGCGGCCCCTATCGGGCGGTACTCGTGCTTTTGACGCTGCTGGTGTCCGATCCGGTGGCCGCACGAGCGACCTTCACCGCGCTTTCCGCCGGGGAATCCTTGACCGGCGCTTTTCCACCTGAATGGCGGCTAGACGTCGAATCCTTCGATGATCTACAGGTCTATCGGAATTGGGTGGGCACCCTCGCCCGCTTCAGTTTCGAAACCTGCGACCTGGTGACCGAGGAGGCGGAACCGGGAATCACCTTGTAGCTACACTTGGCCGCTACAACGGCTAGGGGGCGGCGCATGCGGAGATCAGGCTGGCTTTCGCTCGCCTTCGGGGCGTTCGTCGGGGCGCTGGTGATCGTCCTGCTCGCGACCACGGTCTCCGCGCCGTCGAACGCGTCAAGGACCGACTGCGTCCGGCTGGTCGCCAGTTCTTCCACGGAGAAGGGCGACCTGATCCACGCACTGGCCGAGCGGTACAACGACACCGGCCGGACGTTCGACGGCGGCCGGTGCGCGAAGGTCGAGGCGTTCAAGAAGACCTCGGGCGCCGCGCTCGACCTCATCGCCGACGGCTGGAACGACATCGACGAGCAGCACCCCGAACCCCAGGTCTGGCTGCCGAGTTCGTCGCTCTGGCTCGATCTGCTCCGCCAGCGCGGCAAAGGTGACCTGATCAAGACCGGCCCGAAGACCTCGCTCGCGACGAGCCCGATGGTCATCGCGATGCCGGAGCCGATGGCCAGGGCACTGGGCTGGCCCGAGAAGGACATCGGCTGGCGCGAGGTGCTCGAGGTGAACCAGAACGGTGGCTGGGCCGCCAAACCCGGGGCGAACGCCCAGTGGGGGAACTTCACCTTGGGCAAGGACAATCCACACCGGTCGACCTCGGGGCTCGCCGCGACCATCGCGACCTACTTCGCGGCGACCGGCGGTGACTACGGCAAGATCGAGACGGCCGACGCCGTGCAGTTCGTCCGTGGCATCGAGGCTTCGGTCGCCTACTACAGCGACGATTCGGTGGCCTTCCTGAAGACTCTGTACGAAGAGGACCAGAAGAAGCCCACGCCCTACATCAGCGCGATGGCGATGCAGGAGCAGATGGTCTATCTGTACAACCACGGCGCGCCGACAGGGGATCCGAAGCAACTGCAGGACAAGCCCGTCGGGCTGAAACGGCCGCTCGTCGCCGTCCACCCGCGCGAGGGGACGATGCTGATCGACCATCCCATCCTGACCACCGCCAAGGCGACGCCGGAACAGCAGGCCGCGGCCAAGGACTTCGCCGATTTCCTGCGGGAAACCAAGCAGCAGGACAGCTTTCGTGATCTCGGCTTCCGCGATCCGGAGGGCCGCGCCGCTCAGAAACTGGCCGAGGGCGTGAAGGCCAAGGGAACCGGTGAACCCCAGCGCATCGGGACACCCACCGGTGAGCAGATCCAGAAGATGCTCGACGGCTGGGAGTACACGCAGCGCCGCGGCCGGATCCTGCTGGTGCTGGACCTGTCCGGATCGATGAAGGAACCGTTCGACAAGAACCGCAAGGACAAGCCTTACTCCGAGCGCCGGATCGACCTGCTGAAACCCGCGATCCGGAAGCAGCTCGAGTATCTGCATCCCGAAGACGAGGTCGGTCTGTGGACGTTCTCGTCGGACGGACCGGAGGAAAAGATGCCGATCGGCAAGGTGAAGGACGTCCGGGGCCCGATGGCCGACCTGGTCGACAATCTGGTACCGCAAGGGGAGACGGCGCTCTACAGATCCGTGGTGGAGGCCAACGACAAGATGCGGCGGGAGTTCGATTCGAACCTCATCAACGCCGTCGTCTTCCTGACCGACGGCGAGAACACCGCGGCCGGGACCACCAAGGAGCAGGTGCTGCAGAACGTCGACGCCGAGCGACTGGACAACTCCGTCCGGATCTTCACCATGGCCTACGGCGCGCAGGCGGACAGCCGCGTGCTCGACGAGATCGCGCAGAAGTCCAAGGCGCGCAGCTACAAGGCCGTCGATCCACAGGGCATCGACAAGATGTTCGTCAACGTCTTCAGTAACTTCTGACATGGCCGCTCCCGACAACCGCCCGTTCCACGTCGTGGCCGGAGTGCTCGCGCTCATCGCCGTCCTGATCGGGCACGCGGTGACCTTGCCGCATCCGCAGGCCTGGCTTTTCGGCGCCGCCGCGGGTTTCGCCGTGCTGGTCCCGGCCGAAGTCGCGTTCTTCGTGGTGAGCGGCAAACGGCCGGCGAAGGTGAGAGAGTTCCGCGCGCCGGAGCCCGCGGCCGTCTACGACCACTACAGCCTGCTCGGGCGGGCCTTGACGGCCATCGAAAACGTGCAGCCAGGCGAGATGGAGCTTTCGAAGGCCATCCGGCGAGCGGTGACGCGACTCGAAGAACGGGCGGGCGAGAACGCGCCTGCGGTCGTCGAGCTGCGGGTGACGGTGAAGCAGACCACTGAGAAGCTGGAGCGACACGCGCGGGACGAGAACCCGGATCCGGTGATGCTCGTCGAGCGGATGAGCCTGTACCGAGAAGTGCTCGAAGACGCGATCGAGGCGGCCGAACCACGCTGAGTGTTCGGTGCCGAACAGACTACGGCCGTGCGTCATGCTGATCTGGCACCATGCCGTTGATCGGGCGCCGCGTTGTCGAGGGCGTGGAACATGTGGTCGTACCGGTGGAGCACCGGTTCAGCCTGGAGGAGGCCGTGCTGGCGGTGATGGCCGCCAAAAGCACCGTACGGCCGAGCCCGGGGATGAAAGTCGCTCCGCTGAAGGTGTCGGAGGTGCGTTCCGCGCTGCTCTACGCGGCGAAGCACGCCGACAGGCGACATCAGATCGTGGACAGTTATTTCGTCGAGGTCGAAGACGGACCGTTGCACAGGCTGGCCGAGTGGATCAGGTCCGAGCTGGTCCGACTGGGCATCTTCACCATGTATGACGGTTCCGCCGCTGGATCGGGTGGCCGATTCGATTACTCTCCGCGATAGGTGTTGACGACTGCCTGGGAGGGTGATTCGTGGGTTCGGGCCCGGAGGCCGCCGAAGAGCGAGAGCGTCCATTCCTGGAGCGGCTGGACGAACCCGTCCGCGCGCGGCTCCTCGAAATGGGCACGCCGCAGACCTATGAGAGCAGACAGGCACTGATGAGGTCCGGCGAACCCGGCGACTTCGTCATGCTGCTGCGGCACGGCTATGTGAAGGTGACCAGCGCCGACCGGATGGGCGCGACGGTGATCCTCGACGTCGGGGTGCCCGGCGATCTGCACGGTGAGATCGCGGTGATCGCCGGCGGGATCAGGATGGCCGACGTCGTCGCCATCGAAGAAGTCCACGTCAGACGCATCGCGGCGAGCGAGTTCAACCGGTTCCTGCTGGACTATCCGGTGGCGATGCGGGAAGTGCTCGTCAGTGTCGCCCGCCGGTTCGTGCTCGCGCAGCGGCAGCGGACACAGTCGTGGAAACCCCAGGCGGTGGCCCGGGTCGCGACCCGGCTGGATTACCTGGTCGACGTCTGCGGGATCCGGACGCCCGCCGGCTGGCGGATCGGGATCCCCTTGAGCCAGGACGAACTCGCCCAGTTCATCCCGATGGGCCGCACCATGGTCGCGCAGGCGCTGGACAAGCTCCGGAAGGCCGGTGTGGTGGTCAGTTCGCGCCGCGCGATCACGGTCATCGACCGTGACGCGTTGAGGGTGATCACGGAAAAAGGTGTGACTTAGCTCACTGGCGTTGAACATCGCGGGGTCAAGTTCTGTTCGGTTCCGAACAGAACTTCCAGTGAGGAGTGGGAACACTGCTTCTGCCCGCCAGTTTTCACCGATTCAGGGAGGGGTCGCAGATGCAGTTGCTGACCTCAGGTCATTACAACGCGCATACCCATGCCGTGCTCGCCGTCGACATCGTCGGTTCGTCGAAGGCCAGCGATGACCTGCTGGATCCGATGAAGACCGAGATGGAGACGCTGGTTTCCCGCTCGTTCAACGCCGTTGGGCTCGCGCCGGGGGAAGCACGCCACTTTCGTGAGACCGGGGACGGGCTCATGGTCGCGTATCCGGACCGCGCCGTCGGACAGCTCTGCGAGGTCGTGTTCCATCTGGACCATCTGCTGCGCTCCCGTAACCGCTACGCCCGTGTCCCGATGCGAGCGCGCGTGGCCGTCCACATGGGACCGATGGCGGACAACCACCGTTACCACCGCACGTACATCACGCTGACCCGGCTGCTGTGCGCGTCGACGTTCAACGACGCCGTCGGCTACTGGTGCCGTCTCGATCCGACCGGGGACAAGTTCGGCGCGGGAATGATCGTCTCGCAATCGGTGTGGCGCAACGTCGTCGAACCCTTCGGCGTCGCGTTGATCCCGCCGGCCCGGTGCGCCCGGCTGAGCGTGAACACCCCGGATTTCGCTGACAGCGCGTGGATTCATCTGCCCGGGTTGGACGCCGACGCGGTGCTGGCGGAGGTGAGCCCGGCGGTGCCGTCCGCCCTGGTGTTCGACCGAGTGAGCAGGTTGTCGACGACGGCCTAGCCCCGAGACCGGGCGGAGCGGCTTTTCGGGAGGGACAAGCCGCATCGCTCGCCGGTTTCTGGCCCGGTACCCCTACGCCGGGTCAGAAACCGGACCCCCGGCGCGGGGGGTGGGGGCGCGGGTCATCCCCGCCGCGCCCCCGCAGGTGTGTGTCATGAAAGGGTCTTTCGGGACGTTTCTTGTCCTGAAAGACCCTTTCATGACACTTCCGGGAGAGAGAGTCCCCCGTCAGCTCCTACTGGCGGCAACGCTTTCCGCTGTTGACGCACTTGACGAGCTGGTTCATCAGGCGCTGCGACATGACGTTCGCGAAGTCGTCATGGTCGGAGCGCGGGTTGTGCTTCTCCTGGTCGAACGCGTCGACCGCGTAGTGCCCGTCGATCTGGGCGTCCAGCGGGATGTTGTACACCAGCGTGATCCGCAGCTGTGGCACGTTCTTGAAGCCACGCGGGCATTTCCCGTTGCGGTCGGAGAACACGATATGCGTGCGGTGGTTGGCGCTGTCGGTGTTCTTCCCGTCCCAGCAGTTCGGGAACGCGTGGATCCGCGCGACCTTGCTGCCCTGCGGGCAGATCGGGTACAGCTCGGTGAGCCGGTCTTCGAAGCCGGTGCAGGTCCAGCTGGGCCGGGCGTTGGCCGGACCGTTGGTGGTCTGCTTGGCGTCGCCGTAGAGAACGCGCAGGAACTTCGGCATCGCGACGACGCGGCGGGCGCCACCGCTGGTGAAGGTCAGGTCCACCTTCTCGGGACGCTGGATCTCGCCCTCGTTGTCGCCGATCTCGTTGTTGTCGTCGGCGGGGGGCAGATCGGAGGCCTTGCCGTCGGACTTCTTCTTCTCGACATCGCCAGTGGCGTTGACGTTGCTGTTCTGGCCGCCATTGTCGAGGCCGCCCTGGCCGTTCTGCTTCACGGCGCACCCGGCGAGCTGGTCGTCGTTCTTCGCGACCGGCTTTCCCGCCTGCTTCATGGTCTCGCTGATCTTCTTGATCGACGGCTTCCTCTTGTTCTTCAGCTCGTCGAGCACCTGGCCGGCCTGTTTCCCTTGGGCCAGCTGGTTGTTCGCGTTGTCGGACTCCTGGTCGAGCTTGTCGAGGTTCTCGTCGACCGCGGGCATCGCCTGGTCGGGGACCTCGTCGAGTTCACTGACCACGTCGGGGCAGTCGACCTGGGCGGCGGCCTCGTCCTTGGCCGCGTTCGCCCGGTCGGCGGCGAGCTGCTCCTCGGCCGCCTTCTCGTTCGCTTCCGCTTCTTCCTCGTCGTTGATCCGGATGACCGGCCAGAAGTAGGCCGACTTGTCACCGTTCTTGCAGGTGGTTCCCGCGCGAGAGAGGCTCTTGTTGTTCGAATCCGCGTTGGTCGAAAGGTTTCCGACGTAGTCGTGCAGGTGCTGGGCTCCATTGCGGACGCCGGGCGCGGCGATGAAGTTGTCGCCGTTGAAGTGGCCGTTCTCGTTGCGGCCACAGTCGACGGTGAATGTCCCTCGGGCACCCCGCTTCGCGAGGTCGAGGTTGACGTTGTTGCCGCGGGGGACTTTCGCGATGTCGATGAAGAACGACTTGTCCGCGCCGTCGGCCCTGGCGGCGTCGGGGGTTCCGGTCGTGTTCACCACGACGAGCCCTCCGACGGCGAGAGACAGCGCGATCGCGCCGGTGGCGACCTTCGTGCGGCGAGCCATGCGGTGACGGCCAGCGGAGGATCTTTGGTTACGGGGCATGAACTTGTTCACCTCGTTCGGTGTCGTTGCGCGAAGCCCGGGGGATGCGCCACCGGCAGTACCGGCGTCACTGACTCCGCGTTGGCTGAAACGGCCCCAACGCACAGCCGGTTCAAAACGCGATCTAGCCGTTACCCTTTCGTTATCTTTAAACGAGGTGATGCCCTGCACACGTACAGCGACGCGAGGTGGTTCAAACGGCCCGGCGACGGCGGTGATAAGCGAGGGCCAGGGCGATGATGATCGGTCCCCAGAGCGCGGTCGGAGCGATGCATATCGTCGCCAGCGCGTCCCAGCCGTCGCTGCTGTATCCGATGCTCTCGGCCACGCCGAAAACGGTGAGCCGTCGGTCGCCGCCGAGCGGAACGGAGCTGAACAGCGCGGTGAGGATCAGGCCACCGAGGACGGCGGGGACCACGGCCGCCATCGGCCGGACGCGCTTGCCGCCGATGAACGGGATCCGCCGGGGAGCCACCTCACCCCAGCCGCGGACGAGCCCGATGGCCAGGATCGCGGTCACTTCGGTGAACACGCTGAGCGCGAGGACGTACGGGATGCTCAGCCAGAGCGGCGGCATCCCACGGTCTTGGAGCTGCCCCATCTCGAAGTGGAAGGCGAAGGGAAGCCGCCACAGGCACGAAGGCAGCAGGAGCCAGGGAAGCGCGTAGGCCAGGCGCATCGCCCAGCGGGGAACCGGTCGCTCGGTGTCACTCACGGCCGGGGGGAGGTGGAGGATCTTCGTGCTCATGACGTCGATCCTCGGGGGGCGAGCGTCCCGAAAGATCACTCGCGAGGGCCGGTTCGCTCCTTCTCGGGAGTGAACGCGCGAGAAGGCCCGGCCTCGGGGCAGTCGAGGCCGGGCCGGGTAAAGGGTTCTCGCAGGTCAGACGTCCGCCTTGTCCTTGGGCTCCGCCTCGGCGGCGGGCGGGCGGGACGGGAGGAAACGCTTGATCAACGGGAAGAACAGGAGCACCAGGATGATCACGTAGACCACGATCGAGAACGGGGTGTTGACCAGCCCGCCCAGATCGCCGTCGCTCAGTTGCAGCGCGCGCCGCATCTGCTGTTCGGCCGCCGGGCCGAGGATGACCCCGATGATCGCGGGCAGCACCGGCAGGCCGTAGCGGCGCATCGCGAAGCCCAGCAGGCCGATCACGAACATGACCAGCAGGTCGAAGATGTCCGCGTTCACCGCATACGCGCCGACGCTGGCGAAGAACAGGATGCCCGCGTAGAGGTACGGCCGCGGGATCCGCAGCAACTTCACCCACAGCGGTGCCAGCGGCAGGTTCAGCACCAGCAGCAGCGTCAACCCGACGAACAGCGACGCGATCAGGCCCCACACCAGCGAAGACTCGCGTTCGAACAGCAGTGGTCCCGGCTGGATCCCGTACTGCTGGAACGCCGCCAGCATCACGGCCGCGACCGCGGTGGTCGGCAGGCCCAGCGTCAGCATCGAGACCAGCGTCCCGGCAGCGGACGCCGAGGCGGTCGCCTCCGGACCCGCGACACCTTCGATGGCGCCCTTGCCGAACTCGTCCTTGTGCTTCGAGAGGCGCTTTTCCGTGACGTACGAGAGGAAAGTCGGGATCTCCGCGCCACCGGCGGGCACCGCGCCGAACGGGAATCCGATCAGCGGTCCGCGCAGCCACGGCTTCCACGTCCGCTTGAGGTCGGCGCGGGAAAGCCACGGCCTGCCGACCGGGATCGGCTTGAACGCGTTGCGGCGCAGATGTGCCGCCACCCACAGTGATTCGCCGACCGCGAACAGCGCGACCGCCACGATCACCACGTCGATCCCGTCGGCGAGGTGCAGCGAGCCGAACGTCAGCCGCTGCTGACCGGTCATCTCGTCCAGGCCGACCAGCCCGATGGTGAGACCGATCAGCAGGGACGCGACCCCGCGGATCCGGGAACTGCCGAGCACCGAGGTGACCGCGATGAACGCCAGCACCATGATCGCGAACAGGTCCGGGGCGCCGATGTCGACGGCGTGCTTCGCGATCACCGGGGCCAGCACGACCAGCGCGATCGTGCCGAGGATGCCGCCGACGAAGTGCCCGATCGCGGCCGCCGCAAGCGCTTGCGCCCCTCGGCCGCTGCGGGCCATGGGATTGCCGTCGATGGCCGCGACCACCGCCGCGCTCTCACCCGGGGTGTTGAGCAGGATCGACGTCGTCGAACCGCCGAACATGCCGCCGTAGTAGATGCCGGCGAACATGATGAACGCGCCGGTGGGTTCGAGCCCGTAGGTCACCGGGAGCAGCAGGGCGACCGCCATGGCCGGCCCGATGCCCGGCAGCACGCCGATCGCGGTGCCCAGCAGGACACCGATCGCCGCCATCGCGATATGGGTCGGGGTCAGCGCGGTGCCGAAGCCGTCGATGAGTTGCTGGAACATCAGAACACCTCCATCAACGGGCCACCGGGGAGCGGGACACCGAGCAGGTTGTTGAAGATCAGGAAGGTCACGACGGACATGCCCGCCGCGATCAGCGGGTCACGGACCAGGTTGCGGCTGCCGAGGGCGTACGCCGCGCCCCAGAACAGGATCGCGCCCGAGATCGGGAACCCGACCAGCCCGATCAGCGCCGCGTTCGCCAGGAAAGCGCCGCACAGCAACAGAACCGTACGCAGGTCGGCGGGTTCCGTGAGGTCGATGTCCTCGCCGCCCTCGGCTTCGCCCTTGCCGCCGCGCAGGACGTCGCGGGCCAGCAGCACCGCGACGATCAGCAGCAGCGAGCCGACCAGGATCGGCACCGCCTTCGGTCCCACCGGGCCGCGCTGGGCGAAATCGGTGGGAATGCTCAGCGCGTCGGTCAGCACCAGCACGCCGAGCACCAGAAGTACCACGCTCACCCCGAGTTCGGAGCGTTCCTTCATCCACGTGGTCATGCCAGACCCAGCTCTTTCAGCACCGTTGCCACTCGAGTGTTCTCCTCTTTGAGAAACGAACCGAACTGCTCCCCGGGTGCGAAAGCCCCGGTCCATCCGTTGCGCTGCAACGCTTCCTGCCACTGCGGCGTCTTCTGCAGCCGCTCGAAGAGGCTCACCAGCTTCGCGCGGTCGGCATCGGTGATGCCGGGCGGCGCGACGATTCCGCGCCAGTTCGTGAACTTCACGTCCACCCCGGACTCCGACAGTGTCGGCGCGTCGATCCCGGGGATCCGCTTCTCGCTCGTCACCGCCAGCACCCGGAGCGTGCCGGCCTGGATCTGGTCGCGGTATTCACCGACGCCGGAGACGCCGAACGCGACCTTGCCGCCGAGGACCGACGCCAGCAGCTCGCCGCCGCCGTCGAACTGGACGTAGTTGACCGCCTTGGGCGCGAGCCCGACCGCCTTCGCCATCAGCATCGGCGCCAGGTGATCCGGCCCGCCGGGCGACGAACCGCCGCCGACCTGAACCCCGCCCGGGTCCTTCTTCCACGCTTCGACCAGCTGGCCGATCGTCTGGAAAGGCGAGTCCTTGCCGACCACGACGATGTCCGACTCTTCGATCAGCTTCGCCACCGGCGTGGTGTCGAGCAGCGAAGACGGCGACTTGTTCGTGAACACACTGCCGACGACGCCGAGGCCCATCGACATGACGAGCTTGCCGTTGCCGCGTTCGGCCACCGTCCGGCCGAGGCCGACCGTGCCGCCGGCGCCGGGGAGGTTGAACACCTCCGCGTTGCCGAGGAGGTCCGCGTCCTCCATCGCCTTGGTCGCCGTGCGGGCCGTGATGTCGTAGCCGCCACCGGGTGCGTTGGGCACGAGCACTCGGATGGACCGGATCTGCGCGCCGTCGTCGGCCTCGCTGCCCGGTGTGAGCAACGGTGGCACCAGCAAAACGGCGACAAGCGCCGCCGCGATGGCCAACCAGCTACTGGGCTTCACTGTGATCCCCGCCTCTCTGCCGCGTGGTTGGACATGTTGCACTCGTGTAAACAGAGATGTCCCGCTTGCGGGCCTAAGGGTTGTTTTGTTCTTTCTGGTCACGAGGAGGTGGCGATGGGTGCTCGGGGTTCTCTGGCCCGCCAACTCCTCGTGTGGCAACTAGTAGTCGTCACCTGCCTACTGTGCGCGGTGGGCGTGCTGGCCGTCGTCCAGGCGGGGAACAACTTCCGCACGACCGAGGGACGGCGGGCGCTTTCGGTCGCGGAGAGTGTCGCCGCGCAGGGCGTCGTGGGCGACCTCGAGAACGGCCCGTTCGAACTGAACGCACCCGCCGAAACCGCGCGAAGCCTCTCCGGAGTGGACTCCGTCGTGATCGCGGGCGCGGACCGCTACGTGCTGGCGTCACCGGATCCGGGTCAGCTGAGGACCACACTCGACATCGGGGAGAGCACCGTCCTCTCTGGACGGTCCTGGGTCGGCGAACTCGACGGTTCGATCGTGGCGCACGTCCCGGTGCTCGACGCCAAGGGCGGCAAGGTGGTCCGCATGGTCGCGGTGGGTTCGAAGTCGCCCGGCTTCTTCTCCGGCGTGCTCGACTCGCCGGACAACGCCCTGCGGGTGCTGGGTGTCGCGCTGGTGATCGGGGTGAGCGGTTCGCTGCTGCTGGCGCGTCGGGTCAAGAACCAGACACTCGGACTGGAGCCGCACGAGATCACCGCGCTGGTGGAGAACCGGGAAGCGCTCCTGCACGGCATCAAGGAGGGTGTCGTCGGCTTGGACCCGCAGGACCGGATCACGCTCGTGAACGATCACGCCCGTGAGCTGCTGGTGCTACCGGAGGACGCCGTCGGCCGGTCGGTCGAGGACCTCGATCTGAACGAGCGGATCCGCGACGTGCTCACCGGGCGCGCGACCGGTGCCGACCAGATCGTGTTGCGGCAAGGGAAGGTGCTGACCCTGAACCGGATGCCGATCGACGTGCGCGGCGCCGTCGTCACCCTGCGGGACCGCACCGATCTGATGACCCTGCGGGACGAACTCGACGCCAGCAGGCACGCCACCGACACCCTTCGCGCGCAGGCGCACGAATTCAGCAACCGGCTGCACACCATCTCCGGTCTGCTGGAACTCGGGGAATACGACGAAGTCCGCGGCTACGTCAGCCGGATCAGTTCGGCGCAGGGCGAATGGCGGGCGGAGGTCGGCTCGCGGATCGGCGACCCGGCGGTGGCGGCACTGCTGATCGCGAAGGCGTCGCTCGCGGCGGAACGCGGAGTCGGGCTGCGGATGGCCCCGGACAGCGAACTGGACCGCGTCGAGGACGGCCTGTCCACGGATCTGGTGACAGTACTGGGAAACCTCGTCGACAACGCCCTTGACGCGCTCGGTGGCGAGCGCGGTTGGATCGAAGTCGGTGTGTGGCAGGAGGATGACGAAGTGCGTGTGGAGGTCCGTGATTCCGGGCCCGGTGTCGCCCCGGAAATCGCCGAAGAAGTCTTCGAACACGGCTTCACCACGAAGGCCGCGGCGCACGGCCAGCGTGGTCTCGGGCTGGCGCTGATCCGGCAGGCCTGTGTGCGGCGCGGCGGTTCCGTCGAGGTGCACAACTCCGGCGGCGCCGTGTTCACGGCAAGGCTTCCGCGATGATCCGGGTCCTCGTCGTCGACGACGATTTCATGGTCGCGAAAGTCCACAGTGGATACGTCGCCCGCACCGAGGGCTTCGCTGTCGTCGGCGTCGCGCACACCGGCGCCGACGCGATCCGCCTGGCGCGCGAGCTGAAACCGGATCTGGTGCTGCTGGACGTCTACCTGCCCGACCTCGACGGGCTTTCGGTGCTGCGGGAACTGCGCGCCACCGAAGACGTCGACGTCATCGTGATCACCGCGGCCACCGATATCGAGACCGTGCGGCACGCGATGCGGGGCGGGGTGCTGCACTATCTGATCAAACCGTTCGAGTACGCGTCCCTGCGTGACCAGCTCACCCATTTCGCCGCGCTGCATCAGCGTCTGGACCGGCTGGCCGAGGCCGGGCAGGCCGACGTCGACCGGGTCTTCGGTGCGCGGCCGAGCGCGAAACCCGTACTGCCCAAGGGACTCACCGCGGAAACCGCCCGACTGGTGGAGACCGCGCTGCGCGGCGCGCCCGGCGGGATGTCCGCGAGCGAATGCGCCGAGGCGACCGGTGTGGCGCGGGTGAGCGCGCGGCGGTACCTGGAGCATTTCGTGGCGATGCGGAAGGCCGAAGTGACCCTCAAGTACGGCGGGACGGGACGGCCCGAGCGCCGCTACCTCTGGTCGTGACCCTGGGGACTGCCGCCATTAGAGGACTACTTGCGGAGGTGGGCCACGGCAAAGCGATCCGTGCCAGGATGGCGGTGAGGCACGAAGGGTCCACCATCACCTGGGGAGTTGGTCATGGCTTTGTCGCATCTCGCGGTTTCGGGCGCTGCCGGCGCGGTTCTGCTGGCGAGCGCGCTGTCCGGTGGTACGCCGTCGGCGCAGGAGGTCAGCCCGCACTGTCAGCAGGACGGCTACTGCCTCTTCTCCGGCACCGATTTCGGCGGCACCAAGGTCTCGGTGCCGACCGGGCGGGGTTGCAAACCGGTGTCCGCGCTCGGGATTCCCGCGGCGGGTTCGGCGGCGCGAGGCTTCGGCGACGCCAACGCGCTGGAGTTGTACGCCGACGAAGCTTGCACTGTCTCGGCGGGCACGGTGTTCCACGAGATCCCCGACACCGCCGCCAAGGCGTACCGGCTGATCCCGATCCCGGGTTAGTCATCGGCGGTTCAGATCCGTAGGTGCAGGGTGTTTCGGCGTGGGGTGCCGGTGGGGTCGAGGTAGGTGGGTGGGGTGAATTCGGGGAGTCCGTCTTGGGCGATGTGGACTTTCCATTGGCTGCTGTGGATGAGTTTGTGGTGGCGGCCGCAGAGTAGGACGAGGTTGTCGATTTTTGTTTCGCCGTGGTGTCGCCACATGACGATGTGGTGTGCGGTGCAGCGGAAGACGGGCATGTCGCAGCCGGGCCAGGCGCAACCCCCGTCGCGGGCGGTGAGTGCGTATTTCTGGGGGATGGTGACGGTGCGGGCGCTGCGTCCGACGTCGAGTGGTTCTCCGGCTTTGCCGAGGACGACGGGTCGGATGCGGCAGTCGCAGGCCAGGGTTCTCGCGTCGGTGGCGTTGAGCGGCCCGGCAAGCTCCAGCTGGGCCTTACCCAGATCGTTCATCAGGTCTTCGTAGGACATGGTGATCAGGATGTGGGTGGATTCCCCCGCCTGGCCTGGTAGATCGGGGCTGGCGGTTTTCATGCGTATGTAGTCGCCGAAGGCGTCTCCGTACCGTTCGGCCTGGGTCCGCGGATCGCGTTCCCCGTCCTCGGTTTTGTGGGGTTTCGCCAGGGGATCGAGGTCGGTCCTCAACCGGGCGTAAATCTCTTGGTCCACGGTCGCGACCACTCCGAGGCTGCCGTCCCGGTGGTGGACGAACTTCAACTCGGGCCGTACGGGTTTCGGGTCGTCGTCCTTCGGTTCTTTCCCGTCGGGGTCGAGGCGGGCGAGCAGGTCACGTCCGGCCCGGGCGACTGCTTTCGGCCCGGCGACCCGGGCAAGGTCGACCAGGATCTTCTCCCCGGCCCGGATCTCTGGCTCGGACACGGTGGCGGGGATCTGGGTGAGGGTGCGGATGATCGGATCGAGCTGCGCACCACCCACCGCGCCCTCGGCAGCGGCCACAGCCGCCAACGGAGCCACCGCGGGCACATCCTGACCGGTGAACGTCGGTGTCGGATGCAGAGCCAGTACCCGTTCGGCACGGGCTTTCGCATCGGCGGGGGTCAGGCGCAGGTCTTCCTCGATCAACCCGGCCAGTGAGTCATGCCCGGACACACCCCGCAAACCCACGCCGATGAATTTCGGCATACACCTCGTATTGCTCGGCCAGCAGTTTCCGGACCGCGATCTCGATGTCCACTGTCCGCGACAGCAGCATGTTCTTGTCGACGCGCCACCATTCGTGGCGCGTCGACTCGGGAACATCGGTGCTGGTCACAGCATCGAGACTACCAGTATTCGAACGCGTGTTCTATCTAATTCACGAGGTATTTGAAGTCGTCGGAATCACTCTAAAGGGGTAGTCTGCGATGACGTTTTGCGGAAATGTGCGAGCTCAGGCGAGAAGGTCGTTGAGTTCTCCGTAATCGACGGCTTCCTCCAACCGCGAATACGTGCCGGTAGAGAACAGTTCTCGCGCGCTTTCGCGGACGACGGCGTAGGCGGCCTGGCTGATCCCGGAGCCGACGCTCACCCGTGCGACGCCGAGTTCGGCCAGTTCCTTGACGCTCGGCGCGCCCGGGTGGGCCATCACGTTCACCGGCGCGTCGATGCCTTCGACGAGCGCGGTGATCACGGCGGGGTCGGTGACGCCGGGGACGAAGATGCCGTCCGCTCCGGCTCGCAGATACGCCGCGGCGCGCTCCAGGGTCTCCGGCAATCCGCCCAGTCCCATCAGGAAAGTGTCGATCCGCGCGTTGACGAACAACGCCTCGCTCGCCGCCCGGGCCGCCGCGATCCGCGGGACGACCTCCTCGGGCGAACGCGTGCCGTCCTCGATGTTGATCCCGACGGCGCCGGCGGCCACCACCGCCGCGACGGTTTCGGTGACGCCCTCCGGGGTGCTCGCGTAGCCGCCCTCGATGTCGGCGGTCACCGGAACCCCGCTCGCGCGGACGATCCGGGCGATCAGGTCCACCGCGCGGTCGCG
The DNA here is from genome assembly GCF_046549055.1 of Amycolatopsis sp. lyj-112. Lineage (NCBI taxonomy): Bacteria > Bacillati > Actinomycetota > Actinomycetes > Pseudonocardiales > Pseudonocardiaceae > Amycolatopsis > Amycolatopsis sp. lyj-112. Next base: position 220,129 of record NZ_JAJPWS010000008.1, on the reverse strand, counting down.
CTCCAGCCGGTCGCCGTCGGGAGCGCCGAGACTCCACGCCACGCCCGCGCTCGTGGTGGCGATCGCCGCGGCCCCGGCGTCCTCGACGAGCCGGGCGCTGGCGACGTCCCAGGCGTTCGCCAGCACCAGCGGGTTCGACGGGGTGTGCAGGGAACGGAAGAGCCGGGCGTTGTCGGTCGTCATGGCGGTAGTCCAGCAGTCCCGCGCCGCTTGGTCTGGCGGATTTGCGACATCGACCTCAGGCCACAGCCGCCCGGAGACCGGCGATCAAGAGCGCGAGGCCGTATTCGAAGGAGGCGCCTGGATCCTCGTCGTGGTCGGTCACCGATTCGCCGTCGGCTTGCTGCTGCTCGTCGATCGCGCAGCCGAGGGTGTACCGGCTGATCGCGAGGATCGCGTGTGTCGCGTCCTCCTCGGCGAAACCGGCTTCCAGCAAGGGTTTGATCAGCGGGTTCATCGCCGACTGTTCGGTCGGGCGGGAACCCGCGTGCAGGCGGGCGCCGTCCCGATAGGACAGGAGGGTGCAGCGGATGGTGCGGGCTCGCCGGGCGAGCCACTCGCCCCAGTCGTCCACCGACGCCGGATCGTCCAGTGGCGCGAGGTGGTCGTCCAGCATGGTTTCGGCCATCTGATCCAGCAGTGCCTGCTTGCTTTTGAAGTGCGTGTACAGCGCCGGACCCTGTACGCCGAGCTTGTCCCCGAGCTTGCGCAGGCTCAAGCCGTCCAGTCCGACCTCGTCGAGGAGTTCGAGCGCGGCTCGAACGTAGCCATCACGTCTAACGACCATGGGCACACCTTCGCCGGTCGGTATCGCGCTTGACAACCCGGCGCGTGCGGGACACCCCGGGGGTGACGCCGTAGGCTCAGCTGAATGAGCACGGCATCCACCACGGAGCATCCGATGGTCGAAACCCGGCACCAGACGCAGTTGCTCACGATGCTGCGAGACGAGGGCCCGATGTCCCGGGTCGAGCTGGGGGAGCGGCTGGAGCTGCCGCGTGCCCGGGTGGGTGCGGAAGTCGCGCGGCTGGCCGAGGTCGGGCTCGTCGAGCGGGCGGGGCCTTCGGCGAGCCGGGGCGGCAGGCGTTCGACGCTGGTGCGGCTGGCGGGTGACCTTCGCGTGCTCTCCGTCGACGTCGGCGCTACGTCGGTCGGGGTCGCCCTCACCGACGCTTCGTGCGAGGTGCTGGTGCACACCGTCGAGGACTGCGACGTCCGGCAAGGGCCGCACGCCGTCCTCAAACGCGTGAGCGCCCTCGCGGAGAAGATCCGCGAAGAGGCGCCGGGCAAGCTGATCGCCGCCGGGATCGGCCTGCCGGGGCCGGTGAGCTTCGCCGAGGGGATGGCGGTGGCGCCGCCGATAATGCCCGGCTGGGACCGGTTCTCCGTGCGCGACCACCTCGGCGGCCTGCTGGGCTGCCCGGTCACCGTCGACAACGACGTGAACGCGATGGCCCTCGGCGAACGGCACGCCGGGGTCGCCCGCTCCACCGACGACCTGGTGTTCGTCAAGATCGGTACCGGCATCGGCTGCGGGATCGTGCTCGGCGGCAAGGTGTACCGCGGGGTCGCCGGTACGGCGGGCGACATCGGGCACATCCGGCTCGACGACTACGGGCCGACCTGCGCGTGCGGCGAGGTCGGCTGCCTCGAGGCGTACTTCGGCGGCGGCGCTCTGGCCCGAGACGGGCTGACGCTGGCGCGCAGCGGACGGTCGGTGTACCTCGCCGACGTCGTCGCGGACCGCGGCGTGATCACCGCCCAGGACGTCGGCCGCGCGGCCGCGGCGGGTGACTTCGGCGCGGTCAACCTGATCCGCGACGGCGGACGGCGGCTCGGCCAGGTGGTCGCGTCACTGGTCAGTTTCGTCAACCCCGGCATGGTCGTGATCGGTGGCGGTGTGGCGCAGCTCGGGCACCAGCTGCTCGCCGAGATCCGCAGCTCCGTCTACCGGCGTTCGCTGCCGCTGGCGACCGGCAACCTGCCGATCGTGCTGTCCGAACTCGGCGACACCGCCGGCGTCATCGGCGCGGCCTGGTCGGCCACCGACCGGGCCTTCACACTCAGCAGCTGAACCTCTTTACGCGCGTTCCCGGAGACGTTGAGCATCCACCTGATTCCGATTAGTAACGTCAAGATCGTACAGACTTTTGCACTTTGAGTACAAAAGTCTGTACCGATTTGGACGTCTATTCGGGTGACGGAGGGCATTTCTGTCTTGTTGTCACCTTGACGAGTGACAGCGACCACCCTACTTTCGCTTGCTAAGTAACAAAGTTTGTTACGGGCGATTCGTAAGTGAGGGGTAGTCAAGTGAGGCAGTGTGGCCGCGACTGATCCCGGGCAGGTGGACCCGGTCAGCCCACGCACGGCGAACCTCGCCGCGCTCCTGAGGGCGCTGCGCGCGGGTCCGCTGTCGCGTACCCAGCTCGCCGCCCGGTGCGGCATCACCAAGGCCATGGTCTCCGGCTTGATCACCGAACTGTTCGAACGCGGTCTCGTCCGGCCCGCCGGACTGCAGGCCGGCGGCAACGGCAGGCCCAGCCAGCTGGTCGAACTGAACGGCGGAAGCGCCTACGGGCTCGCGCTGAGCGTCGAGGCCGACCGCTTCGCCGCCGTCGTCACGAACCTCGAAGGCCGCGTCGTCGCCGAGCGGACCGAGACCGCCGACGTCGCCGCGCTCGGCCTCCACCGGAGCATGGACGAACTCGCCTTCCTCGCCGGACAGGTGCTGCGCGACGACCGGCCCGTCGGCGTCACGGTCTCCGTCCCCGGCCTGGTCGACTCGGCCGCCGCCGTGCTGCGGTTCGCGCCGACACTGCGCTGGCGCGACGCCGAGATCGCCGACCTGCTGGCCGCCCGGCTCGGCCTGCCCGCCGATGCCATCGGCGTCGACAACGAAGCCAACCTCGGCGCCGTCGGTGAGGCTGTCGCGGGTGTCGGCGGCGGTGTCCGCGAACTCTTCTACCTCAGCGGCGGGATGGGCGTCGGCGGCGGACTCGTCTCCGGCGGCGCGATCCTGCGCGGCGCCCGCGGATTCGCCGGCGAGGTCGGGCACATCACCGTCGACCCGTCCGGCGAACAGTGCCCGTGCGGCCGCGTCGGCTGCCTGGAGACCAAGGCCGGGCTCAACTCCGTGCTGCGCGGCGCCGCCTCGCCGGGTGACCCGCTGCACGATCCCGCGCTCGGCGTCGACGGCCGGGTCGGGCTGCTCAAGCACCGCGTGCAGCGCGGTGACCAGCGCGCCGTCGCCGCGGTCTCCGAACTCGGGGTCGCGCTCGGCATCGCGGTGTCCACCGTGGTCGATGTGCTCGACCCCGACCTCGTCGTGCTCGGCGGCTACTTCGCCGAACTGGGCGAGTGGCTGGTCGAGCCGGTACGCCGCGAACTGTCCGCGCGGCCGCTCGGCCATGAGCCCGCCTGCCGGGTCGTGACCTCGCCGCTCGGCACCACCGCCCCGATCCGCGGGGCCGCGCACCTGGCCACCGAACGGCTTTTCGCCGATCCGACGCTTGTCCCGTTCGTCACCGAGGAGGCTCCGGCATGAGTTTGCTGTCCGTCCGGGGGATCGTTAAGACCTTTCCCGGAGTGCGTGCCCTCGACGGCGTCGACTTCGACGTCGAAGCCGGAGAAGTGCACTGCCTCCTGGGCCAGAACGGCGCAGGCAAGTCCACGCTGATCAAGACCCTCGCCGGGGCGCACCGTCCCGACGAAGGCGAGATCACCTGGCAGGGCGAGCCGGTCTCGCTGCCGTCGCCGGTGGCCGCGCTGAAGATCGGCATCGCCACCATGTACCAGGAACTCGACCTGGTGCCCGGGCTTTCCGTCGCCGACAACATCTTCCTCGGCCGTGAGCGCGCGAGCTTCGGCTTCACGAAGATCAGCGAGTCCCGTGCCCTGGCCGCCAAGCTGATGACCCGGCTCGGGCATCCGGAGATCACGCCGTCGACCGAGGTCGGCAAGCTCTCCGCCGCCGGGCAGCAGCTGGTCTCGATGGCGCGGGCGCTCGCGTACGACGCGAAGCTCCTGGTGATGGACGAGCCCACCGCGGCGCTGGCGGGGGAAGAGGTCGACAACCTGTTCCGCATCGTCGGCGAACTGACCGCCGAGGGTGTCGCGATCATCTACATCTCCCACCGCCTCGAAGAACTGCGCCGGATCGGGCACCGCGTCACCGTGCTCAAGGACGGCAAAACCGTCTCGACCGGGCTCGACGCCAAGGAAACGCCGACCGCCGACCTCGTCGCGCTGATGGCCGGCCGCAAGGTCGAGACCGTGTTCGGCCCGCGTCACCAGGAGCACGTGGACCCGGACACCGAGGTCCTCAAGGTGGAGAACCTGACCACCGAGGGCGAATTCGAGAACGTGAGCTTCACCGTGCACGCCGGCGAGGTCGTCGGGATCGCGGGCCTGGTCGGCTCCGGCCGCAGTGAACTGCTGGAGACGATCTTCGGCGCGCGCAAGCCGGACGCGGGATCGGTCCAGGTCGACGGGGAATCCGTCCGGCCGGGCAGCGTGTCCGCGGCGGTCAAGGCGGGAATCGGCCTGGCGCCGGAGGAACGCAAGAGCCAGGGCCTCCTGCTGGAACTGCCGGTGGTGCACAACGTGACGTTGGCGAGCCTCTCCAAGTACTCGACGTTCGGGTTCACCGAGCGGTCCAAGGAACTGCAGGACGCCGGGGAAAGCCTGCGGCGCCTCGATCTCCGGCCCGCCGACCCGCAGCGCATCATCCGCACGCTTTCCGGCGGCAACCAGCAGAAGGCGGTGCTGGCGCGGTGGCTGGTCCGCGGCTGCCGGGTCCTGCTGCTGGACGAGCCGACCCGCGGGGTCGACGTCGGCGCGCGCGCCGAGCTATACCGGCTGATCGAGGAACTCGCCGCGACCGGGGTCGCGATCGTGCTGGTCTCCAGCGAGATCCCCGAAGTACTCGGACTGTCCGACCGGGTGCTGGTGCTGCGAGAAGGACGTGTCCTGGCTGAAAAGCCGTCTGCGGAACTGACAGAGGCGGATGTGCTCGACGTGATTCTCGAGGGGAGTGCGGCGTGACTGACCAAGCCGAATCGGTGCGTACGGGAAACGCTGGGGAGGAACCCTCACCACCCAAAGAGCTCGTGTCATCTCAAAAGAGGGGAACTTCCTTCCCGCTCGACACCCGGCTGATCGGGCTGCTCGGCGTGCTGGTGATCCTGTGCGTCGTCGGGGCGGTGACCCGGCCGGACCAGTTCCTGACCGAGGGCAACATCTCGACCATCCTCCGGCTGGCCGCGGCCATCGGCGTGGTCAGCGTCGGGATGACGTTCGTGATCATCGCCGGCGGCATCGACCTCTCGGTCGGGTCGATCCTGGCGCTGTCCAGTGTCTGGCTGACCACGTTGGCCACCCAGGCCTACGGTCCGGTCATGATGGTCCTTTGTGGACTTCTGGTCGGCCTCGGTTGTGGTCTGGTCAACGGGATCCTGGTCTCGTACGGGAAGGTCGTACCGTTCATCGCGACACTGGCGATGCTGGTCGCGGCCCGTGGTCTCGCGGAACGCATCAGCGGCCGCCGCACACAGGTGGTCGCCGACACCGGTTTCCTCGAGTTCTTCCGCGGCGACCTGCTCGGGATCCCGGTGCTGATCTGGATGTTCGCGCTGGTGTTCGCGGTCGGCTGGGTGGTGCTGAACCGCACCACGTTCGGCCGCCGCACCTACGCCGTCGGCGGCAACGCCGAGGCGTCCCGGCTGGCGGGTATCAACGTCAAGCGGCACACCGCACTCGTCTACGGCGTCGCCGGCCTGTGCTGCGGCATCGCCGCGCTGATGGTCGTCGCCCGCACCACCGCGGGCGCCTCGACCAACGGCATGCTCTACGAGCTCGACGCCATCGCGGCGGTCGTCATCGGCGGCACGCTGCTCACCGGTGGCCGCGGCTCACTCATCGGCACCCTCATCGGCGTGCTGATCTTCACCGTGCTGTCCAACATCTTCACGCTCAACAACCTGGACACCGACATCCAGAACATCGCCAAGGGCGTGATCATCGTGCTGGCCGCGCTACTGCAGTTCCGCTCCGTCAAAAAGACAAAGACGAACACTTGATCACCGTGGATGGAGAGTCGTCATGACCGAACAATCCCTGCAACGCCGTCGCTTCCTGCTGGGAGGCGCGGCCGTCGGAGCGGGTGCGCTGCTGACCGCGTGCACCTCGAACGAGGCACCGGCGCAGAACAACGCCGCCAATGTCGCCAACGCCGGGGCCAACTCGCAGCCCGGAACCCCTGTCACCATCGGGTTTTCCGCTCCCGCCGCCGACCATGGCTGGATGGCGGCCATCACCAAGAACGCCCGCGCGCAGGCGCAGAAGTTCAGTGAGGTCACGCTCAACGCGACCGAGGGCACCAACGACGTCAACCAGCAGATCTCGCAGGTGGAGACGCTGATCAACGCCAAGGTCAACGTGCTGGTGATCCTGCCGTTCGACGGCAAGGCGCTGACCGCGGTGGGCCAGCAGGCGATGGACGCCGGCATCCAGGTGATCAACCTGGACCGCGTCTTCGACACCCCGCTCGCATACCGCACCTGGATCGGTGGCGACAACTACCGGATGGGTGTCAACGCGGGCAACTACATCGCCCAGCAGCTGAAGGCGAAGAACATCGCCAGCCCGATCATCGGCGAGGTCGCGGGTATCGACTCGCTGCCGCTGACCCAGGAACGCAGCAAGGGCTTCAAGGACGCCTTGGCACGTCAGGGTTTCGCCGTCGGACCGCGGGTCTCGGCCCAGTTCACGCCGGAGTCGGGCGAGCAGCAGACCTCGAACCTGCTGCAGTCCGCGCCCAAGCTGGACGCCCTGTGGAACCACGACGACGACCAGGGTGTCGGCGTCATCGCGGCGATCAACAACGCGAACCGCAAGGACTTCCTGATGGTCGGCGGCGCCGGCTCGAAGAACGCGATGAACCTGATCAAGTCCGACGCCGAGCCGCTCAAGGCGACGGTGCTCTACAGCCCGTCGATGGCGTCTTCGGCGATCTCGCTCGCGCGTCTTCTGGGTCAGAGCAAGGGCGCCGGTGACTTCGCCGAGCACGAGATCCCCGCCGAGATCACCACGTACTCCGCGGTGGTCACCAAGGAGAACGTCGACAAGTACATGGACGTCGGCTTCGACTCGTAGAGCAGCAGTACTCCCGACACGCAGGCGGACCTAGGAGGGGCATGAGCACGGCAAGGGAAACGATCGGGATCGGCATGGTGGGTCACGCGTTCATGGGTGCGGTGCATTCGCACGCCTGGCGCAACGTCCACCGGTTCTTCGAACCACCGTTGATCCCGAGACTCGCCGTGCTCGGCGGCCGCGACGAAGGACGGGCGAAGGCCGCGGCGGAGCGGTTCGGCTGGGAAGACGTCGAGACGGACTGGCGTGCGTTGATCGCCCGCGAGGACGTCGACCTGGTCGACATCTGCACGCCGGGCGACAGCCACGCCGAGATCGCGATCGCCGCGCTCGAGGCCGGAAAGCACGTGTTGTGCGAGAAACCGCTGGCCAACACCCTCGCCGAAGCCGAGGCGATGGCCGAAGCCGCGGCGAAGGCGCGCGAAAACGGCGTCCGGTCCATGGTGGCCTTCAACTATCGCCGGGTGCCCGCGCTCGCGCACGCCAGGAAACTGGTCGCGAGCGGGGCGCTCGGCGAGATCCGGCACGTGCGGTCGGTCTACCTGCAGGACTGGCTTTCCGACCCGCTGTCGCCGATGACCTGGCGGCTGCACAAGGACAAGGCGGGTTCGGGAGCGCTGGGCGACCTCGGCGCGCATATCGTCGACGCCGCCCAGTTCGTCACCGGTGAGACCATCACCGGCGTCTCCGCGCTGACGAACACCTTCGTCAAGGAGCGGCCGGACGGCGACGGCGGGACCGGACAGGTCACGGTCGACGACACCGCGTTGTTCCTCGGCCGGTTTTCCGGCGGGGCCGTGGCGAGTTTCGAGGCGACCCGGTTCGCGCTGGGCCGCAAGAACTCGATGCGGCTGGAGATCAACGGGTCGAAGGCGAGCCTCGCGTTCGACTTCGAATCGATGAACGAACTGTCCTGGTTCGACGGCGGCGAACCCGCCACCGAGTCCGGGTTCCGCCGGATCCTGGTCACCGAACCGGAGCACCCCTACGTCGGGGCGTGGTGGCCGCCGGGCCACCTGCTGGGCTACGAGCACACCTTCACCAACGAGGTCGCCGACCTGCTCACCGCGATCGGCGAAGACACGGATCCGGCCCCGTCCTTCGAGGACGGATTGAGGGTTCAGCAGGTTCTCGACGCCGTCGAACGCAGCGCGGCGGAAGAGGCGCGATGGACCGCTGTGCCGGGCGTCACTGCCAAGGGGAGTAACTGAGGAGTAGTTCCAGCCGAAAGTCGCATGGACGTACATCAGTGCGACTTGGTTCGATCCGAAACGTCCGACCATCCGAGGACATACATCGCTGGGACGTTTCGGGTTTGGGAAAGGTGGAGAAATGCCTGCTCAGGAGCGCACGGGCATCTGGTTGATCGGCGCGAGAGGATCGGTGGCCACGACCGCCGCGGTAGGGCTGCTGGCCCTCCGCGCGCGGGTGGCCGGTCCGACCGGCTGTGTCACCGAGCTGCCCGCGTTCGCCGGGGTTCCGTTGCCGGGCTGGGACGATCTGGTCCTCGGCGGGCACGACATCGTGCACACGCCGCTGGAGAAGCGTGCCGAACAGCTGGCCGGGGCCGGCGTGTTCGGCCACTCGGTGTTCGCGGCGGTCCGGTCCGGACTGGCCGAAGTGGACGCCGAGATCCGCGACGGCTACCACCCGGCGACGCATACGGGTGCCCAGGCCGACGCGGCCGCGCGGCTCACCGCGGACATCCGGGCTTTCGCCGGCCGTCACGACCTCGCGCGGGTCGTGGTGGTCAACGTGTCCTCGACCGAGGCCCCGTGCCCGCACCTTCCCGAACACGACGATCTCGACGCGCTCGAAGAGGCGCTGGCGGATCCCACGAGGGCGGTGCTCCCGTCCAGTTCGCTGTCGGCCTACGCGGCGCTGAAGGCGGGCAGTCCGTACGTCGAGTTCACGCCGTCCGCCGGGATCACCCTGCCCGCGCTGCGGCAGCTCGCCGAGCGGGCAGGCCTGCCCTACGCGGGTTCCGACGGTAAGACCGGCGAGACCCTGCTCCGTACCGTCCTCGCGCCGATGTTCAGCGCTCGGGCGCTGAAGGTCCGTTCCTGGGCGGGCACCAACCTGCTCGGCGGGGGCGACGGCGAGACCCTGGCCGACCCGGTGACCGCGAACAGCAAGCTGGAATCCAAGGCCCGCGGGCTCGCGGCGCTGCTCGGCGACGACGTCACCGCGCCGCTGCACATCGACAACGTGCCCGACCTCGGCGAGGTCAAAACCGCTTGGGACCACGTGTCGTTCGAGGGTTTCCTCGGCGCGCGGATGAGCCTGCAGTTCACCTGGACCGGCTTCGACTCGGCGCTCGCGGCGCCGCTGATCCTCGACCTCGCCAGGCTGGTCACCACGGCGCACGCCGACGGCCAGAGCGGCGCGCTGACCGAACTCGGCTTCTTCTTCAAGGACCCGCTCGGCAGCGACGAGCACCGGTTCGCCGAGCAGGCCACCCGCCTGATCACCTGGGCGGGAGCCCTGTGAAGGCCTACATCGAACTGGTTCGCGCGCCCGCGGCGCTGACGGTGCTCGGCGACACGGTCGCCGGGTCCGCGGCGGCGGGCCTCAAGATGACCGGGCGACGACTGCTGCTGCCGCTCTCCTCGGTCGCCTTCTACTGGGCCGGGATGGCCCTCAACGACTGGGCGGACCGGAAGCTCGACGCCGTGGAGCGTCCCGAGCGGCCGATCCCGTCCGGGCGGGTGAGCGCCGGCGCGGCGCTCACCACCGGAGTCACGCTGACCGCGGCCGGGCTGGGCCTGGCCGCGCTCGGCGGTGGCCGTCAGGCGATGCGTGTGGCGGTTCCGCTGGCGGCGGCGGTGTGGGCCTACGACACGCTGCTCAAGCCGACCCCGGCCGGGCCTGTCGCGATGGCGGCCTGCCGCACGCTCGACGTCCTGCTCGGCGCCGGTGGCGAGACCAGGCTCGCGGCCGGTGCCGCGGCGGCGGTGGGCGTGCACACGCTCGGCGTCACGGCGCTGTCCACCGGGGAAGTCCACGGCGCGAAACCGGGCACGGCCCGTGCCGCTCTCGCCACCAGCTGTGCGGCGACAACGTTGGCACTGACCGGACCGGCCCGCGGTGGCTGGCACCGGCTCGCCTCGATGGCCGCCGGTTCCGGGTACGCGGGGATGGTCGGCCGGGCGCAGGCGGACGCCGTCCGCGACCCGTCGGCGAAATCCGTCCGCACGGCGACCAAGACCGGCATCCACGGCATGGTCCCGCTGCAGGCGGCGGTCACCGCCAAGGGATCGGTGCTCGGGGCCGTGCTGGTCGCGGCCGCGCTGCCGATCGCCCGCAAGCTGTCGCGGAAGGTGAGCCCCACATGACGTTTTCCCTGGGATACGGCACCAACGGGTTCTCCAACCACCGTCTCGACGACGCGCTCGCCGTGATCGCCGACCTCGGTTACACCGGGGTGGCGCTGACGCTGGACCACGATCACCTCGACCCGTTCGCCGACGATCTGCCGCGGCGGGTCGAGCACGTGGCCTCCCGGCTTTCGGCGCTCGGCCTGAACCGCGTCGTGATCGAAACGGGCGCGCGGTACCTGCTCGACCCGTGGCGCAAGCATTCGCCGACGCTGCTGTCCGAAGACCCCGCGCTCCGGATCGACTTCCTGGCGCGGGCCTTGCAGATCGCCGGGGACCTCGGCGCGGACTGTGTTTCTTTCTGGTCAGGTGTGTCGACTTTTGACAACACTGTGGACAATGAGGTCGCGTGGTCCCGGTTGCGCGACGGCGTCGCGGCGGTCTTGGAGCACGCTTCGCGACTGAACGTCCGGCTGGCCATGGAGCCCGAACCCGGGCACCTCGTGCAGCATCTGAGCCAGGTTCTGGACCTGCGCAAAGAACTCGGCGACCCGGAACTGTTCGGCGTCACGCTCGACGTCGGGCACTGCGTCGCCGTCGAGCCGGTCGACGCGGCGGAATGCGTCCGCCTCGCCGGGCCGCTGCTGTGGAACGTCCAGCTCGACGACATGCTGCCGAAGGTCCACGAGCACCTGGAATTCGGTGACGGACAGCTGGATCTGCCCGCGACGCTGGCGGCGCTGAGCGAGATCGGCTACGGCGGGCTCGCCGCTGTCGAACTGCCCCGGCACAGCCACGCCGCACCGGACACCGCACGAAGGGCCTTCGAGGCACTGACTGAGGCGCTGACTGAGGCTCTGCCGGAGGACAGCTGGCTGACCAAGGCGGAAAGCCGGATCCGGGAGAAGCCGTCGGTCATCGGCTCGCTCTTCCCGGCCGTCGGCCGGGAGGTCGGACGGGCGGCTTTGCGGCCCGAAACCGATCCGCAGGGGCTCGTGCACAGCACCGTCGACGACCGGGCCCGCGTCCGGCTGATCGCGATACTGGCGGACTCGCTCGACGCTCCGGCGCTGGCCGGTGAGCTGCGCGACCTCTACCGCTACGGCGACGACGCCGAGCGGCGAGGGGTGCTCCGCGCGCTGAACTCACTGGACTCTCCGGACGCCGAAGTCGTCGACACCGGGATCCAACTGGTCGGGGACGCGTTGCGCGCCAACGACATCCGGCTCGTCGCCGCTGCCATGGGCGCCTTCGCGGCGCGTCACCTGGAGCCGCACGCGTGGCGGCACGGTGTCCTCAAATGCGTTTTCGTCGGCGTCCCGCTGGCCGCCGTCGCGGAGCTGGAATCCCGCGCGGACGACGAGCTTCGACGCATGCTCGCCGATTTCGCCGACGAACGCCGGGCGGCCGGACGTGACGTTCCCGCCGACGCCCTCTCTTTGCTCAAGGAAGGCCGCTGACCGTGCGCATCTTCGATCCCCACATCCACATGTCCTCCCGGACCACCGACGACTACGAAGCGATGTACGCCGCCGGAGTCCGCGCCCTCGTCGAACCCGCCTTCTGGCTCGGACAGCCGCGCACCAGCGTCGGCTCGTACACCGACTACTTCGACGCGCTCATCGGCTGGGAACGGTTCCGCGCCGCCCAGTTCGGCATCCGGCACCACTGCACGATCGCGCTGAACCCCAAGGAAGCCAACGATCCCCGCTGCCGCGAGGTGCTCGACGTGCTGCCGAGGTACCTGGCCAAGGACGGCGTCGTCGCGGTCGGCGAGGTCGGTTACGACTCGATGACCAAGGAAGAGGACGAGGTCTTCGCCCGGCAGCTGGCGATGGCCCTCGAACACGACCTTCCGGTGATGGTGCACACCCCGCACCGCGACAAGCTGGAAGGCACCAAGCGCACCCTCGATGTCGTCCGGGAAGCCGGGCTCGCCCCGGAGCGCGTGATCGTCGACCACCTCAACGAGGTCACCGTAGAGCTGGTCAAGGATTCCGGCGCCTGGATGGGTTTTTCGATCTACCCGGACACCAAGATGGACGAACACCGGATGGTCGAGATCCTGCGCCGGTACGGGCTGGACAAGATGATCGTCAACTCGGCCGCCGACTGGGGCCGCTCGGATCCCTTGAAGACGGCCAAGACCGGGCAGGCGATGCTCGACGCCGGCTTCACCGAGGCCGACGTCGACAAGGTGCTGTGGCAGAACCCGGTCGAGTTCTACGACCAGAGCGGCAGGCTCACCCTCGACCCGCTGCCCGGTTTCACCGGCGAGGCCGTGACCTTCGAGGGCAACTCGGTCCTGCGAGGTGCCCGCAAATGATCTCCTACTGTACGAACGTCCACCCCGCCGAAGATGTCGCCGGCATCGTCGCGCAGCTGGAGCGGTACGCGCTTCCGGTGCGTGAGCGGCTCGGCGCCGACAAGCTCGGCGTCGGACTGTGGCTTTCCGCGCCGGTCGCGCGGGGTCTCGCCGACGACACTCAGGCGCGCAAGGCGTTCCGTTCCGAGCTGGACGCGCGCGGGCTCAGTGTCTACACGCTGAACGCGTTCCCGTACGGCGGTTTCCACGACGAGGTCGTCAAGCACGCGGTCTACCGTCCTCAGTGGACGGACAGTGACCGGGTCTCCTACACGATCGATTGCGTGACCGTGCTCGCGGACCTGCTCGCCGAAGACGCCACCTACGGCAGTATCTCGACTCTGCCGTTGGCTTGGCGTGAACCGTGGACCGAACACGACGACCACGCCGCGGCCGCGGCCTTCGAACAGGTCGTCCGCGCGATCCGGGCGACCGGGGACCGGCCGATCCGCTTGGCTGTCGAGCCGGAACCCGGCTGCGTGCTCGACACCGTGGCCGACGCGCTGGCCTGGTTGTCCGGCCGCGTCGACCCGGAGTACGTCGGGCTGTGCCTGGACACCTGCCATCTCGCCGTGTCGTTCGCCGACCCGGCGGAGACACTGGCCGCGATCGCGAAGTCCGATGTGGACATCGTCAAGGTGCAAGCCTCCGCGGCGCTGCACGTCGAGAAGCCGGCCGAAGCACGGGAAGCCCTGGCCGCCTTCGCCGAACCTCGTTACCTGCACCAGGTGCGGGAACTCGGTGCAGACGGTGTCGTGCACAAGGCCGATGACCTGCCGGAGGCATGGCGACAATTACCAGGAGAACGCCCGTGGCGGGTGCACTTCCACATGCCGCTGCACCAGGCCCCGGCCGCACCGCTGGCCACCACCACCGACGTGCTGCGCACGGTCGCCGCCGGACTGCCCGGCGAACCGCATATCGAGGTCGAGACCTACACCTGGAGCGTCCTGCCGGACGCGGGCGACCTCGTCGGCGGGATCGCCGCGGAACTCGAATGGGCCCAGGCGAACCTCGTCAAGGAAGGGGCTTCCGCATGAAGCCGCTGGTCGTCATCGACGTCGTCGGGCTGACCCCGAAGGCGTTGCGGGACATGCCGAACCTGTCCGCCGTCGCCCGGGACGGCTGGCAGGCCGAACTCGGCACGGTGCTGCCCGCGGTCACCTGCAGTGCGCAGTCGACGTTCCTCACCGGGCTCATGCCCGCGCAGCACGGGATCGTCGGCAACGGCTGGTTCTTCCGCGAACTCGGCGAGATCTTCCTGTGGCGCCAGCACAACCGGCTCGTCAGTGGCGAGAAGCTGTGGGAGACCGCCCGATCCGCGCATCCGGGCTACACCGCCGCGAACGTCTGCTGGTGGTACGCGATGGGGATGAGCACCGACGTCACGGTGACCCCGCGGCCGATCTACCACGCCGACGGCCGCAAATCGCCGGACGCCTACGTGCGGCCGCCGGAACTGCACGATCAGCTCACCGGCGAACTGGGGGAGTTCCCGCTCTTCCAGTACTGGGGGCCGACGGCGTCGATCAAATCGAGCAAGTGGGTCATCGGCGCGTCGCGGCAGATCCTGCGCGAACGGCGGCCCGATCTGCTGCTGACCTACGTCCCGCATCTGGACTACGACCTGCAGCGCTTCGGTCCGGACGCGCCGCAGGCCGCGCTCGCCGCGCGGGAACTGGACAACGCACTGGTTCCGCTGCTCGACGACGCCCGCAACGCCGGGGCGACCGTGGTCGCGCTCAGCGAATACGGGATCACGAACGTCAGCAGGCCGGTCGACATCAACCGCGCGTTGCGTCGCGAAGGTCTGCTGGAGGTCTACACCCAGGCGGGGATGGAATACCTCGACCCGTGGGCCTCACGCGCGTTCGCCGTCGCCGACCACCAGGTCGCGCACGTCTACGTCCGCGACGAGTCCGATGTGGAGCGTGTGCGGTCGATCGTCGGCGAGCTGACCGGTGTCGACGAGGTCCTCGATCGCGAGGCACAGGCGAAGTACGGGATCGACCACGAACGCGCCGGCGAACTCGTCGCGGTCGCGGAGCCGGACTCGTGGTTCACCTACTACTACTGGCTCGACGACGCGCGGAAGCCCGACTTCGCGCGCGGCGTCGAGATCCACCGCAAACCGGGTTACGACCCCGCCGAGCTGTTCTTCGACCCGGAGGACAAGTTCGCCAAGGCGCGGGCCGGGCTCAACCTGGCGAAGAAGTTCGCCGGGCTGAGGTACGCGATGGACGTCGTCCCGACCGACCCGCGCTGGGTGCGCGGTTCCCACGGACGGCTACCGGATTCCACTGAGGACGGTCCGGTCCTGCTCTGCTCGGACCCGGCCTTCCAGCCGTCCGGCCGCATCGGTGCGACCGACGTTCATCCTCTCCTGTTGTCCCTGCAAGGCCTGAAATAAAAGAAGGGCACCTGTAAAAAGCACCCGTTCCTTGATCGCCGCCGCTCATCGAAAGGATCGCTACAGCCATGTCTCTGAAACGACGGCTCGGCGTGCTAGTCACGTCGATGGTCACCGCTCTGACAGGCTTCGCATTTCCAGCGCAGGCCGCGCCGGAACACGAGGCGGCGTCGGTGCTCGTGTTCTCCAGAACAGCGGGATTCCGGCACGATTCGATCCCCGACGGGATCAAGGCGATCAAGGAACTGGGTGCGCAGAACCACTTCGGAGTGGTGGCCACCGAGGACCCGGCGGCGTTCACCGACGCGAACCTCAAGCGGTTCAACGCCGTCGTCTGGCTTTCCACCACCGGTGACGTGCTGAACGCGGACCAGCAGTCCGCGTTCGAACGGTATGTGAAGGGCGGCGGCGGGTACGTCGGTGTGCACGCCGCCTCCGACACCGAATACGACTGGCCCTGGTACGGCCAGCTGGTCGGGGCGTACTTCAAGTCCCACCCGCAGATCCAGAAGGCGAACGTCAAGGTCGAGGACCACGACCACGTGTCCACCGCGGGCCTGCCGGAAACCTGGCCGCGCACCGACGAGTGGTACAACTACCGCCAGAACCCGCGGAGCAACGTCCATGTGCTCGCGAGCCTGGACGAGAAGAGCTACCAGCCCGGCGACGGCGCGATGGGCGACCACCCGATCGCCTGGTGCCACGAGAACTCCGGCGGCCGCTCCTGGTACACCGGCGGTGGGCACACCAAGGAGTCCTACGCCGAACCGGCCTTCCGTAAACACCTCGCGGGTGGCATCAAGTACGCCACCAAGCTGAGCAAGGCGGGCTGCGCCAAGCCCCAGGAAGCCCCGGTCGACGCGGACTTCGACCAGATCACCCTGGCCAAGGGCGAGGAGAAGACCGGCGAGCCGATCGCGCTTTCCGTGCTGCCCAACCGCGACGTCCTGCACACTTCGCGCGACGGCCGCGTCTGGTACACCAGCTCGTCGGCGACGACGAAGCTGGCCGCGACGATCCCCGTCTACAACCACGACGAGGACGGCCTGCAAGGGGTCGCCATCGACCCGGACTTCGCCAGGAACCGCTGGGTGTACCTCTACTACGCGCCCAAGCTGAACACCCCGGCCGGTGATGCGCCGGAGAACGGCACCGCGGCCGACTTCGCGCCGTTCAAGGGTTACAACCAGCTCTCGCGGTTCAAGCTCAACGCCGACAACAACCTGGACCTCGCGAGCGAACAGAAGATCCTCCAGGTCCCGGCCGAACGCGGTATCTGCTGCCACGCCGGCGGCGAGATCGACTTCGACGCGCAGGGCAACCTGTATCTGTCCACAGGGGACGACAGCAACCCGTTCGCCTCCGACGGTTTCACCCCGATCGACGAGCGCGCCGACCGCAACCCGGTCTACGACGCCCAGCGCAGTTCCGCCAACACCAACGACCTGCGCGGCAAGGTGCTGCGGATCAAGGTCGACGGCAAGGGCAAATACACGACGCCCAAGGGGAACCTCTTCCCGCGTGGCAAGGCCAAGACCAAGCCCGAGATCTACGCGATGGGCTTCCGGAACCCGTTCCGGTTCGCCGTCGACCGCAAGACCGGCTGGATCCACCTCGCCGACTACGGCCCCGACGCCGGTGCTGCCGACCCCAAACGCGGTCCCGGTGGCATCGTCGAGTTCAACCTGATCAAGAAGCCGGGTAACTTCGGCTGGCCGTACTGCGTCGGCGACAACCAGCCGTTCATCGACTACGACTTCGCCACCAAACAGTCCGGCGCCGCCTTCGACTGCGCCAAGCCGAAGAACACCAGCCCGCACAACACCGGCCTGACGGATCTGCCCCCGGTCGAGAAGGCCTGGATCCCTTACGACGGCGGTTCGGTGCCCGAGTTCGGGACCGGCCCGGAGTCCCCGATGGGCGGCCCGGTCTACCAGTACGACGCGGCGAACCCGTCGCAGACGAAGTTCCCGGAATACTTCAACGGCAAGACCTTCGCCTACGAGTGGGAACGCAGCTGGATCAAGGAGATCACCGTCGGGCCGAACGGCGAACGCGGTGCCGTCAAACCGTTCTTCGACTCGATGACGCTGAGCCGCCCGATGAACATCGAGTTCGGCCCGGACGGCGCGCTCTACGTCCTCGACTACGGCACCGGCTACTTCGGTGGCTCCAAGGAATCCGCGGTCTACCGGATCGACTACACCAAGGGCAGGCGCACCCCGGAGGCAAAGGTGGCCGCGGACAAGACGTCCGGCCAGGCACCGCTCACCGTCAAGTTCGACCCCGCCGGGACGAACGACCCCGACGGCCAGGCCCTGACCTACGCCTGGGACTTCGACGGGAACGGCACGACCGATTCCACCGAAGCCGCCCCGGTTTCCCACACCTACACCGCGAACGGCCAGTACACGGCGAAGCTTTCGGTCACCGACGCCACCGGCCTGACCGGCGCGGCGAGCGTCGTGGTCACCGTCGGGAACACCGCGCCGGTGGTCACGCTCAAGACCCCGGTCAACGGCAGCGTGTTCAGCTTCGGCGACACGGTCCCGTTCAAGGTCGAGGTGACCGACGCCGAGGACAATCCGATCGACTGCTCGAAGGTCACTGTCGAATACATCCTCGGCCACGAGGGCCACGGCCACCCGCTGAGCCGCGCCACCGGCTGTGAAGGCACCATCGCCACTCCCGCCGACGAGGGCCACGGCCTGGACGCCAACGTGTTCGGTGTCATCAACGCGAGCTACACCGACAACGGCGCCAACGGCGTTCCCGCCCTCACCGGCGAGGCGGAATCCCTGCTGCAGACCAAGTTGAAGCAGGCGGAGTTCTTCACTCAGTCCAGCGGGGTCGAGGTCGTCGGGCACACCGGCGCCAGTGGCGGCAAGCGGGTCAACCACATCGAGTCCGGTGACTGGATCAAGTTCGACCCGGTGAACCTCGTCGGTGTCACCGGTATCGGCTACCGGGTCTCTTCCGGCGGGACCGGCGGCACGATCGAGGTCCGTTCGGGCGCGGTCGACGGTCCGCTGGTGCACACGGTCACCGTGGCGAACACCGGCGGCTGGGACACCTATGCCGACATCCCGCCCGCCGCGATCACCGACCCCGGTGGGACCGGTCCGCTGTTCCTCGTGTTCCGCGGTACGGGCACCGGAAGTTTGTTCGACCTGGACACGATCACCTTCGAGGAGTCCTGATGAGCCGTCCGATCACCCTGTTCACCGGCCAGTGGGCGGATCTTCCGTTCACCGAGGTGTGCAGGCTTGCCGGCGAGTGGGGCTATGACGGCCTCGAGATCGCGTGTTCCGGCGACCATTTCGAGGTCGACCGCGCACTGTCCGAAGAGGACTATGTGCCCGGACGCCTGAAGCTGCTGGCCGACCACGGGCTCAAGGTGTGGGCCATTTCCAACCACCTCGTCGGCCAGGCCATCTGCGACGACCCGATCGACGAGCGTCATAAGGCCATCATCCCTTCCAGGGTGTGGGGCGACGGTGAACCGGAAGGCGTCCGGCAGCGGGCCGCGAAGGAGATGGCCGACACCGCCCGTGCGGCGGCGAAACTCGGTGTGGACACGGTGATCGGCTTCACCGGTTCCAAGACCTGGAAGTACGTGGCGATGTTCCCGCCGGTGTCGCAGGCGGTCATCGACGAGGGCTACCAGGACTTCGCGGACCGGTGGAACCCGATCCTCGACGTCTTCGACGAGGTGGGTGTGCGGTTCGCGCACGAGGTCCATCCCTCGGAGATCGCTTATGACTACTGGACGACGAAACGTGCGCTCGAAGCTGTCGGCGACCGTCCGGCATTCGGGCTGAATTGGGATCCTTCGCATTTCATCTGGCAGGACCTCGACCCGGTCGGCTTCATCCTCGATTTCGCCGACCGGATCTACCACGTGGACTGCAAGGACACCAGGAAGCGGTTCGACGGTCGGAACGGAAGGCTCGGCTCGCATCTCCCCTGGGGAGACCCCCGACGCGGCTGGGACTTCGTTTCGACGGGGCATGGTGACGTGCCCTGGGAGGACTGTTTCCGGGCACTGAATTCGATCGGCTACGCCGGTCCGATCTCGGTGGAGTGGGAAGACGCCGGGATGGACCGGCTCCGGGGCGCGGCGGAAGCCGTGACCTTTCTGCGGGGGCTCCTGTTCGACAAGCCGTCGGCGGCCTTCGACGCGGCTTTCAGCAACCAGAAGTGAGGGCGTTTCATGTGCGGTGAAGAAGCTGAGCAGTTTCACTCTCGGCGGTCGATCCTCCGCGGTGCCGCGACGGCGGCGGTCGCCGCCGGTGCGGTGGTAGCCCTGCCGGGTATGGCCCAGGCCTCGACGGACGCGGAGGCACAAGGGGGACACGGCCACCACGGTCGGGGCCGCGTCCCGGTGGACAAGATCAGCATCCAGCTCTACTCCCTGCGCAGCGCGCTGCAGGCCGATCTGCCGGGCACCCTGTCCGCGCTGGCGGACATCGGCTACCGGAAGGTCGAACTGGCCGGGACCTACGGCCGCACGGCCCAGGAATTCCGCGGCCTGCTCGACAAGAACCGCATCCGGGCGACGTCCACGCACGTGGGCATCGACGGGGATCTCGACAAGACCATCGCGGACGCGAAGATCCTCGGGAACACCCGGGCCAACGTCCCGTTCGCGGCCTTCGACACCATCGACGGCTGGACGCAGTTCGCCGGACGGCTCGACACGGCGGCACGGAAGTTCCGCCGGGCCGGGATCCCGCTCGGCTATCACAACCACGCGCACGAGTTCGCGCCCATCGGCGGCGTGCGCCCGTACGACGTGCTCACCAGGAACACGAACCCGCGTTACGTGCACCTGGAGATCGACCTGTTCTGGGCGGTGGAAGGCGGGGTCGACCCGATTTCGCTGTACCGGCAACACTTCCCGCGCGTGGTCCAGTACCACGTCAAGGACCGGACCGCGGACGGCCAGATGGTCGACCCGGGCAAGGGCGTCATCGACTTCCCGCGCATCTTCCGGAACACCCGCGCCAACGTGGGCGAGTACATCGTCGAACACGACAACCCCACGGATCCCCTGAGCACCGCCCAGACCGGATTCACCTATCTCCGCAACGTCCGCTTCTGACTGGGGACTCCACAATGGACAAGAACAAACGCGGGCTGTCCCGCAGATCGATGCTCGCGGGCACCGCGGCCGGGGTCATCGCCCCGGTCGTGGTGTCGGCGAGCGCCGGTTCGGCGCCCGCCGCCGCGGCCGGGATGACCCGCAACATCACCGTCTACGCCGACTTCGTCCCCGGCTCGACCCGGGTCGGTTACGGGCTCGAGCCCGGTAAACCGACGATCCCCGGGCCGCTCCTGGAGTGCTACGAGGGCGACACCCTCGTGATCGAACTGGTCAACAACACCGACCAGCGGCTCTCCATCCACCCGCACGGCGTCAACTACGACACCAAGTCCGACGGCTCGCCGTTCAACGATTCCTTCAACAAGCCGTACGAGACCAAGACCTACACCTGGAAGACGCGGACGGCTTACCAGGCGGCCAACGGTTTCTGGATGCCCGGCAGCGCGGGGTACTGGCACTACCACGACCACGCGTTCGGCGGCGACCACGGCACCGTGGGCCTGATGAAGGGGCTCTACGGTGGCTTGATCGTGCGCAAGCGCGGGGATCTGCTGCCCAGCAAGCAGTTCACCGTGGTGTTCACCGAAATGTGGGTCAACCACCAGGTCGCCCCGAACACCCCGATCTTCGAAGCGAACCTCGGTGAGCGGGTGGAGTTCATCTGCGTCGGGCACGGCAACCTGATGCACACCTTCCACCTGCACGCGCACCGCTGGGCGGACACCCGCACCGGCATGCTCACCAGCCCGACCGACAACGCCCCGATCCTCGACAACAAGACCCTGGATCCGGGCAACTCCTTCGGGTTCCAGGTGATCGCCGGCGACGGCGTCGGCCCGGGCGCGTGGATGTACCACTGCCACGTCCAGCAGCACTCGGACGACGGCATGACCGGGGTGTTCCTCGTCCGCAACGCCGACGGCGGGATGCCCGCGGGCGCCCAGGAGGCGATCGACCGCTTCAAGGGCCATCAGCACGGCACCACGGCGGCCAAACCGGACGCCACCGGCGCTTCCGCTCATGCGCATCACTAGTTCCCCGACCATCCTGAAAGGAGCGAGATCTTGAGACGAAACGTTTCGCAACGCCGGCTCCGCAGACGGTCACTGGCCGCGTTGGCGGTCGGGGCCGTTGTCACCGCCGGACTTCCGCTGGCCATCGCGCCGGTCACCGCCCAGGCCGCGACGAACGTCCCGGTGAACGTCCTGGTGTTCCACGGCACCGCGGCGGACCAGAAGGACCCCGTCCTGCGTGCCACGGACGCGATCTCCAGCCTGGGGCAGGCGAACGGGATCTCCGTCGCGTCCTCTTCGGACCCGGCGGTGTTCACGAGCGCGAACCTCGCGAAGTACCGCGGCGTCGTCTTCCTGTCCGCGCAAGGGGTCACGCTCAACCGTGACCAGGAAACCTCGCTGCAGAACTACATGAAGGCAGGCGGTGGCTTCCTCGGTCTTTCCGACGCCGCCCGTGCCCAGGACGGTTCGCAGTGGTTCTCCGGTCTGATCGGGGCGCGCCCGGTGGGTGCGCGTCCCACTCCGGAGGCCGTCGCCGCGGTCACCGCGAGCGCGGAGAACGCGCCCAACGAGGGCAAGGAGAAGCTGGCCGACAACAACGAGAACACCAAGTGGCTGGCCTTCACGAACACCGCGTGGATCGCCTACAAGCTGGCCGCGCCGGTCGCGGTGAGCAGCTACGCGCTCGTCTCGGCGAACGACTTCGCCGGCCGTGACCCGAAGAGCTGGACCCTGCAGGGCTCCAACGACGGGACGGCCTGGACCGATCTGGACACCCGCACCAACGAGGTGTTCGCCGACCGGTTCCAGAACCGCACCTTCACCTTCGCCAACACCACGGCGTACTCGAACTACCGGCTGAACATCACCGCCAACGCCGGTGAATCGGCCACCCAGCTGGCCGACTTCAAGCTGTTCAAGGACCAGTCGACCACCCCGCCGCCGCCGGAGCCCGTTCCCGCGGAGGCGACCGTCGACGTCCTCGACAAGGCGAATCCGGCCACGGCGGGCCTGCCGCAGAAGTGGGTCCGCACCGACCGGTGGCTCAACTGGGAGGTCAACCCGGTCGGCACCGTGCACACGGTCGCGCAGGTCGAAGAGGCCGGCTACAAGCCTGGTGTCGGCGCCAACGGCGCTTTCCACCCGATCTCCTGGTGCCGTGACTACGAAGGCGGCCGCTCCTTCTACACCGGGATGGGCCGGACCGAGGGCAGCTACGGCGAAGCCCAGTTCCGCAGCCACATCCTCGGCGCGCTGAAGTGGACCACCGGCATGGTGCGCGGTGACTGCAAGGCGGGCATCGCGGCGAACTACAAGGTCGAGCGCCTGACCGCGAAGAACCAGACCGGCCAGATGGACCAGATCGGCGAGCCGCACGGGCTCACCATCGCCCCCAACGGCCGGGTGTTCTACATCGGCCGCGCGGCCTGCCCGACCGGTTTCGTGGAGAGCTGGGACGACCCGAACGTCGGCCTCGGCTGCGGCACGGTCCACCAGTGGGACCCGGTCACCAAGAAGCCGAAGCTGCTCACCACCTTGAAGGTGATGGGCAACCGGGGCAACACCAACGAAATGATCAAGAACGAGGAAGGTCTCCTCGGGCTCGAACTGGACCCGAAGTTCAGCGAGAACGGCTGGATGTACGCCTACTGGATGCCGCACGACTCGATCGATCGCGACAAGCGGATCG
This sequence comes from Amycolatopsis sp. lyj-112, assembly GCF_046549055.1. NCBI lineage: Bacteria > Bacillati > Actinomycetota > Actinomycetes > Pseudonocardiales > Pseudonocardiaceae > Amycolatopsis > Amycolatopsis sp. lyj-112. The sequence goes on along the minus strand of NZ_JAJPWS010000008.1, from coordinate 197,072 downwards.
GCAAGCGCGTGGTCTCCCGGTTCACCTACGACCTGAAGAACCAGACACTGGATCAGGCCACCCGCAAGGACCTGCTCTCGTGGGACGTCCAGATCCACAGCTGCTGCCACGCCGGCGGCGGCATGGACTTCGACAAGGACGGGAACCTGTACATCGGGTCCGGTGACAGCAACTCGTCGCAGGGGTCCAACGGCTACTCGGGCAACAACTGGACCGAGGAGTACAAGGGCGTTTCGTTCCAGGACGCGCGCCGCACCGCCGGTAACTCCAACGACCTCAACGGAAAGATCCTGCGGATCCACCCCGAGGCCGACGGCACGTTCACCGTTCCTGCGGGAAACCTGTTCCCCGAGGCGAACGACCCCGGGAACAAGACCAGGCCCGAGATCTACGTGATGGGCGTGCGGAACATCTCGCGCCTGCAGATCGACAAGAAGACCAACTGGCTGACCGCTGCCTGGGTCGGACCGGACGCGTCTTCGCCGAGCCCGGAACTCGGCCCGGCCAAGTACGAGACCGCCACGATCATCACCGAGGCGGGCAACCACGGCTGGCCGTACTGCATGGGCAACAAGCAGCCCTACCGCGACCGCAGCAGCACCAACGCCGGAGTGCTCACCGGCTGGTACGACTGCGACAACCCGGTCAACACCTCGCCGCGCAACACCGGCCTGGTGAACCTGCCGCCGGTCAAGAAGAACATGATCTGGTACTCGCCGGACGGCGGCGGGCCGGTGTTCCCCAACCGTCCCAACAGTTCCGTCCCGAGCTACAACGCGGCCGAGGCCACCTACACGCAGCCCTACCTCAAGGGCGGCGGCCAGGCGGTCATGACCGGGCCGACGTATCACCGCGATCTGGTCAACACGACCAGCGGTGTCGCGTGGCCGTCGTACTGGAACGACAAGTGGTTCATCGGTGACCAGAGCAACGGGCAGAACCGGATCGCGGTCACCGTCGATCCGAACGGTGTGCCGAAGCAGGATCCGCCGGTGTTCGCCGAAACGGTGCGGCAGATCATCCCGTCCGGCGGCGGTGACCTGAAGCTGCAGAGCTGGATGGACGCCGAGTTCGGTCCGGACGGCGCGCTGTACGCGCTCGACTACGGCAGCGGTTTCTTCACCCTGAACGACAACCAGAAGCTGCTGAAGATCAGCTACATCGGCGGCGAGGCGACCCCGTCCGGGGCGGCCGCGTCGACCATGGTGCAGAACAAGCCGCTGACCGCGGCCTTCACCGGGTCGAAGTCCGGTGGTGTGTCCTACAAGTGGGAGTTCGGGGACGGGACGATCTCGACCCAGGCCGACCCGCGGCACACCTACCCGCGCACCGGTTTCTACACCGCCAAGCTGACCGTGACCTACGCGGACGGCGAGACGGTGACCACGCGGAACTCGGTCAGCATCGGTTGCCTGATAGCGGATTCGAGCCCGACGGTGGTCATCGGTGACACGGATACCGGGGTGAGCAACCGGAACGCCGGCGGTGGCTGTTCGGTCGACGACATGATCGACGACGAGAGCACGTGGACCTCCCACGCCGGATTCGTCAATCACGTCACCCAGGCCGTGGACCGGCTGGGCGATCTCGGAGTGCTCAACTCGGCCGAGTCGGACAAGATCAACGCCACGGCCGCCGCGTCGCCCATCGGCAACAAGGGCGTCACCGGCTACGACGCGATCTACGACGGTACGGCGGAGTCGTTCCGCAACTGGTCGCAGGCGCCGTCCGGGCAGTTCGCCATCCAGCCGGACGGGTCACTGAGGCCCTCCGGTGGACTGGGCATGCTGTGGTACTCGGCCCGGCAGTACGGGAACTTCTCGGTGAAGCTGCAGTTCAAGGACATCGCGCCGACGGGCAGTGCGAACAGCGGTGTCTTCGTCCGGTTCCCGGACCCGCGGACCCCGCTGGAGCAGCGTCCGCCGGGTAGCTGCGGCACCGTCGGTTCCGCGAAGACGTCGCAGGCCTGGGTCGCGATCTACTGTGGACACGAGGTCCAGCTGTACGACGGGGCCGCCGGTGAGCCGCAGAAGACCGGGTCGATCTACAACTTCGACCCGCGGCCGCTGGACCAGGCGGGCGTGAAGCCGAAGGGGACCTGGAACGAGTACGAGGTCAAGGTCGTCGGGCAGAAGTACACGATCATCCGCAACGGTGTCGTGATCAACGAGTTCGAGAACGCGCCGGGGATCAACTCGTCGCGGGCGGGCGACCCGTCGACCGACTTCCGGCAGTTCGTCAGCGGGTTCATCGGTCTGCAGAACCACGGTGACAACGACCTGATGGAGTTCCGCAACATCCGGGTGCGGCAGCTGTAGCGCGAAAGCCGGCCGGGCGCGCGGAATCCGTGCGCCCGGCCGGTCTCCCTGTACGGAAGGTTTCCCTGCGATGTCCCCAAGAATCATCGTCGCGGCCGTGCTGGCCGCGGCGCTCGCGATAGTGGGCCTGGTATTACCGGGCTCGTCCGCACCCGCCTCCGCCGCGCCCGTCCAGACCCTGGAATGGACCGCGGGCGACAGCACCGACCACTACCTCAGCGCGCCGGCCACCGCGGTGGCCGGCGAGACCACGATCCTGTTCAAGAACACCGAAGCCCTCGGTTCGACGATGTCGCACTCCCTGACGTTCGACACCACGACCCCGGGCTACAACCACGACGTCGGTCTCAATATCCTCGCCAATCCCTTCGACGAGAAGAACGGTGAGCACGAAGCCACCGTGACGTTCACGCCCGGGAAGTACCGGTTCTACTGCACGGTGCAGGGACACAGCAAAATGGTCGGCGAGTTGGTCGTCACCGGTGAACCGACCCCCGACACCACGCCGCCGGCCGTGACCGCGAACGTGACCGGCACCAAGGACACCGCCGGGAACTACGTCGGCTCCGCGACGGTGAACCTGTCCGCCACCGACAGCCAGTCCGGTGTGGACAAGGTCGAGTACCAGCTCGACGGCGGCGCGTGGACGGCGTACAGCGCTCCGGTCGTGGTCAACGCGGTCGGCTCGCATATGGTCCACTACAAGGCGACGGACAAGGCCGGAAACGTTTCTCCGGAAGGGATGTCGTCGTTCAGCGTCGTCACGGGACAACCCGGTGACACCACGCCGCCGACGGTGACCTCGGAAGTGACCGGGACCAAGGACACCGCCGGCGACTACCTCGACACCGCCACCGTGAAGCTCACCGCCACCGACGCCGGTTCCGGCGTCGACAAGGTCGAGTACAAAGTGGACGATGGCGCGTGGACCGCGTACACGGCACCGGTCGCGGTTTCCGCGCCGGGCGCGCACATGGTCCACTACAAGGCCTCGGACAAGGCGGGCAACGTCTCGCCGGAGGGCATGGCGCATTTCACGGTGGTCAGCAGTGACATCACCGCGCCGACAGTGACCTCCGAGGTCACCGGGACCAAGGACACGGCCGGCAACTACGTCGGCAAGGCGACCGTGACCCTCGCGGCCACCGACGCCGGGTCCGGTGTGGACAAGGTCGAGTACAAACTGAACGGTGGCCCGTGGCTGGCGTACACGGCGCCGCTCGCGCTCACCGTCGTCGGCGCGCACACGGTGAACCACCGCGCGACCGACAAGGCGGGCAACGTCTCGGCCGAAGGCACGGTGACGTTCACCATCGTCGAAGGCGACGACAGCACCGCACCGGTCGTTTCCGTGGTGGTGAGCGGTGACCTGGACGGCAGCTGGTCCTACATCGAGGACGCGACGATCAACCTGACCGCCACCGACACCGGGTCCGGTGTGGACAAGATCGAGTACAAACTGGACGGCGGGGCGTGGACGGTCTACACCGCGCCGGTCAAGGTGACCGAGCTCGGCACGCACATGCTGATCTACCGTGCCGCGGACAAGGCGGGCAACGTCTCGGCGGAACAGGGCGGCGCGTTCACCATCGTCGCCACACCGCCGGGGCCGGACGCCTGCCCGGACTCCGACGTCCGGGACACCGTGATCCTCGGCACGGCGGACAGCCAGGTCGAGAACCGCGACACCGGCAACGGCTGCACCATCAACGACGTCATCGACGACGAGTCCGACTACTCGTCGAACGACCAGTTCGTGGTGTACGTCCGGGCCGTGACGCAGGAACTGCTCGACGGCGAGACGATCTCGTCCGATGAGCGGAACCTGATCGTCACCGCCGCGATCGAGTCCGGTATCGGCGGTTCGGCCGCCGAACCGCAGAAGAGGCCGGAGACGAAGAACCCCGGCATGAAGAAGGTCGTCAAGACGCCCATCCGGGACGTCTGAGGCCCCTGAAAGCGCGTGAGGGCCACCCTCAGGGACTCAGAGTCCCTGAGGGTGGCCCTCACGCGCTTTTCGGCCCGGTTACCTTTTGCCTGCGGGGCTCGTCATGGTCATGACGGGGTTCGCTGGAGGAAGGTGACGAACATGACCGGAGCAGGCCCGGACGAGGCCCTCGCGGGTGCCTTCGAGGAGCAACGCGGGCGCCTGGTGGCGGTGGCTCACCGGATGCTCGGGTCCCGGGCGGACGCCGAGGACGCGGTCCAGGAGGCGTGGCTGCGGCTCGCCCGCCAGGACGCGGCCGCGATCGGCAACCTCTCCGGCTGGCTGACCACCGTGGTCGGCCGGGTCTGTATCGACGTGCTGCGTTCACGCAAGGCCCGCCCCGAGGCCTCCTACGACGACGAACTGCCCGAACTGATGGTGATCGAGGACGAGGACGCGGCGCCCGAGGAAGACGCGGTCCTCGCCGAGTCGGTCGGGCTGGCGCTGCTCGTGGTGCTCGACACCCTCGGCCCGTCGGAGCGGCTGGCGTTCGTGCTGCACGACCTGTTCGCGGTGCCGTTCGCCGAGGTCGGCGAGATCCTCGGCAAATCCGCGGACGCGGCCAAAATGCTCGCCAGCCGCGCCCGCCGGAAGGTGCAGGGACGGCGTCCCGCCGACGAACCGCAGCAGCGTGCGGTGGTCGACGCGTTTCTCGCAGCCGCGCGCGAAGGAGACTTCGATGGGCTGCTCCAAGTGCTCGACCCCGAGGTGACGTGGCGTTCGGAGACCGCGCACGGCGTGGTCGTGAAGCTGGGCTCGGCCGAGGTGGCCACCCGCGTGCAGCGTGGCGCCCGTGCCGTGGTGACCGTGCGTCCTGCGCTGGTCAACGGCAAGCTCGGCATCGTGGCTTGGAACAAGCGCGGCAAGCTGGCGGGGGTGATGGCGTGCACCATCGCCGACGGCCGGATCGTCGCGATCGACTCCGTGAGTGATCCACGTCGCCTCGCGGCCATGGGTGTTACCTCTCCGGAGCCCTTCTCGTCCAAGTAAGTGAACCTGGACGAGAAGGAGAAATCCCATGCAGGCAAGGCTCGAACTCTTCAAGACCGCTCTCGCGCCGAAGCTGGTGAAGCACCTCGTCTCGGCGGCGAAGGTCATCGAGGCCACGGAACTCCCTTTGGCGACAAGGGAACTGGTGAACATCCGGGCCAGCCAGATCAACGGCTGCTCGGGTTGCCTCGACATGCACACCAAGGACGCGGCGCACGCGGGGGAGACGTCGACCCGGCTGAACCTGGTCGCGGCGTGGCGGGAGGCGACGGTCTTCACCGAGGCCGAACGCGCCGCGCTGGAACTCACCGAGCAGGGCTGCCGCCTCGCTGACGGCAGCGGCGTCACCGACGAGGCGTGGGATGCCGCCGCCAAGCACTACGACGACGAGCAGCTTCTGGCGCTGGTGACCCAGATCGCGCTCATCAACGCCTTCAACCGGCTGAACGTCATCACCCGGCAGCCGGCTGGCGACTACCAGCCGGGCCAACTGGGGCACTGATGGACACCGCACTGTGGATCGTCGCCTGGCTGCTGGCCGTCATGTATCTCGTGTCCGGCGTCGGGAAACTGTTCGTGCCGAGGGAAAAGATCGCCGGGGTGGCGTCCGGCGCGGGATGGGTCCTGGACTTCAGCCCGGGCGCCGTGAAAGCCATCGGGGCGGTCGAGATCCTGGGCGCGGTGGGCCTGATCCTGCCCGCACTGCTGGACATCGCACCGGTGCTGGTCCCGCTGGCCGCGCTCGGGCTGGCATTGGTCATGGCCGGCGCCGTGGTCCTGCGCATCCGCCGTCACGAACCGAAAGTCGCGCTGCTGGATCTGGGCTACCTCGCCCTGTGCGCGTTCGTCGCGATCGGCCACGCCTGACCGCCCTGGTAGCGCGTGAAGGCCCCCTTCCCTCGACTGGTCATTTGAAACCGTGGCCGAGGGAAGGGGGCCTTCACGCGCATCAGATCAGGACTTCTGCTTCGTACGTCCGAGGATCCGGCGGCGTCCGCCACCGTTGGTGCGTTCCTCGTGCAGTTCCTTGAGCGACAACATCATCGCGTCTTCCTGCTTCATCAGCGGGTCGTTGCGCAGGTCCTTCCAGACCGCCGCGCACAGCCCGACCATCACGAACACGAACGGCACCGCGATCAGGATCGTGAGGTTCTGCAGACCGGTCAACGCCTTGTTCCCGCCGACCAGCAGCATCACCGCCGCGACGGCGCCCATCAGCACACCCCAGAAGATCACGACGCCCTTCTTCGGGTGCACACTGCCGCGCTGCGACAGGGTGCCCATCACCACCGACGCGGCGTCCGCGCCCGAGACGAAGAAGATGGACACCAGGATCATCACCAGGATCGCGATCGGGATGAACCACGGCAGGGTCTCGAGGAGTTCGAACGTCGCCGACTGGGCACTGCCCGCGCCCGCGATGTCCGTGCCCGACCGCTGCCTGCTGATCGCCGCGCCACCGAAGATCGCGAACCAGATCAGGCTCACGATGCTCGGAATCGCGATGACACCGAAGATGAACTGCCGGATCGTGCGGCCGCGGGAGATCCGCGCGATGAACATGCCGACGAAGGGCGTCCACGAGATCCACCATGCCCAGTAGAAGACCGTCCAGCCACCGAGCCAGGTCTGCATCTCGTCGCCACCGGTCATCCCGGTGCGGCCGGACATCTCCGCCAGTTCACGGAAGTAGTCGCCGATCGCGCCCGGCACGATGTTGAGGATCAGCACGGTCGGCCCGACCACCAGCACGAACACCGCGAGGATCGCGGCGAGCACCATGTTGATGTTGGACAGCCACTGGATTCCCTTGGCCACACCGGATACCGCCGAAGCGATGAACGCGATGGTGAGGATCGCGATGATCGCGACCAGCAGGCCCTTGCCGGGATCGTCGATCCAGCCGACGGCGCCCATACCGCCACCGACCTGAAGCGCGCCGAGGCCGAGTGAGGCGGCAGACCCGAACAACGTGGCGAAGATCGCCATGATGTCGATCGCCTTGCCCAGCGGGCCTTCGGTGCGCCGCTTGCCGATCAGCGGCGCGAACACCGAACTGATCAGCTGAGTGCGGCCCTTGCGGAAGGTGCTGTACGCGATCGCCAAACCGACGACGGCGTAGATCGCCCACGGGTGCACGGTCCAGTGGAACAACGTCGTTGCCATCGCGGTGTGGACGGCTTCGTCGGAGTTCGGCGCCGCGGTGCCCGGAGGCGGGCTCGCGAGGTGGGAGACCGGCTCGTACACGCCGAAGAACATCAGGCCGATGCCCATCCCGGCGCTGAACATCATCGCGATCCACGATGACGTCCGGAACTCGGGCAGTTCCTTGTCCCCGCCCAGCGGGATCCGGCCGTAGCGGCTGATGGCCAGACAGACCGCGAAAACCACGAAACCGCTCGCGGTGAGCACGAAAGCCCAACCGCCGTAAGGGATCACGGCGTCATTGAGAAGTTTCGACGCGAGATTCGAGAGACTCTCCGGGGAGATGACTCCCCAGACGATGATCGCGAGGGCGAGCACCGCCGCCACACCGAAAACCGTGCGATCGGTCTCGGCAGGCCTTTCGGAAGCGAGGTCGAGTGGGACGTGTTCGTCGGGTGTGTGCCCGGGACCTGTCGTGTCCGGTGCGTTTGCGAGATCTGTTGCGGAGTCCGCAACACCCTCTTGTTCCGCTTTTTTACCGTCCTGCGCACTCATGTTCAGCCACGCGCCGATGACAGCGCGCTCTCCTTCCGCCCGAGTTAACCCATTTGCACCACTGCACCCTAACCAGAAAACTGGTAACCGGCAGAAAATGCGGAAGATGAGGTTTGAAGCCGTGATTGTGGCTCTGACCTCGGCGGATTCCGGCTGCGTTCGCGCTGTCGTCGGTGAACGTGTCTCTCGTGACACCTCCTCGTCGGGAGGGTTCACCGGATTTCTCGCGAAGAGCCCTGCTGAACTGCGGTTCTTCAGTCAGGGTTTCCGCGCATACGGCTCAAGCTGTCGCGCCTCCGGTGTGGCGGGTTTCCCATCGTTGTACGGGGTTCGTGGCTTCGGCGTGGTCGCTGCCCGCGACTCGCGGGTATCCCTGACGCGCGTGGTTGCGCTGCAGGGCGTAGGTGACGAGGGCGACGAGGGCGAGGGTGGCGATGATTGCGGTCATGGCAGTAAGTTTGCGCTGATTCACATCCTGCCAAAAGTGGCAGTTCTGTCGTTGTGCATCAAAATCCTGCCAGCTATGCTTCGGTCATGTTGAAGAGCGTCGCCGTAGTGCTGATCGACGACTTCGCCGTGTTCGAGTTCGGCGTCGTCTGTGAGGTTTTCGGTGAGGACCGGACCGATGACGGGGTGCCACTGCTCGACTTCCGCGTGTGCGCGGAGAAGGCCGGGCGGCCGTTGAGCATCGGCCACGGAGTCACGGTGACCCCGGAACACGGGCTCGAAGCGACCGAGGACGCCGATCTGGTCGTGATGTCCGCCTGCACCGTTCGCGACGAGTACCCGCCCGCGGTGCTCGACGCGCTCCGGGCGGCTTCGGCGCGGGGTGCCACGCTGCTTTCGGTCTGTACCGGCGGATTCGTGCTGGGGGCCGCGGGCCTGCTCGACGGGCGGCGGTGCACGAACCACTGGCGGCACAGCACCAGGTTCCGGAAACGCTTCCCCGAAGCTCAACTGGACCCCGACGTCCTCTTCGTCGACGACGGCGACATCATCACCAGCGCGGGCACGGCCGCCGGCATCGACGCCTGCCTGCACCTGGTCCGCCGCGAACTGGGCTCCGCCGCGGCCACGTCGATCGCCCGGCGCATGGTCGTGCCGCCGCAGCGCGAAGGCGGGCAGCGGCAGTTCGTCGAGGTGCCGATCCCGGAATGCACCAGCGACAGCCTGCAGCCGGTGCTCACCTGGATGCTCGACACCATCGAACGCGAACACCCCGTCGCCGACCTCGCGCGGCACGCCCGGATGTCGGAGCGCACGTTCGCCCGCAAGTTCGTCGCGGAGACCGGCACCACGCCGCATCGGTGGCTCTCGACCCAGCGGGTACTGCACGCCAGATCGCTGCTGGAACGGACGACGATGGGCATCGACGAGGTCGCGCGACGCTGTGGTTTCGGCTCAGGAGCGTTGCTGCGCCACCATTTTCACAAGGTCGTCGGAGTTTCCCCGCAGGACTACCGCAGGACCTTCGCGCCGCAGGGCGTCTAGCTCAGGCTTGACGCTGGCCGGTGGCCACGAAAATGTTGTGTGCCAGCAAAGCGGCGCCTTCGGTGTAGCCGTTGATGAGCACTTTCCGTCCATCGGCGAGCCTGACGAGACAGCCGACATCGCCGCCGAAGGTCTTGGCGAGGATGTTGGTCTTGCTGTGGTCGACCGCCGTGGCGATCGCGTTCCACGGCACCACGGTGGTCACCTTGCCCCAGGTGTGCACGAACCCGGCTTCGTACAAGGTGAACACCTCGCCGCGTTTCCTGGCGGCCTGCCAGGCGAGCGAGATTCCCAGGAGTGCCAGGCCCAGTCCGCAGCCGATGATGACGCCGGGAATCATCTGGGCCGAGCCGCCCCTGCCCTGCTCGCCGAGCACGAACAGGACCACCCCGATCAGCGCGATCGGCAGGCCGAGCACCACCGCGACCACGGCCATCAGCGCTCGACGGCGATTGTTCGTCTCATAGCGCTCGATATACGCGCCCAGTTCGTCCACGGGCAGGGACGCTAGTGGTGGAGACCGGGACCGGTCCCCGGCTCATTTCTTCGTTGCTTTGTTGAAGAGGCCGAGGGACTGGGCGAAGACGGACCCGCCGACCAGCACGGCGATGGGCAGGGTCTTGGCCCAGAAGGCACTCGCGTCGAGCGAAATCATCAAGGCGAGCGTTCCGCCCGCCAAGATCACCAGAACGAGCATGACCAGTGCGAGGCGCGGCTTCGAGACCATGGGCCCTCCAAAAGTGGTGTGAGAGCGAAAGCTTCGCCAAAGCGTCGGTGCGCGGTGAGGTCATTTTTATCGGGACGAATCTCAGGGGCCGGGTTTGCGCGGCGATCGACACGGGGCGTACGATCAGGTCAGTCGTACAGGACGACTGTTCAGGACGAACGCCCGAGGAGGCGAAGTGGCAGTCTCTCCAGCCGCTGCTCGTGGTCAGGCCGTGCGGCAGAGGCTGCTGGACGCCGCGGTCGCGCTGGTGCCCGAACTCGGCTGGCCCGCGGTGAGTACGCGGATCCTGGCCGAGCGCGCCGGGGTCACGCCGAGCGTTGTGCACTATCACTTCCCGTCGCTGCAGGTGTTGCTGGTCGAGGGCGTGCTGGGGGCGATGCGCGAGGTCGCCGGCGCCTTCGCGCCGATGCTGGAAACCGCTGGGACGCCTGAGGAAGCGGTCGACGCGGTGCTCGCGTCGGTCGGGGGATACACCGGCACCGACCCGACGTCGTTGTTGTTCGCCGAGGCCTACCTGGCCGCGACGCGCGATGACACGTTGAGGCAAGGGATCCGGGATCTCCTCGCCGATCTGCGCACGAAGGTCGGCGGCTGGCTGGCCGCGAACGGCGTGGCTGAGGCCGAAGCAACGGCCGCGGTGCTCTTCGCCACGGTGGACGGGCTCTTGCTGCATCGCGCACTCGAACCGGAGACCGACCCCGGCGTCATGGCAGCCGTTCTGCGCAGGCTGGTCCGCTGAACCGAAAGGGAGGAAATCCGATGAAGGTGGCGATCTGCGGTGCCGGGATCACCGGTTTGGCGCTGGCCCACAGGCTCGCGGCGCGCGATGTCGAAGTCGTGGTGCTGGAGCGCGCGGCGGGGCCGCGTGACCAGGGGTACATGATCGATTTCTTCGGCCCCGGATACGACGCGGTCGAGCAGATGGGCCTGCTGCCCCAGGTCCAGGAAGCCGCCTACCAGGTGGACGAAGCGAGTCTGCTGGACGAGCACGGCCGCCGCCGGGCGGCGATCGACTACGCCCGGTTCGCCAAGTCGGTGCGCGGACGGCTGTGCAGCATCATGCGACCCGATCTCGAGCGGGTGCTGCGCACGGAATTGCCGTCCACAGTGGACCTCCGGTTCGGCGCGGGGGTTTCCGGTGTGGACGACCTGGGCGACCGCGTACGGATCACCCTCGCGGACGGCGAGGTGCTCGACGTCGATCTGCTGGTCGGCGCGGACGGGATCCATTCGACCGTGCGACGGCTGGTCTTCGGGGAAGAGGACCGGTTCCTGAGAGACCTCGGATTCCACACGGCGGCGTTCGTCTTCGAGGACGCGGAGATCCGCGAGCAGGTCGGGGACCGGTTCTGCCTCACGGACACCATCGGCAAGCAGATGGGCTTCTACGGCCTCCGCGACGGCAAGCTCGCAGCGTTCGCCGTGCACCGGACCGCGGACACCACCCTGCCAGCCGATCCTCGATCGGCACTCCAGTCGACTTATCGCTCGCTCGGCTGGGCGGTGCCGAAGGCGCTCGATCTCTGTCCGCCATCGGCGGAGGTGTACTACGACCAGGTCGCCCAGATCGAGATGCCGTCGTGGAGCCGCGGCCGGGTGGTCCTTGCCGGAGATGCCTGTTACGCCGTCTCCTTGCTCGCCGGGCAGGGCGCCTCGCTGGGCATCATGGGCGCGTTCGTTCTCGCGGAGCAGCTCGGGACAGCGGATTCGGTCGAGGCCGCTTTCGAGCAGTACGAAAACCTCGTCCGCCCGGTGGTGGCCGAGAAGCAACGAGTCGCCCGCCGCGGCGCGCGCTGGTTCCTGCCCGCGAACCGGCTCCTGCTCCAGGCGCGCCGAGTTTTCCTTCAGGTGGCGCGACTTCCCGGGCTCGAACGTCCGCTGGCGGTGGCCATCACGGGGAAGCAGACGGCGCTGGTCGCCGATCTCCAGCGCCGGTGAAGGCGAACGCAAGTAGAGGACTAAACGCGGGTTGGCTCGACGCCCTCACTCACGACGCGCCGTGCCGGAAACACAGCGTCCCCCACTGGAACCCCGCCCCGATCGCCGACACCACGAACGTGTCCCCGGCCCGCACGGAACCGTCCGCGAAACTCTGGTGCAGCACCGTGAACACTCCCGCCGAACCGGTGTTCCCGAGCCGGTCCACGGTGATCGGCGCGCGCTCCCGCGGGACCCCGAGCTTGTCCATCGCGGCCACGACGATGTTCAGATTCGCCTGGTGCAAGAAGAAGTGGTCCACGTCGTCGACCGAAATCCCGGCTTGGCCGACGGCGTTGAGGACGCTGTCCGGCAGGCACCGGGTCGCGGTGTCCCACACGGTCCGGCCGTTCATCTTGAGATAGTGCCGTTTGTCCGCGAACGTCGTCGCCCCGGCGGGCAGCCGCGAGCCGCCCGCCGGGATTTCCACGTCGTACGACAGTTCCGCGCCGAAATCCCAGCCGAGCAACCCGGCACCCGGCGACGTCGAGGTGGTCAGCAGGGCGGCCCCGGCGGCGTCACCGAAGAAGACACGGGTGGTGCGGTCCTCCGGGTCGGTCACGCGGGACGCGCTGTCGGCGGCGACCACCAGAACCCGGTCCGCCGCGCCGCTCTGCAGCAGCAATGAACCGAGGAACAGCGCCTGGACGCCGTTCGCGCAGGCGGCCTGGGTGATGTCGAAGGTGAGCGCCCGGTGCGCGCCGAGTGCCTCCTTGACGATCAGCGCGGTCGACGGCAGCGGCTGGTCGTAGGTGTAGGTCGCGACGATGATCGCGTCGACGTCCAGTGCGGTGCACCCGGTCGCCGCCAGTGCCGGACGCGCCGCCGCGACGCACATGTCCGACGTCGCGAGGCCGGGGGCGAGCCGGCGGCGTTCCCGGATCCCGGTCCTGGCGACGATCCATTCGTCGGAGGTGTCCAGGGTTTCGGCGAGCCGCTGGTTGGTGACGATTTCCGGTGGCAGGTGGACGCCGGTGCCGGCGATCCGGACGGGCACGGTGCTCAAGTGACCGTGCTCCGCTCGGGGCTGAGCTGACGGTCGAGGTCGGTGTAGAACCGGCCCGACGCGCACGGCAGGTCGAGCAGGATGCGCCGCGCGGCCTCGCCGCACAGGGCGCCGCCGAGTGCCACGCCGGACGCCAGTTGCGGCCAGCTGCTCAACGTGCGGCCGAGTTCGCCGAAGGAGGCGGCCAGTTCCGGGCTGATCCGGTCGGCGTCCACCATGGACAGGATCAGGTCGACTCGCTCCTGGTGGCTCAAACCGGCCACGTCGACGGATTTGATGTCGCCGAGCAGGCCGTGCAGCAGCGGCCGATCGGGCTCGAGGTCGAAGCGTTCGACGTCGAGCATGCCGCGGTCGTTGCAGTCCATCACGACCGGGACGCGCAGATCCCGCGCGTACTCGCGCGCGGCGATCTTGACCCACGGGGTGTCGCATTCCTCGATCAGCAGGTCGATCACGCCCTGCCCGCCGACGAAGAACGCTTCGATGTTGTCCTCGGTCAGGCCGCCCCGGTGGATCTCGATGTCCAGGTACGGATCGATCTCGAACATCTGGCGCGCGGACAGGACCGCTTTGTTGACCCCGAGTTCGTGCACACCCGCGCGCAGCCGGTTCAGGTTCGAGAGGCTGAAGTCGTCGAAGTCGGCGAGTTTGTACGCCCCGCCGATGCCTTCGAGCGCGAAGGTGAGCGCGGCGCTGTTGCCGACCGAGAGGCCGATGATCCCGATCCGCTTGCCGAGCAGGCGGCGCTGCTCGGGCCGGTCTACCTTGCCGCGGTTGCGATCGGTGCGCACGAGACGGAATTCGTCGCGTGGCAGGACATGCACGAGCCGCTGCGACCACGGGTACCAGACCCAGGTGCCGTATTCCCAGAGCGCGAGCCCGGCGACCTGTTCGCGTTTCTTGGCTTCGATCTCACTCGTGTCGCGGCACGACGGTTCGCGGCTGCGGATCAGTTCGGTCAGTTGCTCGTCGATGGTGTCGTGGACTTCGCGGACCTCACCGGAGGCCAGCAACGTTGTCAGGGCGGCGAAATCGGCCGCACCGCGAGGTGCGAGCAGGGTCGGCTGCCACACGTCGCGGTCAGGCCCGGCGACGTCGGCGAGGGCGGTGGGCGCCTGCCGCTCGGACGGCGACGCGGAAGCGAGCCGTGCCGGAGCGTCGGCGGCGATCCGGGGGAATTCGTCGCGCAGCCGGGCGACGAGGTCGTGGTGCCGTCCGGCTCCGTCGGCTACGCGGTGGAACATGATCACGACGTCTTCGGTGTACTTCTCGACGTAATGCCGGGTGCCCGGCATGCTCCGGAAACCGAACTGCTCGTGGAAGCGGTCCTGTCCGTCCTTCGTGCCCGACGTGCCGATCATGGCGCGGGCGCCGAGGTGGTGCGCGGCTCCGATGGCGAGCGCGTTGAGGTACTGCCCGAGCCCGAGTTTGCGGGACCGGTGCTCGACGACGAGCCGGCTGTGCTCGAACGTGTCGTCCACCGCGATGCCTTCAGTGGCAAGCAGATCCTCGTACCGCTCGCTGCCGAGGTAGGTCCGCGACTGGAACCGGTCGCCGGTGGCAGGGGTCGAGAGCCGGATGTAGCCGAGCGGGGGACCGTCCGCATGCTGCCGGGCGATGAAATGCCACGCCCCGAGGTCGAGATCCTGGTCGTCGGCGTGGGATCCGTCGGCCTGCCGGAAGGCCGGGCGGCGGCCGTGGTCGAAGAGGATCCGGGCCCTGAGTTCACGGACGGAATCGAGCAGGCAGGCGTCGGCCCCGTGGAACGCGGTCACGATCCACGGGTGAGTGAGATCCGTCAAGTGGTGCCTTTTCTGAAGGTGGTGCCGAGAACCGGCGCGATAAACGTTGCGTGCTAACCGAATTCCGGCGGAAACCGATCCGGATCGGGCGGGCCGAACAGTAGCAGCGCGGCGACGGAGCGTCACAGGATGTGTGCTGCGAGGCAAGTCGCGCACGAGTGAGTTCGGAAATCGTTTACCGATGCCGGGATCGACAATCCGTCACAACGAAGGTAATCAGATTTGATGAAGGCGGCCGGAATTACTACCTAATGGTGTGGTGGCCCGTTTCGCAGTGAAAGCACGCCACTCCGGACCGTGTGGTGGACGTCACAGAGGGTGGGTGATGTCCAGCCGGTACCAGGTGTCCTCGGTAACGACGTGTAGCGCGGAACCCCGGCCGATCAGGGCGCTTCCGGCGGGAATCGGTTCTCCGCCGGGCAAGGTGAGCCGGTACTCGCCGGTGATCCGGGTGCGGTCGTCGCCGAGCCGCGCCAGGACCAGCCTGTCGTAATGGGGCGAGTAACCACCGCAGAAGGCGATGACGTCGTCGGCGACCGCGATCGCCTTCGCGCCCGCGACGTCGTTCTCCCAGAATTTCACGACACCGTCACGGATTCGCGCGACCGGGAAGTCCGCGTAGTAACAGACCCAGGCGGTCTCACCGTCGACGTTGAGCGCATAGCAGTCGTCGATACCGTCGAATTGCTCGTGGTTCAGGGGAAAGGACCAGTCCCGCCGCAGTTCCGGGGTGTAGCGGACCAGTCCGGCGGCGCCGAGCGGTTCGGGTCCCTCGAAGCCCCAGCCGTAATTGCCGTAAACGCCTTCGTCGAAATAGCCGGCCCAGATCTTGCCTTCGCCGGTGGTCATGACGTGCTGGATGCCGTCGCCGAGGGTGGCTTCTGCGACGGCGTTGCCGGCGGAGTCGTACAGGATGGCGTTGCGGTCGGCGCCTTCCGGCCGCCAGCGCGCCCGGGAGCCGACGAGCAGGAGGTGCCCGTCCGGCATCGGCTGGACGCTGGGGTACGCCAGCGGGACGTCGGTGAGCCGCACCAGGAGCCGCGAATCCGGTGTCTGCACGGTGACCCGCGCCGTGACCGGGCGCGGGGTCCGCGGGTCGGGGAACCTCGCTCCGCCAGGGTCGGTGGTCATCGCGAGGAACGCGTCCACATCGGACGCCGCGGACCACAGCGCGACGAGTTCACCGCCCGGCCCGATCGAGACCGATATCCGAGAGTCGCCTCGTACGCCGGGCTCCAGTCGTCCCCAAGGCGCGAGTTCCCGTGTCTCCCGGTCGTTCATGCCGGTCATCACAGCACGCGGGCCCCGGTGCCCGCCAACGAATTCAGGAGCAGCTTCGGGTGAACGTCGCGATGACCCCGGTGTAGAAATACGAAACCGCGATCACGCCGTCGTCGGTGAGCACCGGCTTGGCGAAGTCGCCGTCGGGATCGGTGAGAAGGGTCTGCGTGAGCGCGCTGCCGTCCCAGACACCGACCGCGTACTGCTTGTCGGCCGTCCGGTAGGTGCCCGAGGTGAGTGTGCCGGAATCGACGACGGTCTCCCTGGCGCGGACGTCGAGCCGCCGGACGATCTGCCCGGTGGTGTCCCATTCGACGGACACCCATTTCCCGGCCTCGGAGATCTCGCCGGAGATGCGGCCGCCCCGGAAGGCGTTGACGTAGTCGGTCTTCAGCGCGAGCTTGGTCAGCGATCCGTCGGCCTCACGAAGGAAGTAAGCGAGTTCGCTGCCCTGGGCGCGGATCAGGATCCGGCCCTGCTCGTCGATGTCGACCGGGCTCACGTACGAGTAGACCGCCGGATCGGGGTTGATCACCTGCACCGTGCCGGGCGCGGACGCGGGCCACAGCAGCAGATCGAAGGCGTCCCCGATCCCCGAGGCCATCCCGACGATGTCGCCCGCGTCGTTGACCGCCTTGGCCCTCGCCATCCGGAGTCCCTGCGGCACCGGCAGTTTTTCGTACTGCCCGCCGCGGTAGACGACGGCGCCGTCGTAGGACGAGTTCGCGATCGTGCTGCCGACGGCGACACCGGAGGAGTTGATGTCGTTGAGATCGGTCTGCTTGCCGAACGCCGTACCCAGGTTCTCGGCGACTCCGCCGTGCCACCGGACGCCGTCGGTGGTGGAGCCGCCGCCGACGAACCAGCCGCCGTTCGCCGCCCCGCTCACGCTGCCCGTCGTGCTTCCGGCGGGCAGCGGCAGCGTGCCCCGCGTCCACGTGCATCCGGTGGCCGCGGACGCGGAGCCGGTGAAGACGGTGCTCACGCCGGCGAGAGCCAGGGTGGCGGCCAGCAGGGCCTTGGGTGTGCGCATCACGTTTCCCCCTTGTGCGGAACGAACTTCCGTCAAGGTAGGCGCGGCCACGCCCGTGAATCTGCGTCAGATGACACACAACCCGCGATCACCACGTCGGATGCGCCGACACACCCCCGTCCACGGTGAGGTTGTGCCCGGTGATCCACGCCGCGAGCGGGGAGGCCAGGAAGAGGCAGGCGTTGGCGACGTCGGCAGGAGTGCCGAGCCTGCCCAGCGGCGCCGCCTTCTCCCACCGATGAACGCCGTCGGGCCAGGCATCGCCCAGACCGGGACGGTCGATGAGGCCGGGGGAGACGGCGTTGACGCGGATACCGTGCGGACCGTATTCGAGCGCGGCGGCGCGGGCGTGCATCACCAGCGCGGCCTTGGCGCTGCTGTAGTGCGCGTGCCCCGGCGCCGGCCGGTCCGCTTCGATCGAGGCGATGTGGACGACGCTGCCGCCGCGGCCGGTCATCACCCCGGCCGCGGCCTGCGTGCAGGAGAACGCGCTGGTGAGGTTCGTCTCCAGCACGGTCCGCCAGCTTTCCGCCGACATTCCCGGCAGCGGCTCGACCGGCTGCACTCCGGCGTTGTTGACCAGCGTGTCCAGCCGTCCGGTCCAGGCCGCGGCGGCGGCCACGAGCCGGTGGCATTCGCCGTCGTCGGACAGGTCGGCGGCGAACGCTTCGGCCGTGCCGCCGTCCGCCTCGATCCGCTCGACGAGCGCGTCCGCCGAGGCCCGGCCGCGGCGGTAGTGCACGGCGACGGCGCTGCCCGCCTCGGCGAACCGCAGGGCGATCCCCCTGCCGATCCCGCCGCTGGCCCCGGTGACGAGGGTGGTGGTGCCGGTCAGATCCAGCATCGAGGTCCTTTCAGGCGAGGCGACGGCGGATCCACCAGAAGCAGAACCCGGCGAGAGCGAGGGAGAGGCCGAGATAGATCGCGCTTTCGATCCATTGGAAGGGCCAGAACCGGGTCGGGGCGTGGTAGGCCAACTGCTGCCGGTAGCCGAGCCGGTTGATCTCGGCGAGGCACGACGACATCGGGTCGGCCCCGGAGCCGGGAGGTTCCGAGGCGCCGCACGGGCCGGAGGACATCGATACCGGGATGCTGTCGATGGCGTTGCCCGCGGGGTCGAGGGTCTGGCTGAACAGCAGCCAGCCGCCCGGATCCGGTGCCTTGGCCTTGATGTTCATGAAGCCGCTGCTGGGATTTCGAAGCAGTCCGTCCATA
Organism: Amycolatopsis sp. lyj-112; assembly: GCF_046549055.1. Lineage (NCBI taxonomy): Bacteria > Bacillati > Actinomycetota > Actinomycetes > Pseudonocardiales > Pseudonocardiaceae > Amycolatopsis > Amycolatopsis sp. lyj-112. Next base: position 178,545 of record NZ_JAJPWS010000008.1, on the reverse strand, counting down.
ATGGATGGTGAGAGCTCGACGGTCGCCTCGGTCGCGGGCAGCAGATGAGGCCGGACCGCGAGCGGCATCGCGATCTGGATCGCGGCGAAGGCGGCCAGCGTGATGGCCATCGCGGGCAGGCCGCGGCGCACCAGCATCCCGACGGTCACACCGAGCGCGAAGGCGAAGGCGGAGTACGCGATGGGGACGACGCCGCGTGCGTCGAACACCATCGCCGAAAGCCGCGAGAAGTCCTCGATGGCGGCCTGGTCGAAGGTGCTCGCCCACCAGGTGACGGCCAGGCTGCCCAGGCCGCCGGCGAGCATCGCGGCCAGCCCGGCGATCCCGAGTTTGACCGCCAGCCAGCGGGTCCGGGTGACGCTCTGGTTCCAGATCAGCCGATGTGTCCCGGTCTCGAGTTCTCGGGTGAACAGCGGTGCGCCCCAGAAGAGCCCGATGAGCGCGGGCAGCAGGAGAACGATCGCGTTGACGGCGAGGAAGACGCTTTGGTAGTCGTTGAAGAACCGGTCGATGAACTCCTTGCAGGCGTCCGAATCGCCGCCGCACAAAGCGACTCCGGCGGCGTATTCGTCGGCGATGCCGGGTCCGGTGACCGCCAGGATGACGGCGAGCGCCGCCAGTGCGCCGAACAGCGCGAAGGCCGGAGCGCGGAATTGACGCCAGGTGAGCCAGATCATCGCTGCGCCTCCAGGACCGGCCGCTGGTTCGTGGGGGCGGATTTGGTCAGGTAGGCCAGAACGAGGTCTTCCAGGCTCAGCTTGGTCACCGTCCAAACAGGATCATGGATCGGTTCGCCGGTGCGGACGACGAACGTGCTCTGCACGTCCGTGTGGCTTTCGGAAACGACGTGCTGGGCCGACGGCAGCCGGGCGGCGTCTCGGCGCGGCCCGGTGAGGCGGTGGTGGGTGGCGAGCAGGTTCTCCACCTCTCCGGAAACCTGGACGCGCGAACCGATGAGCACGATCAGGTAGTCGCAGGCGCGTTCCAGATCGGAGACGAGATGGGAGGACAGCACCACGTTGAGCTCCTGCTCGACGGTGGCCTCCAGCAGGCCCTGCAGGAATTCCCGGCGCGCCAAGGGATCGAGCGCGGCGACGGGTTCGTCGAGGATCAGCAGTTCGGGCCGCTTGGCGACACCGAGGGTGAGGGCGAGCTGGGCGCGCTGGCCACCGGAGAGCTTCCCGGCCTTCCGCGCGGGATCGAGGCCGACCCTGGCGATCCGCTCGCGGGCCAGCCTGTCGTCCCAGCCGGGATTGAGCCGCGCGCCGAGCCGCAGATGGTCGGCCACGGACAGGCCGGCGTAGGTGGGCGTGTCCTGCGCGACGAAACCGACCTTGGCGAGCTGGGCCGGGCTGGCGCCGGGACGTCCGCCGAGCACGGAGATCCGGCCGGTGGTCGGCGGAAGCTGGCCGGAAGCCATGTTCAGCAGCGTGGTCTTGCCCGCTCCATTGGGGCCGACGAGCCCCACGACGTGCCCGGCCGGGATGTCCAGCGTGCAGTCCGAAAGCGCCCAGTTCTTCCCGTATCTCTTGCCCAGACCCTCGGCCTGCAAGACGGTGGTCATGCTATTTCCTCTCCAGCGGCGGTCCGAAAGGTCGTCATGAACAACGCCTCGATGCTCTCCTCGTCGAGACCGGCCCGGCGCGCCTTGCCCAGCCAGCGCCGCAGTTCCAGGCGCAAGGGGCCGTGCGCGGCGAGCGAGCCGTCGGTGAGCGTGGCCGTCACGAACGTGCCGACTCCCGGCCTGGCGGCGACAAGACCTTCGTGTTCCAGCTCGCGGTAGGCCTTCAGCACGGTGTTGGGGTTGATCGCCAGCCGCGACACCACTTCCTTGACCGTCGGCAGCTGGTCGCCCTTGCCGAGCAGGCCCAGCCGTAACGCCTGACGCACCTGGCGGACGATCTGCAGGTACGGCGACAGGCCGGAGTGGTCCTCCAGGTGGAACTCGATCATCTCGACTCCATTTATCTAGTTACCTAGTACTATAGGTCTCTAGATGGGTGGAGTGTCAAGGATCGGCTACGCGGTCTCCCGGCGGTTCCTCACCGCGAAAACGGCCGCGACGGCGATGAAGACCAGGCCCGCGGCGACGTAACAGTTCCCCAGCCACTGCTGGGCCGCCGTCCAGGTCTGGCCCGGCCGGTCGAAGGCTGGGAAGTACCGGAACGGCGCCGCGACGAAGATCGTGGCGGTGATCCCGGTGACGGCCAGCCAGGTCAGCGCGCGGCGTTTGTCGTGGCGGTGGAGAACGACGCAGGCCGCCGTGGTGAACAACGCCGGCGCGATCCACACCCAGTGGTGTGACCACGACGTCGGCGAGATGAGCAGGGCGAAGGTCGCGTTCAGCAGGAGTGCCGGGACCGCCGCCGAGCGGTACATCGTCACGGTCACCAGTGCCAGCAGTACGACGGTGAGGAAGAGCCACAGCGGTGTCGCGGCCGTGGCGCCGACCCCGAATCGCGCCAGTACGGCCTGCAGCGTCTGGTTGGTGTGAAACGAGGTACCGCTGATTCCCGAGGCTCCGGCGAATCCCCCGAACCAGTAGCGGGTGGACGCCTCCGGGGCGACCAGGAACGCGATGGCCGACGTGGCCCCGAAAGTGCCCACCGCGGTCAACGCGCCGCGAAAGTCCCTGCGCACCAGGAAGAAGAGGAGGAACGCCATCGGGGTCAGCTTGACGGCCGCCGCGATTCCGACGCCGATTCCCCGGTAGCGGCCCTTCGCCAGCAGGCAGTCGGCGGCGACCAGTCCCATCAGCGGCAGGTTGATCTGGCCGAAGCCGAGCGTCTGGCGGACCGGTTCGAGGAAGAGCGCCGGGGTGATCGCCAGCGAGGCGACGAGGAGCGCCTTCCGGCGATCTCCGGCCGGCCACAGGGTGCGGGTGATCGCGTAGAAGGTGATCCCGAGCGCGGCCAGGCCGGCCAAGAACAGTGCGATGACCGCGCCATTCCACGGCAACAGCGCCAGAGGAGTGAGAAGCAGCGCGGCGAACGGCGGATAGATGAACAGCAGCGGGATACCGGCCTCGGAGAGCGGCAACGAGCCGTAGAGGTCGCCGCCACTCCACAAGGTGTCGACGCCGAAGCGGTAGATCTCGAGGTCGCTGTGGGAACTCCCGGCCGTCAGGAGCGCCACTACGCACGCCGTGATCGTGGCGGCGAGGCCGCCGAGCAGCCACCAGGCTCGCCCACGCGACCGCGACGAGGTCGGGAACATCGCGTGGTGGCCCTTCAACGTACGGTGAGGTCATCGGGACTGTACCGGTCATGACCAGCGCACCCGCCGACCGGGCATCCGCGGAGAGCGACTTCCGGCGGGAGCGACGACACCCCGCATTGGTCTAGACTTTTCTCCCAAGGTGGCGAAAGGGACCGGTCCATGCGTGGAACAACGGTGTTGCCCAGAACGCCTTGCCTGCAGCCGAAGGCGGGCGAATTGCCCCTGCACCGGCTGGAGGTGCGCGCGCCGGACGCTTTGCCGTTCACGGTCGGCACGTTCGACACGATCGGCCCGATGTCGCGGGCGGCTTTCCCGCACCGGCACACGTTCTACGAGATCGTCTACGTCACCGGCGGTACCGGTGACCACGTCGTCGACTTCACGCGCTGGGAGCTGGGACCACCACAACTCGCGGTGATAGCACCGGGGCAGGTGCATCATTGGGATGCCCAGGGACTGAGCGGTCACGTCGTGCTGTTCACCGACGATTTCCTGCTGGACCATCCGGCCGACCGGGAGACCTTGCGACGCCTGAGCCAGCAGCCGTGGCCGCTCGGCGAGCGGCAGGCCGAGGAGACCGCGCGGCTGATCGCCGAACTGGACGAGGAGTTCCGCAGTGGCGGTCAGGGCACGGATTCCGTGCTGCGCGCCCTGATGCACGTCCTGATCGTGCGCGCCGGAAGACTGCCGGGACTGGCCGACGCGCGGCCGCCCGCCCGCGCCCAGGGGGTGGGGACGGAATTCGCCCGCCTGCTCGGCAGGCCCGATCTCGGCCTGTGGTCGGTGGGCGCGCTCGCCGAACGGATCGGTGTCACGCCGGGATATCTGACGGACGCGGTGAAAACGGCGACCGGCCGGACGGCGGCGCAGCTGATGCGGGAGGCGCGGACCCGGGAGGCGAAACGGTTCCTGCTCGGCACCGATCTCTCCGTACGGCAAGTGGCCAGCCGGGTGGGGTTCGCGGATCCGGCGTACTTCTGCCGATTCTTCCGGCGGGAGACCGGGTTGAGCCCCGGCGACTACCGGCGCACCGGCGACGCCGCCCCGGAGATTCACCACGACTGACCGGACCAGTCCATCGTCCGCCGCTGATCTTCTCCATACCGTCGAGGGTGATTCCCGAAGCCCCCACGAGGAGCAGGTATGGACGACGAGAACAAACTCAGCCGCAAGACGGTGCTGCGGGCCGCCCTCGCCGCGGGTGTCGCGGCGCCGGTGGCGCTGATCGGCGGCCCCGCACTCGCACGCACCACCGTCGCGAGCGGGCAGGCACCGGAACTGACCCCGGCTTGTGACGACGGCGACGACCCCACCCCGCCGCAGACCGAAGGTCCTTATTTCAAGCCGAATTCCCCGCAGCGCACGTCGCTCGTGACGTCGGGTACCCCGGGCACGCGGCTCACCGTGTCGGGGTACGTCTTCGGTCTCGGCTGCCTGCCGATCGCGCGGGCGCTGCTGGACTTCTGGCAGGCGGACGTCAACGGTGCCTACGACAACGTCGGGTACACCTTCCGCGGTCACCAGTTCACCAACGACCAGGGTGCGTTCTCGCTGAGCACGATCGTGCCCGGCCTGTACCCCGGGCGGACGCGGCATATCCACGTCAAGGTGCAGGCGCCCGGCAGGCCGGTGCTGACCACGCAGCTCTACTTCCCCAACGAGCCGCGCAACAACACCGACTCGATCTTCGACCCGCGGCTGCTGATGACCGTGCGGGAAGCGCCGCCCGGCAGAGAGGCCGCGTTCGACTTCGTGCTCAACGTGCCGCAGACGTCGACGTCCCGGCCCACCAGCACGACCAGGACCACGACCCCGACGTCGACTTCGACCTCCACCCCGCCCGGCGGGACGACCTGGGCGGCGGGAACCGGCTATTCCGCCGGCACCCGGGTCACTTTCAGCGGTCGCGGTTATGTGTGCTTGCAGGGGCACACCGCCCAGCCGGGCTGGGAACCGCCGTCCACACCCGCGTTGTGGCGCGCGGAGTGACGAGCAGCCGCTGAGGGAGGGAGAAAACGCGGGTGGACCAGCTTCGCCGGATCCCACACTCCGGCGGGCGGGTCCACCCGCTCCCGCCATGGTGGGGTTTTCCCCCGTACGAAGTCGGAGCCCTGCTGCAACGCGCCGCCGCCGATCCGTCGCGATGATCGCTTTTGACAGCGTGGACACGGATCAAGGGGTGAACGGCATGGCCGGACGGCTGGGACGACGCGGATTAGTGGTGGCCGCGGTGATCGCGACAGGAGCGGTACTGGCTCCCCTCGGGGCTCCGGCCCTCGCGAGCACGGCAGAGAGCACTGCGGAGACCACCGCGGCGTGGCGGGACCCGGTGCGGTCGCTCGAGCGGGCGGCGCATCCGTTGCGTTCGACCGAACCCCGTCGCGACACCACCGACCTGCGCGCACTGGGCGGGATGATCGGCAACGCGAAGGTGGTCGGACTGGGGGAGGCCACGCACGGCTCCCACGAGTTCTTCACGATGAAGGAGCGGGTCTTCCGCTATCTCGTGGAGGAGAAGGGATTCCGGGCCTTCGCGCTGGAGCTGAGCTGGTCGGCCGGACTCGAGATCGACGACTTCGTCCAGACCGGCAAGGGTGACGCCCGGGACATCGCGAAGCGGACGCTGACCGGCTCGCCGTGGGACCGCGAGGAATTCGTGAGCCTCATCCAGTGGATGCGGGATCACAACCGCGCCCACCCCGGCCGCACCGTGCACTTCGTCGGTGACGACCTCGGCGCCCCGTCCCTGGACGACCGGTTCTTCGGCCGGATCACCGACTACGTGGGCCGCCATCACCCGCAGGCCTTGGCTCGGCTCAACGAGCTGTACACCGGACTGCGTCCGATCGACGACACCATCGCCTATCTGGGCAAACCGCGGGAGGAGCGGCAGCGGCTCGCCGCCAAGGCCGCGCAGGCGCTGCAGCTGGTCAAAAGCCTGAAAGACGCCGGATCAGACGCCTTCGACCTGGCCGCGCAGAACGCCCTTTCGGTCGCGCAGACGACCGAGTTCGCCACGCTGGACGTCCAGGATCCGAAGTCGATCGCCGCGGCACAGCGGCTGCGCGACGAGGTGATGGCGCAGAACGTGACGTGGTGGCAGCGCCGGACCGGCCACAAGATCCTGCTCTCGGCGCACAACAGCCACGTCGCCTACCTCTCCGGTGATCCCGTGATGTACCCGAAGGCGCAGGGCGCGTTCCTCCGCGACACGATGGGCGCGGGCTATCTCCCGATCGGCTTCACCTTCGACCGCGGTTCCTTCCTTTCGAAGGACGCGGCGCTCGGGGGCGACTGGAAGAAGTTCACCGTCCCCGCGGCGGCGCGCGGCTCGAACGAGGACACCCTCGACCAGGTCCGCCATCGGGACTTCTACCTCGACATCCGCACCGCCTCGCAGTCCGCGCGCTCCTGGCTGGACACGGCCCGGCCCACCCGCAGCATCGGGACGCAGTTCCCCGTCGAAGCGCAGGACATTTCGCTCGCACAGTCCTTCGACGTCCTCATCCACCTGCACGACGTCCGGCAGGCGGACCGGCGACGCCCGTGACTTCGCGCCCGATTAGGGGGTTTTGACCCTCTTTTCCTGGCATTCTGCGACGGATCTCGGTAGTAGTCGAAGTGTTCGCTCTCGCGACGCCTCAGTTCCAGTACCCAGCGGAGGAAATCCCTGATGTTCAAACGGATGCTCAGCGCCTTCGGGGTCGGCGGCCCGTCCGTCGACACCGTGCTCGACTCGCCGCACGCCTTGCCCGGCGAGGTGGTCACCGGCCAGGTCCGCATCCAGGGCGGTTCGAAGGACGCCCAGATCGAGGAGATCCTGCTGTCGCTGGTGACCCGCGTCGAGGTCGAGCGCGGCGACCACGAGCGGGTGGGCACCGCCGAGTTCCTGCGGGTCAGCGCCGGGCGGAAGGTACAGGTCACGGCGGGAGAACTGACCACGATCCCGTTCCAGCTGACCCTGCCGTGGGAGACGCCGATCAGCGCGGTCGGCGGCCGCGAACTGCCGGGCATGGTCGTCGGCGTGCGGACCGAACTCGTCATCGCCGGCGCGCCGGACAAGGGCGACCTCGACCCGCTGCTGGTCGGCCCGCTGGAGTCCCAGGACCGGGTGCTGGAGGCGTTCGGCGAGCTGGGCTTCCAGTTCCGCAGCGCCGACGTCGAAGCCGGGCAGCTCCACGGTGTCCGCCAGGAACTCGGCTTCTATCAGGAGATCGAGTTCTTCCCGCCGTCGCGCTACGCCGGCCGCGTCAGCCAGGTGGAGCTGACCTTCGTCGCCGACCCCCATGAGCTGGTGGTGATCCTGGAGGCGGACAAGCGCGGCGGGATGTTCCGCTCCGGCGGCGACTCCTTCGGCCGGTTCCACGTCTCGCACGAGGAAGCGCTGCGCACCGACTGGGCCGCGGCCATCGACGGCTGGCTGGCGAAGGTCGCCCAGTCCGGCGGCGGCCAGGCGATGTTCGGCGGGCGGCAGGAGCAGTACGGGCATGACCAGTACGGCCACGACCGCCACGGCTACGACCAGCACGGGCACCACGGCCAGCACGGGCGGCGTGGTCCGGGGATGGGCGGCATGGTCGCCGGTGCGGCGGCCGGTGTGGTCGGCGGCATGATCCTCGGCGAGGTCATGGGAGACGTCTTCGACGGCGGCGACGAGGGTTCCGAAGAGTGATCCGCTTCGCTCAGTAGCGCGACCCGGTGCGCAGCCCGGATGACCAAGCCGCGTTTAGTCCTCTGGTTGCGCCTAAAACGCAACCAGAGGACTAAACGCGGGGCGGGTCAGGTGTACCAGGTGGGTTCCGGGAGCTCGTTCAGGAGCGCATAGGCGCCGACCTCGCGGCGTTTGTAGGCCACCGGGTCGTGGAGCGAGTGCGTGCGCAGGTTGCGCCAGAAGCGGTCCAGGCCGTACTTCGTGGCGCTCGCGCGGGCCCCGGTCAGCTCGAAGACCTTGGTGCCGATCTCGAGCCCGGTGTCGATCACGCGCTGCTTGGCGGCGGCGATGAGGACCGCGACCTCGCCGCGGGCCTCGGGGGTGAGGTCCTCGCGCGGGGCGTGCAGCACGGCGGAGATCGCCGCTCCCGCCTTGTCCACCAACGCTTCGGCGGCCCACAGTTTCGCCTGCAGATCACCGTAGCCGTCGAGCACGTACCACTCTTCGGCCGCCGAGTCCTTGTTGTCGCCGCCATAGGGCCAGGCGCGGGTGTGCTCCCGCGTGTACTCGAGCGCGGTTTCCAGGGCGCCTTGGGCGATCCCGAGGTAGAAGTTGGTGAACACGAGCTGGATCGCCGGCACGTTGAGCGTGTTGTAGGTCAGCGGGTGGAACTTCTTGTCCACGTATCCGGCCGCGCTCGCCCACGGCACGCGTACATCGGTGATGGTGACGCTGCCCGACTCGGTGAGCCGCTGGCCGACGTTGTCCCAGTCGTCGTGGAAGGCGATACCGTCCTGATCGGACGGAACGATGGCGAAGATGTGATCTTCAGTGCCTTCGAGGATACCTTCGAGCACGGTCAGGTCGGAGACCTTGCTGCCGGTCGAGAAAGACTTGTGTCCTTTGTAGACGATCTCGTCGCCGTCCTCGGTGATCGTCAGGTCGGAGTCGCGTGGATTGACCGCGCCACCGAAGAAGAAGTCGTTCTCGGTGTACAGCTGTTCGACCGCCGAGATCTGGTCGTCGGTCGCCACCAGCCGCGCGGCCCAGGCCCAGAGGTAGTGGTAGCCGAGCAACTGGCCGATCGAGCCGTCCGCGCGGGCGATCGCCCGGGTCACCTGATAGGCGGTTTCCCAGCTTTGCCCGCCGCCGCCGTGTTCGACCGGTCCCAGCAGGGTCACCAGGCCGGATTCCTTGAGCAGCTGGACTTCCTGATACGGCGTCTCGTTCTTCCGGTCGCGTTCGACCGCGTCCACCGCGAGCTTCGCGGCGACGTCTTTCGCGGTGGCGAGCCATTCCGTGGCCGATCGCACCGGATTCTCTGTCGTGGTCATGCTGGATTCCGTTCTTTTGCCGGGGTGAACAGGAATTCCGGGCGGGCGCCGTCCGTTGAGCCGAGTAGAGCAGCGCCACCACGGAGTGTCAACGAACGTCCGCGCTCTGAGACCGGCGCCGGGGTGGGTAGGCTCCCGGGGTGCCTGATCACGTCGACGACATTCTGCGCCAGTGGGCGGAAGCCCGCCCCGACCTGGACGTTTCCCCGATGGGGGTGATCGGGCGGCTGACCAGGCTGGCCCGGGTGCTCGACGGCGAACTGCGCAAGACGTTCGCCCGGCACGATCTCGACCGCTCGTCGTTCGACGTGCTCGCCACGTTGCGCCGGGCCGGCACGCTGACCCCGAACGACCTGATGCGCTCGGCCATGATCACTTCCGGCGCGGTCACCCAGCGGCTGGACAGGCTCGAAGAGCGCGGCCTGGTGGTCCGGGCGCCCGATGAGACCAACGGCAGGCGCGTGCTCGTCGACCTCACCGAGAAGGGCCTCGAACTCATCGACCGGGCGCTGCCCGACCACGTCGACACCGAGCACCGGTTGCTGAGCGCGGTCAGCCCGCAGGAGCGGGACGAACTGGCCTCGATGTTGCGAAACCTGTTGCAGTCACTGGGAGACGCCGCCCAGGAGGACTGATCCGGGTCTGCCATGGAAGCCAGTTGACTTAGCGCTAAGCTATCGATAGCTTAGCGCTAAGATGTTCTGGCTACCTGGCAGAGAGAAGAAATGGTCACCCGAACCGAACGCGCGCCGTCAGCCTTGAGAGGCTGGGCCGGCGTCGCCGCGATCACCGCCAGCCTGTTCGTTTTCCTCACCACCGAACTGATGCCCGTCGGCCTGCTCACGCCGGTGAGCTCCAGTCTGGGCATCACCGTCGGCGCCGCCGGCCTGATGGTCACCCTGTACGGCGTCTCGGCCGGGCTGGGTGTCCCGTTCATCGTCGCGTGGACCAGGCGGATCAACCGGCGCGTGCTGTTGTCCGTGATGCTGGGCATCTTGGCCGTGGGCAACCTGATCACCTCCCTCGCGCCGAGCTATCCGCTGGTCCTGGCGACGCGGCTCGTCATGGGCTTCGCCAACGGCGCGTTCTGGGCCATCGGCGTCGGCATGGCGATGCGCATCGTCCCGGAACGGCACGCGAACCGGGCGGCCGCGGTCGTGATGTCCGGGATCTCGGTCGCCACCGTGCTGGGCATGCCGCTGGGCACCATCCTCGAAAGCCTCACCAGCTGGCAGACCACGTTCCTCATCTGGAGCGGCCTCAGCGTCCTGGTCTTCGTCGCCGTCCTGCTGCTGGTGCCGTCGTTGCCTTCGCAGAACACGGTTTCGGTCCGGGAAGTGCTCGGCCTTCCGCGCAAGAACGTGCGGTTGCGGCTGGTCCTGGTCACCGTGGTCCTGTTCGTCTTGGGCCACTTCGGGGTCTACACCTTCGTGCGTCCCTTCCTGGAGAACAACTCCTCGACGTCGTCCACGTTCATCACCGTCTGCCTGATCGTCTTCGGAATCGGTGGTGCGGCGGGGAATTTCATCGCCGGGTACACGGTGGCCAAGCGTCTGATGGCCAGCTTCGTCGTCGGCGCCGCGGCCCTCGTCGCGTCACTTCTGCTGCTGCTGGCGATCGGGCACGGGCAGGCCGGGGCGATGATCGCGCTGGTGCTCTGGGGAGTTTCCTACGGTGTCGTGCAACTGAGCCAGCTCACCATGACGCAGGCCGCCGCACCGGAAACGTTCGAAGCGGCCATGTCGTTGAACACCATGGCGTACAACACTTCCATCGCCCTCGGTGCCTTGTTCGCCGGGCTGCTCGCCGATAACGCCGGGATCACCAGCGTCGTGTGGTTCGGCGTGGTGCTGACGGCGGCCTCCCTCTTGTTCACCGTCGGCACCCGCCGAGCAGCCTCGGCTTGAGGACATTAGGGGTTTTCCTTGCGTCGGAAGCAGAAAGAGCAGGGGTGGTAGGGGGAGTCCGACCGGCGGAGGTTTCCTAGCGTGAGTGCTCATGAAGCGCATGTTCCGCGGGATGGCGGCACTCGCCGCGTGCACGGCCTTGTTCTCCGGCACGCTGGCCACCGGTTCGGCCACCGCCGCCCCTTCGCGGGACGGCCTGCAGAAGGCGTTGGACGCCGCCGTCGCGGCCGGGTCGCCCGGCGCCTATGCGGGCGTGCTCGATCAGGGTGGCCAGTGGTATGGCCAAAGCGGCGTCGGCGACCTCGCCCAAGGCGGTGCCCCCGATCCCCGTGGCCGGATCCGCGTCGGCAGTATCACCAAGACCGTGGTCGCCACCGCCGTCCTGCAATTGGCCGGCGAAAGCAAGGTGGGGCTGGAAGATCGCATCCAGGACCGGCTTCCCGGACTGCTGCCCTACGCCGAGCCGATCACCGTGCGCCAGTTGTTGCAGCACACCAGCGGAATCCCGGCCACCGACCGGTGGAACAGCCTTCCCGAAGTCGACACGACCCGCTGGCGGCACCAGTCGCCGGACGAGACGATCCGGAAGGGAACCGAGGGCAAGCCGCTGTCCTTCCCGCCCGGCCAAGGCCTGGTGTACTCCAACACCAATTACGCCGTACTCGGCAAACTCGTCGAGAAGCTCACCGGTACCGACCTGAACACCGTGCTGCAGCGGCGAGTGCTGGACAAGGCGGGAATGCGGGACAGCTCTCTTCCGTACCGCTATCCCCACCTCGACCGCGCGGCCGCCCGCGGTTACGAAAAGCTGTACGGCCCCGACGTTCCGCCGACCGACGTCACCGACTACGAGATGTCGCGGTTCTGGGGTTCCGGGAACCTGGTGTCCACCACCGACGACCTCAATCGGTTCTTCCGCACGCTCCTCACCGGCGGCCTCGTCCCGGCGGCGCAACTGGCCGAGATGCGCAAGACCGTGCCCGGCGGCGTCGGCGGGCTGGAGTACGGGCTCGGCCTGATGCGGATCCGGCTGCCGCAGGGCTGTGCCGTGCCGGAGGCCTGGGGCTTCAACGGTTCCGTGCCCGGCTACAACACCTGGAGCATGCACACCGCCGACGCCGCGAGGCAGATCTCCGTCGGTGTCACCACGAACCTGACGTCGGAGCCCGCCCGCACGGCCGGGCTCCGCGCGATGATCGCCGAGTTCTGCGGCCAGGGCGCGGCCTATGACGTCATCGGCGATATCGGAGCCATCGAGATGTCCCAGTATTCCGCGTAACGGCCGCCGCGGCGCCGACGTCGGCGTCATCCTGGCCACCACGACGAACTCGGCGCGCTGGCGCTGCTCATCGAGGGATGAACGTCCCTACTTTGGTCGGATTTCCGGGGCGGGATCGTGTGTTAAAGCGCTGTCTACGTAGGAATCTTTGCGCTAGGCGAAAAAGGTACGGTAGTCCCCGGAAGATCAATAGATAGGTATCCCGAAGGTTCCCCACGCGACTTTCGGAGGTTCCGGCTTCTCTTGCCTGGAAACAGAATCAGCGCGTTCGTCCCCACTGACGCGGCTGAACCCCCTGTGGCCGCAGAAATGAGTCGGAACATGCGACTGCGCTCTCTCGTCCTTCTGGCCGGCACCGCCTTCCTGGCGCTGCTCGGCTCGACCGCCCCCGCGGCGACCGCCGCCGAGCCCTCCGGGGCGCAGCCGATGATCATCGGTGGCCAGAACGCGCAGAGCGGCCCGTGGGCGGCCCGGCTGTTCGTGAACGGGCAGCAGAACTGCAGCGCGACGATCATCGCGCCGCAGTACATCCTGACCGCGAAGCACTGTGTGGCCGGCAGCGGCAGCTACACCTTCCGCATCGGCAGCCTGGACCAGACCAGTGGTGGCACGACGGCCACCGCCGCGAGCATCACCCGCCACTCGGGTGCCGATCTGGCCATCGTGAAGCTGACCGGTTCGGTCAACGCCACCTACGCGCCCCTGGGCACCACCGGCAATGTCGCGGTCGGGCAGAACGTGCAGGTCTACGGCTGGGGCGCGACCAGCCAGTGCGGTTCCGAGATCAACTGCCAGTCGCGTTACCTGAAGGTGGCCACCGTCCGCGTCAACTCGGTCAACTGCGGTGACTACAACGGCGGCGTCGCCGTGTGCGCGAACCGCGTCGACGGCATCACCGCCGGCGGCGACTCGGGCGGCCCGATGTTCTCCGGTGGCCGTCAGGTCGGGGTCGCCTCGACCAGCGACCGGTCGAACAACACCGCGTACACCAACATCACCCGGTACCGCAGCTGGATCCAGCAGGTCGCCGGAGTCTGATCCCCGGTGGAAAGTCCCGTACCCGGGGCTGCCGAAGGCAGTCGATGCCTTCGGCAGCCCCTTGTGCCGTTCGAGGTGTGAGCACAGAAGAGCGGAGACTTATTTGTCATTTGACAGTGATCCGCGGCACTGCTGACGCGATAATGTGGCGATCGGCGCCAGCGGGGCGGCGCCGGGGACCTTGGGAGGGGGCCAGTGGCACAACCGACGCAGGCTCTCGACCGCACGATCGTGGTAGTCGATGTCGCCGGCTTCACGGCGCCTGACCGGCAGCTTCCCGATCGGCTCGCGGTCCGCCAGGGGATGTACGGGGTATTGAAGACCGCTTTCGCCGAGAGCGATGTCGACTTCGATACCTGCTCGACCGAGGATCGCGGAGACGGCGCCCTGGTCCTGCTACCACTCGGTACGACCAGGAGTGTCGTCGCGGACCGGCTGCAGGATCGCCTCGCGGTCGCGCTCCGCCGCTACAACTACACGCGCACTCAGCAGGCTCAGATCCGGTTACGGGTGAGCGTCAATTCCGGCGACGTGCTGTACGACGGGAACGGGTGGGTCGGCGAGGCCATCGACTCCGCCTTCCGCATTCTGGACGCACAGACGGCCAAGGAGGCGTTCGCCGAATCCGATCGGATGATCGCGTTCATCTCCTCGCAGCGCTTCTTCGAAGATGTCATCGCCCCGGATCCGGGGCTGTTTCCCGAGTTGTACAGCCCGATAGCGGTATCGGTGAAGACTTTCACCGGAAAGGCCTACCTCCGGTTACACGGTGAACTCACCGCGTCGAACCCGAAACCGCGCGAGCTCGACTCGGAGCCGGTCAAAGAACAGCCATTCATCGAGGTGAGCGACGCTGTCCTGGATCTGGTGCCGCACAAGGATCTGGCGGAGCTGCACCGGCAGCTGACCCGGATGGCGGTCCCTCAAATGGCGGTCACGCTGAGCCGTTCGCTCGGCCCGGCCATTCCCTTGCCCCCGCTCGACGGTGTCACCGACGCGTGGAGCGCCTTCCAGCTCCTCGCCGATTTCAACGCCGGACCGGACGGAATCCCGCCCGCGGTCACCTTTCTGCGTCTGCTGGCCGAGCTCGTCGGCGGCGAACCCGGTAACGCGATCACCGGCTGGATCGGCGGCCAGGCCCGTCAGCTGCGCCTCGGCCCCGCCCTCGGGCAGCAGCTGCAGACCAGGCTTCCGGTCCAGGAACGGCCGCACTTGCATCTGATGATCATGCTGGAGCCGGTTTCCGCAGATCCGACCCGGTGCACTTTGGCGTTCTGGCGCCAAGACGACCCGGAAGTCTGGCCCCCGGCTCTCGGCGGCATTCGGGAAATCGGAATAGACGAGGTCGAGTACCGGGTCGACGACGTCATCCTGGAGACCGAGGGCGTCTGGTCCGGTCAAAGCATGTCGGCGTCCGTGGAATTCCTGTTGCCCCGCACTTTGATCAACTTGCCGGTGCAGCGGTGGGCCAAGGAGCACGTGACCGGTCAGCCACAGCCGTTGCGATACGGGTACAGACTCGGCATTAGGTCGCTCGAAAGGATGAGGTCGAAGCATTGGCACCGTGCCTGGCACGTCCGCTGGGACTCGATGCTCAAAGACCCCTCGGCCGACCGGTTGCATTATTCCGGGCACACTGACTTCGAGGAGCACCCCATCGACGCGGTGCTCAGCGACGATCACTGGGTCGGGCTGGTGATGGCGGAACCGCCGTCGTCCCAACCGGAACAGGGTGGCGCGCCCGACGAACTGACTAGCGCACTCCGCAGCGGGCTCCCGGTGATCTTGTGGCATCCTGACGCGGGGCCGGAGAACTTGCGCGAGTTGCTCGACTGGGTACTGGCCGCGGAGACTGGCTTTATCGAACTGCCGGACCGTCGCAAACTGGCCAATACGCGCCCGGCGGTACCGTTCAAGAAATATCTGGCACACGATTTGGTGGTAATGTGGGACGACCCGAAAAGGATAATCGTTCTCGACCAACCGTTAATCCCGACTCAACAGTAAGGGGATACCGCGGATGAGCGTGAGCGACCAGGACGCGGCCGTGACTCCCAGTGGCCGGGCGCCGCTCGCCGAGGCACCCGATTGGTGGATTTATCGCGGTACCGGCAGGCCGATGCACGACATCGATCTCGCCCAGATCCTGCCCGCGCCACCGCCCTGGCGTTCCTATCGAGGTGACCCTCCGCCGGAGAACGACGTGCCGCCACCGGACGACGGCGAGGCGGAGCGACGGCTCGGTACCGCGTTCACGCTTTCCGAACGGGACGTCGATCCCCACGAGCTGAACATGGTCAACTCTTCGCTTTATCTCCGCCGTCCATTGCTGGTCACCGGTAATCCGGGAACGGGGAAGTCCAGCCTCGCCTATCGCATCGCTCGCGAACTCGGCCTGGGCCGGGTGCTGCGCTGGGCGATCACCAGTCACACCGCGTTGAGTTCCGGTCTTTACGGGTACGACGCGATCGGCCGTGTCCAAGCCGCGGCGACCAGTCAGGCGCAGCGTGGTGGTGAGGCCGAGGAACCGCCGATCGGGGACTTCGTGCGGCTCGGCCCGCTGGGCACCGCTTTCCTACCCACCCGGCTGCCCCGCGTGCTGTTGATCGATGAGCTGGACAAGTCCGAAGCGGACCTGCCGAACGATCTGCTGTCGATCTTCGAAGACGGGGAGTTCCCGATCGAGGAATTGGCCCGGGTACGCAACCGGCATCCCGAGGTCACCGTGCACACCGCGGATCCGCAGCGCACCGCGGTGGTTCGTGACGGAAGGGTCGCTTGCCGGGCGTTTCCGATCATCGTGATGACCAGCAACGGCGAACGGGAGTTCCCGCCCGCGTTCCTGCGGCGCTGCCTGCATCTGCGGATCGAGAACCCGGATCACGACCAGCTGGCCGCGATCGTGGCCAGTCACCTGGTCGGGGAGAACGGCGAACACCGCGACCAGCTCGTCCGCGAATTCGCCGAACGGAGCAAGGCCGAGGGTGGACTGCCCACCGACAGGCTGCTCGATGCCGTGTACCTCGCCACTTCGGGGGCCTACCAGCCGGACCAGGAGACGTGGCCGCGGCTCGTGGACGCCCTCTGGCAAAGACTGACGGTGCGGTGACGTGGTCAGGCAGGCCGACTTGTCCGGGAAGGGCAAGAAAATCAGGCTCGAAGACCTGAGCTCGACCGATGTCGCGGATATCGTGTGGCTGGCCGCGGCCATCACCCCCGCGCGTGCGACCCCCGAGCCGGCTCCCGCCGAGGAGCCGAAGCCGGAGCCCGGCGACGTGCGGATTCGCAACGCTCCCTCGGAAAGCCGGGAGCACCCGCCACCCCCGGAGCCGCGGAGTCCCTCGGGTCCCGATGTCCCGTCGCCAGGAAAGGACGAGGATCAGGTCGCCGTCCCCGTCACCCTCGCCGAGCGACCCGAACCGGCGATGGACGGCGAGGACGCCGACGGGGTCGCCTTACCAGAGTCCCTGGACTACTTCCGAGTGCTGAGAACATTGAAACGCGAGACGACTTCGCGGCGACACAACGATGTGGTCCTGGACGAAGAGGCCACCGCCGTCCGGGCCGCGGAGACCGGACAGTGGTGGCCGGTCACCCGGTCGAGAAGAGAGCGCTGGCTGGACCTGACGCTCGTCATCGACAATGGTCCCTCGATGGCGTTATGGCGTCCCCGGGTGTCCGCGTTCGTCGAAATGCTCGAACAAGTGGGTGCTTTTCGCACCATTCAGATCCGGTTGCTGGAAACCGCCAAAGACAATGGTCAGTCGTCTCTCGTGCTTCGTGGTGGTACACCCGGCGCACCTGCCCGCGACCCCGACGAGATCCTGGATTCGTCCGGACGGCGCGCCGTCCTCCTGGTGACCGATGGTGTCGGCGATGCCTGGCAAAAGGACGTGCTGTACCCGATTCTGGCCCGCTGGGGCCGGGCGATGCCGGTGAGCATCGTGCATCTGCTCCCGCAGTGGCTCTGGGGCCGGTGTGGCCTGAGCCTGCACAAAGCCACGCTGCGCGTGCGGAATGCGTTGACTCCCAACAATCGGTGGACCTTCGATCTGTCCGACTCCTGGCTCGAACCCGGTTCCACGGTGCCGGCCGGGACCGTGCCGGTGCCGGTGCTCGAATTGCGGCCGCGGTCGCTGGCGTGGTGGGCCGGGCTGATGACCGGCGAGCATTCCGGCTCGACCGAAGGCACCGTCATGCTCGCCTCAGAGCAGGCTCACCAGCCAGAACCCGGTGACACGCCCAAAACGACGCTTTCACCAGCCGAACGAGTGCAGAGGTTCCGCAGTGTTGCGTCGCCGCCGGCGCTACGCTTGGCGCAACTACTCGCGGCGGTGCCGGTCCGTCTCGACGTGGCCAAGCTTGTCGGAAAGCGATTCGTGCCGGAGGCGGGGCTGGAGCACCTCCTGGAACTTCTGGTGTCGGGGATCATGTACGCTCCCGGACTCAGGGAAGGGAAGTCCACTTGGGACACAAGTGGGGTCTTCGCCTTTCCCAAGGCAGTCCGGGAATTGTTGCTCGGCGGCGCGCGGCGTTCGGAAACGGCCAGTGTCGTACGAGTGGCCGCCACCCATTTCGGTGGCCGGATTCCGCTGCTCGGTCACCTCCGAGACGCCATCGCCGACCCGCACAACACGCCGGACCCGGTGCTCACTCTCGAGTCGACGGCCGACGTTGAATTGGAGAGCGCCGTCATGCGCGCGCTTTCCGGCCCGTACTTGTCCCGGGCTGACCGGCTGAAGCATCAAGATCCCGTCGTGCCCGAATCTGAATCAATTAAGACTGTGAGCCCCAAGATGCCCGAGACGGCCGAACGCCCCACTTCCTCGACTGCCACGACGGAGGGGCGCTCGCGCTATCTCACCGAATCCGAACTGAACGAACCGACGACCAGAATCGTCCATCCCGCGGCCTCGAACACCACCCGAACCTTCCCGACCCGGCAACCCGATGATCCACCTCAGGTCTGGGGGAACGTACCGCCGCGCAACCCGAACTTCACCGGCCGCGACGAACTCTTGGGGCAGCTGGCCAAACGCCTGAACAGCGGCACCACCGCCGTGCTTCCTTCGGCATTGCACGGACTCGGTGGTATCGGCAAGACCCAGATGGCCGCCGAGTACATCTATCGTCATCTCCAGGATTACGACCTCGTCTGGTGGATCGACGCCGCCCACACCACCCAGATCCGGGCCGGTCTCACCGAACTCGCCGCCATCCTTGGCCTCCAAGGCGCGTCCGAATCCAATATCGCCGTGCCCGCGGTGATCGAGGCGCTCCGGACCGGGCGGCCGTTCCGCCGCTGGCTCCTGGTCTTCGACGCCGCGGAAAGCCCGGAGACCGTGCTGCCGTTCTTCCCGCGCAATGGTCCCGGCGAAATCCTGGTCACCTCCCGCAACTCCGACTGGGCCGGTATCGCGCGCCCGTTGGAGCTCGCGGTGTTCAAACGCGAGGAGAGCATCGAACTGCTCGGCCGCCGCGGCCCCGAAATCGACTCGGCCGATGCCGCCGAACTCGCCGAGAAACTCGGTGACCTGCCCCTGGCCGTCGAACAGGCCGCGGCCTGGCGTGCGGTGACCGGGATGCCCGTGCAGGAATACCTGCGCCTGTTCGACGAGTCTGTCGAGGAGATCCTCGACACCGCGTCGGCGCCCGACTACGAGGTCTCGGTGGCCGCCGCGTGGAACGTTTCGTTCGAGGAACTGAAAACCCGGAACCCGGCGGCGCACCAGATCCTGCACATCTGTGCCTTCTTCTCGCCTGAACCGATTTCCCGTGAACTGCTCACCGGCGTCAGCCGGGTGTCCATTTCCCCGGAGCTGGACTCCGCACTGCGTGAACCGATGAAACTGGCCCGTGCCATTCGGGATATCAACCGGTACGGCCTGGCGAAAATCGACCACGGCAGCAACACACTCCAGTTGCACCGCCTGGTCCAGCTGGTTCTGCGTAAACGGGTGATGGCGCCGCAGGTACACGCGCGGATGCAGCACGGTGCACACCAGCTGCTGGCCGCACTCGACCCGAACGACCCGGAGTCGAGCAGGCACTGGCCGCGGTACCGCGAATTGCTGCCGCACGCCTATGCGGCGAATGTGCTGGACTGCGACGACAGCTGGCCGCGTCAGCTCTACATCAACCTGATGCGCTATCTGTTCGAGTACGGCGATCACGAAGAAGCCTCGCGGCTCGGCCGGCAGGCACGGGAGCGGTTCACCGAAACCCTCGGCCCCACCCACCCGCAGACACTCGAAGTGTCCTCACGGCTCGGGCTCTACCTCTGGGCGATCGGCCGGTACGCCGAGGCGGCGGAACTCAATCAGCGCACCCTCGCGCTGCGCCTTCAGGTCTCAGGCGAGGAGAACGAGGAGACTTTCGCTCTCCAACGGAACATCACGATCGATCTCCGTGCCGAGGGCGACTTCGCCGCGGCGGCGAAACTGAGCGAAGAGGTCTATCACAAGGCCAAGCGCATGTTCGGCGACGATGACCCGGAGACGCTCAGCGCGGCGTACCAGCACGGGATCAGCCTCCGGCTGTCCGGCGCCTACCGAGTCGCCGCGGAACTGGACCAGGACACCCTCCGGCGGCGGGGTGAGGTACTCGGCCGCGACCACAGCTACACCGCCAGCGCGAACAGCGCGCTGGTCGTGGACCTGCGTGAGGCCGGTGAGTACGGCCAGGCCCGTGTCCAGCAGGAGAGGCTCGTGGAGAACCTCCAGGCTCGCCACGGCGCGGAGCGAGTGGCTTCGGTGATCAACTCCTTCCTCCTTTCGGTGAACCGGCGGAAGGACGGCGACCACACGGGTGCGCTCGCCCTGTCCACGGAGGCCCTCAGGCGGCTCCGGCTCGCCTACGGTGACGACCACGCCACCACGATGTGCTGCGCCCTCGCCCACTCGATCGATCTCCGCCACTCGGGTGATCTGGCCGGGGCGAAGAAGCTCGGCGAGCAGACGTTCGAGCGGTACCGGAGCGGTCTCGGCGAGCGCCACCCGCACACTTTCGCCGCCAGCGCCGACCTCGCGGTGACGTTACGGCTTCAGGGCGACGCCGCGGCGGCGCGCACCCTTGACGAGCGCGCGCTGGAACATTTCCGTGCCAGCATCGGCCCGGATCACCCGTACGCGGTCATCGTCACGGTCAACCTGGCGAGCGACCTCTCCGTGCTGGGGGAGCTCGAAAGGGCGATCGAACTGGGCCGGGACGCGGTCGAGCGTGGCCGCCAGGTGCTCGGTGAGGATCACCCCACCGTCCTGGCCGCCACTTTCAACCTCGGACTGGATCTCGCCGCCGCCGGGCGGGCCGACGAGGCCGCTCCCTTCCAGGACCCGATTCTGGTCAAGTACCGCCGGACCCTCGGCGAGGCGCACCCGGGAACGCAGGCGGCGGTCCGCGGCGCCCGTGCCGACTGCGACATCGACCCCATGCTGATGTAGGTGGATCAGTCGGGGACGAGCTGTCCGATCCAAGCGGCGATCTGCTCCACGGTCGGTGGCCGTGGAGCAGAGGCGCGCAGGGTTCGGTGCACCGCACGGACGAGTTCCGGGCAATGCAGCAAGGCCCGGGCGGCCGGGTGGGGGCCTCGCGCGGAGAGTGCGAGGCCGAGCCCGACCAGGGAGGCCGGTCGGTCCGGGTCCGTCGAGAGTTCCGCGCGGTAACGCTCGATCGCTTCGGGGACATCGCCGCTGGTGTAAGCGAAATCGGCGGCGGTGGCACCGGGGACCGCCGGCACACCGTCCGCGGCCGCGTCGCCGACGGCGAGCCGGATCAGGTCGGTCCGGGCGTGGGACCACGATCCGTCCGGCACCGGGGTCGGGGGAAGACCGGTCGCGTCGGCGGTGACGGGTGGGCGGGAACGCCCGTTCAGCCAAGCTTCGGTCAGTGCGGAGACCGCGGAGGACTTCGGGCGCAGATGGCGGATCCGCCAGCCGGCGAGGTGGTCCAGGCGGGCGGCTTCGGCAAGCTCAGTCGCCTCCGTCGGTACGGCCTCGTCCTGCCAGGGTCCTAGGCGTTCGGCGATGCCTTCGAGGAAACGACGTCCGGCGGCCGTCAAGGTCGCGTCCGTACGCAGTACCTCCAGGGTGTGCCAAGTCTGACGACGCCAGTACGCGAATTCGAAGGCCGAGCGCCGAGAACTCACCCCTGCTTCGGCCAGCGCCCGCCAGAAGGCCGTGACGCCGAAGAAGGCGTAGACCCCTTGCAGCGCACCGCTCAACGGCCGCGGATCGTCTCTCCACGCCACATAGATCCGTTCCCGGGGGTCCGGCTCGTACAACTGGACCAGATGGAGCAGACCGCCGAGCACGATGTGCTGGAACTCGTGGATCAAGGTGTCGGCCAGTGCCGCGCCGTCGGTCGGCAAACCGACGACGGCGCTCCCGAACGCTTCCCCGGTCGACGCGCTCGGGTTCCGGAAGAGCACCTGTGGCCTCGGCACCAGGGAAGCCAGCCCGACCGGCATGGTCCGGGCGAGTCCGGGCAGGTGGGTGGCGATCAGATGGCAGGCCTCGTCGATCAGCCGCTGCCAGTCACCGAAGTCCTTGCCCGGCAATCGTTCCGGTGGGATCGGCTCGTAGAGGCCGCGGTAGGGATCGAGGTCGTCCAGCAGCAGCGAAAACCGGTGTGTGCCGACTCGGCTCCGCACCCGCCGGATGCCCCACCAGCCAGGACCGTCAGATCCGGGCGTGGACGGCAACGAAACCGTTGTGCCGCCGTGGGAAACGAGGTAACGGCCGCGCACGCCTCGCACCTCCGCGAGAGTGAACGTTTCGATGGCGGGAAAGCGAGCCATTCCGAGAGACGGGAGCATGGCGTGCCCGCGCCACGCCGGGATGGTGGTTTCGAAGTCCAGCTCCGCTCGGATCGCAGCGGCCGCGGCGATCGCGTGCGCGTGCCCCAGGTGCATCCACAGTGGACCGACGCCGTCCATTCCGTTACGCAGCAAGCGAGTTGTGTAGCCCGCCCAACTCCCGGTGTACGGACTGGTGAGCATCCGGTTCACCGCTCGGGGTGCTCTGGCCTCGGCTCGCGCCAAGAGTTCCCAGGCCGAATCGAGGGGCGACAATGGTCCCCACCGTTCCGGGGTTTTCGCGGCTTCGCTCAGCAACGCGTGGATCAACAGCTTGCGCCGGCTTCGCTCGGCCCGTCGCAGGCGACGCGCCATGGCCTCATCGCCCTCGAGACGCGCGAGCGCGTCGAACTCCCGCCAGGGCAAGCGGTGGAAGGAGGGGCGCACCTCGGCTGGTGGCGGCATCAGTCGATCCGCTCGCCACCACCCTGGCCGGCACTCGGGTAACGCGCTCGGACATGCCAGGTGCGTTCCACCACGTGGTGCGCCGAATGGCGGAGCGCTTCACTGTCGAGATCGCGTAGCGCGCTGAAAGGAACCCCGTCGAGATCGATCACCGCGGATTCGATGTCCGGTTCGGTCGCCGAGAACGAATTCATTCTGTCGATTCCCTCCATCCGCCAAACGGTTGCGAGAGTTGGACTTTGCCAGGATAGCCGAGATTCCGGTCCTGATCAGGCCTTGATGTCCGGGGGCGGGCGGCCGGCGGCCAGTTCGCGAAGGGCCCGGGGGTGGATGATCGTGATGCGCTGGCGGGCGGTGCGCACCACGCCCAGCCTGCGGAGTTCGTCGAGGCCGCGGATCAGGGTGCTGCGGGAGACCCGGGCGAAGTCGGCCAGTTCACCTTGGTTGAACCGGAGATCGACCTGCTTTCCGTCGGTCCAGTCCAAGGCGTGCTGCAGCACCAGTTCCAGGAGTACCGCGGCGAGGCGCTGCGGGAAATCCGGGCCGCCGGATTCGAGGCGGAGGCGGTCGGACTGCTGGAGGCGGATCGCCGCCGTCCGGAAGATCTCCTCGGCGATCCGCGGGCGGGCCCGCAACACGCCGAGGAACTTCGTCCTGGGCACGATGAGGGTGTGCACCTCGTCGATGGCCGACATCGTCGCGGTCCGGGGGAGACCGCTGATCGGGGCCAGTTCGCCGATGATCTCGGCCGGGCCGCGGGCGGCGAGAGGCGCGTCTTCGCCGCGGTAGTTGGTGGCGCTGATCTTCACCCAGCCACGCAGGATGACGAACATGCTGGTGGGCGCGCTGCCCTGAAGGGCGAGAATCTGACCGGGCCGCCACACCTTCAGATGGCCCGCGCTCTCGAGAGCGCCTTGCTCGGACGGCGTCAGCCGGTGCCAGGTCCTGCGTTCCCCATTTTCACCCGCTGAGGAACCAGTCATCCGGACCCTCCGGTTCCGCAGGGCTCGAATCGGCTGGTTGTTCCATTTGACGCATCGCACTCTCCCCCGACTCGTCAGCATGGTCAGTGGGCAGGAAAAAAGACCGGAATCTTCGAACCGCGAACTGCAATTGTGCCAGGCACGAGGTGACTTCACCAGGCCTTACGCCGGCAACCGGGGAGGTAAGCCATGCGTAGTGCCGGGAGTGTCATGGAACCACGAAAGGATCACCGTCATGTGGCGGCCGGTCCGAATCCGCGGACGCCCAAGGCGTTCGGGAGGAGACCGACGGCTTTCGTACCGCATCCGCCGCTGATTTCCGGCGGCTGGTATCAGCGCACCGACCACGAGGTCGACGGACCGGGGCGATGCCCTGTCCGTCGTCCGGTGGAAAAGTCCGCGAAGGTGGCATTGCGCTTGACCCTGGTCTTCGGACCGTTGGGCCTTTGTTACCTCTCGACGGTCGGAGGACTCGCCGCGGCAGCGGTGGGGGCGGCCACCATCGCGTTCGGGGGAGTGGCGATGGTGGCCGTCATCTGGCCGGTGGCCATGGTGCTCGCCTTGCTGGCGCTGCCGCGGCGGTGACCGTTCACCGCACGGCGAAGGGGCCGCCCGGCGCGAAGGCGTACCGGGCGAAACGCTCACCGATCAGCAGATGCGTTTCGGTGTCGGGATGGAGTTCGTCGGGCAAAGGGTGCTCCGCGGCGTCTTTTTCGTTGTACAGCTCGGTGCCGTCGAGGTAGTACAGGTTCGGATCGTGCGCCCGGCGTTCGGCGAGTGACGCCAGCGCCTCGCGGATCACCCGCAGGGTCAGTCGTCCCTGCGCCACGTCGTCGGCACGGCCGCCGGCCATGAAGGTGACCCGGCCGGTGCCGAAGGAATCCGGATCGAGGGCGCCCGGCCCGGGGGTGTCCTCGTGAATTCCGCAGAACAGAGGGGAGATCAGCAGCAGGGGAGTGCCGGGATGGCCGTCGCGGATGGTGTCGAGGAATCCGTTGACGGCCGGGACGAAGGCCCGCAGCCGCATCGCGTCCAGGTTCACCACATTGATTCCGAGCTTCACGCTGATGAAGTCGGCGGGGGTGTCGCGAAGCACGCGCGCGGTGAACGGGTCGGCGACCGCGCTGCCGCCGAAGCCGAGATTGCGGAGTTCGACACCACTCCGAAGGGCCGTGACGGCGGGCCAGATCCGGGTCGGTGTGCTCGCGTTCGAGCCCTGGCTGATCGAGCTGCCGTGATGCACCCAAAGGCGACGGCCGGACTCGGCGGGCCGGACGGGTTCGTCCGTGCGCAGCTCGATCAGCTCGACCGATTCGTTGTGCGGCAACCAGAGTTCGACGATCTTGTCGCCTTCGGGTAGGTCGCGGAACGAAATCGTGACCGGGGTGCCCGCGTGGAGGGCGGTCGCGCCGGTCCGGAGGTCGACCTCGATGAGGTCGCCGCCGTCGAGCCGCTCGCTCGCGACGAACGTGCCGTCGACGACGAGGTCGACACTTCCCCGAGGGCGTTCGGCGCCCCGGTAGCCGAGCCGGGTGGGGTGGGCGACGAGCTCGACGTTCCGCGCCGCCGTCGCCATCGTCAGGCGGACGCCGGAGGTCTGGCTCTCCATCATCAGCAGTTGCGGGTCGGGGAACTGCGTCCGCACCCACTCGGGTAACCGGTGCGGACGGACGCCGCGCGTGGTTTCCTCCAGTCCGGCGATGCCGCGGAGGAACGGGGCGGTGACAGGTGTGGTGATCATGAGTCCGAGGGCCATTTCTTGAGAAGTACGTCGAGCGCGTCGAGGGCTTTGCGCCAGGACACCTCGGGTGAGGGCTTGCTGTGGTCGAAGCCGCCGATGCGCTCGAGCGCGAGGTAGCCGTTGATGGTGCTTCCCAGCAGCCGTACGGCATGGACGTGCTCGTCTTCCGGTACGGGGTAACCCCTGAGCACCGCGCCGGTCAGGGCGACGATGTCCCGCGCCGCTTTCGAACGGACGACCGGCTCGCCGGCGCGCCGCTGAAGCGACTGCCACCGGCCGGGCGATTCCAGCGCGTAGGTCCGGTGCGCGGTCGCGAAACCTTCGAGTGCGTGCCGTCCGGCGCGTCCCGCGATCGCCGCGGAAACGCGGCCGGCCAGTTCCGCGAGCGCGAGCGCGGTGACCCCGTCCAGCAACGCTTCGCGATCGCGGACATGCGAGTACAGGCTGGGCGTCCGCACGCCGAGGCGCCGCGCAACGGCTGACAACGTGACGGCGTCGAAGCCGTCTTCGTCGGCGAGGGCAGCCGCGTCGGCGATGACCGACGTCGCGGTGAGGGGTGTCCGGGGCATGCCATTACCCTACATGCCATCGGCATATACCTATACCCATTAGTCGACGGAATAGGCTCGGTCCACTACTTGTTTGAGCGTTCAACTACTTTGAGGGAGTGGACATGGGTTTCGACATCCTGGGGACGCGGCAGGCGCCGACCTTCGGCCTGGACACCTTCGGTGACGTCGAGAACGGCGCTGATGGGCAGCCGGTGAGCCAGGCCGAAGCGATCCGGCAGGTCGTGGCGGAGGGGGTGCTGGCCGATCGGGTGGGCGTGGACTACCTCGGCGTCGGCGAGCACCACCGCACGGAGATGGCGGTTTCCTCGCCGGACGTCGTGCTGGCCGCGATCGCGGGGCAGACCGAACGGATCCGGCTGGGCACGGCGGTCACCGTGCTCAGTTCCGACGACCCGGTGCGGGTGTACGAGCGGTTCGCCACCCTCGACGCCCTTTCCCGCGGTCGCGCCGAGGTCACCCTCGGGCGGGGCTCGTTCACCGAGTCGTTCCCGCTGTTCGGCTACTCGCTGGACGACTACGAGGCACTCTTCGCCGAGAAGCTGGACCTGTTCACGAAGCTGCAGGAGGAGAAGCCGGTCACCTGGAGCGGCACCGTGCGTCCCGCGCTGGACGGTGCACAGGCCTTCCCGGTCACCGAGTCGGGCCGCCTGCCTGCCTGGGTGGGCGTCGGCGGTACCCCGCAGTCGGTGGTCCGGGCGGCGGCGTACGGCCTGCCCCTGGTGATGGCGGTGATCGGCGGGTCGCCCGAGCGGTTCAAGCCGCTGGCGGATCTGTACCGGCGTGCCCTCAAGGAGGCGGGGCAGCCTGAGCTGCCGATCTCCATGCACAGCCCGGGTCACGTCGCCGAGACCGACGAACTCGCGATGGCGCAACACTTCCCGCATCACCAGGCGGCGTTCGCCAAGATCGGCGCGGAACGCGGCTGGGGTCCGATGACCCGTGCCGACTACGACGCCACGGCCGGATCGCGGGGCGCGCTGTTCGTCGGCTCCGTGGAAACGGTCGCCCGGAAGATCGCCTGGTCGGTGCGGACCCTGGGGCTGTCGCGGTTCCAGCTCAAGTACGGCGCCGGCGCGCTTCCGCACGAGCAGCGGATGGAGTCGATCCGGCTCTACGGCGAGCAGGTCGTTCCCCGGGTCAAGGAACTGCTCGCCGAGCAGAACTGACGTGAGTATCGGTTGCACGGAACGGTGCAGCGCTCCGGTGCGATATCCGGGAAATCCCCGATGTGATCGGCACGCACACGTGGCAGCCTCGGTACTGGCCATTGTGGACAGTCCATCGAGAGGAGAGTAAACGCGTAGTGACCCCATCAAGGGATGAAGAAGATCTGCGGCTGGTGGCGGAACTGACGGATTTCGTCGAGGTCTACCAGGCGGCCACCGGGCCCGAGGTGTCGCATGAGGGCTGGCACGCCGGGGCGCGGCTCTGGCCGGGCACCGAAAAGGGGCGCCTGCTGGTCTACCACGATTCGGGTATCGAGGCGGAGTGCCATTTCCGGGAGGGCGAGCGCACTCTGTTCAACATCATGCACAGCGGGTACGGAGTGGACACCGCCGAGCGGGGATTCGGGGTGTGGAGCAAGCGGCCCGGTGTCCTCGGTGCGGTCGCGGCCGGGGTCTCCCGGCTGGAGGTGACCGGCGCGGACGGCGCGGTCGTGCCGGCCGACATCGTGGGACACACCTTCGCCGTGGACGTCGACCTGGGGCCGGAGCCCCGGACGGTGGACGAGGTGTTCGCGCCTTGGGAGCCGCCGGAGCTGACGGTCCGGGTGTACGCCGAGGGTGACGTGGTGCGGTACGAGGGACCGTTCCTCACCTGACCGAGTGGTCCCCGAGGGGCCGCGGGGTCCCTCGGGGAGACAGGCCTTCTTCGGCTTGACTGTGCCCCAAGGGCACGGTGTTCCCTCGGTGGCACGCCCGGTCCGTTGTGGACCGTCGTGGGAGGAGCACCGATGCGCAGATCCGTCCTGCCCGTTCTCGCCGCACTCATGGTGGTGACCGCCGCACCGGCATCGGCGGCGACATCCAGCACCGTGAAGTGGGTTTCGTGCCCCGAGGACGTCGTCGCCGGGGCCGCGCCGCACCAACCGGCCTGCGGCACCGTGCAGGTGCCTCTGGACTACTCCAAGCCCGACGGCACCCAGATCGAGCTGATGATCTCCAAGCTGGCCAGCCCGAATCCGGGGAAGCGGCGTGGGGTGCTGCTGCTCAACCCGGGCGGTCCGGGCGGATCAGGCATGACGCTGTCCACGCTCTTGATGACCAAGGGCCTGCCTGGCGGCGTCACGGACGGCTACGACCTGATCGGCATGGACACCCGCGGTGTCGGGCATTCGACGCCGATGAGCTGCGGCTTCCCCGCCGATGGGCCCTATTACGCCAATATCCCGCCGTACGCGGTCGACGACGCGGCGGTCGGCAAGCAGGCGAAGATCGCCAAGGGCGTGGCCGACCTGTGCGCGAAGAACGACCCTGACGGGCGACTGCGGCACCTGACGACCGCGAACACCGCCCGCGACCTGGACCGGATCCGGGCCGCGCTCGGCGAGGAGAAAGCGAGCTATCTCGGCTATTCCTACGGAACGGCGCTCGGGGCCGCGTACGCGTCGATGTTCCCGGAACGCGCCGATCGGGTCGTGCTCGACAGCAACATCGGCGACACCTTCCTCGACCACGACGGCATGCGCCGCTACGCGCTGGGGACGGAACAGGCCTTCCCGGACTTCGCGAAATGGGCGGCGGCGCGGCACGACGCCTATGGCTTGGGCCGCACGCCCGAAGAAGTGCGCCGCACCTACTTCGAGATCGCCGGGCGGCTCGACAAGAATCCGGTGGACGGAGCGGACGGCGGGATGTTCCGGCTCATCACCTTCGGGGGCCTCTTCGGTGAGACAGCGTACGCCAGGACGGCGCAGGCCTGGCAGTCCATGCTCCGTCCCGGTCCGGCCGCCCCGCCGAAGGCCACCGGGGTGTCGCCCGCCGACAACTCCTTGACCGTGTTCCTTTCCGTGACCTGCAACGACATCGAGTGGCCCGAGGACGTCGGCACCTACCGTCGCGCCGTCGCCGAGGACCGTGAGCGGTACCCCCTGTACGGCGCGGCCGCCGCCAACATCACGCCCTGCGCCTACTGGTCGCACGAGCCGGCCGAGCCGCCGGTGGCGATCAACGACGACGGGCCGCGGAACGTGCTGATCGTGCAGAACCGGCGCGACGCGCCCACGCCGTTGCGCGGGGGACAGATGCTGCGGGAGAAGTTCGAGGACCGGTCGCGGTTGCTGACCGTCGACGGTGGCGGGCACGGTGTCTACGTCCTCGGTGGCAACCCCTGCGCGTTGAACGTCACCACGAAATACTTGGCCGAGGGTGTGATGCCGGCGCGGGACGAGTTCTGCGGGAAGTGACAGGAGGAGGTCCGGTGGGGTGGAGCACGCGTGAGGTGGCGGAACTCGCGGGCACGACGCTGAAAACCGTGCGCCACTACCACAAAATCGGGTTGCTGGACGAACCGGAGCGGACGGCGAACGGCTACAAGCAGTACCGGATCGGACATCTCATCCGGCTGCTGCGGATCCGCCGTCTCGTCGATCTGGGGGTGCCCCTGTCCGACATCGCGGCGGTCGAGGAATCGGACGAGGGCGCGGAACAGGTACTCCGCGCGCTGGATGCCGAACTGGCCGCGAGTATCGAGCGCCAGCAACGGATGCGCGAGGAGCTGGCTTCGATTCTCCGGCACCGGGCCATGGTCGATCTGCCACCGGGGTTCTCCACGGCCGCCGCCGAAGCACCGGACGCCGAACGGTCTCTCTTGCTGCTCTTCTCGCGGGTACTGAAACCCTCGGCCATGGCCGCTTTGCGGGAACTGCACGCGGAGTCACCGGACCCGGTCGGCAAGGAGTTCGACACGCTGCCCGCGGACGCGAGTGAGGACGTCCGGCAGGACCTCGCCGAGCGGTTCGCTCCGATCGCCCGGCGTCAGCGCCGGGACTTCCCGGCGCTGGTCGACCCGGCCACCCCCCAGGACGAGGCCGTCGCGAGGTCGGTCGTCGCCCAGGGGCTGGTCGAGGTCTACAACCCCGCCCAGATCGACGTTCTGCAGCGGCTCAACGCACTTCTCGAAGGTCAGTGACCACCGGCCAGATGGAGTGCGGTGATGCCGGCGAGGACGAGATCGATCCCGGCGAGGAACTGTTCGCGGTCGTCGTGGTCACGCGCCCGGGCGGCGACGGCCCGGGTGAACGAACAGTCGGTCAGCGTCCGGAACGTCAGTCCGTCCTCGCCTGCCGCGTCGAGCAGTTCGACGGCCGCCTCGACGATGCGATCGAGCGAGAGCGCTTCCGCGCGCTGTGACTGGCGGGTCCGTGGCGCCGCAGGTCAACGCGAGAGTCGTGAGTGATTTGGGTCGTTCTAACGACCCAAATCACTCACGACCCCACCCGCCGATCAGCTTGCCGGTCCGGCGCAGCAGCGCGGCCGTGTTGGTCAGCGCGTCCTGGCGGTCCGAAGCCAGGTCGAGGAGGGCGTACACGGCCTCGAAACCGGCCGCCCGCCACTCTTCCTCGGTGAGCAGGCATTCCCCGGTCACCGCGACCGTCGGCACTCCAGCCTCCGCAGCCGCCTTGGCGACGGCGGCCGGGGCCTTGCCGTGCAGGGTTTGCCGGTCGAGCCTGCCTTCGCCGGCCACGACCAGCCGGGCGCCTTCGAGGGCCGTGGGGAACCCCGTCAGCGCCAGTACCGTGCCGGCCCCGGACTGGCGGGTCGCATCGAGGACGGCGCCGAGTCCGCAGGCGGCGCCTCCCGCGGCACCGGCTCCCGGCCAGGCGGTGATGGTGGCCGGATCCCGGCCGGTCGCCCGGCCCAGCACCGCGGCCCAGCGCGCCAGCGCGGCATCGAGTTCCTTGACCTGACGGGGATCCGCTCCTTTCTGCGGCCCGTAGACCGCGGCGGCGCCGTTCGGTCCGAGCAACGGATTGTCGACGTCGCAGGCAAAGGAGAAGCGGGCCTGGCGCGCCAGCGGGTGGAGTCCACTGAGGTCCAACCGCTCGGCGCGGGCCAGCGCGCCGCCGCCCGGCGGCAGGTCCCGGCCGTGGACGTCGAGGACCCGCGCGCCGAGTGCGCGCAGGATCCCGGCGCCGCCGTCCGTGGTGGCACTCCCGCCGAGGCCGATGACGATCTCCTCGGCGCCCCGCTCCAGCGCGTGGACGAGCAGGACGCCCAGGCCTTCGGTGCCGGCGTCGACCGGTGCGAGCTCCTCGGCGGGGAGCAGGGCCAGACCGGACGTCGTCGCCAGCTCGACCAGGGCGGTGCGGTCGCGGCGGGCGTACCGGGCCACCAGCGGTGACCCGGTCGGCCCTGTCGTCGCGACGCGGACCTCCTGCCAGCCGGCGGTGACGGCCGCCGCGACGGTGCCGTCACCGCCGTCCGCGACCGGGCAGAGCCGGACCTGGTGTGCCGGATCGGCGTCGGCGATGCCCTGCGCGAGGGCGCTCGCCACCCCTGCGGCGTCCAGTGAGCCCTTGAACTTGTCCGGAGCCAGCAGGAGGTGACCGCTCATCGCGCCCCGATCGCGGTCGGCGCGTCCTCCGGTGACGTGGCCAGGTCCTCGAACTCGGTGATCGCGTCGATGTTCGCCGCGCCCATGGCGATGTTGGTGACGCGTTCGAGGACGACCTCGACGATCGCGGGGACCTTGTGCTCACGGGCGAGCCGCCAGGCTTCGCGCAGCGCCGGTTCGAGCAGTTCGGGGTCGGTGACCCGAAGGCCGACGCAGCCGAGGCCCTCGGCGACCCGGATATGGTCCACGCCGTAGCCCTTCGGCAGGGCGGGGCCGTCCTCCTCCTCGGTGGCGTTGATGTTATCGAAGCCCAGCTGGACGCAGTAGTCCATGTCGAGCGCCCGTTGCGCCTGCCGGATCAGGCCCAGGTAGGAGTTGTTGACGACGACGTGCACGTACGGCAGCCCGAACTGCGCCCCGGCGGCCAGCTCCTCGATCATGAACTGGAAGTCGTAGTCGCCGGACAGTGCCACCACCGGCGTCTCCGGGTCGGCGGCGACGGCGCCGAGCGCGGCCGGGATCGTCCAGCCGAGCGGACCCGCCTGGCCGCAGTTGATCCAGTGCCGCGGCCGGTAAACGTGCAGGAACTGGGCGGCCGCGATCTGCGACAGGCCGATCGTGGAGACGTACCGGGTGTCGGGGCCGAAGACGCGGTTCATCTCCTCGTACACCCGCTGCGGCTTGATCGGGATCTCGGTGAAGTGGGTGCGCCGCAGCAAGGTCGCCTTGCGCTCCCGGCATTGTTCGGCCCACGCCGAGTAGTCCGGCAGGGACCCCGCGCGGCGGCGGGCCTCGTCGAGCAACGCCCGCAACGCGGCACCCGCGTCCGAGACGACGCCGTAGTCGGGCGGGAACACCCGGCCGATCTGGGTCGGCTCGATGTCGACGTGCACGAAACGCCGCCCGTGCCGATAGGTGTCCAGGCCGCCGGTGTGCCGGTTGGCCCACCGGTTCCCGATGCCGAGCACGACGTCGGATTCCAGGAAGGTCGCGTTGCCGTACCGGTGCGAGGTCTGCAGCCCGACCATGCCGGCGGCCAGCGGGTGGTCGTCCGGGATGGTGCCCCAGCCCATCAGCGTCGGGACCACGGGCACGCCGAGGAGCTCGGCCAGTTCGACCAGTTCGGCGGAGGCGTCGGCGTTGATGATCCCGCCGCCGGCGACGATCAGCGGCCGTTCGCCCTCGGTGAGCAGGTCGAGGATCTTCGAGGCCTGCGCGGGGGTCGCCGCGGGGCGGTGCACCGGCAGCGGCGTGTAGGTGTCCGGGTCGAACTCGATCTCGGTCTGCTGGACGTCGATCGGCAGGTCGATCAGCACCGGCCCGGGCCGTCCGGATCGCATCAGGTGGAACGCCTGCGCGAACGCGCCCGGCACCTGCGCGGCCTCCAGCACCGTCATGGCCATCTTCGTGAGCGGCGCGGCGATCGACGCGATGTCGACGGCCTGGAAGTCCTCCTTGTGCAGCCGCGCGACCGGCGCCTGCCCGGTGATCGCCAGGATCGGGATCGAGTCCGCCGCCGCCGAGTACAGCCCGGTGATCATGTCCGTGCCCGCCGGACCGGACGTCCCGATGCAGACGCCGATGTTCCCCGGCGCGGAGCGGGTGTAGCCCTCGGCCATATGCGAGGCGCCCTCGACGTGCCTCGCCAGCACGTGGGCGATCCCGCCATGGGCACGCAGTGCCGAGTAGAACGGGTTGATCGCGGCCCCCGGGACACCGAACGCCTGGGTCACGCCCTCGATCTCGAGAATCCGCACGGCCGCGTCGACGGCCCTCATCCTGGTCACGAGATACCTCCGAGGTTCGCGATGGTCCGGTACAACGCCGAGTGGTCCAGCCCGCCGAGCCCGGCCGAGCGGGCGGCGGTCATCAGCTGGGCCACCAGTGCCCCGACCGGGAGGGCCGTCCCGGCTTCGCGAGCGGCGGCCGTCACGATGCCCAAATCCTTGTGGTGCAGGTCGATCCGGAAGCCGGGAGCGAACTCGCGGTCCAGCATCTTCTGCGCTTTCTGGTTCAGCACAGCGGATCCGGCGAGCCCGCCACCGAGCACCTCGACGGCGGCCGGCAGGTCGGCGCCGTGTGCTTCGAGGAACACCAGCGCCTCCGCCATCAGGGCGATATTGCCGGCGACGATCAGCTGGTTGGCGGCCTTGACGGTCTGCCCGGCTCCGGCCGGTCCGACGTGCACGACGGTCTTCCCGACGACGTCGAGCAGCGGGCGGACGGCTTCGACGGCCTCCTTCGCACCGCCGATCATGATCGACAGCGTGGCGTCCGCGGCGCCGGCTTCACCCCCGGAGACCGGGGCGTCGAGCAGGTGCAGGTCCTTCTCCTCCGCCTGCGCGGCCAGCTTCGCGGCGACGTCCGGGCGGATGGTCGAGAAGTCGACGATCAGGGTGCCGGGCGCGGCCGTGGCGAACACGCCGCCTTCGCCGGTCAGGACCTCGGACACGTCGGGGGAGTCCGGCAGCATGAGCGCGACGACGTCCGCGCCTCGCACGGCCTCGGTGACCGACTTCGCGGCCCGGCCGCCGGCCGAGACCAGCGGCGCGGCCTTCTCCGGCGTGCGGTTGTACCCGACGACGTCGTGGCCGGCGGCGGCCAGGTGACAGGCCATCGGGCTGCCCATGATGCCCAGCCCGAGGAACGCGATCGTGGTCATGTGGTGCCTCCCGTGGTGGGGGCGAGCCAGCCGAACGGGTCGGCGGTCGTGGGTTTGTACTCCAGGCCGATCCGCCCGCGGTAGCCGGTGGCGGCGATCCGGTCGAGCAGCGCGGCGATCGGGAGGTCCCCGGTGCCGGGCTCGCCGCGGCCGGGGGAGTCGGCGATCTGCACGTGCCCGATCCGGTCGGCGAAACGGTCGATCGCGGTCGCCGGATCGTCGCCGTTGACGGCCAGGTGGTAGACGTCCAAGAGCAGGCGCACGTGCTCGGAACCTGCCTTGTCCAGGACGGCGACGGCGTCGGCGGCGGTGCGCAGCGGATAGGCGTCGATGCCGCTGACCGGTTCCAGCAAGGCGACCGCGCCGATCTTGGCGGCGGCCGCGCCGGCGAGCACGAGGTTCGCGACAGCCACCTCGTCCTGCTCCGCCGGGTCGGCACCGTTCAGGCGGTTGCCGTACAGCGCGTTGAAACCGGTGGTGCCGAGACGCTCGCCGATCCCGACGGCGACCTCGACATTGTCGGCGAACTCCGCAGACCGGGCGGGGTCGGAGAGGATGCCGCGCTCGCCGGCGGGCATGTCACCGGCGGCGAAGTTGAGGCCCGTCAGCGTGAGCCCGGCGTCGGACACCGCGGCGACGAACGCTTCGACGTCGCGATCGGCGGGCACGGCTTTCGCGAACGGCCACCAGAACTCGACGGCGTCGAAGCCCGCGGCCGCCGCAGCGGCGGGCCGTTGGAGCAGCGGCAGGTCAGGGAAGAGGATCGAGCAGTTCGCCGTCGCGGGCAGCGGGAGCGTGATCGGTGCGGTCGCCATGGTCACTTGACCTCCTCGACGTGCGTGAGTGCGCGATAGGCGCGCCAGCCACCGTGTTCGGTGATGTCGGTCAGCTGCCGCGCCGGTACCCCCGGCCGTAGCCCGACGGCGAGCGCGTCGCGGCCGTCGTCCAGCTCGATGACCGTCAGCTCCAGCTCCGGCGGCTCGCTCGCCAGGAAGTCGGTGCGGATCGCCGTCAGCGGGACGTCGTAGATCTCGCCGGCCAGCGGTACGCCGCCGGACGGGTCCTCCTCCAACGCCGGGAACTCGTCGCGGACCGAGTACATCCGGTAGTGCGGCGCGGTCCGGACCTCGCCGAGGAACGGGTGCGAGGACACGGTGTGGTGGAGCCGGCCGCCACGCATCGCGTCACCGGAACAGAACAGCTCAGGCACTGCCGCCTCCATATTTCGTATTGTGGAAGACAACTTCCGCTATGCGACAGCTATCGCAGCACGCTTGGCGCGTGGGTGTCAAGCGAGCGCACGCTCTTGACGGCGATCGCGCAGGTCCTTAACCTGAAAGCACTAGTGGAATTAAGTTTCCATAATGCGAAAACCGAGAGAGGGTGTCCTCTCTCGGTTTTTGGTGGGCCCCCTCGGTTTTGATGGGCCGGTCTCGAGCGCTCCGAGGCGTCAGTGGTTGAGGTAGGCCAGCACCGCTCGCACCCGGCGGTGACTGTCGTCGGCGGGCGGCAACTCCAGCTTCGTCAGGATGTTGCTGATGTGCTTTTCCACCGATGCGGGAGCGAGGACGAGTTCGGCGCAGATGGCGGAGTTGGAGTGGCCTTGCGCGATCAGGCCGAGGACTTCCCGTTCGCGGGCGGTGAGCGTGGCGATTCCGCGGTCGCCGTTGTTGCGCGCGAAGAGCTGCCGCACGACCTCCGGGTCCATGGCCGTGCCACCGGCGGCGACGCGTTCGATGGCGTCGAGGAACTCGTCCAGTGCGGTCACGCGGTCTTTGAGCAGATAGCCGACCGCGCCGTGGCCGTCGGCGATCAGTTCGGCGGCGTACGCGCGCTCGACGTACTGGGACAGGATCAGGATCGGTGTCTTCGGTTCGCGGCGGCGGATGGCGAGTGCGGCGCGCAGGCCCTCGTCGCGGAAGCCCGGCGGCATCCGGACGTCCACTATGGACAGATCGGGGACGTGTTCGGCCACGGCGGCCTCGAGGTCGGGTGCGGTGGAGACGGCGGCGACGACCGTGTGCCCGGTATCGGTGAGCATCCGCACCAGCCCGTCCCGGAGCAGCAACAGGTCTTCGGCGATCACGATGCGCATGGCAACTCCGCTTGGATTACGGTCGGTCCTCCGACCGGGCTGGTCACCGACAGGGTGCCGTCGAGTGCTTCGATCCGTCGGCGCAGACCGTCCAAACCGGACCCGGACGAGTCGGCGCCGCCTCGGCCGTCGTCCTGGATCTCGACCGTGAGCAGGTCGAGAGACCGGCTGATGGTCACCGTGCAAGAGTCCGCGTCGGCGTGCTTCACGACGTTGGAGATCGACTCCGCAGTCAGGAAGTAGGCGGCAGACTCGACCGACGACGGGACTTCGCCCAGCACGCCCGCTTCGATTTCGATGGGGAGCGGTGCGTCGCCCGCCAAGGCTGCGAGTGCGGCGACCAGCCCCCGGTCGGTGAGGATCGGCGGGTGGATGCCACGCACCAGCCTGCGCAGTTCGGCCAAGGCCTCGTCCAGCTGCCTGCGCGCGATGCGCACGTCGTCCATGGCCGGCTGCCCGGTGGTGCGCATCTTGCGGTCCGCCAGGGCGAGTGTCATCCCAGCGGCCACGATCCTCGCCTGTGCGCCGTCGTGCAGGTCGCGTTCGATCCGCTGGAGTTCGGCGGCCTGCACGTCCACGACGCGGAGGCGGGTGGCGAACAGCTCGCGGGCCCGCCGGGCGAGCCGGGCCCGAGGCCCTGGTTCGAGCAGCGTCGCCGCCAGCCGGGCCTGCAGCCGGGCCATCGTGGTGACGAGCCACCACGCCGCGGGCGCGAGGACCAGCCCGACCACGGTGAGGGCGAACCGGCCGCCGACGGTGTTGAACAGCCAGTCCACGACCGGCGGCAGGTACGGGTTGGGCACCGCCCACAGCCACAGTGGCGCGAGGACCGCGCCGAGGTCGACCACCGCGACGAGCACGCCGGCCAGCCCGGCGACGCCGGCCAGCGGCAACAGCAGCAGCCACGCGAGGTCCCGCCAGGTCGCCGGATCCCGGACCACCGCGCGGCCTCGTGTCCACGGGTTGGCGCGGGGAAGCGGATCGTAGGGGGATTCGACCGGCCGGCCGAGGATCAGCCCCGCCCGCAGGCGTTCGAGCGCGGTGATCCGGCGGGTCGCCCACGTCACCGCGAGGAACGCGGGCGGAGCGAGGTAGGTGAACGACAGCACGCCGCTGACCAGCGTGGTGACCAGAGCCCACACGAAGGTGGCGGGCCCCAGCACCAGGCTGGTCAGCAGGTGGGCCAGCGCACCGGCCCCACGGCGGATCATGAACGTGAACTTAGTGGTTGATTTCGGAAGTTGTTCGGGTGTTTCGGCGGATCCAGGTTTCTGCTGGGCGTGCGGCCGGAAGGCCCTCGTACCGGGTTGTACTCGGGCCTTTCGGCCGTGTGTCCAGCAGGAAGCTGGGCCGTCGAGGCCCCGAAGAACTTCCGAAATCGACCACTTAACCATTGATCGCGGGCAGCGACCGGCGTTTGATCACCAAGCGGGCGGGCACCGCCCCGGCGACCAGTCCGAGCAGGCCGACTCCGCCGATCAGCGTCAGGTACCGCAGCGGTTCGGCGAACAGCCGCCATTGCCCGTCCTGCGCGATGCTGAACGTGCCCACCACCGCGCCGCTGATCAGGCAGCCGAGCACGAGCGCGACGGCGACGGTGATGAACGTTTCGCGGCCGAGCATCCGGTGAAGCTGGCGTGCGGTGGCGCCGGCCAGCCGCAGATCGGCGAACTCGCGGCGGCGTGCGCCGGTGGCGATGGCGAAGGTGTTGACCACGGCGATCGCGGTGAAGCCGAGTGAGATGACCACCATCAGTTCCCAGGCGGCCTGTTGGTTCTGGACGTCCGCCGTGCCCGCCTTCGGGTCCGCGGTGTGGGTCGCCGCGAGCGTCGGCCATCGGCCGCCGACCTTCTGGGCGAGGTCCGCCGGGCCGCGCAGGTACAGGGCGCCGACGAGACCGCGGGGGTCGTGGGCGGCCACGAGGGCGGCGGGCAGGACGAGGTCGCCGAAGCCGCGCCAGTTCGCGTAGACGCCGACCACGGTCAGCTCGGCGGGGGTGCCGTCGGCCAGCCAGAACACCGGCCGGTCGCCGACCTTCCAGCCGCGGGCCTCGGCGAGCGGGCCGCTCGCCGCGACCGTTCCGTCCTTCAGCGGAAGCTCACCGGTGGTGACGCCGAGATCGAGCGCTTGCTCGCCGGTGGTCCGTAGGCCCTGTGCCGCGTAGTCCTCCGGTTTGCCGCCCTCGTCGACGACCACGCGGGTGCCGACGGTGGCCGCGGAGCCCGTCACCTCGGACAGCGAGGCGACCTCGGCCGCGGTCGTCAGCGGCAGGCCCGGCGCGTTGGTGGCGGCGACTCGCACGGTCGCCGTCGCGGTGCGTGCGGCCTGCTGGTCGGCGGTCACTTGGGCGAGGATGTCGCCGTTGAGCAGCATCGTGGCGTTGATCGCGAACATCAGGGTCAGCGGGATGGCGACGCCGACGACCCGGCGGCTCTCGGCGCGGGTCATCGCACCGGCGACGCGGCCGAGCACACCGGTGAGGGCGGCCAGCCGGGACATCACGGCGGTCAGCGCGCCGACCGCGATCGGTCCGAGCGCGGCGACGGCGCAGAGCAGCAGCGAACACGAGACGAAGCCCATGCCCATACCGAACTGGCCGCCGAGCGGCACCAGGGTCAGCACGGCGGCCGCGCCGCCGGTCAGGACGACCGCGGCCACCACCCGCGGCACCCAGCCGACGTGGCCCGCGGTGACCGTCTCCCGCAGTGCCTGCGTCGGCGCGATCCGCGTGGCCCGCCGGGCCGCGAGGCCGGTGGCGGACACCGTCACCAGCAGGCCGGCCAGGACCGCGGCGATCAGCACCAGCACGTTCAGCGACACGGTGAACTGCGGCGGTACCGCGCCGAGCTCCCGGAACCGGGAGGCCACCAGCTCCGCCACCACTACCCCGGCGGGCAGCGCGGGAACGGCCGCGACCAGGGTCACGAGCGTGATCTCCAGGCGCAGCATGCCGCGCAGCTGCCTCGGGGTGGCGCCGGCGGTGCGCAGCATCGCCAGCTCGCGCAGCCGCTGACGGACCGCGAGCGAAACCGTTCCGGTGAGCACGAACACCGCCGCGAACCCGGTGATCCCGAGGACGAAACCGAAGATCGAGATGGCGCCGATGTAGTCGGGCACCGCGCCGGGGAGGTCCGCGGTCACCTTGTCCGCTCCGGTGTGGACGGTCGCCGTTTCACCGAGCCGGTCCCGCAGGGCGGTGAGACCGGCCTCCGAACCGCGGACCGCGACCGCGGTGGGGCCGGTCAGCCCGGACACCTCGGCGACCTGGGAGTCCGCGACGAACACCGCGGCCTGGCCCGGCACATCGCCGCCGACCACACCGGCCACCCGCAGCTCGCGGACACCGGAACGGCTGGTCACTCGGACCGTCTGTCCGACGTGGACACCGAACCCGCCCTGGACCACGACTTCGCCGGGCCGCGGCGCGGCGCCGTCGATCAGCGGATACGGGGTCACTTCGGCGGAGGCCCAGCCGTGCGCCACGGTGGCGGCGTCCGGTGCGCGGAGCGGTTTGCCGCCGAGGTCGAGCGCGACCGGGAACGCGTAGTCCGCGACCGCCGCTGTCACGCCGGGCGTGCCGGCGACCGTCTCGACGACAGCGGACGGCAGAGGCTCCGCGCCGGTGAGGCGCTCGTCCTTGGTCTTGACCTTGACCTTGTCGCCCTTGTCCGTCGCCGTGGTCAGCACGATCGAGCGGTCTCCGGCGACCACCGCGTCGGCGCCGCCGAACCGGTCGGCACCCGGGCCCGCGGTCAGGACCGACCACAGCAGCAGGCCGCTGCCCGCGATCAGGGCGACCGCGAGGAAAGCGGTCAGGAGAGTGCCGACGAAGGAGCCGAGCCGGTGCCGGACACTCGCCACCGCCAGTTTCACGATCATTTGGTCAGCTCCATCATCCG
This sequence comes from Amycolatopsis sp. lyj-112, assembly GCF_046549055.1. Lineage (NCBI taxonomy): Bacteria > Bacillati > Actinomycetota > Actinomycetes > Pseudonocardiales > Pseudonocardiaceae > Amycolatopsis > Amycolatopsis sp. lyj-112. The sequence continues at coordinate 138,353 of NZ_JAJPWS010000008.1, read as the reverse complement.
TGCCGAAACCTGCTCCGCGGTGGGGGAGTGCAACTCGCCCGCGACCCGCCCGTCGGCGAGGAACACCACCCGGTCCGCCCAGCCCGCCGCGGCGGGGTCGTGGGTCACCATCACGATCGTCGCGCCGAATTCGTCGACGAACCGGCGCAACAGGGCCAGCACCTCGCGACCGGTGGAGAGGTCCAGCGCGCCGGTCGGCTCGTCACCGAAGATCACTCCGGGACGGGAGGCCAGCGCGCGGGCGAGGGCGACCCGCTGCTGCTGCCCACCGGACAGCTGACCCGGCCGCGACTTTTCCCGGCCGGCCAGCCCCACCCGCGCCAACAGCTCCTTCGCCCACGCGCGGTCCGGACGCTTGCCCGCCAGCTGCTGCGGCAGCAACACGTTGTCCCACACCGACAACGAATCGACGAGGTTGAACGACTGGAACACGAAGCCGACGTGCGCCCGCCGCACCGCGGTCAGCTTCGGCTCGCGGAGCCCGGCGATGTCCTCTCCCGCGAGCACGACCCGGCCGCTGGACGGCCTGTCCAGCCCGGCGGCGCAGTGCAGCAGTGTCGACTTGCCCGAGCCCGACGGCCCCATCACCGCGGTGAACGAACCCCGCCCGAACCCGACGGTCACGCCGTCGAGCGCCCGCACCCCGCCGGGGTGCACCTTCGTGACGTCGGCGAGCTCGACCACATCCCGCGGCGGTGCGTCCTTCGAATCCTGTACCAGAACCATGAGGAGAATCCTGGTCGACCGCGCTTTGCGGACCCACCGGGCGGGCAATGATCTCGGAGGTAGGGCCAGCCCTACCTCCGAACGCCGACCCTCAGACCTGTTACCTCTTCCCGCCGGCCCCCGTCATACCGGCGCGGCAACCCGGCGCCCAACGGGGCGTCGGGCCGAAAGGGAGTGGAGAACACGATGCTGACGAACATCATGTACACGACGGTCTATGTCACCGATCAGGACCGCGCGCTGAAGTTCTATACGGAGGGGCTCGGCCTGGAGAAGCACGCCGACTATCCGGGGCCCGACGGACGCTTCCTCACCGTGGGCGTCGCCGACAGTCCGGTCAAGATCATTCTTTGGTCGCACGCGCCGGCCTCGGGACAGCCGGTCGAGCCGGGCGCCGCGCCCGGTCCGCTCATCCTGGAGTCGGAAGACCTGAGGAAGGATTTCGAGGTGTTTCGCGGGCGAGGCGTGACCTTCGACGAGCCCGAACCGGTGGACTATCCGTTCGGCGTTCGCATCGAGGCGGTGGATCCGGACGGCAACCGGATCTCGCTCCGCCAGCAGCGCCGCTGAAACCCCACGATCCGAGACTGAGCAGAGGAAGGTGACAAGGTGACCGACGCCGGTCGGACGAATTTGGTGGCCGAAGCGTTCGAGGCCGAGCGAGTCCGGCTGCGCGCGGTCGCCTACCGCATGCTCGGCTCGCACGCCGACGCCGAAGACGTGGTCCAGGAGGCCTGGTTGCGGCTGTCGCGGCAGGACACGGCGACCATCGAGAACCTGGCGGGCTGGCTGACCACGGTGGTCGGCCGGATCAGCCTGGATGCCCTGCGAACGCGCCGGACCAAGCCCGAGGCGTCCTACGACGGCCGGCTGCCCGAGCTTGTGGTGACGGCCGACGACGGCCTCTCGCCCGAGGACGACGCGGCGCTCGCCGACTCTGTCGGGCTCGCGCTCCTCGTGGTCCTCGAGTCGCTGAGGCCGAGCGAGCGGTTGGCGTTCGTGCTGCACGACCTGTTCGCGGTGCCGTTCGACGAGATCGGCCGGATCCTCGGCAAGTCCACCGGCGCCACCAAGATGCTCGCCAGCCGCGCTCGCGGGAAGGTGCGGGCGACGGGACGGCCCGAGGTCGCCGGCCGGGAGCAACGGGAGGTCGTCCAGGCCTTCCTGGCGGCGGCTCGCGGCGGCGACTTCGAGGGGTTGCTGCGCGTGCTCGACCCCGACGTCCGGCTCACCGTCGACACCGCGGACGGTGTGGTCGTCGTCCTGGGTGCCACCAAGGTCGCCGCCGGTGCGCGGTTGTCCGCCGCCACGGCCGCACAAGGACGAGCGGTGCTCGTCAACGGCCGTCCCGGCGTCGTGTCCTGGCGCGAAGACGGCGTCCCGCTCTCGGTCATGGCGTTCACCGTCGTCGACGGCCGGATCTCCGGCCTTGAGGTCGTGACCGACCCGGCCAAGCTCGCGTCGATGGACCTGCCGAACCCGGCGTGAGTCGCCAGGGCCGTTTAATCATGCTCACCTGCACGTCAAGATCGGTATCGTCGGCCCGTCTCGCCGTCGGGGCACCGGCCATGGGCCGGGTGGCGGTCGAGGACTGCACCGGCGCGGAAACCCAGCAGTGGGAGCAGATCCGCGTGGACAGCGCCAAGGTGATCCTGCGCAACCTCGGCGACCGAAGCTGTGTGAAGGGCCTCAGCGGCCTCGCCCGCTGGAACTGCGACGCCGAGGACCCGGAGCAGTACTGGGTGCTCGCGGGCGAACTGCTGACGAACGCCAAGACGGGCCAGGTGGCCGACACGATCCTGTACGACGACTTCGGCGTGATCCTGCGCGACGCCGACGGCAGTGAACAAGTGCGCGGTGGCCGGCGGCACCGCCGCCCGGCTGGGTGCCTGCGCCGGCGCGGTGGAACAGAGGTTCCAGCGGGTCGAGCTCGGCGCGGGCGTGGTCCAGCTGCGCAACTTTGCATCGGGCACCTGCCTGCGCACCGGGTCGTCCGGAATCCCCAGCGTCGATCTGGCGCGGGCCTGCGCCTCGGACGACACGGCGCAGCAGTGGCGGATCGAGCCGGATCTGATCGGCACGGTCCGGGTGCGCAACGTCGCCAGTGGCAACTACCTCACCCCGCGCGGCAGCAGTAACGACATCACGACCTACGAGCGCACGTCCCTGGCGAATTGGCAGAAGTGGGGCCTCGTCATCGCCTGACCGGGTCCCTGTTCGTGGTCCGTGACGCCGAGGTCGAAGAGGTAAGATCCTCCCGTCGAGGACGTCGTGGAACCGATGCGTCGCCGGGTGCGTCGGTGTACATGAACGCCGTCATCGCGTTTCAGGAAACGCGCGCGCAAGTGGGCGTGAGCTCATAAGCTGCGCGACAGAGCAGCGTGGGTCAGGTAAACACGGGCGCAGGCGCCGACACTGGAGGGATCACTCATGACTCGCCGATTCGACCCCGAACAGATCGCCTCGCTGGCCAAGAAGGTCGGCGGGCTCAAGGATGGCTACGGCAAGACGGGCACGGACTTGGGTGACGGCGATCCCGGAGGCGCGTACGGCGATCTGAAGAACGCGGCCAGCGCGGGCAAAGCGGTGAAGGGGTTCTACAGTGGCGTGAACGCCGAGCTGGGCGCCGCCGCGAAGCTCGTCGACGCCGCGTCCCAGGCGCTGGCTTCCGCTGCCGAGCGCATGCGGAACGACGAGGCCGCGGGTGTGCACACCCTCCGTGGCAACCGCGAGCGGGACTGATCGGGCTGAGGACGGGACCAGGGGGATTTACCGATGACCACCGCTGAGCGGAAGCCGAATGTGCTCGACGACCCGGAGCAGGACCGTCCGAAGTCGCTGGACGCCATCGACAAGCACGCCCAACAAGCACAGAAGCTCGATTCGAGAGCGGTCAACGACCAGGCGGCGAAGGTCGGCGGAGCCGCCACCAGTGCCAATGACCTCGGCGACGATCTCAAACTCTTCCGCGACGATGTGCTGCGCGAATGGGAAGGCAAAGACGCCGACGCCGTCGCCGACCATCTCGAAAAGCTCGGTAAGGCCAGCTACAAGGTCAGCGACAAGGCCGAAGCGGCCAAGAACATCCTTCAGCGTGTTTCCGAGATTCTGGATGACACCAAGAAGAAGGTCGCGCAACTCGCCCAGGAGGCCAACGACAAGGACGCGGACAATCGCGCCCTGATCGGTGCGGCCCGGCGGCGGAAGAACAGTTCCGACGACGAGAACGAGATCGCCTCCGCCGCGACGGACATCGAACGGCTCCGGCAGCTCAACGAAAAAGACTCGAACGGTAAGAAGCAGGAGATCGAGCAGGCGCTGGACAACGCCGAGAAACAGATCGACGACCTCCTCAAACCGCTCGGCCTGGAAATCGAGGGCGGTTTCCTGGAGCTGGTCCCCGCCGAAACCGGCCAGACCACGGCGTCGAGTTCCGCGAGTCCCGTCGTCGAGTCCAGGGGCCACGCTCCCGTCCACCACGGTGGCGGGGATGGCGGCGGTGGTGGCGGCGGTGGCGGTGGCGGTGGTGTCGCCGGAGTCCAGGGCGACGGCAGGCCCGCCAAGCCGATCGACGCCCGGGGTGACAACCCGGCCAAGATCGCCGAGCAGTTCCTCGGCCGCAATGCCGGTGACCTCAAGGGCAGCGGCGAGTTGCCCGCGATGCAGTCCTGGGTGCCCAACAACGTCAACTGCGCGAACTTCGTTTCGGGCTGCCTGGAGTCGGCCGGCCTGATCGACAAGGGACAGGCCAGCGCCTCGGTGGCGGGCCTGAGCGCCAACCTCGAGGCGGACGGCTGGAAGTCGGTGCCGCTCTCCGAGGCGAAACCCGGCGACGTGGTGATCTCGAACGGTGGCGGGCACGTCGTGCTGTATGCGGGCGACGGTCAGTTCATCGGCTCGAACAACGTCAACCCCGACGGCTCGCAGAAGATCAGCATGGGCGGTGGCGGCGGCCTCGTCAAAATCCTCACCCCGCCGACCTGATCCGGCCGGCGGGAGTAACTCAGAACCCGAACAGCACCCGCGGTACCTCGTGCTTGTCCGGCCACGTCAGCCAGGCCACATCGGTCGGGCCGATGGCGTAGTCGGCCAAGCGCCAGGACCGCGGGTCGTTGTCGGCACTCTCGTCGTCGGCCTTCTTGAGCAGGATGACGTAGACATCGGACATCGTGCCGTCGGCTCGGCGTGCCTCGTAGGCGGTGCCGGCGTAGTACGGACGCTCGCCGTCGGTGCCGTGCATCCTCCCGCGCAGGAACACCCAAGGCCCGATGCGGTCGAAGTGTTCCACCTCCACCTGGACACGATCGCCGAACGCCTTATGGAGCCGCGCGGTGGCGGCTTCGAAAATCGCCTCCCGGACCGACGTGTCGAAGCCCAGCGACTCCGGGAAAGACTGTGCGTGCATCAAGCTACCTCCCACTAGCGGCAGCGATCCGGTCGAGGAAGTGACCGCATCGGCTGGCCCCGGTGATGCTACCGCTTCGGATGAGTCCAGTCCTGGCTTCGGGGCAGGCGAACAACCTCTCCGGAGGCCGGAACGTCCACTGTGTATGGACTTGAAGAAGCCGCGCCTGCGGAACGCAGTTCACCGGGTCGTCGCTTTGGCGGCGGGTCTCAGCGCCGCTTCGGTGATCGTGGCCGCTCCGGCGGCCGCCGCCGACGATCAGGTGGTGACCGTGGTGAGCGAGGCCGACCGGGCCGCGGCGCTGGCTCATTGGACACCGGAACGCATGCGTCAATGGGTGGGCGAGGAGTGGCTGCCGCCGGCCGAGAAGATCGGCCGTGCATGGGAGGGGCCGGTGCCCGCGGGGGTCGGGCGGCTGTTCTTCACCGCCGAACCCGGCGTCGACGGATCCTGCACGGCGACGGTGGTTCCCAGTTCCAGCAAGGATGTCGCCCTCACCGCCGGGCACTGCGTGAACGGCGGGCTGGACCGGTTCGACAATCCGATCAAGATCGTCAACGTCGTGTTCGTCCCGGGCTACGACCATGGCGCCGCGCCGCACGGGGTGTTCCCGGCCCGCGCCTTCGCCTGGTCGGCCACTTATTCGGGTCCGATGAGCGGGGTGGCCGACGACGCGGTGATCGCATTGGACCCGGTCGGCGGTCACCACGCCGCCGACGTCGCGGGCACCCAGGACATCTCGTTCGAGGAGCTACCGTCCCTTGTGGACGCGAACATCCTCGGCTACCCCGTCTCGCGAGCGGCCGGCGGTGAGGCGTTGTTCTCCTGTGCGCGGCCCGCGAGCCTGGAGGTGAACTCGGTCAGCACGACCTGGAACACGGATTGCGACCTGGCAGGCGGTTCCAGCGGTGGTCCGTGGCTGCGGAACTTCGACCCCGTCACTGGCAAGGGAACCCTTTTCAGCGTCACGAGCCGGGGAACGATGACCGAGGACGGCGTGACCAAGGACCTGAGCGGCGCCGCTCTGACAGAGCCCGTCCGGAAGCTGTACGAGCGAGCCGGGGAGCTCTGAGCGGAGACGGCGCCGAGGGGGTCAGGTACAGGTGGGGTCGGCGGGCGGGAGCGCGCGGGTGGTGATGTAGCGGCTGACATGGTCGATGACGCACGGGTTGGCCATGGCGAAGAAGAGGTTGTGGCCGGGCCCGTCGAAGTCGATGGTGCGGCTGCCGGGTACCTGGGCGGTGACCCGTGCGGTGGCGGCGCGGTCCAGCCAGGTCCCCGCGCCCAGGATCGGGGGCAGGATCCGGGGCAGGGGCGTCGGCGGGTTGGCCACCGGCGCGGGCCAGCCCGTGCAGGTGGTCGGCAGGTGCCAGGCGAGCGGGAACGCGGCGCCGGAGTTCGGGGCGATCCGGCGCAGCCTCTCGGTCGTGCGAGCCAGCTGCCGCTGGTCGGTGGGCCGCGGATAGTCGAGGCATTCCTTCACCCCGCCGCCCGGCAGGCCTGGGTACGGGTCGCGGCTCCGGGGAACGAATCCGGTGGCGTCTCCGCCCTCGGCAGCGGTGATGGCGGCGGCCAGCTCGCCCCAGTGGGCGGGGCCGCTCCTGGACTTCTGGAACGCGAGTGCCTGCAGCTGAGTCCCGTCGTACCGCGCGTTCGCTTGGGGGGCGGGGACGGGCTCTCGGTCGGCCTTGGCGACCAGTGCGCGCCAGCGCTGGTCCAGGCCCGGCTCGGCCTGGTCGAAGAACCGTTTCAGCTGGCGCTCCATGTCGGTGGCGACGGTCTCCAGCTCCCGCTCCCAGTCGCGTGCGCCGTGGTTCCCGGTGCCGTCGATGTACATCGTCCGCAACCGCTGCGGGAACTGCCGGGCGTAGGCCTGCGCGATGACCCCGCCGTAGGAGGTGCCGATGAAGTTCATCGACTTCTCCCCGAGCGCCACGCGGATCGCTTCGGCGTCGCGGGCGTCGCTGCCGGAGTCCATGTGGTCGAACAGATCCGGATCGGTCTCCCGGCACTTCTCGCCCCGGGCCCGGTTGGCCTGTGCGAGCCCGTCGAACTCGGCCTGGGTCTTCGGGATCGGCGGGGTGCGCAGGACTCCCCAGTCACAGGCCAGAACCGGGCTGCTGAGCCCCGGATAACCCCGCGGGTCCCAGGTGACGACGTCCATCGACTGCCGGATCTTGTCGAAGACCAGCGGCCGGGACCGCATGATGGCGATCTGGTCGCCCTGCGGACCACCGAAGTTGGCGAGCACCGAGCCCTTCTTCGCGCCGGTGGCCGGCAGGCGCGCGACCTTGAGGGTGATCCGCCGCCCACCCGGTTCGGCGAGGGGAACGGCGAGATCGGCGCACTGCGCCGCGACCGCGCCGCTGTCCGGGCAAGGCCGCCAGTCCAGTGCCTGTGGTGCCTGGACCGGTGCTGGCGGTGCGAGCATGGCAAGCGCCAGAAGGATTTTCAGCATGCGGCCAGGCTAGGAACCACCACACCGGACGGTCTGCTCGCGAAAGTCGTTCCGGCTGTTCACGAAAGTGGTCCGCCTATCCTGAGCAACATGGCTCGGGTAGGGGTACTTGTCGCCGTCATCGCGATCGACTGGGTGAGCGGGGCGAGCTGGAACTTGCTCGCGTACGCCCTGCTGGCCGCGCTCGTCATGACCGTCTCCTCGCGCCTGCCCGTCGTGGCGTTCCTGCTCGCGGTGCCGACGGCGTTGGTGTCCGCGGGGGCGTTCGCCTTGCTGCTGTACACGAGCTACCAGGCCGGACACCGGATGGTCTCCCGGCGCGACCACGTCCTGATGCTCACCGGAGCCGTCGTCTATCTCGCCGCGCTGCTCCATCTCCTGCCGGTACCCACGTCGGCGAGCGAGCGGTGGCTCGTCCTGGCCCGTGTGATCGTGCTGGTGGGCCTGCCCGTGCTGGCCGGGCACCACATCCGCCGCGAGCGCCGGCTCCGCGCGGACCAGGAACGCCTGCGGGAGCGGCTGCGCATCGCCCGCGACATGCACGACTCCCTCGGCCAGTTGCTCAGCGTCGTGTCGATCCAGGCCGCGGCGCTGGAGGTGTCGCAGCTTCCCCCGGACCAGCGGTCGAGAGTGCGCACCCTCGCGAAGGCGACGCGTTCGGCCGTGGACGAACTGCACACCGTCGTGGCCGCCCTGCGGACCGAGCCGCCGGGCCTGGAGCGGATCGACGACGTGGTCACGCAGTTCCGGCAAGCAGGTGTCACGATCGCCGTCGAGCGCTCGGGCACCGCCCGCCCGCTCGCGGGCACGGCGATGAGCCACGCGGCTTACCGGGTGTGCCAAGAAGGTCTCACCAACGCCGTCAAACACGCGCCGGGCGAGCCGGTGGTCATCTCCTTCGACTGGCAACCGGACGCGTTGCTGCTGAACGTGACCAATCCTGTGGGCGGACAAGAGAATCCCAGCTCCGGAACCGGGATTCTCGGACTGGCAGAACGGGTCGCCGCGGCGGGCGGGCTGCTTCGCGCCCACGTCGAACGGGACGAGTTCCGGCTCGTGGCGATGCTTCCCCTGACGGTCGAGCCACGGGAGGTGACCGCGTGATCAGGGTGCTGATCGCCGATGACGAGCCGCTGATCACCGCCGGCATCCGAGCGGTACTGGAGTCCACAAAGGACATCGAGGTGGTCGCTTGTGCCGGCAACGGCCACGAGGCCGTCGAGGCGACGCGCAGGCACCGGGTGGACGTCGCGCTGCTCGACATCGCCATGCCGGTCATGGACGGTTTGGCCGCGGCCGCCCGGATGGCGGGAACCCGGGTGATGATGTTGACGGCTTTCGGCGACGAAGAGAACGTCCGGCGGGCACTCGACCGCGGAGTCGCCGGATTCGTCCTCAAGAACTGCGAGCCCGACGAGCTGATCCGCGGCGTCCGGGCCGTCCATGCGGGACAGGCGTTCCTGTCACCCGCGGTGACCCAGCTGGTGCTCGCCTTGGTTCCCCGGGGAGAGGACGGCCACCGGCGCGAGGCGGCCGGTAGGCTCGCCGCTCTTTCCCCTCGGGAGAACGAGATCCTCGCCCTGGTCGCCGAAGGACTGTCCAACGCGGAGGTCGGCGACCGGGTGCACATGAGCGAGGCCACGATCAAGACCTACGTCAGCCGCATTCTCCGCAAACTCGGCTGCTCCAACAGGGTTCAGGCCGCGATGCTCGTCCGCGACGCCGTCTGAGGCGGTGGCGTGCTCGTCTCAGTCGGTATGCCGATAGGGACGTGTGTGGCCGGTTTCGGCGTTGTGCTTGGTGATGTTGTCGATACCACCTGCGTGAAGCCTCGGGTACTCGGTCACCTTCCATACGTTGTCCTCGCGGCGGTGCGGGTAGATGTCGTGCTCCTTGCCCGGCCAGCTGGGGAAGACGACGTGAGTGTCCTTGTTGGAGTTCTTGGCGAAGGTTTCGGAGACGTGGTCCCATTTCTCTTGGACGAGCGGCTTGTTCGGGTCGTCGGGCTTGTTGATCCAGCCGGGCATCCGCACGCCGTTGTCCCGGAGGGTCCCTTCGAGCGTGTTACCGCCGTTTTGTTTCGCGATCGCGGTGGCCTTGTCCTCGACCGAGCCGAGGTACTCGTCGGCTTCCCCGCGTTTGCGCTTCATGGTGCCGCCGGACCAGAAGAAATGCTTGTCGGCCTTCAGCATGTCGTCGAGTTTCGGCTTGAACTTGTCGAACTCCTCTTTGGACATCTTGTCGACGCGGTATTGGTGCCCCCTCGGGCTCCTTCGCGGTGGCCGCTGCTGTCCCCTCGCGCCGACCGGCTGGGGCCGCGTCTGCCTGCCCGGCCCGCTCCTGCCGCAGCGGCCGGTGAGGCCGAGCGGGTCGCCGGTGAGCAGTGGCTGCTCGACATAGCCGACGGGGTTGGGCGCGGCGGCGAGCCCGAGCGGGTCCTGGCTGAGGTAGCGCGTGGTCTGGGGGTCGTAGTACCGGAAGACGTTGTAGTGCAGCCCGGTCTCCTCGTCGCGGTGCTGGCCGGGGAACGCCAGCGGCATCGTCGCGGTGTCGGCGCCGGGCAGGGGCACGCCCCAGAAGCTGCTGCGGTCCTGCCAGACCAGCGCGCCCTTTTCGTCGAGCAACTCGGTCGGTGTTCCCGCGGGCGACGTGATCACGGCACGGAACAGGGCCTCGTCGACGGCGCCGGTGTGCTCGATCTGCACGACGGGGCGATCGTCGTCATAACGTTCCCAGGTGAGGAACCGGGTGGACCCGTCGGCGGGGTCGTGTTCCATCCGCTCGACGAGGTTCATCTCGCTCCACAGGAAGCGGACATCGAGGGTGAGCTCGGGGTCGCCGTCCGGGCCGGTCGTCCAGCGGCGCTTGGCGAACCGACGTCCGAGCGGGTCGTAGTGGTAGGTCCAGAGCGCGCCGTCGGAGGTGCGCGCGGAGCGCAGCCGGTCGAGGTGGTCCCACTCGTAGACACACGATCGGTCGGCGTCGCGCCGGCCGGTGACCCTGCCCTGCTCGTCGGCGCCGTACTGGGTTTCGCCGATGGAGACGAGCTGGTTGCGCAGGTAGGTCCGCGGTCCCGGCAGCGACGGCGTCACCGCCGAGGTGATGTTGCCCGCCGCGTCGTGGGTGAACCGTTCGACGCCGGCGGGCCCGCGCGCCTCGCTGACCCGGCCGGCGTTGTCGAAGGAAAGCAGCCAGGGCCGGATCGCGTCGCCGACCGCGGCGAGCCTGCCGTCCGGGCGGTAGCCGTAGGTGCGGAGCCCGACGCCCGCGATGTCCTCTTCGGCGAGCCGGTCTTCCGCGTCGAAGCGCCGCCGGAGCACCACGGTGCCGTCGACGCTGCGCGTGATCTCCCGTTCGGCGTCGTCGTAGGCGAATTCGACTTCGTGGCCGGCGATCCGCACGGACCGTGGCAGGCCCGACCCGGTGAAGCGCCACTCACTGTCCACTCCGGACGATGTGCGGCGGACGAGCGACTCGCCGTCGTGGCGCCAGCACACGCCGAGCCCGTTGATCGTGTCGACGACTATCCGGTCATCGCCGTCACGGAGGATCTCGGCTCGCGACTCGGCGTTCTCGGCGACGGTCAACCTGCCGAGCGCGTCGTACTGGTACTGCGTGAGGCCGTCAGGGGTACGCCGTCGCACGATGTTGCCCTGGAGGTCGTAGTCGTACTCGGTCGCTTGGCCCAGGCCGTTGGTCATCCGGCGCAGCTGCCCCGCCGCGTCGTAGGCGTAGGTGATCGGGCGACCGTCGTAGTCGATCTCCTCGACGAGCCTGCCGGCGGCGTCGTGGACGTACTGCCAGGTAAAGCCGCTCGGGTTCGTCACCGAGGTGAGCCGCAGCTCGCCGTCGTAGGTGAAGAGCGTGCGCGCACCCGCGGCGTCGGTCTCCTCCATGACGAGGCCGAACGGGCCGTACTTGCGGCGCCGCGCGGCGCCCGCCGCGTCGCGGTGCTCGACGACCTGGCCTTCCGCGTCGTGCACCCACGTCTCGCGATCGCCGTTCGGGCCGAGCCGCCAGGCACGGCGGCCGTCGGTCGTCCAGCCGAGCTTCGCCGTGGCGCCGGAAGCCGTGTGCACGAGGCGAGGGCGGCCGAACAGGTCGCGATCGCCGGGGCGAGCCGTCCGGTCCGTCACGGGGTCGTCGTCGAGCGGGTCGGGCGCGTCGGGGACGTCCACCGCCATCCCGGCGCCGGTGAGGGTGGTGGCCGGGTCGAACACGGGGACCACCCGCTCGATTTCGAGTTCGCCGTCGCCGGCCCGCAGCCGTACCTCGCCGTCGGTGGCCGGTGCTACCCGCACCGTGGCTCCGCCGGGGCGGGTGACGGCCACCAGTTCGCCGTCTTCGCCGTACTCGAAGCCGGTCTCCCGGCCGAGTTCGTCCACTTGGGACAGTAGTTCGTCGCGCCGGTTCCAGGCGTAGCGCCGGGAGTTGCCCAGCGGGTCGAGGCGTTCGACCACCTGCTTGGCGTCGTTGAGGCGGTACGTCCACGTGTGGCCGACGGCGTCGGTGTGCCGGGTCGTGCCGGGCTCGTAGACGAACGTCGCGTTGTAGTAACCGTTCGCGCCCACGGCACGGACGCAGCGGCCGTCGTCGTCGTAGACGTAGCGGTACCAGGTGCCCGTGCGGTCCTGCCAGCCGACGAGCCGGTGGCCGAAGTCGTAGTCGAGTGCCATGGGGCGGCCGGCGAAGTCGGTGACGGTGCTCAGCTGGCCGTGCCGGTTGTACGAGTAGCGCACCAGCGGTGCCTGCTCCGGAGCCCCGAGCGCGACGATCCGCCCGTTCGCCGTGCTGATCGCGAGCTCGACGCCGTCGTCACGGCGGAGCTTCGTGGGCGTGCCGTCATCGGCGTAGTCGAGTTCGGTGCGGCCGCCGCCCTGCTCGATGGCCGTGAGCGGCAGGATGCCTCCGGTGCCGGCGAAATGCAGCTGTCGATCGCCGATCGACAGCCGGTAGCCGTCCGGCGTGCGGTGCAGCCGGTGGCGCGGGCCCTGCACCGGCAGCACGGGTTCCCTTGCGGGGACGGGATAGTCGAGCACCATGCCGTCTTCGGAATAGAACCGGATCCGGTCGCCCTCGAACTCCAACCGCTGGTCCAAAGTGGACGTCCATGATGGACCGAACCATCGGCCGGCCCGGTAGGACGACAGATGCGTGCGGGAGATCTCCAGGTCCGCCGCTTCTCCGGGCAGTGTCACGTCGACCTGGGTCATGACGACCTCGCCGCTCGCGACGTCCACAGGGTCACCGCAGTAGGTCTTGGAATCCGGTGACCCCGAGCGGTCGCCGTCGCCGTTCTTCTTGGTGGTGTCGTTGCCGGCGCCGCCCCGGTCGCGGGTGCCGCCGTTGCCGGTGCCGCTGGCGTTCGTCTGGTCGTTGTCGTTCTTGGTGGTGTTCTTGTCGTTGGTGTTGTTGCCACCCTTGTCGGAGCCGCCGTCGTGCTTGCCGTTGCCGTCGGCACCGGAGGTGGTGGTCGACTCGTCGTCCTTGTCCTTCTTGGTGTCGAGACCGCGGTCGCCGTCGCCCTTGGTCTTGACGGGCGGCGGGGCGTCCACCTTGCCGCCCTGGATCTTGCGCATCGCCTTGGCGGCGTCGTCGAAGAGCGTGTCGGCTTTCTTGAGCAGCGGCATCAGGGCCTTGAGCGCCTTGACGAGCTTGGTGGTGATGTCGGCGATCTTCGAGGCTGTCTTGGCGACCGCGGTCACGACCTGCGGCACCACCCAGGTCAGGCCGATGCCGAGGGTGAACAGCACTTGCAGCGCCCAGCTGATGAGGTGCCCGATGAGTTCGGCGATGATGTCGCGGACGAGGGTGCGGACGGCGGCGACGACTTCGCCCGCGGTCTTGACTCCGCTGGAGGCGCCTTCGCAGCCCTTCTGCGCGGCGGTGAGGACGTCGACCATGTCCTTGGTCCGCCCCCGGTACTGGTCGGCGGCGTCCCCGGTCCACGACTGCAGATCGGCCTCGACCATGCCGGACAGATCCGTGCCGATGGCGCCGAGTTCCTTGGCGGCGTTGGACCAGGTTTCGGCCTGTGACTTGATCTGATCCGCGTCACCGGTCAGGGCGTCGAGTGCGTCCGAGAGCGGGCCGACGTGTTCCAGCAGCCACCCCACACCCGCGGCGAGGATCGACCCGAAGGGATCCATGGCCATCGAAAGCGCGTCGAGAGCCGTCCCGACGGCGCCCATCGCGACCGCGGCCCAGTCGCCTTTCTCGATACCCTCTTTGAGATCGTTCGCCGACTCCAGCAACGGAACACCGGAGTGGCCCTTGGTGGAGTCCTGACGTTCGGCGATCAGCGGATTCACCACGATGCCTTTTTACCATCGCTGAGAGCGCTTCCCCTACTACGCGGGGGAGATCATGCCCGCCGAACCGGGAGACGGGTACCGAAGGGCACGGTCAGCGGCGGCCGGCGGCCAGGATGACGAGGAACTGGCCGCCACCCGGCTCGATGGCGGCGGTCACCGGCAGTCCCGGTACCAGCCGGGAGAACCGGTCCACCAGCCAGTCCGCCGCTTCTTGCGCGTCCTGCTTGGTCGGGCAGCGGGCCACCATTTCGCGGCCTCCCTTGCGCTCCAGCCGTCCGGCGACGGTGATCAGCGGCGCGGGTTCGACCACGTGCAGGCTGTCCGGCCAGGCGATGACCACCTTGACCGCGCCCTTGCGGGTGTTGCACCCGCGGTGCGCGAGCCGCTCGGCGATCTTGGCCTTCCGGTCGGCGGTCCGGCTGTCGACACTGGGCCCTCGCGGGTCGTTCACCGACATGTCGGGGTCGACCGGTTCGTCGCACACCCAGCAGCGCCAGCCGTCGCGCTCGGCCACATCATCGAGAAGGCTCACCCGAGCAAACTAGCCTGCCCGGCCGCCGGGCTTCCACCCAGTGTCGTCCGTCTGAACACGCTCACCGTCCGTCTGGACACGCGTGTCGTCTCTCCAGTCACGCGAAACCGCCGCCTGCGCACCGGCCGGCGGAACCGCCAACGTGGCAGCATCACCCGTGCAGAGTCCCGGTCGACCGGACGGCGGCCGGGGCGATTCCGAGGGAACGGTTGACGGGTTGATGAACTGGTTCCAACGCGCGTCCCGCGAGGCTCCGGTGGTGGAGGCCGATGTCGTCGCGTGGACGGGGGCGACCTACGGGTGGCGGCACGCGCGGCGGCGGGTGGCCGACGCCGGGGACGCGTTCCACGTGTCGACCCAGGCGGACGGGGTCTTCGACGGGACCGCGCAGACGGCGTACGGCGGGCTGACGGTGCTGGTGCTGAAAAGCACCGGCGAGTACTGGAGCATCGGCTCGTTCCCGGACGCCCAGCCCGTCCTCCATGCGACCACCGAAGCGCGGATACGTGAGCTGCTACCGAATGCGCACAAGTCCTCGGCACGCCCGGAGGGCAGGGTTCCCGCGAGTGGCGAGAGCGAGCCAGATCCATGGCAGTCGCCGGGGCTGTCGGAGTCGGACGTGGTCAGGTGGGCCGGTGAGAGCCACGGGCACCTGAACGCGCGGCGCAGGGTGTCCGACCACGGTGAGGTGTATCTGGTCTCGACGCAGGACGACGCGGTGCTCGAAGGCCGGGTACCGGCGACGGCGGGCGCCCTGACCGTGGTGGTCCTGAAGCGGACGGGCGAGTACTGGCGCGTCGGCTCGTTCCCGGACGCGCGGCCCGTGCTGATGGCGACGACCGAGGCGGAGCTGCGTCGCCTCTTGCCGCAGGCGCATCTGGACCCGGCGCGGCCGGAGGGCTGGGTCGAGCCGACCGGTCCGGAGCAGCCGGAAGACTGGTCGTATGAGGAGCACCAGGCCGATTTCGGGCCGTTGCCCGGCTATCAGGTGAATCCGGACGCCTGAGTTCCGCGTTCGTCAGGGCACGAGGTCGGCCAGGCCTGCGCGGCGCAGGGCTTCCCGCACCGCGTGGGAACCCGCCCGCTGATTGTTCGACTCGTTGGCGTCGGCCGGGTGCGG
This sequence comes from Amycolatopsis sp. lyj-112, assembly GCF_046549055.1. NCBI lineage: Bacteria > Bacillati > Actinomycetota > Actinomycetes > Pseudonocardiales > Pseudonocardiaceae > Amycolatopsis > Amycolatopsis sp. lyj-112. The sequence goes on along the minus strand of NZ_JAJPWS010000008.1, from coordinate 122,798 downwards.
CGACACCCGGTTCACCGTGACCTCGATCGGAGGCAACGCGCCGAAGTGCGCGCGCAGCTCGTCGTCGATGCCGATCCGCACGTTCGTCACGCAGAAGTCGGCCAGTTCCTGGTCCTCGTTCGGTGGCGTCGCGTCGACGAACTGGTAGTCCGATGCCGCGGCGATGTCGATGAAGGCGAGCATGACTCCGCCGCAGTTTCCCGGCGACCCGACTCGGACGTTCACACCGGTGATCGGCAGGGCCGCGAGAAACGTGTCGAGAGCGGACATGGTCGCCATAGTGCCTCACCCGGCGGCGCGGAGGTAGCGCTCGCCGAGCGCCCGGACGTGCTCGACCAGGCCGGGCGGCTCAGTGACGTGGAAGTCGAGACCGAGCATTCCGACGTAGACCGCGATGATCTCCAGGCTGTCCCCACCGGTCACGAGTACCGACGTCGACTCGTCCACCGCCTCGACCACGCCGACGGCCGGGTTGATCCGCGCCAGCACATCCTGCGCGGGCGCGAGCACGGTGACCCGGACGTGCACCTTCCAGCCCGCGGTGGCCACATCGCGCAGGACGAAACTCGTGTAGTCCCCGCCCGGCAACGGATTCGGCGTGAAGCGGCGGTTGGTCGCCATCCGCAGCGAGATCCAGTCGACCCGGTACGTGTGCCACTCGCCGGTCTCCGGGCCCCGTGCGACGAGGTACCAGTGCCGTTCCCAGCTCACCAGCCGGTACGGCTCCACCAGCACCGGCCACTCCCCGAACGGTGCCGAGGTGTCGTTGCGCCGCGGCGCGTCGTCCTCGCGTTCCGGGGCCCGGTAGTCGAACCGGAGCAGCTCCGAGTCCCGGACGGCCGCCGCGATGGTCGTCAGCACCGCCGCGTCCACCACCGGATCGGCCACGTTGGTACCGGTGTTCGCCGGGCCTTCCGTGACCGCTTCGTGCACCGCGGTCACCTGCCGCCTCAGCCGGTGGGGCAGCACCTGTTCGAGTTTCGTCAACGCCCGCGCGGCGCTCTCTTCGATACCCGTGACCCCGCGGCCGGCCCGCAGCCCGATCGCGACCGCCACCGCTTCCTCGTCGTCGAGCAGCAACGGCGGCAGCTTCGCCCCGGCGCCCATGCGGTAGTACCCGGTGGGCCCGCGCACGGCCTCGATCGGATAGCCCAGCTCGCGCAGCCGATCGATGTCCTTGCGGATCGTCCGCCCGCTGACGTCCAGCCGTTCGGCCAGCTCAGAGCCCGGCCACGCCGGTCGTGACTGCAGCAGGGCCAGCAGGGCGAGCAGCCGGGACGAAGTTTCCAACATCGAGGAATTATATAGGAAGCTAATGGGCCTATATACCTCCTAGAGTCTGTTTTATGACGAACAACAGCGAGATCCGCCCCTTCCGCATCGAGGTCCCCCAGGCCGACCTGGACGACCTCAACGAGCGCCTCGCCCGGACGAGGCTGCCGCAGCCGGCTCCCACCGACGACTGGGAGTACGGCACCCCGAACAGCTATCTCGGCGAGACCGTCGACTACTGGCGGACGAAGTTCGACTGGAGCGCGCAGGAAGCGCGGATGAACGAGTTCCCCCACTACCTGACCGAGATCGACGGGCAGAACGTCCACTTCATCCACGTTCCGTCCCAAGAGGACAACTCGACCCCGTTGTTGCTGCTGCACACCTATCCGGGCTCGTTCGCCGACTTCCTAGATCTGATCGGCCCGCTCACCGACCCGGTCGCGCACGGTGGTGACGCCGCTGACGCGTTCTCGGTCGTGGTGCCGTCGATCCCCGGCTTCGGCTACAGCATGCCGCTCACCGGCCGCGGCTGGACCATGCGGAAGGCGGCGGAGACGTTCGACAAGCTGATGCGACGTCTCGGGTACGACTCGTACGGCTCGCACGGTAGCGACGGCGGCGCGATGATCTCCCGCGAGCTCGGGCTCATGCAGCCGGAGGGCTTCCTCGGCCTGCACGTGCTGCAGCTCTTCTCCTTCCCCTCAGGCGACCCGGCGGAGTTCGAGAAGCTCCAGCCGGAGGACTACGCCGCGCTCCAGCACCTCGAGTGGTTCCAGTCCGTCGGCGGCTACAACCAGATGAACGCGACGCGCCCGCAGACCATCGGGGCCGCCGTCGCCGATTCGCCGGTCGGGCAGCTCGCGTACAGCGAACTGTTCAACAACTTCGGCAACGGGACGAGTCTCGTCACGACGGACCAGATCCTGACCCAGGTCTCGCTTTACTGGTTCACGAACACCCAGGCGACCGCCGGCCGCTACCACTACGAAGAGGCGAAGGCGGGGCACGAGCCGGCGGTGAACCCGTCGCGCACCGGTGTCGCGGTCTTCTCGGACGACTTCAAGACGATCCGGACCTTCGCCGAGCGGGACAACTCGAACATCGTGCACTGGTCGGAGTTCCCCGACGGCGGGCACTTCGCGGCGATGGAGCGCCCGGACGTCCTCGCCGAGGACCTGCGGACGTTCTTCCGCTCCTGACCGGGCATCGGCCACCTGCCACGACGGCAGGTGGCCGGCCGTTCGCTACGGTTGGCCGGCCCGCTCGCCGAAGCCGTTGCCGTGCGAGGGCTGACCACAGGGGGTTGACGGATGAGCGAGACGCTGGACGAGACTGTCGCGCGCGTGATGGCCGGAGTGAACACCACGATCGCCGACGGCGACAGCATGTTCGCCGGCAACAACACCGAGCACTACTTCAGCGTGTCCAAGGACGCGTTGCGCGCGGTACTCGCCGCCCTGCAGGTCACCGGACGGCCGGAACCCCAGCGGCTACTGGACTTCGGGTGCGGCTACGGCCGAGTGCTGCGCTCGCTGCACGCGGCCTTCCCGTCGACCGAGCTGATCGCGTGCGACATGGACCCGGCGGCGCTGGCGAGCTGCGCCGAGGCGTTCGGCGCGCGGGCGGTCATCGGCGCCCCGGACGTCGACCACATCGAGCAGGTCACCGACGTGGACCTGCTCTGGTGCGGTTCGGTGCTCACCCATCTCGATGCCCCGAATTGGGGCCCGCTGCTGCGCTACTTTTCGCGCGCGCTGGCTCCCGGCGGTGTCGCGGTGGTCACCACGCACGGCCGCCGGATGGCGATGCGCGCCGAGGCGGGCAAGGACTACGGACTGGACGCGCGTGCCACCGACCGCGTGCTCGCCGCGTACAAGGCCTGCGGTTTCGGCTACAACGACTACGCCGGCAACGACGGGTACGGCATCTCGCTCAGCTCGCCAGGCTGGGCGGTGCAACGCGCGCTGGAAGCGCCCGACCTGCGCCTCGCCGGGTACGACGAGGCCGCGTGGGATCGCCATCAGGACGTGATGGTTCTGGTCAAGGACGCCAACGCGACGCTGAAGGCGGACCTGTGAGCCACGGCCGATTCTCCTGGTGAGACAACACGAAAACCGCCCCACCTTGGCAAAGTGGCCAAGGCGGGGCGGTTCTTCGTGAGGGTGGAGCTCAAGGCGACGGTTCAGCAGGGCTGCAACAGCCAGCAGAGCCGGTACTTCGCCTGGTAGGTGGTGGACGTGCCCGGCGCGACGATGTTCTGTGTCCGCGCGCCGCCGTGCGCCCAGCCGGTGTAGGCGTACTTCAGGTTGAGCGGGGGCAGGTTCTGCGGGCTGTTCGCGCTGATCGAGTTGGTGGATCCGGCGATCACCGTCCGGGAGAACGGCGTGCGCTGCTGGGTTCCGCCGACGGTGAGCATCGCCTGATCGGGGCTGGAGGCGAAGTTCAGCGTGACCGTCTTCGGCTGGAGGTCGACGGTCTTGGAGCCGGTGCGGCCACTCGAGTCGGTCGCGGTGAGGGTCAGCTGAAGGTACGACGGGTACTCGTGGTCCGGCGCGACGAACGAGCCGGACGCGACGCCGGGGTAGTCCTGGACGTTGTGCGTGTGGCAGGTGCCGTTGGCCGCGCAGTGCCGGATCGCGAGCCGCCAAGACAGCGCCGACGCCGGTAGCTGGCCGTCCTGGGCGTCGACCGCGCGTCCGGAGAACGGCACCGTCTGGCCGACCGACCAGGTCAGCGTCCCGGTCGGGTTGTCGATGACCGGCACCGGATCGAGGCCCTGGGGGTTGCCGACGGTCACCCGCACCGTCGTGGTCGCGCTCGCCCCTGGGGAGTCCGTCACCCGCAGTCCGACGTCGACGGCGGCGGCCGTCGTGTAGGTCCAAGTCGGACGGGAGACCGCGGAGTCGTCATAGGCACCGTCGGCGTCGAGATCCCAGGCGTAGGACAGGGTGTCCCCGACGTCCGGGTCGGTGGAGCCGGTGCCGTCGAACTGGACCGTCAGCGGCGCCGGCCCGCTCGGCGGGGTCGCCGTGGCCACCGCGACCGGCGGCCGGTTGGCGCCGCCGGGATGGCTCACGCGACGGAGTTCGCCGCTGCCCAGCGCGACGTAGAACAGGTCGCCACCCGGACCGGTGAGCACCTGCACCGGAATGTTGACGCCGGTCACGAACGGCACCAGACGGGTCGCGCTCGGCTGGCCGCCGACGGTCTGCATGGCCCAGATGCACCCCCGCGAGGAGTCGGCGAAGAACAGCGCGCCGGAGTACGCGGCGGGATAGTTGCTCCCGGACTCGAAGGCGATGCCGCTGATCGAAGAGCCGCCGGTGGGACAGGCATCGCCCGCCACCACTTTGGCACCGTGGTTGTAGGCGTAGTACGGCGCGGATTGCCCGCCGGAGGTGTACAGCGACTCGCACCGGTTGAGGTTCGCGCCGTCGTAACCGGCCTGCCGGGCGCCGCCCTCGTAACAGGGCCAGCCGAAGTTCTCCGCCACACCGTCGCCGACGTCGGCGACGCGGTTGATCTCCTCCCAGGTGTCCCAGCCGACGTCGCCGGCCCACAGCTCACTGGTGCCCGGCCGGAAGCCGAACCGGAACTGGTTCCGCGCTCCGTAGGCGATCACGCGCCGGGCGTTGGCGTCGGCGCTGCTCGCGAAGGGGTTGCCTGCCACGCCTTCGCCGGTGTCGGGGTTAATGCGCAGCAACGTGCCGTTGAGCAGCACGGGCTGCCCGGCGGGCCGTCGCGGCGACTGCGAACGCAGCGCGCCGCCTTCGGCCGTCGGCGGCGCGAGGTTCGTCCCGGCGGGCGAGGGCGGATCGGCGCAGGGATTCTCGACCTGGCCGTAGTCGGTGAAGTTGAAGCTGGCACCGTCACCGCCGCCCGCGTACAGCGCGCCGTCCGGTCCGAAGGCGAGAGAGCCGATCGAGTGGCTGGGGTACTGCTGGCACCAGCCCGTGACCAGCGGCTTCTCGCTGACGGCAGTACCGGCGGCACCCATGGTCAGCTGCGAGACGCGGCCGGTGACGACGCAACCCTTGTCAGTGGCGCCCGGTGGGGTCGGGCAGGCGTCACCCCATCTCGGCGAGGGACCGCCGGGCACCGCGTCGAGGGTGTAGGAGACGTAGACATACGGCCTGGTGGGGAAGGCGGGATCGACCGCCAGCCCGAGCAGACCGCGGTCCCAGAAGTCCTGGGTCTGCGGACGCAGGTCGGCGAAGACCGTCGGCGTCGTATCGGTGAGCGAGTCGAAAACCTTGACCAGGCCGCTCTTCTCGGCGATGAACACCCGGCCGTCCGGCGCGAACGCGGTGGACGTCGGCGAACTGAGCCCGCCGATCACCACCGTGTCGGTGAAACCGGCGGGCACCGCGGCTTCGGCGGGCGCCGCGGCGACGAGCGCGACCGCGAGGGCGCCGACGAGCGGCCCGACCACCCCCGCCGCCAGCGCTCGCCTTGATCTTCGGGGAAACAGTGCTCTTGGTGAGAACAGTGCTTTTCGCGGGGACAACGGACGACGAGAACCCATCACACGAACTCCTCCTGCGCAGGGACCGGAAAGAACGCGACACCTCACCCGTAGGGCGCAAGGAGATCGAAAGTTGTTACGGGGCTGACAGAAATGCGCACAAATCGCTATAGACACGCCGGGCCGCGGGCTTTTGTAACGGGTAGGCAACGCCGGCGGGGACCCGGGCAACTTCGGCCGGCTGGTGGCGTGATCTGCCGATGCCGCCGGGTGCGACGGGCGGAGCGGTGTGGGCCACGGGCTCGAACGGCTACCTGGCCGGTCAGGTAGCCGACGGAAAGTTGCTGCTCTGGCGCAACGATGAACTCGTCGACGTGAACGCTCCGGTCAGCACGTCCATCAGCGTTGCCGACGATGTCGCGATCGGCATCGACAACGCGGGCACCGTGGTGACCGAGAAGGGGCTGGTGTGGTCACCCGACGGGACCACCCGTCGGCTCGCTGGTTCTCCCGACCTCCAAATCCAGTGGGACACCACGGGGACCTTGGTGCACCGGTACGAGGCGCAAGATGAAGCCCAGGCCACATGGCCTGGGCTTCTTCGTGTTCAGGCGCGCCGGTGGCCTGGCAGACCCCCGGCAGGCAAGGCGGTCAGCAGCACAACCGCTCCGAGGAGTGCGATGACCGCGATCCAGCCCGCGCCGACGTGCATGGCATGGATGAACGCATCGTCGGCAGCCTGAGCAAGAGCGGGCCGGTGGAGGGCGGTGGCGACGTGGCGGGCCTGTTCGGCGGAAACTCCCGCCTGATCCCGCATCGGACCGGGTACACCCTCCAGCGAAGGTTCGATCGCACGCCGGTACACGATCGACATGATCGAGCCGCCTACCGCGATTCCGATCACGCTGCCGGTTTGCCGCACGGTGTTGGTGACGGCCGATCCCGCACCGGCCTGATCCAACGGCAGGTCGCTGATCAAGGCGGCCGTAACGGGGCCGATCACCATGCCGATCGAGAGACCTTGGATCAGCAACAGGATCTCGATCCAGACCAGGGGAGTCTGCAGTCCGAGGAACCCGTACCCGCCCATGGTCAGCGCGGCCACGGTCAACGCCGGCACGGTGACAAGACGGAGCGACAGGCGGCGAACCAGGCGCGAGGCAAGGGCGCCCCCGCGAGCGCGCCGAGTGCGGTCGGGACAGTGGCCAAACCCGCCTCCATCGGCGAAAACCCGAGCGCGCCTTGCAGGTAGAACGCGTTGTAGAAGGTGATGGCTGCTACGGCGAAGAGCAGCAATCCAAGCGCCACATTGCCGCCACCGAAGGCGCGTTGCGCGAGCAGTCGCGGATCGAAGCTGGGCACCTTGATACGCAGTTCGACGAGTACGAAAACGGCCAGCAGAACGAGGCCGACCACGATCGGCGCCCAGACATCGGGACTACTCCACGCAGCCACCTGCCCCGCCCGGATCAGTCCGTAGGCCAACGCCGCGAGCCCACTGATCGACAGCACCATTCCAGCGGGGTCCCATGGTCGCGGAGTGGGGCTGCGGAAATTCGGAACCAGCATGACGAGCCCGGCCAAGGCCAAGGCCGCGACCGGAACATTGATCAGAAAGACCGAGCCCCACCGGAAATGATCGAGCAGGAACCCCGCCAGTACCGGTCCGGCAGCCATTCCGACACCGGCCGACGTCGAGAAAATGCCGATCGCGGCAGCCCGCGCGGGACCGGTGAAGGTCCACATGAGGATGGCCAACATGGCGGGCGTGATCAGCGCGCTGCCCACCCCCATCACAGCTCGAGCCGCGATAAGCTGGCCCGGATCGCTTGCGTACGCCGCCCACAGCGAGGACCCGGCGAAAATCACCAAGCCACTGGAAAACACCGTCCGGTGACCGAACCGATCGCCCAAGGCACCTGCGGTGAACATCAAGGTGGCGAAGGTCAGGGTGTACGAACCGGTCGCCCATTGCAGCTCACTGGGATCGGCCCCCAATCCGCGGACCGGGTCGGAAAGGGTCTCCAGCGTGGTACTCAGGACGGTATTGTCCAGCCAGATCAGCAGCGAACAAACCATGAGAACGGAAAGAATCAACCGCTGCCTTGACTTCGGCAACGTTGCAGGCGCGGTCATGAACACCTTCGGATATCGATCGGTGGGAACCGAGCGACCATAAGCAAGCGTTCACGACGCTGTCAAGCTTGGTGTTTCTTGTCAAAACTGTTGCAGCCGAAGGAAATACATGCCCTCGGTCGAATTTGCGGACCGAACAATTTTATGCCCTCGGGTGGATTTGCGCATTGAAGAATTTCGTGCCTACCTGGCCTCAGTCGATGAGGACGTTCTTGTAGAACAGGTTCGCGTAGCGGTTGGGATGGTCCATGCTGCTGCGCGAACCGAAACCCATGTACAACCGAGTCTCCCCGGCGAGACTCCGGTAGATCCCGAGGCCCTCCGGCTCACGGAACACGAGCGACTTCCCGGCCTTGGTCAGCGCGCGGCTCTTCACCTTGCCGGTGTTCATGTCGATGCACGTGACGTAGGAGTTGATGTCGGCGGGGTTCGCGTGGCCCGTACCGTCCAATGTGTACAGATACTGGCCGTAGATGGTATATCCCTGAAAGGTCACCGGATTGTCGGCCAGCGCGGGCTGCGCGAAGTGCGCCAGCGGTGCGCTGAAGTCGCCGGCGGCGGCGCGCGCGAGTGGATAGACACTGATGAACAGCTTGCCGCCTTCCTTGCGGCGTACCGCGATCCGCTTGGTGATCGGATCGGTGGCACAGGTGATCGTGTCGCTGCCGGTGAGGAACTTCTTCACGGACGGCGTGCCACCGTTGACGAACTTGAACCTGGCCAACGCGGTCCCTCGGCCGGCGCCGGTGGGCCCGTCCGAGTCGCATTCCATCCAGATGTAGGAGTCGGTGCCCACCGGTTCGACGCCGATCGACACACCGTGCCCGGCGTTGCTGAGATGCATCGAGCCCTGGATCTCCCCGGAGAAGTTGACCTGGGTGACGCACAGGTCGTCCCCGGTCCCGCCATTGCGGGCGTTCACGATGAAGATGCGCACGTTCTGGTTGTCGAAGGCGAAGCCCTGCATCACGTGATGCGACTCGTGCAGGATCTTGCTGCGGAACTCGTCGTAGGACGGCTCGGTGAGATTGAAACGCTGGGATACCGGCAACGCGGTGATCGCCGCCGAAGCCGGCCCGGCGAACATCGCGCCGGCGCCCAGAAGCGCCGTCGTCGCGGCGAGACCACCACCGGTACGCAGCAGCGAACGTCGAGAGAACGGGGATCCGACGACATCAGGGTGCACTTGCTCCGGCATGAGCACTCGCCTTCGTTGGGTTTCGCGGTCCGATCGAAGATTCGTCAAGCTCGTACAAGATTCATACAAGTGGGCCGCGAACCTGGTCCGGCTGACCCCGCGTCGTGGCGGTGGCCGAGTGAGCGCAGTGCCGGTTGCTGCGGGACACGCCCCCTCGTCTCCTTTCCTTGATATCCCTCGGCGCGAGCGCGCGTTTCGCGCACCTGCCCTGCTTCCGCATCACGGCACCTTGGTGAAACGGGGAGACCTGCAACGCGGTCGGGGCCGCCGCTGAGCTTTCTCCGGTAACGCCGGGACTCACCGGCTGATCTCCGATACGTTGGGTGCATGCCTGCTTACACCTTCCTCGTCCAGGTGTTCCCGGTCCGGGGGTCGGACTGGGCGACCCTGCGGGAGGCCCACACTGGCGCTCCCCTCGCGGGCACCTTCGGCGTCGTGGACGTGCCGGAGAACGAGCTGGCGGACGCGGCCGAGCAGGCCCTACGGCGAGTGGCGAGCATGGGGCTCAAGGCCCGTGTCACCTTCTGGGAAGGCCGCAAGGCCAACGACAAGCTGTATTCCACCGACGCGTTCTGCGAGTTCCGCGACGACGGTACGGTCCTGGACACGGCGGCGATCCGCCAAGGCTTGACCGCCGATCCGCCGCGACCTTCACCGACAGTACGGCCGGACTGCCCGCACGCACCTCACGACGGCTCGTGCGGGCACGCAGGCCGGTGCGCGTTCGTCCACCACGGCAAGGATTGCAACGCGGTTCGCCCGGTGTGCCCGGCCTGCTTCGACGAGCAGCGGCCGGGCGCGGTGGCGGACATCGTGGCCTTGATCCGGCGCGAAGGCGACTTGGTGCTGCGGTGCTCGTCCTGCGAACGGCTCTCCTTCTCCTTCGACGCCGAACTGGTCTGTGACACCTGCGCATGGCTGGTGCCGTACGTGAACGAGGAACTGGAGGACCGGTTCGCCGGCAACGGCGGCGACTTCGACCCGCCCCCGGGTTCCTGCCCCGGTTGCGCGCAGCAGCTGCCGCGCCCCGCCGGTCCGTTCTCGTTCCACTGCCCGAAGTGCGGGTCGAGCGTCAACCTCACGCTGGACTCGGTCAAGCCCGGCAGCACCATCTCGACCATGTGTCCGAACCGGGACTGCGGGCACTACATCACGCTGCCGCCGAGCATCTGGTGCCAGGAGTGCGGACAGCACCTGCGCTCGCCGGAGGTCATGCTGAAGGTGATCCTGGGCGCCAACGATCCCGTGACGGCGTCGCCGGGCAACGCCCGGGACGACGAGACCACCAAGTTGGCCAAGCGGCTGGCCGCGGCGGCCGAGTCGAGCGTGCGGCAGTACGCATACCTGACCGACGAGCAGAAGCAACTGGTGCTGGACGAAAGATTCCTGGACTCGATGGCGTTCTCGGCCGAGCCGCTGGAGGACTGGATCCGCGACGTGGCCGAGATCAGGGCCGCCGGGCACAAGCTCAACGGCAAGGGCGGTATCCGAGCAATGCGGGAAGTGCACCAGCGGGTGCTGGAACTCGGCCGGGACTACCGGAACGCGGCCCGGCACATCGAGATGTATTGGGACCGCATCGGCGACTGGCTGCACTGACCGCCGTCACGTCAGTGGGAGGTCCTTGCGCCGCAGCAGCGCGTTGATCTCCTGGCCGGTCTCGGCACCGAGCGGATTCGGACACGGGACGCGCAACCGCTCGGCCAGCGTCTCGCCGTAGAGGTCGCACGCGGACTCCACCAGCTCGCACAGGTTCCTGGTGGCGTCGCGCGCCTGCCGAATGCCGGTGACCGCGATGACGGCCGCGATGAGTAGCGCGGGTCCCCAGAACAACCCGACGACGCCGTAGAACACCGACCACGCAACGGTTGTGCTCGCTTCCTTGTACGCGAGCTGGGCCACAGCGATGTCACCGCGGAGCGTCTCGGGCACGATCGTCCACAGCCGCGGCCACACGACCGTCAGGTCGAGGCCGTACGCGCGGCGGACCCGGAGGCCGGTCGCGAACCACCGGTCGCCGATCCACGTCGGCCGTTCCGGTGGTTCGAGGCCGATCGAGTCGCGGCGGGCCAACGCGCGGCTGTACTCGGGCCCGATCGTGGTGGCGGAATCGGCGATGGTGTTCAGGGCGTCGAGCCGGACCTGGTTCGCGGCGCGGTTGACCGCCGCCCACCGGCGTATGCGCCACTGCCGCAGCCACCGGGCCGGCACCAGGCGCCCGGGCGACGTCCAGGCCCGGCGGAGCACCACCGCAAGACCGATCGCGGCGAGCCCGGCCACCGCACCGCCACCCGACACGGCTGCGATCAGCAGCCCGGCCTGTGCCGTAGAACGTTGCCCCGCAAGGCTTTTCGCCAGTGGTTCGACCGCGTGCGGATCGATCGCGTGTGCCCAGCCCAACTGTGTGGCTACCACCGCGCAGCTCAACCAGAGCAGGCCCGGAAGCAGCAGGCGCGTGAGCCACCGATCGACGATCTTCCCGCCGAGCTGTTCGAGGAAGGCGATCACCTGCTGTCCACCGAGATCCAGGTCAACGAGTCACCGGTGACCGCGCACGTTTGCACGTTGCCCGGGTCGGTGGCCGGGTGGACGCGGCCGCATCGGTGGGTGTGCGGACACCGCCAGCCGGTAATGGCGCGGAACTCCGGCAGACCGCCTGGCAGCGGACGGAACTCGCGTGTCGGATGGGTGACCCCGTCCACTCCGGCGGCCACGGCGGCCTGCTCCACGGCGTCGAGCAGCGCGATCATCAGTTGCGGAGAACCGGCTTTGACGGCCTCGGCCAGCTCGTCCCAGCCCTCGCCGGGGAAGCCCCCGAGTTCGAGCTCGTCGCGCAGTTCGGTGTCCGATTCGAGGGTGGCGCAGAGTTGGCCGACCCGCCGCAGCACTGGCGTGAGATCCTCCATGTCATGATCCTCGCACGCTTGTGGGCCTGATGGACGAGAACGAAGAGAGCCTCCGCGGATCTGTCATGTACCTTCGGTGGCAACTGGAGGCCATGCCACGCAACGACCCGGGACGCGCGGGCTGCGTCGCCGAACTGGCCGCCGCGCTGGCACGCCTGTTCGAGCGGACGACCGAGATCTCCGTGCTGCGCGAGGCAATCGCGGCCTACCGGGCGGCGGTCGAAGTGCACGAGAGCCGATACCACGAAGACCTCCGGCGGCTGTTGTCGCGGCTGTTCCTGGTAACGACAGAGTTCGACCCCCGGCTCCTGAAGCAGGCGCTGTCAGCGCTCTACCCGTCGGCACCCGAAGACACCGCGCCGGCCGCCGGGCTGCCCGAGCTGGTGACCGCGCTGCGCCGCGAATACGAGCTGACCGATGACCTACCCACCCTGCGCGACGCCGTCGCGGCAGCTCGCCTGCTCGTGAAATTCACCCGGTTGGACGACCCGCGATCCGGTGCCCGTCAAGTGGATCTGGCCACGGTGCTGTGGCAGGTGTCCGGTCGCGACGGCGACCTGGCCCTGCTGGACGAAGCACTGCGGATCACGCGGGCAGCATCACCGGACGCCGCCAGGTCGAACCTGCTCGCGCTCATCCTGAAGCGGCGCTACGAGCTGACCGGTGACGTCGACGCCTTGCGGGAAGCCGTGGAGTTCGGCAGGGAAGCCGAGTCCTACCAAGGGAACCTGGCCGATGTGCTGCGGGTGCTCGCCGAGCGTACCGGCGACCTGGCCATGGCGCGGGAGGCCGTTGCCCTTGCCCGGCGAGCGATCGGAGGGCTCCGGGCGGATGACGCCGAGTGGGTACAGACCCAGGCCGTGCTCGGCGGTGCGCTGACCCACCTGGCCAGGCGCACGAACGACACACCGACTGCGGCCGAAGCGGTAAGGGAAAGCCGTAAGGCTGTGGTGGCCACCCCGGTGCACCACCCGGCGTACCTGACTCGGCTCACCCTGCTCTACCGCGCGTTGATGCTCCAGTACGACACGACGCCGGAGCAGTCGGTGCTCGACGAGGCGCTCGCGGTCGCGCGCGATCTGGTCGGCACCGCACCCAAGGACCACCCCGACCGCGGCAAGCACCTCTCCTACCTGAGCAGTGCCTTGCGCGCGGTTTTCCTGCGTGGCAACGGAAACAGCGTGCTGGATCTGAAGGAGTCCACCGAGTACGCACGGCAGGCGGTGGCCGGTACCCCGACCAACCACCCCGATCGTGCGATCAACCTGGCCGACCTCGCCGACCTGCTGCAGCTCATGCATGAACGTACGCACGACCGCGTCTCGCTGCGCGAGTTCTTGACCACCAACACGGCGATCGCCAAAATGAGCGCTGCGCCGGTCGACCAGCGCATCGAGGCGGCGCGGCGAGCCGCGCAGGCGGATCTGAGCCTCGGCCGCCACCGGCATGCGCTGACGATGATCCGACTCGCCACGGACCTGTTGCCGCAGCTGGGTTTGCGGGACGTGGACCGCGCCGACCGGGAGCACCGGGTCGCGGCCGCGCACAAGCTGCCCGCGACGGCCGCGGCGGTCGCCGTCGCGGCCGGTCAGCCGGGCCTCGCGGTCGAACTGCTCGAACAGACCCGAGGCGTGGTGTTCGCGGGAACGCTCGACACTCGCGAGGACGTCGCGGAACTGCGGCAAGCGGCACCCGAGTTGCTGGCCCGGTTCGACCGGCTGCGCGAGGGGATCAACGCGGCCGACCACGAGATCACGTCGCCGTCCTTCGGCGAGCACCGCGACACGACGGGACGGCACCCGCGTGAGCTCGCCACCCGCCGCGCGGACCTCAGCCGGGATTGGGACGAACTCCTCGCCGAAATCCGGCAACAGCCCGGTTTGGCGGGATTCCAGAGGCCGACGCCCGTCGCCGAGCTTCGCACGCACGCGGACCAGGGCCCGATCGTCTCAGTTGTCGCCGACGAATCCGGGCACGCCCTGATCCTCCGTGACGAAGGCGACGGCACCGACGAGCCGGTGCTCGTCGTGGACCTGCCCGCAGTCACCAGGGCCAAGGTCGTGCGGCAGACAGAGGTATTCCGCACAGCATTGGGCGTCGCCCTCGATCGAGAGCAACCTGTGCGGGCACGGCGCACGGCCCAGGCACGGCTGCGGGAGGTCCTCGCCTGGACGTGGGACGCCATCACCGAACCTGTGCTCCAAGGGCTCGGCCGCACCGGCCCGCCCGCGGCGGGCGAGCCGTGGCCCCGGGTGTGGTGGTGCCCGGTCGGCGTGGTCACGACTCTTCCGCTGCACGCGTCTGGGCGTGGCACCGATTCCGTGGTGGACCGCGTCATCAGCTCCTACACGCCCACGATCCGCGCGCTGGCCCACGCCCGACGCGACGGCCCGCCGACGCCGTCCACGTCGGTCGTCACCGTGCCCGACGCGCCGCAGAGCCCGCCGTTGCCCGGTGCCACACAGGAAGCCGAACTCCTACGCGAGCGGATCCCCGGTGCCGCGGTCCTTTCAACGGCGACCCGGGCGACCGTGCTCGACGCGTTGCGGGAACACGGCATCGTCCACCTCGCCTGCCACGGTTACGCCGACCTGCGCGATCCGTCCGCGAGCCGACTGTTGTTACCCGATCACCTGACCGATCCGCTCACGCTGCACACCATCACGCGGCTGAACCTGCGGCACGCCCAACTGGCCTATCTGTCCGCGTGTAGCACAACCGACACGAATCAGGAGCACGCCGACGAGGCGACCCACCTCACCGCCGCCTTCCAGCTCGCCGGCTATCGCAACGTCATCGGCACGCTCTGGCCCATCAACGACCAGACCGCCATCGACGTGGCCAAGGACTTTTACACTGACCTCACCGCAGGTGGTTCGGCACCGCCCGACCCCGCTCGTTCGGCGCTGGCCTTGCACCACGCCGTACGCGTCCTGCGGGACGCGACGCCCGCGCTGCCAAGCCGATGGGCGGCCTATCTGCACTCAGGTGCCTGAACTCGACTGCGCTAGGTGGTCCTGCAACTGGCCGTGCCGGAACTGGCGGATCGTGCCGCTTCGACGCAGCACGCAGTGGCGGCATGCGTCTTCGAGGAAGTCGCCAGCCGACTGCCGTCTCGCTCTCTCGGGTGTGTGCGGAAGCAACAATAATTGTATGTTCCGCATCAACATGATCAGCACGAGTGTTGCGGCTCGAGTGATCGCGACGCCGGTGAACGTGACGAACGAAGGCAGCCGGCCGGGTGTGAGCGCCGAAACCACGAACCTGCCACTGGAGTACTAGGCCAGTTCGTTGACCGTTTTGCCGTCCCCGTCCAGGATCTTGATGGTCGGCCGGTCGTTCTCGTCTACCTGGAGCACGATTCGCGGACGCCCTTGGGAATCGCACAACGCCAGCTGCGCGCCGAAGGTGGTGTGGCAGCCGAAGAGCGCGCGCGGCGTGGCGCGGACGCTGGGCCCGGCGTCGGGATCCGGAATGCCGTTGATGGTCAGGCCCGCGCCACCCACGCCGTCCTTCGCGGACAGGCTGAGGTTGATCCCGTCCACCGCGTGCGGATAGTCGAAGGCGATGCGGCCGCCGGTGGGATGGACGAGCAGGCCGCCCTTTTCGTCACCGGTCTCGTCGTTGAAGATCAGATAGGAGCCGTTCTCCGGCCCGGAGCGCCGCTCGGGCGGGTAGGTCTGGCCGTCGATGATCAGCGGCGGCTTACGGCTGTCGAGCAGGAACCGCTGCCGCCCTCGCTTGTCCACCACGGTGAACGACGGGCTCACCTGACGCTTGTCGTCCACCGTGGAGTCCACAGTGGACTCCGTCGCGCCCGCTGTTCCACCGGCCAGCAACGCGCCACCAGCGGTCGCCGCCATTCCGAAGGCCGCCCGTCGCCCGAGATCCCCTGCCATCGCCCAGTCTCCTCAAGTCGGTTCCCCGGACGCTAGCAAAGATCATCACGCGATGTGACAGATGGCCAATATCTGTCACTCGCTTGGAGTAGCCTGGTTTGTAGGTGTAGGTACACTTTTCGCCGCCGGTGAGAGCGAATCCATGCTCGGCGCCCTCGTCGCGAAGCGGGCCTGCGCGACCGATTGGTCCTGACCGGCAAGTCCACCAACAGCCGTCGACCCCCGGCGATCTGAACGTCGGCGGCAACGGCAGGGGGTCGTTCCCCGAAACCAGGCCTGACAACGCAGCCCCTGGGGGCGCTCCAGGAATCGCGGCACTTGCCGTCCGCAACGTCAAGCTCTGACTGGTCAGCCACTGCGATGCCGAAAATGTCCCCCGTTGGCGTGGGTAGGACGGCGTGCTCCAGATTTGCTAGAACGAAAAAACCGCCCTACCTAGGCAAGGCTGCCAGGTGGGCGGTTCTTTGTGATTGTGGAGCTAAGGGGACTCGAACCCCTGACCCCCTCACTGCCAGTGAGGTGCGCTACCAGCTGCGCCATAGCCCCGAAGCGGAGTTGAACCCCGCATCTCGTGTGTACATACGTTACACCGTCCGCGAGGCCCCTATGCGCGGGGGTCACCCTATGCTGCCTTGCCGGGTCAAAACCCCGCCGACCTGCATCTTTGAGACTTATTTTTAGTTGTGTATTGACTCTGCGTGTGACCCCCGTTACGTTTTCGACGATCGTGACGCCGAGGTCCCCGCCCGCTACGCCGCGTCTTTACTGGGCTCCGCCTCAGCTCGCCCTGCCCGATGACGCGGAGGAGGTCCTGATGAGGGCCAGAGCAGCGCTATTAGCCTTATTTTCCCTGGTCGGAGCACTGATAGTGGTGGCTCCGGCGGCACAGGCGGCCATCATTCCCGATACCTGGTACACGATTTCGGCGACCGGGAGCGGGAAGTGCGTGGACGCGCGGGCCGCCGGGTCGGTGAACGGGACGGTCGTGCAGCAGTACGCCTGTAACCAGTCCTTCTCGCAGCAGTGGCAGTTCCAGCCGACGTCGGGCGGGTATTACCGGGTCAACACCCGCAACAACCCGGCGCAGGTGTGGGACGTCGCCGACGTGTCGGCCGCCGACGGGGGCCTGATCCACCTGTGGACCTACGGCGGCGGGAACAACCAGCAGTGGCAGCCGGTCGAGGAATCCGGTGGGGCGTACCACTTCGTGAGCCGCAACAGCGGTAAGTGCCTCGACATCCCGGGGGCGTCGACGGCGGACAGCGCGCAGCTGCAGCAGTACGCCTGCAACGGTTCCGGGGCGCAGTCGTTCCGGCTGACGCCGGTCACCGGCACCGCCAATCCCGACCTCGGGCCGAACGTGCTCATCTTCGACCCGGGGATGTCGCAGTCGACGATCCAGTCCCAGGTCAACAGCGTCTTCTCGCGCCAGGAGACCAACCAGTTCGGGTCGCAACGGTCCGCGTTGCTGTTCAAGCCGGGCTCGTACAACGTCGACGTCAACGTCGGGTTCTACACGCAGGTGCTCGGGCTCGGGCTGTCGCCGGACAACGTGACGATCAACGGCGCCGTGCACGCGGAAGCCGACTGGTTCCAGGGCAACGCGACGCAGAACTTCTGGCGTGGCGCGGAAAACCTGTCCGTCAATCCCGCCGGCGGCACCGACCGTTGGGCCGTTTCGCAGGCCGCGCCCTACCGGCGCATGCACATCCGCGGCAACCTGCAGCTCGACGACGGCGGCTGGTCCAGCGGCGGCTGGATGTCCGACGTCAAGGTCGACGGCCAGGTGCGGTCGGGTTCGCAACAGCAGTGGGTCTCGCGTAACTCGCAGTTCGGCAGCTGGAGCGGCTCCAACTGGAACATGGTGTTCGCCGGCGTCAACGGCGCGCCCTCGACGAGTTTCCCGAACCCGCCCTACACCGCGGTGAACACGACGCCGGTCGTGCGGGAGAAGCCGTACCTCTATGTCGACAACGCCGGCGCGTACCAGGTCTTCGTCCCCTCCGTGCGGACCAACGCCCAGGGCATCACCTGGGGCGCCAACCAGCCGGGGTCGTCGCTGCCGATCAGCCGGTTCTTCATCGCGAAGCCCGGCACGACGGCTTCGCAGATCAACGCGGCCCTCGCCGAGGGCAAGGACCTCCTGATCACGCCGGGCGTCTATCACCTGAACGAGACGCTGCGGGTGACCCGGCCGGACACCGTCGTGCTCGGCCTCGGCCTGGCGACACTGATCCCCGACAACGGCATCACCGCGATGACGGTGGCCGACGTCGACGGCGTCAAGGTGGCCGGTGTGCTGATCGACGCGGGCACCACGAACTCGAACACGCTGATGGAGGTCGGTGCGGCAAATTCGGCGCAGGATCACGCGGCCAACCCGACTTCGCTGCACGACGTGTTCTTCCGCATCGGCGGGGCGGGCGTCGGCAAGGCCACGAACAGCCTGGTGGTCAACAGTGACGACGTCATCGGCGACCATCTCTGGATCTGGCGTGCCGACCACGGCAGCGGCGTCGGATGGAACACCAACACCGCCGACACCGGACTGATCGTGAACGGTGACGACGTCACGATGTACGGCCTGTTCGTCGAGCATTATCAGAAGTACCAGACGATCTGGAACGGCAACCGCGGCCGGACCTACTTCTACCAGAACGAAATGCCGTACGACCCGCCGAACCAGGGCGCCTGGATGAACGGCTCGACGCGGGGTTACGCGGCCTACAAGGTGGCGAACTCGGTGACGAACCACGAGGCGTACGGGCTCGGCAGTTACTGCTACTTCAACGTGAATCCGAGTGTGGTCGCGGATCGCGCGATCGAAGCGCCGAACAACCCGAACGTCAGGTTCCGCAGCATGGTCACCGTTTCCCTCGGCGGGAACGGGACCATCAGCCGGGTCGTCAACGACCGGGGCGGACCGTCCAATTCGGGCACCAACGTGGCGAACCTCGTCGCGTATCCCTAGAAAGACCCCGGTGCGCGCCGCGATGGCGGTCGCGGCGCGCACCGGCCTTCACCCCGAACGGGTGGTGTGCCGGGCGGGTGTGCTCCGGCGCTTCGATACTGGGTTCCCTTACCCACCAAGAGAGGGAGCCGGAGAATGCCTCTCGTCGGTTTCACCGCCATCGAACCCCGTCTGGCCTGGCCGCTCCTCGCCGTCCGCGGTGGTCTGGCCGTGCTGTTCGGCCTGCTCGCGCTGATCTGGCCGGGCGCGACCGTCCTGGCCTTGGCGGTCATCTACGGCATCTACGCGATCTTCGACGGCGTCGGCGGCCTGATGCAGGCGTTCCGGCCTGGCGACGCCGCGCATCGCGCCGCGTACGGGGTGCTGGGCGCGCTCGGCATCATCGCCGGTCTGCTGGTCCTGTTCTGGCCGGGGATCACCGTGCTCGTGCTCGCCCTGCTGGTCGGTTTCTGGGCGATCTTCACCGGCGTCACCGAGATCGTCGCCGCGATCCGGCTGCGCAAGCAGATCGAGGGCGAGGCCTTCCTCATCGCGGCGGGCGCAGTCTCGGTGCTGGCCGGGATCCTGATCATGATCAACCCGGTGGCCGGCGCGTTCGGCATCGCGCTGCTGGTCGGGATCTACGCCCTGCTGTACGGCGTGGTGCTGCTCGTCCTGGCCTTCCGCCTCCGCAAACTTACGCGGGCTTGATCAGCGCCAGGCCTGGCGGACATGGATTTCGAACCCGGCGCGGCGCAGGTTCGACACGCTCGGCGAGCCTTCCGCCGCGGTCGCGACGGCGAAGCGGTGTCCTTCCGCCGCGGCGACGCCCAGACCGTGGCGGAGCAGCCGGGCTTGAGCGCCTTTGCCGCGATGTTCGCGGGGCGTGGCCGATCCGCCGAGGAGGACTCCCTGACCGTGCGAACTCAGGGCCGCCGCGGAGATCGGCACGCCGTCTTCGAGCAGCAGGGATCGCCGGATCCGGGGGTCGGCGTGCTCGGCCGCGATGAACGCCGTGACGACGTCGTCGCTCGCGTAACCCTCCAGCAGGAGGTGCAGGAACGCGCCAGTGTCGGGGGAGTCCACGACGTCCGGGTCGTCCGCCCGGGTGATCCCGTCCAGCGGCAGGATCGCGACGATCCGGACGCCGTCCTGGACGAACCCCTGCTCCCGGAGACCGGCTTCAGCCTCGGGGGACAGACCCGGCCGGACCACGAGGACCGGCGGCGTTCCCTGCCAGCGCGGGTCGCGGGCGAGCCGGACGGCCGCGGGCAGGGTCTCCTCGGAGATCCCGGAAATCGTGCGCAGGAAGCCGAGCGCGGGGTCGGTGGCCAGCACCGCGTTGAGTCCGTCCTCCTCCCAGACCTCGCACCCGCCGGTCGCCGCGCAGGCGAGCCTGGTTCGTTCGCGGATCACATCTTCGGCTTCGGCCAGCATGACCGGAACCTAGTAGGACGTAGGCTGATCGCGTGAGCCAGCCGATCCTGTTGACCGTCGACGACGATCCCGCCGTGTCCCGTTCGGTCGCCCGCGACCTGCGCAGACGGTACGGAAAGGACTACCGGATCATCCGGGCCGATTCCGGTGCCGACGCGCTCGAAGCGCTGCGCGAGATCAAGCTGCGCGGCGACGCCGTGGCCGCGATCCTCGCCGACTACCGCATGCCGCAGATGGACGGCATCGTCTTCCTCGAGAAGGCGATGGACCTGTTCCCGAACGCGCGCCGCGCGCTGCTGACCGCCTACGCCGACACCGACGCCGCGATCCAGGCGATCAACGTCGTCGACGTCGACCACTACCTGCTCAAGCCGTGGGACCCGCCGGAGGAGAAGCTCTACCCGGTCATCGACGCGCTGGTGGAGACCTGGCGCGCGGTGGGGGAGCGGCCGGTCGACGAGATCAAGCTCATCGGCCACCGGTACTCGTCACCTTCGTTCCACCTGCGCGACTTCCTGGCGCGCAACGCCGTGCCGTATCGCTGGTACTCCGTCGACGACGACGAGGGCCGCCGGATCCTGGAGGCCGCGGACGCGACCCAGCAGGAGATCCCGGTGCTGGTCACGCCGGACGGCACCGTGCTGCGCCAGCCGTCCGGGCCGGAACTCGCCGACGCCGTCGGCCTGTCCACCCGGCCCGCGCAGGAGTTCTACGACCTGATCGTGATCGGCGGCGGGCCCGCCGGGCTCGGGGCGGCCGTTTACGGCGCGTCGGAGGGGCTGCGCACGGTCATCGTCGAGCGCAAGGCCACCGGCGGGCAGGCGGGCACCAGTTCCCGGATCGAGAACTACCTCGGCTTCCCTGACGGGGTTTCCGGCGCGCAGCTGACCGATCGCGCGCGGCGGCAGGCGTTGAAGTTCGGCGCCGAGGTACTGACCACCCGCGACGTCGTCGGCCTGGAGGCACGCGGTTCAGCGCGAGTCGTGATGTTCGGCGACGGGACCGAGATCGCCGCGCATTCGGTGGTGCTGGCCAGCGGCGTCACCTACCGGGCCTTGGAGGCCGAGGGCATCGCCGAACTCGCCGGCCGTGGCGTCTACTACGGCTCGGCCGCCACCGAGGCGCCCGAGTGCAAGGGAGAGCACGTCTACATCGTCGGCGGCGCGAACTCCGCGGGTCAGGCCGCGGTGTTCTTCTCCAAGCACGCCGCCGAGGTCACCATCCTGGTCCGCGGCGAGTCACTCGAAGCGTCGATGTCGCATTACCTGATCGAGCAGATCGCCGCGATCGAGAACATCCATGTCCGCACCCGGACCACCGTGGTCAAGGCGCACGGCGACGATCACCTCGAACAGCTGACCCTGTGCGAGAACGGGGCCACCACCGAAACCGTGCCCACCGGGCACCTGTTCATCTTCATCGGCGCCGCACCGCGCACCGACTGGCTGGGCGCGGAAATCCTGCGGGACGACCACGGATTCGTGCGGACCGGGCCCGATCTGCTGACCGAAGGCAGTCCGCCGCCGGGCTGGTCGCTCGACCGCGATCCGCACTACCTGGAGGCGTCCGTCCCCGGGGTGTTCGTGGCGGGCGACGTCCGTGCGGCGTCGGTGAAACGCGTCGCGTCGGCCGTGGGCGAAGGCGCCATGGCGGTCACCCTGGTTCACCGGTATTTGGAGGAGCAATGAGCGTTCTGTCGAAGGAGGAACTGCGCGGGCTCTTCCTCTTCGAACACCTCTCCGAAGAACAGCTGGACTGGATCGACGAGCACGCCGTCCTGGAGCAGTACACCGGCGGCACGACGATCATGCGCGAAGGCGAGCCGGCCACCTGTTTCTACCTCCTGCTGTCCGGTGCGCTGCGGATGACGCGGCTCGTCGGCGACACCGAGGTCGAGACGATCCGGTCCGATCAGCGTGGCGCGTACTGCGGTGCGACGCAGTTCTTCGTCCATCAGGAGACCGAACATCGTTACGGCGCCTCGGTGCACGCGCTCAGCGACCTCACTTTCCTGACCCTGCCCGCGGCCGAGTTCGCCACCGAGTTCCGCCGCTGGTTCCCGATGGCGACGCATCTGCTGGAGGGCATGTACCTCGGCTGGCGCAACAGCGACACGGTGATCGGCTCGCGGCGGCGGCTGCTCGCGCTCGGTGAGCTTTCCGCCGGGCTGACCCACGAACTCAACAACCCGGCCGCGGCCGCCGTGCGCGCGACGGCGTCGCTGCGGGAGCGCGTCGCCGGGATGCGGCACAAACTCGCGATGCTGGCGAAGAAGAACGTCGACCCCGCCCTGCTGGAGCAGTTGCTCGAGATCCAGGAGCAACTGGTCAAGCAGGTCGCCGCGGCCCCCAAGTTGTCCGCGATCCAGCAGTCGGACCGCGAGGACGAGATCGGGGACTGGTTCGACGACCACGACATCGACCAGGGCTGGGACCTCGCCGACATCTACGTCCGCGCCGGGCTGACCGTCCCCGATCTGGACCGGCTGCTGGAGTCGGTCGGCCGGACGTTCCTCGACGGCGCCGTCCGCTGGCTGGCCTACGCCCTCGAAACCGAGATGCTGATGGGCGAGATCGAGGATTCGACGACCCGGATCTCGGTACTGGTGGGCAAGGCCAAGCAGTACTCCCAGATGGACCGCGCGCCGCACCAGTGGATCGATGTCCACGAAGGACTCGATTCCACGCTGGTGATGCTCGCCGGGAAGATCGCGCCGGGTATCCACGTGGTCAAGGAGTACGACTGCTCGCTGCCGAGGATCCCGGCGTATGCGGGCGAACTGAACCAGGTGTGGACGAACATCATCGACAACGCCGTCGGCGCCATGGGTGCCGAGGGCACACTGACGCTACGGACGTCCCAAGTGGACGATCACCTGCACGTCGAGATCGGCGACACCGGCCCGGGGATCCCGGCGGAGGTGCGGCAGCGGATCTTCGAACCGTTCTTCACCACGAAACCGGTCGGGCAGGGAACCGGGCTCGGACTCGACATCTCCTGGCGCATCGTCGTCGACAGGCATCAGGGCGACGTCCGGGTCGATTCGGCGCCGGGGGACACGAGGTTCACCGTTTGCCTGCCGCTCTCGGAGCAATCCGTGATCTGATTTTCCTTCTACCCCAGCGTTTCGCCAGAAGATGACGACTTCCGGCGTTCATCGATCGTTCATCCCGAAATGGCTCGCCCGCGCGTCAAAAGAGTCGAACGGGCTGAAGGATCGAGCTTGTGAACGAGGGGGTGGGATCGGTGAAACGCCGTCTGTCGATCGGCCTGGCCGTGGTGCTGCTGCTGGCCGTGGTGTCCGTGGTGGTCTGGGGCCGGGGCGAGGACGAGAACACCGCGCGAGAGAGTGGCTTGACCACGGTCCGCGGGGTCATCGGTTCGGAGAAGCTCGCGTTCTTCGCCGACAAGCGCGTGGCGGACGCTTTCGCCAAGCACGGGTTGAAGGTCGAGGTCGACAGCGCGGGGTCGCGGCAGATCGCGGGCATGGACCTGGGCGGGTACGAGTTCGCGTTCCCGTCCTCGTCGCCCGCGGCTCAGCGGATCCAGCGCGATCACCGGGTGACCGGCGTGCACACGCCGTTCCAGTCGCCGATGGCGATCGCGACCTTCGAGCCGATCATGAAGCTGTTGACCGCCACCGGGATCGTGCGCAAGGGTGCCGGGGACTACCAGGTGCTCGACATCGCGAAGTATCTCGAACTCGCGCGCGACGGCACCCGCTGGGACCAGCTTCCCGGCAACACGGCTTTTCCCGCACGCAAGAACGTCCTGGTCACGACCACGGACCCGCGCGAATCGAACTCGGCGGCGATGTACCTGTCGATCGTTTCCTTCGTCGCCAACGGGAACAACGTCGTCAGCACGCCGGAGGCCGAGGCGAAGGTGCTGCCCGGCGTGTCGAAGCTGTTCATCGATCAGGGGTACACGCAGAACAGCACCGAAGGCCCGTTCGAGGACTACCTCGCCGCGGGGATGGGCAAGACGCCGCTGGCGCTGATCTATGAGTCCCAGTTCGTCGACAGGCTGGTGCGCGGGGACGGCTCGATCAGGCAGGATATGCGCCTGCTCTACACCGCGCCGACGGTGTACTCGAAGCACACGCTCGTCCCCTTGAAGGAACGTGGTGAACAGGTCGGCAGGTTGCTCGCGACCGACCCGGAGCTGGGGAAACTCGCCGCCACCTTCGGATTCCGGACCAACGACCCGCGCCTGTTCGCCGACGTCGTCGCCGCGGCCAAGGCACCCGTGCCGTCGGATCTGGTGGACGTCGTCGAACCGCCGTCGTTCGAAACCCTGGAGCGACTGCTCGACGCCGTGAAGAAGCAGTACTGATGGACGACTTCACGCTCACTCCACCCGAACCGGTGGAGGCGATCCCGGCCGGGCGGGCCGCAGGCCTGGTCACTCTCGGCCCGGAGGTCCACGCCGAGGTGGCGCGGCGCGCGGAGAAGTTCGCCGAGCGGTTCGAAGCGCTCGACGTCCGCTCGCCGGAGTTCACACGGGTGCTCGACGAGTTGCTGGCCGTCGGGGAGGCCGACATGCGCGCGGCGGCGTCGGTCGCCGGTGCGCTGCTCGACCGTTCGACCCGCGCGCTGGCCGGGACCCGCGGGGAAATCGCGTCACCGCAACAACAGGCGACGGTGAGCCTCGCCGGATTGCGCCGCGCCGTCGCGGAGATCGACCCCGCCAAACTGCCGCTCACCGGCCGCAAGCTGATGGGCCTGATCCCGGTCGCCGGCAGTGCGAAGAAGGCGCTGGACCGCTATCGCGCGGCGAACGAACCGGTGAACGCGCTGGTCCTCGACCTGCGTGCTCGCCAAGACGTGCTGCGCCGCGACAACGCAGCGCTCAAGGGCGAACGAGAACGGCTGTGGGGGACGCTCGGGAAGCTGTCCGAGGCGGCCGCGTTCGCCGAGGCGGTGGACGCCGCCGTCGACCGGCAGGTGAGCATCTTCGATCTGACCGATCCGGCGCGGGCCAAGGGGTTGCGGGCCGACGCGCTGCATCCGATCCGGCAGCGGCATCAGGATCTGCTGACGCAACTGGCGGTGAGCGCGCAAGGCTACCTGGCGCTGGATCTGGTGCGGCGCAACAACGACGAGCTGATCCGCGGGATCGAGCGGGCGGTGTCGACCACGGTCGCGGCGCTGCGGGTCGCGTTGCTGGTGAGCGGCGCGCTCGCCGGGCAACGTGACGTCCTCGACGAGGTCCACGCCGTCCAGGCCACCACCGACGGGCTGATCAGGGCGAACGCGGAGATGCTGGAACTGCGCAGCGTGGAGATCCAGCGCGCGGGCAGTGATCCGGCGGTGGCGGTGGCGACGATCCGCGAGTCGTTCGAGCGGATCTACCGCAGTATCGACGCGATCGACGAATTCAAGGCGGGTGCCGTCTCGACGATGGCGGCGACCGTGGAGGCGTTGTCCGGGGAGATCCGGCGGGCCGAAGACCATCTGCGCCGGTCTCACGAGACGGCGACGGCCGAGGGGGCCTCATGAAACGTTGGGCAGTAGTCACGCTGGCCGCGATCTGCGCGCTGTCACTGGTTTCCTGCGATTCGGGCGAGGGTGCCACGCAGAGCCTGGGAGAGGCGGAGCCGGGCACGCTCCGGGTGCTCGCGGGCAGCGAACTGGCGGACCTGCAACCGTTGCTGGAGCAGGAGGCCGCGGCCGGCGGGGTCAAGGTCAAGTTCCAGTTCACCGGAACGCTGGAGGGGACCGAGTCGCTCGGAGGAGGGAAGGCGGACGGGCAGTACGACGCCGTCTGGTTCTCGTCGAACCGGTACCCCTCGGCGGTTCCCGAGGCGGCGAAGCGGCTGGGCGAACAGGTGAAGATCATGAGTTCGCCGGTGGTGCTCGGTCTTTCGGCGTCGGCCGCGAACCGGCTCGGCTGGGCCGGGAGGCCGGTGAGCTGGGGTGAGATCGCCGAGCAGGCCGGGAAGAAGGCCTTCACCTACGGCATGACCGACCCGTCGGCGTCGAACTCCGGGTTCTCGGCGCTGGTCGGCGTGGCCTCGGCGCTCGCGGGCGCGGGCAACGCGATCGACGCGGGGCAGATCGCTTCGGTGACCCCGAAACTGACCGAGTTCTTCAGCGCGCAGGCGATGTCGGCGGGTTCCTCCGGCTGGCTTTCCGACGCCTACCGTCGGCGCGCGACCGGTGAGGATCCGGGCAAGAAGGTCGACGGCCTGATCAACTACGAATCCGTGCTGCTGTCGATGAACGCGAGTGGCAAGCTCCCCGAACCGCTGACGATCGTCTACCCCTCTGATGGCGTGGTCACCGCGGACTATCCGCTCACCCTGCTGACCAGCGCGAACTCCGACGCCCGCGACGCGCATCGCAAACTGGCCGAGCGGCTGCGGACACCGGACACACAACGGAAGATCATGGAGACCACGCAGCGCCGCCCAGGCGTGCCAGGGGTGCAACTCGGGCAGCAGTTCGCGCAGAAGGACCTGGTGGAGTTGCCGTTCCCCGCGACGCAGCAGGCCGTCGACGCCTTGCTGGGCGCCTATTTCGACAAGATCCGGCGCCCCTCGCGGACGTTGTACGTGCTCGACACCTCCGGTTCGATGGCGGGCGATCGGATCGAGGCGCTGCGCACCGCGCTGATCGGGCTCACCGGCGCGGACGGCTCGCTGACCGGGCGGTACCGGCGGTTCCGCAGCCGCGAAGAGGTCACGATGCTGCCGTTCGACACCGTTCCCGGCAGCCCGGAGACGTTCACCGTCCCGGAAGGCGACCCACAGTCCACATTGGACAAGATCAAGCGGTTCGCCGAGAGCCTCGACGCGGACGGCGGAACGGCGATCTACGACAGTCTCGATCGCGCGTACGCCATCATGGGTCCGCTGGTCGCGCGTGACCCCGACCGGTTCACTTCGATCGTGCTGATGACCGACGGGCAGAACGCGAGCGGGTCCTCGTTCGCGGATTTCCAGCGGAAGTTCCCGTCGTTGCCGGAGGCGATGCGGCAGATCCCGGTGTTCACCGTGATCTTCGGCGAGGGCGACTCCGCGGAACTGGGCGAGGTCGCCCGACGCAGCGGCGGCAACGTGTTCGACGCGCGCGGCGACGTGCTGCCCCAGGTGTTCCAGGAAATCCGCGGCTACCAATGATCCGGTATCTGGGATCCACGAAGAACCTCGCCGGCTGCGTCGGCGGGCTGATCGGGCTCGTGCTGTACGTGACCGGCGTCGTCGGTGGGCTGTGGCCGGTGGTCGTCGCCGGGCTGTACGCGGTGTTCGCCCTGCTCGCGCCGCCCGAACGGGTCCGGCTGGTTCCGGTGGACACCGTCGCCGAAGCCGGGCGGCTGCGCACGGATCTGGCGTCCCTTGTAGACAAGGTGACAGCGCAGGCGCAACGGATGCCGGAGTCCTCTGTGGACCGCGTCCGGCGGATCGCCGAGGTGCTCGACGATCTGCTCGCGCGGCCGGAGCGGTTGTCCGCGGAGCCGGACGTGCGGCACGCCGTCGTCCGGCTCGCGCGGACGGACCTGCCGCTTTCGGTGCAGACCTACCTCAACCTGCCGTGGTGGTTCGCGGCGAAGCGACGGGCGACCGGGGAGCCGGGCGCGGCCGACGAACTCGTCGCGCAGCTGGATCTGCTGGAGATCGACGCGCACCGGGTCGCGGAGCGGTTCTACGCGGGTGACGTCAACCAGCAGGCCGACCACACGCGCTACCTGCGGGACCGGGGCCGGGAAAACTAGTGGTCACGAGCGGCCGCCGAGCCTCGGCAGGGTCAGCGTGGTCACCGCCGTCATCACCCAGCCCAGCAGATCGCCGAGCGGGATGGTGGACAGCTTTTCCGGCCATTCCTCGGCCAGCGTCTGCAGGACGAGGAAACCGTCGTGCGACTCGACCGCGACCAGCCGGATCCCCGGCGGGAGTTCCGGCAGGGGCAGCACGATGGGCTTGAGCCGGGACGGCGGCCCGAACCGGCGTCGTCCGATGTGGACGGACATCGGCCGCAGGACGACGGCGGAATCCTCCACAGTGGACTCCAGGGTCAGATGTCCCCAGCGGGGCCGCTTTTCCCAGCGGACGTGGAAGTGCCCGTCGTCGCCGGGAGTCACGATGATCCCCGGCCGGACCTCGGCGATCCGCGCCTGCAGAACGTCGGGAGCGACCCGGATCGCCATCTTCACCTGTTCGGGGATGGCCGCGGGTGAGGGGAGGGAGCGGAGGCGGACGTTCGAGGCCAGCACCGTGATGCGCTCGAGCGGGGTGTCCGGCCAGTCGACGTCCTGAACCACTATCCGGACGTCGCCGATCCGGCCGGTCGCGGCGAGGCTCAGGCTGTCGGCCTGGTAGTCGAGTTCGGTCAGGGTGAGCCCGACGTCGTGCCCGTCCACCTTGGTCGTCAGCCGTCGCCCCACCAGCTGTTCGGTGACCGTCTTCAGCACTGCCGCAGGGGTCAGGGGCACATTAGGCAACAGCGCCCGCCCGGCGGCGGCCAGGCCGAACAGCTCCGGAAGCGGGTTCAGGTCGAACCATCTGCCTTCGCTCATCGGACCAGTGTCGCCGAACGGGACGCCGGATGCCGCCGCAGGGGGTCAGCGGGCCGCGAAACGGGCGATGACGCCCGCCAGGATCACCCAGAACGCCGCGGCCAGACCGTAGTCGAGGATCACCGCGAGATTCGGGTCACCGACCGGGAAAAGCCCCGGCCAGAACAACGCCAGCGGTCGGGCCAGCGCTTGGATGAAGATGAAGAAACCGTTGCCCGCGTTGGCACCCGCGAGCACCATCACCATGTACAGCAGTTCGATGAAAGCGAACAGCGCGCCGATGCCGGTGATCACCTTCACGGCGGTGTTGCTCCTGCTGGAAGTTCGCCATCTGGACATGCCTGAAAAGTTCCCGGATTCGGCGGCGGCAAACGTTTCACCGGTCAAGTTGAGCCGATTGGCCGTACCCGGCTACTCCCTGAGGGCGGCCGGTGACGCACGATGACTCAAGCGATATCGATTATCATCTTCACTATGACTGTCGACTACTGGAGTGACGGCTGGGAACGGCTCATGGCGCGGTACCAGCCGGGGCGTGAGCAGGCGATCGAGCGGATGATCGAACTGATCGAAACGCGGTGCGAAGGCCGGGCGGCGCGGGTGCTGGATGTGGGAGGCGGGACGGGCACGCTCTGCCGCCGCCTCCTTGAACGCCTGCCTCAGGCGGAGACCACCCTGGTCGATCTCGATCCGGTGATGCTGACGATCGCCGAATCGTCTCTCCCGCCCGCCGTCGAACTGGTCCGGGTCGATCTGCGTGATCCGGCCTGGACCGGCCGGTTGCCGCGAACCGGGTACGACGTCGTACTGGCGGTCATGGCGTTGCATTACCTGCCGCCCGGCCGGTTGACCGAGCTCTACGCCGAACTTTCCGGGCTCGTGCGGCCTGGTGGGTTCCTGGCCAACGTGGACGATATGCCGGACACGGACGCGGTGCCGCCCGTCCGGAACCACGAAGTCCCGGGCGACGGCGAAGCGTACTGGGCAGAGTGGTGGAAGGAGGTCGCGTCAGACCCGGTACTCGGCCCGGCGGTCGTGGAACGGGCTCGGCTGTTCGGTGATGCGCCCTCGGCCGAGTGGAACCCTCCGGCCGCTTGGCATCTGCGGGCGCTGGGTGCCGCGTCCTTCGACGAGGTCGGCGTGGCGTGGCGGGACGGCGGCCAAGCCGCTGTGGTGGCCTTCAAATCCCGCTGAGCACAGCTGCCTTCACTCACCGAGCGGAGCGCCCCGCCACTGCCACCCGGCCCGCGACGGCCGTCCGGCGAGTTCCGCCCGGTCAGTGGCCCACAGCAACGCCGTCCAGGGGTCGACGTCGTCGACGTCCACCTCCGGGAACATCCGCGCCAGCACGCGCGAACACACCTCACGCGGCGGATCGAGGGTGACGTCGAGTCCCCTCGCCATGTCCTCACCGTGGACCAGCGCCTCGACGCAGCCCATTCCGGCGAAGCCTTCGATGTCGGCATGGCCGCTCGGGTGATACGCGCGGACGTCCGGCGACACCGTGCGCAGCGTCGCGCCCAGGATCCCGCCGCCCACCGCGACGAACTCCAGCATCTCCGACGGCGTCGCGGCCTGGTCGGCGACGGCTTCGAAACAGACGAAACGCGGCGTCGTGGGCCGGGCGAGCAGCAGCCCGGCGTAGGAGATGAGGCAGTCGCCGAGGTGCTCGGCCGTCCGCCAGGCGTTCAGTTCACCGGTGCCGGGCGCCCCCGACCAGTCACGGCCGGCCGCCTGCCGCAGCCCGCTCACCACACTCGCTACCGCCGCGTCCAGATCGTCGGCCGTGACTGTCATAAGGGCATCAGCTCAAGGGTGTCGGAAAAGCGACCGGGCTGCGGTGGCCGTTCTTGCCGACCGCGCGCACACCGAAGAACACGTTGTCCTTCGACAGATCCACCTTAGCCACGGTGACGTCGCCGACGTCGATCACCCGCGTCCATTCGGCCGCCGTCGTCTCCCGCCAGACGACCTCGTAGCCGGCGAGATCCGCGCCGGCCCCGCGCTGCCACACCAGATCGGTGTCGTTGGTCAGCTGGTTCGTCCGGATCCGGACGTCTCTCGGGGTGCCCGGCGCGGTGGCCAGCGACCACAACGCGGCGCCGTTCACCCGCGCGACCCGGGCGATGAACGGGAAGTCGCAGAACTCCGGCAGATCGCCGAACTGCTTGCCGTTCTCCACGCGGACGTCCTGGTGCTGGTGCGCGAAGTCCTCGTTCGGCTCGGTGAAGCGCGCGGCCGGATATCCCTGTTCCAGGAACGGGATGTGGTCCCCGCCGCGCAGATAGCGGTCGCGCCGGTAGATCACCCGCACGGCCATCCCGGTCGAGTCGTTCTCCGCGACCGACCGCACGAATCGCGCCAGTTGCCGCGAGGGCGAATCGTTCTCGCCGCCGACCGCGCGCCTGATGTCGGCCTGTGCCGGGGTTTCCGACGTCGGCACGCCCTCGGCGAACAGCCGGATCGTGCGCGGGTCCCGGGTCCCGTCGTCCGCCCGGCTCGACCCGACGATGTCGTTGGTGAACATCGCCTGCACGTCGGTGCCGGCGGCCTTGTAGAGGGTGGCCAGGTGCCGTGCGCCGTGGAGGCCCTGCTCCTCGCCCGCGACGGCGGCGAACACGATCGTCGCGGCCGGGCGGCGGGTGGCCAGGACCCGGGCGAGTTCCATCGAGACGGCCACTCCGGACGCGTCGTCGTCGGCGCCCGGTGCGTCTTTCACCGCGTCCAACGGATCCGAACAGCGCGAGTCGTAATGGCCCGAGACGACGTAAACCCGTTCGGGTGTGGCGGATCCACGCAGGGTGGCGACGACGTTGGTGATCGTCGTGGCCACCGGGATCCGCGGTGGCGCGGGCGGCTGGACGTACGACTGCAACTCGACCGTCATCCGCCCGCCGGATTTCGCCGCGGATTTCGACATCTCCGCGAAGATCCAGTCGCGGGCCGCCCCGATTCCCCGCACCGGATCGGTCTGCGAGGACAACGTGTGCCGCGTCCCGAAAGCGGCGAGCCTGCGCACGGTGGCCTCGATCCGGTGTTCGTCGATCTCCCGCAGGATCGCCCGGAGTTCCGCGTCGGGCCGTTGCGGTAACACCGTTCCGCCGGACCCTCGATCCCCCAATTCCTCGGCACCGGCCGGAATCCCGGTGAGCGCGACCGCCGAAAGCGCGGCCGACGTGGACAGGAATATTCGTCTGGACCTCTCCTCAGCCATTCCTTGTTCCTACGCGCACCGCCAGCGGGCGTCTACCCGCGAAAGGATGAGCGCGGCGGGCGGTGGATGGGGGAGGATCACCGGGTGATCTTTCGTGCGAAGAAGTCGGTGGCGGAGGCGCTGCAGGAGTCGTCGAAGAGCGGCGGCTACCAGATCGGCGTGCTCGTCGAGGCGCTCGTGCGCGTCGACAAGAGTGGTGATACCGACGAAACCGCGGCCGCCTTCGCGACGATCACCGCGACTCCCGCGCTCGTCGCCACCCTCGACGAACACTGCCGTCCGGCGTGCTGGGACTCCGCGGACTACCTGCGCGAGGCGGCGGCCCTGCTGAGGGCGGGCAAGGCCGGGCCGCTCACGACCGCCATCGCCGCTTCGCACGGCGACGGCCGGGTGCGGGAACTCGCGGTCAAGAAGATGCTGGAAGACCCGAGTCCGGCTCAGCTCCCGTTCCTGCTGCTGCGGATGACCGACTGGGCCACACCGGTTCGCGACGTCGCCCGCACGGGAGTCGTCACCCTGCTGCACAGCAGGCCGGAGACGTACCTGCGGCCGGCAGCGGAAGCGATGCTCCACCTCGGGCGTCGTCAGCGCGGCGAGTTCGGAGTGAAACAGCTGTACGCGGCCGCCTACGACGCGCCCGCGGAGGTTCTTGAAGACTTGAGCCGGTCGGCGAACTGGGCCGTGTCGAGGTTCGTGTTCGAGGTGCGGACCCGTCGCGGTGACCTGAAGCTGGACGGACTCGTCCGGTACGCCTTGAGGCACTCGGACATGAGTCTCCGTGTGCGTGCAGGGGAAGCCCTCGCTCGCGACGCCGTCTGGAGCGGCCGGGTCGAAATCCTGCGCAAAATGGCCACCTGCCGGCACGACGAGGTGCGGATCAGCGGGCTCGTCGGTCTCGCCCGGCTCGGGCAGCTCGACGAGATCGTCGCGCTGCTCGACGACCGCTCGTCGCTGATTCGCGCGCTGGCCAGGGATGCCGCTCGCCGGACCGGGGTGGACGCCGTCGCTTGGTATCGGTCGGCTGTGGGTTCCGCGTCGCCTTCGTTGGGGGCGATCGCGGGGCTCGCCGAATCGGGTCGGGCCGAGGACGGGCCGCTGCTGCACCACCTGCTGGAGAACCGGGTGGCTCGGGTGCGGGCTTTCGCCGTGGGGGCGCTCCGGATTCTCGATGCCGTGCCGGCCGGGTTGGTGCGGCCCTTGCTCGAAGATCCTTCGCGGCGAGTGGTTCGGGCTGCCGCACGGGCCTTGGGGATGACGAAGGCCGATGTGGCCCGTCGACGATGAGCTTGTGCGGGGTCTGATCGCCGAGCAGTTTCCGCGTCGCCCGCGTCGCGGCTGCACGCCGATCTGATGCCGGGCAAAGGCCAGGAAAGTCTTCCGCGACGCGCTGGGCGTGGACGATGCGACCTGGAGCCGCGGCCGGGGCGGACACTCTCGCAGGCCTTGATCGCGCTGCCGCACTATCGGCGGACGAATCCGGCGATGGCGGGCAACGCTCGGCAGGTGATCCGGGCGGTGCTGGACGAAGGCTGAGTCTGTGCCTCCGGCGGCGCAATCCGGATGGAACTGCGCGCGTCCTCAGAAGGGCGGCGGCTCGTCGTCGGGTTCGGGTCGTGGGTCGTGGAGTGGTTCCGGTGTGGCGGTGTAGGTGTGGCCGCTGGGGGTGGTGATGGTCATGCCGCCGTTGCCGGTGGGTTCTGCCGACCAACCGGGCTCATTGCGAAGCAGGTTGTGGATTTTGCAATAGCCGTGACAGTTGTGGTGGTTGGTCTTGCCGTTCTGCGCCCAGGTGACGATGTGGTCGATCTCGGAGAACTCGGCAGGGCGATGGCAGCCCGGCTGGGTGCATTCCCGATCCCGCGCCTTGATCAACCGAGCGAGCGATGCTGGTGATCGGTATTTGTCGGCGCCTGCTTCGAGGAGTTGCCCGGTGGTGGGATCAGTGATCAACCGCGACCAGGTCGACTTGGGTCTGAGGCGATCTCCCGGACCAGCCAGTCGGGGATGTGGCCATATCCGGCGAGGAACGCCGGGTCGTTACGGACACCGGTCAGGGTCAGGAAATCCACGTACACGTGGATATGGGCCTTCGGCCTACCGTGCCCGTCTTCGGTCAGCAGGCGTTCGGCGAACAGATCGGCCCGATGCTGATCCAGCGTCTTGGACTTGTCGTTGTCCCGCCGAGTACGCGCCCCGCAGTCGAGTGAGGCATAGACGGAACCGGCGACTTCCGAGGGGAGATACCCGGAGAGGGTGGACATGGTCTCGCCCTCATGCTGCAGGGACACATGCCGCAATGCGCGTTTCTTCTTGGCCCGGTCGCGATAGCCGTTGGGGTCGTACTTCTGCACCGCCCAATCGACCGAACTACGAATCGCACCCGGATCCCGATCGGCCAGACGAGACGACATGTGCTCATCAACCAGCCCAGCCACCTCATCGGACACCTCGCGCGTCAGCTGGGTGACCTTGGATGCCTTGAACAGGTCGATGTCGCCACAGTCCAATGCTGCCAACGTCTTCGGAAGCCGTGACACGAGAGCACAGGAGATTTCCAGCAGCAGGAACGCTTGATTACGAGAGACCGAGAAGTGCAAAGCGACCTCCTCGGTCACCGATCTTCGCGACCCACCCCAGTCAGCGAACTGGGCTAAGGCACGCACCTGACGACCCTGCGCCCGCCGAAGCACCAACTCCTCGGCAAACGAGGCCTCAAGGAAACGCGCGGCTTGAGTTTGATAAACGAGTTTAAGGTTCATGACAATGATCATACTCGAACTAACGTTCGATCGCTAGTAGATTTGAAGGCTCTGATGGCAGTTGGCCAGTGCACGCCGAGATTCTAAAAGTACCTATCAAAGGCTTCCGTGGGCTTCGGTCAGTCCAGGTTTGCCGTGACACAATCAAGTGTTTCAACCGTTGAGCGCACACTTCTTACCCGATCAGTGTAGCCGCCCACCAAGTAAAGCTAAGAAGAAGCAGCAGGAGGAAGCAACTCCCGCAGCATCCCCAAAAGCTCCCGCCGATCCCCGGCCCCCAGCTTCCCGCGAATCCGCGCCATATGATGCTCCACGGTCTTCCCGGAAATGAACAGCTTACCGCCGGCCTGTTTATAAGTCAGCCCGTCGACGACCAGCCGTGCGACTTCCAGTTCCCGTTCGCTCAACGCGCTCAACCCGGTGGCGGCGACAGGTTCCGGAGTCTTTCCCTGGAACTGCCGTGCGACCTCCAGCAACTGCACCATCGCCCGCCGGTCCGAGGTGCGGATCGCCGCTTGCCCGGCCAGCCGGGACGCGTCCCAGCAGAGTCCGAGTTCGTACAATTCCGTCGCGGACGCGGAAATCGCTTCGGTGTCGAAGGTTCCGCTGAGGACCGCGAGCCAGCCGGCCGCCGCCGAGGCCAGTGCCGCCGGATACCGTCCGCAGGGGGCGAAGTCGTTCAACGCGGCCAAATGTTCTGAGGCCAGGGAACGATTCTCCACCGTGATGGCGGCGTGCAGTTCGTGCCAGCGCAGGGTGGACGTCCACAGTGGAGGGTTGCCGAGCCCGTCGAGCACCGTGTGTGCGCGTTCCAGCTGTCCCGCCAGTTTCGCGCTCGCGCCCGCTCGTGCGGCGGCGATGGTGAGTTCTCCGAGTGGCAGCAAGGAATACAGGTCCGGCTGCTGCCGCATCGAGGCCTGGTACGCGCGATCCCACGATCGTTGCAGGCCAGGAAGATCGCTGGAGCGCCGGGCGATGCCCAGTTGAAGGGTGGCGGCGAAAAGTTCGTCTCGGGCTTCGAGGCCGTCCGGCGGCATCACGGCCCCGGCGGCGGTCTTGAGGTCACCCGCGGTCATCGCGACCCAGCCGAGCAGCAGCCGGTGGCGTTTCGCGAGCAGGTCGCCGCCGATGCGGCCGGTGACCGCGCGGGTCAGGACGGATTCCGCCAGCGCCAGTTCGCCGGAATGCAGACCCACCAACGCCGCCAACGCCGCCGGGCTGTCCGGCAGCGGGGCGGGCGCGCCCGCGGATTCCAGCATCGACGCCGCACCGAGCAGCGCCGCGAGTGTTTCGGCGCCACAGCCGGAAACCGATCCGGTGATCGCCTTCGCCGTCCGTGAGGCCGCGCCCGCGAACAGGGTCGGCACTTCGGGCGTCTCCAGCAGACCGCGGGCGGCTTCGAGTTTTCCGATGCCCACCAAGGCGATCGCGGCGAACGCCTTCGACCCGGCCCGGCCGGACCACTGATACAGCTCGGCGCTGTGCGCGAGTTCACCGCGATGCGCCAGCACCGTCCCGGCGACCTCCGCGCCGGCGGCCCGGGCATCGGTATCCGAAGTGCTGCCGAGCATGCCGTCGCCGAGCCGCAGCGCCGTGTCGAGGTCCCCGGCCAGAGCGGCGGCGTGCGCCCAGCCGACGGTGAGCGCCGCGCCGCGCCCACCGGCCTCCGACGCGGCTTCGAAGAACCGCGCCGCGAGTTTCGTGTCGTCGGGCATCGCCTCACGCGCGGCCGCCTCGAAGGCCGCCGCCGCGCTCGCGCCCGAACTTCCCGTCCCCAGCAGGGAACGGGCGAGATCCAGCACCGGAAGCCCGTCGCGTAACTGGAGTTCCAGCAGCCGCTGCAGCACCGTCAGACGACGGCCGGGGGAATCCCAGGCCCTGACGGCTTCCGCGGCGATCGGCAGCAGGACATCGTCCTCGCCGAGCAGTCCGGTCGCCCTGGCCCCGTCGAAGACCTCGGGCAGCCCGTCGCGATCGCGGTTGAGCAGCGCCGCAAGGAGATCGAGGTTCCGGCCCGCCCCGGCCTCGGCCGCGATCAGATAGCGGTGCACGTCTTCGTCGAGTTGTTCCAGCTCACCGCGGAATTCCCCGAGCTGCCCGGTGACCGCGCGGAGCACGAGTCTCGGCACACCACCGGTTCTGGCGTGGACGTCCTCGGCCGTGGCCTTGT
This sequence comes from Amycolatopsis sp. lyj-112, assembly GCF_046549055.1. Taxonomy (NCBI): domain Bacteria; kingdom Bacillati; phylum Actinomycetota; class Actinomycetes; order Pseudonocardiales; family Pseudonocardiaceae; genus Amycolatopsis; species Amycolatopsis sp. lyj-112. The sequence continues at coordinate 85,872 of NZ_JAJPWS010000008.1, read as the reverse complement.
CGCCACCGGCGTGCTCGACGAACCGCCGGACGTCGTCGACCCCGAACGGGGCCAAGGACACCGCTCGGCCGAAGGTGTCGGCGAGCGCGCGCAGCGCCGTGCTCCGTGTTGTCGACCTGGAGGCCAGCACGACGGGGACGGCCGATTCTTCCGCGCGCGCTTTGATCTTCGCGATCTCGGCGTCGTCGAGCTGATCGGCGTCGTCCACCAGCAGGGCCTCGACACCGGCGTCCGCGTAGTGACGCCCGAGCAGTCCGAGCAGGTGGGTCTTCCCATAGCCGCCAGGGGCGACGACGGCGATCCGCACCGGGAGTTCCGGCGCGGCGGTCACCTCGTCGAGCAGGCGACGGGTACCCGGATGGATGATGCCGGGCTTGTCGAGCAGTGTGTTCAACAGCGACCTTCGGGGGGAGGGGTCGCGCCGGGGGTGACCGGCGCACAGGTGCTCGAAGTGGTGGGAGGTGCTTCGGGACCCTTGTCGGCAGTGGCTTCTCGAGTGGACAAGGTGAGGAACAGGGTGCTCGCGGCGAGGACCACGACAGCGGCCCCGGCGACGAGGGGCTTGCGTCGGCTGAGCAGTTTCGCCGTCCGCGTGGGTTCTGGCAAGGGGAACGGGGTGATGTCCACCGGCGGCCGTTCGGGCCGTTCGGTGAGTTCGGGGGCCGCGTCGACCCGGGGGAGCAGGGTCGTTTCCACGGTCGCGACGGCGCTGCCCGGGCGGAGACCACCGGGCTGAGGAAGGTCACGCCGCGCGGCGATGTTGGCGGCGCCGGTCGCCACCGTCAGCACCGGGTCGCTCGCGGCGAAGACCGGGCACGGTGTCCGGCCGGGCACCGCGGGTGCCTCGCCGCAGAGCACGATGCCCGCCATCGCCCGCGGCGGGACACCGCCGCCGTGCGCGAGTTCGAAGACCTTGCCGAGGGCCTCGGCGGGGTCGATGCCTTCCACGGTCTTGATCGGCTGCCAGCCGTTGACGCCGGCGGTGGCGATCGTCACGACGGCGCCGTCCGGGCCGAATTCGCAGACACCCGCGGTGACGTCGCCTTGGGGGGCGAGATAGGCGTGCAGTGCGGCGATGGGGGTGGGCACCAGCGCGGCCCTGGGGAACCCGGCCTCGGCCAGCGCCCGGCGCAGCAGATCGCGGCGGAACGATCCCCAGCCGACGGGGTGGGTGAGCACGATGTGCTGCGGTTTCCCGCCGAACCGGTCGCCCGCCTGGTCCGCGGCGGCGTCCACGAGGACGGCGCTGAGGGACTCGGCCGGGAACCGTTCGCCGCCGACGATCACCGGGATGTCGTCGCCGATCCGTTCGTGGAACCCGGTCAGCAGACGAGCGGGCGCGGACTGTCCCGCCTCGGTGGCCGCGTCGCCGGTGAGCAGGTAGCCGTCTTCGTCGAGAAATACCGCGGACGCCGCCGACGGTCCGCGCGCCCCGAGCCACAACGGCTCGGGGACACCCCAGCCGTCGCCTTGGTTCACGCAGGTGGCGGCGGTGGTGCGGGTCGAGGCGATATCGATGCCGAGGACGTAGGGCAACGAGCATCCTCCTTCGCTTGACCAGCCCCTTGAGGGCCTACCAGGGCCACTCACCCGAACGGCTTGACCCGTATGGGTGAGAGGGGCATTAAACCCAACGGGGTGCGTCTCGGTTAAGCCCCTAACGCCCTAACGATGTCATACCGATCCCCTATTGGCTGAGTGAGTGACGACCGGGAGTGATCCCCGATGTGCTGAGCGGCGCCGGGTCACTAATTTCGGTGACCTGCGCTCAGCCGTGCCCTCCGGCCGCTGCGCGTCCCCACCGACCTAGACCCCCAGGAGAGTCCTTTCATGGGTTCCGTCCAGACCCTGCACGACTTCACGCTGAACCTGCTGAACGACACCGCGGCTCGTGTGGCGTTCGCCAACGACCCCCAGCAGGTGCTGGCCGACGCCGGCCTCGGTGACATCAACGCCGCCGACGTGCACGAGGTCGTCCCGCTGGTGCTCGACTTCGTCCCGGTCGACGCCGCCACCGGTGTCACCGGCACCGCCGCGAGCACCGCCGACAACCTGGCCGGCTTCGGTGGCGTCACGAACATCGTCAACGGCTCCGACGGCGAGTGCGCCGACGGTGTCCAGGGCGCGATCGACCAGCTCACCGCGCTGACCGCGGGCCTGCCGGTCGCCGTTCCGGCCGTCGGTGACCTGTCGGGTGTGCCGAGCCTCGCCGGCGCCGGTCTCCCGGCCGTCCCCGCCGTTCCGGGTCTGCCGGAGCTGGGCCTGCCCGAGGCCGGGCTGCCGAGCCTGGGTGACCTGCCGGCCGGCGTGCCGAGCCTCGGCGACCTGCCGGTCGACGTCCCGGGTGTCGTCCCGGGCCTGCCGGGCGTGCCCGCCGTCTCCGACGTGACCGACGTTTCCAACGCCGCCGCCGGCGTGACCGCCCTCGCGCAGAACACCGTCGGCAGCTTCGGCCTGACCGACGACCTGTCGCGTGGCCTCGACTCCGGCACCTTCGGCCAGGCCGGTGGCGTCGCCAACGGTGCGGTCGACACCGCGTCCGGCCTCGTCGACGACGTCCCCGCCGTCCCCGCCGTGGACGCCGTCCAGGTTCCGGCCCTCGACTCCGTCCCGGCGGTCGGCGACCTGAACAGCGACCTGCCCCGCGCCGACGGCGTCGGCGGCGGTGTCCCCGACGTGCTCTCGCAGGTCGGTGACCTCACCAGCGTCATCGGCAACGTGGGTGTCGCGGACGTCACCACCAAGGTGCACGACGTCGCGAACAACTACGCCAACGGTGACATCGCCAACAACCACGGCGACATCACCGGTGCCGTGTCGGGCAACGTGGCCAACGAGGTCGCCAACGTCGCGAACGGCGCGGGCGTCTCCGAGGTGCACGACGTGGTCTCCGAGGCCGGCAACAACATCGGCCACACCATCGGAAACGTGGGCGACGTCCACCTCGGCGCCGGCGACATCGGCTCGGGCAACGACATCCACATCGGCTGAGCTGAAGATTCTTCATATCTCATCGGGTGAGCGGGCCCCGCGGCCGAAACCGGCCGCGGGGCCTTTGCCACGTCCGCATGTTGGCGCATCCCACATTGATTCCGCGCTTGGTTAAGGGAACACTGCATCCCCGTGACAGCCCCCGCCTGGCTCGACGTGCTCAACGAGACCTTGGACGCCTGTGCCGCCCAAGGTCGCGCCGACCTGGCCGAACGCCTGCGCCGGAGACGGGACCAGCAGGCCGCCGGCACCCGGATCGCGGTGGTCGGTTTCCCCAAACAGGGCAAGGGATACCTGCTCAACGCCCTGCTGAACGCCCCGGTCTGCGTGGTCGGGGACGCGAGCACCCCGGCCGTTCCCACCGAGATCGGCTACGCGCCCGATCCCGCCGCGACGCTGGTCGGGCACGCCCGCGAGAGCGTCCCGGTCGGGAACCTGACCAAGGAACTGGAGATCCGGCCGCCCGGATCCCTGCGCCGCGTCGAGGTCGGCCTGCCGCGCGACCTGCTCGGCTCGGGGCTGGTCCTGGTGGACACTCCGGCGATAGGGGATCCCCGGTCGCCGCGCACGGCCGCGACGCTCGATGTCCTCGCCGACGCGCACGCGGTGATCCTCGTCTCCGACGCCACCCAGGAACTCCAGCCCGCCGAACTCGCGCTGGCCCGGCACATCCGCACCTGGTGCCCGGCACTCGTGCTGGCGATGACCAAGATCGACGTCAGTCCCGACTGGCGCGAACTCGCCGCCCGCAACCGTGCCGCGCTTTCGGAGACCGGCGTGGTCGCCGACGTCTTCCCGGTTTCCGCCACGGTGCGTCAAGCCGCGGCGAAGGCCGGTGACGCCGACCTCAATGGACGGTCCGGATTCCCGGAACTCCTTGCGTGGGTGGGGGAACAGGCCTCGCGGCCGATCGAACGCACCCGGGCGCTGGCCGCCGCGGTGAGCATCCGCGCGGCGGCGGTCGAACTGGTCGAGACACTGCAGACGCGCCTCAACGCCGTCTCCCAGGACAGCGGGATCGACCAGGTCACCCTGCTGCACCAGGCACAACGGCGCACCGAGGAACTGCGGCGGCAGAACGTCCGCTGGCAGAACCTGTTGTCGGACGAGATCACCGACCTGGTCTCCGACGCCGAATACGACCTCCGCGAGCGGACCCGGACGATCGTGCGGCATATCGACCGCACCTTCGACGAAGGCGACCCGGTGCAGATCTGGCCGGATTTCCAGGCCTGGCTGGAGGAGAACCTCGCCGACGCCGTCGAGACCAACTACAACTGGGTGTCCGACCGGTCGACGTGGATCGCGCACGCGGTCGCCTCGGGCTTCGGCCCGCGCTACGGCCAGGCCCCGGAACTGCCGTTGACCGGGTCCGGAGTGGACTCGATCCCCGAGGTCGGTGCCCCGAAGATCGAACGCTTCAAGATCGGCCAGAAGCTGTTCACCGGCTTGCGCGGTTCCTACGGTGGCGTGCTGATGTTCGGTCTGGTCACCAGTCTCGCCGGGCTGCCGCTGATCAACCCGGTCTCGCTCGGCGCCGGCGTGGCGTTCGCCACCAAGAGCGTGCGTGACGAGGGCGGGATGCGGTTGCAGCGCCGCCAGGCGCTGGCGAAGACCGCGGCGCAGCGGCATGTCGACGACGTCTTCATCCGGTTCAGCAAGGAGATCAAGGACGAGGTCCGGCAGGTGCAGCGAAGGCTGCGCGACCACTTCACCGCGCTGTCGGACGAACTCGCGGAAGAGCTGACGCGCCAACGGGAACTGATCATCGCCGGCTCCGCCGACCGGGACCGGCGCACGCAGGGGGTCAAACGCGAGATCGACCGCCTGGCCGCCCTGCACCGGAAGGCCGGTGCGCTCGGCAGCGGCGCGGCGCCGCGCCGGGAGCTGTCCGCGTGACGTCCCTTGATGTCCGAGAACTACTGAGTGACGCAGCCGCGCTCTACCAGGACCTCCCGCCCGCGGTGGGGATGCTGCGCGAATGCCTTGAACGGCTGGAAGAACCGCTGCGGGTCGGGTTCGTCGGCACGCCGGGCACCGGTAAGTCCACTTTGGTCTCCGCGCTGGCGGAATGGCCGACGCGGGCCTTGCGCGACATCGAGTTGTTCGACACCCCGGCGCCGGCCGAACACGTCGACGCGACGGTGCGCTTGGTGCGCTACCTCGAACCCGACGAGCTCGCCGGTGCCCGTCCGGCCGACGGTTCGGCGTTCGCGCGGCAGAGCGCGGTGAACTCGGTGCTGGTGCTCGGCCGCGCCGACGAGGTCGGCGCGGGCCGGATCGACGCCCTGCTCACCGCGAAACAACTGGCGCGCCGCGCGTGGCGGGACGACCCGAACTGCGCGGGATTCCAAGGAGTGCTCGCGGTCGCGGGACAGCTCGGGTATGCCGGGCGCGCCTTGCGGGACGACGAATTCGAGGTGCTTCGCGTGCTGGCGTCGGTCTCCCGGCCGGAGCTCGAACGCCATCTCCTCTCGGTGGATTCCTTTGTGGACGATCCGTTCCCGGTGCGGGTCCCGCCGGAGTCACGGAAACACCTGCTGACCCGGTTCGGTCTCTACGGTGTCCGGCTGGCGATCACGTTGATCCGCACCCGATGTGAGAGCAGGCTGAAGCTTTCGGCGGAACTCGTGCACCGCAGTGGTCTCGGCGATCTGCGGGACACCTTGGCCGGCTGTTTCGTCGCCAGGGCGGAAGCGTTGAAGGCGCGCACGGCGGTGCTGCGGCTGGAAGGCCTGCTCGCCGCCGAGCCGCGTCCGTACAGCGACCGGCTGGCCGCGCGGGTGGAACGGTTCGCCGCGGCCGCACACGATTTCCGGGAGCTGCGGCTCATCGCCGACGTCCGCGGTGGCCGTACGGCGTTGTCCGGAGAGATCGCGGAGGAGGCCACACGGCTGCTCGGTTCGCAGGGCCTCGCGCCCACCGAGAGGCTCGGCCTCGAACCCGACACGGATCCGGCGGAGATCCACGCTGCCGCGGAGAGCGCGCTCGTGCGCTGGCGGCACGAGGCGGAGCGGGGCGGCGCCGCGCACGCCGAACGTGCCGCGGCGCGGGTGATCGTCCGCTCGGTGGAGGGTCTGCTCAGTCTTTTCGTTTCCTGAGCGGGTCGAATTGGCTTCCCCCGTTCACCGTCACCTTGCTGATCACGTCGTCACCGGGCGGCGCCCGGGCGTGATCAAGCAGCGCACTCTCGTGATCAGAGGCGTATCTCGCGTGATCAGCTAGGCGTTGCCGAGCACCCTGGTCACGGTGATCTCGATGACCACGCGTTCCGGGTTCGGTTTGGGCTGCCGGTATCGCGCGGCGTAGCGGTTCTCGGCGTCGTGCACCGACTCGGCGTCTTCGAGAAGTACCGCGCGTCCCTCCAAAGTGGACCATCGCGGGCCGTCGATCTGACAGGCTGCGACCGGAATGCCCTTTTCGCCCGCTTCCTTGATCATGCGGGCCTTCTTGGACGACCGGAAGGTGATCACCCGGGCGATCCCGGCTTCGAAGTCCACCGTGACCCCGACGGCCACGACATGCGGGGTCCCGTCGGGTCGGACGGTGGTCAGGGTGGCGAGATGCCGCTCGGTCCAGAACTCCCGGAAGGCTTCGCCGCGCGCGGTCAGGTCGATCGTCATGGTCACCACGCTAGGCCACCGTTCACGTAAGCGTCATTTGAGGTAATAGTAAGGAAACTTTCTTAACTCTCTTGATTCTGGCCGGTCAGAGTGTCACTCTCGAAACGCGCCGCCGCCACCAACGATGTTCCGGAGGAGCCATGAGAAAGACCGTACGGACGGTGCTGGCCGCGGCCGCGCTGACCGCCGGGCTGGTCGCCACGACCGCCCCCGCCACCGCGGCCACCGCTCAAGGAACGCCTTACCAGCCGGGAGTTCTGCGCCCCTCGGTGTCGCAGGCGGCCCAGGATCAGGCTCTCGCCAAGTACTACGACTTCTGGAAGAAGAACTTCCTCACCACCAAGTGCGGCTCCGGTACCTACGCGGTGAAGGCGCCGGACGCCGATCACGCGTTCGTCGCCGAAGGTCAGGGCTACGGCATGACCATCGCGGCGATGATGGGCGACAAGGATTCGCAGGCCCGCACCGTCTTCGACGGCATCCTGAAGTTCGTGAAGGCGCATCCCTCGTCGATCGACAAGGATCTGCACGCGGCCGAGCAGGACGCCGGCTGCAAGAGCGTCAACGGCACCGACTCGGCGACCGACGGGGACCTCGAAATCGCCTACGGCCTGCTCATTGCCGACAAGGTCTGGGGCAGCGGCGGTTCGGTCGACTACAAGTCCGAGGCGCTGCGGATCATCAAGGCGATCAAGCGCAGCGAGGTGCACCCCACCACCAAGTTCATGCGGCTGGCGGACTGGGCCGACAGCGGCAAGTACATCAACAGCTCGCGTTCTTCCGACTGGATGCCGGGCCACCTTCGCGCGTTCGAGAAGGCCACCGGGGACTCTTTCTGGGGCCAGGTCCGGACCCGGCAGGAGCGGGCGGTCACTCAGCTTCAGCAGCAGTACGCACCGAAGACCGGCCTGATCCCGGACTTCGTCGTCAACACCAACTCGACGCCGAAGCCCGCGCCGTACGACTTCCTCGAAGGCAAGGACGACAAGTACAGCTACAACGCCTGCCGCGACCCGTGGCGGCTCGGCGTCGACGGCGCCACCGTCGCCGGCAGTCCCGCGGTGGGCCAGGTGCGGAAGATGAACACCTGGATCCAGCAGACCACCGGCGGCGACCCGGCCAAGATCACCACCGGCTACACGCTTGCGGGCGCCAAGATCTCGGGTGAGACGGGCCAGCACCCCTGCTTCACCGCGTCGTTCGCCATCGCGGCGATGAACGACCCGGGTAGCCAGGCCTGGCTGGACAAGCTGTGGACCCGCGTCACCACCTGGACGCCGAACGCCACCGACTACTACGGCACCGGCATCACCGTGCAGGTCTTGCTCATCCTGAGCGGGAACTACATAGCCGTCTGAGGAATATCCGGGACAAAGGCGCCCATGGCAAGTCCACAATGGACATGCCATGGGCGCCTTCGCAGGTCAAAGAGTGGGGTAGAAACCAACTGAACCTCTCCGGTGATCCCTCCGTGTCTTATGCGTGAGGTGCTGACAATGGAGAGGAGGGGCGTATATGCCCCGCTTGCGTGATTCCGGTCGACACCGCAAACAGGCGACGGTCGGCTTGGCTGCCCTGGTGGGAGTCGCGGGCGCCACCGTGGCGGCCATCGCCTTGAGCAGCCCGGCGGGCAACGCGGCGACAGCGTCCGGCGGGAACTGTGATGGCCTGGGCACGGCATTGCAGAACAATCTGTCCTTCGTCGCGGATCAAGAGGTGAACTCCGACTCGCAGTCCGTGGCGAGGGTGGCCAGCCGGCAGGCGGTCGCGGATCTGATCGAGCAGCGGCGAGAGGCCGCCAGGTGTGCCGAGGAAGTGGCCGTGAAGGGCGCCGTCGCTGACGCGGCCGCCGCGGCGAACTGCGTGGCCGCCGACGTCGCGGACAACAAGGCCGAGGCTGAACAGGAAGGCATGGCCGGGAAGCACGGCAAGGCTGAAAAGAAGGCCAAGGCCGAGCAGGAGGATGCGGTCGAGCAGGAGGACGCCGCGGCTGAGGAGGATGCCGCGGCCGCCGAAAAGGTCGACTGCGCCGCTATCGCTGCTTGCGACGCCGAGGCCGTGGCCGCCGAGCAGGATGGCATGGCTGAGAAGAACGGCAAGGCCGAGAAGAACGGCATGGCTGAACACGACGGTATGGCCGAGCAGGACGATGCGGCAGCCGGCAACGTCGATGACGTCGACTGCGCCGCCATCGCCGCTTGTCAGCTCGATGTCGCAGCTGTCGATGAGGACGACGCCGCTCAGGAGGACGGCGCGGCCGCCAAGGACAACGCAAAGGACAAGGCGAAGGCCCAGGACAAGGCCGAAGCCAAGGCCGAGGCCAAGGCGAAGGCTGCGGACGAGAAGGCCGCCAAGGACGACGGTGTCGCTGATGCCGCCGACGCAGCGGCTGACGACGCCGAATGTGCCGCCGCGGCCAACGAAGGCCTGGTCGAGGTAGGGATGAACTAGCCCGGCGACGGGAAGAGGCGCGGGCATCGGCGGAAGCCGGTGCCCGCGCTTTGTCCGTCGGGCGGCACCACCGGACAAGATTTCAACTCACAGTTGACCTCTTCAACACGCAGTTGTAGCGTCGGCCACCACCCAAGGCACCGTGGAGGACCGTCATGCCGTCGACGCCGCTCACCCTGACCCGAACCTGGCGCTTGGCCGTGCTCACCGGCCTGGCCGCCCTCGTCACCGCGGCCTGCGGAGGCGGGCCCGATGGTGCCGGGGGCCAGGAACCCGCGGCCCCCGGAGCGCCCGCCGCGATCCCGGACACCTCCGCGCTGCTCGCCGGAATCCAGAAGGACGCCGCCGTCGCCGGGACGCTGCCCGCGAAGTACGCGCAGGCCGGGATGCTGCACCTGGCGTCGAACCTGCAGTCCGCGCCCAACAACTTCTACGCCGCCGACGGCAAGACCCCGATCGGCTACGAGGTCGACCTCGCCAAGGCCCTCGGCGCGAAACTCGGTGTCACCGTGCACCACCAGGACATGGCGTTCGGATCGCTGATCACGAGCCTCCAGTCCGGCCGTGTCGATCTCACGATGGCGGCGATGAACGACACGAAGACCCGCCAGGCGCAGATCGATTTCGTCGACTACTTCTCCTCCGGCATCACGATCATGGTCCGCAAGGGCAATCCCGACCAGATCACCGGCCCGGACACGCTGTGCGGCAAGAACGTCGCCGTCGTGCAGGGCACAAGCCACCAGAAGTACGCCGAGGAGCAGAACGGCAAATGCACGCAGGGCGGCAAGCCCGCGCTGGCCGTGACCGCGACCGACAGCGACACCCAGAACCAGAACCAGCTCCGCACCGGCCGGGTCGCCGCCATCCTCAACGACCTGCCCAGTGCGGTCTACATCTCGCGGACCGCGGGCGAGGGCAAGTTCTTCGAGGTCGTCCCGGGTGAGCCGATCAACGGCGGGCCGTACGGGATCGGCGTCAACAAGGAGAACAAGCCGCTGGCCGAGTCGCTTCAGAAGGCGCTGCAGTCCCTGATCGCCGATGGCGGCTACGGCAAGATCCTCCAGGCCTGGGGCGTCGAGCAGGGCGCGGTCAAGGAGGCGAAGCTCAATGGCGGAAGCTGAACCGCTGCCGATCGTCCGGCTCCGGCACTGGGGCCGGTGGGTCAGCGCCGTCGTCATCCTCACCCTGCTGGTCCTGCTCGGGATCGCGCTCGCGGAAGCCCAGATCCAGTGGGATTCCGTCCCGGAGTTCCTGTGGTACCGCGTGATGGCGGTCGGCCTGCTCAACACCGTGCTGCTCGCGGTGATCGCGCAGGGTTCGGCGATCGTCCTCGGCATCGTGATCGCGCTGATGCGCCGTTCGGCCAACCCGGTGGCCCGGTGGTTCGCCGCCGGCTACATCTGGCTGTTCCGCGGTCTTCCGGTGCTGCTGCAGATCCTGATCTGGTACAACCTGGCGCTGGTCTTCGAGTTCATCTCGATCCCGCTGCCGTTCGGCGGCTATCTGCTGTACGAGCAGACCAACGTGCTGATCACCGCGTTCACCGCGGCGCTGCTCGGTTTGGCGCTCAACGAAAGCGCGTACATGGCGGAGATCGTCCGCGCCGGGTTGAACAGTGTCGACAGTGGACAGACAGAGGCCGCGAAGTCGATCGGGATGTCGCCGGGCGCGACGCTGCGCCGGGTGGTGCTGCCGCAGGCGATGCGGGTGATCATCCCGCCGACGGGCAACGACTTCATCAACATGCTCAAGGGCACTTCGATGGCGTCGGTGATCGGTGTGACCGAACTGATCCACGCCGCCAACAACATCTCGTCCAACAACCTGCTGGTGATGGAGACCCTGCTGGCCGCGGCGGTCTGGTACATGGTCGTGGTGACCGTCGCCGGGGTCGGGCAGCACTATCTGGAGCGGGCCTTCGACTCCGAAGAACGGGCGCGCGGCCCGTTCTCCCGTGCCGCCAAGGCTTTGCGTACCGCGCCGCTGGTGAGGAGTGAACGTGTCTGAACCCGGTTCTGGAGAAGCACTGCTGAAGGCTGTCGGCGTCCGCAAGAGCTACGGCCACACCGAGGTGCTGAGCGGGATCGACCTCGAAGTCCACAAAGGACAGGTGGTCTGCCTGCTCGGCCCGTCGGGTGCCGGGAAGAGCACGTTCCTGCGCTGTATCAACCACTTGGAGACCATCGACGCAGGACAGGTCTGGGTCGACGGGAAGCCGATCGGCTTCCGCTTGCGCAACGGCAAGCTGTACGAACTGAAGGAACGCGAGGTCGCCCGCCAGCGGCGCGACATCGGCATGGTGTTCCAGCGGTTCAACCTGTTCGGCCACCGCACGGCGCTGCAGAACGTCGTCGAGGGGCCGGTGCGGGTGCTCGGTGTCTCCGCGGACGAAGCGCGGAAGCAGGCGCTCGAACTGCTCGACCGGGTCGGGCTCGCGCATCGCGCCGACGCCTACCCCGCGCAGCTGTCCGGTGGGCAGCAGCAGCGGGTGGCGATCGCCCGGTCGCTGGCGATGAAACCGAAGCTGATGTTGTTCGACGAGCCGACGTCGGCGCTCGACCCGGAGCTCGTGGGCGAGGTGCTGGCGGTGATGGGTACGTTGGCCGCGGAGGGGATGACGATGGTCGTGGTGACGCATGAGATGGGGTTCGCGGCCGAGGCCGCGGACGAGGTGGTGTTCATGGCCGACGGCGCCGTCGTCGAGACCGGGCCGCCCGGGGAGATCCTGAGCACTCCGAAGCACGAGCGGACCAAGCAGTTCCTGGCGCGGGTCCTCGCATGACGCGGATTTCCCCGCGGTACCTGCTGCAGTTCGACGAACCGGCGGGCTACCTCGACTTCGCGCGGTTCGGGCCGCCTTCGCACGCCGTGCTCGACACCACCGCGAGCCTGCTCGACCAGTCGACCAAGGCCGGTCCGTCCACTGTGGACGACCTGATGCGGCAGGAGACCCGGGCCAAGGCGGCCGCCGCCCGGTTGTCCGGCAGCGACACCGACCACACGGTTCTGTTGCCGCACACCAGTCTCGGGCTCTTCCAGGCCGCGTTCAACGCTCCCGGGGGCGAGGTGCTGGTCTCGGCGTCGGAGTTTCCGGCCAACACCTATCCGTGGGCGCGGGCGGAACAAGCGGGACGGCTGACCGTCCGGCGGTTGCCGCTGGGGAACGTCACGGCGGACGCGGTCAAGGCGGCGCTGACGCCGGAGACGTCGCTGGTCAGTGTGAGCGCGGTCGATTTCCGCACCGGGTACCGCGCCGACCTGGCGGCGATCCGCGAGGCGGTGGGGGACAGGCTGCTCGTCGTCGACGGGATCCAGGGCTTCGGGGTGATCGAGGCGCCGTGGGAGGTCGCGGACGTGCTCGTCGTCGGCGGCCAGAAGTGGTTGCGGGCGGGCTGGGGCACCGGGTTCGCCGTCCTTTCGGACCGGGCGCTGGAGCGGATGGAACCGATCCTGTCCGGCTGGACCGGGGCGCGTGACCCGGGACTGTTCGACGACGAGATCCACCCCGCCGACGAGACCGCGGCCGCCTGGTCGCTCTCGAACCTGAGCCCGATCACGTCGGGCGCGTTCGCCGCGGCCTTGGAACTGGTCGAGGAGGCGGGTGTCCCGGCCATCGCCGGACGCGTCGCCGAACGCGTCGGTGAACTCGAAGACGTCGTGAAATCCTTGGGGGGAGAGGTGGTTTCGGCGGTCGAACGTCGAGCCGGAATCCTCGCCTTCACCCTCCCCGGGCACGCGGCCGAACAGGTCGGCTCGGCGTTGGCGAGTGCCGGGATCGCGGCCACCGTGCGGCCCGAACACGTCCGGCTGTCCCCGCACGCGTCGACTCCGGCGAGCACCGCGGAGCAGGTGCGTTCGGCGTTGGAACGGCTGACGAAACCTGTCAGCGTCGTCGCTTCCGGGGTTCCGGTGGTCGCGTCGGCGGCGTCGCACGACCTGCTTTCGGCGCTCGGCCCGGCGGTGCACGCGCTCGCGGCGATGCTGGGGCCGGGCAACGAGGTCCTGCTGCACGACCTGAGCAGGCTGCCGGACTCGATCGTCGCGATCGCCGGTGACCTCACCGGCCGTACGGTCGGTGGCCCGATGACGGACCTGCTGCTGGGCCTGGTCCGCCGAGGCACCACGCAGGACCTGACGAACTACGAGACCCACGGCCCCGACGGCCGCGCGATCCGGTCTTCGACGCTGTTCCTGCGCGACGCCGACGGGGTCGCGATCGGCTGCCTGTGCGTCAACCGGCTGACCGACGGCGCCTCGAAGGCGAACGGGCAGGAGCCCGAGACGTTCCCGCCGGACGTCGACAGCCTGCAGCGGTTCCTGATCGGGCGCGCGGTCACGAAGGCCGGGATCCCGGTGGACCTGATGAAGAAGCGGCACAAGGCGGCCGTGGTCCGGGAACTGGACGAGGCCGGGTTCTTCCTCATCAAGGACGCGGTGGACCACCTCGCCGGGGAACTCGACGTCACGCGGTACACGATCTACAACTACCTGAACGAGATCCGGGCGACGTAGCGCGCGTGCAATGAACGGGCCTTTCCTTGCAAAATTTGCAAGGAAAGGCCCGTTCATAGCATTACCCGGGCTACTTCAGGAAGGACTCAACGGCGTCGGCCGCGCGGTCGATCCCGCCGTTGCCCCGCGTTTCGGCCTGCACCTCGGCCAGCCGCGCGGCGACCTCGGGCGACCCGGCCACCCGATCGACGGCGGCCCGCAACGTCGTCGCGGTCACCTCGTCGGCCGGGAGTTGCTCACCGACGCCCAGTTCCGCGAGCTTCGCCGCGTTGCCGAAACCGTCGGTGGCCAGCGGGATCGCGACTGTCGGCACGCCGTACCACAGCGATTCCGTGCTGCCGCCCATCCCGGCGTGCGTGATGAAGGCCGACGCGGCCTCCAGCACCGCCAGTTGCGGGACGAACGGGTGCACCTCGATGTGCTCGGGCAGCGGTCCGAAAACGGCCGGATCGGTCTGACCGATCGAGATCACCACGTGCCAGTCCGAGTCGCGGAATCCGTCGACGCAGGCGCGAAAGAGGTCGATCTGGTCGGTGAACGCCGTGCCGAGCGACATCAGCAGGACCTTCTTACCGCTCTTCGGCGGGGTCCAGCCGCGGTCGGCCAAGCGTTCCGGGTCCAAAGCCGGTCCGACGAAGCGGACCGACGACGGAACCCGGTCGACGTTCGGCTGCATCGCCCTCGGCAGCAGCGCGAGGACGTGCTCCGGGTGGGAGATCCAGTCCCAGGCGTCGGTTTCGATGTCGTTTTCCCGCAACCACGCGGTATACGTGGCGTGATAGTCCTTTCCGGACGGTGAGCCGCGAAGCGCGTCGAGCATCTCGCCCAGATCTTCTTCGTAGCCTTCCCAAGCGACGTACGTCGGCGACAGCTGTACTGCCGGAACGTCGTAACGCCTGCCCAGGATCGGTGCCGGGAGCCCGCCGATGTCGTACAGCAGCAGGTCCGGCCGGTTGTCGTCGTAGAACTCGGTCAGTACCGGCATCGCCTGGAGGCCCTCGTCGAGGAAGACCCGCATCTGCGAGCCGGCGTCCTCCGGCCACGCCGACTGGTCGCCGAGCGGGAGGATCGACGGATGCGGGACCACTTCGGCGCCGGTCGGTTCGACCAGCCCGGTGAGTGGTTCGCCCACGACGTAACTGACCCGGTGCCCGCGAGCGACCAGCTCACGGATGACGGCCAGTGACGGGTAGATGTGGCTCGGAGCGGTGCAGCCGATCATTGCGATGTGCTTCTGCATGGTGTCCTGTCTGGATCCGTGACGGAATGACAGACGGCGCGCAGAAAGAGGGGCCTCCCGGTCGCGGGCGGCCCTGCGGTCACGCCGTCTCAGGCGGTGCGCATACGGATGTGGTAGGTCATGATCGAATCCTAGCGTGCGCCGGGCGGCCGCCCAAACGCTTAACCGGTTGCCCGGTTTGCCGCGATCGGGACCCGCCGTTGGTAGGGACCTTCGCCGGAAGGGTTCCGCGGGTCATGGTCGTGGATAAGGTTTCGGGGCTTTCACCTTTGGAGGGAAAGGGAGAAACCGTGAGACGTGTTCTCATCACCGCGCTCGCCGTGGCCACGCTGGCTTCGGTCGCGGTGACCGCACCGGCCGTCGCGGAGCAGGCTGAGCAGACGCAGCCCGCCGAGACGATCGCTTGGGGGGCGTGCACCGATCCGACGCTCGTCACCGCCGGCGCCGAGTGCGGCTACCTGTCCGTGCCGCTCGACTATTCGAGGCCGCGCGGGGAAAAGATCCAGCTCGCGCTCAGCCGCGTCAAGCACAAGACGCCCGAGGCGCAGTACCAAGGCGTCATGCTCACCAACCCGGGCGGCCCGGGCGGATCCGGGCTGCTGCTGGCGACCCGCGGGACGCGCGTGCCGAACCACGCCGGCGACGCCTACGACTGGGTCGGCTTCGATCCGCGCGGCGTCGGCTCCAGCAAGCCCGCGCTTTCGTGCATCCCGGACTACATGGACTACAACCGGCCGAACTACACGCCGACCACGCCCCAGCTGGAGAAGACCTGGCTGCAGCGCTCGAAGTCCTACGCCGACGCGTGCGCGAAGAACAACAGCCGCGCGCTGCTCGAGAACATCAAGACGACCGACACGATCAAGGACATGGAGAGCATCCGCAAGGCGCTCGGCGCGGAGAAGCTGAACTTCTACGGCTACTCCTACGGGACCTACCTCGGCCAGGTCTACGGGACGCTGTTCCCTCAGCATGTCCGCCGGATGGTCCTCGATTCCACTGTGGACCCCCGCAACGTCTGGTACCAGGCGAACCTGAACCAGGACGTCGCCTTCGACGTCAACATCAACATCTGGTTCGGCTGGGTCGCGCAGCACGACGACGTCTACCACCTCGGCAAGACGCAGGCCGCGGTGAAGCAGGTCTTCACCGAGCAGCTGAAGAAGCTGGCCGCCGTCCCGGCGGGCGGCTTCGTCGGGCCGGACGAATTCCTCGACGTCTTCCAGCAGGCCTCGTACTACCAGCTGCGGTGGACGCTGCTCGGCGACGCGTTGGCGAAGTTCGTCAACAAGGGTGACTGGCAGACGATGAAGGGGCTGTTCGAGGCCTTCGGCGGCCGGGGCGACGACAACGGATACGCCGTCTACCTCGCCGTCCAGTGCACCGACGTGAAGTGGCCGCAGAGCTGGCAGCAGTGGAAGCACGACAACTGGCGGACCTACCAGAAGGCGCCGTTCTTCACCTGGCAGAACGCCTGGTTCAACGCGCCCTGCCTGTACTGGCCCGCGAAGCCCGGCAAGCCGGTCAAGGTCGACGGCAAGAAGGTGCCGAGTGTGCTGATGATCGGCGAGACCCTCGATGCGGCGACGCCGTACGAAGGCAGCCTCGAGGTCCGGAGCCGGTTCCCCGGTGCTCGCCTGATCGGTGAGCCCGGCGGCACGAGCCACGCGATCACCCCGCGCGGCAACGCCTGCGTCGACAACCGGATCGCCGACTACCTGGCCACCGGTGCGCTTCCCGACCGCAAGCCGGGACGGACGGCCGACGTCGAATGCGCGCCGCTGCCCCTACCGGTGCCGCCTCCGGCACCCGCCCCAGTCCCTGACGCGGCCACCTCCCGAGTGCCCGCCTAGCCCAAGTCCGTGAAGGCCTCCTTGAGGGACTCAGAGTCCCTCAAGGAGGCCTTCACGGACTTCTGGGGTTTCTCTCGCAGGGGACTTTGTGTTACAAAGTGCGTGTCGACTTTGTAGTTCAGAGTGCTTGAAAGGGGAGAGTCATGGTGGACGCGTTCAGCCTGGAGGGGCTGGCGAAGCGCTTCGGTGCCGTTCAGGCCGTCGACGACGTCAGCGTGCGGGTCGCCCCTGGCGAGGTGGTGGCGCTGCTCGGACCGAACGGCGCGGGCAAGTCGACCACGATCGACATGCTGCTGGGGTTGACCAGGCCGGACGCGGGTCAGGTGCGGGTCGCCGGGCTCAGCCCGGCCGAGGCCATGGACCAGGGCCTGGTCGGGGCGATGGCGCAGAACGGGACGCTGCTCAGGGACGCCACGGTCGGCGAACTCGTCGGCCTGTTCTCCTCGCTGCACCGGAAATCGCTGCCGGTCCGCGAGGTGCTGCAGCGCGCCGGGGTCGGCGAGTACGCGAACCGCCGCTGCGGGAAGCTCTCCGGCGGCGAGCAGCAGCGGGTGCGGTTCGCGCTCGCGCTGGTCGGCGACCCGGACCTGCTGGTGCTCGACGAGCCGACCGCGGCCATGGACGTCGACGGACGGCGCCGGTTCTGGGCGTCGATGCGCGAGTACACCGCGACCGGCCGCACCGTGCTCTTCGCGACGCACTACCTCGCCGAGGCCGAGGACTACGCCGACCGCGTCGTGCTGATGCGCAACGGCCAGGTCGTGGCGGACGGTCCGGTCGGCGAGGTCCGGGCCGCGGTCGCCGGCCGGGTCCTGCGGGCCGTCGTCCCGGATGCCACCGAAGCGGCTCTCGCCGCGCTGCCCGGAGTGTCTCGCGCGGTGCTGCGGGCCGGGCACGCCGAACTGAGCTGCGCCGACTCCGACACCGCGATCCGCGGCCTGCTGCGGGAGTTCCCGCTCGCCGCGAACATCGAAATCACCGCTGTCGGACTGGAAGAAGCCTTCATCGCGCTGACCGCCGATGAGGTTGAAGGAGCCTTGCGATGAACATGAGTTACCTCGCGCTGGAGATCAAGCGCATCGTCCGAAGTCCGCAATTCGCCTTGTTCACCATCGGGATGCCGCTGGCGATGTTCCTCTTGTTCGGCGGGATCTTCGGCGCCGGCGAGATCGCTCCCGGCGTGTCGACCGCGACGGTGACCATGGTGAACATGGCCGCGTACGGCGCGATGACCGCCGCGTTGTTCACCGGAACCCGCGTGGCCACCGAGCGCACCGACGGCTGGCAGCGCACGTTGAGGCTGACGCCGATGCGGGCGCCGGCCTATCTGATGGTGAAGGTGACGGCGGGTTTGTTCGTCGCGCTGCCGGTGCTGCTGGTGATCTTCGCGGCCGGGATGATCCGCGGTATCCGGCTGGAACTCGGCCAGTGGCTGACGATCTTCGGTGCGCTGTGGCTCGGCGCCCTGCCGTTCGCGGTGCTGGGGCTGATGATCGGCCTGTTCGGCAAGGGCGACACCGTGCAGGCGGTGACCGGGGCGCTGATGCTGCCGCTGGGCATGTTCGGCGGCCTGTGGATCCCGTTGCAGATCCTGCCCGGCTGGATGAACACCGCCGGGCACATCATGCCGACCTACTGGCTCGGAGAGATCGGCCGCGCACCGGTGCTGGGGGCTTCGGGGGCGCTGACCGCGGTCCTGGTGCTCGTGGCGTGGCTGGTGGTGCCGGCACTGGTGGTCATGGCGAGGTTCCGGCTCGACACGGCCAGGCTATGACTTCGAGAGACTGTGACTTCGAGAGAGACGGTGAGCGCGTGTTAACTTTCCGAGGTGCCGGAGGATGAGCGGGCTGTGCCTGAGCGGGACGACGACGCGCGGCCGATGACGCCCGAGGAGTCGCTCGCGCTCATCGCCAAGCAGACGGAGGACACCCGGCGTGAGATCGGGCCGAAGCCGGCCGTGCTGCTGGCCGTCTGGGGACTGGTGTGGCTGCTCGGTTTCGGGCTCATCTTCCTGTCCGCACCGCCCACCTCCCTGCTGCCGCTGTGGGTCGCCGCCGCGCTCGCCGTCGCCGGTTTCGTCGGAGCGATGGTGTACTCGGCGATCTACGGCATCCGGGCGGGCCGTGGCGTGCGTGGGCCGTCCCGGCTGGTCGGGGCGATGTACGGGTGGAGCTGGATGATCGCGTTCGGCGGGCTGACGGTGGTGAACACCGCGCTGATCCGTCTCGGCCTGGACGTCGAGCTGATCCCGTTGCTGTGGTCCGGAACCTCGCTCATCCTGACCGGCCTGATGTACCTCGCCGGCGGAATGCTGTGGCAGAGCAAACTGCAGTACGGCCTCGGCGTGTGGATCATCGCGTGCGGCGCGGCGAGCGTGCTGGCCGGGGGGCCGCACAACTTCCTCGTGCTGAGCCTGGCGGGCGGTGGTGGCTTCCTGGTGGCGTCGCTGGTCTTCCTGGTGCGGCCGCGATGAGCGAAGACGCGCTGCCCCAGCTCGATCCGGTGATCCACGCGCAGGCGCGGTTGCGGGTCACCGTCGCGCTGTCGAGCCTGGGGCCCGGCGACAGCATCACTTTCCCGCGGCTGCAGCAGTTGCTGGAGATGACCCCGGGCAACCTGTCGACGCATCTGCGCAAACTCGAGGACGCCGGGTACGTCGAGATCACCAAGGCCTTCGAACACCGCACGCCGGTGACGCTGGTCGAGCTGACCACCCGCGGCCGGGCGGCGTTCGAGGAGTACACGCGGTCGCTGCATCGGCTTCTCGAGGTGCCGGGCGATGGGCGCGCCTGACCGCTGGGTCGTCCACCTCGACATGGACGCGTTCTACGCCTCCTGTGAACAGCTCACCCGGCCCACCTTGGCGGAACGTGCCGTGCTGGTCGGCGGCGCGGGCCCGCGCGGCGTGGTCGCCGGGGCGAGTTATCAGGCGCGCAAGCACGGGATCCGGTCGGCGATGCCGATGTCGCAGGCCCGGCGGCTGCTGCCGGCCACCGGGGTGATCCTGCCGCCGCGGTTCAAACTGTACGAACTGCTGAGCACGCAGGTGTTCGACCTCGTCGCGCAGTACGCGCCCGTGCTGGAACGGATCTCGCTCGACGAGGCCTTCGCCGAACCGCCTTCTTTGGTGGGTGCCACGGCCGAAGGGGTCCGGGAGTTCGCTGCTTCGGTCCGTGCCCGGATCCGCTCGGAGGTCGGCCTGGTGGCGTCGATCGGGGCGGCGTCGGGGAAACAGGTCGCCAAGGTTGCCTCGGATCTGGCGAAACCGGACGGCCTGCTGGTCGTCGACGCGGGTACCGAACGCGCTTTCCTCGCACCGCTGCCGACCCGCGTGCTGTGGGGGATCGGCCCGGTGGCGGAAGGGAAACTGCGGGCGATCGGCGTCCAGACGCTGGGGCAGCTGACCGCGCTGTCCGACGCCGACGCGGTGTCCACTTTGGGCAGTGTGGTCGGGCGCGATCTGCGGCGGCTCGCCACCGGCGTCGACGACCGGCCGGTATCCGATCGCGCGGAACTCAAGCAGGTCAGCGCGGAGACCACCTTCGACAAGGACCTGATCGATTTGGCGAGTCTGCGGCGCGAGGTCCGCGATCTCGCCGTCCACGCGCACAAACGGCTGGTGAACGCGGGACGGGTCGCGCGGACGGTGGTGGTGAAACTGCGGGACACCACCTTCAGCACGGTGACGCGTTCGGAGACGATGGCCTCGCCCACCGACGAATTCGACCAGCTCGCTTCGATGGCGGAGCGGTTGCTGATCGACCCGACCGAGTTCGGCGGAGTGCGGCTGGCCGGTGTCGCCTTTTCCGGTCTTTCGGTGCCGCATCAGGATCCGCTGTTCACCCTGTCGGTTCCTTCTTCGGTGGAGTTGCCTTCGACGACGGTTTCGCGGGCGCCGGTGCCGGTGGTGTCCGTCGGGTGGCGTCCTGGGGATGACGTGGTGCACGAGTCGTACGGGAGCGGCTGGGTGCAGGGGGCCGGGCACGGGCGGGTGACGGTGCGGTTCGAGACCCGGACGAGCGGCCCCGGGGTGGCGCGGACTTTCGAGCAGGAAGATCCGGCTTTGCGGCGAGGAGATGCCGGGGACTGTCTCGCTTGAGGCGATCAAGCCCTTCCGCGATTAGAGGACTAATCGCGGAAGGGGGTCATCGGCCGGTCCAGCGGGGGGATCGCCCGGCCGTCCAGGCCGCATAGAACTCCCCATGATCCTTCGCCGTCATCAGCAGAGCCTGCGTAATGGCCTCGAGCTCGATGGAACTCGCCAGGTCCATGTCCAGCTCACGCGTCAGCAACACCTTCGTGGTGCTGTAAGCCAACGCCGGCCCGTCCGCGAGACGACGCGCCAGCGCGGACGCGGTCGAAGCCAGCTCGGAGTCGTCGACGACCTGCGAAGCCAGACCGATCGCCTCGGCCCGCGTGGCTTCGATCTTGTCGCCCAGCATCAGCAACTCGGTCGCCCGCCCCAGCCCGACCAGCCGCGGCAACAGATACGCCGACCCCATGTCCGCCCCGGCCAGTCCGACCTTCGTGAACAGGAAGGCGAACTTCGCCGACGACGCCATCAGCCGGAAGTCGCTGGCCAAAGCGATCACCGAACCCGCGCCGGCGGCGACACCGTTGATGGCGGCGATCACCGGGATCGGGCATTCGCGCAGCGCCTTCACCACGGCACCGGTCATGCGGGTGAACTCCAGCAGTTCCGCGGACTCCATCTTCTGCAGTTCGCCGATGATCTCCTCGACGTCGCCGCCGGAGCAGAACCCGCGTCCGCGCCCGGTGATGACCAGCACCCGGACGTCGCCGCGGTGCGGCAGTTCGGCCAGCAGGTCCCGAAGGTCCGCGTAGATGTCGAAGGTGAGCGCGTTCAGCTTTTCGGGGCGGTCCAAGGTGACCGTGGCGACTCCGTCGTCCACGGTGAACTCGAAGTGCTCCCATTTCGCCGTGATCGGCGGCGTGGCGCGAAACGGGCTCATAACTGGATCCCACCTCCATCGAGGACGAGTGTCTGTCCGTTGATCGCGGCGGCTTCGGGCGCCGCGAAGAAGGCCACCGCGTGGGCGACCTCGTCCGGTTCGAGCAGCCTGCCCAGCGGGGACGCCGCGGCGAGCGCGGCCTCCGCGTCGGCCTCGTCCCGGCCGGTCTTTTCCCGGATCCGGGCCACCGAGGCGGCTGTCATGTCGGTGCGCACGAAGGCCGGGCAGACCGCGTTCGCGGTGATGCCGGTGCCGGCGACCTCGGCGGCGGTGGCCCGCATCAGGCCGACGGCGGCGTGTTTCGACGCCGTGTATCCGGCCGTGTAGCGGTAGCCGATATGCGCGGCCGTCGAGGCGACCGTGATGATCCGGCCGCTGCGGCTTTCGCGCATACCGGGCAGAACCGCCCGTGTGCAAAGGAAAGCGCCGGTCGCGTTGACGTCCAGCTGAGTGCGCCATTGCTCCAGCGTCGTCCTCGAAAGCGGGGCACTCGCCGAGATCCCGGCATTGTTCACCAGCACGTCCACCGGGCCCAGGCCCTCGAAGTACCGCGCGACGGCGTCCTCGTCGGTGACGTCGCATTTGGCCCGTCCGGGGGCGTACACCTGGTCACCCGCGGTCAGGAACCGCTGGGCGATGGCCGCGCCGATCCCGCGCGTCCCGCCGGTGACGACGACGATCCTGCTCACGCTGTCTCCCTCCGGCCGGTCTCTCGTTTGCGCAGCGTGCGCCGATCGAGTTTCCCGTTGGCGGTCCGGGGAAGTTCGGTCACGAACACCACCTCCCGCGGGTATTTGTGCTTCGCCAGATGCGCCCGCGCGTGGTCCTTCAGTTCGTCGGGCGTGACTTCCGCGCCCTCGGCGAGCACGACGCACGCCCGCGGGACGACCAGGCCGTCGATGCTCACCCCCACTACCGCGCAGTCGACGACCGCGGGATGGCCGATGAGGCAGTCCTCGATCTCGCTCGGCGCGACGAAGACTCCGGACACCTTCAGCAGATCGTCGGCCCGGCCGTGGTGGTGGAAGTAGCCGTCGGTGTCGCGGCTGAACAGGTCGCCGGTGCGCAGGGTGTCGCCGTGGAACGTCCGAGCCGTCTTCTCCGCGTCGCCGTAGTACTCACGCGCGATGGTCGGCCCGGTGACCTCCAGGGTGCCGATCTCGCCGTCCGGCAGGGTTTCCCCGCTCTCGTCCAGGACCCGCGCGGTGTAGCCGGGGACCTCGCGGCCGAGGCTGCCGACCCGCTGGGCGCCGGGGACGTTCGAGAGATAGATGTGGTACGCCTCCGAGGAGCCGATCCCGTCGATCACCGGGACACCGAACAGCTTGTCCCACTTGCGATGCAGTTCCGAAGGCAGTGCCTCGCCCGCCGACGTCGCGAGCCGGAGTGAGCTCATGTCCACTGTAGACGCCGACGGGTCGGCGATCATCGCGCTCATCATGGTCGGCACGTTCACCAGGATCGTCGGGCGGTAACGCTCGATCAGCGAGAACAGCAGATCCGCGGTGCTGCGCTGCGGGAACACGATCCCGGAAGCGCCGACGCCGAACGGGAACAACGCGGTCAGATCCCTTGCGTAGCCGAAGAAAAGCTTCGGCACGGCCAGTACACGGTCGTCCTCGCGCAGGTCGAGCACGCCGAGCGCGTACCGCTCGAAACTCTCCAGCGAACTCCGTGCCGGGTGCACGCACGCCTTGGGCGAGCCGGTGCTGCCGGTGGTGAACTTCCAGATCGCGACGTCGTCCAGTTCGGTCGGCGCGGCTTCCAGCTCGGCGGAAGCCGAAGCGGTCAACACGGCGAACGAGTGCTCGCCGGGCTCCAGCGGACCATCGCCGACCACCAGGAGATTCCGTGCCCCGGCCTCGCGCAGCGCGGGCAACGTCGACGAGTCGGCGATGACGACCGCCGCCTCGGTGTAGTTCAGGTAGTACGCGTAATCCTTGGCCTGCAGGAATGAATAGACCTCGGCGGTGACCGCGCCGATCTTCTGCGCCGCGTACCAGACGGCGACGAACTCGACGCTGTCGTTCAGTGCCAGCAGCACTCGCTGTCCACTTCGGACACCGAGTTCCCGCAACACGTTCCCGGCGCGGTTCACCAATACGGAGAGCTCCGCGTAGGTGACTTCTTCGTCGCCACAGACCAAGGCCGTCCGGGTGCAGGGGAGCCGGTCCACGAAATGGGTCGCGAGGTTGAAGGTCATACCAGCTCCCGGATCGCTTCGACCAGGATGTCGGTGAGCACCGAGAAGGTCTTTTCGCCCTCTTCGGCGCTCGCCTGGGCGGGCGTCCCGCAGTAGGCCTCGGTCATCCCGGCCGAGGCGAAGTCCGTGACGTCGCCGCGCGCGAGGTCGACGTGGACCGCGGGCAGGCCACGCTGGACGACGGCGTCGACGAGGTCGGGCCGGTCGGCGAGCACCAGCGACGTCTCGTACTGCCCGGCGTGGCATTCCCCGGAGCGGAACTCGTCGGTGAGCCGCGCCGCGTACCGGCGGCGGACCAGGTCGACGAAGCCGATCTTGGTGCCGTGCGCCGCGTGCACCGTCTCGACCACGCGCCGCAGCACGGCCAGGTGCGCGGGTTCGAAGTGGTTGTTGACCAGCATGACGCGCGGCAGGCCCTGGTCCGCGAGCGCGCCGCAGATCTCGGTCAGCAGCGCGTGCAGGGTCTCCTCGCCGATCGAGATGCCGCCCGCGAACCCGGCCGCGAACCGGGTCACGCCGTAAGGCACCTCGGGCAGGATCAGCACGCGCAGTCCCGGATCGCCGGCCAGCCGGGCGGCGGCACGTTCGCACATCCCCCGCGAGATCAGGGGATCGGTGCCCAGCGGCGCGTGCGGTCCGTGCGGTTCGACGGCCCCCACGGGCAGCAACAGCACGGGAACGCGCTCGCTGGAGGCGAGCGCGGCGACCTGGCGCGAGCTCAAATCCGCGAAGTACGTCACTCGAATCAAGCTACACCGCAGCGGCCTGAGGTGTATAGAGTTGCTCGCATGCCCGAATCGCCCGTGCCTCACGGTGACCCTGGTCCCCAGGAGCTGGTGATGACCCTGCTCGGCAGCTACGTGCTGCCGCGCGAGACCCGGCGTGTCTGGTCCGGGGGCCTGGTCGGCGTCCTGTCCGGGCTGGGGTTCTCCGACGGCGCCGCGCGGATCGCGCTGGCCCGCCTCGCCCGCCGTGACCTGCTCGCCCGGCACAAGGCCGGCAGGCTGGTCCACTATTCGCTGACCCGCCGCACGATCGTGCTGCTCGAAGACGGCGACCGCCGGATCTTCTCCCTCGGCAGACGCGACCGCGAGGTCGGCGAGTGGACCGTGCTCTGGCAGAGCATCCCGGAAAGCCGCCGCCAGGCGCGGGAACGGCTGGTGCGGCGTCTGCGCTTCCTCGGCTTCGGCCCGGTGCAGGACGGCACCTGGATCGCCCCGCACGACCGCGAGGCCGAGGTGCTCACCCTGCTGGCCGAACTCGACGTCTCCGAATACGCCGGGCTGATGCTCGGCAAACCGTCGGCGGGGCTCGACGTCCGGCGCTTCGCCGGCCGTGCGTGGAACCTCGACGGCCTCGCCGCGCGTTACGACGCGTTCGTCCGAGATTTCGGCGGATATTCAGGCGACCTGCCTGACGCCGAGGCGTTCCAGGTCCGAACCTGGCTGACGCACACCTTCCGCGCCTTCCCGTCGCTCGACCCGGAACTGCCGGTCGGGCTGGTGCCGGCTCCGCCGAGCCGGGCGGCCGCGGTCGAGCTGTTCCACGATCTTTACCAGGCACTGGCCCCGGCGGCACAGCGCCACTTCGATGAGGTGACAGAACCATGAACGACACCCAGGCGGCATTGAGTTACACGTCCTACCTTTCACTGGACGAAATACTCGACGCACAGCACACCAGGTCCGATGAGCACGACGAAATGCTCTTCATCGTGATCCACCAAGTGTATGAACTTTGGTTCAAACAAGTTCTCCACGAGGCGCTTTACCTGCAGGAGCAACTCGAGGCGGGTAATACCGCTCACGCGATCCGGACGCTGCGGCGGATTCTGACTATCTTCAAGGTGGTGGTCGCGCAGATCGATGTGCTGGAGACGATGACTCCGAGCCAGTTCACCAGTTTTCGTGCGCGACTCGACGCTTCGAGCGGGTTCCAGTCGGCCCAGTTCCGCGTACTGGAGGCCGTCCTCGGCCGCCGGGACGAGCGGGTCTTCGCGCATTATCCGGAGGGCGGTGAGCAGCGTGCCCAGATCTCCGGTGCGATGTCCCGTCCGTCGCTCTTCGATTCCTTCGTCACCTACCTCGCGGTGAAGGAATACGGCGTCCCGACCGGGCGCGACGTCACCAAGCCACTCGAACCCTCTCCGGCGCTCCAAGAGGTTCTGCTGCAGGTTTATCGCGATGACACAGGGCCGTCCGTCGTGGCGGAGCACCTGGTCGACCTGGATGAAGGGATGCAGGAGTGGCGGTATCGGCACGTGAAGATGGTCGAACGCACCATCGGAGACAAGACCGGGACGGGGGGATCGTCGGGCGCCCACTACCTGCGTACGACGCTTTTCACCCCGATGTTCCCGGACCTTTGGGCGGTACGGAGCCGACTTTGACAGACCTCGACGCGCTGCGCCGCAGCCCCAACGCACTCGCGGCGCACTACACGAAATTCGGTGTGGCGGACCGGATCCTGCTGACCGGCCACTCCCACCAGGCCTGGCCGGACGTCGCGGAGGAGGGCCTCCTCGAAGCCTTCGCCGACGCGGCCGAAGAGGTCGACACCAAGTGGGAGCGGGCCTTCGCGAAGGCCGACGAGATGCGGGCCGGGTTCCGGGCGCTGCTCGGTGACCCGCACGGCGGTATCGCGCTCGGCGCCAGCACCCACGATCTGGTGATCCGCTTCCTGTCGGCGATGGACCTGCGCGGTCGTCCCCGGCTGGTCACCACCGACGGCGAGTTCCACACCCTGCGCCGTCAGCTGGCGCGGCTGGCCGAGGAAGGCGTCGAGGTGGTCCGCGTGCCGACGGCGCCGGTCTCCACGCTGGCCGAACGCGTCGCCGCCGAGGTCACCGAGGACACCGCCGCGGTGCTCGTCTCGGCTGTGCTTTTCGAGACCTCCCGGCTCGTACCGGGCCTGGCCCACCTCGCCGAGGACTGCCTCACGAAGTCGGTGAACCTCGTCGTCGACGCCTACCACGCGCTCGGCGTCGTCCCGTTCGCGCTGCACGACCTCGGGCTGACCAACGCCTGGGTGCTCGGCGGCGGCTACAAGTACCTCCAGCTCGGCGAGGGCAACTGCTTCCTGCGAATGCCCGCGCACGCGCAGGAACTGCGGCCGGTGGTCACCGGCTGGTACGCCGAGTTCGGCGCGCTCGCGGACGAGCGCCGGCCCGGCCAAGTCGCCTACGCCTCCGGATCTGACCGGTTCGCGGGAGCGACCTACGACCCGACGAGCCACTACCGCGGCGCGCGTGTCTTCCGGTTCTTCGCCGAACAGGGGCTCACGCCCCAGTTCCTCCGGGAGGTGTCGCAGCACCAGGTCGGCCTGCTCGCCGAGGGCTTCGACAAGCTCGGCCTGCCCGAGAAGGTCATCACGCGCGACCGGGAGACGCCGCTGGACCGCATCGGCGGCTTCCTGTCGCTGAAGTGCGCGGACGCCGGCGCACTGCAGGCCGCCCTCGCCCAGCGCGGGGTGCGGACCGACAGCCGGGGCGCGTACCTGAGGTTCGGACCGGCGCCCTACCTGTCCGACGATCAACTGGACTCCGCACTTCGCATCCTCGAGGAGATTGTCCGCTAGGTTTGCGACGTGGCACTGTCGCCGCCGGATGACCTTCGTGCGGGGACCGTGCCTTGTTTCAGGAACCTCGCACGTGCGCCACAAGCAGCGTGCACTCCACGACAAGGGAGTCACCACAGTGACCGAAGTGTTCGGCCATGGCACCGGCCATGAACAGGTCGTCTTCTGCCAGGACCAGGCCACCGGCCTGAAGGCCATCATCGGGATCTATTCGACGGCACTCGGCCCGTCGCTCGGCGGTACCCGCTTCTATCCGTACGAATCCGAGGACGCCGCACTCGCCGACGTCCTCGCGCTCTCCAAGGGCATGGCCTACAAGAACGCACTCGCCGGGCTCGACCTCGGCGGCGGCAAGGCCGTCATCATCGGCGACCCGCTCAAGCACAAGTCCGAGGCGCTGCTGCGCGCCTTCGGCCGGTTCGTCCAGACGCTGGGCGGCCGCTACATCACCGCCTGCGACGTGGGCACCTACGTGCAGGACATGGACATCGTCGCCCGCGAATCGGACTTCGTCACGGGCCGCTCGCCGGAGAACGGCGGCGCCGGCGACTCCTCGGTGCTCACCGCTTTCGGTACCTACCAGGGCATGCGGGCCTCCGCCGACGCCGTCTGGGGCATCCCGGACCTGGCCGGCCGCAAGGTCGGTGTCGCCGGGGTCGGCAAGGTCGGGCACATCCTCGTCGGGCACCTGATCGAAGCCGGCGCGCAGGTCGTCATCACCGACGTCTCGCCCGCGGCGATCGAGCGCACCCGCGCGGCCTACCCCGCCGTCGAGGTCGTCGAAGACCTCGCCGCGTTGATCCGCACCGAACTCGACGTCTTCGCGCCGTGCGCGCTGGGCGGCGTGCTCACCGACGAGACCGTCGCCCTGCTCCGCAGCAAGATCGTCTGCGGCGCGGCCAACAACCAGCTCGCCCACTCCGGCGTCGGCAAGCAGCTCGACGACCGCGGCATCCTGTTCGCGCCCGACTACCTGGTCAACGCCGGTGGCGTGATCCAGGTCGACGACGAGCGCCACGGGTTCGACTTCGCCAGGGCCAAGCGCAAGACCACGGCCATCTTCGACACCACCAAGGCGGTGTTCGCGCTGGCCAAGGCCGACGGCGTGCCCCCGGCGACGGCGGCCGACAGGCTGGCCGAGCGCCGGATCGCCGAGGTCGGCGGGCTGCGGTCGATCTTGACTGTCTAGGTCTCCTGAAACGCTATGAACGGCCCGTTACTTGCAAATTTTGCAAGTAACGGGCCGTTCATAGCGCTTTCGCGGTCTCAGCCGCTCTTGCGACGGAAGGTGCGCTTGTTCGCGGCGGGGCCGTGGGCGTGCAGGTTCTTCCCGCCGGCGTTCTCGTGGGCCGAGCCGGAGCGGGACTGCGCCTGCTTGCGCTCGAGGGCCTCGCGGAACTTGCGCTTGGTGTCGTCCTCTTCGCCATCCGCAGGGGATGGTGCCGGTTCAGTCATTGCTACCTCCGAGGTGACGACATGTGACAGTCCTCAGCCTGTCAGGAACCCTCTCGCTTGGCGAGTCGATTTCACCTATGTCACTCGCGTACCTCGGGCGCGGGCAGCTGGGCCGGACCGCCGAAGCGGACCCGGTTCCGCAGCAGCGGCCGCCAGCAGTGGTCGCACAGCAGGATCGGCGTCAGCCGGTTGCCGCAGTCCACGTGGTCCAGGGTGATATCCGGGGTCTGGCCGGGGATCTCGAATCCCCGGGACCACTCGGCGATGAAGGCCAGCGCCGGGAAGAACGCGAGTCCCTTCGCCGTCAGGCGGTAGTCGTGCGCGTCGGTGCGGGTCTTCGCGATCCCCGTCCGCAGCACGCCGACGTCGACGAGTCTGGACAGCCGCGCCGAAAGCACGCTCGGGCCGATCCCGAGTTCCCGTTCGAACTCCGAGAAGTGCCGCGCCCCGAGCAGCGCGCTCACCACGAGCCCCGTCGACCACCGGTCGCCCAGGAGTTCCATGGTGTCGGGGAAGAACATCAGCGGATCGCCCGCCAGGGACTCCGCGTCCTTGCGGCGGAAGCGTTTCGTCGCGGTCGCTTCGACGACGCCGGTGTCGTCGAGCCGCCGAGCGCGGATGTCGCGGGCGTCGACCCGGCGTTCGCAGGAGGCGCAGCCGAGCGGCGCGGAGGTGGCGAGTTCGCAGTCCAGGTGGATCAGCGTCGGCAGGACCGCGCGCCGTCCCTCGACCCATTCCCGTTCCCACGCCCAGATCGAGATCAGCAGCGGCCACAGTTCCAGGCCGCGTTCGGTCAGCCGGTACTCGTGCCGGGTGCGGCGCGTGTCGCGGTACGGCGTGCGGACGAGCATCCCGGCGTCGACCATCGCGCGCAGCCGCCCGGACAGCGCGGTGGGGGAGATGCCGAGGCGCAGCCGCAGTTCCTCGTAGCGGCGGAACCGCAGGAAGAGGCTCTGCAAGATCAGCAGGGTCCACTGGTCGCCGAGCAGTTCGAGTGCTCGGCGCAGCGGGTCGCCCGCCGGCCTGGCGCGCTGCGCCGTCGCCTCTGTCACGTAGGTGCCTCTCTGCATGGTGTCGCTGTCAGCGTACTACTGACTACAGCAAAAGAAGTCTATTGACACCTGGATACAGAAATCATAGTGTCTCAGCCAATCGGTCAACGCGAACCAACCCGGGGAGAACCGATGACCAGCACCTCCGAGCAACCGATCATGGTGGCCGCGGCCACCGGTGAACCCGAGGTCAACCCGTACCTGATGGGCGTCTACGCCCCGGTCGGCGAGGAGATCGACGCGAGCGATCTCGAGGTCATCGGCAAGATCCCCGCCGATCTCAACGGCGTGTACCTGCGCAACGGGCCCAACCCGCGATTCGAGCCCGAAGGCCGCTACCACTGGTTCGACGGCGACGGCATGATCCACGCCGTCCACCTGGAGAACGGCAAGGCCCGCTACCGCAACCGCTGGATTCACACCTTGGCCTTCGAGGCCGAGTCCGAAGCGGGCAAGGCGCTCTGGAAGGGCGTCATGGAGTCGCCGAAGGGCAACCCGTTCGGCAACTCCCACGGCCTGAACGTCAAGGACAGCGCCAACACCGACCTGATCTTCCATCGCGGCCAGGTGCTCTCCACCTGGTACCTGTGCGGCACGCCGTACGCGGTCGACCCGCTTTCCCTGGAGACGCTGGGTGCCGAGGACTTCCTGGGCACGCTGGTCGGCGACATGATGGCGCATCCGAAGGTCGACGAGCGCACCGGTGAGATGTTCTGGTTCGACTACGGGCCGAAGCCGCCATACCTGCGCTACGGCGTGATCAGCGCGGACGGCCGGGTCGTCGCCACGACCGAGATCGAACTCCCCGGCCCGCGCCTGCCGCACGACATGGCGATCACCGAGAACTACGCCATCCTGATGGACTTACCGCTGGTCCAGGACATGGAAGCCGCGCGCAACGGACGGCACAAGCTGCTGTTCGACCGTTCGCTGCCGAGCCGGTTCGGGGTGATGCCTCGCTACGGTAGCGGTAGCCAGATCCGCTGGTTCGAAGCCAGCCCTTGCTACATCTACCACGTCGTCAACTCGTGGGAGCAGGGCGAAGAGATCATTCTCGACGTCTGCCGCGTCCAGCGTCCGCAGCCGGCAGCAGACGCGCACACCCCGCTCGCCAAGATGCTGTCGTACCTGCGGCTGGACGCCTCGCTGCACCGCTACCGGTTCAACCTGCGGACCGGTCAGTGCGCGGAAGAGCAGCTCGACGACGCCAACACCGAATTTCCGACCGTCGACTCGAGGGTTGTCGGCGGCCGGAACCGCTTCTCCTACGCGGTGCACATCTCGCCGGATTCGACGCTCAAGTTCGACGGCCTGGTGTGTTACGACAATCGTGCCGGCACCAAGACCGAACATCGGTTCGGTGAGGGCCGGTGGGGCAGTGAGGCTCCGTTCGCACCCCGCGACGGCGCGGCCGCCGATTCAGACGACGGCTATCTGGTGACCTTCGTCCAGGACGAGCGCGAGGGGCGCTCGGAGCTGGACATCTTCGACGCCGCCGATCTCGCTGCCGGACCCGTGGCCAGGGTCCTGCTGCCCCAGCGTGTCCCGCTCGGTTTTCACGCGACCTGGGTCCGGGCGGACCAGCTGGAACCTTCCCGTAGTTGAGGAATCCCCCTTTTCGTCCGCGCGCCAGAGGGGTGCGGGCGGACCGAGAGGGGCCGGAAAGTCGCCGTCCGATTCGCCCCTTCCCGGGGGAGGGGCGAATCGGGCACGGCGGCGGAGGGTGAACCGGACCGATGACGGTCTTCGTATTGGGCGGGGCACAGACCGATTTCGCGCGGAACTTCGCGAAAGAGGGCGGCGGGCTCTTCGAGATGTTCGCCGAGGTGGTTCCGGACGCTCTGGTGGACGCGCAGGTCGAGGCGAACGAGATCGGCGTCGCCCACGTGGCCAACCTGGCCGCCGAGTTGTTCACCGGCCAGGCCCACCTCGGTGGACTGCTGGTGGCGGCCGTCCCGGACCTGGACGGCGTGCCGAGTGTCCGGCACGAAGCCGCGTGCGCCTCCGGGGGGACGGCGGTGCTCGCCGCGAGCGCGGACATCGAGTCCGGCCGGTACGACGTCGCCTTGGTGACGGGGCTGGAACTCATGCGCAACACCGACGCGAAGACCGCGGCGGGCCATCTGGGCTCGGCCGCCTGGGTCGGCGCCGAGGCGCTGTCCGCGCAATTCCCCTGGCCCGCCTTGTTCGCCGACGTCGCCGATGTCTACGACTGGCGGTACGGACTCGATCCCGCGCATCTCGGCCTGTTCGCGCGCAACGCCTTCACCAACGCCGCGCTCAACCCGATGGCGCAGGCGCGCGACTGGACTTTCCCCGACGGCTCGTTCGGCCAGGACGACACGCTGAACCCCGTCGTGGAAGGCGTGCTGCGCAAGAACGACTGCGGCCGGATCTCCGACGGCGCGGCCACCGTCGTGCTCGCGTCGCCGGAATTCGCCGCCACGTGGGCGAAACGCGTGGGCCGTGACCTCGCGGACGTCCCGAGGCTGGCGGGCTTCGGCCACCGGACGGCGCATTTGTCGTTACGCGGCAAGCTGGATCGCGCCGAAGGGCAGGAGTACCTGTTCCCGCATCTGCGCGGCGCGGTGCTCGACGCGTACCGGCGGGCGGAGGTCTCCGGCGCCGAGGAGATCGACGTCGTCGAACTGCACGACTGTTTCACCATCACCGCGCTGGTGGCGCTCGAACACCTCGGCGCGGCACCGCCGGGGGCGGCGGGACGGCTGGTCGAATCCGGCGGGATCGCGCGGGACGGCGTCCTGCCGGTGAATCCCGGCGGCGGCCTGCTCGGGCTCGGCCATCCCGTCGGCGCGACCGGGGTCCGGATGGTGCACGACGCCGCGCGTCAGGTGGCGGGAACCGCGGGACCGCTGCAGATCGAGGGCGCCCGGAACGTGCTGACGCTGAACGTCGGCGGCTCCTTCACCACTGTTGTCGCGATGGTCGTCGCGCGCTGAAGCAGCTGAAATGGCTAAGCCTTGCGCGCGTGCCCGGTGATCGTTTCGGCGATCGCGGGCCACAGCTGCCGCGGTAGTTCGTGCCCCATTCCGGGGTACAGCACCAGTTCGGCGTCAGGGATCGCTTCCGCGGTGGCCTTCCCGCCGCTGACGTCGATCAGCGGGTCGCTCTCGCCGTGGACGACGAGCGAGGGCACGCGGACCTCGCGCAGTTTCGCCGTCCGGTCGCCGGAGGCCACGACCGCGGCGGCCTGCCGCAGCGCGCCCGCCGGGTGATCGGCCCGGTCGTGGTTGCGGGTGGCCTTCGCTCGGAGGTACTCGTCGTCGGAGGGATGGCCGGGCGAACCCACCAGCTTGAACCACGAGACGCTGTCTTCGATCGCCTGCTCACGCGTGGCGGCGGGCGGGCGCGTCAGCCCGGCCAGTGCCGTCGGCTCCGGATGCCCGACCGAGGGGTCCCCGGTGGTCGACATGATCGAAGTGAGGGAGAGCAGCCGCTCCGGGGAATCGATCGCGAGCCGCTGCACGATCATCCCGCCCATGGACGCGCCGACGACGTGCGCGCGGTCGAAGCCGAGCGCGTCGAACAGGCCGGTGACGTCGGAGGCCAGATCGGAAAGCAGATATGGCGCCGTCGTCAGGTCACCGGCCGCGAGCGCGCTCAGATCCGGTACCGGGAGGTCGTCGAGGTAGGTTGACAGGCCGATGTCGCGGTTGTCGAACCGGACGACGTGAAAGCCGCCCTCGGCGAGCAGTTCGCAGAAGCCGGTCTCCCAGGTGACCATCTGGGCACCGAGCCCCATGACCAGGACGAGCGGCGGGTTCGCGGGGGAGCCGAAGGTGTCGTACTCGAGTTCGAGGCCGTTCACACGCGCGCGGGGCATACCGCCGATCCTCCCCGGATGTGCCCCGTCGTGCCACCACCTCACTGCGGATACGGTAGCCCGCATGCCGACTTTCTCCGAAGACGCGGGTTCCCGGCCGCGGTCACGCGCGGCTTCCGGACGGCCGGCCCTCACCAGGGACCGCATCGTCGACGCCGCGCTGGAGCTGTCGGCCGAGACCGGTCTCGAGAACTGGACGTTGCGGCAGCTCGCCGCCGCCGTCGACGCCTATCCGGCGGTGGTCTATCACCACGTGGGTGATCGGGACGCCGTCGTCGGCGCGGTCCTGGACCGCGTGGTCGGCGAACTGACGTTGCCCGACGAGACGTTGCCGTGGCGGGTGTGGTTCGGCGAGTTCCTGTCCACCGTCCGGGCGGTGCTGCGGCGCTACCCCGGCTCTGCGCGACGGCTGGCGCTGTTCGGGCCGTCGGTCGAGGCCGCGGTGCCGACCATGGACTCCGGGATCCGGAGGCTGCTCGCGGCCGGGTTCGCCGGCGAGGCCGCCGTCGCCTACAACCTGCTGCTCGCCACCGCCTGCCAGTTCATCGCGATGGAGGACGACCGCGAGAGCGCGATGGCGCTCCAGCTCGACCGATCCGAGGGCTACGCGGCGTTCCGGACCCGCGAGGACCTGCCCGGGATGGCGGCGATGGGCGAGGCGATCTCGGCGCTGGTGGCCGATCCCGATCTCGCGTCCGGCTACTACGAGCGTCTCTACGGCTACGCGGTCGAGCGGTGTTTGGACGGGCTGGAACACCGGCTCGCCGAGCTGCCGGCGAGGGAAACCGCCTTCGAAGTTTGACAGAGCCGTGACAGTGATCCGGCGTAGTGTGGAGGGATACCGGTGGCTCGCCACCGGTGCGGAGCCCCTGGCACCCACCTCCCCCTCGAGGTGCCGGGGGTTTCGCTTATGGACACGGCCCCTTTCCCGGCGGCTCAGCCTCGGCGCTGGATCTCCGGGAACACGTCACCGACGAGCGTGACCAGCGATTTGCTGAGCAGCGTGTGCACCTGCTGGCGGTCGAGCGCGCCGCGGACGAGCCATTCCCGGCCCGCCGCCTTGACCATCCCGCCGAACGCGCGCACGAGGGCGTTCAGCTCCTGACCGTGTTCGCTTTCGCGCGACAGGCCGACCGCTTCGAGCACCCGATCGGCTGATTCGCGGTCGGCCTCTTCGAGGATCCGCTCGACTTCGAGGTCCCGGCCGATGCCCTCCGGGGCGATCGCGGCCAGCCACATCTTCTCCTGGCTGGTGACCATGTCCAGGAACCAGTCGATGGCGACGTCGGCGCGCAGTTCGAGCGGGCCCTCCGGGAGGATGTCGACGGCGAGCCGCGGCACGGTCAGCGCCCGCCGGATGATCTCCAGGTACAGCTCGCGTTTGGTGCCGAAGTAGTGGTTGATCAGACCCCGGGCCACCCCGGCCTCGGCCGCGATGTCCGATGTGGACACTTCCGAGTAGGGACGGTCCCCGAAAAGGCGCGCTGCGCAGGCAAAGATCTGTTCCTTACGCTCGTCCGGTTCCAGTCTTCGCCATCTCGGCGCCGGCTCCGTGGTCATACGTCATATCTTCCCACGATCGATTCAGCACGGCTCGATGGTCACTGGACGCCACGCTTGGCAACCACTTAGTGCGCACTTAGCGGGCTCGGACATCGTCACTCCGACGGCTGGGAGGCGCTCGCCAGAGTCGCCGCCACCGGGGTGATGACCGACGCCGACCGGGCCATCATCCAGACCGATCCCGAACTCGCGCAGACCGTGATCGACCCGGGGAAGACCGAAGTCACCGACGTTTTGGAGGAGACACCGGGCGCGACGCCGGTCCCGGGCAAGACGTCCTGCACCCACGCGGACCGCTACATCGTGTAGCGCAGCACCCTCGGCTTCAAGACCGCCGAATGGCATATGCGCGTCGATTGGTGCTACAACGGCAAAACCGTGTCGGGCGTGACCCGCGACGCCTACATCTCGAACTACGACAAGGTGACCATCCGGTACAAGGGCGAGATCAAGAACAGCCTCCAGTACCGCCCCGGCAAAGTGAACGCGCGGACCTACATGCAGGGCCACCTCGAACAGTGCGTCGTGAAGTACGGCTGCTACGCGCTCATCCAGCGCAAATGACGGGGCACACCGGGGCGCTGAGCTGTGACACGAAAAGGCAAAGTGTCAGTTAATCCGGTGTGTACCGTCTGTTGGCCAGCTGGTCTTTACCGTCTTCTCTCAGGTGGCATGCCGTGCGCGCTGTCGGGGCGCGTTTGCCTCCTACCGGCCCGGCCTGGCGAGTAACCCCCCCTAGCTCGCCAGGCCCGGGCCTTCTTCTTGCGGCGGACGCTCGGCGGCCAAGAGCAGCGTGAACGTCGTCGGTGACGGGCTGCTCAGCCGCAGCCGTCCGCCTTCCGCCTCGGACAGGCTCCGCGCCAGCCGCAGCCCGATCCCGTGTCCTTCCCGCTCTTCGCCACCCTCCTGGGTCCTGACGAACGGATCGGCCCCGTCCGGGATGGAGCCCTCGTCGCGCACGTCGATGGCCAGCGCGTCCCCGGCGTCACGCGCGAGGACGCTGACCGTGCCGCGCCCGTGTGTCGCGGCGTTGTCCAGCAGGACGGCGAGCACCTGCCGCACGGCCGCGGCCGCCGCCCGCGCCGGCAACGCCTCCCGCCCGCTGATCCGCAGCGCCCGGCCGCGTTCGGCGAGCAGGCCGTGCCAGGTCTGGCGGACCTCTTCGAACAGTTTATCCAGGTCGAGCAGCGCGCGCGGGGCCCTGGTCTGCTTGGCCAGCGCCAGCAGGTCGTCGATGGTGCGTTCCAGCCTGTCGGTCGAGGCGATGCCGTCCCGGATCGTCGCGTACGGGTCGCGATCGGGGCTCTCCAGCGCCGCTTCCAGTTGCAGGCGCAGCCCGGTCAGCGGGGTCCGCAGCTGGTGGGAGGCATCGGAGGAGAAGGTCCGCTCCCGCTCCAGCGTTTCGCCGATCCGCTCCGAGGTGACGTCGAGCGCCTCGGCGACCTGGTCGATCTCCGGGACCCCGGTCCGGCGGGCACGCACGGTGAAGTCGCCCTCGCCGAGCCGCTCGGCGGTGTCGGCCAGGTCTTCCAGCGGCCGCGCGAGCCTGCTGGCGATCCGGCGCCCGATCAGCCAGCTGGTCCCGATCGCGATGGCCCCGAGACCGGCCATCTTCAGCCAGGTCAGCCAGATCCGTTCGTTCAGCTCGCTCACCGGATGGGCGGCACGGACCACCCCGACGACCGACTGGCCGCTGAGCACCGGGACGGCGAGCACCCGCTCGTCGCCGATCGGGCCGGTCGCCATGTCGGTGTGGTGCGCCGCGCGCACCAGCGCGTCTTCCGTGGCGGGGCCATCGCCTGCCACCAGCCTGCCGGTGGGGGAGTAGACCGACACCCGGATGCCCTGGATCTCGTCGTCGTCCTCGTCCGTGACCGCCGGTCCGAGCTCCGGGACGCGGCCGTTGGTGAGATCACCGGTCACGCGGACGGCGATCGCGTCGGCGGCTCGTTCGAGGTCGTGGGTCGAATTGCCTTCGTGGAACCGCGCGACGGCGACGGCGAGTGGCACCCCGAACAGGGTGATCGCCAGCACCGCGGCCAGCACGGTCAGGGTCACGATCCGACGGCGCACGGACAGAGTGTGCCTAACCAGGGACAGGATCACCCGCCGGACGCGATAATTTGCCGTCCGTTGACCTGAGATCAAGGCGATGTTGACCCCGTTCGCCTTACCTTGGGGCCATGCGCCGACGAGCCGCCGTATTGGCCGGCCCGGGGCCCGGATCCGTCCCCCTCGTCCGGTACGCCGTCCCGGGCGAGTGTGTAGCCGTGCTGCCCGCCGGAGGCGACGCGATCCCCGTCGGTGGCCCCGGGGTCGGAGTGCTGCTCAGGCGCGGGAACCTCTTCGACCACCTCACCGTGGAACAGAACGTGACGCTGGCCCGCCGGATGGCCGCCCGCCGCGCCCCGGAAAGCGCCCTTGACCTGCTCGAACTGGCTGGTCTGCCCGGCCGCGGCGGTGCGTACCCCGCCGCGTTGTCGGCCACGGAGTGCGCCCGGGCCGGGCTCGCGGTCGCGCTCGCCGGAGCCCCCGACGTCGTCGTCGCCGACGAACCGGCGGGCGAACTGGACCGGCTCGCCGCCCTCGAACTCATGGACCTGCTGTGCGCCGTCGCGCGGCGCGGGACGGCCGTCGTCGTGGCGACGCGCGACCCCGCGATCGCCGCCGCCGCGCACCGGATCGCGAGAGTGGCGTGACGGAAGCGCTGGTCCGCGCGAACGAATTGGCGCACACCTATGGCTCCGGGCTGACCGCGGTGGTCGCGGTACACGGGGTCAGCTGCGTGATCGGGTCGCGGACCAGAGCGGTGGTGACCGGCCGGGCGGGGGCGGGGAAGACGACGCTGCTGCACCTGCTCGCCGGGATGAAGAAGCCGACGGCGGGCACGGTCGAATGGCCCGTGTTCGCCCCCGGGCCGCCGGGGCCCGACCTGGTCGGGCTGGTCCTGCAGGACGGCGGACTGCTGCGTGACCTCGACATCCGGCTGAACGTGGCCCTGCCGCTGGTCCTCGCGGGCCGGACCGGCACCGCGGTCCGCGACGCCGTCGACCACGCGCTGGATCTGATGGGGATCGCCGGCCTCGCGCGCCAGGCGCCCCGGGACCTGAGCGCCGAGCAGATCCGGCTCGCCATGCTGGCCAGGGCGATCGCGCCGGCGCCGCGCCTGATCCTCGCCGACGATCCGGCGGGCTGGCTGGACCGGCCCGCCGCCGAGCGTCTGCTGGACCGGGTGGTGCGTGCCGCGGACCGGCTGGCCGCGGGCCTGCTGCTGGCCACCGCCGAGCCGGTCCCGGACGGGCTGTTCGACGACCACTGGGCGATGGTGGACGGGAAGCTGGTGCAGGACCGGTGATCGCCGCGATGGCGTTGTGGGTCGGCGGTGTGGTGCGCATGCGCCCCGCCCGGCTCGGCGTGCCCGCGGCCGGCGTCGCGATCGTGGTCACGCTGCTCGCGGTGCACGGCTGGGCCGGGGATCCCGCGCCGCCGTGGGTACCGGCGGCGGTACTCGTCGTGCTGCTGGCCGCGCCGTCCGGTGGTTCGCTGCGCTCGGACCAGGACCTGCTGCGCGCCCGCGGCGCGACCGGCGGTCAGGTGATCGGGCTGGCCTCGGCCGAGGCCATGGTCGCCGGGGTGGCCGGTGGCGTGCTCGGCGTCCTGCTGTCCTTGGCGGGCGGCTTCCTCGCGGACCCCGGCCTCCCGGTCGCCCGGGAAATCGTTCTCTTGCTGCTGGCGGGGCTGCTGCTCGCGGCGGTCACCGTCCTTCCTCCCGTGGCGCGCGAGTGGTATTTCGAGTCCCACCAAGGCGGGCCGCCCTGGTGGTCGCCCTACGGCGTCGACTTCGTCCTGCTCGGGCTCGCGTACTTCTGGCCGGTGCTCGGCTGGGCGGGCGGCACGATGGTGCTGTGGCGGCTGGTGGAGCTGGGGCTGCGCAAGGGTAAGCGGGTGATCGGCGGGGCACTCCGGCCACTCGTGTCCGGGCTCGCCGGCGTGCTCGCGCTGTCCATTTCGTGGCGCAGCGCCTTGCTGGCGCGATCGGTGGTGCTGGTCGCGCTGGCCGTGGCGTTCTCGATCTCGGCCGCCTTCAGCCGGGACGGCTGCAGCGGCGCCAGGGTGGATCTGGCGGCCTCGCTCATCCTCGCGGCCGCCGCGGCGGGCCCGTCCTTCGGGCTGGCACTCAACGAACGCCGCCGCGACCTGCTGATCGTGAGCACGCTCGGCGGGAAACGCCGTCAGGTGGCCGCGTTCATCGCGGGCGACGCGCTCATCGTCGGAGGCGGGGGACTGGTCGCCGGGCACCTGCTGGGCGTGCTGTTCATCCTCTTCACACCGATGGACTGGGAAGCGTTCCCCCACGGCCACTTCGCGATGCTGGGAGCGGTGGTGATCGTGTCGTGCGTGGCGGCGTCGGCGCGGATCGCGCAACTCGCGTCCCGGGACGAGGTCTCAGACCTCCGGGACTACTGAGGGTCCTGCGTCGGAACTCGCGTGACTGGGCACCGCACTCGCGTGATCAGACACCGCACTCGCGTGTGCGGCGTCTGGTCACGCGAGATACGCGCGTGATCACGCGCGTGCGGTGCCTGATCACGCCTGGGAGGATCTTCACGGAATCACTCGTCTAGCCCTCGAAGGGTTGTTCGAGCCGGTAGCCGTGGCCTCGCAGGGTGGAGATCCGCGGCGCCTGCTCGGGCGACGGTGCCGACTCGGTCAGTTTCCGCCGCAGCGCGGCGATGTGGACGTCGAGCGTCTTCGTGGACCCGTACCAGTGCGCGTCCCAGACCTCCGACATCAGGGTGTCCCGGCTGACCGCGACGCCCGGCTGTTCGGCGAGGCGGGCCAGCAGGTCGAACTCCTTGGCCCGCAACGAGATCTCCCGGCCGCCGACGCTGACCCGGCGTCCGGCGGTGTCCACCTGCAGATGCCCGATGGCGATCGCCGGCCTGCTGTCGGGCGGGGCCGTGCCACGCCGCAGGTGCGCCCGCACCCTGGCGAGCAGTTCACCGAGCCGGATGGGTTTGGTGAGGTAGTCGTCGGCCCCGGCTTCGAGGCCCACGACGACGTCCATCTCCTCCTGCCGGGCGGTCAGGATGACCAGGACGGCGCCGGGAAGCGCGGCGCGCAGCCGCCGGCAGACCTCGACGCCGTCGAGGTCCGGCAGGCCGAGGTCGAGCAGGACGAAATCGATGTCCGCGGCCGCGGCGGCCGCGAGTGCGGTGCGGCCGTCGCGCTGCCAAGAGACCTCGTAACCGTGCAGGCGCAGGGTCGATTCGAGGACGCCGCCGATCGCGTCGTCGTCTTCCACCACCAGCAGCTTCGGCATGCGGGGGAGCTTAACCGTTGAACACTGTTCTTTTCGGATAAAGAGTTACGAACGACACTTGTTGTGTAACAAGGCGCTAACGGCTCACGCGCCCGCGTCGGCTGTATGTCCATAAAGGACACAGCGCGGCCGCGGCGAGGCACAGCCAGGCGAACACGTCGCCGATCGCGCTGTAGACGGTCGACGTCCTCGGCTGTACCGGCAGATCCGCGACGAGGGTCTGCTGCTCCGTGCGGAAGTAGGCGGCGTGCCCGAGTACCCGCCCCTGGCTGTCCACGGCTGTGGAATTCCCATGGGTGGACTGCCGGAACAGCGCGTATCCGTTCTCGACCGCCCGGAACACCGCCTTTTCCGCGTGCAGGGCGGCGAACCCCTGCCAATCGTTCGCCGGGACGAGCATCAGCGCGACGTCCTGGTCGGCGGCCTGCCGCATCAGGCCGGGGTAATCCGCGTCGTAGCAGATGACTGACGCGATTCGTCCGTACGGCGAATCCGTGACCGGCACCGTGCCGGGGCCGGGGGTCATCGGCTCCATCGGCGTCGGATGCGTTTTGTCGTAGGTCCACCGCACCGCACCGGACGGGTCGACGAGCACCGCCACGTTCCGGATGTACGGCGCTTGGGCGGTGTAGAGCGCGTAGGCGAGTTCGACGTGGATCCCGGCCTGCTTCGCCTCGGCGCCCACCCGGGCCAGCAGCGAGGCCTGGTCGCGTTCCAGGACGCGCGCGTGGGTTTCCGGCCAGACCACGATCTTCGCGCCCGCCGACGCCTGCTGGCGTGTCCTCGTCACCAGGTCCTCGGTGATCGGGGCGAACGCGGCGCCGACGGCCCCCGGATCCGCGCCGCTCACCTCCTGCGCGCGCCAGTACTTGACGCCGATCCGTTCCAGCGCCTCGGAACTCGCCCGGTCGGCGTCCGCCGAGGGGCTGATCCCCGCGACCCGGACCGTGCGGGTTTCGGGCGCGTCGAACAGCAACCGGGCACCACCGGCGGCGAACACCAGGCCGAGCACGCAGGCGTGGACGAGCACCGTGCGCCGGACGCGCGGCCAGGCGAATCCTTCCGCCCAAACGGTGTTCACCACCGAGGCGAACCAGGCGAGGACGAAGGTGATGCCGTACACGCCGGTCACGGACGCGACCTGGAGCAGC
This sequence comes from Amycolatopsis sp. lyj-112, assembly GCF_046549055.1. Lineage (NCBI taxonomy): Bacteria > Bacillati > Actinomycetota > Actinomycetes > Pseudonocardiales > Pseudonocardiaceae > Amycolatopsis > Amycolatopsis sp. lyj-112. Next base: position 44,059 of record NZ_JAJPWS010000008.1, on the reverse strand, counting down.
GGCAGCGTCCCGGACTGGGTGCTGCCGAGCGCGCCGAAATCCCCGAATCCGGTGATGAGCGTGAACAGGTATTCGCCTGCCACGAGCGTCGTCGGGAACACCAGGGTCCTGAGCGGTCCGGCGCGTTCGGCGAGCAGGCGGTCGGCCGCGAACGCCGCCGTCTGCAGGAGCGTGAGCAGGGTGAAGGCGAACAGCGCGGAAAGCACGAACAGCAGGCTGGTGACACCCAGCCAGAACAGTTGCCCGATCAGGAGGGAGAGCCCGACCATCAGGACGGCGCGCCGGGCGGGTGCCTGGCGCGCATAGCGGAGTAGGAAGACCGGGAAGACCCAGGCGGCCAGGGGGACGTTCCAGTCGGTGTGGACGGCGAGCAGGAGCAGCGCCGTGCCCAGCCATCAGAGAGGCCGTTGATTCATACCGTGAACGGTAGGAAGCAACGGCCTCACTCACAGCGCACCAACGGCAGCGGTGGCCCTTACTTTCGTCAGGGGTCAGGCGACGTGGTCGCGGTACGCCTCGATGGTCTCCGCCAGCACTTCGCCACCGGGGCGGCGCCACAGGTCGGCGTCGAACACTTCGACCTCGATCGGCCCGGTGTACCCGGCGGCTTCCACGCACGCCTTCAGATGCCGGTGGTCGATCGGCCCGTCGCCGGGCAGCGCGCGGCCGAGCAGGGTGTCCGTCAGCGGCACTTTCTGGTCGCAGACATGGAATCCGGCGATCCGGCCTGCCGACGCGGCGATCGACTCCTCGATCCGCGGGTCCCACCACACGTGGAACTCGTCGACGATCACCCCGACCTGATACGCCGGGTGTTCCAGCGCGATCGCCAATGCCTGGTCCACTGTGGACATTACCGACCGTTCGGCGCACTGCATGGGGTGCAGCGGTTCCAGTCCCAGCCGCACCCCGCGCTCACCGGCGTAGGGCGCCAGTTCGCCGACCGCGTCGGCCACCCGCTGCCTGGACGTCGCCAGGTCGCCGTTCACCCCGCCGACGACCAGGACGAGCACGTCCGCACCCAGCGCGGCGGCCTCGTCGATCGCCTCGCGGGTCTGCGCCACACCGTCCACAGGGGACCCTTCCGGGGTCACCCCGGTGAAGAAACCACCACGGCACAAGGAGGACACACCGATGTCGTACTCCTTGAGCAGCCGGGCCGTCTCCTCGACACCGGTCTCGGCGACCTTGTCCCGCCACAGGCCGATCCAGCGGACGCCGGCCTCGGCGCAGCCCGCCACCGCTTCGGGCAGCGACCAGGCCTTGGTGGTGATCTGGTTCAGGCTCAACCGGTCCATCAGGACACCCCCGCCGCGGCTAGCAGCGGCCGCATCCGCGCGACGGCCAGATCGGGATCGGTGAGCACACCGGCGAGGTCGGCCAAGCGCAGGAGTTCGGCCAGATGTGTGATCGACCGCGCCGATTCGCGGCCGGCGACCATCCGGAAATGGTCCTGGTGCCCGTTCAGGTAGGCGAGGAAGACGACGCCGGTCTTGTAGTTCCTGGTCGGCGCACGGAAGATCGCCCGCGACAGCGCGACCGTCGGGTCCAGCAGTCCCCGGAAGCCCGCCGTGTCGCCCTCGTCGAGCCGGGCGAGCGCGGCGCCGGCGACCGGCGCGATCGGGTCGAAGATGCCCAGAAGTGCTTCGCTGTGGCCCTTTTCGTCCCCGGCGATCAGTTCGGGGTAGTTGAAGTCGTCACCGGTGTAGCACGCGACGCCGTCCGGCAGCGCGCGGCGGAACTCGGTCTCGATCGACGCGTCGAGTACCGAGACCTTCACGCCCGCGATCGTGCCGGCGTGGTCGGCGCAGAGCCTGCCCAGTTCCCGGGCCGCCTCGCGGACGTCGGCGTGGCCCCAGTAGCCGGCCAGTGCCGAGTCGAACTGCTCACCCAGCCAGTGCAGCAGGACCGGACGGTCCGCGCCGGAGAGCAGTTTCCCGTACGCCGCGTGGTAATCCTCCGGGCCGGACGCGGAAGCGGCCAACGCCCGGCTGGCCATCACGACCGGGATCGCCCCCGCTTCACCGACCAGGTCCAGCTGCTCCCGCCAGGCGTCCACAATGGACTCGGCGGTCACGTCCCCGCCGGGAAGCTGGTCGGTGCCGACACCCGCCACCCACGGCCGCCCGGCCGCGAGCGCGCCGGTGCGCCGGATGAGGTCCTTCGTGGTCGCCCAGTCCAGGCCCATCCCGCGCTGCGCGGTGTCCATCGCCTCGGCCACGCCGAGACCGCAGGACCACAGGTGCTCGCGGAAGGCCAGCGTCGTCTCCCAGTCCAGCACGGCGCCTTCTTCGGGATCGGCGGCGGCGAGCGGGTCGGCGACCACGTGGGCGGCCGCGTAGACGATCCGGGAGGACGGTGGTGATGCCGGTTTCGCAGGGGTTTCCACCCCTTGCGGCGTCCACTCCTCCAGTCCGCCGTCGGCGGTGGGCAGGGCGATCAAGGTCATCGGGTCTCCGGGGCGCGAGGTGCGAGAAAGCGCTTTCTCGACCCACGTTAAGTCACCGGACGCGCGGTACACAAGGGTTTCAGCGAGCGGGCGCGGCGGTGCTGGAGCGCAGGACGACCTCGCCGGACATGCGCACCACACGCGGCCGGGTGCCGGGCGAGGCCTTGAGTGCCAGGTCCATGGCCCGTTCGCCCAGCTGTTCCAGCGGCAGGGCGACCGTGCTCAGCGCGGGCGTGAGATCGCGCACTACGGGGATGTCGTCGAAGCCCGCGATCGACATCTCGCCGGGTACTGAGACCCCTGCGTCACGCAGTGCCGACATCGCGCCGATCGCCATCACGTCGGTCACCGCGAACACGCACGTCGGCCGTTTCTTCCGGGGCCGGGCGAGGATGGCGTTCATCGCCTCGTACCCGCCGTCGCGGGTGAACGCCGCCTCGGCGATGTCGTTTTCGGCGAGGTCGACGCCGTTTTCCCGCAGTTCCGCGGCGAACCCGTCGAGCCGGTCGACGACCGTGGTCAGGCTCCGCGGCCCGGCGAGCACGGCGAACCGCCGGTGGCCGAGCGCCAACAGTTCCTTCGCCAGCGCGGCGCCGCCACCGCGGTTGTCCGGCTGGACGGTGTCCACTTTGAGCCCGCGGTGCCTGCTGACCGCGGCGACATGCCCGCCGCCGCGCCGGTACGGCTCCAGCTCCGCCGCCATGGCCCGCTCCCACCCCTTGTCCTCGAAGGCCGAGCCGATCAGGAGGATGGCCGACGCTCGCTGGGCGCGCAGTGTCGAGACATAGGCGACCTCTTTGGCGGGGTCGCGGAAGGTGCTCGCGAGCATCACCAGAAGATCGTTCTCGCTCGCCACCCGCATGACACCGCCCGCGATCGCGGCGAAATACGGGTCGCCGACGTCATGGCAGATCACTCCGACGGTGGGCTGAGAGCCACCGGCCAAAGCCTGAGCGTGAGCATTCGGGGTATAGGAGAGTTCGGCTGCCGCGGCGATCACCCGTTCGCGGAGATCTCCGCGAACGGTGGCGGTGCCGTTGAGTACTCGGGACGCTGTCGCGAGCGACACGTCCGCGGTGCGCGCCACATCTTCCAGCGTCACGTGGGGCCGGGCCTTCATCGATCCTCCAAGCTGGCGTTTCGGGCATAGTGGCGGACATGTTCGACCTTTACCCGGAAATCGAACCTTACGTCCAAGGGATGTTGCCCGTCGGTGACGGCAATGAGATCTATTGGGAGGAAAGCGGCGATCCCGAGGGCAAACCGGTGATCTTCCTGCACGGTGGCCCAGGTGGTGGTTCGAGTCCCAGACATCGCAGGCTGTTCGATCCCGCGCGCTACCGGATCGTCCTTTTCGACCAGCGCGGCTGCGGGCGCAGCATCCCGAACTGTGCCACGCCGGACGTCGATCTCTCGGTCAACACGACCTGGCACCTCGTCGCCGATATCGAGCGGTTGCGCGAGCACCTCGGGATCGAACGCTGGATGGTCTTCGGCGGCTCCTGGGGGAGCGTGCTCGGGCTGACCTACGCGGAAACGCATCCGGAACGCACCACGGAACTCGTCCTGCGCGGTGTCGCCACCCTGCGGGTGAAGGAACTGCAATGGCTCTTCGGCGGAGGAGCGGGTTTCCTCTTCCCCGAAGCGTGGTCGCGATTCCTGGACCCGGTGCCGTATTCGCGTCGCCAGGAGAACCTGATCGAGGTCTATCACGAACTGCTGCACCACCCGGATCCCGCGGTACACGGCCCGGCCGCGATCGCGTGGAGCCGCTGGGAGGGGGAAACGGTCAAACTGCTCCCGCAGGACGAAGTGATCGACGCTTTCAGCGATCCCGAGTTCGCTCTCGCGATCGCCAGGATCGAGAACCACTACTTCCGGCACGGCGGCTGGCTGGCCGAGGATCAGCTGCTTCGCGACGCCGGGAAGCTCCAGGGAATCCCGTGCGTTCTGGTCCAAGGACGCTATGACGTGGTCACCCCGGCCATCACCGCGTGGGAGCTCAGCCAGATGCTGCCCGGCGCGGAACTGGTGATGGTCGGCGACTCGGGTCACGCGTTCGACGAGCCCGGCACGCTGCACGAGTTGATCAGCGCCACCGATCGATTCGCGTCAGACTGGCAGGGCATCGCTGGCAGCCAGGACGAGGAGAGGACCGCAGACATGCTTTTCGGTGACGAGCACGTCCGTCGCTACGAAGAGACCGATGGCGAGGTGGGGCACGACTGGGAGAAGGGCGCGCCCTGTCTCGTCCTCACCACCAAGGGCCGCAAGTCCGGCGAGGACCGGAAGTTCGCCCTCATCTACCAGTTCGACGACGCGAACAACCCGGTGATCGTGGCCTCCAAGGGCGGCGCACCGGAAGACCCGGGCTGGTACAAGAACCTGATCGCGAACCCCGAGGTCAAGGCCCAGGTCAAGGCGGACAAGTTCACCGCCCGCGCCCGCACGGTCGACGGCGAGGAGCGCGCGAAGCTGTGGGAGAAGCTGGCCGCGGTCTGGCCGGACTACAACGAGTACGCGAAGAAGACCGACCGCGAGATCCCCGTGGTGGTACTCGAACGCGTGTGATCCGCGCCGCGTTCACGCGTGGTTTCAGCCGAACCGGAGCGGCTTCGGCTACGAATTACCCTCATGGTGCTGAGACCCCGTGAACGCTGGACCGCCTTGAGCCCCGTCTCCGGTGACGGCACTCTGTTGACGTTCCGCCAGATGATCGCCTTCGGCCGGCGCTTCGCCCGCGCCGGCCGGGGGTTCTGGTACAGCCTCGCGATCGAGGTCGTCTGGCCGTTCCTGGCGTTGTTCACCCGGTTCCGGGTGCGCGGCGGCGAGTACCTGCCGAAGTCCGGCGGGGTCCTGGTGGCGTCGAACCACCTCTCGTTCGCCGACCCGACGACGGTGACGGCGTTCTGCCTCGCGCACGGTCGAGTGCCGCGTTATCTGGCGAAGGCGAGCCTGTGGGACGCGCCTGTCATCGGTTCGGTGATGCGCTCGGGCAAGCACATCCCGGTCTATCGCGGCGCGGCCACCGCGTCGGACGCGTACCGCGACGCCGTCAGCGCCGTGCGTGAAGGCGAGTGCGTCACGATCTTCCCCGAGGCCACCTTCACCGACCACCCGGACGGGTGGCCCATGCGCGGCAAGACCGGCATCGCGCGCATCGCGCTGGAGACCGGCGCGCCGGTGATCCCGCTGGCGAACTGGGGCACACACCACCTGCTGCCCGCAGGCGGCATGCTGCCCCGCGGTTTCCCGCGCAAGACGGTGACCCTGGTCGCGGGCCCGCCGGTGGACCTTTCGGACCTCGAATCGCCCTCGCCGTCGCGCGAGGTGCTGGAAGAGGCGACGAAGCGGATCATGGCCGCGGTGACCGATCTGCTGGTCGAGATCCGGGGCGAGCACCCGCCCGCCTGAGTCGTCAGTCTCACCCTTCGGACCGTCCCGGTGAGGGGTAGGTTTCGAAGTATGAGTGCACACTATGACGTCGTGGTCGTGGGCGCCGGAGTCGGCGGATACGTGGCGGCGATCCGGGCGTCACAACTGGGGCTGACGGCGGCGGTCGTGGAGGAGAAATACTGGGGCGGGGTGTGCCTCAACGTCGGCTGCATCCCGTCGAAGGCACTGCTGCGCAACGCCGAACTCGCGCATATCGTGACCAAGGAAGCGAAATCCTTCGGCATCCAGGTCGAGGGCACGGTCACCTTCGATTACACGGCCGCCTACGAGCGCAGCCGCAAGGTCGCGGAGGGGCGCGTCAAGGGCGTGCACTTCCTGATGAAGAAGAACAAGATCACCGAGTACGACGGGCACGGCACCTTCCTCGACGCCAACACCCTCGAGGTCAACGGCGAGCGGGTCACCTTCGACCACTGCGTGATCGCCACCGGCGCGACCGCGCGCCTGCTGCCGGGCACCACGCGCAGCGACCGCGTGGTCACCTACGAACGGCAGATCATGGAAAGCGAACTGCCGGAGAGCATCGTCATCGCCGGCGCGGGCGCGATCGGTGTCGAATTCGCCTACGTGCTGCACAACTACGGCGTGAAGGTGACCATCGTCGAATACCTCGACCGGATGGTCCCTCTCGAGGACGCCGAGGTCTCCGCCGAACTCGCGCGCCGGTACCGGAAACTCGGCATCGAGGTGCTGACCTCCACCAAGGTCGAGGCCATCGACGACACCGGCGACAAGGTGCTCGTGACCGTGTCGAAGAACGGCGAGCAACGCGTTCTGGAAGCGGACAAGGTGTTGCAGGCCATCGGTTTCCAGCCGCGGGTCGAGGGCTACGGCCTGGACAAGACCGGCGTCGAACTGACCGAACGCGGCGCGATCGCCATCGACTCCCGCGGCCGCACCAACGTCCCGCACATCTTCGCGATCGGCGACGTCACCGCGAAACTGATGCTCGCGCACGCGTCGGAATCCATGGGCGTCGTCGCCGCCGAGACCATCGCGGGCGCCGAGACCATGGAACTCGACTTCGTGATGATCCCGCGCGCGACCTACTGCCAGCCGCAGATCGCCAGCTTCGGCTGGACCGAAGAACAGGCCAGGGAGAAGGGCTTCGACGTCCAGGTGGCGAAGTTCCCCTTCAGCGCCAACGGAAAGGCGCACGGTCTTGGGGAGGCCGTGGGCTTCGTGAAGATCCTGAGCGACGCTTCGCATGGCGAGCTTCTCGGTGCGCACCTGATCGGGCCGGAGGTGACCGAACTGCTGCCTGAGCTGACCTTGGCGCAGCAGTGGGACCTGACGGTGCACGAGATCTCGCGCAACGTGCACGCGCACCCGACGCTGGGTGAGGCCGTGAAGGAAGCTGTGCACGGACTGGCAGGACACATGATCAACATGTAAGGAGTCGTGATTAGGCATTCGGGTGAGAGCGGACCCCGATTTGTCGACCTACTTGACCGACCGGGCCGATGTCGCGGGACTGTGTGGATTTTGGGACGTCAGATGTCCCAAAATCCACACAGTCACAAGCTCGACTACCCGGCCCGCGGTCGAGCCCGCCGTACCCCTGTCCCGGATCCGAGGTAAGGACCTGTGTGGAAATAGGGACGTTGGATGTCCCTATTTCCACACACCCTCAGCAGGCGGCCGCGATTGCGGGGCCGGGACACGTACGGTCCACCAGCCCCGAAACACTCACGACTCACGGCACCGACCACTCACGACTAGAGGGTGTGGGTCGCGATCAACTGTCCGATCGCCCGGATGTCCGAACCCCGGAACTCCAGCCGCACGTTCCCCAGTCCGCTGAACCACAGGTCCAGTTCGGCATCCAGGTCGAAGGTTCCCGCGGTCTCGATGGAGAACGCCTGGATCTTGTTGTACGGCAGCGAAGTGAAGTCCTTCTTCTTCCCCGTCATGCCCTGCACGTTCACCGCGATGAGCCGCTTGTTCGTGAACACCACGAAGTCGCGCACCGCTTTGAACGACGAGACGATCTGTTCCCCGGGAATGATGATCGGCTGCACCGTCGGCGCGATGTCCTTCGGTTTGCACGGCGTCAGTTTGAAGACGGTGTCCTTGGAGAAGTCAATCATGATCCCAGGGTACGGATTTTCGCGCGGCGGCCGCCGGTTCAGAAGTCGGCGGGGAACAGGCAGAACGGGTGACCGTCCGGATCCAGCAGTACGCGGACGTCTTCCTGTGGCTGGTGGCCGGCGAGCGTCGCACCGCCTTCGACGGCCCAGTCGACGGCCGTGTCCAGGTCGTCGACGGCGATGTCGAGATGCAGCATCATCTGCTGCGCACCAGCTTCCGGTGGCCACACGGGCGGCACGTGGGCGGGCTCGTGCTGGAACGACAGGCCCGTTCCGCCACCCGGCGGCCTCAGCATCACCCAACCGGGTTCATCGTAGGTGACCGGCCAGCTGAGCAAGCGTGCGTAAAACGCCGCGAGCGCGCGCGGTTCGGGGCTGCCGAGCACGGTGGCCGAAATGCGGGTCCGTGGTTGCGCCATGATCGCCCTCCCGTGACCATCGAAACCGCCAGCCTAAGCCGGGGACGGGTCCCCGGCAGCGTCGCGCATACTGCGAACGGCAGGGGCAGGCGAACGAGGAGGCACGATGAAGCGGCTCACCACGGCGCACGAAAGCCTGGCGCTCGGTGTGCCCAAGTCCGCTCCCGGCGCGGTGTTCGCCCTCACGCTCGCGGGCGGCGTGTCCGTCGAACCCGGCGAGGGCAGCGAGATCTCCTTCGGGCGCAACAGGCCCCAGGTCGACGTCTGCGTGGGCGAGAACGATCTGCAGGTCAGCCGCAAACACGGGCTGCTGAACTTCACCGGCGGGCAGTGGTGGGTCGCCAACACCGGCCAGCTGCCCATCCGCCTTCCGAACTCGCGCTGGCTCTCCGTCGGTGAGGAGCCGATGCCGCTCTCCGACGGCTACACACCGCTGTTCGTCCGCGGCTCGGGCAGACGGGAGCACCTGCTCGAGTTGTACGTCGCCGGGCCCGACGGCGGGCAGCCCGCCACCCGGCACGGTGACGTCACCGTGCCGCCTCGCCGCTGGCGCCTGAGCGCGGAGGAACGGATGGTCCTGGTCGTGTTCGGGCAGCGGTACCTGCTGCACGACCTCAACCCGCAGCCGCTGTCCCGCCAGCAGACGGCCGAGGTGCTCGCCGAACTCCGCCCTGACGAGACCTGGACCAGCCGCCGCGTCGAGCACCTCGTCATCGACGTGCGGACACGGCTTTCCTCGGGCGGGGTTTACGGCCTGCGACGCGAAGAGGTCGGCGAACCGGTGGGGAACGCGTTGAACGACAACCTGTTGCGGGAACTGGTGCTCTCGACCACGCTCGTCCCCCCGGACCTCGCTTTGCTCGACGCGCTCGGCTGACTAGTCCACAAAGGAGCATCAGCGAACGCCTTCGAGAGCGGCCGTCGCCTGGTCCCGGCTCTCCTCCGCCTTGACGCGGCCCGCCGATGCCGCGTTCACGCCGAAGAAGGCGCCCACCACCGTGCCGATCACCGTTCCCGCCGCGGTGATCACCGCCGTGACGTCCGAAGGGTTCGGGTATCGCATGACGGCCGCCACCGTGGCCCGAATACAGGTCAGCGGTGCTTGCGAAAGAACGCACGGAGGTCTTCGGCGAGCAGATCCGGAACCTCCATCGCCGGGAAATGGCCGCCGGTGTCGTATTCGGACCAGTGCTCCAGCGGGCCGTCCTGGAGGCTCTGGATCGTGGTGTCCCCGGCGAAGACGGCGATCCCTCGCGGCGGCCCGGCAGGCGCCTCGCCATCGGCATCCCAGCCGCCCTGGGACATCTGCCGGTAGACCTCCATCCCTTCGTACGTCGCATGTGCTGACGAAGCGCCCGCGCCGGTGAACCAGAACAGGCTGACGGCGGCCAGCAGATGGTCACGGTCGACGGCGTCGTCCGGCAGTTCCTGGGCGGGGTCGGTCCATTCGGCGAACTTCTCCACGATCCACGCGAGCTGGCCGGTGGGGGAGTCGTTCAACGAGTACGCCAGCGTCTGCGGCCGGGTCGACTGCAGGTGCAGATAGCCGAGGCCGTCGGCCTGGAACCGGTTGAAGCGCTCGCCGCGTTCGCGGTCCTTCTCCGGCAGGCCGTCGAGTTCGACCGCGGGGCCGAACGGCATGGCCGCGCTGGTGCCGGTGAGATGGACACCGGCCGTGCGGTGCGGGGCGATCATCGACAGGATGCCCGCGACCCCGGCGCCGGCATCGGTGCCGTGGACGCCGAAACGCTCGTAACCGAGGCGATCCATCAGCGTCGTCCACGCCTGCGCGACGCGGAACAGGTTGCCCCAGCCGGGACCCTGCGGCGTCGAGAAACCGTAGCCCGGAAGCGTGGGGATGACGAGGTGGAACTCGTCGGTCAGCGCGCCGATGATCTTCCGGAATTCGAACGGCGAACTCGGCCAGCCGTGCGTGAGGATCAGCGGCAGGGCGTCCGGCTCGGCGGAGCGGACGTGCAGGAAGTGGATGGTCTGGCCGTCGATTTCGGTGGTGAACTGCGGGAACTCGTTGAGCTCCGCCTCCTGCGCCCGCCAGTCGAAGCCGTCGGCCCAGTACTCGGCGAGTTCCTTGAGGTAGGCGACCGGGACGCCGCGGCTCCAGTCGGTGGTGACCTCGCGCGGCCAGCGGGTGCGGCCCAGGCGCTCGGTGAGGTCGTCCAGGTCGGCCTGGTCGATGTCGATGCGGAACGGCTTGATTTCAGTCATGAGGGCTACGTTAGGAACCATTGCGGAAAGAATCGTTCCGCGATTGCGGGCAAGGTGGAATTCATGGCGGACACTTCGGCGAGACTGCTGCGACTCCTGTCGTTGCTGCAGGCCAGGCGCGTCTGGACCGGACCTGAGCTGGCGAACCGGCTGGTCGTCACGACCAGGACCATCCGCAACGACGTCGAGCGGCTGCGGGGATTGGGCTACCCGGTCGACGCGACTCCCGGCGTCTCGGGCGGCTACTCCCTCGGCGCCGGTGCGGCCATGCCGCCGCTGCTGCTCGACGACGAAGAGGCCGTCGCGGTGGCGATGGGCCTGCGCACGGCCGCGGGCGGGACCATCGCGGGGATCGAGGAGACGTCGGTCCGGGCGCTGGCGAAACTGGAACAGGTGCTGCCCTCGCGGCTGCGGCACCGGGTGGAGGCGCTGAACTCCGCGACGCTCGCGGTGCAGGGCGGTGGCCCCACGGTCGACGCCGAGGTGCTCACGGTCATCGCCAACGCCTGCCGCGACCGCGAGACCCTGCGCTTCGACTACGTGGGACACAACGGATCTCCGACGCGGCGGCAGGTCGAGCCGCATCGGGTCGTGCACATGAGCCGACGGTGGTACCTCGTCGGCTGGGACGTCGACAGGCAGGACTGGCGGACCTTCCGGGCGGACCGGGTGCGGCCGCGTACGCCCAACGGGCGACGGTTCGAGCCGCGGGAACCACCGGAAGGGGGAGTGGTCGCCTACCTGCAGCGCGGGGTCGGCGCTGCCTTGTGGCGGCACCACGCGACGATCCGGCTGCACGCCCCGGCGGCCGAAGCCGCGGCGAAGGTGCCGCCCGCCGTCGTGGTCGAAGCCGTCGACGAACACACCTGCCTGCTCAAGGCGGGTGCGGACACGCTGGAGTACCTGGCGCTCTACCTGGGCCTGCTCGACACCGATTTCGACGTCGTCGATTCCCCGGAGTTCGCCGAGCACCTGCGCAAACTGATCGGCCGGTTCAGCCGCGCCGTCAGCGGTTGACGTCGAAGACCAGTTCCGGGCGCTCCCAGGTGATCTTCGGCGGGCTGGGCGGCACGACGCGGACCTGGCGCGCGCCCATCCGCTCGTAGAAACCGGTGGCCGGTGGGTGGGAGACGACCTTGATCTCGGTCATGCCCAGTTCGGTGGCCTGCCCGAGCATGTGCTCGACCAGCCAGGCCCCGATACCGGTGCCCTGTGCGGAATCGGCGACGAACAGCAGGTCCAGCTCGGCCGGGTACTCGATGAGGCTGTAGAAACCGACCACGTCCCGCTGTGCCTGCGCGATGAAGGCGGGGTGGGTGGCGAGGTAGTCCTCGGTGACCCGGAAGCCCTCGAGAATCGACGCGTACTCCCCTTGATACGCGCTCGACTCGTGCATCAGCGTGGTCAACCGGCCGGCGTCGGAGGCGTTTGCCCTGGAGATGCGGTAGCTCGTCACCCAGGCAGCTTAGAACGTCACACCGACAACTCTTGACCTCCAGTTAAGTGGAGATAACAGGCTGGGTTCCATCAGCTGGGGACGAACTGGAGGAACAACATGAAAGCGGCCGCGTTCACGGAAGCCGGTGGCCCGGAAGTACTCCGTGTGCTGGAACTGGAGGAGCCGCACGCCGGTGCCGGGGAGGTCCGGGTGCGAGTGAAGGCGGCGGGAGTGCAGCCGTACGACGCGGCCGTCCGGGCGGGCTGGGAACCCGCGGGGCTCGAGCTGCGTTGGCCGCGTGTCCCGGGGAACGAGTTCGCCGGGGTCGTCGACGAGGTCGGTTCCGGGGTTACCGGCCTCGTCGCGGGGGCCGAGGTGCTCGGGTTCACCGCCGTGCAGGCCTACGCCGAGTACATCGTGGTGCCCGCGGAGAACGTCACGCCGAAGCCGCCGGAGATGCCGTGGGAGGTCGCCGGCGGATTCACGGCCGGGACGCAGACGGCGTACCTCGCGCTCGACGCCCTGCGGATCGCGCGGGGCGAGACGCTGCTGGTCCACGGTGCGGCCGGGTCCGTGGGCACCGCCGCCGTCCAGCTCGCGGTGCTGCGCGGCGCGAAGGTCATCGGCACGGCGAGCGAGGCGAACCAGGACTACGTCCGCTCGCTCGGCGCAGAACCGGTCGTCTACGGCGACGGCCTCGGCGATCGTGTGCGCGCCCTGGCGTCATCCGGTGTCGACGCCGCGCTCGACGGAGCCGGCGGGGTCGCCTTCGACCTCTCGCTGGAACTGGTCGGGGATCCGGACCGCGTGCTCACCCTCGTCGAGCACGGCCGCGCGCCCGAAGCGGGGGCGCGGCTGGTCACCGGGACGCGGTCGGCCGAGCGGCTGGGGATGCTGGCGTCGTTGTACGCCAAGGGGGAGTTGCGGTTCCTGGTGCGGCGGACGTACCCGTTCAGTGAGGCAGCGGAGGCGCACCGGGAGATCGAGACGGGGCATGGGCAGGGGAAGGTCGTGCTGACGTTCCCTTGAGCCGGGGCCCTGCTTGTTGCCCGTCGGCGGTTTCGCGTGACTGGACGGACGACACGCCCGTGTCGTCCGTCTGGACACGCGTGTCGTCCCTGCAGTCACGCGAAACCGCCAGCAGAACTACCAACTCTATTATCGAGTGACCGGTGCACTTTCTCCGATCACTCTTCAGTGTTATTAGCGACGGTTCATTGTTGCAGATAATTACGAACACCTGTTCGACAAATGTGCGGTATTGTGGAGGGGTGTCCGAGACCTCCGTTCCTCCCCTGTTGCCGCAGGAGTTGTGGCGTGCCGGGAAGTTGGAGCTTGCCCACGGAGTGACTGAGGCGCTGACGCTGGCACGTGCTGCGTCCGCTGTGTTGGGCATCTATCTGGCGGAGATCGAGTCTCGTGGCACGAAAGATCTGTACGGGTATGCGAACACGAAGATGTGGCTTGCTGATGTGGCGCGGATTGCTCCGGCTGATGCGAAGAAACTCGTGGATCGTGCGGTGGCGCTGAACCCGACCCGCGCACTCGACGGCACCGAGGTCCCGCCACTCGCACCCGCGACGGCTGCCGCTGCGGCGGAAGGCGCGGTTGGGGAGCAGCACATCGACCAGATCATCGGAGTGCTGAAGAGGATCCCCGCCCACGTCACGGTCGAGAACCGGGATGCCGCCGAGAAGATCCTCGCTGATCTCGCCCGCGACGGAGGGCCTTCACAGATCGCACGTGCTGAGGCAGGCTTGTTGGCCTGGCTGGACCCGGATGGCAACGAACCCAAGGATCCCGAGCCCGTCCAGCCTCGTCGCGAGTTGAGGTTGCACCGGCGTAAGGATGGGTTCTGGAAGCTCACCGGCCTGTTGGACGACGAAGCAGGTGCTCGCACCGCAGCGGCGATCGAGGCCTACGCGAAACCCCGCCCGGTCGACGAGTTCGACCAGGCGGACCTGCGGACAGTGTGGGAGCGCCAGGGCGACGCCTGGGTGGATCTGCTTGACCTGGCGATCGCGAGTCCGGACCAGCCCGGCACCTGCGGGTATCGGACGATGGTGCACGTCCTGGTCGGTTTCGAAGAACTGAAATCAGGGCTCGGCACCGCGAGTGTGGACTTCGTCGGTCAGATGACGGCCCGCGAGGCTCGTATGGCCGCCTGCGACTGCCTCATGCTCCCGATCGTGATGAGCGCCGCCGGTGAACCCCTGGATGTGGGGCGGATCAAACGCTTCGTCACGCCGGGCCAGCGGAGGGCCTTGAACGCGAGGGATCGGGGCTGTTCGTTCCCTGGGTGTCAGCGGAGGCCAAAGCGCTGTCACGCTCACCATATTCACCACTGGGCAGAAGGCGGCATGACAGACCTCCGCAACATGTGCCTGCTCTGCAGCTTCCACCACCGCCTGATCCACCACGGTGATTGGGAAGTACGGATGGCCGTCGATGGGCTACCGGAGTTCATTCCGCCGCAGTACTTGGATCCGCTACGAAGTCCGAGGCGCAACACGCTCGTCTGACCCGAGGAGCCCGCCGGCCACACCGGCGACGGGCTCCTCGGCATGCCCACGACCAGAACGAGCCGACCCGCGTTCAGTGGCTGTCCTTGCCGTCGCGCAGGGAATGGATCATGGTCTGCAGGATCCGGAACGCGCCTGACTGCTCGGTCTCGGTCATGCCGGCCAGCATTCTGACCTCGACGGACCGGACCGCCGCGGTCGCCTTCTCCAGGCTCCGTCGGCCGCGAGGCGTGAGCCGGGTGGGGAGAACCTTTCCGACGGGTGCCTCCGCGGGCCTGGTCACGTAGCCCTCTCGTTCGAGGGCCTGGAGCAGCACGTTCATCGTCTGCCGTGTCACGAACGCGCCCCGGGCGAGTTCGGAGTTCGACAAGCCCGGCCGTTGAGCCAGCAGTTCGAGGCAGGAGTAGTGCGTCACGCTCATCCCGAGAGGCCGCAGCACCTCCTCCATGGCCGCGCGCAGGGCGCTCGAGGCCTCTTTCAGCAGGTAGCCCAGTGACGTCTCCAGGTCGACGCCGACACCGTCTTGACTCATGTCAGTATTCTGACATAGGTTGCTCCGTGTCAGAAAGCTGACACGGAGAAAAGGAGCATCATCATGCCCGTCACCGGCCCCGACTTCATCTCGCTTCAGGCGCGCGACCTGGACGCTTCGCAGGCGTTCTACGAGCAGTTCCTCGGCCTCGTCCGCTCACCGGCCGGACCTCCGCACGCCGTCGTCTTCGAGACGAAGCCGATCGCGTTCGCACTCCGCGACGTCGTTCCCGGCACCGATCTCGCATCCGCCGCCCAGCCCGGCATCGGTGCCGCGATCTGGCTCCACGCCACGGACGTCCAGGCCATTCACGATGCTCTCGTCGCCGACGGCCGCACCATCGTCTCCGCGCCGATCGACGGCCCCTTCGGGCGGACATTCACCTTCGCCGACCCCGACGGCTACCAGATCACTCTCCACGACCGCACCTGACAGGTCCGCGACCAGAGGAGTCGGCTAGGAACCCCGCACCTTCCGAATCACCCCGCGTATCACCAAAGGCGCCACGATCGCCACGAACAACACCAGCGCCGCCCACCCTCCGAACCCGGAAAGCCCGCCGTCGTCGTAAGCCGCCGGCGACGCCTCCCGCCAGTTCTTCGAACCGCCGCCCGCGGACTCCTCGTCGGGGCCCGCCGTCGCGGTCGTGATCTTGTCGCCGGTGGACGGACCCGTGCTGGGCCCGGCGGAAGTGCTCGGACCCCCGGCGCCCGGACCCGAGGCGGGTTTGCCGTCCGGGTTGAGGATGCCGGCGGTCACCAGCGGGTCGGGCGGGCTGGTGGCGCCCTCGCCGAGGCTGCCGTGAAAGGTCGGGTTGCCGCAGTTGCCCGCGCTCAGCTGTTTCGCGGGCTGCCCGGTGAGGCGCGAGTTCGCGTTCATGATCTCCTGCGACAGATTCGGCGGCAGCGGCGAATAGCCGATCCGGGCCATGTTGATCTGGCCGTCGCAGGCGACGTGTTCGAGGAACGCGGTGATCGTGTCGGCCTTGCCCTGGTCGCCGTAGCCGCCGCGGCAGGTGTCGCGGCCACTGGTGCACGGCATCATGACGTACGAGTACGCCGAGACCGGGTACGACTTCGGGTCGGTGTTCGAGTACACGCGGTCCAGTTTCTGGCTCAGGTCCGGCCGCAGTTCCGCGTGCTTCAGCGCGGAGGCGATGTTCTCCGCGAACGGTTTCGTGTACTGGCCCGCGCCGTTCTGCACCCACGCGGTCGGCACGTTGTGGCGTACGGCGTAGGCGAATTCGTCGTAGGCGACGGAAAACGGCACGTTCCCGGAGCCGACGGCGGTGGCGATCTGATCCGAGTCCGCCAGCAGCCGGTACCAGTCCGCGTCCGGCCCCCGGGTCGGCAACTGGATCGGACGCACGCCCGACGGCAGGTTCCCCATACCGTTGCCGACGTTGCGGGACACGAAGGCCTGGTAGGCGTTCGGGGCCGCGTGCGCGATGAAGTCGTAGAACAGCGCGGTCGTCCCGGATTGCCCGGTCCGGCCGACCAGGGTGATCGGCTGGTCCGGCAGCGGCTTGCCGCCGTTGGTCGCGGTGATCGCCGGATCGCTCCAGCGGGTGATGTCGCGGCTGAAGATCCGTCCGATGACCTCGCGGGTCAGGTGCAGGTAATCGACCCGCTTTCCCGCCTTGTCCTGCACGTTGTACATCACGGCCACCGCGCCCGCGACGTCCGGCACGTACTGGAAACCGCGCTGCTGCGTGGAAACGCCGCCGGCGCCCGCCGCGATCAGCGAAGACACCTCCGCCTCGGTGGCCGCGAAGTCGACCGTCCGGTCGCCGTACTGGTTCACGCCCGCGGGGGAACTGTTCGCCGAGTAGTTGACCGGGATCCCGCGTGACGTCGCGCCGTTCTGCCAGTCGTTCATGGCCGGGCCGACGTAGCTGGAGCCCGAGCCGGTGATCCTGGACAGCGCGGCCGCACCCGGCGCGGTCGCCAGGTGCAGCGACGTGAACAGGGCGAGTACCCCGGTGAGAACCGCGGCCCGGCGGCTCATCCGAATCGCCCGTTCACGTAGTCGTGGGTGCGTTCGTCCGACGGTGCGTTGAAGATCGTGTCCGTCGGGCCGTGCTCGATCACGCGGCCGGGTTCGTTCTCGGCCGCGAGGAAGAACGCGCAGTGATCCGAAACCCGTTGGGCCTGCTGCATGTTGTGGGTGACGATGACGACCGTCACCTCGTGCCCGATCTCGGCGATCGTTTGCTCGATCCGTCGGGTCGACGTCGGGTCGAGCGCGGAGCACGGCTCGTCCATCAGCAGCACGTTCGGCTGCACGGCGAGCGATCGCGCGATGCAGAGCCGCTGCTGCTGCCCGCCGGACAGCGCGCCGCCGGGGGAACTCAGCCTGTCGCGGACCTCGCGCCACAGCCCGGCCCGTTCGAGGCTCTGCTCGACCAGCGCGTCCTTGTCGCCGCATTTGACGCCGGCGAGTTTCAGCCCGGCCAGCACGTTGTCGCGAATGGACATCGCCGGGAACGGGTTCGGTTTCTGGAACACCATGCCGATCCGCAGCCGGACCTGCTGCGGCCGCGTCCCGTCGGCGTAGATGTCCTTGCCGTCGAGCAGGACCTCGCCCGAGAGCGACGCCGACGGGACCAGTTCGTGCATCCGGTTGAGGATCCGGAGGAAGGTCGACTTGCCGCAGCCCGACGGCCCGATCAGCGCCGTGACTTCCCGGGCGGGCATATGCAGCGAGACGCCCTCCAGCACCAACCGGTCGCCGAACCAGGCCGCGACCTCTCGCGAGGCGAGTTCCGCCGCGCCGGGCGGTGGCCCGCCGGTCAGCTTCACCAGCGGAGTGTCCATAACGGACAGTTCTGTTTCGGTCACCGGGTCTCCCGTTTCTTCACTTTCTTCGCCTTGCGCTTCGACCGGTCGCGGCCCACCACCCGGGCGATCGCGAACAGGGTGAAGATGAGCAGGATCAGCACGAGCGCGCCGACGTAGCCGCGTTGCTGGACGTTCTCCAGCGGCTGCTTGATGAACCGGTACACGAACAGCGGGATGCTCTCCTGCGGATCGGAGAACGGGTTCGCGTTCATCCCGAGCGCGCCGAACGAGGTGAACAACAGTGGCGCGGTTTCGCCTGCCACGCGGGCGATCCCGAGGATCACCGCGGTCGTCACGCCGGTCCGCGCGGTCGGCAGCACCACCGACCACACCGTCCGCGCCCGGCTCGCACCGAGTGCCAGCGATGCTTCGCGCAGCCCGTCCGGGACCAGCCGCAGGACGACGTCGACCGTGCGGGTGACCGTCGGCAGCATGACCATCGTCAGCGCCAATGTCGCCATCAGGCCGTTGTAGCTGAACAGCCCGACACCGGCCTGGATGCCCGGGATGATCAGCGCCGCGTAGACGAACAGACCGGCCACAATGGACGGGAGGCCGCTCATCGCGTCGACCATGATGCGCACCGGGCGGCGGAACCGCGAGCGCGTCTCGTTGAGGAAGACCGCGGTCAGTACTCCGAGCGGGACGACGAACACCAGGGTGAGCGCGGTCTGCTGGAGCGTCCCGACGACCGCGTGCAGCCCGCCGGTCGCGGTGGCCGGATCGGTCGGCGCGACCGTCGACATGTCGTGGGTGAAGAAACCCCAGCGCAGGTACGGCGCACCCTTGAAAACGATGTAGGACAACAGGAACAGCAGCGGGATCAGCAAACCCAGTGCACCGGAGACGACGATGGTGTGCACGATCCGGTCCATCGCGGCGAGCCTGCCGAGCCGGTCGCGGGTGACCAGGTACAGCATCGACAGATACAGCAGGAACGCGACGATCAGGTCGGCCAGCCAGCCGGGGGAGTCCACCAGCAGATGCAGGACGAACCAGGTCAACAGCGTCGCCGACACCGCGCAGCCGAGCGCGACCAGCCGGTCCTGGGTGGTGGTCGCGCTCGGCCGCCGCTTGACGAGCTTGCGCGGAGCGGGCGTGACCGGAGGAGTGAGTGTGGTGGTCATCAGGCGTCGACCCCCGCGCCGGAGCGGCTCTTGGAGATGATCACCGAGGCGGAGAAGTTCGTGGCCAGGGTGAACAGGAACAGCACCAGACCCGCCGCCATCAGCCCGGACAGCGAGAGCCCGGACGCGCCGGAGTTGTTGGCGATGAACCCGGAGATGGTCGCGCCACCGAACTGGACGACATGCGTCGCGATCTCCGGAACCTGGGGCAGCAGAAGGGAAACGGCGATCGTCTCGCCGAGCGCGCGGCCGAGCCCGAGCATCGAGCCACCGATGATGCCGCCCCGGCCGAAGGGCAGCATGACCGTTTTGACCATGCCCCAGCGCGTGCTGCCCAGTGCCAGCGCCGCTTCCTTCTCACCGGGCGGCGTCTGCGCGAAGACCTCGCGGATCACCGACGTCGTGATCGGGAGGACCATCAGAGAGACCACCAGGCCGGCGATGAACATGGACTGGATGTACAGCGCGTTCTCTTTGGCCGCGAACGGCGGGAGCCAACCGAGATTCTCGGTGAGCCACACCGAAACCGGCACGATCTGCGGACCGAGGAAGGCGAAACCCCACAGGCCGTACAGCAGGCTCGGGATCGCGGCGAGCAGGTCGACCAGACCGGTCAGGAACCCGCGCAGCCGACCGCTGGAGTACTCGGTGATGAACAGCGCGGCCAGGATGCTCAGCGGGACCGCGATCAGGACCGCGATCAGCGCGACCACGATGGTCCCGTAGAGCAGGCCGAGCACGCCGAGGACGCTCGCGGCCGGATCGAACCGGATCGTGGTGAAGAAGCCGAAACCGCTGTTCTCGAACGCCGGCCCGGAGCGGAAGACCAGGAAGAAGCCGATGACCACGAGGATCGCCAGCATGGTCAGCCCGGCCCCGGTGGTGACCCGGCGGAACGCGCGGTCGGCCCGCGAGAGGACTTCGGTGATCGCCCGCCGGGGTGGCGCGATGGTCACGGACGGCCTTCTTTCGTATCGGTGTGAGCCGAGTATGTGGTGCCCGCGACCGGGAAAGGTGTCCGCGGAGGGAACGCCCGACGGGACGTATGTGAATCAGTACGCGGACGGTGCCGCGGACTGTTGACCCTCCACAGGGGATTCGGGGACGTTGGGTCCCGTGTTCTTCGCCCGAGCAAGACGAATCGGAATCGTGCTGTTCTGCGGGGTGCTGGCCGTTTCGCTGATCGCCGTTCCCTCGGCGCAAGCGCAGACGACGCCTGACCACCCGGCGTACACGCTCAAGACCGAGCCCGCCGACCTGTCCGCCGTCCAGAACGGCGACCCGCTGCGCATCACGCTGTCGGGCCTGCCGAAGGGGGCGAGCGCGAAACTGGTGATCTGCCCCAAGGACGTCCCGGACGGGCTGATCAAGGTGGCCACCAAGGAGCCCTGGCTCGCCGAGCACACGCTGCTCACCCGGGTGACGTCCTACTGCGCGGGCGGTTTCGGCGACGAGCTCACCGGGCGGCCCGCCGGAATGCAGCTGATGACCCGTAAACGCAGCAGCACCACCGGTAACATCGTGTTCGACACGGCCATTCCGCGCGGGAGTTCGCAACCGCGGCCGGTGGCGTGGGACCCGCTCTACACGACCTTCGACAAGGCCGAAAAGCCCGAAGACAAGTTCCCCAAGGTCCCGTGGGCGGACAACCCGGTGGTGTCGGTCGATCCGGTGACCGGGGCCAAGACGCGGAAACGTCAGTTCTCCTACCAGTGCGACGACACCTCGCCGTGCACCATCGCCGTCCAGATCACCGCGCAGAACCCCGACAAGAAGACCGTGACCTGGATCGACGAATCGACGAAGTTCACGCCGTTCGCGCCGGGGCTCGGGGTGAAGGGGTGCAAGGGAATCGGGCAGAGTTCGCTCAACTCCAGTGTGCCGGAACGGTTCGGCCGCACCATGGTTTCGTGGAACCAGGCGCTGTGCGCGCCGACGCAGAGCGAGCAGCCCGCGAACATCGTGAGCGAGACCGAGGACACCGGGCTGACCGCGTTCGACAAGGGCGAGTCCGACATCGCGGTGACGGGCACTGGCGGCGCGCTCGCCGCGCAGACCGTCCGGTCGCGGCAGTATGTGCCGCTGGGCCTCAACGCGGTGGTCGTCGCCGCCGTCGGCTGGGCGCCGACCGAGACCAGCGATGACGGCGCCAAGCTCAATTCCCGTGTCGCCAGTACGTTTTCCTTCGGCTACGACGACGTCGCGGGCATGCTGACCAAGGGTGGTGAACGCCCGGACGAGGGCGGCCGGGCCGGGATCTTCCGTGACGGCAGCGCGCTGGTCGGCCGCAACGCGGCGATGGCGGCCGTCACCGGGGTGAACGGGCAGAGCGCTGTCGCCCGCTCCGGCGCGCTCGATCCGGCCACCGGCTTCTTCGGCGTGACCGGCGAATCCGGGAAGGGCACGATCCCCCTCGCGTTGAGCCAGGTCCTGGTCAAGAACGCCGCGTCCTCGTGGGTCTTCCGCGAGATGCCGAACGACAAGTACTACGGCGAGCTCAACGGCAAGTCCCCCGGGGTGATCACCGATCTCGGGCAGCTCGACCCGGGCGAATTCCGGCTGCACAACGTCGACGCGAAGATCGGCCAGCTCTCGGTCCGCAAGACGGTGGACGGCGTCGTGATCGGCAACGGCGCCGAGTGCGCGACCGGGGGCTGCCTGAGCTGGGTGCTCACCGATCTCGCCACGGCGAAGGCCTACGGCTGGACGCCGGTCGCGTTGCCGGACGGGAAGGGCGCCTCCGTGGCGCCGACCGAGCAGAGCCTGCTCGCGGCGGCCGCGTCGATGAAGGCCGGTGACGACGGCACGCTGCAGACCGGCACGGTCACCGCCGCGGGCGCGTACCCGCTCACTTTCGCCGAATATCTGACGGTTCCGGTCAATCCGCTGGTCGACGCGACCTGCAAGCCGATGACGGCGAAACAGGCGCAGCTGAAGGCGTTCGCTGACCTGGCGGCAGGGAACGGGCAGGGGCTGCTTTCGCCGGGGATGGTCCCGTTGAGCAAGGACTTGAAGGCCGTGGCCACCGAGCGGGTGGCCAAGATCGGCACCGGGACGCCGGAGGGCGCGTGCAAGGAGAAGGAAGAGGCGAAGAACCCGCCGCCGCCCGGCTCCGGCGGGACCGGGACCGGCACCCCGGTCGCCAACCCGTCGTTGAACAGTCCTTCCGGGACAACGGGTTCTTCGGCGGGTGCGCCGGCGGCCGCCGGGACCCCGGCCGCCGCGGCGGCTCCGACCCCGGCGAGCGTGCAGGCCGCGAAGCTGGTCGCGGACGGGGTCGACATCCCGAAGTTCGCCGGTGCCGGGGTGCTCGGCGCGCTGATCCCGTTGCTGGCGCTGGTCGCTCTGGCCACCCTGCCGTCGGCCACCGCGTTCTTCGCCGCGGGCAGGCGTAAACGGCCGGGCGGCGCCGCGTGAGCACGCAGACCGGAACGTCCGTGGCTCCCGGTTGGATCGGGGCGGTCGTGTCCGCCTGGCTGGTGACCACGCTGGTGGCGCTCGCGCTGGTCGTCTACGCGCTCGGCCCGTTGCTGCAGGCCGGTGACCAGCGGAAGGCCCTCGTCGAGATCCGCGGCGACATCCAGACGGCGCTCGGTGCCAGCCAGAGCCTGTTCGGCGCGACGCCGCCGGTCAAACCGGTCGAATTCGGGAGCCCGGTCGCGGTACTGGAGATCCCTTCGCTGAAACTGCAGCAGGTCGTCCTGGAAGGGGTCTCGAGCGGCGAAACCGCCTCTGGCCCTGGGCATGTGCCGGGGACCGCCGGGCTGGGCCAGCCGGGGAACGCCGCCGTGGTCGGCCGCAATTCCGGGTACGGCGCTTCGTTCGGCTCGCTCGGCGACCTGGGCCAGGGAGACGAGATCGTCGTCGCGACGCCGCAGGGCAAGTCCGTCTACCGGGTGACCGGGACGGCCACCCGCGCCCTCGACGAGGCGGCGGACTACGGCAAGACCGCCGACGACCGGCTCACCCTGGTGACTTCGGCGTCGTGGTGGCCGCTGGCCTCGGAGGAGGCGACCGTGGTCACGGCCGTGCTCGAGGGCAGACCGTTCAAACCGATCCCGCAGAACGGCCGGGCCGACGCGCAGGACGGCCGGACCGGGGACGACGGTGCGTGGGCGGGTCTCGTGCTGGCTTTCGGCGGATTCGTGCTCGCCGCGGCCGGCGCGACCTTCCTTTACCGCCGCTGGCGGCCGGTGTCGACTTATGTGATCACCGGACCGGTTCTGCTGGCGACGGCGGCACTCTCGGCGCTGGCGTTATGGCGGCTTTTTCCCGCCTGGGCTTAGTTTTCGGCGCGGTAGATCCGGAAAGTCCTCTTTGTACACCGAACGTGACCCGCGTTCATATCTCAGGATGTGGATCTTCACCTGTTCCAGACTTTGGTGGGTGGACCGATCACCGATAGCTCTTTAGATTCTTCCCATTACACCCAGTCAGGGGTAATTCATTCGGGCCGCCGAAGGGATTCCTGTAACAGGGTGTCACGCCGTCAGCGCGTTGTCGGGGCGCGCTCATAAGGGGAGAGAATCGATGAGCAGATTCAACCGGGTCGTCACATACTCGGTTCCGCTCGCGGTCGGCGCGTTGCTGCTGTCGACCGCGGTTTCCGGTGCGCAACCGTCGGAAACCGCGCGTACGCAGGCCGGGATCACCGCACTGCAGAGCATCAAGAACAGCCTCACGCCGGCTGAGCGCAAGCAGTCGAGCCAGCTCGTGATCGAGAAGCGCCTCCGCGCGGACAAGGGCCTGGCGGGCAAGCTGCCCGAGTACCGGACCGGACTCGGCGTGAACAACGCCGGCACCGTCGCGGTGGACATCAAGGGCGCCGGCCGTTCTCTCGTCGACGCCGTCAAGGCCGCGGGCGGCACCGTCCGCTACGCCTCGCCCGCCGGCGCGATCCGCGCCGACCTCCCGCTGGGCGCCGTCGACTCGATCGCCGGCCGCGCGGACGTCGCCGAGGTCAAGGCCGCTTCCCAGGCGATGACCTGGAACGAGCCCGCGCCCCAGGAGCGCAGGCAGGCCAACGCAGCCAACGCGGTCGCCGCGCTGCAGGTCGCCGAGGGCGACAAGGCGCACGGCAATGACACGGCCCGCACGAAGTACGGCGTCACCGGCGCCGGCCAGAAGGTCTGCGTGCTCTCGGACGGCATCAAGTCGCTCCAGGCGTCGCAGACCGCCGGTGAGCTGCCGGCCGTCGACGTTCTCGCCGGCCAGGCGGGCAGCGGCGACGAGGGCACCGCGATGCTGGAGATCATCCACGACATGGCGCCCGGCGCGGCGCTCGGTTTCGCGACCGCGTTCACCAGCGAGCAGAGCTTCGCGGACAACATCCGCGCCCTGCGCACCACCGGCAAGTGCACGATCATCGTCGACGACGTCTCCTACTTCGACGAGTCGCCGTTCCAGGACGGCCCGGTCGCGCAGGCCGTCAACGACGTGACCGCCGCGGGCGCGCTCTACTTCTCCTCCGCGGGCAACTCGGGCAACCTCACCGACGGCACCAGCGGCTACTACGAGGGCGACTTCCGCGGCTCCAGCAGCAAGATCTCCGGGATCACCGGTACGCCGCACGACTTCGACCCGAGCGGCACCACCCAGCTGTACAACGCGCTTTCGCCCGGCTCGCTCGGCCGGTACGTCACGCTGTTCTGGTCCGACCCGGCCGGCAAGGCCACCAGCGACTACGACCTGTTCATCCTGAACGCGTCCGGTTCGGTCGTCGCCTCCAGTGAGGCCTCGCAGAACGGGACCCAGAACCCGTACGAGATCGCGCAGGTCCCGGCGACCGGCTCGGGCTTCAAGGTCGCCGTGGTCAAGTACAGCGGCGCCGACCGGTTCATCGCGCTCAACGTGATCCGCGGCCGTTTCGTCACCTCCGGTGCGCTGAAAGCCTTCAGCACCAACGGTGTCACCGCAGGTCACTCGGCGGCCGTCAATGCGTTCAGTGTCGCGGCGACCCCCGCCGCGGGTGCCTTCGGGCGCGCGCTGGAGACCGGCGACCCGGCCCACCCGGCCGGACCGTTCCCGGGCCTGTTCACCGCCGCCACCAAGTGGGAGCGGTTCACTTCGGACGGTCGCCGTCACCAGTTCTACAACCCGGACGGCTCGGTGATCACCCCCGGCAACGTGTCCTCGACCGGTGGTGCCACGCGGAACAAGCCGGACATCACGGCGGCCGACGGTGTGGCCACCTCGGTGGGCGGTTTCCAGCCGTTCTTCGGGACCTCCGCCGCGGCGCCCAGCGCCGCCGCCATCGCCGCGCTGCTGCTGCAGGGCAAGCCGAACGCCACCCAGGCGGACATCCGCTCGGCGCTGGTGTCGACCGCGATCGACCTCGGTGCCCCGGGCTTCGACCCGGTGACCGGTGCCGGCGTGATCATGACCGGCCCCGCGCTCGCCGCGCTGGGAGTCGCTCCGAAGAACTAGCTCTCGTTCCGCGTGAAGGCCCCCTTCCCTCGACTCAGCAGAGGGAAGGGGGCCTTCACGCGTAGGAGGGGTCAGGAACGGACGCAGGACAGGCCGCCCGGGCCCGAGACGGTGAGGAAGCCGTACTGCTGGATGGTGGCCGCGAGCTGGCCACCGCAAAGCGGACTGGCGGTCGAAGCCGAGTCACCGTCGTCGAAGCCGACTGCGCGCTTGGCCTGGTCGTAGCTCGGGGTCCGGGTGTCGAGCACGTTGTAGACGCTGCGCGAGCCCAGGAACGCCGTCGTGAACGCGGGGGTGTAGCCACCGGCGGAGCCGGCGACCGGGGAACCGTTGAAGCCGGCGCCGGTCAGCGGGTTGACGGTGAAACCGGCGCGCTTGTCCGGCGTCACCGCGTTGCCCTGAGCGATCCACTGCGCGATGGAGAACGGCGCGATCGCGCCGGCCCGGTCGCCCGCCGCGATGGAGTTGCCGTCGTGCTCCTGGAAGCGCTTGATGGTGACCGGTTTGGTGGTCGGGTCGAAGCCGAGGACGGTGCCGGTGAAGAAGCTCAGCGTGCCGGAACCGGTCTGCGGCAGGTAGACGACGATGGCGGCGTTGGCGCCACCGACCTGGTTCCAGTTGGTGATGGAACCGTCGTAGATGCCGCGCAGCTGCGCCAGGGTCAGGGTCAGGCCCGCACCCGAACCGGTGGCCGAGGAAGACCAGGTGACACCGTCGGTGGCGAAGGCGTAGTACTCGAAGGTGGCGGGGTCGGACGAGCCGCGGCCCGAGGACGACCGGGCGATGTCGGTCTTGCCGTCGAACGCCTCGGCCGAGGCCTTGAGCGCGGCCTTGCCCTGGGACGAGCCGTTCGGCGCCGGGTTGCTCGCGCTGTAGACGACCTCGTCACCGAACGGGTCGGCGGGGACGGTGAAGGTCTGGGTGCCCGACAGCAGCGGCGGCACGTTGACGTGGTCGTCGGGGTCGGTGTTCCAGCTGCCCTGGGCGGCCGCGCTGTTCGCGTCGGCGAGGATCGCGCCGGTGATGTCGACGGTGGTGTCCGAGCCGGCGGCGGCCAGGACCTCCTGCAGTCCGTTGGCCGGGGCGACGGCCGAGGCGGTTCCGGTCAGGGTGAGGCAGGCACACGCGGCGACCGCGGTCGCGCCGAGAAACCGAGCAGTACGAGTACGCATCTTGTTGGCACTCTTTCTCTAGTCCCCAAGTGGTCACTCCGATTCCGTGACCTGGCACCAATCCTTGCTCCGCAACACTGTCCGGCTACGGTGCTTCGCGTTCCCGCCCGACGTCTTGGTGGTTAATCTCCGGGGAACGCACTTTCCGTGAGCGACTGTCACGGAAAACGATTCGGTGAATCACCGACGGAATTCCGGCGGTATTTCCGGCGCCAATCGGCTATCGTCTCGATCCCCTCGCCGATCGCCGCCTCGGTGGTGGCCGAGCGGAACCGGTCGAGCCCGCGTTGCGCTTCGATACGCCGTCCGTAGGCATGGCTGGCGACCGCGACGACCCGCTCGCCGGTACTCAGCCGCCACCGCCAGCGGCCCCCGCTGAGATGACTGAAATCGCTGGTCAGTTCGGTAATGTGCGCGGTGAGCCAGGCGATAGCGGTGAGGCAGTCCTCGGCTCGCGGATAATCGGCGGGGGCGGAGCCGAGCGACACGTTGTTGCCGCCGAGCAGCCGCCACCGGATGGTCACTTCGCCGGTCTGGACCAGCTGGAAGCGTGGATTCTTCTGCTGTGTATTCCCCCTGCTCACGTGTGTGGAATCGCGCGGATGTGGTGAAGGGGTTACCGGTTTTCGTGAAGGCGCGACGGCCGATGGGTGAACGTTTTCCGCCGGGGGCGGCGCGCTAGCCTGAATGGACGCCGGTATCCGGAAAAAGATCACCGAGCCGGTTCGGCCCGGCACGGTCTGCGAGGAGGTTCCATGAGCGGCAAGACCGCTGTCGTCACCGGGGCAGGATCGGGGCTGGGGCGGGAGATCGCCCGCGCGTTGCTCGGCGCCGGGTACCGCGTCGCGCTGGCCGGGCGCCGCGCGGACGCGCTGGCCGAAACCGCCGCCGGCGACGCGAACGCCCTCGCCGTCCCCACCGACGTCTCCGATCCCGATTCCGTCGCCGCCCTGTTCGACGCCGTCAGTGCCGAATGGGGACGGCTGGACCTGCTGGTGAACAACGCGGGAGTGTCTGTCGGCGGCACCGTGGCGGACCTGTCCTTCGCGGACTGGAAACGTGCTGTCGACACCAATCTCACCGGGATGTTCCTGTGCGCGCAGCAGGCGGTGCGGCTGATGAAGACGCAAGATCCCCAGGGCGGCCGGATCGTCAACAACGGCTCGATCTCCGCGTACGCCCCGCGGCCGGCGAGCATCGCCTACACCGCGACGAAACACGCGGTCACCGGGCTGACGAAGTCGATCTCCCTCGACGGCCGGGCCTGGAACGTCGCTTGTGGACAGATCGACATCGGCAACGCCGCCACCGAGATGACGCTGCGCATGGCGGACGGCATCCCCCAGGCCGACGGCAGTATCAAGGCCGAACCCACCTTCGACGCCCGGCACGTCGCGGACGCCGTGCTCTACATGGCCGGGCTGCCGCTGGACGCGAACGTCCAGTTCCTGACCCTCACGGCGACCACGATGCCTTACGTCGGCCGGGGTTAGCCCACCCCCGATGTGGCGCGGCAAAGTCCGTGAAGGACTCCTTGAGGGAATCAGAGTCCCTCAAGGAGTCCTTCACGGAACGCTGGGGCCTGCGCGGTCAAGGGATCACTTTGGCCTTGCGGAACTCGTCGAACAGGCGGAACAGCATCGCCGAAGTCTCGGCGTATTCGTGGAAGCCCGCCCGCCGGGCCTTGGAGCCGTCCGCGAACATGTCGTAGTCCCAGCCGAACACGAAGTCGGCGAAGCCCCACGACGACGAAACGGCGCTATAGGGCACTTCCAGGCCGTATTTCGCGGCGAGGGTGTTCCACAGTTCTTCCTTGTCCGCCATGACGACGTCCAGCGACATCGGCAGCGGCGGCGCCACCTCCAGCTCGAAGTACTTCGCGATCTGCGGCCAGAGTTCGCTCCACCGGAACAGGTCGCCGTTCGCGATGTTGTACGCCTCGTTCATCGAGCTGGTGGCCGCCCAGGTCGTGGCCTTCGCCAGCAGCCCGGCGTCGGTCATCTCCAGGAGGCTGTCGTACGCGCCGGGCTTCCCCGGGAACCGCAGCGGCAGGCCGAGTTCCTTCGAGATCGACGCGTAGACGGCGATGGCCAGCGCGAGGTTCATCGGGTTGCCCAGCGCCGTCCCGCCGACCACCGAGGGCCGGATCGCCGACCACGTCCAGGATTTCCCCGCCTGACGCCGTTCCAGGAAGTCCTGCTGGTCCACATTGAACTCCGGCGGCATATGCCCGGCGTCGGATTCGCGGGCCGGGGTCTTGAACGGGCCGAGGTGAGCGCCGTAGACCTTGTAGCCCTGCATGAGGCTGACGTGGCGCAGGCCGGGGGCGGCGGGCTCGATCGCGTCGACGAGGTTGGTCAGCATCGCCAGGTTCGGCGGGACCAGCTCCGCCCAAGTCGGTTTGTCGACATAGGCCGCGTAGAAGACGTGAGTGACGTCGTCCAGGCCGCTCAGCTTCGCGCGGGTGTCGTCCGCGTCGAGGAGGTCGACGGCGATCTGCCCCGGGCCGCCACGCCGCGAAAGGCCGATGACGCGCCACCCGGGACGGCTTTCCAGGTGCTCGATCAGGTTCTTGCCGATGACCCCGTTGGCCCCGGCGACCAGGGCGACCTTGCGTTCTTCGTTCATGTCTCCGAGCTTGGACCCGCGCTGGCGATAAGTCCAAGGCATAGATATCACCACACCTATAAACTGAAGTCATGACCAGCTTGCGCCAGCTCGAGTACCTGGTGACCGTCGTCGACACCGGTTCCTTCACCCGGGCCGCCGAGATGCTGCACGTGACGCAGCCCGCGCTGTCCCATCAGGTGCGCGCGTTGGAGAAGGGCGTCGGCGGCCCGCTGCTGGAGCGCCTGCCGCGCAGCGTGCGGCTCACGCCGATGGGGCGCGCCATGCTGCCGCACGCCAGGGCCACGCTCGCCGACGCCGAACGCGCGCGGTGCGCGGCCAGGCAGGCGTCCGGGCTGGAGGCGGGCGAACTGCAGATCGCCACGGTCTACTCGGTCGGCCTCGGCGTCCTGCCCGCCGCGCTGCGCGTGTGGCGGCGGGAGCGGCCGGACGTCGACGTCCGCCTGGTGGAGTTCCGGCACGCGGACGAACTGCGGGACGCGATGGCGGCGGGTGAGGCGGACGTCGCGGTCGGCCCGGTCCCGCCGGGCTGGGAAGGCCCGGTGCGCGAACTCGGCGCCGAGGAGTTCGTCGTCGTCCTGCCGATCGACGGGCCGCGAGAGGACGACGGCACGGGAACCGTCGACCTCGCGACGCTCGCCGGCTGCGCGTGGGTGCACTACGCCCCCGGCAACGGCCTGGCCGACCTCGTCGATCAGGCCTGTGCCGCGGCGGGTTTCCAGCCCCGTGCGGCGGTCCGGACCGAACAGACCGCCGCGGCCCCGGTGCTCGCGGCGGCCGGTCTCGGCCCGGCGCTGGTCCCGGCCAACGTGCTGCCCGAGGGATTCCCCGGCCGCGTCCTGCGGCCCGAACCGGCGATCCGGCGCACGCTCGCAGCCTACTGCCGGAGTACACCCGATCCGCTGACCGCGGCCTTCATCGACGTGGTCGCCGGGGAGTGCACGCTCGGGCTACCGCACGGACACCGCTGAGAGGTCCACACTCCCGAACGACGTCGCCTTCACGTCGCCGGCCCGTTCCGCCCAGACGGCGTGCCCGTGCCCGGACCACAGCGGCGCGACCGGGAGATCGCGCAGCAACTGGTTCTCCACCAAGCGGTATACCTCGCCGCTGTCGGTCGACTCGGTCTCTTCGGCCGACTTCAGCAGGTCGGCGAACCCGTCGCTCTGGTAGCCGGTGGCCTCGACGATCTTGGCCAGCACCTCCTGCGGGCTCGGCGTCGAGAGGTTCAGGTCGAGCGCGAACGGACCCTTGCCGGGGTCCGCGGCGAGCCGGACGCCGACCGCGGTGCTCGCCTGTTCGGCCAGCGGCCGCAGCCAGTTCGCCTGGGACTGTCCGAAAGGGACGGCGGAGCCCGCCGGGAACTCCGCCTGGGCCAGCAGGGATTTCCCGGCTTCGGCGTCGAAGGTGCAGGGACGGCAGGTGCTGCTGCGTTCCCCGGGGGCGACGGCGGGCGGCAGCAATGACTTCGCCGGGTCCACCTGCTTGGCCAGGACGCCGGCTTCCAACGCGGCCCGGTCGATGCCGAGCGCGAAGCCGTGCCGGATGGTGGCGTCGGAGAAATAGCCGGCCGTCAAAGGGAAACCGAGGTAGGAGACGCTCGGCAGGGCCCACATCACGTGCCGCTGCGCGAAATCGGTGTGCATCGCTTCGTGCCTGTCGCCCGGGACGACGGTGGAGAGATCGAGCTTCCCGGATTTGACGTCGTCGTACAGGGCCGCCGGGTCGCCGATCTTCAGTTCGAGCACGCGTGCCTTGCCCGGTGCGTCCGCGACCCGGACCAGCTTGGCACCCGTGGGCTGCCATCCGCCGTCCATCCGGAACGGTCCGTTGCCGATCGGCGACGAAAAGAACCGGATCCAGTCGCGCGACGTCAGCGCCGACGCGGGCAATGGGACGAGCGCGGGAGACGAGAGCAGTGCCGGGATCTGCCCGGACGGCCGGTCGAGGACGAGCCGGATCGTCAGCGGGTCCGGCGCGGTGATCTCCTTGGCCCGCACCAGATCCTTGAGCACCCGCGAGCCAGCCCAGCTCTCCTGGGAGACGACCTTCCAGGTGTCCACATAGGACTGGGCGGTGACCGGCGTGCCGTCGTGGAACTTGCCGCCCTCCTTCAGCTTGACCGTCCAGGTCGTCCGGTCGGTACTGCTGATCGACTCGGCCGCGCGGGCGGTCGGCTTCCCGGTCGCGGGGTCGTAGTCGGCCAGCGGAGTCCACAGCGCGCCCGTGGCGAGCCTGCCCGCCTGATCACGGACGTCCGCGGGGTTCGTCGACATCGGCGCGGACATGCCCACGCGAAGTACGTCCGGTGCGGGCGATTCGCCGGATTCGGTGCAGCCCGCCGTGACCAGGACGGCGACCACGAGCGGAGCCAGAAGACACAAGCGCATGGTCATGTCTATAGCAGTCCACACCGACCATCGGCGGTTGTGCCGGGCAAAGCGGGGGCCCTAGGGTGCGGGGACCAGCCTGGGAGGTTTCCGTGCGCGGCAACTGGTTGCTCCGTTCATGCTTGGCCATCACGACGGTCACCGCGACCCTGATCGCCACCGGCCTGCCCGCCGCCGCTTGCGGCGAAGAGGACAAGCCGGCGAGTGAGAAGGTCCGGGTCGCGGGTGCTCCCGGCGCGGTGAAGAACGTCAAGGCCGTCGGCAACGTGCCCGACGCGGCGGGCGCCATCGCGATGGGATTCCTGCAGTACGGCCACCGCGACGTCATGGCGGTCTCCGGCGAATTCGGCCTGAAGGTCTACGACCTCACGAAGAATCCCGCCGCGCCGAAGCTGATCGGCGAGGTCAGCCTGCCCGGCCTGTGGGAGACCGAGGACACCGAGGTCGACGTCGAGCGCAAGCTCGTGTTCCTCGCGCGGGACCCGCGTGCCTTCGGCGGCACCACGCAGACCGGCGAGTCCGGTATCTACATCATCGATCTGAAGAATCCGGAAAAGCCGGCCATTCTGAGCTACACCCAGGTGCCCGCGGGGCACACGACCAGCTGTGTGGACAACTGCCGGTACCTGTGGACAGGTGGCCCCTCGAAGGCCGCGAACCAGCCCGCCGAGTGGGGTGGCCGCCCGATCTGGGTGACCGACATCCGCGACCCGCGCAACCCCAAGACCTTCCCGAACCCGATCGAACTCGCCCGCAACGACGGCAAGACCGACTACGTGCACGACGTCCAGGTGGACGACGAGGGCGTGGCGTGGGTGTCCGGTCGCGGTGGCGTCCGGGGCTACTGGACCAGCGGCCGGCACCGCGATCCGGTGCAGGGCAAGGTCCGCCGCGCGACCGCGTTCGACCCGGTCCCCTATGCCGGCGGCGGGATCGAGGAGACGGCGGCGCCGTCGAAGTTCATGCACAACAGCTTCCACCCGGCCGGGCGCCGGTCGGGCGACGGCGCGGACTCGAACCGCTGGCACGGCCGCGACCTGGTGTACGCCACCGAAGAGATCTTCCTCGACGGCTGTGCCGGTGACGGCGTGCTGACGATCTCCTCGCTGGCGGGCTCGTACGGTGGCGAAGGCTGGCGCTCGACGCCGGAGAATCCGTTCCGGCTCAAGTCCGTCGGCACCTGGAGCGTCGCCGGTCAGGAAGGCAGCGACCCGACGACGGGCGATTGCTCCGCGCACTACTTCGACGTCCGCGGCAAGGTCCTCGTGCAGTCGTTCTACACCCAGGGCACGCGGTTCCTCGACGTCAGCGACCCGACCGACCCGAAGCAGATCGCCTACTTCCGCCCGGCGGACGCCGCCTCGTGGGCGCCCTACTGGCACAAGGGTTACGTCTACGTCGCCGACAACACTCGCGGAATCGACATCCTGAAGCTCACCGTCTGAGTCAAGATGTCCTCATGCGCACCATGGGGAAGATGTGGCTCGTGGCCGCGGTCGTCCTGACCGCGGCCTGCACTCCGGCACCGCCTCCGGCGCCAAAAGAACCGGTTGTCCACACGGACCCGGCGCCGGTCGCCGAGACGTTCCCGGAAGTCGGCGAGATCGTCGAGGCGTCCTGGGTCGAA
Organism: Amycolatopsis sp. lyj-112; assembly: GCF_046549055.1. NCBI lineage: Bacteria > Bacillati > Actinomycetota > Actinomycetes > Pseudonocardiales > Pseudonocardiaceae > Amycolatopsis > Amycolatopsis sp. lyj-112. The sequence continues at coordinate 10,717 of NZ_JAJPWS010000008.1, read as the reverse complement.
GAGCGAGTGGGCACCTCCGAGGGTCGGATCGAGGCGCCCGGTCCGACCGACCTCAGGTTGTCCGCGCTGGTGAAGCTGCGGATCGAAGCCGTCTCGAAGGTGATTAGCGGCGCTAAGTGCAAGGCCGGTTCCCCCACGCCTCCGGAGTCTTTGAAGGCGCTCGTGCCCTCCGGCGTGGCGTGGCTCTCCTGCGAACTGCCCATGAACGGCGAGATGCGGACCGCGTTCGTGTCTCCGGGTTCCGAGCGGGCCTTCCTGACGTCCAAGACGATGTGACAGGCGGTGCGGTCTCGTCACACAAGGCTCAGTGCTTGAGCTCGGAGTTCCAAGCCGTCAGCGTGAGCTTGCCCGTGGTGCCGAGATCGGTGTCGACCACGATCCGCTGTTCCGGCTCGCCCTTCGCCGCCGAGACGGTCACGTACGCGCCGGCTTCCGGCGAACCCACGGTGACGGTGTTCGACCACGAGACGACCGACAGCAGGGTGCCGCCGGGCTGGACCGTCTGCGGAGCCACGCCGGGATCGATGGCCATATAGGACGATCCGTGTTCGACCTGGACGGCCATCGGCTGCTTTTCCTTGTCCAGCAAACGGACTTCGGGATAGCCGGTGAGCGTGCGCGGCGCCGCCCCGCAGTTGGTGAGGGTGACCACGATCGCCCGGTGGCCGAGCGCGGCCTCGACGGGTCCCGAACTCACCGTGACGCCGGTGTCGAGGCAACCCGCCGGTTCGACGGTCCCCGGCACCGGCGTGTCCACGGTCGGCGGGACGGGCGGAGGCGGCGGGGGCGTACTGCACCCCGCCGCCACCAGCACCGCTCCGGCTACTACGAAAACCACTTTCCCCAGCACGGGTGAACCGTACGCCCTAGGTGAGCAACTCCTGCAGTTCCTGGATGGCGGTGGTGAGTTCCGCCGCGAACAGCGTCATCTCGTGCTCGACGTGCTTCGGCGTGCACAGGTACAGATTCAGCGAGTCCGGCAGCAGCACGTACGCGATGCCGATGCACTGCGGGCTGGTGGAGCCGAACCCGAAGTACCGGATGTTCACCGACGGTGCCGAACTGGTGCTCAGGTAGTCGTCGCGCATCTTCAGCCAGCCCGGCGACGAGTACAGCGACGGCGCGTCTTCGGCACCGCGCCGCTTCTGGATCAGCTGCAGCTCCCACAGGTGCTGCTCCGGCGCGTCGCCCGCCTGGCATTCCTTCGCCCGCGTGACATGCTTCGCGGCCGCCGCGCGGAAGGCCGCATTGCGGGTCTGCCGGTCGGCCTCCGGGTCGTCCATCACCCGGACGAACCACAGCACCTCGGGCGTCACCACACGCATCGCTTCGGTGCGCCCGTTGCGGTACTGCCGCGTCGCGATCGACTCGTACGTCGCGCCGGTGATGCCCTTCGCCCGCTTGTGCGCCAGCTGGTACGCCATCTGTGCGAAGCCGTCGGGGGACATCCCGAGTTCCTTCGCCCGCTTCGCGCCGAAGTCGGTGTAGGACACCGTCTTCGTGGCCGTCGCGTCGGCGTACGCGGTGAACGCCGCGGCCGCGGCCCGCGCGTCTTCCCGGAGCGCGTCACCGAGGACGAACTCGACGACCTCGGACGCCGGGACGCCGTCGGCCGGCGGCCGTTCGAGCCGCGAACCGCTCAGCAGCGCGTCGGTGAACCCGAGGATCGTGGTCCCGTCGAGTTCACAGTGTTCGACGTTGATCCCGGCCGTGCCGTCCTCGAACACGATCAGCGAGAGCGCCTTGTCGAACCAGCGGTTGCCACTGTCGCCGTGCAGCAGCTTGTCGCACGCCTCCTGCGTGTCCGCCGGAGTGAAGTTCTCCAGGCACAGGCAGAACAACGCCGTCTCGATGTCGTCCAGCGCGGCCGCGTTCCCGGCGGCGAGCAACGCCTCCCGCGTCGCCGCCCACTCCGCCCTGGCCTGGGTGGTGAAGTGCCCGACGGCGGTCGCCGGGTCGGCGATGAAGTTCTCCGACTTGACGATCGCCTGCAGCCCCGCGAACAGCTGTTCGGGGGAGTACGGCCGCCCGTCCGGCGCGATGACGTCCATCCGGAACGGGGTATCGCGGTGGAAGACCACGATGTGCCGCGCCCTCGACGGCCCCGGCCAGTCCTCGCGGTACGGCGTGCGCGCGGTGTCCTGCACGGCGCCCGGGATCCGCGTCGCCGAGAACAGGAACTTGTTCTGCACCATCGATTGCGGCTGCCCGCGCAGCACGATCGGCGGTACCAGTTCTTCGTCGAGCTTCAGCTTGTAGTCCACCGCCGACGCGGCCAGTTCGGCCGCCCGCTCCAGCTGTCCGAGCGGGGATTCGGTGAACAGGAAGAAGAAGTTCGCGTTGAGCGCGATCCGGTCGCGACGGCCGAGGTAGCGGTACGGCCAGAAGGTGTCGAGCCAGCTGTGGACGCCTTCGCCGCTCTCGTAGGCCTCGAGTGCGCTCTGGAGTTCGTGTGCCGGGCTTTTCTCCGCGAGGAACTCCGTGACCGCGCCTTCGGTTTCCGCGAGTTCGCCGGGGGTGAGCAGTGGCGAGCACCATTCGAGGAACCGGCGGCAGGTGTCCTCCAACGAGGGGACGGGGACCCGCGGCAGGACGTCCTCGTTGCCGAAGGTGCGGGTGGACAGTTCCGGACTGCTCACGATCATCCTTGATCTAGGAGGGGCAGGGCGTTCAGCGCGGAGGCGAGTTCGCCGCCCGCGCCGTTCGGGCGGGAGACGAACAGCCGCGCGTACAGCCGGCCGTCCGATTCCAGCCCCCGCGGGTCGACGCCCGCGACGGAAAGGGTGTCCAGGATCTGCGCCTGCTCGGCTTCTGAGGCGAATCTCCGTTGCCGGAAGACGCCGTCGATCTCGGCGGTCTCGTACTCCAGTCCGGCGAGGCTCGAGGCCACCGGCTCGTAGGAGAACATCCGCAGCACGAAATGCGCCATCCACGGCCGGTTCTCCTGGGCGATCCGGGTGAGGGTCTTCTCCGTGACGTAGCCGACGCAGCCGGTCGAGATGACGAGGTCGACGTCCGCCAGCAGCGCGCGCTGGTCCTCGGTCGGCTCCTCGTTCTCCAGATCCGCGTGGATCGCCTCGTCGATGAAGCCCGCGGCGAGCGCGTAGTCCAGCGCGGGCGCCGAGGAGTCGAGGCCGATGAAGCGGACCCCGTCACCGACGGAAAGCCTGTCGACCAGCCGCCGGTCGTGCGCGAGCAACTCGTCCCGGCTCAGCGCGTCGGTGTCCGTGTAGTGGTCGTAGAGCTGTTCCATCGAGATGTCACACCGGTGCAGCGCCGCGTTGACGCCGTACGAACAGCCGAGGTCCAGCACCGTCGGGATCTTGACGTCCCGTTCGGCGCGGTACTCGTCGATCAGTTTCGCGAAGTAGGCCTTCGCCTGCTGGGGGATGTCGTAGTCCAACTGGCGGAGCGTGCCGTAGAAGGCACGAGGGTCGGGCTCGGTGTAGATGTCGTCGAAGGAGATTTTGCCGGTCGAGTCGAAAGGCACTGGCCAGGCTCCTGACTTAGTCGAGCAGCTGATCGCCCCGGACGGCCGCCGAGGCGACGTGTTCCGGCAGGACCCGGCCGAACAGCTGTCTCGTCCGTTCCGGACTGCCGATGACCCCGGGACGCTCGCTGTAGGCGAAGATCGCGGAATGGCGGGCTGTCTCCCCGTGAACCCTACCCACGCGGTGCAGCGCGAAGCGTCCGCGAAACAGCTGAAGATCGCCAGGACGCAGAGTGAGTCGTCGGATCAGGTGATCACCTTGGCCCGCCAGGACCCCCCGGACGTCACTGAAATTCTCCGCTTTCTCCGAGCGGATGTTCGGACAATATTCGAAGACACCGCCGTCCTCGGCCTCCTGCGTGAGCATGCTGACGGTGAACTCGTTGGTGTCGAAATGCCAGGGGTGGGAGCGGCCCGGCTCGATCACGTTGAGCACGAGACCGGCCAGCGGATCGGCGAGTTCGTACAGCGCGGGAAGCTCGAAGCAGCCGGCGACGAACCGCAGGAATTCCGGGCTCGAGTACAGCTGCTGGATCACCGCGGTGACCGGGATCTGGTCGCGGGCCACGAAAGCGTTGCCGCGTTCCATGATGGTGCGGCCGGGATGGCCTTCCGGAAGCGGAGTGTCGACGGCGATGTTGTAGGCGTTGACGCGTTCGACCTTCTCGTACGCCTCCGGGGCGATCTCCGCGCCTTCGCGGCGAAGGACGTCACGCAACTCCGGGCGGATGAAGTCGGTGAGGACGCTGCAGCCCGTTTCCCGCAGTTCGGCGCGGGTACGGTAAACGATTTCGCGCCAGGCCTGGCTTCCCGGTTCGGACAACGGATAGCGGACGGTATCGGCCACCTGGACTGCGCTCGCGGTCATCGACGTCCTCTCGACGGCTGCCCCGGAAGTTGAAGCGATTCTCGGGTTTAGCACAGAAAACGCCCGGAGTCCCCGCGCCTTGTGAGCGGTGACACACGCAAAGTGAAGGCCCCCTCACCCCGTACTGAACGGGGATGAGAGGGCCTTCACGCGGTTTTCGTCAGGTGGTGACAAGCGGCAGCAGCGGCCGCCGCACCGCGGTGGCGACACCGTCCGACGCCTCGGAAGCCGCGATCCGCTCCGCCGTCGGGGTGCCGTATTCGGTGGTCCGCTGCCGCAGCGGACGGCCCAGCGGCTCGACCATCGAGCGCATGTCGCTGATCGTCTTGTACGACCCGTTGGCCGCGCCCGCCATCCGGCTGATCGTCTCCTCCATCAGCGTCCCGCCGATGTCGTTGACGCCGCCCTGCAGCACCGCGCGACTGCCTTCTTCGCCGAGCTTGACCCAGGAACTCTGGATGTTGTCGATCGTCCCGTGCAGCAGCAGCCTGGACAGCGCGTGCACCGCGCGGTTCTCCCGCAACGTCGTCCCGGCCCTGGCGAGCCCGGCGAGGTAGATCGGCGAACTCTGGTGGATGAACGGCAGCAGCACGAACTCGCTGAACCCGCGCCGTCCGTTGCGCTCCAGGCCTTCCCGCTGCAGTTTCGCCAGCAGCTTCAGGTGCCCGACCCAGTGCGACGGGGTGTCGACGTGGCCGTACATCATCGTCGACGTCGTCGTGATGCCGAGCTTGTGCGCGGTGGTGACGACGTTGATCCACTCCGACGTCGGGAGCTTGCCCTTCGTCAGCACCCAGCGCACGTCGTCGTCGAGGATCTCCGCGGCCGTCCCCGGCAGCGAGTCGACACCGGACGCCTTCGCCTGGGCCAGCCAGTCCTCGATCGAGAGGTTCGTCCGCGAAGCGCCGTTGACGACCTCCATCGGGCTGTACGAGTGCAGGTGGATGTCCGGCTGGCGGCGTTTCACCTCGGCCGCGAGGTCGAAGTACGCGGTGCCCGGCAGATCCGGGTGGATACCGCCCTGCATGCAGATCTCGGTCGCGCCGGCGGCCCACGCCTCGTCGACCCGGTCGCCGACCTGCTCCAGCGAAAGCGTGTACGCGTCGGCGTCGGTGCGCCGCTGGGCGAACGCGCAGAACCGGCAGCCGGTGTAACAGACGTTGGTGAAGTTGATGTTCCGCGTGACGACGAAGGTGACGTCGTCGCCGTTCACCTCGCGCCGCAGGTCGTCGGCGATCCCGGCGAACGCGTCGAGTTCCGGTCCGTCGGCGTGCAGCAGCGCCAAAGCCTCGTCGTCCGACAGCCCGGCCGGGTTCTTTTCCGCGCTGCGCAAGGCATCCCGAATGTCGGTGTCGAACCGCTGCGGCGCGGTCTTGATATTGCCCTTGATCTCGGCCCAGTCGCCGTAGACCGAGTCGAAGTCGCTGCGCCGGTCCTCGGTCCGGCCGGTGGTGTCGATCTCGACGTGCAGATCGGTACGCCCGGCCTCCTTCCAGCCGCCGTCCGGCTCCTGCCACGGGATGCCCACCGGGATGGCCTCTTCGATCGCCAGCCCGGTCGCTGTCTCGGTGAGCGGCGCGAGGTGCGCGTTCATCCGCGGGTCCAGCCACGGCTCGCCCGCCTTGACGTACTCCGGGTAGACCGGCAGCCGCTCGCGCAGGGTGAACCCGAGCGCCTCGGTGCGCCGCTTGAGTTCGTCGATCTGCGGCCACGCCCGCTCGGGGTTCACGTGGTCGGGGGTCAGCGGGGAGACGCCGCCCCAGTCGTCGGTGCCCGCGTTCAGCATCAGTTCGTACTGCTGGCCGATCAGGTTCGGCGGCGCCTGGATGCGCATGTTCGGCCCGAGCACCAGCCGCGCGACGGCGATCGTCGCGGCGAGTTCTTCGAGATCGGCGTCCGGGGTCGCGCGCATCTTCGTGTCCGGTTTCGCGCGGAAGTTCTGGACGATGACTTCCTGGACGTTCCCGTAGGTCTTGGCCACCTTGCGGATGGCGAACAGCGAGTCGGCCCGCTCTTCGAAGTTCTCGCCGATACCGATCAGGATGCCCGTGGTGAACGGCACCGAACTCCGCCCGGCGTCCTCCAGCACCCGCAGGCGGACGGCGGGATCCTTGTCGGGCGAGCCGTAGTGCGGGCCGCCCTTCTCGGTGTAGAGCCGCGTCGCGGTCGTCTCCAGCATCATGCCCATCGACGCCGAAACCGGCTTGAGCCGCTGGAAGTCCTGCCAGGTCAGCACGCCGGGGTTGAGGTGCGGCAGGACGCCGGTCTCCTCCAGCACCCGGATCGCCATCGCGCGGACATAGGAGAGCGTGTCGTCGTAGCCGTGCGCGTCGAGCCAGTCCTTCGCCGCCTTCCAGCGGTCTTCGGGACGGTCGCCGAGGGTGAACAGCGCTTCCTTGACGCCCATCGCGGCACCCTTGCGGGCGATGTCGAGGACCTCGTCAGGGGAGAGGAACGGCGCTTCGACACGACCCGGAACGGTCGCGAAGGTGCAGTAACCACACCGGTCCCGGCACAGCCGGGTCAGCGGGATGAACACCGAACGGCTGTAGGTGACCACGCCCGGCCGGCCGGCCGCGACGAGACCCGCGTCGCGGACGCGGGAGGCATGTTCGGACAGCGTCTTGAGGTCGTCGCCACGGGCCTGGAGCAGGATCGAGGCCTCGGTGAGGTCGAGGGTCTTCCCGTCGCGCGCCCGGGCGAGCGAGCGACGCATCGCCGAGGTGGTGGGGGCGTTCGCGTCAGCAGGAAATGCCATTCCCGCACGCTATGGCCGGACTTGCTCCAGCGGCCAGCGCGCATCCGGCCACCGCGTCACCCGAGTGGGTCGGGCAGGAGTTCGCGCTGGTCAGAGGCCGGGCGTGGTTGCCGATCAGGGGGTCCGCGTGTATTACCTAAAGTGTGGCTTCGGTGATCGGCAAGAAGGTCGGCGGGCGGACCTACTACTACCTCGTCACCTCCGCGCGGGTCGACGGTGAGCCCCGCGTCGTGTCCCAGCGCTACCTCGGCACGGCCGAGGAGATCGGGCGCGCGATGGACGGCGACGTCTCCGCGCCGGGCGAAGCGCGGCACCGGACCTTCGGCGACGTCGCGGCGGTATGGGCGACCCTGGAGCGGCTCGACTTCATCCGGCGGGTCGACGAGGCGGTCGGCGCCCAGCGCGCCGCGACGACCCTGGGCACGCATCTCGCGCTCGCCGTCCTGCACCGGGCGACCGCCCCGGGCACCGACCTGGCGGAGTGGTGGAACGACAGTGTCGCTCGGGAGTTCCTGGTCGCGCGGGAGTTCCTGAAGGCGGACCTGGCGAATCACTGGCGGGCACTGCAACGGATCGGCCCGGACCGGATCGCGCGGATCGAGGCGTTGATCGCGGAGGTCGTCTTGGCGCAGCTGGGCACGGGGAACGCGGCGCTCGCCGTCGACGTCCCGCAGTTCGCCGTCTTCACCACGGCCGATCCCTGCCGCTGCGAACTCACCGGGCTCGGCCTGGTGGTGACCAAGGACGGCGCCATCCCGCTGGCGTCCCACGCGTATCCGAGGGAAGGGGCGCCGCCGTTCGCCGCGCTCGCCGAAGACCTCCGCACCCGGCACACCGCTCACGACGTCACGCTGGTGTTCAACGCGGGCCAAGCGCCCCAGCTGGACCTCGGCGGCGGACGGCATTTCGTCGGCGCGCTCCCGCTCTCGGACCACCCGGACCTGCTGGCCAAACCGCCGTCCGCGCGCAAGCCCGTCGACCCGGAGCGGTTCGCCGGGCTGACCGCGCTGGACACCAGGGCGGTGGTCGCCGGGGTGCGGCGGCGGGTGATCCTGACCCATTCGGAGACCCTGCACAACGCGCAGGCCAGGGCGTTCGGCGACGAACTCGGTACCGCGGCCCGCGAACTCGCCGGCCTCGACGCGGCACTGGCCGTGGGCACCTACCGAGGCGACCGGACCCAGGTGAACGCCGAAATCGCCCGGATCACGCGCGGACGCCGGGTGGAGAGGGTGCTCTCGCCATCGTTGGCCGGCACCAGACCGGGAGAGATCCGGCTGACCTGGAAGATCGACGACGCCGCCGTGTCCCGGCTGCACGACGAGTTCTTCGGCAAACAGGTCCTGGTCACCGACCACGACGACTGGCCGGTGTCCGAGGTCGTCACCGCCTATCGCGCCCGGACCCACCTCGACTCGACGTTCCGCTGGCTCGCCGGCGCCGCCGTCGCAGGGCCCACTCCACGCTGGGACTGGACGCCGCACCGGATCGCCGTGCACACGCTGGTCACGGTGCTGGCCTCGACGGTCACGCACCTCATGCGGCGCGAGGCCGACCGCGCCGGGATGAACCTCTCGGTCCGCGAACTGATGGACAGCCTGGCCGGGATCGGGGAGACGGTGCTGCGCTACCCGTCCACCGGCGGCCGCCCCCGGACGCGACGCCTGCTGACCGAGCGGAGCCCGGAACAGCAGGCGCTCTTCGACCTCTTCGAGCTCAGCTCTCTCGGTGGATCTGCAGCGGGGAGAAGCTCTGCACCACCGGCATCAGCTCGATGACGTTGATGTTGACGTGCTCCGGCTGCGAAGCCGCCCAGAAGACGGACTCGGCGACGTCGGCGGCGGTCAAGGGCGTCGTCCCCTTGTAGACGTTGTCGGCCTTGCCCTGGTCGCCCTCGAAGCGGACGACCGAGAACTCCGTCCCGCCGACCATGCCGGGTTCGACGTTGGTCACCCGGACGCCGGTGCCGTGCAGGTCGGCCCGCAGGTTCAGGCTGAACTGGTGCACGAACGCCTTGGTCGCGCCGTACGCGTTGCCGCCGGGGTAGGGGTAGGTGCCCGCGATCGAACCGATGTTGATCACGTGCCCGCGGCCGCGCTCGACCATGCCGGGCAGCAGCGCGCGGGAGAGGTGCGCGAGCCCCTTGATGTTCGTGTCGATCATCTGGTCCCAGTCGTCGAGCTTCGCCCGGTGGGCGGGCTCGAGGCCCTTCGCGAGGCCGGCGTTGTTGACCAGCAGGTCGACCTCGGAGAACTCGGCGGGCAGCGTGCCGGGAAGGGCCGCCACCGCGTCGGCGTCACGGACGTCGAGTTCGAACGGCAGCACGTTCTCGCCGAGCTCGTCGGCCAGCTTCGCGAGCTTGTCCTTGCTGCGCGCGGCCGCGACGACCTTGGCGCCGTCCGCGGCGAACCGGCGGACGATCTCGACGCCGAACCCGGCACTGGCGCCGGTCACGAAAACGGTCTTCTGGGACATGGAGACGATCACCCAATTTCTTTCAAGAACCGTGCGAACACGGCGTCGAACTCGGCCTCGCGCTCCAGGTTAGGCATGTGCGCGGCACCCTCGATCACCGCCAGGGTGGAGCCCGGGATGAGTTCGTGCATCAGCTCGGCGTCCGAGACGGGCGTGAACTCGTCCTCCGTCCCGACGACGATCAGGGCCGGGACACCCACGCGGGTGAGGCTGTCCCGGTAGTCCGGGCGCTCGGCCCGTCCTCTGAGTGCCGCCGCCGCTCCTTCGGGGGAGGTGGTGCGCATCATCTGTAGAACGTGCGCCGCCACGTCCGGCTGAGTACGGACGTTCTCGGGCGAGACCATCTTCGTCAGCACCTCGTCGGCGTACCAGCCGATGCCCTCGGCGAGGACTCGGTCCGCGGTCTCGTTGCGGACCCGCTTGCCCTCCTCTGTCTCCTCCTGTGGGGAGGTGTCGGCGAGCAGGAGGCCGGCGACGCGCTCGGGGTAGGTGCGGTGGAACTCCATGACGATCTGCCCGCCCATGGAGAGACCGCCGAGAACGAACCGCTCGATGCCCAGGTGATCGGCGAGGCGGGCGATGTCGGCGGCGAAGACGTCGAGCCCGGTCTTCTGGCTTTGCGCCGGTTCGGTCGTCTCGCCGTACCCGCGGAGGTCCGCGGTGATGACCCGGTAGCCCTCCAGGCTGAAACGCTCGGCCTGGGGGCGCCACATCGATCGGTTGAAGGGGTGGCCGTGGACGAGGACGACGGGCACACCGGTGCCGAGGTCGTCGTAGGCGACGGAGATGCCGTCGAGTTCCGCAGTGCTCATGAAGCCGACGCTAATCGGAGCAATCCGCGAGATCAATACGGTGCAATGTACTCGGAGCAATGTTCTTGTCCAGGGGTTTCCGCAGGTGTCTCCCAGGCGATCACCCGGTGATCGCCCGGGGCGGGCCCGTTTCCGGGCGTTGACCTGCGGAAATGTCGTTAAGGTACCCCCCTGTTTCAGGGGGTTTCCGGCCATGTAAAGTTCTCCAAGTCGCCAGGGAAACCGGGTGGCCGACCGGGACACGAACCAAGCTCTCGCCTCAAGGTGATTGAGTGGGTGTCCCACCAAAAACTGCTAGGAATGACTGCTTCGGA
>NZ_JAJPWS010000007.1:0-416366 GCF_046549055.1 Amycolatopsis sp. lyj-112 | reverse complement strand
AGCCGGGCTGTTGCTGCTGGCCGCCGTATTGGTCGTAGCCGGGCTGCGGGGCGGCGCCGCCATAGCCCTGGTCGTACCCGGGCTGTTGCTGCTGGCCGCCGTACTGGTCGTAGCCAGGCTGCTGAGCCCCGCCATAACCTTGGTCGTAGCCGGGCTGTTGCTGCTGGCCGCCGTATTGGTCGTAGCCGGGCTGCGGGGCGGCGCCGCCATAGCCCTGGTCGTACCCGGGCTGTTGCTGCTGGCCGCCGTACTGGTCGTAGCCAGGCTGCTGAGCGCCACCGTAACCCTGGTCGTAGCCGCCCTGTTGCTGCTGCTGGCCGCCATAACCCTGGTCGTACCCGGGCTGCTGCTGGGCACCCTGCTGTCCGTAGCCGTACTGGCCCTGCTGGCCGTACGGGTCACCCTGGTCGTATTGGCCGTAGCCGGGGGGCTGGCTCATTGCTGGGTCTCCTGCGTTGCTGGGTCGTGCCGACCGTGACGAACCTTCGGCGCCATGGGGTTTGACGTCGGGATCGACGGACGAACGGGTCTTGAACTGTCCAGTATGCAGCGCCTCATTGCGCTCGAGCGAAACTACGACGTCACCATAGGTGTCCCAACCGTGCTCGGCGAGGTGTTCCTTGACCGCCTCCGCCAACACCGAGGTGACTCGCTGCTCGTCTCCGGCCATGCGTTCATGATCAGCCTGCCCCAGCGACACGATGTAGTGATTGGGGGCGAGCTCACGACCACCGGCCAGCTCACGAACGTTCTCCTCGCTCTCGCGCTCAAGCGCCACCGCCACTTCCTGAGTGACGACATTGCCACCGAACATGCGCGCGAAGGTATTGCCCACGAGATTCTCGAGCCGCCTATCAAAGCGCTCTACGCGGCCCACCGGGCAACCTCCTCACACTTGTGCTTCCCCGTCGATCCTATCTGGGTACGGCCAGTCGGACACGGCCCCCGGTGAAACCCGTCGATCCAGCCTGCTACTCTTTGCGAGCTGTCAGAGAATGAAGCACTCGGGCGAGTGGCGGAATGGCAGACGCGCACGGTTCAGGTCCGTGTGTCCGAAAGGACGTGAGGGTTCAACTCCCTCCTCGCCCACTCTTGTTCGAGGCCCCCTTTGCTCCGCGACGGGGGCCTCTTTCGTTGTGTCGTCGCTCGTCAGTACCCGGGGGGCCGAGCCCCCCGGACCCCCCACGGTGCGTGACGTGGCGGTTGGCAAGTGGGCTAAGTGAGGGCCGAGAACAAAGTGGGCTCGAGAGGCTCTGGTGGCGGCGTGGTCGTCGGGTGTGGTCGGGAAGAGGCTCGGATCACGTTCGGGGAGCGGTATTTCGTCGACGTGATCGGCGTCGGCTGTTGTGTCGACGTCGAGGCTCGGGGACTGACGGCGCATCGGCATGGGATCGAGTTCTTGCACGGTGAACCCGAGCGGCTGGCCGACTTTGTCGGCGGGCTTGCGGCGGACTTTCGCGGCTGGCCGGGGGAGCGGGTATGGAATGGCGCTCACCTGCGGCTGAAGGCGTCCATTCACGCCGGAGGACACGTCGCGCTCGGGTGGACATTGCCTCCGGACGGCGGGTGGGAGGCGTCCGTCACGACGTGGCTCGAGGCGGGCGAGCAGCTGAGCGGGCTCGCCGCGGACCTTCGTGAATTTCTGCGCTCGCCGCATCGGCGATAGCAAGAAAAAAGACCCGGCCAGAGGCCGGGTCTTCGGTTCGTTCTGTGGGTCAGTTCACGCCGACGAGGTCGACCACGAAGATGAGGGTCTCGCCCGGCTTGATGACGCCGCCGGCACCGCGGTCGCCGTAGGCCAGGTGCGGCGGGATCACCAGCTGGCGGCGTCCGCCGACCTTCATGCCGGCGACACCCTGGTCCCAGCCGGGGATGACCTGGCCGCTGCCGAGGCCGAAGCGCAGGGGCTCGCCGCGGTTCCAGGACGCGTCGAACTCGTCGCCGGTCGAGTGCGAGACACCGACGTAGTGCACGGTGACGGTGTCACCGGTCTTGGCCTCCTGGCCTTCGCCGACGGTGATGTCGGAGGTCTGCAGGTCGGCGGGCGCGGTGCCCTCCGGGCGGTCGATCTGGGGCTTCTCCAAAGGCATACCGACAAGCTACCTGTGCAGGTCCGGGGTTCGCAGGCCGAGTGTTCCGCCGAACGGTGGCAAGAACGCGAATAGTCTTCACAAATTTGGATACCCGTGGGTAGTGTGCGCCTCGTCACTCTCCGAGGACGGAGGTCTTTCATGCGACGAGGCATACGGGTCCTGACTACGCTGGCCGGGCTGACCCTGGTGGCGGGAACCGTTCCGGCACTGCAGGCGAACGCGGAGGAACCGGCTGAGAGCTCGGTGGTCGCCGCGGCGCTCGACGACTACTGCGGCGGACAGTGCGGTGACATCCTGCCGCCCGGTACGAAGGGCAACGCCACCCTCGCGGAGATCCTGGCGCACAAGGCACTCGGCACCCGTCCCGCGCATTCCGCCGATCAGCTCGGCAGGTACGCCTCGCTCGCCGACGGCTACAAGACGCTGACCACCGACAAGATCAACCAGTTCTTCAACGACGCGTCGTTCGGCGTCCCGTCCGGTCAGGTCGAGAGCACGATCAAACCGCGTTCGGACGTCACGATCACCCGCGACAAGGCGACCGGAGTTCCCCGGATCGTCGGCACGACGCGGCCGGGCACGATGTACGGCGCGGGGTACGCCGCCGGGCAGGACCGCCTGTGGCTGATGGACATCATGCGCCGCGTCGGCCGCGGCCAGCTGACCTCGTACGCCGGTGGCGCACAGGGCAACCGTGAACTCGAGCAGAGCTTCTTCGCCTCCGCGCCCTACACCGAGCAGGAACTGCAGAAGCAGATCGACAACGCCGCGGCCGGCGGCCCGCGTGGCGCACAGGGCAAGGCCGACGCCGAGGCGTACGTCCAGGGTGTCAACAAGTACATCTCCGATTCGCACAGCGGCCGCTACTTCCCGGGCGAGTACGTCCTCACCGGACACGTCGACGCGATCACCAACGCCGGGACGATCGAGCCGTTCAAGCTGACCGACCTGGTCGTGCTCGCCGCGGTGGTCGGCGCGCAGTTCGGCGCCGGCGGCGGTGGCGAGGTGCAGAACGCCATCGCGAAGATGGCGATGCAGGAGAAGTACGGGCTCGAACAGGGCGACAAGGTCTGGAAGAGCCTCCGGTCCGAGGACGACCCCGAGGCCGTCAAGACCCTCCACAATGGACAGAACTTCGACTACGGCAAGGCGCCGGCGAACCCGCAGGGCGCCGCGATTCCGGACAAGGGTTCGGTCACCGGGCAGCAACTGGTCTTCGACCCCACCGGTTCGGCCGGGACGGCGACACCCGCCAAGGTGGACGTTCCCGCGCCCGACGACCAGAAGGCCGTCCGCGGCATCTTCGACGACGGCGTCCTGCCCGGCAACATGCTCTCCGAGAAGCACGGCATGTCCAACGCGCTGGTGGTCTCCGGCGCCAAGACCGCGAGCGGTCACCCGGTCGCCGTCTTCGGCCCGCAGGCCGGCTACTTCGCGCCGCAGTTGCTGATGCTGCAGGAACTCCAGGGCCCGGGCATCAGCGCCCGCGGTGCCTCGTTCGCGGGTATCAGCATGTACGTGCTCCTCGGCCGCGGCCAGGACTACTCGTGGAGCGCGACGTCGGCGTCGCAGGACATCACCGACACCTACGCGGTCGAGCTGTGCGAGCAGAACGGTTCCACCCCGACGAAGAACTCCAACTTCTACCGGTTCCGCGGCCAGTGCCTGCCGTTCGAGGTCATCGAGCGCAAGAACGCCTGGAAACCCACGATCGCCGACGGAACGGCCGAAGGTTCCTACACGCTGCGCAGCTATCGCACGAAGTACGGGCCGGTGACGAGCCGGGCGCTGGTCGGCGGAAAGCCGGTGGCGTACGCGTCGCAGCGGTCGACCTTCCAGCACGAGATCGACACGATCATCGGCTTCCAGAAGTTCAACGACCCGACCGCGATCAAGTCCGCACAGGACTTCCAGGCCGCGGCGGCCGACGTCAACCAGACCTACAACTGGTTCTACGCCGACTCCCGCGACGTCGCGTACTTCAACTCCGGCTCGAACCCGGTCCGGAACCCGAACGTCGACCCGGCCATGCCGGTGAAGGCCGACGCCGGTTTCGACTGGCAGGGCTGGAATCCCGACGGCAACCTCGCGAACTACACACCGGCGTCGCAGCATCCTCAGTCGATCAACCAGGACTACTACATCAGCTGGAACAACGCGCAGTCCAACGGTTACGCGGCCAGCGGTGCGGACAAGAGTTCGGTCCACCGCGGTGATCTGATCGACGCGCGGGTGAAGAAGATGGTCTCCAGCGGCACCAGGGTGACGCGGGTGAACCTCACGCAGGCCATGGAGGAAGCGGCACTCGCCGACCTCCGTGCGGAGAAGGTGCTACCGGAACTGTTCAAGGTGATCGACCGGGCGCCGGTGAGCGGTCCGGCCGCGGACGCGGTGGCGAAACTGAAGACCTGGCTCGCGGCGGGTGGTCTGCGCTCGGAGACCTCACCGGGCAGCAAGGCCTACACGAACGCCGACGCGATCCGGATCATGGACGCCTGGTGGCCGTTGCTGGTCAACGCCCAGTTCAAACCCGGCATGGGTGACGCCGCCTACGCCGCGATGGTCGGGGTGCTGAAGATCAACGAGTCGCCTTCGGGCTGGCAGAACGAGGTTCCCGGCAAGCACGTCGGCCAGGGGCACGCCGGTTCGTCGTACCAGTCCGGCTGGTGGGGCTATGTGCACAAGGACATCCGTTCGGTCCTCGGGCAGAACGTGGCCGGTCCGCTGGGCGCGAAGTACTGCGGTGGCGGCGATGTCAACGCCTGCCGTCAGGTGCTGCTCGACTCGCTGACGCAGGCCGCCGCGCAGCCGGCCAACACCGTGTACCCGGGTGACGGCGACTGCTCCGCGGGCGACCAGTGGTGCGCCGACACGATCATCCACCGGGCACTCGGCGGCATCACGCAGGACAAGATCAGCACGCAGAACCGGCCGACTTTCCAGCAGGTCGTGGAGTTCCCGGCGAAACGCGGCGACAACATCGCCAACCTCTCCACCGGCCGGTCGGTCAGCGCGAGCAGCCACGAGACAGGCTGGTACAACTCGCCGCCGTCCAACGCGATCGACGGCAACCTGTCGACCCGCTGGGCGAGCGACTGGAGCGACGACCAGTCGATCACCGTCGACCTCGGTTCGGTACAGCCCGTTTCCCGCGTGATCCTGCAGTGGGAATCGGCCTACGGGAAGGCGTACAAGGTCCAGGTTTCGTCCGACGGGACGAACTGGCGTGACGTGTCGTCCATTGTGGACGGTAACGGCGGTCAGGACAACGTCGCCTTCGGAACGACCGACGGCCGCTATGTGCGGATCGCCGGTGTTCAGCGCGGTACGAAGTACGGCTACTCCCTCTATGAGTTCGAGGTGTACGCCCACTAGTACCGGGGAGACGCGTGAGGGTCACCCTCAGGACTCTGAGTCCCTGAGGGTGACCCTCACGCAATTCCGATCAGCTTTGATGGACTGTTTCGAGCCGGGCGAGGTCGTCCGAGGTGAGCCGCAGCGCTCCGGCGGCGACGTTGTCGGCGAGGTGGCCGAGGTCGCCGGTACCCGGAATGACCAGCACGTGCGGTCCACGTTGCAGCGCCCAAGCCAGGCGGATCTGCGCCGGCGAGGCCTGGTGCGCCCGGGCGATCGCGAGCACCTCGTCCTGCTCGCCGCCGCTGGGGCCTGCCTCGCGCCCGGCTCCGGCGATGGCGAAGAACGGGACGAACGCCACTCCCTGCTCGCCGCAGGCGCGCAGAAGCCGATCCTGCTCGGGCCGGTGGCCGAGGCCGTAGGCGTTCTGCACGCACACCACCGGCGCGATCGCCTGGGCCTGAGCCAGCTGCTCCGGGCTGACGTTGGACACGCCGAGGTGGCGGATCAGGCCGGCATCGCGCAGTGCGGCCAGCGCGCCGAAGTGGTCGGCGATCGAGTCCGGCCCGGACAGGCGCAGGTTCACCAGGTCGAGATGATCGCGGCCGAGCTGGCGCAGGTTCTCCTCGACCTCGCCGCGCAGCTGGTCGGGAGTGGCCTGGGGCAGCCACTCACCGGACGCGTCCCGGCGCGGCCCGACCTTGGTGGCGATGACCAGATCGTCGGCGTACGGCGAAAGCGCGGAGTTGATCAGCTCGTTGGCCGACCGTCGCGAGGAGAAATAGAACCCGGCGGTGTCGATGTGGTCGACGCCCAGCTCCACCGCGCGGCGCAGCACCTTGATCGCCTGATCGCGGTCGCCGGGGGTGGCGCCGGGCGCGAACGCCTGGCCGCGCTGAGGCAAGCGCATCGCGCCGAAGCCGACTCGGTTGACCTTCAGATCCCCGAGTGTCCAGGTTCCCGAAGCCGCCGCGGTGATCGTCCCAGAAGTCATGGCTGGAGTCTGTCATCCGGTTTCGTCGGAGGGACGGTTTACGGTGACGAGGTGGACATGAACGACTGGTCACCCCGCACCCTCGCCGTCGCCGCGGGCCGCCCTGAAGGCCCCGGCGAACCACTGAACGTGCCGATCGTCGCGGCGAGCACCTTCGACGCCGGCGCCGACCGCGCGTATTCGCGCGAGAACGGCACCCCGACCTGGGAGGCGCTGGAGACCGCGATCGGCGCGCTCGAAGGCGGGCACGCCACCGCGTTCGCGTCGGGGATCGCGACGCTGAGCGCGGTGGCCGACATGCTGGCCGTCGGCGCGAAGGTCTGCGTGCCGACGTACAGCTACGCCGGATCCCGCGGGCTGCTCGCGCACGCGCAGCGCACCGGACGGCTGGTCGTCACCGAGATCGCGCCGGACGACACGGACGCCTGGGTCGTGGCAGGTCGCGGCGCCGACCTGCTCTGGCTCGAATCCCCGACGAACCCCACCCTCGACGTCATCGACATCGAGACGATCGCCGCCGCCGCGAACGGCCTGGTCGCCGTGGACAACACGTTCGCCACCCCGCTCGGGCAGCGGCCGCTCGAACTCGGCGCCGACATCGTCGTGCACAGCGCGACGAAACTCATCGGCGGCCACAGCGATCTGCTCCTGGGTTTGACCATCGCGGCCGACGAAGCGATCGCGAAGGACCTGCGTGACGCGCGCACCCGGATGGGCGCGACGCCGGGAGCGCTCGAAGCCTGGCTCGCCCTGCGCGGGCTGCGGACACTGCCGGTCCGGCTGGCCGAGCAGACCCGCACGGCCGCTCTGCTGGCGGCGCGGCTGGTGGATCACCCCGCGATCACCCGGGTGCGTTATCCCGGCTCCGGCATGATGATCGCCTTCGAACTCCCGGACGCGGAGACCGCCGACAAGGTCATCGGCTCACTGCGGCTGATCCGCGCGGCCACCAGCCTCGGCGGCGTGGAAAGCCTGGTGGAGCGGCGGGCGTGGCTGGCGGGCGACGCCCACGTGCCCGCCGGCCTGGTCCGGTTCAGTGTCGGGCTCGAAGATCCGGAAGACCTTTGGACGGACCTGGCGTCCGCGCTCGGCTAGTGTCGTGCGTCGGAAATTCGTGTGCTTTATCGGCGGATCCAGGTTTCCGCTGGGCGTGCGGCCGGAAGCGGCTTGTACTGGTCGTACCCGCGCTTTTCGGCTGTGCGTCCAGCGGGAAGCTGGGCCGTCGAGAAGGCCACGAATTTCCGACGCACGACACTAGGGCTCTAACCTGGAGCGCGTGGAGGAGACGAAACCGCCGCGGAGGCTCGGCCGGTTGCTGTGGGGCCTGTTCTGGCTCCTGGTGGCCGGCTTCCTCTCGATCATCGCCGCCGGCGTGCTGGCCGAACTCGCGTCGCTGCCCTGCCCGAGCGACAAGATCTGGGCCTGCGACGCCGAAAACCGGACCCTTGCCACCTTCATCCCCGCGCTCGGGTTCGGGCTCGGGTTGCTGATCGCGGCCGTGGGCGGTGGCCGCGCGACGCGGCGGAGGACGTCGCCGGGGCCTTGGTTGCTCGTCGGGAGCCTCTTGGGCGCGATCTCGCTCGGCATCTCGCTGTTCCTGGTGCTCTGATCGTGACCTTCAGGTTGCCGACCGCCGAGTGGTGGCCTGAATCGTCAGTGCTTCACGAGCTGAGTACTCCGAACGTGTGAACCGGCCGGTAGTAACGGCGAGAACGTGACGCACCGCAAGGAGGCAGCTGCGGAAATGTGTGAGCGGCGCTCGAAGATTCGCAAGAAGAAGGCGATTCGGCCGCGGAAATCAGTGGTTCGGCGTGGTTTCGCGGAAGAGGAAATAATGCTTCCGCATGGCAAGCATCCTGGCCGCAGGGGTGTTAGCATTCTCTAGTCGCCGCGAGGTTTTCCCTCTGCATAGCGACTTCTGGGCCCTTGTATCGGGCCGATACTTCCTCGCGTTACCGGTTTTCTCCGTGGTTTTTGTCACGGGGAATCGACTGCAGCTGACCTGCGATTTTCCGGCAGTATCGCGCTATCACCCGAACGTGGGATTTCCCCCCGGGTGGTCGCACGGTGGGGGTCACTGTGCGTTGCGATGTTTTTCACTGGGAGATCACTTTGAAGAAGACGTTGGGCCGCCTCGCGGGCGCGGTGCTGGCCGGCGCCGTCATTTCGCTGGTCGTGGCGCCCGTCGCCGCGGCGCAGGAAACGACGACGCCTCCGGCACCTGCCTCCGAGACGTCCACTTCCGCGCCGGAGCCGTCGTACAGCGGCGGCCCGGTGACGACGGCACCGCCCGAGACGAGCACTCCTGGCTCGTCCTCGCAGCAGCCGACGTCGACCAGCGGCAAGCCGTCGGAGACCAGCGGCAAGCCGTCGCCGACCAGCACCTCGGAGAAGCCGACCACGCCGCCGAAGGACGACTTCTACGACAACGTCGGCGCGGGCTACATCGGCGACAACGGCATCGGCGCGCTGGTCATCGGCTGCGAGTCGGGCGAGCCGACGAACGTTTCGGCACCGGACTTCGATGTCACCAGCTACAACCAGGCCGAGGACGACGGCCGCTACTGGGTCTACATCGTGAAGGTGAAGAAGTCCTTCAAGGGCAACTCCAGCACCTTCAGCTGGACCTGTGACGGCAAGCCGGGCAAGGGCGACATCGAATTCGAGTCGACCATCGGCGGCGGCGGTACCCCGGGCAAGCCGGAGAAGCAGGTCAAGTACGCCCCCAAGGGCGGCATCGAGACCGGTTTCGGCGCCACCGCGGCCTGATCCCATGTCGACGAAGTTTCTGAGGCAGGGCGGCCGCGCGTTCGCGGCCACCCTGGTCCTTTCCCTCGCACTGACCGGTTGCGGCTCCGACGAACCCGCGCCCGCCGCACAGCAGACGCCGGCGGAATCGACCGTCCCGGTCACGAAGCCGTTCGAGGGCACGCGGCCGACGAACGTGAAGATCCCCAAGATCGGGGTCGAGTCGAAGCTGATCGCGGTCGCGGTCAACAAGGACGGCAAGATGGCCGTCCCTTCGGCGAAGAACCCGATGCAGGCCGCCTGGTACCAGCTTTCGCCGGTGCCCGGCGACGTCGGACCGGCGATCCTGCTCGGGCACGTCGACGGCAACAAGCAACCGGGCATCTTCTTCAAGCTCAAGGACGTCGACCCGGGCGACGAGGTACTCGTCGAACGCAGCGACGGCAAGACCTTGAAGTTCGTGGTCGAGAAGAAGGACCAGGTTCCCAAGGACAAGTTCCCCGAGGACGCGGTCTACGGCAACACGGACAAGCCGCAGCTGCGGCTGATCACCTGTGGCGGTGTCTTCGACAAGGAAGAACACAGCTACCAGGACAACGTCATCGTCTACGCCAACTTGGTCGCCTGACCGAAACGCTGACGAGAGCGCTATGAACGACTCGTTACTTGCGAAATTTGCAAGTAACGAGTCGTTCATAGCATCCGGGGGGCCTCTCAGCCGACGCCCGACTTGGGGAACGGGAACCCGGCGGGAGCGGCCGCATCGGGCTCGACCCACCGCCGCATCCCCGCGTCACAAGCCGCGTAACCCCAGTTGATCAGCCGTTCCTGGAGCACTTCCGGCATTTTCGTCAGCCTGGTCGGCGTTTCCGCCAGCTTGTGCGTGGAGTCGACCGGCGCGGGCAGCGCGTCCTCCAGCTCGAAGTTCTCGAGGTCGACGTAGCTTCCCCAGTAGGTGCCCGCGAATTCCTTCTCCACATAGGATTTCAGGAGCGCGCCCCGCCGCAGCTCACGGACCTGGTTGTCGATCACGTCGAGCACCCGCAGCAGCTGCCGGGCCCAGTCGCGCTTGACGTTCGGCGTGACCTTCATCCGCTTGCCCGCGTCGCTGACCAGCACCGTTTCGCACTGGCCTTCGACCGGGTCGAGGCCGAGGTTGTCGTAGACGCCGGCGTCGCTCAGCACGATCTTGCGGCGCGCCTCGTCCGAAAGCGGATCGTGGAGCATCACCGGTGAGAGCATCGGAGGGAACGCCGAGGAAGCGGCCACCGCGGTGGCGAGCGGGATGTTCCCGTGCGGCCCGTCCTGCCGGAAGAACCACCACAGCGCGCCGTCCTGGAGGTTGGTCGCGGTGAAGACGAACTGCGGTCCGGCGGGGTCCAGATCCTTGAGGCAGCAGTCGCCGAACAGGTGTTTCGCGTACACCCGCGCGAGTTCCTCACCGGCGCTGCGCCACGGAATGGCCATGGCGCGCAAGGCGACCGGGATGTCGAGCCGGGTGCGCGCGAGGGTGCGGACCGGCGCGACGACCTCGTCGTAGAAGTTGTTCGCGACACCGTTCTCGAACTTCAGGTCCGACCACGCGTGCGCGAGCGCGCCGGCGGCGATCGAACCGCCGGACACGCTGGAGAACGTCGTGATCTTCGAAAGCCAGCCGAGTTCGTTGAGCCGCCACAGGGCTCCGGTGTGGAACAACATCGCGCGATATCCACCCCCGGACAGCGCGAGACCGACACCCTGGCGTGCTGTCGAAGGCTCCTTGGCATCCCCCACTCGAGCGAGTGTAGGACTGCGCTAGAGAAGTGGTTGTAAGAGGCGACGTTGTTCTTCAGGGACGTACTCGGCGTAGTTGTCGTAGAGCGCTTGCTTCGCGAGCCGTGACGCGCGTTCGCCGTCCGAGTCCCGGATCGCTCCCAGTACTTCTTCGTGGTGGGCCAGCCAGCTTCGCATCAACGCCGTCCGATCGTCGGCGTGCTCCAGTTTGTCCTCGATGAGTTCGAGCACCACCCCGCGGACGACCTCGCCGCTGATCACCAGCAGCGGATTTCCGGTGGCGCGGGCGATGGCCTCGTGGAACGCGACGTCCGCGCGACTGAACTGCGCATATTGAGCAGAACCAGCTTCACCCTCCGAGACGCCCGCGCGCATGGCGTCCAGCGCCGCGTCCAGTTCGACGAGATGGTCTTCGGTCCTGAGCTGCGCGGCGAGCAGATGTGCGGAACCGTCGAGCACCATGCGGAACTGCAGCAGTTCGGACAGGCCGATGTGGTCGGCCCGCGCCAGCCGGTGCATCGACCGGTGCAGTGCGGCGGGCGAGGCGGCCAGGACCTCGGGGCCGCGCGGATCGCCGGGGCGCGAGCGGACCATTTCCGCTGCTTGCAGTACCCGCAGCGCTTCCCGGACCGTCGAGCGGCCGACGTCGAACTGGATCATCAGTTCGCGTTCGCTCGGCAGCCGGTCGCCGGGTTTGATCCGGCCGCTGAACACGGCTTCTTCGATCTGCTCGACGACCCGCTGGTATGCGCGGACAGGGGCGACCGGCTCGAATTCCATCTTGACCCTGCCGTCTCGTCTGGTTTACTGGTCAGACCAGTCTACCGGTCAGGGGGCAGGATGAAAGCCCGGATCTACGCGGCGGCGTTGAGCTTGCTGCTGGTGACGTCCGGCTGCTCCGCGGGGTCAAGTGCCACGGTGGCCAAGGATCCCGGCACGCTCGCCATCGGCTACACCGCCGAGCCGGCGAACTTCGACTTCACCCGCACCGACGGCGCGGCCATTCCGCAGGCCCTGCTCTACAACGTGTACGAGGGCCTGGTGAAACTCGACGCGGACGCGAAGATCGTGCCGCTCCTGGCCGAATCGTGGACCGTGTCCCCGGACGGCAAGACCTACGACTTCAAGCTGCGCAAGGACGCGAAGTTCAGCAACGGCGCCCCGTTCACCGCCGAGGACGTCAAGTTCTCGCTGATGCGGGTGAAGACCGACTGGACCGTGTCGATCAAGTCCACAATGGACGTTGTCGATCATGTCGACGTCGTCGCGGCCGACCACGCGCGTGTGGTGCTCACGAAACCCAGCAACGGCTGGCTCTTCAGCCTCACCAGCCGTCTCGGCGCGATGTTCAGCCCCACCGGTGTCGCCGATCTGGCGAACAAGCCCGTCGGCACCGGGCCGTACACGGTGTCCTCGCGCAGGCGCGGCGATTCCATCGTGCTCAAGGAGAATCCCGCCTACTGGGGCCGGAAACCGGCGTACTCCACAGTGGTCCTCAAGTACATCAAGGATCCGACGGCGCTCAACAACGCCCTGCTCAGCAACGGGATCGACGTCATCTCCGCGATCACCGTGCCGGATTCGATCCCGCAGTTCCAGAGCGACGACCGGTTCACCGTCGTCGAGGGCACCACGAACAGCGAGGTCACGCTCGCGTTCAACAACGCCCGCCCGCCGCTGAACGACGTCCGTGTGCGGCGCGCGTTGTCCTACGCGATCGACCGGAAGGCGTTGCTGGACACCGCATGGGCTGGGCGCGGCACGCTCATCGGCAGCATGGTCCCGCCGACGGATCCCTGGTACGACGACCTTTCCGGCGCCTACCCGTTCGATCCCGCGAAGGCGAAGGCTCTGCTCGCCGAGGCAGGCCAGCCCCATCCGACGCTCCGGTTGCGGATTCCCAACCTGCCGTACGCCGTCTCGGCCGCGCAGGTGGTGGCGTCGCAACTGGCGGACGTCGGCGTCACGGTGACGATCGACCCGCTGGACTTCCCCGCGGTGTGGCTCAAGCAGGTGTTCACCGACCGCGACTACGACCTCTCGATCATCCAGCACGTCGAGGCGCGCGACATCGTGACCTTCGGCAGGCCGAAGTACTACTGGGGTTACGACAGCAAGCCCGTCCAGCAGGAGCTGACGAAGGCCGACGGTGGAACGCCCCAGGAACAGATCGAGGCGATGCGGAAGGTGGCGCGGCAGTTGTCCGACGATGCCGCCGCGGACTGGCTCTTCCTGTTCCCCAACGTGATCGTGGCGAAGGAGAAGGTGACCGGGTTCGTGCGCAACCAGGTCAGCGAGTCCTTCGACCTCACGGGATTGGCGCCGCGATGACGGTCAAGGTCCTTCGCAGGCTTGCGATCCTCGTGGCCAGTGTGCTGGTCGCGTCGATCGTGGTGTTCCTGTTCATGGCGGTGCTGCCGGGTGATCCGGCGCAGGTCGCGCTCGGCGTCAACGCGACCCCGGAACTGGTCGCGAAGACCCGGGCGGAATTCGGCATCGACCGGCCGTTGGTGACGCAGTACTTCGACTGGATCGGCGGTGTCCTGCAAGGCGACTTCGGCCGCTCGTACGTCACCCGCGAGGAGATCGGCCCGGCGCTCGCCGACCGGCTCGGCGTGACGTTGTGGCTGGTCGGCGCCGGGATGCTGGTGGCGTTGCTGATCGCCGTCCCGGCCGGGACGTTCGCCGCCGTGCGGCATCGAAAGGCCGACGGCACCGCGGTTTCCGGGCTCTCGCAGATCGGCGTCGCGATCCCCGCGTTCCTCGCCGGGATCATCCTGGTGCAGATCTTCGCGGTGCAGTTGCGCTGGTTGCCCTCCGGTGGCTGGACGCCGCCGGTGCAGGACCCCGGCGAGTTCCTGCGCGGTCTCGTCCTTCCTGCGCTGTCGCTCGGTTTGGTCCAGGGCGCGGTGCTCACGCGGTATGTGCGGTCCGCCGTGCTCGACACGCTCGGACAAGATTATTTGCGCACCGCGCGCTCCAAGGGGCTGCGGCCGTTCCCGGCGCTGTTCCGCCATGGCCTGCGCAACGCCGCCGTTCCGGTGGTGACCGTGCTCGGCCTGCAACTGGCGACGTTGCTGATCGGCGCCGTCGTCGTCGAGCGCGTGTTCGTCCTGCCGGGGCTGGGCAGCATGCTGCTCGACTCGGTGGCGTCGAGGGATCTGTTGTCGGTTCAGGGAATCGTGCTGGTCCTGGTGGTCGGCGTGCTGCTGGTGAATTTCGTGGTCGACGTCCTCTACACGGTGCTCGACCCGAGATTGCGGGGTTCCTGATGCGCAGTCGCAGTCTTCTGATCGGCGGCATCCTGGTCGCGCTGATCGTGCTCGCCGCGGTGCTTTCGTTCGTCTGGACGCCGTTCGACCCGGTGAGGGTCGACGCGGCCGGCCGGTTGCACGACTTCAGCGGCTCGAACCTGCTGGGCACCGACAGTTTCGGCCGGGACGTGCTCAGTCAGCTCATGGTCGGCGCGCGGACGACGTTGTACGTCGGCGTGGTCGCGGTCGGGATCGCCGCGCTGATCGGGACTCCGCTGGGCATCCTCGCGGGGATGTCGTCGCGGTGGCTCGGCGAATTCGTCATGCGCGTCAACGATCTCGTCCTCGCGTTCCCCGCGCTGCTGCTGGCGATCATGTTCGGCGCGGTGTTCGGGGCGGACACGCTCACCGCGATGGTGGCGATCGGTATCGCGACCATCCCGTCGTTCGCCCGCATCGCGCGATCGGGAACGCTGCAGGTGATGAGCAGCGAATTCGTGCTGGCCGCGCGCTCGGCGGGCCGGTCTCGGCTGAACATCGCGGCGCGGCACGTGCTGCCGAACATCTCCGGACTGCTGATCGTGCAGGCGTCCGTGTCGTTCGCGATCGCCGTGCTCGCGGAAGCGGCGTTGTCGTTCCTCGGGTTCGGCACGCGGCCGCCGACGCCGTCGTGGGGCCGGATGTTGCAGGAGTCCCAGGTGTTCCTGACCTTGCACCCGCGGCTCGCGCTCGTCCCCGGTATCGCGATCGCCATCGCTGTCCTCGGGTTCAACCTGCTCGGCGACGGTCTCCGCGATCGGCTCGACCCCCGATTGGCGGCCCGGCTATGACACTGGAAGTCCACGACCTCGGGATCGGCGACCTGGTCCGCGGCGTCTCGTTCGGCATCGCGCGGGGTGAACGCGTCGGGCTCATCGGCGAGTCCGGTTCGGGGAAATCGCTGACGGCGTTGTCGATCATGGGACTGCTGCCCGAAGAACTCGCCGCGTCCGGGTCGGTGAAGCTCGACGGCCGTGAGCTGCTGGGCGCGCCGGAACGGGAACTGTCGCGGCTGCGCGGCAACGAACTGTCGATGGTGTTCCAGGAACCGATGACGGCGCTGAACCCGGCGATGCGGGTCGGCGCGCAGGTGGCCGAGCCGATGCGGATCCACCGCGACGGCGGAAAATATCGTGCGGCGGCCGAGGCGTTGCTGGATTCCGTTGGTCTACCAGGGACTTTCCGTGCGTATCCGCATCAGCTGTCCGGCGGCCAGCGGCAACGCGTCGTGCTCGCGATCGCGCTGGCCAACGACCCGAAGCTGCTGATCTGCGACGAACCGACGACGGCCTTGGACGTCACCGTGCAGGCGCAGATC
The DNA here is from genome assembly GCF_046549055.1 of Amycolatopsis sp. lyj-112. NCBI lineage: Bacteria > Bacillati > Actinomycetota > Actinomycetes > Pseudonocardiales > Pseudonocardiaceae > Amycolatopsis > Amycolatopsis sp. lyj-112. Next base: position 400,793 of record NZ_JAJPWS010000007.1, on the reverse strand, counting down.
CTCGAACTGATCCTCGACGGCATCCGCGAGAGGGAGAGCGCGCTGCTGTTCATCACGCACGACCTCGCCGTGGTGGCGTCGGTATGTGAGCGGGTGCTGGTGATGCTGGACGGCGAGATAGTCGAGTCCGGGACCACGCGCGAAGTGCTCACCGCGCCGACGCACGACTACACCAAGAAGCTTTTGGCCGCTTCGGATCTGGAGGCGAGCCGATGATGATCGAAGTGCGGGACCTGGAACGCCGCTACACACGACGGGACGTACACGCGCTGCGAGGGGTTTCCTTCGACGTCGAAGCAGGTCAGCGCTTCGGCATCGTCGGCGAGTCCGGCTCCGGAAAGTCCACTTTGGTCAGACTGCTGGCCGCGCTGGACAAGCCCACGGCGGGCAGTGTCTCGTTCCAGGGCAAGCGCATCGACACCTTGCCCGAACGCAAACTCGGCTTCCTGCGGTCGGAACTGCAGATCGTCTTCCAGGATCCGATGGGCTCGCTCGATCCAAGGATGCGGGTGCGCGACATCATCGCCGAACCGCTGGGCCGCCGCGATCCCGCGCGGGTTTCGGAGCTATTGAACGCGGTCGGCCTGCCGGAAGACGCCGCCGGCCGGTATCCGCACCAGTTCTCCGGCGGGCAGCGTCAGCGCATCTCCATCGCGCGGGCGCTCGCGCCGAATCCCAGCGTGCTCATCGCGGACGAACCGGTGAGCGCGCTCGACGTCTCGGTGCGCAAACAGATCCTCGACCTGCTCGCGTCCCTGGTCGAGCTGTACTCGCTGACGTTGGTCTTCGTCTCGCACGACCTCGGCGTCGTGCGGCACGTCTGTGACCGGGTCGCGGTGATGCGGCGCGGGGAGATCGTCGAAATGGGCGACGTCGACCAGGTCTACGACGCGCCGGAACACGAATACACCAGGGAGTTGCTGGCGGCCGCACCGAATCTGCGGACCGAACTGGCACGGCTTCGTGCGGGAGGGGACGATGACTGACTACCCGGAAGGGCTGCCGATCGGCGATGGCTGGGTGGCAGGAGTGGACTTCGAGCCGGTGGTGTTCCCGTACGACGGGAGCGTGATCGGTCAGGCGCCGGTCGGGACGCCGGAGCTGGCCACGCGGGCGATCGACGAGGCCGTCGCGGTGTTCAAGCAGGTCGCGGCCCTGCCTTCGCGTGCTCGTCGCTCCTTGCTCAACGCTGTCGCCGCCGCTTTGGAAGAGCGGCGTGAGGCGTTCGAGCAGCTTCTCGTGCTGGAAACGGGTAAGCCGCTGGTCGATTGCCGCGTCGAGGTCGCCCGCACGATCGTCACCTGGCAGGCGTCCGCGGAAGAGGTCTCGCGACTGCACGGCGAGACCGTGCCGCTCGATCTCCTGCCGTCCGGCGACGGGCTCGTCGGGTTCTGGAAACGCAAGCCGATCGGTGTCGTCGTCGGCATCGCGGGGTTCAACTACCCGTTGCTGCTGGCGTCGCACAAGATCGCGCCCGCCATCGCCGCCGGCTGCCCGGTGGTGGTGAAACCCGCGCCGCAGACACCCTTGGCGACGTTGTGGCTCGTGCACCTGGTGCGCTCGCTGACCGACGTGCCCGCGATGGTCCAGCTGGTCACCGGAGACGCGGCCGTCGGCTCGGCGCTGGTCACGGACCGGCGGGTGGGCGCGGTGTCGTTCACCGGGTCCGCGCTGGTCGGGCACCGGATCGCGCGCGATGCCGCGCCGACGAAGACGTTGCTGGAGCTGGGTTCCAACGCCGCGCTGGTGGTCGCGGACGACGCGGATCTCGACGCGGCGGCGGACGCCGTGCTGCGCGGCGGGTTCTACGCGTCCGGGCAGGCGTGCATTTCGGTGCAGCGAGTGCTGGTCGTCGAGCCGGTCGCCCAGGAGTTCACCGAAAGGCTTCTGGCGCGGCTCGGCGAAGTCGTCACCGGCGATCCTCGTGACGAGAAGACGCGCGTCTCCGCGCTGATCGACGAGGGTTCGACGCGGCGCGTTCAGGACTGGGTCGACAAAGCGACCGCCGCCGGTGCGCGGGCGGTCGGCGGCGGGGTGGACGGCACAGTGGTGCGGCCGACGGTGTTGCTCGACGTGCCCGACGGCGTCGAATGCTGGGACGAGGAGATCTTCGGTCCGGTCGTCTGCCTGCGCACAGTGGCAGGAGTGGACGAAGCATTCGACGCGGTCAACGCGTCGCGCTACGGCCTGCACGCTTCGGTGTTCAGCACGTCCTTGAAGACCGCGTTCCGCGCGCTTGACGAACTGGAGGTCGGCGGCGTGGTGGTCAACGAGGTGCCCGGATTCCGGTCCGACACCATGCCGTACGGCGGCGTGAAGGACTCGGGGATCGGGCGGGAAGGGCCGCGGTTCGCGGTCGAAGAACTGACCGTGACGAGGATGGCGGTGCTGCGGCCGTGAATTACGAGAACCTGTTCCGGCTCGACGGACGACGGGCCGTCGTACTCGGTGGTGGCAGCGGGATCGGCCGCGAATCCGCGCGAGCGCTGGCCGCGCAGGGCGCCGAAGTGATCGTCGCCGACCGCGATGTCGCCGCGGCCAAGGAGACCGGCGCCGGCGAGCCGTACGAGATCGACCTGCTCGAAGAAGGCGCGGCCGCCCGGGCTGCGCAGGCGCTCGGCGAGATCGACATCGTCGTGCTGACCGCCGCGACCAACGTGCGCAAACGCCTGCTGGACTACACGCGCGACGAGTTCGACCGGGTCATCGCGCTGAACCTCGGCGCGACCTTCGAAGTCGTCCGCGCGTTCGGCGCCGGGATGGTCGAGCGGAGGCGCGGCAGCATCATCGGGTTCTCCTCGATCCGCGGCACCACCGTCGAGCCAGGGCAAGGTCCGTACGCGGCGACGAAAGCCGGTCTGGTGCAGCTTTTCCGGACGGCCGCGGCGGAGTTCGGCCCGGCCGGGGTGCGGGTCAACGCGATCGCGCCCGGCGTCGTCGAGACCCCGTTGACCGCGCAGATCAAGGCGAATCCAGCCTGGTACGACGCCTATGCGACCAAGGGCGCGCTGGGCCGCTGGGCGCGCCCGGACGAACTGGCCGGCGCCGTCGTGTACCTCGCCTCGGACGCGTCGTCGTTCGTCACCGGCTCCGTGATGGCGGTGGACGGTGGCTGGACCGCCGTCGACGGCCGTTTCGAACCGCCCGCGTCTTAAGGAGCTTTGCTGTGCCGGAGTTGCCCGATCTGACCGCCGTCGAACTGGTCGCCCAGTATCGCGCCGGGACGCTGTCGCCGGTCGAGGTCACCGAAGCGGTCCTCGCGCGGGTCGAGGCGCGCGAACCCGAACTCCACGCGCTGTACGCGTACGACCCGACTGCGGCGCGTGAGGACGCGAAGGCTTCCGAGAGTCGTTGGCACGCGGGGGAGCCGCTCGGCCCGATCGACGGTGTCCCCTTGACGCTCAAGGAGAACATCGCGACCCGGGGAACCCCGGTCCCGTTGGGCACGGCTGCTTCCTCTTTGAGTCCTGCGCCCGAAGACGCCCCGGCGGGCGCTCGCGTGCGCGAGTCCGGTGGCGTCCTGCTGGGCAAGACGACCATGCCGGACTACGGGATGCTGACGTCCGGTCTGTCGAGCTTTCACACCGCCTCGCGGAATCCGTGGGACACCGCGCGCACGCCCGGCGGTTCCAGCGCCGGTGCCGGTTCGGCGGCCGCCGCCGGGTACGGGCCGCTGCATGTCGGCACGGACATCGGCGGCTCGATCCGGCTACCCGCCGGATGGTGCGGACTGGTCGGGCTGAAGCCGAGCTTCGGCCGGGTGCCGGTGGATCCGCCTTTCCTCGGCCGCGTCGCCGGGCCGATGACGCGGACCGTCGCCGACACCGCGTTGCTGATGAGCGTTCTGTCCGGTGTGGACGGTCGCGATCATCTTTCGCTGCCACCGGCTTCGCTCGACTGGACTTCGCTTTCGGCCGAGGTCAAGGGGCTGCGGGTCGGGCTGCACCTCGACCCGGGCGTGGGACTCCCGGTGCTGCCGGAGACGATCGCCGCGGTCACCGAGGCCGCGCGGGTGTTCGAAGCGGCGGGCGCTGTGGTCGAGTCGGTTTCGCCGTTCCTGCGCCGCGAAATGCTCGACGGGCTCGACACCTTCTGGCGGGTCCGCGCCTGGTCGGAGATGTCGACGTTGTCCGACGACCGCCGCGCGAAGGTCCTGCCGTACATCGCCGATTGGGCGGCCGGTGGCGCCGACGTCAGCGGTGTCGACGCCTACCGTGGCTTCGCGCAGATCGACGTCATCGCCGTCGCGACCCTGCGCGAGACCGAACGCTTCGACGTCGTCCTGTCGCCGACCTGCCCGGTTTCGGCCCCGCCCGCGGACTGGCCTTCGCCGACCAACGACCCGCGCCGCCCGTTCGAGCACATCGCGTTCACCGTGCCGTACAACATGTCCGGCCAGCCCGCCGTCTCGATCAGCTGCGGCTACACGAGCGACGACCAGCCCATCGGCCTCCAGATCAGCGGCCGCCGCTTCGCCGACCTCGACGTCCTTCGCGCCGCTGCCGCCTACGAAACCCTTCGCCCCACTCCGCGCCCCTGGCCCTGACTCGCGTTTAGTCCTCTAGTCGCGGTACTTGCACACGCAACCACCGCAACTAGAGGACTAAATGCGTCAGGTCCTGGAGTCGAGCTCGGCCAGCCAATCGGCGAAGTGTGGGCACTGGGCCTTCAGGCCCTCGATTCCGAGGTCCGCTATGGCCAAGGGACCGTCGTTGGTCTTCGAGTAGCTCGCACAGTAGCGAGCGAGTCGTTTCGAGGGAGCCGTGTTCGGGCCATCGTTCACGAGTTCGGGGCCGCCGGCGTCCCGTACATCCTTCAAGAGCAGCGCGGCGAGGTCGCTGCCCGAGAACAGCCAGCCCAGTTGCTCTGCGGCCGCGAACGCCCAGGTTTCCAGCTCGTGCAAGATAAGGTGCGGGACAAAGCGTGGGTCGGAAATGGTCGAAGTCAGAGACTTTTCGACATGCTGAACTCGGTCATAAGGACTCGAGGATGGTTGATCGTTCATGCCGGGACTGTCTGTGGGAAACCCGTAGAAATCGAACAACGTCGTGAGAGTGTGGATATCGCTGCTTCGTAGTAGCAGCCTGATCTCGTTTTTCAGCTTGGTCCAACTGCTGACACCACCATGACTGGCCGGGCCCGTGGCAGGTCTCTTGGTCGTCACGATCGACTTCGTGACCATCCAGCCCTGGTTTTGAAGGTAAGGCTCGAGAACGTTGTTGACGACTATCTCTTCACTCTGTCCCTCGACGAGGATATGAAGTCGTCGATACCCGGTGGTCATGCGTTGCCGGTTTCCTCCCGAGCGGGGCGTCCGCCCAGCATGTTCTTCTCCCATAGTTCGCCGAGCGAATACTCTTTGAGCCAGTCTTCCAGCGAGGAAAGATCGGGACGCGTGAACTCGGAAAAACCCGCTTTGCGCTCGACCACGATGAGGTCGCTGACATCGAACTGATTCATCAGGGTAACCGACTGAGTCGCTATCAGTACCTGGCTGCGTTGAGAAGCCTGCCGGAGGAGGCCAGCGAGTTGTACGATCGCAAACGGATGAAGGCCTAGTTCGGGCTCGTCCAGTACGACCAGACGAGGAAGTTCGGGTTGCAGCAAGAGTGTCGCCAGACAGATAAAGCGAAGGGTGCCGTCCGACATCTGGTTGGCGGAAAAGACGGCATCGGAATCTTGTTGCCGCCAACGGAGAAGAATCCTGTCGTGGCTATCGGGCTCCAATGCGAAGTCTCGGAAAAACGGCGCCACAAGCCTGATCGCGCCCAGAATTCGACGGTAGGCCGACTGCTCGGCGGGTACCTCGCTGTTCTGCAGACGGTACAGGTACGCCGCCAGGTTTCCGGCGTCGTTTCGCAGGCTCAGGTTATCCACGGTGGGGACCAGGCGCTTGACCGGCGCGTCTGCACTGGTGTCGTGGAAGTGATAGACCTTGCAGCCTTTCAGCAGGTTCGTGACATGGGATGCGATGCGGCCCGGACGCCGTTTCGCCTCTGCCGGCAGATGGGTCTCGCGATGCCCTTGCCCCAGTACCTCGTTGTAAGGGCGTTCGTATCCCTCTGCGTGGAAGTACATGACTTCCGATTCAAAGATCAGTTCGTCGTTCACTGCGGGGAATAGGGTGGCCGCGTACGAATTGGATCCTCCCTCGAGTTCGAGGTGGATCTGAGAGCATTCGGTGTTGAGTAGAGCGAGTGCTCCGCCATTGAGGCCCACGAACAGGCCGAGTTCGCCCTCGATGATCCGGCCGAGTAGCTCGAGGGCGTGAACGAAGTTGCTCTTGCCTGCACCGTTGGCACCTACGAGGATATTGAGTCGCCCGAGTTCCACGGTCGCCGAACGGATCGAGGTGAAACCCTCGACCCGGATTTTCTTCAGCGACTGGTCGGTCATACCTCCAGTCTACGGTCGGCCACCGACAGTTGCGCTACTCGGTTGCGCTTCCCTTGGCGATCGCCTCGGCCAGCGCCAGGATCCGCCGAGCGTTGTCCACGTGCAGGTTCTCGATCATCCGCCCGTCCACGGTCACGACGCCCTGCCCGGCCGCCTGCGCCTCTTCGAACGCCGCGATGATCTTCCGCGACCGCTCGATCTCCTCCTCGGAAGGCGCGAAGATCCGGTTGCACGGCTCCAGCTGCGAAGGGTGGATCAGCGTCTTGCCATCGAAGCCGAACTGGCGGCCCTGCAGGCATTCCGCCTCGAAGCCTTCGAGATCCTTGACGTCGTTGTAGACGCCGTCGAGGATCGCCTTCCCGGTCGCCCGCGCGGCCAGCAGCGCCAGCGAAAGCCCGCCCAGCAGCGGCGCGCGGCCGGGGACGAACTCGGCGTGCAGTTCCTTGGCGAGGTCGTTCGTGCCCATCACCAGCACGGTCAGCCGCTCGGACGCGCCCGCGATCTCCTCGGCGTGCAGCATCGCGACCGGGGTTTCGACCATCGCCCAGATCTTCGTGTGGTCGGGCGCGCCACCGAGTTCCAGCGCGCGCTCGATGTTGTGGACTTCGGCGGCGGAGTTCACCTTCGGCACCACGATCGCGGCCGGACCGGCCTGGGCGGCGGCGCGGATGTCGGCGTCGTGCCATTCGGTGTCGAGGCCGTTGACGCGGATGGTCACTTCGCGCGAGCCGTACTCCTTCGACGACGCGGCCGCGCAGACCCGCTCGCGAGCGGCTTCCTTCGCGTCGGGCGCGACAGCGTCTTCGAGGTCGAGGATGAGGCCGTCCGCGTCGAGGGTCTTGGCCTTTTCGAGCGCTCTTTCGTTCGCGCCCGGCATGTAGAGGACGGAACGTCGGGGCTTCAAAACCGCAGAGCTCATTCGGCAATCTCCTTGGTGGCGGCGTCATAGGCGGCCGCGAGTTCGGGGTCGTCGGCGGCGAGGGCGTCGGCGAGTTCGGCGACCACACGGCACTGCTTCACCGAGGCGTCGTCCTGCATCTTCCCGTCGATCATCACGGCGCCGGTGCCGTCACCCATCGCGGCGATCACGCGCCGCGCCCAAGCCACGTCCTCGGGGGAAGGCGAGAACACCTTCTTGGCGATGTCGATCTGCACCGGGTGCAGGCTCCAAGCGCCCACGCAGCCGAGCAGGAACGCGTTGCGGAACTGGTCTTCGCAGGCCACGACGTCGCGGATGTCGCCGAACGGCCCGTAGAACGGCAGGATCCCGTTGGCCGCGCAGGCGTCGACCATCCGCGCGACGGTGTAATGCCAAAGGTCCTGCTGATACGTCGTGCGTCCCTCGTTCAGGTCTTCACCGGTCGGGTCCGTACGCACCAGGTATCCGGGGTGCCCGCCACCCACCCGGGTGGTCTTCATCCGCCGGCTCGCGGCGAGGTCGGCCGGACCGAGCGAGATGCCCTGCATCCGGGGGCTGGCCCCGGCGATCTCCTCGACGTTCGCGACGCCGCTGGCGGTCTCCAGGATCGCGTGGACCAGCAACGGCTTGGTCAGCCCTGCCCGCGCTTCGAGCTGGGCGAGCAGCCTGTCGACGTAGTGGATGTCCTGGGCACCTTCGACCTTGGGCACCATGATCACGTCGAGCTTGTCGCCGATCTCGGTCACCAGCGTGATCAGATCGTCGAGCACCCAGGGCGAGTCGAGGCTGTTGACGCGGGTCCACAGCTGCGTCTTGCCGAAGTCGTTCGCCTTCGCGATGGAGACGAGCCCGTTCCGGGCGGCCTCTTTGCGGTCGGCGCGCACGGCGTCCTCGAGGTTTCCGAGCAGGACGTCGACCTTCTTGGCAAGATCCGGGACCTTGGCGGCCATCTTTTCGTTGCTGGGGTCGAAGAAGTGGATCATCCGCGAAGGAGGCACGGGGATCTGGCGGAGCGGTTCGGGCGCCCCGACCGCGAGAGGGGCGAAGAAATCCTTCGGCGAACGCATCGTTCCTCCATCGCAACGGGCTATGTGACCGACGAGTAACCCTAAACCCGGAAGGTGGGGAACCGCTGCGGCGCAGCTCACCTCCAAGCACACACGATCGGGAATCGCGGAGGAATCTGTGGACGACTGGGCCTTGCCGGGTTTCACCGAGCTGGGGTCGCTGGGCGAGGGCGGGTTCGGCCGCGTCGTCCTGGCGCGGCATGACGAATCCGCCCAGGTCGTGGCCATCAAATACCTGTACACGCGGTTCGCGGCCGACCCGCAGCGACTGGCCGAATTCCGCCATGAGGCGCAGATCCTGAGCCGCGTTTCGGGGCCTCATATCGCCCGTCTGCACCAGTTCGTGGAAACCCCACAGGGTGCGGCCATCATCATGGAAGCAGTTCACGGAACTTCCCTGAAGGAGATCCTCGGCCGTCAGGAGAAGCTCGAACCCGAAGCCGCGCTGGCCATCCTCAAGGGTTCACTGCTCGGGCTCGCCGGCGCGCACGCCGCGGGCACCGTCCACCGCGACTACAAACCGGCGAACGTCCTGGTCACCCGCGAAGGCCAGAGCAAACTGGTCGACTTCGGCATCGCCGTCCTGTCCGGGCAGGCCGGCGTCGCCGCGGGCACCCCCGCGTACATGGCGCCCGAGCAGTGGGCGGGCGCGATCGCCACCCCGGCCACCGACGTCTATGCCGCCACCTGCGTGTTCTTCCAGTGCGTCGCCGGGCATCGGCCGTACGAGGCCGAACAGACCGAAGTGCTCCGCACGCTGCACGAATACGCGCCGATCCCGTTCGGCGAGGTCCCCGCGCCGGTGCGCGACCTCATCGCGCGCGGCATGGCGAAGGACGTCCAGCAGCGGCCGGCGGGAGCGGCCGAGTTCGTCGTCGAACTGGAGACGTCGGCGCGGAAGGCGTACGGCGACGACTGGGAGCGCAACGGCTGGCACTGGCTCGCCAAGGGCGCCGGTGTCCTGGTCGCCTTGTCCCCGCTGGCCCTGCTCGGCGCCGGGACGGCCGCCGCGCCGATCGTCGCGGGCGGCGCGGCGGGCGGGGTCGCCGCGACCACCGGCGGCGGGATCGCCGTCGGGCTCAAGATCGCCGCCGCGGTCGCCGCCGTCTCCGCGGCCGCCGTCGGCACGGTCGTGGTGGTCAACGCCAACAATGACGAGCCGCCGCCGCAGACGACGACGCTCGCCGCGATGCAGGTCGACCTCCTCACCCGCACCGAGAAGCTCGACGGCTACGACTACAACGGCAAGTACGTCCGGATCAGCGGGCTGAAGGACAAGGCCGCCGAGGAACGGGTCAACAAGGCATTGATGGCGCCCATCGACGCCTGGCTCGAGAACTTCTGGCCGGACAGCTACCTGCCGCAGAAGGAACCCGACGGCGACGTCCCGCATATGAAGACCGAGGCCGAGATCCTGCGCAAGGACGACAAGCTGGTGTCGGTCGTCTACAAACGCTCGATCGATTCCACGCAGTTCGGCAATCGCGGCGGCTTCAGCATCCGCCCGATCGTCCTCGATCTGACGACCGGCCAGCAGGTCTCCACCGCGCACCTGTTCGACGACGTCGATGGCACCGCCTCACGGATGCGGATGGTGGAAGACCGGATCCTCGAAGCGGCGAAGCCGGGCGACTGCCTCGCCGGCGCGCGGAACGACGTCGAGCACCTCCCGGCGGACGCGATGTCGGCGCGCTACACCTTCGACTACGACTCCATCGTGCAGGCGGCGCCCACCGCGAACGGGATGCGGTTCTTCGTCTACGGCTCCGCGCTCGGCTATCCGCGGGTCTGCGATCCGACGGAGGTCACCGTCGGCTACGACCGGCTGCGCGACCTGATGAGCCCCACGACCGAGAACCTGCTCGGCCTCACTTCCGGCGGCGCTCAGGCACCACGGACCAAAGAGGACGACGTCGGTGCCTTCACCATCACCACGCCGGAGAAATGGTCGCTGCTGACCAACGCCTACAGCGAGCGCTACCTGGTGACCGCCGACCCGTGCCCGGGTGGCGGGGCACAGCCGGCCCAGTGCGCGAGCGTGGTCTTCAGCGACAACTCCCGGGCCGATGCGGCCACTCCGGCGTATGAACCGGGCAAGCCCTACAACCGGTCGACGGGTCCGCGCCCGTGTCATGCGATCGGGAGGGCAACCGAAACGCAGGGCTCAGCCGTGTTGCAGAAGAAGGAGCTTCGGCCGATCGGAACGAAGAAGGCCGCCTACGAGGAATGGCGGCTGTCGTGTTCCGGAGGCGGGACGATCACCCAGCGGGTGTGGTTCCTGCCGAAGACGCAGCTCGTGATCGTCGATGAATGGAACACTCCAGGCCTCGACAAGATCCTGGAAGAGGCGCGCTGGAATTGAGTACCGGGGCATTGAACGACGAGTGGAGATTGCCCGGCTTCACCGAGCTGGAACAGCTGGGGACGGGCACCTTCGGCCGGGTGGTCCTGGCCCGCCAGGAGAACACCGGCCACAACGTCGCGATCAAATACCTGTTCTCGCGCTTCGCCGCCGACCCGGCGTACCTCGGCGCGTTCCGGCAGGAGGCGCTGGCGCTGCACCGGGTTTCGAGCCCGCACGTCGTCCGGCTGTACGAGTTCTTCGAGACGCCGCAGGGCGCGGCGATCGTCATGGAGGCGATCAACGGCGTCTCGCTGCGATCGGTGCTTCAGGCCGAAGGCGCTCTCGAGCCCGAAGCCGCCCTCGCGGTGCTGAAAGGCTCTCTGCTCGGGTTGGCCGCGGCGCACTCCGTCCACGTCGTCCACCGCGACTACAAACCGGGAAACGTCCTGGTCGCCGACACCGGCGAGAGCAAACTGGTCGACTTCGGCACGGCCGTCCTGACCGGTGAACGGGGTCCGAGCGTCGGGACCCCGGCGTACATGGCGCCCGAGCAGTGGGCGGGTGGCGAGGCCACGCCCGCCACCGACGTCTACGCCGCGACCTGCGTGTTCTTCCAGTGCGTCGCCGGGCACCGGCCGTACCAGGCCGAGGACACCGAAGTGCTGCGCACGCTGCACGAATACGCGCCCATCCCGTTCGGCGAGGCGCCGGAACCGGTGCACGAGATCGTGGCGCTGGGGATGGCGAAAGACCCCGCGAAACGGCCGATCGACGCGCTCACCTTCGTCGGCGAACTGGAACGCGTCGCCCAGGCGGGTTACGGCGACGACTGGGAGCGAAAGGGCTGGTCACGGCTCGCCAAAGCGACGGGTCTCCTCGCCGCGATGACGCCGCTGGCCCTGCTCGGCGCCGGGACGGCGGCCGCACCAGGGGTGGCCGCGGCCGGAACCGGCGCGGTGGCCGCGTCCACCGGCGGGATCGCGGCCGGCCTGAAGATCGCCATCGGGGTCGTCGCGGCGACGGCCGCGGTGGTCGGCTCGGTGGTCGTCTTCTCCGAACCGAGCACCCCGCCGCAGGCGCCGCCCACCACACAGCAGGCCGTCGCGCTCAAGGTCGCCATGAAGAGCCGGACCGGCCCCGTGCCCGGGACGAATCTCGCCTACAGCGGCGACTACCCGGAGGTGACCGGATCCACCGACCAGGCCTGGTCGAAGCGGGTCAACGACGCCTTGGCCGCGCCGATCGACGAATGGAACCGCAAGACCGGCCCCGGCGCCGCCAAGCTGGAGCAGGAACGCGGCCCGTACGAACTCCTCACGAAGGCCGAGATCCGCTCGCAGAACGAGCGGTACCTCTCGGTGCGCTACACCCATGATCTCGCCAATAAACCGCATTCGACCTGGGGAAACGGCCGTAACGCGGTGACGATCGATCTGCAAGAGGGCAAGGCGCTCACTCCCGCCGAACTGTTCGCCCCCGGAAAGTTCACCGACGACGGACTGCGGACCCTCGCCGCACTGATCTGGCCCGACAAGGAGCAGTGCGGCCCGGCCAACAACACCTTCCCCTACCGGCCCCTCAAGACGGCCGATCTCACCGACGAGCGGAAGGTGTGGCTCGCGTTCACCCCGGCGGCCGTCGAGATCACCGTCGACCTCAACACCCTCGGCTTCGCCACCGCCTGCGGCGTCCAGGACTACTCGGTGCCCTACGACAAGCTGGCCGATCTCCTTAACCCGGAGCTCGTCGCGGGGGTGACCGGCGGCAAGACCGGCGGCAAGACCAGCGCACCCGCGCCGGGACTCACCGACGTCTCGGCCGGCGCGCTGACCCTGCACCTGCCGGAAGGCTGGACGGCGGTTTCGCAGGGGCTGGAGAAGGTGATCGTCGACTCGAGCTGCCCGGACCCCGAGAAGTACTTCAACTGCAAGTACTTCCTCCTCACGGACAACACCGAGCAGTCCGCCGAGCAGCCGCCGTACCGGCCGGGCGGGTTCTACCGGCGCAGCGCGGGCGGCCGTGCCTGCAACGCGGCCGGCCGCAAGGACCTCCGCCAAGAGGGTGACGCGGTGAAAACGGTTTCCGCCACCGCACCGATCGGGGACGCGACGGCCACCTATGAGGAGTGGACGATTCAGTGTGTTCCTCGTGGACAGAGCGGTGGAACCGGCGACGCGCAGGTGACCCAACGGATCTGGTTCCTTGCGGAGAGGCAGATCGTCGTGATGGACGAGTGGCGCACCCCGGGCGTCGAAGACCTCCTCCGGTCGGCGACCGTCGGATGACCCTGACCTGCGAAGGTCCCAGAAATGTCCACAGTGGAATAGCTATTCACTGGGCTGAATGGACTAACACGTTGATTCCGTTGCCACGCCTGTGTTCGGTGCCGGCACGTCCATCCCCGTGACCGTTCGGAGACACCGGGTAACACCACTTACCTCGCTCTCACTCGGTTGGCGGCACGGTCGGACTGAAGTCCGATGACCGCCTACCGACCGGTCACCGACCGCTGAGCGCCGTCGATCGCAGCCACTCCCGTTGTCCGGCGCCGCCGCCTGTCCGCCCTGTTAGACAGGTCATGTGCCGCTTCCACCGAGGTGGCACGGGGATGAAGAGCCTTAGGGAAACCAGGTTCGAAGGAGGCGGAACGTGGCGGCTACACCGAACATGGAGAGCTCGACGGTCGCCGGTGGCGCGAAGCGCAGCCGGTCACTGCCGAGCCGGGTGGTGCCGCCGATCGAACTGCCCGCGAGCGTCGAAGAGCTGTCACGCAAGGCCGCCGCCCTCTTGGGCTGGAACGGCGTCGTGCTGCCGGAGACCACCGTGCTCGGCCGCAAGATCTGTGTGGTCGCCCGGCTCCGTACCGACGTGCACGCGGAGCGCATCGCGATGGGCATGGGTCCCGTCGTCGATCGCGCCACCGTCGACACCTGGACATGGCCAGAGCTGGCCGCGACCGCACCCGCGCCGGCCGCCGAGATCATCGGCGTCCTCGCGGTCGCACGGCACTGGCGAACCGCGATGGCCTCCGCGGTCCCGTTCGCACGTTACGGCGAGGCCGCGATGGTGCTCCCATCGCCCGCCGTACTGACCGAAGATTACGTCGGCAACTGCTTGCCGCGTGCCCGTGCCTACGGGCTCGGCATCGTCACCGCCGACCCGAACGGGATGATCGACCTCGACCTCGAGGGCCACAACGAGCGGATGATCCTGGACGAAGACCCGGTTTCGCGCCTGGTCAACGAGTTCGTCTACGACCAGCTGCTGCGCGGCACCGAGGCCCCTGCCGAAGTCGACTGAACGCACTACTCTCGTGATCATGCGAGTCGTCATTGCGGGTGGACACGGTCAGATCGCGCTGAAGCTGGAGAAACTTCTGGCTTCGCGCGGTGATCAGGCGGTGGGGATCGTGCGTAATCCCGATCACGTCGCCGACATCGAGGCGATCGGTGCCGAAGCCGTCGTCCTCGACCTCGAAAAGTCCGATGTGGACGCTGTGGCCAAGGCGCTCGAAGGTGCCGACGCCGCCATCTTCGCGGCAGGCGCCGGGCCTGGCAGCGGGACCGCTCGTAAGGACACTGTGGACAGAGCCGCTGCGGAACTCTTCGCGGCGGCGTCCGAGCAGGCTGGCGTCCGGCGGCATATCCAGGTGGGCTCCATGGGGGCAGACAAAGGGGAGACCGCGGACGTTTCGCCCGATTTCCGGATCTACCTCAAGGCCAAGAAGGCGGCCGAGGATGATCTGCGCGCCCGTGATCTCGAGTGGACGATCCTGCGCCCGGGCCAGCTCACCGACGACGACGGCAGCGGCCGGATCCTGCTCGCCGAGGCCACCGGACGCGGACCCATCCCGCGCCAGGACGTCGCCGCGACCTTGGTGGCGCTGCTCGACAACCCGTCGACAGCGGGCCGCGTCATCGAGGCGATCTCGGGTGATACTGCTATCGATCAGGCTGTTTCCGCTCTGTGAAACCAAGCCTCCTGGCTAGTGTGTGGACGTAATCCGTCTCTGAAGTGAACGGAGTAGGTCCTTGCGCGAGGACATCGCGGTTTTCAGCGGGAGTGCACATCCCGGGCTCGCCGAAGAGATTTGCGCTCATCTGGGCGTCCCGCTGCATCCCGTGCAGGTGCAGCGGTTCGCGAACGACTGCCTCGAAGTTCAGCTCCAGGCGAACTGCCGCGAGCGCGACGTCTTCCTGATCCAGCCGCTGGTCCGGCCGGTCCAGGAGCACCTCGTCGAACTGCTGCTCATGCTGGACGCCGCCCGGGGCGCGTCGGCGAAGCGGATCACCGTCGTCATGCCGCACTACTCGTACGCACGATCGGACAAGAAGGACGCGCCGCGCATTTCGATCGGCGGCCGGCTCGTCGCCGACCTGATGGCGACCGCCGGCGCCGACCGCATCCTCGCGATGACCCTGCACTCCCCGCAGGTACACGGTTTCTTCAGCGTTCCGGTCGATCACCTGCACGCCTTGCAGGAGCTGGCCAAGCACTTCCGCCAGTACGACCTCTCCGCGACGACCGTCGTCTCGCCCGACCTCGGCAACGCCAAGGAAGCCGCGCACTTCGCCCGGCTGCTCGGAGCTCAGGTCGCCGCCGGCGCGAAGCAGCGCTTCGCCGACGACCGGGTCGAGATCAGCTCGGTGATCGGTGAGATCACCGGCCGCGACGTGATCGTCCTCGACGACGAGATCGCCAAGGGCAGCACGGTGATCGAACTGCTCAACAAGCTGCGGGAAATGAAGCCGCGCTCGATCCGCGTCGCCTGCACGCACGGGCTTTTCTCCAGCGGCGCGCTGAAGCGGATCGGCAGCCAGCCGGACGTGCTGGAAGTCGTCTGCACCAACACCGTGCCGATCCCGCCGGAAGAGCAGGGCCCGAAGCTGCAGGTCCTGTCGATCGCGCCCGCGCTGGCGGAGGCGATGCGGCGGATCCACAACGGTGAGTCCGTCAGCGCGCTCTTCGAAACGGCCTAGACAGTGCCCAAGACCCGGTCGAGGTACGTGTTCGCGAAGACCCCGGCCGGGTCGACTTCCTTGCGCACCCGCTGGAAATCGTCGAACCGCGGGTAGCGCGAGCGCAGGGTCGCCGCGTCGAGGTCGTGCATCTTGCCCCAGTGCGGGCGGCCGCCGACCTCGCCGACGATCGACGCGAAACCGGCGAAGTACTCGCGGTAGGGCATGCCGAGGAACTGGTGGATCGCGATGTAGGCGGAGTCGCGGCCGTTCGCGGTCGAAAGCCAGATGTCGTCCGCGGCGGCGACACGCACCTCGACCGGGAACATGACGGGGTTCTCCAGCTTCGGCACCAGCGCGCGGAGTTCGGCGAAGACGTCGAGCAGTGATTCACGGGGCACCGCGAACTCCGACTCGACGAACCGCACGCCGCGATGGGTCACGAAAACGTGGTGCGACGTGTCGCTGTACTCGCGGGCGGAGAGGACGTTCGACGCGAACTTGCCGAGCGGCTGCACGAGTTTCGGCACCGCACGGCCGAGGCGGCAGAGGCCGCCGAACGCGATGTTCTCCGTGATCTCGTAGTCGACGAATTCCTTCACCTTGCTCAGCGGCTTGCGCTCGCTGCCCGCCGGAAGCCGGTTGTTGCGCTTGACCAGCGCGTTCTTGCCATAGGGGAACCAGTAGAACTCGAAGTGGTCGTTCTCGTCGGCGAACTGGTCGAAGCCTTCGAGGACCTGCTCGAGTGGTTCGGGTCGCTCCTGAGCAGAGAGCAGGAAAGACGGCTCACACTGAAGAGTGATCGTGCTGATGACCCCGAGCGCGCCGAGGCCGACTCGCGCGGCGGCGAACAGGTCCGGGCGCTCATCCGCCGAACAGGTGACCACGGTGCCGTCGGCGAGGACGATTTCGAGCGCGGCGATCTGGGTGGCGAGGCCGCCGAGCCGCGCGCCGGTGCCGTGGGTGCCGGTGGAGATCGCGCCCGCGACGGTCTGCGCGTCGATGTCACCGAGGTTGGTCATCGCCAGCCCGAGCGCGTCGAGTTCGGCGTTGAGGTGCTTGAGTGTGGTGCCCGAACGGACGGTGACCAGGCCTTTCGCGACGTCGACGCCCGCGATGCCGGTCCAGCGGGTCAGGTCCATGGCGTCGGAATCCGCCGCGGCGATGGCCGTGAACGAGTGTCCGCTGCCCCAAGGGCGCAGACGTCGTCCGTCCGTGGCGGACCGGCCGATGGCCTCGGCGATCTCGTCCGTGTCGCGCGGCTGATGCACGCGAAGCGGCGACGCCGTCGCGGTACCGGCCCAGTTGGTCCACCGTGTCATGCGCCCACCTAGTTCCGGGAGTGCCGTCCTTGAAGTGTCTGAGTGCCGAAACAGTAAGTGAATAGTATTCGCGTTTCAAGCCTTTCTGTCGTACCTTAGTTCGGGTGACCAGTGCGACGGTGTACGACTTGGCGACGAAGGACCTGGATCCTCCGTTCGCGGTTGTCGACTTGGATGCGTTCGACGCGAACGGTGCCGACCTGCTGCGGCGGGCCGCCGGCAAACCGATCCGCGTGGTCAGCAAGTCGGTCCGCTGCCGGTACCTGCTGGAGCGGGTGCTCGCGCGACCCGGTTTCGAAGGCCTCATGTGCTACTCGCTCGCCGAAGCAGTTTGGCACGTGGAGCAGGGCACGACCGAGGACATCGTCGTCGCGTACCCGACGGCCGATCACGGCGCGCTGCGGCGGCTGGCGGCGGACGACCGCGCTCGGGCGGCGATCTCGATCATGGTCGACTCGCCCGAACACCTCGATCTGGTAGACGCGGCTCTCGGTCAAGGACACGCCGAGATCCGCGTCTGCCTCGAACTGGACGCCTCCTGGCGGCCGGTGCCCGGTGTGCACGTCGGCACCCGGCGCTCGCCGGTGTTCAGCCCGCGACAGGCCGCGGACCTGGCGCGAACCATCTTGTCCCGCAAGGGTTTCCGGCTCGTCGGGATGATGGCGTACGAAGGCCAGATCGCCGGTCTCGGCGACGCGGCCGGCAGTGGCGCGAAGAACGCCGTCATCGGCTGGATGCAGCGAAAGTCCATTGTGGAAATCGCGAAGCGCCGGGCCGCCGCGGTGAAGGCCGTGCGCACCTTGGCGGACCTCGAATTCGTCAACGGTGGCGGCAGCGGCAGCGTCGAATCGACCGGCGTCGAGCAGGCCGTCACCGAAATCGCCGCGGGCTCAGGCTTGATCGGGCCCACCCTTTTCGACGGCTACGCGCACTTCTCGCCCCGCCCGGCCGCGATGTTCGCGCTTCCCGTCGTCCGACGTCCGGCGCCGAAGGTCGCGACGCTCTTCTCCGGCGGCTACATCGCTTCGGGGCCTGCCGAGTCTTCGCGGCTCCCGACGCCGTACCTGCCCGAAGGCCTCTCACTTCTCGGCTTCGAAGGTGCCGGCGAGGTCCAGACTCCGGTGACCGGCGAAGCCGCCCGCCACCTGCGTCTCGGCGACCGCGTCTGGCTCCGCCACGCGAAGGCCGGCGAACTCGCCGAACGCTTCACCCACTACCACGTCGTCGTCGGCGATCGGGTCGACCGGACCGTCCCCACCTACCGAGGCGAACAGCAGAACTTCGGCTGATCCCGCGAACCCCACCCCCACCCGTCCCTGGGGGGCGCGCCCTGCACCAGCGTATCGGGAGGGGGCGTCGGGAGCCGGGTTTGCGAGGGGTCGAGGGCCGAGTTGTCCACAACTGTGGGTGGGTGTGGACAACTTTTGTGGATAACCGAGTAAGGCCAGGTCAGGGTACGTGCAAGCGTGGCTGCTGGGGGCCGTGTGACTACTGAGGTGCCCCAGGGTGCCGCTAAGTACGTGATGGCCCCCTTCCTTGCGTTAGGCGCAAGGAAGGGGGCCATCACGTACTTGAGCAGGCCTCAGGCTTCGCCGAACTTGCTCGCCAAGTAGCCCTTCACGACGGACTTCGCCTCGGCGACGATCCGCTCGTCGCCGCGGGGGTCCCGCCGGAAGGCGAGCTTCAGGAGAGCGTCGGCGGTCTCGTTCGCGATCGTCAGCGCGAACCGGATCTCATCGAGCGGCGACGAGATCCGCGCCGAAAGGATGTCGGTCAGCGCGTCGACGATGACGGCGTTGTTGTCGCGCGTCTCGTCGAGCAGCTGCCGGTCCACGACGTCACCGAAGTGGACCTTCGAGAACCCGGGGACCTCGCGGTGCATGTCGAGATAGATGTCGAGGATCGAGTCCACGACGTCCCACCAGTGCTCGGGCGCGAGCTGGTTCAGCGTTTCCGACACCGAGGTGACGAACCGTTCCAGGTTTCGCTGTGTCAGCGCCTGCACGACGGCCCGCTTGTCGGGGAAGAACTGGTACAGCGACCCCACCGCCACCCCGGCACGTTTCGCGATCAACGTGGTGGTCAATGCGTCGTAACCGAGCTCGTCGATCAGCTGCGCGCTGGCGTCGAGCATCTGCTCCACCCGCTTGGCGCTGCGTTGCTGGACGGGCTGCCGCCGGAGCGGAGTCGTCTCCGTCTGCGGTTTCGCGGCCTGGATGTCGGACACTCGTGCGCCTCCTTCGCTGATCTGCGACTTTATCGTGCCGACAGGGTTCCCCACGGTCGAGTGAAGGCATAGTATCTGAGAACTTTTCATGTTCGGTTCGTGTCCCGAAGTTCGTGTCCTGAGGAAAGGTGCGTCGCCGGTGGAGAATCCGACCTTCCCGTCCGAATTCCTGTGGGGTGTCTCGACCTCCGCCTTCCAGATCGAGGGGGCGACCGGGGAAGGCGGCCGAGGACAGTCCATTTGGGACACATTCACCGAAACGGAGGGAAAGATCGCGCGGGCTGAGCACGCCAAGGTAGCCGCCGATCACTTCCACCGCTACCCGGAGGACATCGCGCTGATGGCCGAACTCGGCGTCGGCGCGTACCGGATGTCCTTCTCCTGGCCCAGGATCCAGCCTGACGGCGACGGCAAACCGAATGCCGAAGGTCTTGCCTTCTACGACAAGCTGCTCGATGAGGTCTGCGCCGCCGGGATCGCCCCTGCCGGGACGCTCTTTCATTGGGACCTCCCGCAGGCGCTCGAGGACGAGGGCGGCTGGCTCGCCCGGGATACCGCCGAGCGATTCGGGGAGTACGCCGCCATCGTCGGCGAGCGATTCTCCGATCGGGTGAAAATGTGGATCCCGCTCAACGAGCCCATGGTCATGTCGATCTTCGGGTACGCGATCGGCGAGTACGCCCCGGGCAAGACACTCCTGCTCGGCGCGGTTCCCACCGCGCACTACCAGAATCTCGCTCATGGCCTCGCCGTCCAAGCCCTGCGCGCGACCGGTGCCCGCAGCGTCGGCACGGCCAATAACCATTCGCCGATCTGGCCCGCCTCCGATTCACCGGAGGACAAGGCCGCCGGCGAATGGATCGACGCCCTCATCAATCGCACCTACGCGGATCCGGTGCTGCTGGGCCGTTATCCCGAACAGATCGTCGAACACCTTCCCGAAGGATTCGCCGACGATCTGCCCACCATCGCGCAGCCGCTCGACTTCTACGGCGTCAACTACTACGAGCCGCAGGGTGTCGCGGCGCCCGGTGAAGGCAATCCCCTTCCCTTCGAGCTTCGCGCGATCGAGGGATATCCGATGACCACCAACGATTCTCCGATCGTCCCGCACGGGCTGCGCGATCTCCTCGTCACCTTCCAGGAGCGCTATCGGGAGCATCTCCCGCCCGTCTACCTCACCGAAAACGGCTGCAGTTTCGCCGACGTCGTCGAAGAAGACGGCCGCGTGCACGACCAGGAGCGCATCGACTTCCTCCACAGCCACCTCACCGCGGTGCGCGAGGCGATGGACGCCGGTGTCGACATCCGCGGATACTTCGTCTGGTCGCTGATGGACAACTTCGAATGGTCGAAGGGATACCAGCCGCGGTTCGGCCTGGTGCACATCGACTACGAGACACAGAAGCGGACGCCGAAGGATTCCTTCGGCTGGTACCGGAAACTGGTGCGCCATGAGTGAGGTCAGAGAGCTTCCTGAAGCGCTCGCCGAGCCGGTCGCCCGGGTCCGCGCGGGCTGGATGAGCCTGCTGTTCTTCGCGAACATCGCGTTGTGGCTCGGGGTTTACGCGCCCATCCAAGTACTTCTGCCGAAACAGGCCGAACTGCTGGACGCCGCCAACAAGGAGGGCGTGTTCAGCTTGGTCACCGGGGTCGGCGCGATCGTCGCGCTGATCGCGAACCCGGCCGTCGGCCTGCTCTCGGACCGGACGTGTTCCGCGCGCGGCCGTCGTCACCCGTGGACGGCGGCCGGCGCGGTCGTCGCCGCGGCCGGACTGCTCGTGCTGGCGTTCGCCCCGAACATCGCGGTCATGGTGCTCGGCTGGTGCCTGGTCCAGGCCGGGCTGAACGGCATGCTCGCGATGCTGGTCTCGGCGATCGCCGACAGGGTGCCGGTGCCGCAGCGCGCGCAGGTCGGTGGTCTGGTCGGGATCGCCCAGATGCTGGGGACCGTCCTCGGCGCCGTCGTGGTCGTGGTGATGCTCGATCTCGCCGGACTTCCCTTGGCGTACGCGGTTTGCGCGGCGATCGTCCTGGCGGGAGCGGCGGCCTTCGTCCTCCGCACACCGGACGCGCGCCTGCCGATCGCGTTCCGGTCGTCGATGCGGTCCCGGGACTTGCTGTCGAACCTGTGGATCTCCCCGCGCAGACATCCGGACTTCGCCTGGGCGTGGGGCTGCCACTTCATGATCGGCCTCGGCAACGCCTTCGGGACGCTGTATCTGCTGTTCTTCCTCAAGGACGCCGTGCACCACGAGGACCCCGACACGGGGCTGTTGATCATGATGGGTCTGTACGGAGCCGCGCTCATCGTCGGCGCGCTCATCGCCGGGCATTTCTCCGACAAGTCCGGACGGCGTAAGCCCTACGTCCTTGCGGCGGCAGCGGTGATGGCCGTCGCCGCATTGCTTTTGGTCGTCTGGCAGAACTGGACGGCCGCGCTGGTGGCGTCCCCGTTGCTGGGCGTCGGTTTCGGTGCGTATATGGCCGTCGCGCTGGCGATGCTCACCCAGGTGCTGCCCGCCGCGCAAAACCGGGCGAAAGATCTCGGGGTCATCAATATCGCGAATTCGCTGCCGCAGGTGGTGGCACCGATGCTGACCGCGCCGATCTTGGCCTACCTGGGCGGATATCCGAGCCTGTTCGCGGCTTCGGCGCTGTCCACCGTCATCGCCGCGGTGCTGGTCACGCGGGTGAAGGCCGTCAGCTGAAACAGCTTGGAGACCGCGGACCGATGCCGGTCGGGGGAGGGGAGTGCAACGGCACCGGCCCGCGGAGTTCGGGGGATGGCAGCGTGCCTCCTGACAAGGCCTTGCGCTGCGTTTGTGATCATCAACTTAGCGACGGATTACGGCCTTCGCTAGGTGTTATGCCAAAAATTTTCGATTAATCGCGGTGGGGACCGGGATGGTTACCGAGAGCGGCTCGTCACGTTCGGGGGTACGGGCGAACCTTCGTCGGTAAAGGCGAGTTCGGGCGTGCTCCGAGGGGGCGCTCGGTCCGCCGTTCGCTCGCCTGCTTTTAGTGAAACAGAGCTAGGCGTGTACGCCACCGATGGCGGCACGGCGCGGGTTGACGAGCGCGTGCCTTCCGGTGGTCTCGGCGGGGGTGGGTGCTTTCGCGCCGCGGTTCTGACCAGGCACGCGCCGGCGGGTCTGCTGCCGGTGGTCCTGGGTGGCCGCGGTCTGCTGGGGGGCGAGGCCACCGGCGACAAGGTGCTCGTGCGCGACCTGCCAGACGGAGCAGGGGGCCTTGCACTTGTGCCAGCGGGTCGAGCAGGTGGGGCAGTCCCCACGCTCATCGGGCTCGTGCGCCTGAAGCATGGCGCGCCAGCCCTCGGTCAGCCGGGGGAGCTCCGAGCGGGCGACGGAGACGAGCGATTGCGCGTCCGCCCGGGTCGCGAGATCGGAGAGCATGTCGAGGCGTTCCCAAACCGCGTTGCGGAGGACTTGCCCTAGGACCTGATCCACGGAGAACTCACCGTTACCTTTCCGCCATCTTGGCGGCTTCGTTAAGCGCGGCCCTGAGCTGTCCGAGCTGTCCGGACGTCAGACGCGCCGTCTCTCCGGGAGGCGAGACGAGAACCACCTGGTTGTCTTCGACGAACACGGTGACGGCGCGCTCGCGGCTGATGAGATCGCCGCACTGCACCCGCCAGATCAGTTGTCCGCCTTCATAACGGCGCACACTCGCGGTACGAGGGTCGACCGCGGCGGAAGGGGAGACCGGACGGTTGGCACCGGGGGCGACCGCGACGGCCTGCTGACCGGCCGGGCCGGCCGGGCGCAGGTGACGCGTGGCCATACCGGCCCGTCCCGCGGGGATGGAGCCTGTTGCGATCGAGTCCACGAACTCCACTGGCTCTGCTCCGCTCTCTCGTTCCACGTCGTCGTCTTCTGTATCCGCGTGTCCGCACCTTTAGGGGGTTCGGAGACTGGTAGCTCTCTGTGATCGCTGCCGGTGGCTGGACGGTCACGGAGATCTGACAACTACAGTGATGTGAAACCGAGTGCGATAGAAGGTCGAACCGACGTCATAGCGGTGACCGGGCGCGGTTTCACGGTAAGCGGTCAGACGACTTCTGCCGGGCCGATCACGACGGGCATTCCGGTGTTTCACACGGTTCAATAGGTATGCCTACGCTGTTTCTAGACCCCAACGGAACTGTGAGGGGGCGCAATGGACGCCAGTATCGGTGGCGGCGCTGTCGCCGGCTCGAATCCCACGAGCCGCCAGAGCCACCCCGTGCCGCCGGATGCCTGGGAGCAGCCGGAGATGCGAGCCGCACTGGCGACACGGGAGATCTCCTCCGTGTACCGGCTTTTGCGCAAGCACGGTGTATCGCAACGGCAGATCGCCGCGATGACCGGGCAGTCGCAGTCCGAGGTGTCCGAGATCCTCAAAGGTCGCCAGGTGATGGCGTACGACGTGCTCACCCGCATCGCTGACGGCCTTGGTGTCCCCAGGGGATACATGGGTCTCGCCTACGACGAGGCGACAGCGATAAAGGTCGTCGGCGCAGCCGACGGCCGGCAGGCGGAGGAGGACGAGTCCGTGAAGCGACGGAGGTTCCTCGCGCACGCCGCCCAGGTCACGATGGGTGCGGCGGTGTTCGGTCCGGAATCGGGAACGTGGTCTTCGGGACCGGCGAAGACGCCGGCGCCCGGCCGGATCGGCATGACGGACGTCCGTCAGGTGGAAGCCGCGACGAGAGCCCTCCGTGCGCTCGATTACCAGTACGGCGGCGGTTTCTGCCGCGACGCCGTGGTCGCCCAGCTGTCCTGGGGACAGCAGATGCTCGAGTCCAACGGCACCGAACTGGTCAAGACCCGCCTGTACGTGGCACTCGCCGACCTGCACAGCCTCGCCGGCTGGACGTCGTTCGACACCGGCCTCATGGACTCCGCGCGCGGACATTTCGCGAACGCGCTGGACCTGGCCAAACAGGGCGAAAACCACCCGCTGGTCGCCAACGTGCTGTACCGGATGGGTCGCGTCTACCTGCACCAGGACGCGCCGAACGACGCGCTGAAGCTGTTCCAGCTCGGCCAGATCGCCGCCCAGGAATCAGGTTCCGAGCTGGCGGTCGCGGTGCTCTGCGCCAACGAAGCGTGGGCCTACGCGATGATGGGCAACGAAGACCAGGCCACGAAGCTGCTCGGCCGGAGCAAGGACGAGTTCGCCCGCGCGAACCTGGCCGAGGCCGAATCGTGGGTCAAGTTCTTCACCGAGACCGACGTCTACGCCATGATCGGCACCGTCCACACGGTGCTCGCGGCGAAGAACACCGAGCACACGAAGTACGCGATCCCGGCGCTGACCAAGGCCGTCGAGTCCTACACCGACGACATGGCGCGCAGCAAGACGTTCATGCTCAGCGCGCTGGCCACGAATCACCTGATCGAAGGCGATCTCGATCATGGTTCCCGCGTCGGGTCCAAGGCTGTCGACACCGCCGAGAGCATCAAGTCCGAGCGGGTGAAGGACCGGATGCGGCCGCTGCAGGTCGAGGCGGAGCGTCGTCGGAACAACGCCGACGCTCGAGACCTCGCGGACCGGCTCAACGCCTTCTACGCCGCCTGAGCCCGGTTCCGGAGTGGACGGCCGGTTCACGCCCGGCAAACTGCACGAGGCCCTGGCGCGCACGTGTGAACTGCTGGGCGTGGACCCGGCGGGTGCCCGCCTGCTGAGGTTCACCAACAACGCCGTCTACGAGCTGGAGAGCGCGCCGTTCGTCGTCCGGATCGTCGGTTCGACCCGGCTGCGGCACCGCGTCGGCACGGTCGTGCGGGTGGCGCGGCATTTCGAACTGCACGGAGTACCGGCGATCCGCCTGCTTCCCGGCCTCGACCAGCCCTTGCCGGTCGGCGAGCACCTCGTGACCGTGTGGTGGAAAGTGCCGTCCACCGGCCGCAAAGCGAAGTCGGCGGAGCTCGCCGTGCTGCTCCGCCGGGTCCACGCCCTCGCACCGCCCGCCGGCCTCGCCGAATGGGCGCCGTTCGCCGCCGTCCGCGCCCGGGTCTTCGACGCGGAGGAGCTGGCCGACGACGACCGGCGGTTCCTGCTGGAGCGCTGCGCCGAGCTGGAGGACGCCTTGGCGACACTCGATTTCCCGCTGCCCCGGGGCCTGGTCCACGGCGACGCGCACACCGGGAATGTGATCCCCGGGCCGGACGGGCCGGTGCTGTGCGATTTCGATTCCTCCTGCGTCGGACCGCCGGAATGGGACCTGACGCCGCTCGCCGTCGGGCGTGAACGGTTCGGTGATCCACCGGCCCGGTATCGCGTGTTCGCCGAACGCTACGGATTCGACGTGACGACGTGGTCCGGGTTCTCCGTACTGCGGGCGATCCGTGAACTGAAGCTCACCACGAGTGTTCTTCCGATTCTTCGAAGTCATCCCAGCGTGCGGGATGAGCTGCGAAAACGGTTGGACGATCTCCGGAACGGCCGCACCGGGGCCCAGTGGACCCGGTATCGCTGAGTCGCCCGAGATCGTTATCCTGCACGTGCATTCGCCGCTGACGAATGACCGTTCGTCGCTTGCCCGAAATCGCCG
This sequence comes from Amycolatopsis sp. lyj-112, assembly GCF_046549055.1. Classification (NCBI taxonomy): domain Bacteria; kingdom Bacillati; phylum Actinomycetota; class Actinomycetes; order Pseudonocardiales; family Pseudonocardiaceae; genus Amycolatopsis; species Amycolatopsis sp. lyj-112. Next base: position 375,001 of record NZ_JAJPWS010000007.1, on the reverse strand, counting down.
ATCAAAGGGTGACAAATTCGGCCGCGCTAATCACTTCTATCGGATCAACGCTCCCCCATTTGTGCAACTTGCAACTACGCTCTGTGTTCCGAACCCAGGCGTTTAGTCCTCTAGTTGCGGTCCTTGCACGCGCAACGACCGCAACTAGAGGACTAAACGCGGGGGGAGAGAGCGTCAGGTGGTCGGGACGACCGGGGCCCGGGTCAGGACGACGGCGAAACCGAACGCCAGCCCCATCACGGTCAGTTCCAGCGTCGCCCAGGCGGCCAGCGCCGTGCGGTTGTGCCGCATGATCCGCGGCAGCAGCTTCCACCGCGTGTAGGCGCCGAGCCCCGCGATGACGGCGGTGCACAGCAGCTTCAGCAGCACCAATTGCCCGTACGGCGTGGTGAACACGCCTTCCCAGAACCCGAGTGACGGGTTGAGCGTGATCTCGATCAGCCCGTTGAACAGACCGGTCGCCGCACCGAGGATCAGGCACAGCGTCGCCAGCTTGGAGAACCGCGGCAGCGCGTGCGCCAGCAGTGTCCGGTTCCCGATGAGCAGCACCGCCATCGCGCCGAGCCCGCCGGTCCAGGCGACCGCGCTCATCACGTGCAGTTCCATCGAGATCATCGTGTAGTCGTGGTAGTTCCAGTTCGACGCGTGCCCGGTGACCGGCAGCGGCAGCAGCGCGAACAACCCCAGCCCGACGCGGACTTCGGCGGGCACCTTCTCTCCGTGCTTCAGCGCCAGCACGCCGAGTCCCGCGTGCAGCAGCGCCAGGACGGCGACGATCAGCAGCGCCTTCCCGGCGCCGACGTCGGCGATGTAGCTCCCGACGTCCGAGATCGAAAGAGTGCTGGCCCCGGGCCGGTACTCGGCGGTCTGCAGGATCAGCGCGATGAGCGCGGTCGTGGCCCAGATCAGCGCGGCCGCGACGCTCGCCGGCCGCGCGATGCGCATGATCGGCTCGGAGAGCTTCGGCCGGTCGTAGCCGATCAGCACCGAGAGCAGCGCCAGCCCGATCGTCGCGACCGCCGAGATGTCCAGCAGCACGCGCACGATCGGGATGGAGACCGAGACCGCCTCGCTGACCTGCGCGACCCCGGGTACCGGGGCGGTGGCCGTCAGCGCGACGCCGATGAGGGCGCCGACGATTGCCGCGGTCACCACACAGAACAGCGTGGCGACGCGGGCCCGCGAGGTGGTCTCGGCCTGTGTCATGACCCGCTCTTCTCCTTGTCGCCCGCGCCGGTGCGCAGCGCGACGGTCAACCCGACGGCGAGCAGGACGACGGCGCCCGCGATCCACACCCAGATCGGCACGCCGGACGAGCTTTCGCCACCGGTCGCCGGTGTGGTCTCGCCCTGGCCCGCGTTGCTGCGCGCGGCGTCGGTGGCCGCCGGAGTCCCGGTGCCGGCGGAGGTGAGGGTGAACGGCACCTCACCGGTCACCGAGTGCCCGTCGGCGGACAGGATCCGGTAGCCGATCTTGTAGTCGCCGGCCGGGCCGAGCGGCCGCAGCGGCACGGACACGACGCTGTCGCGGACCTCGACCTGGCCTTCGGCCCACTGGCCGCCGCCCGGTCCGATGACCGCGATCTGGTTGACGTTCGCGTTCTGGACGTACTGGTCGAACGTGAGGGTGATCTTCGCGGGACCGGTGGTGAGCGAAGCGTCCTTCGCCGGGTCGGACGAGATCAGCACGTTGTGTGCCAGCGCCGGGGTGGCGGTGGCGAGCCACGCCACCCCGGTGATCGCCAGCGCGATGAGCACCTTCCGCATTTATTCGGTTCCCTCGGTGTTGCTCTTGGTGGACGAGGCGGCGGCGGTGGCGCGGCGGGCGCGCAGGGTGGCACCGGCGCCGACGCCGAGGCCGAGCGCGCCGACGACCAGTCCGGCGCCGCCGAGCCAGCGGGCGGTGTTGTCGGAGGTCGACGAAGCAGCGTGAGAGTCGTCCGAGGCCTTCGCGTCGGTGCTGTGCCCGCCGCCGCCGTGGCCGTCCGCGCTCTTCTCGGCGAGCTTCACGGTCGGCGCGGGGTGCTCGGGCTCTTCACCGCCGGCCGGAGTCGGCTCATTCCAGTTGACGACCTTGCCGTTCTCGTACGTCTGGGCGGTCGGGAACTCCAGCGCGTCGACGGTGGTCGGGAACGCGCCCGCGCTGATCTGGAACTCCTGGAACTCGGTCGAACCGGCGGCGATCTTGGTGCCGGGCTGGGCGGTCCAGGACACCTTGGTGACGGCTTCGGTGATCTGGGTGCCGGACGCGGTGGTCACCGGGGCGGGCAGCTTGGACTTGACCACTTCGGCGGTCCAGCCGGGGATCGGCCGGGTGCGCACGGACCCGAGGGCGTACTCGGGCTTGACGGTGACCTCGATCTTGACGGTGCCGGCGTCCTTCTCCTCGTTCGGGACGCGGAAGAAGATCGTCCCGTAGCCGCCCTTCGCGGGCTGGGCGCCGTAGACGTTGGCGGTGACGTGCGCCGAAGCGACCCCGGCCGAGAGCAGACCGGCGATACCGATGGTGGCGGCCAGGAAACCGGCGCGCTTGAAGGCGTGATTGGACACGAAGTACTCCTGAACGTGATTGAACGGCGGGTTCGGGGACCTCGCCGGTTTACGGGGGATGAGCTGGGGTTCAGGAGAACAGCGGTGGCCCGCGCCTGCCGTGGACCCGGCGAAGGTCCACGCGGACGAGGTGACCGGGACCCGCCGGACGGGCGAGCGCCGGGGCCGGTACCGCGGCGGGCACCGGAAGAGCACGGAGGACGAACGGCACGAGGGCGCGCAGGCAGTCGAGGACGCCCAGCAGCAGTCCGTCGGCCTTGGCCAGCAGCACCGCGGTGACCAGCGTGGCGACGACGTGCGCCGCGGTCATCGAGAGGCCGCCCGAGGGCGCCGGTTCGTCGTGCATGAGTTCGTGGCTGCTCAGCGAGCTGAGCACGAGGTGCATCACGACCTGTCCGGCGCCGAGATCGACGATCGTCGCGAGCGGTCCGCGTGCCTTCGCCGCGAGCGCGGTGGCGTTCCAGCCGATGAGCACTGTCAGCAACAACGTCATCGCCGTATCGGGTACTTCGCCGTCCCCGATCACGTGAGCGGTGACGGCCAGCGCTGCGGAACTCACGCCGAGCAGCGCACCACGCACAACGCGTAACGCGCTCCGGTGATGACGTCCCTTGCTCACGGGGTGAAGGGTATGCGACGTCCGGTCGAGTGGTCGATGTCCTCCCGGGTGTTGAGCAGTCAGAAAGACGTCGTCCAGACGGCGCGTGCGTTTGCCCATCTAGGCCGAATGGGGAAGGTTTGCGGGATACAAGGCGGTAAACAGGGGTTTGACCGCGAGCGTTCTGGGTAGTCAGGCTCCCGTTACAGCTACTCCGAATGGGTGAGGACCATCACCCAGAGGCGGCGGGAGAACCAGCACGCGATGAATCTCTTCGAGTACATCTCGGATCGGTGGGACAGACTCGCCCTCCAAGGGCTTCTGCATGTCAGCGCGGTCGTGCAGTGCACGATCATCGCCGCCGTGCTCGGCGTGGCGATCGGTGTCGCCGTCTACCGCAGCCCGGTCGGGTCGGCCGTGGCCACCGCGCTGGCGAGCACGATCCTCACCGTTCCCTCCTTCGCCCTCTTGGGTCTCCTCATCCCGGTGTTCGGCCTCGGCGCGAACACCACGGTCATCGCACTGGTGCTCTACGCGCTGCTGCCGATCGTCCGGAACACGATCGTCGGGCTGGGCGGCGTCGATCCGGCGGTCAGTGACGCGGCGCGCGGTATCGGCATGAGCCGGTTCGGCGTGCTGACCAGGGTGGAGCTGCGGCTCGCCTGGCCGGCCGTGCTCGCCGGAATGCGGGTCGCGACGCAGATGCTGATGGGCATCGCGGTCATCGCGGCCTACGCGAAGGGCCCGGGCCTCGGCTCGGAGGTCTTCTCCGGTCTCACCAACGCGGGGAGCACGAACTCCCTCAACCAGGCGCTGGCCGGGACGCTCGGCGTGGTCGTCCTCGCTCTGGTCCTCGACGCCGTTTACGTCCTGATCAACCGTTTGACCGTCTCAAGGGGTGTCCGTGGCTGAGTCGACTGAAACCGTGCACTCCGAAACCGTGTCCGGCGTCGAGATCGAGCTGGAGAGCGTTTCCAAGCGCTACGCCGGCACCCGCGAGCCTGCGGTCGACGACTTCTCGATGGTGGTGCCCGCGGGCAAGATCGTGGTCTTCGTCGGCCCGTCCGGCTGTGGCAAGACCACGACCATGCGGATGATCAACCGGCTGATCGAGCCGTCGTCCGGCCGGATCACCATCGGCGGTGACGACGCGCTGAAGCTCGACGTCGACACCCTGCGCCGCCGCATCGGCTACGCGATCCAGCAGGCCGGGCTGTTCCCGCACTTCACCGTCGCGCAGAACATCGCGGTGGTGCCCGGCCTGCTCGGCTGGGACAAGAAGAAGGTCAACGACCGGGTCGAGGAGATGATGGACCTGGTCGGGCTGGACCCGATCGACTTCCGCGACCGCTTCCCGCGTCAGCTGTCCGGTGGACAGCAGCAGCGCGTCGGCGTCGCACGGGCACTGGCCGCGGACCCGCCGGTCCTCCTGATGGATGAACCGTTCGGCGCTGTCGACCCGATCACCCGCGGCAACCTGCAGGACGAACTGCTGCGCCTGCAGACCGAACTGAAGAAGACGATCGTGTTCGTCACGCACGACTTCGACGAGGCCGTGAAGCTCGGCGACAAGATCGCGGTGCTGGGCAACCAGTCGAAGATCCTCCAGTACGACACCCCGGACGCGATCCTCGCGAACCCGGCCGACGACACGGTCGCCGGTTTCGTCGGGGCCGGCGCGTCGCTGAAGCAGCTGACGCTGCTGCGGGTGCGCGACGTCGAACTGAAGCAGGACGCGCTGACGGCGGCCGTGAGCGAATCGCCGTCGGACGTCCGCGAGAAGCTGACTCAGCAGCGCAAGCATTTCGTGCTGGTGCTCGACCAGCGCCGTCGCCCGATGCGGTGGGTGCACGTCCGCGAGCTGGCGGCGGCGACGTCGCTGGCCACCGCGGGCAAGCCGCTGCGTGACTCGGTCAGTCTCCAGTCGACGCTGCAGGACGCGCTGGAGGCGATGCTCGCCGAGGGCGGCAGCGTTCCGGTGACCGGCGCCCGCGGTGAGTACGCCGGGACGATCGAGCTCGACACCGTCATCGCGACGATCCAGCAGTTGCGCGAAGAGCACGCGGACGGCTCCGAGGCGGAAGGTGCTTCCGCATGACGGCCACCGTCGATACCGGATTCTCGACCGAGTCCTCCTCGAGAAGCGCCGAGCGGGTCCGGCTGTTCGCCCAGCCCGCGGTGGTGCTGGTGATCGTCGCCGGGGTGCTGATCTGGGTGTTCGCCAGTGATCTGACCGCGACGGAGAAGGCGACGCTCAACGTGGCCGGGCTCCTCACGGCGTTGCGCGACCACCTGGCGATGACCATCGTCGTCACCGCGATCGTGGTCGCCGTGGCGGTACCGCTCGGCGTGCTCGTGACGCGGCCGTGGGCGAGGTGGGCGGCGCCGGTCTTCCTGGCCGTCGCGAACATCGGCCAGGCCGCGCCCGCGCTCGGTGTGCTGGTGCTGTGGTTCATCGTCACCGGGGCGACCGGCGGGCTGTGGGTCGCGGCGCTGCCGCTGGCGTTCTACTCGCTGCTTCCGGTGCTGCGGAACACGATGGTGGGTCTGCAGCAGATCGACCCGGCGCTGATCGACGCCGGCCGCGGGATCGGCATGTCGGCCTCCGGCGTGCTGTGGCGGGTCGAGTTCCCGCTGGCCATCCCGCTGATCCTGGCCGGGCTCCGTACCTCGCTGGTGCTGGCCGTGGGCACGGCGACGTTCGGCATGTTCGTCAACGCCGGCGGCTTCGGCCTGCTCATCGACACCGGCTACAAGCTCAACCTGACGAAGGTGCTGATCACCGGCTCGGTGCTCGCCGTCGCGCTGGCACTGCTGGTGGACTGGCTCGGCGCGGTGGCGGAACAGTTCTTCGGACCGAAGGGACTGCGCTGACATGCGGTTAAAGGCGATTCTCGGCGCGGTTCTGTTGTGCGGCACGCTTTCCGCGTGCGGGCTCGAGGTCAACACCGCGCTGCCGTACAAGATCGAATCCGGCTCGATCCAGCCCATCCAGTCGCTCAAGGGCGTCGAGGTGACGGTGGGGTCCAAGGACTTCACCGAGAACATCATCCTGGGCTATATGGCCGAAATGGCGCTTTCCGCGGCGGGCGCGGACGTCATCGACCTGACCGACATCAAGGGTTCGAACTCGTCGAGGCAGGCGTTGCTCTCCGGCCAGACCGACGTCGCGTGGGAGTACACCGGCACCGGCTGGATCAACTATCAGGGCAACGAACTTCCCGTGCCCGGTGGGGAAAAGGCGCAGTACGAGGCCACGAAGGCGGCCGATGAGGCGAAGTTCGGCATCAGCTGGCTGAACTACTCGCCCCTGAACGACCAGTACGGCTTCGCGGTCACAGAGGCCTACGGCGCGCAGAACAACCTGAAGACGACGACGGATCTGGCGGCGTTCCTCAAGCAGAAGCCCGACCAGAACGTGTTCTGCCTGGAGACCGAGTTCACCAGCCGCCAGGACGGCTTCCCGGCCGCCGTGCGGGCGTACGGGTTCGAGAACTCGGTGATCAAGAACTTCGGCATCGGCACGATCTACTCGGCCGTGGCGAGCGGGACCTGCCCGATCGGCGAGATCTTCACCACCGACGGCCGGATCGCCGGCCTGAAGCTGCGCGTACTCGAGGACGACAAGAAGGCGTTCCCGCAGTACAACGCCGTGGCGACGCTGCGGACGGAATTCCTGAACCGGTACCCGGAAATCCGCGGACCGCTGGAAGCCGTCAGCGCCGCGATCGACAACGAGCAGATGATCGAGCTGTGCAAGCAGGTCGACGTCGACGGCCGCGACCAAGGCGAAGTCGCCTACGAGTGGATGAAGAAAAAGGGGTTCATCAAGTAGCGAGAAGTGTCATGAAAGGGTCTTTCAGGACAAAAAACGTCTTGAAAGACCCTTTCATGACATCCGGGCTCAGATCCCGAGGCGGTGCAGCAGCTTCCCCTCGAGCTGGTCCAGCTCCCCGGCGACGGCCCGGTGCGCGGCCTTGCGCCGCGCGGCCGGCATCCGCTCCGAAGCGCGGACTGTCGCCGAAAGCTGCTCCAGTGTTCCCTGAGTGTCCTTCGCGAAGGCCACGTCGGCGTCGGTCGCCTTCGCAGACTTCCGCAGCTCCGTGAGCCCTTGCGTCAATCCCGCGATCCGCGCGTGCAGCGCGGCCCCGCGTCCGCTGAACTCGCCCAGCTGATCGACGGCGACTCCGAGCTTCCGTGCCTGGTAACGGTCGTACAGCTCCCGCGCGGCGCCGGCCGCACGAACGGCGTACGGCGCGACGATCGGCAGTACCGCCGGTCCGAGCACTTTGGCCACCGCGACGGCGTTCTTCGCCTTCTTCGGGGTGAATCTGCCTTCGCCCTCGATGGCTTTGGCCTTGCGCGCCATGGCACCTCCCACGCTTCGTCACCGTCGAACTTACTGGTCCCCGAAGTGGCGGGCATGTCGGCTTGCCGGTGGCCTTCTAGAGTGTTGTCTGTGAGTAACGAGGTGCTACTGGATGCGGGAGCGGTGAGCCGCTGCCGGCGTCGCGTGCACCTCGAACACGATCCGGCGATGCGCGAGGTTCCGCTCGCCCCGCCTGACCCTGCCGCGCAGCTGCGGATCGCCGACGCCTCGGCGCATCGCGACGCGATCGTGCAGCGCCTGATGGACGCGACCGGGCCGGACGCGAGCTGGGTCAAGATCGCACGCGACCTCCCTGCCAGTGAGCGCGTACAGCTCACTGAAGAGGCCTTCGCCGCCGAAGCGCGCTTCATCTGGGGCGCGTTGCTCCCGGTGGATCGCGCCGGACACCGCCGCGGCGGTTCAGAGCTGTTGGTCCGCACCGACGACGGATACGTGCCGGTGCTGGTCGTGCGGCATCGCATCACCGATCGCGGCGCGGGCGCGCCCACCACGGTGATGACCGACCTCGACCCGGCGAACCGGCTGCCGGATCCGGCGCGCAAGGTCCGGTCGCAGCCGCGTGACCAGATGCGGCTCGCGCACCTCTACCGGATGCTCGAGACGCTCGGAAAACACGAAGGGCACCGCGCCATCGGCGGCGTCATCGGTCTCGACGCGGACGTCGTCGTCTGGCACGACCTGTCCGCCGGCACCTGGCCGGGCGGCCGGAGCGCGCTGACGGAGTACCAGAACCGCTTCGCCGACAGGCTCGCCGTCGCGAGCGCGTCGGCCGAGGGCGAAGAGCCGCTGGCCGAACCGTCGCGGATCCTGGAATGCCGTCGCTGCCCCTGGTGGCCGACGTGCGAGGTCGTGCTCACCGAGACCCGCGACGTCAGCCTGGTCGTCCGCGGCGAGGACGCGATGGAGCTGCGCCGTGCCGGGGTGTCCACTGTGGACAAGCTGGCCGCGCTCGATCCGGCCGACGAGCCGCCGCCGATGAACTGGACCGGCGGCACCTTCGCCGACGCGATCATCCTCGCGCGCGCCTGGCTCGCCGATCTCACGATGGTGCGCAAGGTCGACCGCATCGAGGTCTCGCGCGGCGACGTCGAGGTCGATGTCGACATGGAGAGCTTCGGCGATTCCGGCGCGTACCTGTGGGGTTCGCTGCTTTCCGGCGCCGACATCGGGATGGAGCAGGGCTACCGGGCCTTCGCGACGTGGGAGCCGTTGCCGACGGCGGACGAGGCGCGGTCGTTCGCCGAGTTCTGGGCCTGGTTCACCGAGGTTCGCGAGCGCACGCTCGCGGCCGGGCTGACCTTCCGTGCCTACTGCTACAACGCGCTCGCCGAGAACCGCTGGCTCTTCGGTTCCGTGAACCGGTTCGGTGAGTATCCGGGCGTTCCCGCGAAGGCCGAGATCTCGTCCTTTGTGGACTCCGACGAGTGGATCGACCTCTTCCGCAGCGTCACCGACCAGTTCCTCTGTTCGCACGGCAAGGGGCTCAAGGTGATCGCCCCGGTCGCCGGTTTCACCTGGCGTGACGCGGAAGCGAGTGGCGAGGCGTCGATGAGCTGGTACCGCGACGCCGTCGGTATGGACGGCGGCGTCCCCGACGACGCCCAGCGCGAGCGCCTGCTGCGCTACAACGAGGACGACGTCCTGGCCACGCGCGCGCTGCGGGAGTGGATGACCGACCACGCGCAGAAGTCCGTGCCGTACATGAACGACCTCTGAGTCTTCTCGCCCGAGGCACTTGCGATCACTCGCGTGTCTGCGGATACTCGTAGACGAGTACTCGTGAACGAGGAGGCGCGGTGAAGCGACGGAAGGTCGGGAATCTGCTGGCGCTGGCGATCCTGGCCACGCTGCACGAACGCTCGATGCATCCGTACGAAATGGCCTCGATCCTCAAGGCGCGCGGCAAGGACCGCGACATGGGGATCAAATGGGGCTCGTTCTACACGGTCGTCGGCAACCTGGAGAAACACGGCTTCATCGAGGCCGTCGAGAGCAATCGTGACGGCGCCCGCCCCGAGCGGACGGTGTACGGGATCACCGGCGCGGGCCGTGACGAAATGCTCGACTGGGTCCGCGAACTCCTCGCCGAACTCGCACCGGAACAGCCGAAATTCGTCGCCGGGCTGTCGGTGATGCCGTGGCTCGGGCCGGACGAGGTGATCAGCCTGTTCCGTTCCCGGCTGGCAGCGCTGGACGAGGAGATCGCTTCGACGCGTGCGGAGTTGACGCGGCTTCTCGTCGAACTGCCGCGGCTGGTGCTGCTCGAAGCCGAGTACGACCTGGCGATCCGCACGGCGGAGGCCGCGTGGGTCCGCTCGATCCTCGAAGAACTGACTTCCGGCTCGATGCCGGGCCTCGCCGAATGGCGGACCTTCCGCGAGACCGGAGAGCGCTCGGCCGAGGTCGCCGAGCTTGCCGAGAGGGGGAGTACCCGCACGTGAAAGAGCCCCGGCGAGGTGTTGCAGCACCCCGCCGGGGCGACGATCCCGCAACCGGAACCCGGCCACGAGAAGGCATCTTGAGAATAGCCGGGCTCCGGGAAATCAACCTGGAGTGACCATGTCGGAGATCAAGGACAGAAAACGGTTCAAGCTCCTCCCGGAGATGGGCGGCGCGCTGGCACGCAACTACGCACGGCAACGCGGCACCGAACCGCAGCTCGAAGCGTGGCGTAAGCAGGCGGTCGAACTCACCGCCGACCTCCCGGACGGCGCGCGGATCCTGGAAGTCGCGTTCGGGCCCGGCTACTTCGCCGTCGAACTGGCGCGGCCCGGATTCTCCGTCACCGGGCTCGACGTCGCGCCGACGTTCGTGGAGATCGCGAGCGAATACGCGCGGACCCAAGGCATCGACGTCGAGTTCCTTGAGGGCGATGTCTCGGGGATGCCGTTCGAGGACGAGTCGTTCGATCTCGTCGTCTGCCAGGCCGCGTTCAAGAATTTCGTGTGGCCGGTGAAGGCGCTCGACGAGATGTACCGCGTGCTGCGGCCGGGTGGCACGGCGATCGTGCAGGACATGAACCGCGACGCGACCGACGGCGACATCGTGCGCGAGGTCGAGGGCATGAAGCTCGGCAAGCTGGCCGGGCTCGGCGTCCGTCAGACGCTCGGCCAGCTCCGGCGGCGCGCCTACACGCCGGTGCAGTTCGGCGGGCTGGTCGCCGAGACCGCGTTCCGGACCTGTGAGGTCACCACCGCGGGAATCGGGTTGGACGTCCGCCTCACCCGTCCCTGAAAAGCTATGAACGACTCGTTACTTGCAAAATTCGCAAGTAACGAGTCGTTCATGGCACGTGAGGAAGGGCTACCGAGGCGCCATGCGCAGCGAGCCGTCCATCCGGACGACCTCGCCGTTCAGGTAGTCGTGGTCGATCAGCGAGAGCGCGAGCTGCGCGTACTCGTCCGGCCGCGCGAGCCGCTTCGGGAACGGGATGCCCTCCGCGAGCGAGGCGCGGAACTCGTCGCTCACCGTCGCCAGCATCGGGGTGTCGACGATGCCCGGCGCGATGGTCAGCACCCGGATCCCGTGCGACGCGAGGTCACGCGCGGCGGGCAGCGTCATCCCGACGATGCCGCCCTTGGACGACGAGTACGCCACCTGCCCGATCTGGCCGTCGTAGGCCGCGATCGACGCGGTGTTGATGATGACGCCGCGCGCGTTGTCGGCCAGCGGCTCGGTCTTCGCGATGGCCTCGGCGGCCAGCGTCAGCACGTTGAAGGAGCCGATCAGGTTGATCTGGACGACCTTCGCGTACAGGGCGAGGTCGTGCGGGCCCTTCTTCGAAAGGATCCGCGCGGACGGGCCGATCCCGGCGCAGTTCACCACGGTCCGCAGTGGCACCCCGGATTCCGCGGCGGTCGCGACGGCGGCCCGCACCTGCTCCGGGTCGGTCACGTCGGCCTCGACGTAGGTGATGCCCTCGACCTGCTCGGCGTTGGCGATGGCGCCGGCGAGGTCCAGCGCGAAGACCCGCGCGCCCTTCGCCGCGAGCGCCTTCGCGGTCGCACCGCCAAGCCCCGACGCGCCACCCGTGACGAGAGCCGCGGTATCGGTGATCTGCATGTTCTCCCTTTCGTCGAAAACCCCGCCTAGGTTAACGCTCGTTCGCATCGGCCGGGCGGGTGTGTTGGCTCACGTCGGTGCGGAGCATGTCGTGAGGAGTATTCGGTCCTGAAGCATTCCGTTCGCTCGGAGGTCAACTCCGGCTGTCACCTTCAGCAGCATGAGCGCTGCTCGGATCGTGGTGGTGGGGACCGGTTACGTCGGATTGACCACGGGGGCCTGTCTGGCCGGCCTGGGGCATCGAGTCACTTGCGTCGATGTCGACAGGGCGAAGGTCGCAAGGCTCTCCGCCGGACGGGTGGACATCCTGGAGCCGGGATTGTCGGAGCTGGTGTCGAGGGGGCTGACCAGCGGGAGGCTCAACTTCGTGGTCGGCGCGCGCGACGCCGTTCGTGACGCCGAGGCCGTTTTCCTTTGTGTGCCGACGCCGATGGGCGCGGGCGGCTCGGCGGATCTGCGGGCCGTCGAAGCCGTGACGAACGAGATCGGCGACGTCATTCCTCCGGGTTGCGCGCTGATCACGAAGTCGACCGTTCCGGTGGGGACGTCGAAGCGCATCCAGGCCATGCTCGGCCGGACGGACGTCCCGGTCGTCTCGAACCCGGAGTTCCTGCGCGAGGGCACCGCGGTCGAGGACTTCCTCGGCCCGGACCGGATCGTCGTCGGCTCGGACGACGTCGCGGCCGCCCGCTGGGTCGGCGATCTCTACGCCGACCTCGCCGCCCCGGTCGTCGTCGCCGACGCGGCCAGCGCGGAACTGGTGAAGTACGCGGCGAACTGCTTCCTCGCGATGAAACTGTCCTATGTGAACTCGATCGCCGAACTGTGCGAACGGCTCGGCGCGGACATCGACCTCGTCACCGAAGGCATGGGCTACGACCGGCGGATCGGCCGCTCGTTCCTCAAGCCCGGCCCGGGCTGGGGCGGTTCGTGCCTGCCCAAGGACACCAGCGCGCTGGTCAAGGTCGCCGAGTCGGTGCAGTACGACTTCACGCTGCTGACCTCGGCGATCGAGGAGAACATCGCCCAGCGGGACCGGATCGTCGCGAAGATCGCCGGCGCGGTCGGCGGCACGCTGGCCGGTTCGCGGATCGGTGTCCTCGGGCTGGCGTTCAAGGCGGGGACGAACGACTTGCGCGACTCGCCCGCCCTCGCGGTCGCTTCGGTGCTGGGCGCGCTCGGCGCCGACCTGACCGCCTACGACCCGGCAGTCGGCGGCGAGATCGCCGGAATGACCGTGGTCGACGACCCGTATCAGGTCGCGAAGGCGGCTGACGCCGTCGTCGTGCTGACGGAGTGGGACGAGTTCAAGCGGCTCGACTGGCGCTACATGGCCGACCAGATGGACGGCGACTCGGTCGTCGACACGCGCAATCTGCTCGACCCGCAACGGATCCTGGACGCAGGCCTGTCGTGGCAGGGCGTCGGGCGGCCGCGGGCGGCGCTGCGGCGGAAGGTCGCCGTCTCATGACGCCGTTCAGGACACCAGGGCGACGAGTTTCATAAGCCCGTCCACGACCTCCTCGGCCGTCGGAGCGTTCTCCGGGTCCAGCATGTGCTGCAGCATGATGCCCGAGTTCAGCGCCGTGGCCACCGCGCCGATCCGGCGCTCGTCCGCCTCGGTGAGGGTGTCCTCATCGACGCCGAGGAGGCCCGCTGCCATCCCGCGACGTCCTTCGCGCTGTGCCGCCGCAAGCTGTTTCCGCAGCTCAGGATGGTGCTCGGACTGTACGAACGCCTCGATCGAGGCGATCCACAGCTGCCGGTTGCGCCCGTAGGAGTCGATCATCGCGTGCCAGGACGCCCGGTACTGCTCGTCCGCCGGGGCGCCGGGGTCGACGGCGCTCATCATCTCGCGCTGAACCTCTTGACCCCAGTCGTCCATCGCCTGGGAGAACGCCGTCAGCAGCAGGGTTTCGCGCGAGCCGAAGTGGTAGCCGATGGCCGCGTGGCTGACCCCGGCCGCCGCCGCGATATCCCGCACCGTGGTGCGTGACCAGCCCTTTTCCTTGAGGCACTGGATGGCGCCCGTCATCAGGTCTTCGCGATTACCCATGCCCGAGATCTTAGACCATGCGGTTTATCCATTTGGTTTAACCAAATGGCTTGACCAAGCGTGCAAATCTGCCGTACGGTCGCTCCCATCACCACGAACACTGAGGGAGCAGCCATGACCACCACCGTTCTGATCTCCGGCGCCGGCATCGCGGGACCGGCCCTTGCCTTCTGGCTGCGCAAGCGGGGCTTCGCGCCGACCGTCGTCGAGCGCGCCCCTGCCCTGCGTGAAGGCGGCAGCGCGGTCGACTTCCGCGGCGAGCAGATGACCCTGCTCAAGCGCATGGGGATCCTGGAGGACATCCGCGCTAAGGAAATCGCGATGGGCTCGCAGGTCGTCATCGATTCACGCGGCAAGAAGATCGCGGAGATGCCTTCGGTCTTCTTCAGCGGCGAAGTCGAGATCGAGCGCGGAGACCTGACACGCATCCTCTACGAGCACACGAAGGACGACACTGAATACGTCTTCGGAGACTGGATCACCGGGCTGGACGAGCAGCGCGACGGCGTCGAAGTCACCTTCGCGAACAGTGAGCAGCGCAGATTCGACCTGGTCGTCGGCGCGGACGGCCTGCACTCGGGTGTGCGGCGGCTGACCTTCGGCGACGAAGAGCGGTTCCGTACCGACCTCGGCTTCCACACGGCGGGCTTCGTCGTGCCCAACCACCTCGACCTCGACCATCTGGGCCTGATCTGCAGCGTCCCCGGCCGGACGGTGATGGCGGCCAGCGGTCGCGATCGTTCGGTCCTCAACGTCAGTTTTCTCTTCGCGTCGGACTCGCTGGAGGTGCCTCGGCGCGATGTCGAGGCGCAGAAGAAGGTCGTCATGGAGCGGTTCGCCGGCATGGGCTGGGAAGTCCCGAAGTTGCTCGAAGGACTCAAGGACGCCGATGACGTGTATTTCGATTCGCTCAGCCAGATCTACCTGGACAAGTGGTCGAAGGGCCGGATCGTGCTGCTCGGCGATGCCGCGTATTGCGCCGGTCCGGGAGGTTCGGGCACCGGGCTCGCGATGATGGGCGCGTACATCCTGTCGGGCGAACTCGCTGCCGCACACGGTGACCACGAAGTCGCTTTCGCGCGCTACGAAGAGAAACTGCGCGGTGCGGTGAAGGTTTCGCAGAAGCAGGCGGCCGGGATCGGCACGTTCCTCATCCCGAAGACGCGGTTCGTGATCGGCTACCGCAACTTCCTGTACCGGGTGCTGGGTTCGCGGCCGATGACGAAGGTGTTCACCTGGATCACTTCGCGCGCGGCCAACGCGGCGACGCTGGAAAACTATGACGCTCCGGTGGCCGCACAGCGCTAACTTCGGCATGTGAGGGATCTGAAGGAGTTTCGCGGGGCCTGCTACGAGGCGGCTCGGCGAACGCGTGGCCAGGTCACCGGGTTCGTGCCGATGGCAGGGAACTTCGAGACGGGCGAGATCGCTTATCGCCATCGAACCGCCGCGGTGTTGTGGACGCAGGAGTGGGACGAGAACGGAAGGCACGAGATCCTGGGCATCGCGGAAGCGCCCGTGGGCTGGGGATCGATGACCTTCGTCGACGAGCCGGGATTGCTGGCCGTTCTGGGAGAGCTGCTTCCTGAGTTCCGGTTGTACAGCCGGGCTGAACTTGAGGCGTCGATCGACCTCTCGGTGCCGCCTTGGGTGAACGATCCCGATGCCAGGTACTGGCGGCCCGACGTCCTCGGCAACGCCCTCTTCAACTTCTGGGACTGAAGAAGTAGTTAGCAAAGCGTAGTATTAGCCGGGTGTTCACGACCAGGCCGGAACTGGCCGGCACCCACGGCATGGTGGCATCGACGCACTGGCTGGCTTCGGCCACCGGTATGGCGGTCCTCGAAGACGGCGGCAACGCCTTCGACGCGGCCGTCGCGGCCGGGTTCGTCCTGCAGATCGCCGAGCCGCATCTCTGCGGCCCGGCGGGTCAGGTCCCCGGCATCTTCGTCACCGCGACAGACCGGACGCCTCGCGTCCTCGCAGGTCAGGGGGTCTCGCCCGCGGCCGCGACTCCGGAGTACTTCGCGAACCTCGGGCTCGATCTGATCCCCGGCAGCGGGCTGCTCCCCGCGACCGTGCCGGGGGCGTGGGATGGCTGGCTGCTGCTCCTGCGGGATCACGGCACGAAGTCGCTGCGTGAGGTGCTCGGCTACGCGATCTCCTACGCCCGCAACGGGATTCCGCTGGTCAGCCGGGTCGGTGACACCATCCGCGCGGTACGCGACCTGTTCACCGGGCATTGGCCGACGTCGGCGGCGCTATGGCTGCCCGACGGCAAGCCCGCCGAGGGACTGCACCGCAACCCGGCGCTCGCGGACACCTGGGAACGCCTGGTCGCCGAGGCCGAGTCGGTCAGCGGGCGAGAGGCGCAGATCGACGCCGGACGGCGCGCGTGGTCGCAGGGTTTCGTCGCCGAGGCGATCGACGCGTTCAGCCGCAAGGCCTTCCGCGACGACTCCGGCCGTGACCACGCCGGGCTCCTCACGGGCGAGGACCTCGCGGGCTGGGAAGCGACGTACGAAGACGCGTTGCAGGTCGACTTCGGCGACTGGGGCCTGGTCAAGATGGGCGCCTGGACTCAGGGGCCGGCGTTGCTGCAGCAGGCCCGGTTGCTGGACGGCCTGCGCGACGAACTGTCCTATGTAGACGGAATTCCGACCGAACGCACGGTGCACCTGGCCGTCGAGGCCGCGAAGCTGGCGTTCGCCGATCGCGAGGCGTGGTACGGGGATTCTCCCGACGTGCCGATCGATCTGCTGATTTCCCGGGAGTACGCGGAAACGCGCCGGGCCTTGATCACCGAGGAGGCGTCCGCGGAACTCCGGCCGGGCGGACCTTCACCGCGCCTGCCCGCGATCCTCGAAAAACTGCGCGGGCTCGAATCCGGATCCGGCGCGACGGGAGAGCCGACGGTCGGGCCGCTGGGCGAGACCCGCGGCGACACCGTGCACATCGACGTCGTCGACGCGGCCGGGAACATGATCTCCGTGACGCCGTCGGGCGGCTGGCTGCAGTCGAGCCCGACGATCCCCGAACTCGGCTTCTGCCTCGACTCGCGCGGGCAGATGTTCTGGCTGGAACAGGGCCTGCCGAACTCGCTGGCCCCGCGTAAACGGCCGCGGATCACGCTTTCGCCGTCGATGGGCCTGCGGGACGGCGAGCCGGTGCTGGCGTTCGGGACGCCGGGCGGTGACCAGCAGGACCAGTGGCAGCTGTGTTTCTGGCTGGCGCACACGCTCGGCGGGCTGAACCTGCAGGAGTCGATCGATTCTCCCGCCTGGCACACGACGGCCTTCCCCAGTTCGTTCTATCCGCGCTCGTGGACGCCGCGGGAACTCGTGGTGGAGTCGCGGCTCGGTCAGTCCACAATGGACGCATTGGCCGCGCGCGGGCACGACGTCGTCGACGCGGGCCCCTGGTCGCTCGGGCGCTTGTCCGCCGTCTCGCGCGATGGCGACGGCCTTCTCCGGGCCGCCGCCAACGCGCGAGGAATGCAGGGATACGCGGCGGGACGCTAGCTGCTTTCCCGTGCCCAAGCCCGAGTTGTCCACAACGACCCCCGCCTGTGGACAACTCGGCTCAGTCCCCCTTCCCCTCCCCCTTCGGCGATAGACTGGCTTCGGGGTCGCCCCCCAGGGTTCGGGTGGGGGCTGGGATGGTGACTTAAGAGCGCGGCTGTTCCCACAACCAGAACTCGATGCCCTGGTCGTCCACGCATTCCGCGCTCAGGCCGTAGGGCTGCTGTTCGGTTTCGCCGGTCTGACCGCCCTGGGAGCGGACGCGGTCCAGCGCGTCGGCGAGGTCGTCGACGGCGTACATCACCTTCCAGCCGACCTGGCGGCCCGGGCCGCCCCAGAGTCCGCCCCGCAGGCCGGAACCCTCGACGCCCCAGCCGCCTTCGACGTGCCCCGGCGAGAACTGCCAGCCGAGGACGGCGCCGTAGAACGCCTTCGCGCGCTCGTCGTCCGGAACCTGGAAGGTGAAGTAGCCCGCTTCACCGTGTCGCACCGGATTCGCGTCGGACGTCGGGCGCGGCGCCGCTTGCGAGACCAGCCACCGCTGGCCGAACGGGTCGCGGATCGAGCCGCCGCGTCCGTGCGATGACGCCTTCACCGGTTCGAGTACCTCGGCCCCGAGCGCCACCGCCCGTTCGAAACTTCTGTCCACATCGGACACTTCCACCCGCATCGACGCGCCGCCCGCGGTGGCCGCGACGTGCCCGATGTCGGGGAACTCGTCGGCCAGCATCAGCACGGAATCACCGATCGCGAGTTCGGCGTGCCCGATCCGGCCGTCCTCCATCACGATCGGTTCGGCCCGGCGCTGCGCCCCGAACACCTCGACGTAGAAGTCGAGCGCGGCGCGGGCATCGGAAACGGCCAGGTACGGGGTCAGAGCGCGGACTTCGGCGTTCGTCGTCGGCGTTTCGGTGGACGTGGTCATATCGGCTCCGTTCAGGACGGCGCGACGCAGGTTGTCACGCAGTTCGGCGGCGAAGAGCGGGTCGGGATCGACCGGCTGCGAGGGTGCGCGAAGCACGTCGAACGGATCAGGCATCACGACCCTCCTTCTCCTGGTGAGCACGCCGGAACGCGGCACGGGCCCGCACGAGCAACGCCTCCGTGGCGTGCACGGTGCGGTCCAGGTGGGCGGCGACCTCCGGTACCGGGAGGCCGTCGACATACCGAAGCGTCAATGCGGCTTGATGATGCGCTCCGAGTGACGCGAGCACTTCGCGCGCCAGGAGGGCGTCCAGCCGCTCGTCCCACGGATCGGTGTAGTCCTCCTCCTCGTGGACGAGCCGCAGCCCGCGTTCCTCACGTTCTTTGCGCCGCCAGTGATCGGCGAGCTTGTGCCGGGCGACGCCGATCAGCCACCCGGTACTCACCGCCGGCGCGAACTCCTTGCGACAGGCCCTCACCGCGCCGAGGAACGTCTCGGACGTCAGTTCCTCGGCGAGCGTGCGATCACCGCACCGGGACAGCAGGTACCCGTAGACCTCCGGCAACGCCGTGTCGTACAGCGACAGCAGCGCGAAGGCCGGGTCCCGTTGCACCCGAGGTTCCGTCACAACCTCATAGTCGCTCGGGGAGCCACTTCTCCGACGGGTGAATCCGAACTTTCTCAGACCCGCGGGTCCGGCAGCTTCCGCGCGACGGTGATCACGCCGACCGTCAGCACCGCCTGGATACCGATGACCAGCACGAACGCGCCCTTCATCCCGAGCGAACCGGCGCCGACAGACGCGAACAGGGTCCCCAGCGTCGCCACGCCCAGCGCCATCGCGGCCTGCTGCGACGTCGTCAGCATCCCGCTGCCGACCCCGGCGATCTCCGGCGGAACCTTCGACAGCACGATCCGGAACACCGTCGTCATCGCGAGTCCCTGCCCGAATCCGCACAGCAGCATCCCCGGCGCGAAATCGAGTACGCCCAGGTTCGGCCACCCCATCAGCACGGTGCCGATCAGGACCAGCAGCCCGAGCAACTGGATCGACAGCCCCGCGGCCACCACCCGCTGCCCGAACCGCGTCACCAGACGGCTGCTGACCAGGCACATCGTGAAGAAGGCGAGCGAAAGCGGCGCCGTCACCAGCCCGGAGCCCAGCGGGCCGAGGTGCAGGCCGTCCTGCAGGGTCACCGCGAACACGAACATGAACGCGCTGAACCCGACGAAGAACGGGACCCCGACCAGCAGTCCCTGTCGCACGCTCGGCATCCGCATCACCGACGGCGGCAGGAGCGGGACACCGCCGTGCCGTTCCATCTTGCGTTCGACGTGCACGAAACCGGCGGCGGCGAACGGGAACACCACGAGCAGCGCGATCGTCCACAGTGGCCAGCCGAGCACCGGGCCTTCCGCCAGCGGGAGCAGCAGTGACACCAGGGCGATCGCCAGCAGGACGGTGCCCGGGCGGTCGATGCCGATCGGATTCCGCGAGCGGCTTTCCGGGATCAGCCTGCGCGCGATCACCAGTCCGGCGATCCCGACGGGCACGTTGACCAGGAAGATCGGCCGCCAGCCCGTGCCCAAGAGATCGGCGGCGACCAGCGCCCCGCCGAGGAACTGGCCGAGCACCATCGAAAGTCCCGCCGTCGCGCCGTAAAGCCCCAGCGCCTTGGCCCGGCGCTCGCCGGTGGTGGTCGCCTGGATGATCGACAGCACCTGCGGCAGCATCAGCGCGGCGGCCGCCCCCTGCGCGGCCCTGGCCAGTACCAGCGTCAGCGCCGTCGGCGCGATCCCGCAGAGCAGCGAGGTCACGGTGAACGAGGCCAGCCCGATCAGGAACATCTTGCGGCGGCCGAAGGCGTCGCCGAGACGGCCGCCGACGACCAGCAGCACGGCGTAGGCGATCCCGTAGGACGCGACCACCATTTCGAGGGTGGCCGAGGAGGTGCGGAGATCGGAACCGATCGCCGGCAGGGCGATGTTGACGATGAAGAAGTCGATGAGCGGGAGTGCTGCCCCCAGCAGCACGGTGACCAGGCCCGCCGAGGTGAGGGCCGGTCCGGCGGCGACGCGGGTGGGCGTCGCCGGAGCTTGCGTCGAAGTCATGGGTACTACGATCCGGCGTTCTTCACCCTGGTACCAGGAGTGTGTTTATCCTGGTATTACCACTACCTGGTAACCGGCTCCGAGCTTTGCGACCCTGATGGGGTGACCATGACCGTCGATTCGCGCGTGGCCCAGGTACGCAGGCACGAACTGGCCGCGTTCCTGCGCAGCCGCCGCGAGCGCATCACCCCGGACCAGGTCGGCCTGCCGATCAGCGGCCGGCGCCGGACGCCGGGCCTGCGTCGTGAAGAGGTCGCGCAGCTGGCCGGGGTCGGGGTCACCTGGTACACGTGGCTCGAACAGGGCCGGGACATCAACGCGTCCGACCAGGTGCTGGAGGCGATCTCCCGCACGCTGCGGCTCGACCCGCACGAGCACCTGCACCTGTTCACCCTCGCCGGCGCGCCCGAGCCGCCGCTGGAGAAGGACTGCAAGCTCCTCAGCGACAACGTCTACCGGATGATGGCGAAACTGGAGCCGTTCCCGGTCTGCGTGCGCAACGCGCGGTGCGACATCCTCGCCTACAACCGGGCCTACAACTGGCTGATGGGCGACGTCGACTCGATCGCGTTCGAGGAACGCAACACCATGATCCAGTGCCTGACCAATCCCGAATGGCGGCGACGGCTGCCGGACTGGGAGACCAACCTGCCCCGGGTGATCGCCGGATTCCGGGCGGCGATGGCCGAACATCTCGCCGAACCGGCATGGAAGAACCTGGTCAAACGGCTGCGGCAGGAATCCGAGCTCTTCGAGCGGATGTGGAAGGAACACGACGTCTCCAGCGAGCGGATCGTGCTCAAGCGGTACCTGCACCCGGACGTCGGCCTGCTGCGGTTCGAGTTCTCGTACCTCTACCTGGGACGTCGTTCGGAGATCTCGCTGGCCACGCTCACTCCGGCGGATGAGGAAACCGCGGCGAAACTGCCCGGCTCCTTCTGAAGGGGGAGAAGGACCAGGCTCGCGAGGGAGTCATTCCGCGGCCTGGAGACCGACGCTTGAGGCATGACCGCAGCAGTCGCCTCCCCGAAGATATCCAGTGCGCGCCTGATCGTCTGCTACGCGGCGATCCTCGGCACGCTCCCTTACCTGACACTGAAAACTTCCTGGGTCACCGGCGGCGACCTCGGTCTCCGCGACCCGTCCTTTGTGGACTCCGACCTGATGTTGTTCGCGAACCTCCTCACCGGCGGGATGGACGTCGTCGCGGTGATTCTCGCGCTCGCGTTCACCTACTCCTGGGGCCGCCAGATCCCCGCGCCGCTCGTGCTGTTCCCGATCTGGATCGGCACCGGGCTGCTCGCGCCGATCGTGCTGAACCTCCCGGTGATCGTCGCCGACCTGTCCACCGAGCAGCTGACCGAGATGCCGCTGGAGAACTGGGTCTGGGCCGTGGTCTACGGCGGCTTCGCCTGGCAGGGCGTCATGTTGCTGACGGCGTTCGTGCTCTACGCCCGCGACCGCTGGTGGTTCGTCGTCACCGGGACCGTCCGGCCGGGGATGCTCGGGATGGCAGGCAGGCTGGGCATCGCCGCCGCCCTCGGTGCCGCGACCGCCCACGTGATCTGGGCGTTCGGCTCCGGCGGGATGTCCGCCCGCGGCCAGGACGTCGTGGTGGCGCTGCTCAGCGTGCTCGCCGCGATCGCGCTGGCGACCGCGTCCCGCGGCCGGTTCTGGCCGCGGCTGGTGCTGGTGTGGACCGGCGCCGGGGCGATGGCGGGCTCGGGGGCTTGGGGCCTGTTCAGCGCGCTCAACATGGGCTCGAACGGTTCGACCGGCTGGTGGCCGGTGCCGGTGCTGGCCGTCCAGGTGATCGGCGGCGTCCTGATGATGACGTCGATCCTGCGCCGCCTACCGCACGCGGCGTAGCCGAGAAGCCGCTTCCCGACGGACGCGGTACGCCCTTCCCCCGGGTAGCTTTCGTCCTGTGCTGCTGAAAGACAGAAATCCCCTGAGCGAGTGGGCGGGCCGCGTCCTGCGCACGGTGCTGCCGCTGGGGTTCGTCCTCGGGGTCACGAGTGGCGCGTCCCGCTGGCAGCCGGACGCGCCGGTGCTGACCCCGCTCGGGTACCTGTGGCTGATCGCCACCGCGCTGCCGCTGCTGGTGGCGCACCGGTTCCCGATGCCGGTCTTCCTGCTCACGTCCACGCTGACGCTGGGGTATTACGCCTCGGGCAACCCCGGCGGGCCGGCGATCGTGCTGCCGACGATCGCGCTGTTCGTGCTCACGAAGATCCGCGGGCCACTGGTCGCCGGGATCAACGGCGGCGCGCTCCTGCTGGTCGCGGGGATCGCGCTGTTCGCCCGGCACGGGTTCGCCGCGTTCGACGTGCGGGCCGGCCTGGGGGTGGTCTGGGTGGTCGCGGTCGTCGGGATCGGGACGGCGGTGCGCAACGGGATGGCCGCCGCCCGGGCCCGTCGCGAACAGGCCGACGAGCACCGGCACCGGATGGCCGAGCAGGAGCGGCTCACCATCGCCCGCGAGGTGCACGACGTCGTCGCGCACAGCCTGGCGATGATCAACGTGCAGGCCGGCGTCGCCGCCCACGTCGCCGACAGGCGGCCTGAGCAGGCGAAAGAGGCCCTGCTGAACATCAAGGAAGCGAGCGCTTCGGCGCTGAAGGATCTCCGCGCGACGCTGGCCGTGCTGCGTTCCGGTGAGGACAAGGCGCCCGCGCCGAGCCTCGCCCAGGCCGGCGAACTGTTCGAGCACGCGCGGGCCGCCGGGCTGGAGGTCCGCGTCGACGGCGAACCGGGCGAGCTGCCCGCGCCCGTCGACGGCGCCGCGTACCGGATTCTGCAGGAGTCGCTGACGAACGTCGTCCGGCACGCGAACCAGGCGCGCGGGGTCGATGTCAGGTTCGAGCGGAAAACCGGTGCGCTGACGCTGCTCGTCCGCGACGATGGCCGTGGCGCCGTCGAACCCGCGCTCGGCCACGGTCTGCGCGGGATGTCCGAGCGGGCGGCCGCGCTGGGCGGCGAGTTCAGCACGTCCGTGGTGGACGGCGGGTTCCAGGTTCGCGTGGATCTACCGATCGAGGGGGAACGATGACGATCAGGGTGGTCCTTGCCGACGACCAGGCGCTGGTACGCGCGGGTTTCCGGGTACTGCTGGAGACCGAAGACGGGTTCGAGGTCTGCGCCGAGGCCGGTGACGGCGAGCAGGCCGTCGTCGCCGCGGCCGAGCACAAGCCGGACATCGTGGTGATGGACATCCGCATGCCCGGCGTCGACGGGCTCGAAGCGACCAGGCGGATCACCGCGGACCCGGAACTGGCCGGGGTGAAGGTCCTGGTCCTGACAACTTTCGACGTCGACGAGTACGTCTACGAGGCGTTGCGCGCGGGCGCGAGCGGGTTCTTGCTGAAGGACACCGAACCGGTGGAACTGCTGCGGGCGTTGAAGGTGGTCGCCGCGGGCGAGGCGCTGCTGGCGCCGACGGTGACCCGGCGGCTGATCGCGGAGTTCGTCGACCGGCCGGAGAACCGGCGCATCGACGTGAGCGCGATCCGCGAGATCACCGATCGCGAGCGGGAGGTCCTCGGGCTGGTCGCCGGCGGGATGTCGAACGATGAGATCGCGGCGCACCTGGTGATCTCCACGGCCACGGCGCGTACACACGTCAGCCGGATCATGACCAAGATCGGGGCGCGGGACCGGGCGCAGCTGGTGGTGCTCGCCTACGAGTCCGGGCTGGTCAGCCCGCGCCGTGGCTGACGGGTCACGGCGAGGGATTCGCTAAAACCGGGGATTGGCCAAGAACTCGAAATGTCACTTCGCGTGACCGAAAACCTGTCGCGACGCTACTTGTGGTCGTCAGGATTGCTCGTTGTCAGCGACTCCGGCGCCGCCACTGAGCGGCCGCCGGGCCGGGCGATCGGCCCCGAGCCGATATTCGCGATCCACCTGCGGAAACCTCGGATCCGACAAAGCATTCGATTGTCTCTCGCTGCGCATCTTAAACCATATGTTCGTACTGGTAATCCTGATTCTGGTGTCCTTTCGCAGAAAAGCAACGAAAATCGAAGCGCCTTCATTCACTCTTCGCTATCGATAGTCCGAGTGGCGCCCCGCTAGACGGTCACTCTGTGTAGAGATAGCAATCGTTTGCTTTCACGATCGAGGACGCGTATGCAGTAGTGCGGCTTCCCCTATGCAGCTCTGTGCAACTACTCTCGATGACGTTCGGCCGCATAGGTGAAGTCTTCGCTTCGACCGATCATCTCGGACTCGACGCGACTTCAAGATCAGATTCACGCCCCCAGGTGGAGTTTCCCTTGCCTTCAAGCACGCCCGATCCGTTGCTGGTCATTACCGCCGGGATCGTTGTTCTCGCCTACATTGTTTTCGCCGTGGTTGTCACGCGTCAGTTGTTCGCCAAACGGGTCACGCATCCGATTCGGGCGGTCGGCGCGCTCACTCTCCTGCTGGCCGGGCTGCCCGCGGTGCTCTACGCCTTCGCGGCGGTGGTGGCGTGATGCGGCCCGCGGGCTGGACCAGGCCCCCGCGCGGCCGCCTGACGTTCACGGCCGAACTCACGGACTGGTCGCGACGCCGGCTCGAAGCGATCGCCAAGCCGGTCTGTTATCCGGCCACCGCGAACATGGTCAACGAGGGTGATCCGGCCCCGCCCGTGTACATCCTGGAGTCCGGCGTCGTAAAAGTGCAGCGTACGGCGCAGGGCGACAGCAGTCCGATGATCCTGGACCTCGGTGGGCCCGGCGACGTCCTCGGTGTCGAGGACTGCCTCGCCGGCAGACCGAGCCATGCCGCGTTCGTGACGACGAAGCCGGTCAAGGCGCTCGAGATCCCGCAACGCGCCTTCTTCACGTTTCTTCGCGACAACCATCAGGCGATGGCGGCCATCGGCCAGATCCTCGCCCACCGGATCCGGCTGCGTGACACGGCGCTCGCCTTTTCCTCGGTGAAGGTGCGCAGCAGGCTCATCGCCTTTCTGGTCCGCTTGCTCGCCGTGCACGGCGAGCCGGGAAAGGACGGCATTGTCATCGATATAGGTCTGAACCATTCCGATATCGCTTCCGCGATCGGGGCATCCGTGGCGTCGGTGACCGCGGAAATGGTCAAACTCAAGGACGAGGGCTATATCGCCACGGGCTACAAAACAATTCACGTCAAGAAGCCGCTCCGGCCGGACGTGTCGCCACCGTTGGTGACCGAGAACCTGCCTATCGATGGCTTGGCGCATCGGCTACCGGGGGTGACTTCGAGGCAATGCTGAACAGACACGGAGCGTGCTGGAAAGAGGGGACCGTGGACTTGTTGGACGTCGCGACCCGGTTCAGTGAGAAGGGCCGGTTCGGGCCGATTCACTGTGGGGCTTCGCTCCCGGAATTGGCCGTGACCATGGGGGAGCCACAGCGCATCGGGGTCGAGAAACACCGCCGCCGGAATGTGTGGCCGCGCTGGTTCGGCTTCGGTGACGTGCGTCTTGAAGTCTGTTCCTGCCAGGAGATCGACTTGATCCTGCTGCCGGTGCGATCCAGGGAGACCGTCAAGGTGCCGGGATTCGGCGGGCTGCCGACCCTGCCGAGGGTGACGCTCACCCGGTTCGATCGGCTCGTCGCCGGAGAGGTGGACGACGACCAGGCCGGCGCGGTCTACCTGCGCACCCGGCCGGCGAAGGACGTGCAGGTCAGCTTCGCTTTCACGGCGCGGGAGTCCTGGGACGGCCCGGTGCTCGACGATCCGGTGCTCGACCAGGTGGTCGCCACCCGGAGCGGCCACGAGTGCGTCCCTGCGTGAGACGAACGGGGCGTTCCCGGCGAAATCCGAGAGGAACGCCCCGTTCATCTCACTCGTGCGCCGCGGGAGCGGGCTGAGCTGGAAGGTCCGAGAAGGAGCTAGCCGCGCTTCAACTGGAGCGCGAGCCGTATGACGAACACGACGGCCAGCGCGGCGACCAGGGCGATTTCCCAGGCCATTGCGGCACCTCCTCGTCCGGCATCGGAACGTTTCGATGCTCTTCCCCTAAGGCGCGTCACCGGGGGAGGACGTTCACCGACACGGCCTAACTCACTCGAATGGGCGAAGATCACGCCTACCCCCGGTGCCATGAACGGCCCGTTACTTGCAAAATTTGCAAGTAACGGGCCGTTCATGGCACGTCCGGGACTACAGAGCGCTGCCGACCGCCGCCCACACCCGATGCGGATCCAGGTCCATCGGCCGCGAGTCCGGATCCGGCCGCAGCCGTCGCAGCAGCACCTGCTGCACCAGCGCGGTCGGCCGCGAAGCCGAAGCCACGCGACGCCAGAACAGGTGGTCCTCCAGGCCCTCGAAGAGCACCTCGGAATTCCAGCCGCCGAATTCGTCGACCAGCGAGCGCCGCACCAGATATCCGCTGCCCAGGTACGGCAGCTTCCGCAGCCGCCGCTCCTCCGGCGGCAGCGCGCCGACCAGGCCGTCCACCGGGTCCGCGACCGGGCAGTGCACGACGTCGGCGCCTTCCGAGAAAGCGAGAAGCCGCTCCAGCAGGAACTCCGAAGCGCGCATCCCGCCGTCGAGCACCAGCAGCCAGGACGCCGTCGAGCGCTCCAGCAGCGAGTTGCGGGTGAGCCCGCGGCCCAGCGGGGCGTCGTGCAGCAGGACGTCGTACGGACGCGGACGCGGCCACGGGTGCACGCCGTCCTCGCCGACGAGCACGCGCCGCGGCAGCACGGTGCCGGTGAGCAGGTCGTTCGCCAGATCGTCCGGGTCGACCTCGCCGGTCCGGCGCACGATCAGCACATCGACGTCGGCCGAGCCGGTCGGGGAAGCCGCCGCGGGTTCCCACCGCCGCGTCGTGACCCGGCGAGCACCTGCCGCGCGCTGCGCGATCCGGGCCGACAACGCAGTCCCACGTGCCGAAGCCGGGCCGCCAGCCGAACGGTCGCCCGCGAACCGCGCGTCGAACGACGGCGTGTCGACCGCGAGCGCGTCTTCGGGGTTCCGCAGGCTCGTCGCCAGCGCTCGCGCCGGGGCGATGTCCGCGGCCGGCGTCGAACCCAGCGACGACGCCAGCTCGATCAGCCGCCGCGCGGACGCCGTCATGTCCAGGGACTTCACGAACCCGTACGCGGCCGAGCGCAGGTGGCGCTCGCGTTCGGGCTCGTCGGCCAGCGCCGCCGCGACGGCGCCGAGCGCCTCCGGCCGCGCCAGCACCAGGTGTTCGCCGGGGACCAGCGGCTCGACGTCGGCCGAGGTCTCGCTGATCACCACGCAGCCGTTGGTCATCGCTTCGAGCGTGCGCACCCATTCCAGGGTCTGCTTCCGCTCGCGGTGCAGGTTCAGCAGGAACCGCGACCGCGCCAGGTGCTCGAACTTCGCCTTGCCCGGCAGGAAGTCGACGCGGGCGGTGGTCATCGGCTCGTGCGGCGGGGTCAGCAGCCGCGCCCGCAGTCCGGCGAGGTCCCGCGCATACGAGCCGAGTAGCACCGAACGCCGCCGCTCGGCCGTGCCGAGGTAGGTGACGTCGAGGTCGCGCGGGCTGTCGAGGTCGCCGCCCCAGAGGTCCCACAGCGGGCTGTAGCCGAGCTGGAAATGCTCGACGTTGATCCCGCGTCGGCGCAGTTCGGCGGTCGAATCGGTGTTGATGTCGACGGCGCCGCCCAGGATGGAGAGCAGTTCGGCGTTGCGTTCGAAGGTCGCGGTGCCGGGGTGCTCCACGCAGAACCCGATGGTCCGGCGGCACTGTTCGGGGGTCGGGAAGTCGGCGTCCGGAGCGGTCACGAAGTACTCGTGGGGGACGACGACGTACACCGTGTCGGATCCGGCCTCGGGGTACTTGCCGACCGCGGTCCTGGCCTTGCCGCCCGCCGTGCGCACGGCGTCGGCGACCACCTCTAGGAGTTCCTCCATGAAGGCGGAACCGCCCTCGGCGGAGACGAGGCAGAGTTCGGTCACGGCCGGTCCATCTTCTTGCGCACGATCCGCAGCGGCGCGGTGACCCGCCAGCTGACGGTGCGGCGCGTGGCGTCGAGTTCGCGGGCCATCTCGGCGGCGAGACGTTCGGCGTTGAGCACGCGCTGACGGTCCGCCGACGGCTCGCCACCGGGCAGGAGGTCCGCGTCGACGACGCCCGCGGAGACCACGAGTTCGGCGTCGAGCAGCGCGAGCCGCAGCTTGTCCCGCTCCTCACGGCAGGTCTTCAGCTCCGCGCGCAGCGAGTCACGTTGCTGGTGGGAGAGCAGGACTTCGGCCTCCAGCGCCTTCAGCCGTGCCTTCGCGACGTCGAGTTCTTCCTGCTGGGAGGATAGTTTTTGGTTCAGCTCAGCCTGGTTCACAGCGGCCGACTCGCCTTCGTTCGGAGCGACGACGGCGGTGGCTTCACGCAACTCGTGCTCCGTCTCGGCAAGCTTGGCCTTCAGCCTGTCCTGCTCGGCGGTGAACACCTGCCGTTCGGCCCGCAGCCGGGTCAGTTCGGCCTGGACACGGCCGGGAATCTCAGTGTGGTCATCAGACATGGGAGCCCCCACTCGGTTGCCCGTGCAGGGCCAGTTCGGAAAGGATTTCGGAGTACTCGCGCGCGTAGCCCGCGGGGTCGAGCCACGGCAGCAGCTTCTCGTGCGCGGCCTTCGCCATCTCGCGGCGGCGCGTGGCCGACGTGCCCAGCGCGCGCAGCAGCGCCGCCGTCAGCGCGTCGACGTCGTTGGTCTCGAACAGCCAGCCGCTCTCGCCGTCGACGATCATCTCCCGCGCGCCGAACACGTCGGTCGCGGCGACGGGGATGCCGCAGGCGACGGCTTCGAGGATCGACCGCGGCAGAGACTCGATGTCCGAGCTGTTCACGAAAATGTCGGCGGCCTGCAGCCAGCGCAGCGGATCCGGCTGGATCGGGATCAGGCTGACCGACTCCTCCAGCCCGGCGCGCTCCACCGATTCCTCCATCGCCAGCCCGTACGGCGACGGGTGCAGGCCGACGATCGACAGCTTCGCCTCGGGGTGGACCTTGTGGATGCGCTCCATCGCCGAGATCAGCGGCGCCTGCCCCTTGCGGGCTTCCGCGATACCGATGTTGACCAGCACGATGTCGTCCGGCGAGTAGCCGAGCATGTTCCGCGCCTGGCGCCGGGTCTCCGACCGCGTGCGGCCGCCGAACTTCCACATCGGCGTGCCGTAGCGGACGGTCCGGCAGCGTTCCGGCTTGCTGTACGGGAGGAACATCTCGCGGGTCGCGTCCGCCACGAACAGCAGCTTGTCGACCTCGCCGAGCGTGCTCTCCCAGCGCTTCCAGACCGCGGCGGGCGGCTTCACCGGGCCCCAGTTCTGGTAGGCGAACGCGGGCAGCGAGAAGCTCTCGTGGATCACCCACGCCGTCGGCATCCCGGCGCGCTTCGCCGCGTCCGCGCCGACGAAGCCGCCGAGGGTGTTGACGAGCGCGACGCCGGCTCCGGAGCATTTCGCGAAGCGCGCCAGCTCGGCGACGTGACCTTCGTAGGACGGGACCGTCTGGTTCCGGTAGTGGGTCGTGACGTGCACGGGGATGCCGAGTTCGTGGCAGTCCGCGCGCAGCGGGCCGTCGGTCTCGCTGACCAGGCTGACCTGCCAGCCGTGGTCGGTCACGATCCGGCTCAGCAGTTCTTGCAGCCACAGCTGCCCGCCGCCGACGCCGAGGCTGTGCGTGAACACCAGCACGTGCTTCGGATCGGTCGGGATGTTGACCCGTGCCATCGCTTTCGCGGTGTCGCCGGCCAGCTCGTCGGCGAGTTCGGCGTCGTCCGGGTCCGCGACGGGGTTGCGAAGGGTGAAAGTGCGCTTCGGCGACACGACCTCGCCGACGCCTTCGGTGCGGTACCGGATGCGAAGCGACAGTGTCCGCTCTTCGCCGTACGGCAGGTCGACGGGCACCCACGCCTCGAAGCCACTGACGGCTGCGTCGTCGAAGCCGGGGAACTCCTTCGGCACGTCCTTGCGTGGCAGGCGGGTACGCGCGCTGACCGTGCCGCCACCCTCGACCATGACCTCGATCAGGCTCGGCGCGCGGCCCTGAAGCATCGCCCAGCCGGTCACGTAGACGACGTGGCCTTCGGAGACCTTGCCCTGCTTCGGCGCTTCGACTTCGCCCAGCCACAACGGTTCTTCGCCCGGCAGCGTGCCGACGTGGACGGTCGCCTGGTTCAGCACACGCTCGTCCGGCCCGGCGACGACGATGTCCTGAGTGCCCGCGGGGACCCAGGTCGCCGGGACGGCGCGCCAGCCGAAGGTGCCTTCGGGAGCACCCGGGCACGGCTCGGGGAACAGGTTCGCCTCGACGTCCGCGATGGTCACGGACATCTCGTCGATCCGGCTGATCCCGGTCGTCCATCCCCGGAGCTCGAACAGGTGCCCGACCGGCCGGTCCGGGGTCAGGATGCCGGCGGTGTGCAGGCTCGTCATCGCTTCGCTACCTCGTCTTCGTTCGCCGCCACACCGGCGCCGACGTTCGTTGAACGGTACCCGTGGACGGTCCGCGCCAAGCGCGTTCGCCAGATTTCGGCGATGGACTCGCGGACCTCGTCCGTGCCGTGCACGGTGCCGCACGAGCCGATCGTCGAGAAGCGGACCTCCCGCGCGATCGCATCGTCCACAAAGGAGGGATCGAGGCCGATCAGGACGCCGAGCCAACCCGCCAGTTCCCGCATCGAACCGCCCTCGGCCGCCGCGGACCATTCCGCGTCGGCGAGTTTGTCGGCCAGCACGAGGACGCCGCGTTCGATCACTTCGGCGACGCCCGCGCCGGCGTTCCGCCACTCGAGGTCGATCGGGCGCAGCGCGCGGCCGTCGACGAGCACGTTGTGCGGCACCAGATCCCACAGCGCCTCGACCCCGCGCGCGGCCTCCTCGCGCAGGAGATCCCGCCAGCCGGTGAGCAGTTCCGCGGCCCGCTCCGGTTCGGCGATCAGGACCTCGACCATGGTCGGGGCGTCGTACACCTTGTCCGTGCACGGCCCGACGGAGATCCCGGCGACCGGCGCCGACGGGGAAAGCGGAGTGCGACGGACCTCGGCTCCTTCACCGGTGCGCACGACGTCCGCGCGCGTGCACGCGAACTCGGCGCGCTCGGCGGTGTTGAAGTAGGTGGCGAGCCGGTACGCGGGCCAGAGCGAGGCGGCACCGGGGCCGCACAGGAGGAGCAGGCCGTTCGCGGGTCCGCCGGCGATCGCGGCCGCCAGGCGGGGCAGTTCGGCGTCGATCTGCGCGGTGCGCACGGCGCGGGCGACCTCGTGGCCGGGGGAACAGAGAAGTTCGCGCTGGACCTCGAGTCCCGCCGCCGCGAGCGTCTTGGCGACACCTCGCGACGCGGTCAGAACCACGACCGCGCCCATCGGCGCCAGCCGTTCTCTCACCGACTCCAGCAGGTTCCGCGTCGCGTACGGCTGCTGGACGACGACGAGGTCGTAACCGTCGGCCGGCAGCCGCTCGGACACCGCGACCGTGCCGAGGTCACGGGTGCGGAAGCGGACGGCCGCCGCGCGGACCGGGTCGGCCTCGACGGCGTGCACCGTCTCGGCGACCTCGCCCAGATACCGCGTCAGACCACCGAAACCGGCGCCGACCTCGAGAACTCGTGCCGCCGGCGGCAGCGCGAGCGCCCGGAGGACGTTCGCGGCGCCGTGGTCGAGCGGGGTGCGCTCGGTGGCGTCCCAGCCGGCGAAGTGCAGTTCGTCGGACAGCGAACCGGTGTCCTCGGCCAGGGAAAGCAGAGTCGTGAGCAGCCGTGCGTTCTCGGCGGTCATCGGGCTCAGCTGGTGACGGCGTAGTTTTCCAGCGTCTTCTTCACCGCACGCTGGTACGTGCCGCTCAACGCCTTTTCGCCTTCTTCGCCGCCGAGCGGATTCTGCAGGATGTCCACCCGGATGATGTTGTTGCCGTTGATCCAGGTACCGCGGTAGTCGCCCTTGTCGGCGTCGACCTTCTTCTGGAAGTTCAGCTTCGGCGGCATACCCGGCAGCGGCTCGGTGATCTGCACGAACCCGTGGCTCGTCTGGTACTGGCGCAACTGCTTCACCAGTTCGCTCGCGGCACCGGGGCTGGTCAGCGGGATGACCGTGACCGAGATCTTCGCCGGCTGCGGCCCGGTCTCGTCCGGCTGCTTCTGCGAGCCGCGGTACGCGACCTGCTTCACGCCGGCGGCGATGACCAGATCGGCCTCGGCCTGCTCCATGCCGGTGATCGCGGCGAGCTGGGCCGCGGTGATCACACCGCTCTTCGCGTCTTCTTCGCCGGACTGCTCGGGGATCTTCTCGAACAGCAGCTCTTCGGGCGTCTTCGGCTTGGCCGACGACGTCGGGGGAACGTTCTGCGACTGGGTCGGCTGCGGCCCGGCCGTCGGGTCCACCGGCTCGTCACCGCCGCCCTTGAAGGCGAAGTAACCGCCGACGCCGAGACCGGCGAGAACCAGCACGGCGACGATCGCGATGATCGCGATCTTCCCGCCCTTGCCCTTGGGCTTGTCCTCGAACAGTTCCGGGCCCTGCTTGACCCACTCCGTGCTGCCGACCGGCGAGATCGGCGGGAAGTCCGAACCACCCCACGGCGGGCTGGCGTCGGTGTCGGTCCAGCCCTGCTGCTGAGGTTGCTGCTGCTGCGGGTAGCCGTGCTGCTGCTGAGGCTGCTGCGGGAAACCGCCCGCGGGCGAAGCCTGACCCTGGTGGGGGAAACCGCCCGCCGGGGAACCCTGGCCCTGCTGCGGGAAACCGCCGGGCGGCGACGCGATCGGCTGCACGACCTGGGTGCGGTTCGGGTCCGGCTGCTGAGCCTGTTGCTGCCAGTTGGGGACGACCTGCGTGCGCTCGGCGCCGCCGTCCGCGGCCGGAGGCAGGTTCACCGGCGCGATGATCTGGGTCGAATCGGCGCTGCTCGGCTGTCCGGACTGCGGAGCCTGCTGCTGGGGTTGCTGAGGCGGCGGCTGCTGCTGCGGAGCAGGCGGCTGCTGCTGGAAAGGCTGCTGCGGCTGCTGACCGGGCTGCTGGACGGGCTCGCCGTACGCGACCGCTGAGGACAGCACCTGGTCACGCCGGAGCCGGTAATCGTCCGCGGAGAGGCGTCCAGATGCGAGCTCCTCGTCCAGATTGCGCAGCTCTTCCTGCCAGGACACCACCAGCCCCCTTATCCGATTCGGGCGGGAAGCACGGCTCCCGGCCTTCGCGATACCACCACTGCGGTGACCTCGCACATTCTGCACTGCCCGGCTGTGGCGCGCCCTCGCGGGTCGAATCGTGATCTCCCCGCGACCTGTGCCTCTCAGCTCGGCGGAAGAACAGTGTCCAAGGAGGTCAGCGTCTGCTCCAGACGGGTGTCGAGCGCCTTCGAGTCGCCGCCGAGCGGCTGCGAGACCCAGGTCGTCACGGCCATCGTCCCGGACACGTAACCGATGCCGCTGAGCTGGCCGTTCTTGTTCGCGCCGACCAGGGCGAGCCGGTCGCCGATGCGCTGCTCGCGCAGTCCGGCGTTGATCGAGTTCTCACGGAAGTACTTGACGACCGAGGCGGCGTCCTTCGCGTCGTTCGCCGGGATCACCAGAACGAGGTAGCTGTTCGTGCCTTCGTTCGAACCCTTGTAGGTGACCGACGTGACACCCTTTGAGGCGAGGTAATCGCCCGCGGCCTTCGAGTAGAGGTTGAGCTCGACACCCTTCGCGACCGACATCGTCGAGTTGTCCTTCGACGGCGTTCCCGGCATCGCGGGCAGACGGTCTTCCAACGGCGTCTGGGCGCTGTTGGGCTGTCCGCTGGGCTCGAGCCCGGAAACACCGTCCGGCGGCTGGGCCACGCTCGGCGCCGGCGGACCGGCGACGTTCTCCTGCGACGAGCCGAGCCAGAGCGTGCCGCCGATGATCAGCGCCAGCACCACCAGCACGCCCGCGCCGATGAACAACCACGTCGGCTTGCGCTTGCCGACGACCGCGTAATCCTCCGTCGGAGCGCTGTGCCGAGGCCCGGGCTCGGGCGTCAACGGCGGGAGCGGCCGGTTCACCTGCCGGGCCGGCGGCTTGTTCTGGAGCTGGGGTGGCGGCTCGGCGCGCAGGTAGACCGTCGGATTGATGTCGGCGGGCGAGGGTGCGGTCGTCCTGTGGTCGGCGATGCGGGGAACGGCGTTCCGCGTCTTCTTCGCTTCGCGCGCCTTGGGCTTCTCGGGCTCGGTGTTCAGCGGCTGGGTCCGCTGTTCCGGCCGGGGGATCGGCGGAGGCGGGGGCGCGTACGCCTGGTGGGGCTGCCGGATCGCGGCGGCGGGCAGTTCGATCGGCTGGGCGGCGGGGTTGGTGCTGTGCCAGGACCCGCCAGGCCGCCGCAGCGGCGAGGGAACCGGGGACGGCATCGTCCCGCCGGACGCCTCCGCCAGGAGTTCGTCGCGCCTCCTGCGGTGTTCGGCATGCCCGAGGCGACCCGAGGCCAGCTCGACGTCCAACTGTCGAAGCTCGTCCTGCCAGCTCATGTAGCCCCCTGCCGCCGGGTGTGGGCAGCCAGTGTTGCATGCACCCGTACGGGTGGTCGGTATTGGTCTTTCGCCCATTCTTGCGTCCACTCGCGACCCGGTCCAGCACAGATCGCGGGGTCGTGAGTGATTCGGGTCGTTAGAACGACCCAAATCGCTCACGACCCCCTGCCTCGCTCTTTCGGCAGGTCAGAGGCGGTCGGCGCGTCTCGCCGGTACGGTGGCCAACGTGGGAAGTGCCGGGTGACGGAAATCGACGCGTGTCGCAGCGCGCTGCGCGAGCTGGCCATCGGACGGCTCGCCGGGCGTGACGTCCGCACGTCGCACCTGGTCGAGGCCGGGTTGGACGCGATCGTCGCCGGGCTCGATGCCCCGTCGCTGGCGCTGCTCGCCGGACTCGAGTCCTCCGCCGGAGACGCCGTCGACAAGGCGTTCGGCCAGGTCGTCGACGAACTCGGCCTCGAACTGCCCGCCGACCCGACGGCGGCGCGCTGGCAACTGGTCCATGGCTGGCTGCTCGCGATGGTCAAGGGCGACCTCTCGCCGTCGGCCGGCGGTGCTCTCGTGAGCGAGGTCGGGGAGCTGCTGGGGTCGCCGGCGGCGTTGCGCGGGATCGCGCGATGGTCGGCGATGCTCGACTCCTGGATCCCGACCGACCTCACCCCGCGAGACGTCTGCGAAGTGCCGATCCTGGAAGAGGCGGCCGAGCTGCTCGAAGGCCCTTGGCCTCCTCGGCCACGTCACCCGTAAGGCGCCGTTTTCTGTCGTACATGTGTTCTAAAATGGACGTTGTACAGCAGGAACAGCGGCGAAAGGCAGACACGGATGGCCTACATCACCCTGCCCACCTTCGTGGGATACAGCACGAGCTCGGGTCCCTCGCGTTCCTCTTTCGTCCGGCGCTGGCGTCGCCAGTACGAGGATCCGGCGCGGGGCGGATTCAACTTCTACCTTCGTGCCGCGAACGCGATCCGGGCCGGGCGGATCTCCGGGCGGGATCGGGAGGTGATGCGCGCCCTCGTCGAAAACGCGGACGAGCGCACGCGGCCGCACTACACCGAGATCGCCAACGGCTGGCTGCGCTACCTGGGGCGGCGTGACCTGCGGCTGGCCGAGGTCGGCCGGGCGCGCTGGCGGCTCGGCTCGCTCGAAGTCGGCATCAACCCGCACATCGGGCTGCGGAAGGGCGATGGCCCGGTGTACGCGACCTGGCTCTATTTCCGGGAGGAGCCGTTGAGCCGGGACGCGGCGCAGCTGGTGCTGTGGTTGCTCGAACAGACCATGGACGACCTGCGCCCGGGCGGGCGTCCGCTGGTGATCGACGTCCGGCGGGCGAAGGAGTTCTCCTTGTCCCCGCGCGACCGCGACAAGGTCCGGCCGTGGGTGCGAAGTGAGGCGTCGGCGTTCATGAGCCTTTGGGAGGCGGCCGCATGACCGAGCGACGGCGAGCCCACTACGGGTGGGCTCGCCGTTCACACACCGTCATTCTCACGGTTTCGACGGCGGCGCAAGACACCTGATCAGGTGACAATTTGACGGACTATGCCCACGAGCTGGACAACTTGGGCCCCTGAACACGAAGCTTTCCCAGTCTTAACCGGCCGAACCACCGAGGGTCGCGAGTGAACAACGCTTGGGAAGCCATCTCCAGGGTCGCAGATGAACCTGCTTGGTACTGGGTCTACGAGAAGCTCGCGTTCTGGCCGAGTACCTACTCGCACGCGTGGCCGGGTTTCCGTGAACCCGCGCCGTCCGTCGCGTGGGATCTCGCGCCCGGAGGACTCGACAGGTCGTCGGCCGAGTTCCGGGTCGGCCCGTACGCCGTCGAGCAGAACGACGTCGCCCGTGTCGCACTCTCGGCGCTGAAGGACTGCGTCGCCGAGGACGAGTGGGTCTGGGTGCTGCACTGGCAGCACCAGTCATACCGCTTCTACCCGCATCGGCACGCCGCGCTCGATCCGTGGCCGGTCCCGGTGTTCCCTCGCGGGGACTATCACCTGTTCCTGGCGAACGATTTCCGCTTCGGCACGCTCGGACATCCGTGGGAGCGGACGTTGTGCGTCTACGGCGAGAAGCTCGTGCCCGCCTTCGAACAGCACGGCGGCGGTGTTTTCAAGAACGCCCTGCGCCGCAACGGTTCACCGGTCGCCATGGCGGGCTGACCGTCGTCCGGCGGGCGGACCTGCTTAAACTCTGGTAAATGTTCGAATACCACGGGTGGGTGACCATCCAAGCGAACCCTTCCGGCGACGATGACGCGGCGCTGCTCGAACGCATCGTCGAGCGGGTGCACCGTGCCGTCCGGGACTTCGACGACGGCGACCTGCTGGACCTCCGCTGGGCCGCCGGGGTGCCGGTGCTGCACCTGGGCGGAATGGACAAGCACGGCGCGACGATCGGGACCGAGCTGGTGGACCTCTTCACCCGCGTCGGCGATCTCGCGCCCGGGTCCTACGGCCTCCTGCACGTGTGGGACGACCAGGACCCGGCGCACGACAACGAGTTCAAGGTGTACCGGATGGCCCGCGGCCTGGTCACCGAACGCGGCGACGACCACCTGTCCCCGGTCGCTCCGACCGTGGTGGACGGCTACGAGATCTGAGCCGTTTCCTGGGCAATCCGCCGGATAATCGGATTAGGCTGTTCGGCCGCTTTCACTGGCGGTCCGAATAGGACAGTGTTTCTCCTGGGTGCGGGTGATTCATTCCCGCAGAACGAGGGGGATTCGCGGATGACTTACCTGGTGAGATCGTCGCGCCTGAGATCGCGTCTCGGTGTCGTCGTCGTCGTGGTGGCCGTGGCTTTCGGGGTATTCCCGGCCACGGCTTTCGCATATCCGGGGGAAGCCGCGTCCCCAGCGCCGTCGGCGGTACCGAATTCCGCTCCCGACGCCGCGGCCGCGACGAAATTCGCCAAGCAAGGCCAGAAGAAAGTCCGGATCGACGATCTGACCTCGGAGCGTTCGGAAACCGTCGCGAACCCGGACGGCTCCATGACGCTGACGCAGAACACTCGCCCGGTCCGGGTCTCCCGTGACGGTGGCTGGGTTCCCGCGGACTCGACGCTGAGCCCCGGGCCGAACGGGGCCTTGTCGCCGAAGGCCGCGATGGCCGATATCTCGCTTTCCGCTGGTCGACGAGGTGATGTCCAGACCGCGGGGACCGTGCCTCTGCTGCAGTTGAGCGCGAACGGCACCTCAGTGGGACTCGATTGGCCGGGCGTGCTTCCCCAGCCGGTGGTTTCGGGTGGCACGGCCACTTATCCCGACGTGCTCCCCGGGGTCGATCTCAAGGTCGAGGTGGACGTGGACAAGGTCCACGAGGTCGTCGTGATCAAGACGCCGGAGGCAGCGAAGAACCCGGCCATCGCGAAGATCAAGCTCGGCCTCCCGGTGAAGAACGGCAAGGTCACCAAGGACGACGACGGCGCTCTGCGAGTCAAGGACGCCAAGGGGGCCGACGTCTTCCTGGCCAAAGCGCCGTTGATGTGGGACTCGTCGGGGGTGGAAGTCGGGACGACGGATTTCGTCCGCGGTCCGGCGGCCGGCGGGCGCCAGGCCAAGGTCTCGACCGAGATCTCGGGCAAGGCGCTGCTTCTCACGCCCGACCCCGACCTGCTGGCGAACGCCGCCTACCCGGTTTACGTCGACCCCACCTGGCAGACGAACTACTGCTCCAACTGCGGCCGCAACCACTACCTGGTCCAGTACGCCTGCGGCGGGTCGAAGACGCCGGGTAACGCGGCATGGGACTCGGATGACCAGCTGAGGGTCGGGTACATCTACGACAACCAGTCGAGTTGCGCCGGGAAGCTGGTCACCGCAAGGTCCTTCGTCGAGATGAACCTCGGTGGCTTGGCGGGGAAGCTGATTTACGACGCTCAGCTCAACCTCGCGGTGAACAACTCGAACTCCTGTGCCGGCTCCAACAATGTGGTGTTGAGTAGCGTGATCAGTCCAGGGCTGAAGTTCGGGAGTGGTCCGCCCTGGTACGGCCGACTGGGCGAAGTGAACGGCTGTCCGACCAACGTCGGGTTCAACATCAAACCGACGATCACGGAGCTGGTGAACGCCGGCGGGCCGACCTTCACCTTCGGCATCCTCTCGCCCAACGAAAACGACCAGAACACCTGGAAACGGTATTCCACCCAGGTCGGGTTCTCGGTCACCTACAATTCGAGTCCGAAAGCGCCGTTCAACCTCGCCATCGTCAATGGGACTTCGACCGAACCGTGCGTTCCGGCCGTTCTGGGAAAGCCGCGAGTCCGTCCTGTCCTCGGTCGAACGAGTACCGGCTACGTGGCCAAGGCGAACGTTCAGGATCCGGACGGCGGCATGCTCTACACCGGTTTCCGGGTCTACAAGGGCGCGGTGAGCTCCGGAAACTATGCATGGGACGGCCGCGAGGCAGGTGTCGACAACGTGCTGAGCGACTCCAACGTCTCCAACCGTAACGCCCAGGCCACCTTGTCCACCGCCTCGATGAACGCGGACGGCATCTACTCCTATGACGCGCATGTCACCGACGGTCGCGAAACCAGTTGGGCGGCCGCATGCGAGGTCGAAGTTCAGCTGTCTGCTCCGAGTGCGCCGACCGTGTCGTCCCAGACATATCCCAGCGGCACCTTCGGAGGTGGCCCCGGCCGGGCAGGTGACTTCACCTTCACTGTGGCCAACACGCCGACTTCGGTGGGGAGCTACGTGTGGAAGCTCGACAACACCGCGCCACCCACCTGTAACGGGACCGAGCCTGGAACCGTGAAACCCGCCGCGTACAGCGGGCCGGCCACGGTGGCCATCGCGCCGCAGACGAAGGGGACGCACGTCCTGAGTGTCTGGTCGTGCAACCGGGCCAAGACACCCTCGACCCGGGTCGACTACAACTTCAGCGTCCGCGACGTCACCGCCCCCCTCGCGTCCTGGCAGTTCGAAGGGGACGGCGCTTCCCAGGCGACCGGTCTGCGTTACGTCGGTGAAGGCAGGGGAGCTTTCGCCGCCGGGAAGCTCGGGGAAGGCGCGGCCTTGTCCGGCCAGGCAGGCGACTACTTCGCGACCGGCGCGCGAGTAGTGGACACGACGAAGTCCTTCTCGGCGTCCGCGTGGGTGAATCCGGTCAGTCTGGACAGCAGACGTGTCGTGCTGTCCCAGGACGGCAGCCAGAGCAGCGGATTCGCTTTGCAGTACCACGAATCCGGGAAATGGGCCTTCAGCATCGCTGACCCGGCTCAGGCAAATCCGGCACAAAGTTCCGCCTTCTCCACCTCCGCTCCGGCAGTCGGGGCGTGGACACATCTGACCGGCGTGTACGACGCCGTCGCGAAAACAGCGACGCTCTATGTCAATGGACAAGCACAGACGACGGTCGCCGCCACCGGCTCCGGCGGCTCGGGACCGCTGGTCGTCGGCGGCGGGAAGTCCGGCGG
Source organism: Amycolatopsis sp. lyj-112 (assembly GCF_046549055.1). Classification (NCBI taxonomy): domain Bacteria; kingdom Bacillati; phylum Actinomycetota; class Actinomycetes; order Pseudonocardiales; family Pseudonocardiaceae; genus Amycolatopsis; species Amycolatopsis sp. lyj-112. The sequence continues at coordinate 334,955 of NZ_JAJPWS010000007.1, read as the reverse complement.
TGCACGGACCTACCTGTACTCCGGGAAACTCGACGAGGTCACGCTCTTCGACCGGGCGCTGACCGCGGCGGAAGCCGGTTCGCTGCACGGGAACAACGGCGTTCCGACCGGCCTGTCGGCCACCCGTGAATACGCGTTCGAGAGCAACACTGTGGACGCGACCGGGAACGACGGTGCGCTCACCTTCTCCTCCGGTTCGGGATTCGCGACCGGCTACAGCGACTCGGCCGCACAATCCGCAACGGAGAGCAAGGTCGGACAGTCCTCCGGACAGGCTTTCGTCAGCAACGGACCCGGATACGGGCAGACGAAAACACCGGTGATCGACACCGCGCAGAGTTTCACCGTTTCGGCGTGGGCGAAGCTGGCCGACGCCAACGGTTACTACGTCGTGGCCGGACAAGACGGCATCCGCTCCAGCGCCTTCCAGTTGCGCTACTCCCCGGACGTGAACCAGTGGATCATGGGGATTTCGGCCGCCGACGACGATGGGGACAGATATCGGTGGGCGTCCTCCACCAGCACCCCGCAGGCGGGTGTCTGGACGCATTTGACCGGCGTCTATGACTCTTCCACGGCCAAAGTGCTGATCTATGTCAACGGTGTTCTTGAAGGGCAGACAGCCATTCCCGTAGGGACTACGTGGACCGCGACCGGCGGTTTCGCCGTTGGGCAGGTGCGGTGGCAAGGCCAGCCGGCGCCCTACTTCAAGGGCAGCATCGACCAGGTCCAGGTCTGGGATCGCGCCCTGCCTGCAGCGGAGACCGCCGGTCTCGCCAACACCGCTGTACTCCGGGCCAACTACCAACTCGATGGCAGCACCGTCGACGGGGTCACCGGAGCTGCCGGTGCCGTCTCCGGCGGGGCGGCGATGGTCAACGACGACGGCGTCAACGTCGCGAAGTTCGACAAGTCCTGGAGTGGGCAGATCGAGAGCCCGCGTCCGCCCGCGCTTCGCGCCGACCGGAGTTTCACCGTGGAAGCCTGGGTGCGGCACAAGTGGACTCCGGAGGACGTCCAAGACGCCAAGCTTCGCAGTCCTTCGAACAGCGTAGGCGGAGACGACGCCACTCGAGCCGCTGTCGCGCTGAACGACCCGAAGTTCTCGCCCTTCCTCTTGGGGTACAGGCCGTCCAAGGACACGGCCGGCAACTGGTACGGCAAGTGGAGCTGGTTGGCCAGTTCACCGTCCGCTACCGCGGGCCAGCCGACCCCGGCGATCGGTGTCACTTCGGAGAGCATCGACGAAAACACCTGGACGCATTTGACCGGTACCTACGATGCGGTCTCCGACGTTGCCTGTCTCTATGCGGAGACCGACGAGAGGCAGTTCTTGCCCGTGTGCCGCACCGGCGTCGTCGGCTGGGCGGGCAACAGTGACATTGCGAGCTTGCTGATCGGGCGAGGTATCTGGGACGGATACAGATCCGATTTTTGGTATGGCGATGTTCGCGGAGTGCGCGTGTACACCGGTGTGCTGGACGCACAACGCATAAATGTGGACATGATTCTCGACCACCCCTGACTCTTCTTTCTCCCGCTCGGCAGACGCTCCATCTGAACCTTGGGCAGGCTTCGTCATGCGTAAAGACACTCGCTGGACTCGGATCGGCCGGTTTTCTCAGGTCACCTCGTTGGCCGTGACGGCGATCATGCTCGCGTCCGGTGGCGCGGCGATCGCGCTCGAAAGCAAGGGGAGCGCACCCGGTTGGTCGCTCGGACCAGGGCAGAAGGACCAGAGCGTCCCGGTCACGCCGCTCGTCGCCCCGCCGTCGCCGCCACCTGTACTGGCCGATGCGAAGGTGACGCCGCCGGTTTGGCCTGGGGCGGCGGAAACCGAGGTCGAACTGCTCGCCGGCGCGCGCGACAGCCGTCAGCCACAAGGGCTCGGTGTCCAGAGCGCCGCGAACGGCACCCCGGTGAAGGTCGGCTGGGTGCGGGCGAAGGACGCTGCCACGGCCAAAAAGGCAGGACCCGCACCGAAGGTCCGGGTCCGTGTCGCGGACCAGAAGGCCAGTGGCGCGCTGGGGCTTCACGGTGTGGTGCTTTCCGTTGCCGATAGCGGTGCGGGCGCCGAGACGGTGAATGTCGCGGTGGACTACCAGGGGTTCGCCGGCGCGTACGGGGGTGGCTGGGCCGATCGGCTGCAGCTGGTGGAACTGCCGGGCTGTGCGCTGGTGACGCCGGAAAAGGCCGAGTGCCGGACGAAGACCCCGGTTCCCGGGACGGTGAACAACGGCAAGACGCGGCAGGTCTCGGCGGATGTCGCGCTCGCCAGCGCTCCCGGTGCCCGCCCGGCACCACGGGTCTTCGCGGTGACGGCCGCGGCGAGCGGCTCTGCCGGGAGTGTGTCCGCTCAGCCGTTGTCGGCGGCGGGATCGTGGTCCAGTGGAGGGTCTTCCGGAAGCTTCTCCTACAGCTATCCGTTCGCGGTCCCGACCGCGCCGAGTGGCGCGTCGCCGAGCCTCGCGCTTTCGTACTCGTCCAGCGGCATCGACGGACTGACTTCCGCGACCAACAACCAGGCGTCCTGGGTCGGCGACGGATGGGACTTCACACCCGGCGGCTACGTCGTCCGCAACTACCTGCCGTGCAGCGAGGACCTCGGTGGCAACAACGGGCAGACCAAGACCGGTGACCAGTGCTGGGGGATCGACAACGCGACACTCGTCCTCGGCGGCAAGTCGACGGAGCTGATCAAGCTCGGCGGGACGAATCAATGGCGGCCGAAGAACGACGACGGCTCCAAGATCGAACTTCTCACCGGTGCCGCGAACAACGCTCAGGACGGGCAGCACTGGAAAGTCACCACCGGCGACGGCACTCAGTACTTCCTGGGACTCAACCGCCCGCCCGGTTGGACTTCCGGTAAGCACGAGACCCAGTCCACCTGGTCGGTCCCGGTGTTCGGCAACAACGACGGTGAAGCCTGCTACAAGCCGAACAATTTCGCCGGTTCGTCGTGCCGGCAGCCTTGGCGCTGGAACCTCGACTATGTGGTGGATCCGCACGGGAACGCCAGCACGTACTACTACCAGCAGGAGAACAACCACTACGGGCTCAATCAGAACGTCACGACCGCCGGTACCGAGTACACGGCCGGCGGGTATCCCTTGCGGATCGAGTACGGTCTGCGGCTCGACGCGGGCAGCGTCTACGGTTCCGCGCCCACCAACCAGGTCGTTTTCGACACTGCGGAGCGGTGCCTCCCCGCGGGGGCGGTGACCTGTGATCCCTCGCAGTTGAACTCGACGACGGCAGGGTCGTGGCCGGATGTCCCGTTCGAGCAGATCTGCGCGAAGGACAAACCCTGCGACTACGGATCGCCCGCTTTCTTCACCCGTAAGCGGCTGACCGCGGTCCGGACGCAGTACAACAACGCGGGTACCCAGACCGACGTCGACGTCTGGAATCTGGCCCAAACGTTCCCCGGTACGGGAGACGCCTCCCCGTCCGCGCTGTGGCTCTCTTCGGTCACTCACACCGGAAAGGGCGGTGGGGCGAGCATCACCCTTCCCGCCACGACGTTCGGCGGATTCATGTTCGCGAACCGAGTCGACACCGCGGACGACCAGTACTCACCGATCACCCGATACCGGGTGAACGAGATCCGGACCGAGACCGGCGGGCGGATCGGTGTCGCGTACTCCGGCCCGGACTGCGTCGCGAAGACGCGTATGCCCGCGTCGCCCGAGACCGACACGATGCGCTGCTACGCGTCGTTCTGGAGTCCGCCGTCGGCCAAAGACCCGGTCCTCGACTGGTTCCACAAGTACGTCGTCACGGATATCTCCGAAGAAGACCTCACTGGTGGCGGGGTCGCGGTCAAGACGCACTACGACTATCTCGGTGACGCCGCCTGGCACTACGACGAAGGTCAGTTCACACCGAAGGCGCGGAAGACCTGGAGCCAGTGGCGTGGCTACAAGGTGGTGCGGACATCCATCGGTGTACCGACCGGCACCCAAACGGTGACGGAGTCGGTCTACATGCGAGGGATGGACGGTGACCATCTGCCTGGCGACGGGAAGCGCAAGGCCGTCGTCGAGGACTCGGACAACGGATCCATCGTCGATCAGGATCCGTTGCAAGGCTTTCTCCGTGAGTCGAGGACCTATCTCCCCGGTACGACGATCGTCGACAACTCGTCCATCAACGACCCCTGGGTACGCGGGCCGACGGCGACGAGCGCGGATGGTCTGCTCAAGGCGCACTTGGTGGACGTCGCGACCGTACGAGGTCGCACTCTGCTGTCCGACGGCAAGACCTCTCGTCGCAACCAGGTGAACAAGAAGATCAACGACAACGGGCTTGTCTTCGAGCAAGAGGATCTCGGTGATACCGCTGTCGCTACGGACGACACGTGCACCAAGACGAAGTATGTCGCGAATGCCGCGACGGGAATGTTCGACAAGTCGAGCGAAGTCGTGATGTTCGCCGGGACTTGTTCGGGAACGGAGACCGCGGCCACGGTCATCACCAATGTCCAGGTCTCCTATGACAAGCAGGCGTTCGGAGCCGCGCCGACATCGGGCAACATCACGCAGACCGATACGCTGAGCTCCTGGGACTCCGCGGGCAAGAAATTCGTGACGACCGCGAAGAACGAATATGACAGGTACGGCCGGGAGACTTCGTCGACCGACGTGTCCGGGGCTTTGACGAAGACCGCGTATGTGCACAGTTCCGGTGGTCAGGTCGCCGAAGTCACCGTGACCAACCCCCTTGGCTGGGTCGCGACGACCACGAAGGAGCCGGCACGGGGGAACCCGGTGTTCTCGGTCGATGTGAACAAGGTCCGCACGGATATCACCTACGACGCTCTGGGGCGTAAGACAGCCGTCTGGAATCCAGGACGCAGCAAGCTCGGTGGCGACAAGGCAACGGCGACCTTCGAATACGCCAATGCCTCGACTTCGCCGACCGCCGTCCCTGCGACGGTGGCGACGAAAGCCTTGCAGGACAACGGTACATACACGACGTCGTATGCGATCTACGACGGTCTCGGGCGGACGAGGCAAGCACAGTCCCCGGCTTCAGGTGGCGGCCGAGTCATCAGTGACACCGTCTATGACTCGCGAGGGCTTCCGTTCAAGACGAACAACGGGTACTTCAACAACGCGTCCGGGCCAGTCGCGAAGCTGGTGACCGTCGCGGACAACACGGTACTGAACCAGACCGTGACGGAGTACGACAGCCGTGCCCGTGCGACGGCATCGATCTTGATGTCCAAGGGCGTCAAGCAATGGCAGACGTCGACCATCTACGGCGGCGACCGCGTCACGACCATTCCGCCGCGGGGCGTATCGCCGGAAACCGTGGTGACAGACGTACACGGACAAACCGTCCAGCGTTTGCTCTACACGAACGGATACACGCCGGGAGCATCGAATCCGGCTGACGCGACGAACTACACCTACAACGCCGCCGGCGCCATGACGTCGATGACCGACGCCGCAGGAAACGCCTGGTCGACCGGGTACGACCTCCGTGGCCGCAAGATCTCGCAGACCGACCCGGACGCAGGCAGTTCGACCTACGCCTATGACGACAGCGGCCAGTTGACGTCGACCAAAGATTCCCGAGGCAAGACCGTTGCCTTCACCTACGACAAGCTCGGACGTAAGACACAGAGCAACGCGGACTCGGCCGCCGGCACCAAATTGGCGAGCTGGACCTACGACACGATCCCCAACGGGATCGGTCTGCCTGCTTCGTCGACCCGTTGGGCGGGCACCGACGCGTACGTCACCCGCGTCGTGGCGTACGACAAATACGGCAGGCCGACCAAGAAGGCCGTCGACGTTCCAGCCGCCGAAAAGGCTTTGGCAGGTACGTACGAGTTCAGCACCGCATACACAGCTACGGGCGCTGTCGCGTCCACGGTGAGCCCGAAGGCCGGAAATCTGCCGCTCGAACACGTTCGACACACGTACAACGAGCTCGGACTGCCGTCGACGACGTACGCGATCGACTCCTCTGGCACGACCACGAACCTGGTGTCGAAGACCGACTACACCTCCTTCAACGAGATGTCCCGCATGCAGTTCGACGGTGAGAAGTCCACCTCGAACGTCGGAGTGACCCAGACCTACGACGAGATCACCCGACGCCCCCAGACGACCACCGTCAACCGAGCCACCCAGGTCGGATCGCAGCTGACCAACCGGACCTACAGCTATGACCCGGCAGGCAACGTCACGAAGATCTCTGACACCCCATCGGGTGCGCCCGCCGATACCCAGTGTTTCGAGTACGACTACCAACGGCGGATGAGCGAGGCGTGGACTCCCTCATCCGCTGATTGTGCGACGGCGAAGTCGGCGTCCGCGTTGGGTGGTGCCGCGCCGTACTGGAAGTCGTACTCCTTCGACAAGACCGGAAACCGCACGAAGGAGGTCGACCACAAGTCGACCGGTGACGTGACCAGTATTTCCACCTATCCGGCGGCTGGGCCGAGTGCAGTCAAGCCGCACGCTCTGGAGAAGGTGGACACGAGCGGCCCGAACGGGACATCGACGAGCGGCTATACCTACGATGAAGCCGGGTCGATGCTGACCAGGAACGTCGGTGGCGATACCCAGACCTTCAGTTACGACCACGAAGGAAGAACGGCCGGCGTCGCTACCAAGTCCGGTGACTCCAAGTACATTTACGATGCCGACGGCAACCGTCTTGTCACGCGCGATCCGACCGGCACCACGTTGGCGATCGGCGACCTCGAGCTGGTGGTCACCAGCGGCACGGTCGGTGTGTCCGCGATCCGTTACTACCAGCATGGCGGCCTCCAGGTCGCCGAGCGAGTAGGCGGAGCCGGCCTCAAGTGGATGCTCGGTGACCTGCATGGCACGAACGGCATGGCCATCTCCGCGGGGACGCTCACAACCACCCAGCGCTACATGGATCCCTTCGGCAACGTGCGTGGGCCCGCACCGTCCACCTGGCCGGACAAGCACGGCTTTGTCGGTGGCTACCAGGATCAAACGGGTCTGACCCACCTCGGCGCGCGGGAGTACGACCCGACGATCGGCCGGTTCACCAAGACCGATCCGGTCTTGGATCCGGCGGTTCCGCAGCTTTGGAATCCCTACGCCTACGCGAACAACTCGCCCGTGACGATGACGGATCCGTCCGGCATGTCGGCCTGTTTCCACATGGGCGAGGACGGTTTGTTCTGTCGCGAAGGCACTGAGCAAGCGGCTGCGTGTACGGGCAGTTGCACTGTCATGGCGAGCTCTCCGTCTTCACCGAAGGGAAAGCAATACGCGGCCGAACAGCGGGAAAAGGCCAAACGGGGCTACAACGAGAAGTCCTACAAGGATGCGCAAGCCGTTGTGAAGAAGTCCAAGTGGGACGTCTTCGTGGACGCGGCCGGTGAGTTGATCAAGAGCCTCATCGGCTGGGACGACATCATGGGCTGCATCGAGGGCTCGGTCGGCTCGTGCATCAGCACCCTCCTCAACTTCATCCCGTGGGGCAAGATCCTGAAGGTCGGCGAGATCGTCGCGAGCTTCTGGAAGGGCGCGCGGGCACTGGCCACCTTCGGTCGTGAAGTGGAGAAGGCCCAGAAAGTCATCGCCGATACGGAGCGCATCCTCTCTGACGCCGCGATGGCGGCGAATGCGGTGCAAGTGGTCGTCGCCGTCAGTGAGGGTGAAGGGGTCGTCGGTGCGGCCGCCGCGGCCATGGGTGGTGCCGCCGCGGCGAGCGACTCGGGCTGCAACAGCTTCGTCCCCGGTACCCAGGTCTTGATGGCGGATGGCACGACGAAGCCGATCGAGGACGTTCGGATCGGCGATGAAGTGCAGACGACGGATCCGGCGACCGGTGGTGTCGATCGGAGACGTGTTGTCGGCACGATCGTGCACGGCGATGAGGACGAGCGGACCGAGGTCACCGTCGCCTCCGGCGGCGTTTCGGGCACCATCGTGGCCACGGACTGGCACCTCGTCTGGGTGGAGGAGGTCGGTGACTGGTTAGCGATCGGTGACCTGGCTCCTGGTCAGCATCTACACTCGCCGGATGGTCGGTCATCGGTCGTCACCGCAGTTCGGCACTTCACGCAGGTGTCTTCCGTCCACGACCTCACGATCGATGACATCCACGCCTTCTATGTCGGTGCCAGCGAAACCAGCGTCCTCGTTCACAACTGTGCGGCCAAGAAGGGGACCGGAGGTAGGCCGGAAAAACCGGTTCTCGGGAAATCGCAATCCAACGATGTTGCAAGTGCTCTCGGGTATACGCCGACTAAGTTCCGCTCAGCAGGAAAGGGGCAGCCGAAGATTTGGCAAAATAATGGCGCACCGGCCGACTTGCGCTTTATCGCACAGGACATGACGGGGCATGCTGGAAGCCTCTTCAAAGCGGGTCGTACTATGGAATCAATCCAAACTACGAGTAGTACGTCGCGTAGCGGCTCTTACGATGTCTCTTATAGTGGTAAATCGGGCCCATTCTTGGATCGGATACGGAAGTAGTGGACGGATTGCTGATTTCCAGGTATGCCGACAAGGAGCGTTCCGGTGCACTGAATACGTGGACGGGCTACGAGGACATCGGCCACGTTTTCTGTGGCAAGACCTTGACTGCGGACGAGTACTATCGAGTGGAAGACAGGTACGTCGACTTCGGCCGTGACCTCTTTTCCCGATTTGAGGTGGAGAAACTCCAGGTCAGGGCCTTGACCATCGGAGAACCTTTGCCGTCCTGGCTGGGGTTCTTGAGGGCTGGGGTTGTGCTCTCAAGAGAAACTTCCCTCTTGCTGGTTCGTCAGATGCTCAGATATGGAAATCCGTCTTGTTCTTTGGTTAGCCCTGAGGGCTTGAGTCTGTCGGTGGCCACCGACATGTATCTGTCGGTGGAGGTCCCAGGAGAACTCTCAGTATTGGAAGAGCTGGTGGACAGGTCGGCATTGCGCCGCGATATCGAGACCATTGAGCTGCCGGATTCAGCTGATGGGACTATTGATAATCGAGCTGACTCGAGTTTCTGGGAAAGCGTGCGATCAGCGACACTCAAAGGCGAGGTGGCCGTTCTTGTTTGCTGGGGAAACGGCAGGTGGGGACAGCAATGGCACCTTGTTGGCGATGGCACCGTCGAGTGCCTGGCGGACGTGATTTCGCCAGGAATGGCCGTGGTCGCGATGGTCGGCGCCAGGATAGAGTGGTGTCCGCGTGCGACGATTATCGACAGAATAAGTGAACAAATTGGCGACGAGGCTTCGGTTGTCGTCTTCAATCGTCCTGTTGTTGGTACTGAATTATCTTTTGAATTATTCCTTGGCGGTATTGTCCTGCAGGATATGGAAAGTCTTCCCAGTGGCGGCGAACTGGGATGGATAGAGTACCCGGCCGGCACTGAAGATGGTCGAGCGCTTTGCGTTGTGCAGGCGGACAGTTCGGGTGATCTGGTTTGCCGATGGGATTCTGATCTGAACCTTGTCTGGTAGCGCGTCCCGGTCGCGCCGACCATGCTTGGCAGCTACGAGGCCTGAATCGCAACACTTCTTGAGTAGCCGTACTCAAGACACCGCGGGGTGTTCAGCGCGACCTTGGTACGCATGACGAAACCACTCTCCGCAGCGCCCCCCACCACCGTCGCGTTCTTCGTCCAGGCGGCCCTCTCGTTCGGCCTGGCCCTGCTCGCGGTCATCGTCGGCATCTGGTACCTGCCGGTCGACGGCTGGGTCCGCGGGTTCCTCGCCCTCGGCATGCTCTTCCTGACGACGTCGGCGTTCACCCTCGCCAAATGCATCCGCGACCGGCAGGACGAGAACTCGGTCGTCGGCAGAGTCGATCAAGCCAGGGTGGACAAACTCCTGGCCGAGCACGACCCGTTCAAAGCGCCCGCGCTCTAGCCGGTCCGGGCGCGCGGCTAGATTCTCGACCATGGTCTTGACCAGGGGGATTCGCCGCGTACAGGTGAACACATGGGTCCTGCTCGGGGTGGCGGTCGCTTGGCTGGCCGTCAACTTCCGGTGGATCGTTCTCTACCGCGATGGTCAGGTTTTCGACATCGACGAGGCCGGCTACTTCGGCATGGCCTTGAACAACCATGGCGCCGCACTCCGGGACGGTGTCGTCGGCTGGGTCGAGGCCGTCGAGTCGTCGGGTATCCAGGCGCCCCTGTTGCCGGCGTTGACCTCGCTGCACTTCTTCGCCACCGGGACGGGCACGGTAGCCGCGTTCGTCGTCCCGCTGGTGGCCGGAGTGGCGTTGATCCTGCTCACACATGCCTTGGCGAACAGAGTGGCGGGCCGTCCGTTCGCCTGGATCGCCACGGCAATAGTCGCCACCGCCCCCGGCGTGATCTACGAGGCACGCGCCTACCACTTCGCTCTTCCTGCGGCCGTCATGACGACCGCGGCGATCTACTTCCTGGTCCGTTCCGAGGGCCTGTCGAAACTGAAGTTCGTCGTGCCCTTCGGAGTTTTTGTCGGGCTGATGCCGTTGTCGAGGACGATGGCCATCGCGTTCGTACCCGGGCTGGTGCTGGCTGCCCTGATTCAGGCGGCGGTCCCGCACGATCGGAAGAAGCGGTTGAAGTACTTCGCCCTCGCGGCGGCCGTGGGCGCCGGCGTCGCGGCGATCTGGTTGGTGCCCAACGGCGTCGGGGTCTTCAAGTACCTCACGGGTTTCGGCTACGGGAAGCAATCGGTGGAGTTCGGTCAGGACGCGGGTGTGTTCAATCCTGGTGCCTGGGTCGAGCGGCTCCGACTGTTGATCCTTGACCACGGGCTGCCGCACGCGTTGCTGCTGTGCGCCGGACTGGTCGCCGCGATCGTCGTGGCTGTCACGAAGGTCCGGACCGGTCCGGCGAAGGACACCCTCCGCTCGATGGTGGCGTCGGCGCTGTTCCCGTCGGCGCTGCTCGTCGCGGAAGGCGGGGTGGCGGTGCTGACGTCGAAGAACACGGGGACCGCCTTCTTCCTCCCGCTGATTCCGTCCATGGCGATCCTGGCGCTGTGGGGGCTGTACCGGGCGCACCGCTCGCTGCGGAAGGCCTTGCCGGTGGCGGTCGCGCTGGTGGGTTTGCTGGCGCTGGTGCCGATGGTGGATCTGCGGCTGCCGACCGCGCATCCCTGGGAGGTGGATCTGCCCGTGCTGGGATCGTCCAAGGTCACCGACGGACGTGGTGCGCCGCAGGTCTACGTCGATCCGGGGGGCCAGGTCACCGAACCGCTGAGTGTGGAGACCGTGCGGGAGTGGCGGGCCGTTTCGGAGTGGGCGGCCGGGCAGGTGGCGGAGCACCACGCGCTCAGCGGCGCGACGGCGTTCGGGTTCCGTGACCGGCTCTTCAACATCAACACCCTGCAGCTGGAGATGTTGAGAAGGTTCGGCTACGGGGTGGCTTTGCCGCAGGTCAGTCCGACGGAGAACGGGAACACCGAGCCGGACTATCGGGCCTGGCTGACCTCGTACCGGAGCAACAGCGGTGACGCGAGCAAGACGTGCCTGCTGTTCACCGCGACCGGGACGGTGAACGAGTTCGAGCCGAAGGTGGATCCGCCGTCCATGGTGTCCGCCGCAATGGCTTCGGGGTTCATGCCGGTCGCGACGCATCCCCTGCCGAACGGCTGGTCGGTGACCTTGTGGAAGCGCCCGCAGCCCACCTGCGTGCCGTCCTGAGTCATGACGAAACGAGGGTGCACCCGCTCACTGCCGGTGCGCCCTCGCCTCTGCCTATGCACAAATCCGAATTACTACGGTCGTGTGACTCCGCTCACCGGACCTGTAGCACGTGGTAACCATCGACCAGCAACCAAGATCGATGTACCGACAACCCACCCGCCAACGCGAGGCACAAGCGACGTGGGGGTCCGGGGGCTCGGGCCCCCGGGAATTATGGTGAGCAAGTCGAGGTCCAGGCGTTCCCTGGACATGACCTACCCACTTGCGAGCGGATGACGGGATTCGAACCCGCGACCCTCACCTTGGCAAGGTGATGCGCTACCAGCTGCGCTACATCCGCATGTGAAGTTTTCTGCGTCAACACTCGTTTGAAGCAGTGTGTACACACCCTACACCGACCGTCAGTAGCCGTTTTTACCCACCCCGACCGGTGCTTCGGTGTCACAGCTGGCGTACAAGGGGTGACGACGGCTGCATACCTCCGTATGGTGTCCCCATTCGACCGAATGGTGAGTCCTTCGGGGAGGAGGTGCCTGGCCGGATGACCGAGCAGGGCACGGTGCCGCTACAGGCGGCCTCGGAATCCGACGAGCAGGCATTGCTCCAGCGGCTCCGCGAGGGGGAGGACGCCGCCTTCGGGGAGCTTTTCGAGCTTCACGCCGCCGCTGTGCGGAGACTGGCGAGAAGCCTGGCCTCCGATCGGTCGGAGGCTGAGGACATCACGGCCGAAACCTTCTTCCGGGTGCTCCAGGCGTTGCGCCGGGGCGCCGGGCCGCGGGACTACGTCCGGGCGTATCTGCTGACGGTGGCCCGCCGGGTCTCGTGGGAGTGGCACGGCGCGCGTCGTGACGTGCCGGTGAGCGACGACGAGCTGACCTTCCGAGCCGGGGCCGGGGCGGACACGAACGCCCGGACGGCCGAGCATTCGTTGATCACGACCGCGTTCACGAGCCTGCCGGAGCGCTGGCGTTCGGTGTTGTGGCAGACCGAGGTCGAGGGTGAGCAGCCCGCGATGGTCGCGCCGCACTTCGGGCTGAGCGCGAACGCGACGGCGGCGTTGGCGCGCCGGGCGCGGCAGGGGTTGCGGGCGGCGTATCTGCAGGCGCATCTGTCGGTGAACCGCGGGCCGGATTCGTGCCGGGCGGTGGTGGAGAAGCTCGGCGGGTTCACCGCGGGCAGTGTCACCGGGGCCGAGGCGCGCCGCATCAAGACTCACCTGATCGCGTGCCAGTCCTGCCGTGCGACGCATGACGAGCTGCGGGACGTGTGCTCGTCGCTGCGGGCGCATGCCGGTGTGGTGGCCCTGCTGCTGCCGGGTATCGCCGGGCTTTACGCGGGCGGGTCGTCCGGGGCGTTGTCCGGGCTCGCCGCTTCGGTCAAGGGAATCCTGCTGGGCTCGAAGATGAAGGTCGGCATGGCGGTGGCGTCGACGGCGGCCGCGGGCGCGGTCGGAATCGTCGCCGGCCCGGCCGTCTTCGGGACCGATGTCACTCACACCATCGGGTTGTCCGGGGGAGGGCTGCCGGAGCTGGCGTTGCTGCCGCCGGTGCAGATCGCCCCGCCGGCCGTGCACATCCCGCCGGAGCGGGTCGGCGTCGCTCAGCTGAACGGCCGTGGCTACACGCCTGCCGTACCCGGCCAGGGCTCCGAACTCGGGGCGGGCGACATGCCGAGCCTGCCCGGCGTGAACACTCCCTCGAACGGGCTCGACGGCGGCGACGCAGGGCAGCCACCGGCGGGCCAGGACACTCCGCCGCAGGGGACGGTTCCGCGCGTTGATCCGCCGGGGACCAGCCCTAACGGGACCACGACGAAGCGGGACGACCTCCCTCCGACCGAGGAATCGCTGAATCCCACGGAGGAGTCGCTCAGCCCGACGACCACGACGACGCCGCCGGAGTCCACGGAGTCGAACACGCCCAAGTCGTCGACTGACCCGGAAGAGTCTTCTTCGCCGACCTCGGACGACTCCGAAAGTTCGTCCGAGGAGCCTCGGTACGACGAGCCGAGCCCGGTGAAACCGACTCCTCACTACCCGGAGCCGGGTGTCGACTACCCGACGTGCCCGTAACGCTCGAGAGGGACATATCGCTTTCGAACTCTCGCGAAGCCGACCGTGATCACGGTACGGTTGAGCTCGCTCACGACGAGCGAGCGGCCGCGCGGGAGGCGACTGAATGAACCGGCTGGTGCACGGCGAGGACGGCCGTGACTGGGTGGTCCGAGCCCAGATGGAATGGCGTGCTCCCGCGACAGCGGACGACTTCGAGCACGATGTGGCGGGCACTTACGGCCCCGGCATCGCGATGATCGTCGTGACGTCGGTGCTCGCGATCGTGCTCATCGTGTGGACGCCGGTGGATGTGATGATCCCGTCGTGGGTGCCGTTGGCGTTGCTGCTGATCGCGCTGTTCTTCCCTCTGCGCTGGATCCTGCGCCGCCCGTGGACCGTGGTCGCCGAGACCGAGGGCGACCTGGCGGGCGACAGGCCGTCGGAGCGCTGGGTGGGCACCATCCGCGGCATGTTCACCGTGCGCGGCGAGGTCTCCAAGATCAGCAAGACCATCCAGAAGCATTCGCTGCCCGATTTCGACGGCCCGTTGCATCCGGTGGAGTAGTCGCGGCGGCCTGAACACGCGAGACTGGGCTCATGCCGGAGCTACCCGAGGTCGAAGCGCTCGCCCACCACCTGCGTGAACACGCGGTCGGGAAGACGATCTTCCGCGTCGACGTGTCGTCCCTCAGCGTGCTGAAAACGGCGACACCGCCGTGGACCGAGCTGCACGGCCGCGAGGTCACCGGGACGGGCCGGTTCGGCAAGCACCTCGACCTGGTGGCCGGCGACCTCCACCTGGTGGTCCACCTGGCCAGGGCCGGCTGGCTGCGTTGGTCCGACGCGCTGTCGCCGACACCGCTCAAACCCGGCAAGGGCCCGATCTCGCTGCGCGTCCACCTCGACGCGGCCGCCGGGCCGGGCTTCGACCTCACCGAGGCGGGCACGAAGAAGGGCCTGGCCGTCTGGATCGTGCGCGATCCGGAGAAGGAGGTCCCCAGCATCGCGCGGCTCGGGCCGGACGCGTTGTCGCTGGACCGGACGGGGCTCGAAAAGCTGTTCGCCGGGCGCACCGAGCGGCTGAAGACGGCGTTGACGGACCAGTCGCTGATCGCCGGGATCGGCAACGCCTACTCCGACGAGATCATGCACATGGCGAAACTTTCCCCCTACGCCACAACGGGAAAGCTGGCCGAAGGTGCGTTGGACGGGCTTTCCGAGGCGATTCGCGAGGTGCTGACCAGCGCCGTGACGCGCTCGGTCGGGCAGTCCGCGGCCCGGCTCAAAGGGGAGAAGCGTTCGGGGCTGCGAGTGCACGCGCGGACCGGTCTGCCGTGTCCGATCTGCGGCGACACGATCCGCGAGATCTCCTTCGCGGACAAGTCGTTCCAGTACTGCCCGACCTGCCAGACCGGCGGGAAGCCGCTCGCGGACCGGCGGATGTCGCGACTCCTCAAGTGAGTCAGCCACTCACTGAATCAGCCACTCACTGAATTAGCAGAGCGCGGCGGTGATGGCGGGCATCGGGGACTTCGGCACCCGCTTCCCGCCGTGGACGTCGGCGGCCAGGTCGTAGACGTTCAGCGCCAGGACCAGCTGTTCCGAGCCGTCTCCGGAGCTCATCGACACGCTGTAGAACCCGGGGCCGGCACCGGTGTTACCCCAGATCGTCTTCGTCCCGCCAGGGCACGGCACGTTGATCGTCTCGATCCCGGCCCCGTACGCGCCGCCCTCGTCGTTCGGCACCAGCCGCTTGAGTTCGGCCTGTTCCGACGGCTTCAGCAGTCGTCCCGCGAGGAGTGCCCGGTGGAACGTCGCGAGGTCGTCCACGGTCGACACCATGGCGCCGGCGGTCCAGTCGTAGGACGGGCTGAACACCGTCATGTCCTTCACGGGCTTACTGAGGTCGTAGCCGTGCAGGTGCGGGCCGCGCAGGAACGGCGACCAGAGCGGGAAGTACGTCCGGCCGAGGCCGAGCGGGTCGAGGAGACGGTGCTGGATCTCTTCGCGGACGTCGTTGCGGGTGACCTTCTCGATCACCTTGCCCAGCAACAGATATCCAGTGTTCGAGTAGTCGGCCTTCGAACCCGGTGCGAACGAAGGCGGGTCGACGAGCGACCGCCGGATCACTTCGGCCGGGGTGTAGATGTGCGCGCGGTTCCCGTCCACCAGGTACGGGTCGAAGAAGTGCGGGTCGAGCGGGTCGTGCACGCCGCTGGTGTGGTTCAGCAGCATCCGCAGGGTGATCTTCTCCGGCTGGTAGCCCGGCCCGCGGACGACGCCCGGCAGCCGTCGCTCGATCGTGTCGTCCAGCGACAGGCGCCCCTCACCCGCCAGTTGCAGCACCACCGTGCCGACGAACGCCTTGGTGTTGCTCGCGATCCGGAACCGGTGGTGCGGTCCCGCGAGTTCGCCGGTCGCCGTGTTCGCGTACCCGGCTCCGAACCGCGAGACCGCATCACCGTTCCGGACGTGGGCGACCGCTCCCGGGAATCCCCCTCGGTCGACGAGATCCCCGACGGCCGTGCGCACCGCGTCCCCCGACGCGGCCGCCGTCCCCACCGACGCGCTCACCAGCAGTGCCCCCGCCAGCATCCCCGCCGCGACTTTCACCGTTCCGCGCATGGTGTTCCTCCCCCGGAAGCGATTGCCTGCGCACAGTCTTCCGAGGTCCACCAAGAGTGACCATGGGGAGAACACCCCCGTCTTGGGTAGGGTCGGCCCCACCCTCAGTTGTCACAACTCAACAGAAAGTGGGGAGTAGGCCTTGCACCCGGTTGGTCGAGCGCAGAGCATGGACGCCGTGTCCGGGCTCGATATCGCGCAGATCATCCCTTGGGGTGTCGCGGTGCTTCTCGGGGTCCTCGTGGTGGTGCTGCTGATCAAGCTGCGGCGGCCGGCGAGCATCGTGGAGAACGCGGTACTGCAGGCCGTCCACCGGATGTCGAAGGCGACACCGGACCTCCGTGAAGGCCTCGACGAGCAGGTCGCCGACAAGATCACCAGCCAGCTGCTGGAGATGCTCGACTGCGTCGCCGTCGGCATCACCGACAGCGAGGGCACGCTGCTGTCCTGGGACGGCGAGGCCAACGACCACTACGTCGACCTCGTCGACGCCATCGGCAACGCGATCCGCAAGCATCGCCGCGAGGTCGTCGCGCACGACAAGATGCCGTGCAACCACCGCGGCACCTGCCGGATGCGGACGGCGGTGATCGTGCCGCTGATCGTCGAGGGCGAGACCGAGGCCGCGCTGCTCGTCGTCGGTCGCACGCGCGGGCGGCTGGTGCAGATGGCCGACGCCGTCGCCCAGTTCGTCTGCACCCAGTTCGAGCTGGCGCGGCTGGACGAGTCGAAGAACCAGCTTCAACAGGCCGAGATCAAGGCGCTGCGCGCGCAGATCTCGCCGCACTTCGTCTACAACGCGCTCAACACCATCTCGTCGCTGATCCGGACCGATCCGGAGGAAGCGCGAGAGCTCCTTCAGGACTTCGCGGACTTCACGCGCTACTCGTTCAGGACGTCTGGAATGTTCACTTCGCTCGCCGAAGAACTGCGCAACATCGACCGGTATCTGACCATCGAGAACGCCCGGTTCGGCGGGCGGCTCGAGGTGCGGATGAAGATCGCGCCCGAGGTGCTTTCGGTGGTCGTCCCGTTCCTGATCATCCAGCCGCTGGTGGAGAACGCGGTCAAGCACGGCCTCGCGTCGAAACCGGCGGGCGGCTGCGTCACGGTGATCGCCGAGGACTACGGCGCCGAGGCGCTGATCAGCGTCGAGGACGACGGCATCGGCATGGAGCCCGCGAAGCTCGCGGACCTCCGCAGCCAGCACCGCACGGGCGCGCACGTCGGGCTCGGCAACATCAACCAGCGGATGCAGCAGGTGTTCGGCCGCGACTACGCGCTCATGGTGGAGACCGCCCCCGGCGCCGGCATGAAGGTGACCCTGCGGGTGCCGAAGTTCATGCCCGGCGTGCGGCCGAACCTGCCGGACTTCTCCACCGACGCCACCGCAGTGCCGCCCCAGGGCGGCCCGAACGAATCCAGCGGGGTGAGCGGATCGCGCAGCGGCGTGCTGCCGTCCTGAGCGAGACGCCGAACGTCGGTAGCCTGGCCGTATGAGCGTTGCGGACAAGCTGACCTCCCGTCTCCCGATGATCGGCGACCGGGGTGAGCGCAAAGACGTCGTCGCCGTGGTCAAGCTGCACGGGGTGATCACGCCGACCCCGTCACCGCTGGCCAGGGGGTCGATCAACCTCACCGCCGTCGAATCGGCGCTGACCCGCGCGTTCGGGCACGAGCGGCTGAAGGCCGTGGCGTTGCAGATCAACTCGCCGGGCGGCGCGCCGACGCAGTCGGGACTGATCGCGGAACGGATCCGCCAGCTCGCCGACGAGAAGAACGTGCCGGTCCTGGCCTTCGCCGAGGACGTCGCCGCGTCGGGCGGGTACTGGCTGGCCTGCGCGGCCGACGAGATCTTCGCGCACCGGACGTCGATGGTCGGCTCCATCGGCGTGATCAGCGGCGGGTTCGGGTTCACCGGCCTGCTGGAGCGGTTCGGCATCGAGCGGCGGCTGCACACCGCGGGGGCGAACAAGTCCCGGCTCGACCCGTTCAGCCCGGAGAAGCCGGAAGACGTCGAGTGGCTGAAGAAGATGCACAGCCAGCTCCACGAACTGTTCGTCGACTGGGTCACCGAGCGTCGCGGAGACCGGCTCGCCGAAGCCGAGGACCTGTTCACCGGGGACATCTGGCTCGGCGCCCGCGCGGTCGAACTCGGCCTCATCGACGGCGTCGGCAGCCTTCGCCAGGTGATCACCGAGCGGTACCCGAATGCCGAGATCTCCGTCGCCGAGCCGAAGAAGGCGCTTCTGGCGCGGCTCGGCATCGGCGCTCCCGCCGCGGCGAGCGCGTTGCTGGACGCGGTTCAGCACAAGGCCGCATGGAGCCGCTTCGGTCTCTGACCCTCGTGCCATGAACGGCCCGTTCCTTGCGAAATTTGCAAGGAACGGGCCGTTCATGGCGTTTGGGGGGCAGTCGCGCGCCGGCCGGTTCACCCGATCGGTGGTAGGCACAGGTGGTTCAGACCATGTGTCATATCGGACATACCGCTTTGTTGTGAGCGGCAACAAACCTCGACAATGGTGACGAGGAGGTCCGATGTCCGTTTCCTCTCCACGACGCTGGAAGATCGCGCTCGGCTCGGCGATCGGCGCGGCACTGATCGCGGTCCCCCTGACGATTCCGGCTTCGGCGGCCGTTCCGCCGCCGCCGTCCGGGTGGACCACCGTGTTCACCGACGACTTCACCGGCGCCGCGGGCTCGCTCCCGTCCGGCGCGAACTGGATCATCGACACCGGCCACGCCTATCCCGGCGGCCCGGGCAACTGGGGCACCGGCGAGATCCAGAACTACACCGCCGACCCGGCCAACCTGTCCCACGACGGGGCGGGCAACCTGCGGATCACCCCGCTGCGCGACGGCGCGGGCAACTGGACCTCGGGCCGGGTCGAAACCCAGCGCACCAACTTCAAACCGCCGGCGGGCGGCGCGCTGCGGATCGAAAGCCGCATCCAGATGCCGAACGTCACCGGCGCCGCGGCGCTGGGCTACTGGCCCGCGTTCTGGGCGCTGGGCTCGCCGTATCGCGGCAACTACTGGAACTGGCCCGCCGTCGGCGAGTTCGACATCATGGAGAACGTCAACGGGATCAACAGCGTCTGGGGCGTGCTGCACTGCGGCGTCAACCCCGGCGGCCCGTGCAACGAGACGACCGGCATCGTCGCCAACCGGGCCTGCCCCGGCGCCAGCTGCCAGAGCGCGTTCCACACCTACACCTTCGAATGGGACACGAGCGTCAGCCCCCACGTGTTCCGCTGGATGGTGGACGGCCAGCAGTTCCATTCGGTCAGCCAGAACCAGGTCGACGCCACCACCTGGGCCAACATGACCAACCATGCGGGCTACTTCGTGTTGCTCAACGTCGCCATCGGCGGCGCGTTCCCGAACAACAACTCCGGCACCGTCACGCCGGGCCCGGGAATCGTGCCGGGACGCCCGATGCTGGTCGACTACGTCACCGTCCTGACCCGAGGCGGCGGCACGAACCCGACCACCCCGACGACCCCCACCACACCCACGACACCGACCACCCCGACGACTCCGACGACCGGTAATCCGGGCGGTGGCAGCGCGTACGGCACGATCCAGGCGGAGTCCTACAGCCAGGCCGCCGGGATCGCCAAGCAGGCCACCAGCGACACCGGCGGCGGCCAGAACATCGGCCCCGCGGGCAACGGCGACTGGGCGCTGTATCGAGGCGTCGACTTCGGGACCCAGACCGGCAGGCAGTTCCAGGCGCGGGTCGCGTCCGGGGCGGCGGGCGGGGTGAGCGGCCTCGTCGAAGTCCGGCTAGACAGTCCCACCAGCGCGCCCGTCGGCAGCTTCGCCATCGCCAACACCGGCGGCTGGCAGAACTGGCGGACCGTACCGGCGAACGTCAGCGGGATCACCGGGAAGCACAACGTCTATCTGACCTTCACGAGCGGACAGCCCGCCGACTTCGTGAGCGTCAACTGGTTCACCTTCACACCCTGACCGGGGCGAGAAGGGAAAGGTGTGGCACGGCTAGGCGGTTCGTGTCACCGGAAAAAATGACGGCACCGGCCACCCCGGGCGCGGGGGTGCCGGTGCCGTCCTTTCGTTCGACATTCGTGAAGCGGGCTGGACAAGGAACCCGCAAATGGGCAGTATGCGACTCACTGTGAGTGCTCACGATGACACCCGGAAGCTCATTGTCCTTGCGGTGGACGATGAGCCCAAAGGGCTAGACGAACTGGTCCACTGTCTCCGGAACAGCCCGCACGTCGCCCTGGTCTTCCCGGCGATAGACGCTTCGGAGGCTCTGCGCCTGCTGTCCACCGACGACCCGCGGCTGGGTGATCGCAAGGCCCGTGGCCTGCCGATCGTCGACGCGGTGTTCGCCGACATCGACATGCCCGGCCTGTCCGGGATGGAGATGTCGCGCGTGTTCGCCGCGCTGCGGCCGTCACCGGCGCTGGTGTTCGTGACAGGGCACGCGGAGGAGGCCGTCAACGCCTTCGACCTCGGCGCGCTCGACTACGTACTGAAGCCGTACCAGCAGGATCGCCTCGACCGTGCGATCACTCGCGTGATCGACAAGCTCGCCGCCGCGGCCGCGCCACCGCCCGGTGTCGCCGGGCCGGGGCAGATCAAGAACGACGACGAGGTCATCCCCGTCGAGCTCGCGGGCACGACGAAACTGATCCCGCGCTCCTCGGTCCGCTGGGTGGAGGCGCAGGGCGACTACGCCCGGCTGTTCACCACCGACGGCAGCCATCTGGTCCGCATCCCGCTCGCCCAGCTCGAAGAACGCTGGGAGAAGGCGGGTTTCGTCCGGATCCACCGGTCCTTCCTGGTCGCGCTGCCGCTCATCACCGAGCTGCGGATGGGACAGGGCGGCTACCAGGTCGTCATCGGCAACGAGGAGAAGGTGCTGCCGGTGAGCCGGCGTCACACGCGTGCGCTGAAGGATCGGTTGGTCGGCGCCAACCGCAGCTCTTAGCGTGACCGGCCGCCGCTCATGAGCGAGGAGTACTACCAGCGGGTCAACGGTGTTCGTGAGCCGGACCCGACCTTGGGCAAGGGCAGGCACAAGAAGCCCGCGCCGTCCGACGGCGCCGCCGTCGAGCCGGTGCCGGGCGCGCCGACCGGGCCGAAGCACGAGCAGCCGAAGCCCGAACATCACGCGAAACCCAAGCGGCAGCGGGTGATCCTCGCCGACCCGCGGCAGGCCACCAGCACATTGCGGGCCAGGGTCGAGCTCGAAGAGCAGACCAGCTGGGGAAAGCTGCTGGTCAAGGATCTGGTGAAGATCCAGTTGCGGACGGCGGCCTTGCTGGCGCTGCTGGTGATGGTCACGCTGTGCTCGTTGCCGGTGCTCTTCTATCTGGTCCCGTCATTCGGACGGGTGATGGTGGTCGGCATTCCGTTGCCCTGGTTGATCCTCGGTGTGGCACCTTTTCCGTTCCTGTTCGGCATCGGGCTCTGGTACAACCGGCTGGCCGAACGACACGAACGCGACTTCGTAGACATGATCGAAAACTGATCCGGAGCGGCCCATGCGAGGATTCGTGCCGTGGCGCTGAATCCGTGGGCTGTGGCCGGCATTGTGCTGGTCGCCGTGCTGACCTTCTACCTGGGACATCGCTCCTCGCGGTCGGCCGTCAGCACGCACGATTTCCTCGTCGCCCGCCGCACCGTGCGCTCCCGGCGCAACGCCGCCGCGATCTCCGGTGAGTACCTGTCCGCCGCCTCTTTCATGGGTATCGCGGGCATCGTGCTCAAGGACGGCGCCGACGCGCTGTGGTTCCCGATCGGCTTCACCGCGGGCTATCTCGCGCTGATGCTGTTCGTCGCCGCGCCGCTGCGGCGATCCGGCGCGTACACGCTGCCGGACTTCGTCGAGATGCGGCTGGGATCGACGCTGCTGCGCCGGGTTTCGACGGCGTTCGTGGTGTTCATCGGGATCCTCTACATGGTCCCGCAGCTCCAAGGCGCCGGCCTGACCCTGGCGACGATCCTGCCGGTGCCCGCCTGGGCGGGCGCGATCCTGGTGACCTGTGTGGTCGGGTTCAACGTGATCGCGGGCGGGATGCGCGCGATCACCGTCGTCCAGGCCTTCCAGTACTGGCTGAAGCTGTTCGCCATCGCGGTGCCGACGTTCATCCTGTGCATCGTGTTCCTCGGCGACAACGGCGCGGGCAACGCGCGGCCGCTGGGGCAGCCCGCGCCGCCGACCTTCAGCGAGAACACGACCGTCTCGGTGCAGACCGACGTCACGGTGAAGGTCACCTCGGTGACCGTCCTCGAGGCGTACGGCGAGGTGGAAGGCGCGCGCGCCAACGGTTTCGCGGTGTGGACGCCCGAAGCCCCGCACAAGGTCTCCGAGGGCACGACGCTGAAGTTCACCGCGGGCACGCCGGTCCCGGTGGTCAGCGACGCGCCCGCGTCCAATGCGGACTGGCTGCGGCCGGGGTCGGGCAGTCTCACCGATCTGCTGCAGGTCTACTCGCTGATCCTCGCGACGTTCCTCGGGACGATGGGACTGCCGCACGTCCTGGTCCGCTTCTACACCAACCCGGACGGCAAGGCCGCGCGCCGCACGACGGTGCACGTCCTACTGCTGCTCGGCCTGTTCTACCTGTTCCCGACGCTGCTGGGCGCGCTCTCACGGATGTACGTCCCGGAACTGCTGGTGACCGGGAAGACCGACGCGGCGGTGCTGCGGCTGCCATCCGCGGTCCTGCCCGGGCTGCCGGGCCAGATCCTCGGCGCGGTCACGGCCGCGGGCGCGTTCGCCGCGTTCCTGTCGAGTTCGTCCGGGCTGCTGGTGAGCGTCGCCGGGGTGGTGTCGACCGACGTGCTGCCCGGCCGGGTCCGCGACTTCCGGGTGGCGACGGCGATCGTGGCGCTGATCCCGTTCGGGCTGGCGGTCCTGCTGCCCTCGGAGGACCTTTCGCTCTCGGTGGGCATGTCGTTCGCGCTGGCCGCGTCCACCTTCAGCCCGTTGCTGTTACTCGGGGTGTGGTGGCGAAAACTCAGCTGGCCCGGCGCGCTGGCCGGAATGGTCGTCGGCGGCGGCCTGGTACTGACCGCGCTGGTGGTCAACATCGTCAGCAAGTACACCGGCGGCTGGGCGCCGTGGTTCTCGAACCAGCCCGCGCTGATCACCGTGCCCGCCGCGTTCCTGACCACCTACGTGGTGAGCCGGGCGACCGGTTACGGGCGGCCGGACGACGTCCACGGCGTGATGCTCCGCCTGCACGCGCCCGATCCGCTCGGCTTCATGCGCGACCGCGCCGTCGCCCGGTTCGGGCAGGCCGAAGAGAAGACCCGGACCGCCGGAAAGGGCCGTCACCGGAAGTAGTTCACCCGGTCGGGGTGCGATCCTCTACTCAGAGTCGTACCGTTCACTCAAATGGATTGCTCCCCTCGAGTCCTTTGAGGGGCATGATCTTCCGTGACATCGAAATCACCCCATGGTCGCGGCAGGTGGAGGTCCGACGTGAGTGACACCGAGCAAGACCTCGGGTCAGGTCCGGAATCCGACTGGGAAAAGATTCAGGCAGGTCCTGAATTCACCGAACTGCGGAGAAGGCTCCGGGTATTCGTTTTCCCGGTCTCGGCGGTGTTCCTTCTCTGGTACCTGCTCTACGTGCTCCTCGCCGACTACGCGACCGAGTTCATGAGCACCAAGCTCTTCGGAAACATCAACGTGGGCCTCGTCTTCGGCCTGCTGCAGTTCGTCTCGACGTTCGTGATCACCGGGCTTTATGTCCGGTATGCGAATCGTAAACTGGATCCGCTCGCCGACAAGATCCGGCACGAGGTCGAGGGGACCGAACAGTGACCACGCTGGCGGCAGGCGTCGAAGGCAGCAACCCCGCGCTCAACATCACCATTTTCTCGGTGTTCGTCGCGATCACCCTGGTGATCGTTTTCCGGGCGAGCCGGAATTCGAAGACCGCGTCCGACTACTACGCCGCCGGGCGAGCGTTCACCGGGCCACAGAACGGGATCGCGATCTCGGGCGACTACCTTTCCGCCGCGTCGTTCCTGGGTATCGCCGGCGCGATCGCGATCAACGGTTACGACGGTTTCCTCTATTCGATCGGGTTCCTCGTCGCGTGGCTGGTGGCGTTGCTGCTGGTCGCGGAACTGCTGAGGAACATCGGCAAGTTCACGATGGGTGACGTGCTCGCGTTCCGGATGCGGCAGCGGCCGGTCCGCGCCGCGGCCGCGATCTCCACGCTCGCCGTCTCGTTCTTCTACCTGCTCGCGCAGATGGCGGGCGCGGGCGGGCTGGTGAACCTGCTGCTCGGCATCGAGGGGAACCTCGGCCAGGACCTGGTGATCGCCGTCGTCGGCGTGATCATGATCGTGTACGTGCTGATCGGCGGGATGAAGGGCACCACGTGGGTGCAGATCATCAAGGCCGTCCTGCTGATCGCCGGGACGTTCGCGATGACCCTGTGGGTGCTCGGGAAATACGGCTTCAACCTCTCCAGCCTGTTCCAGGCCGCCGTCGACAAGGGCGGCGCGACCGGTGAAGCACTACTCGGCCCGGGCAAGCAGTACGGGAAGACCGGCACGACCAAACTCGACTTCCTTTCGCTCGGTATCGCGCTGGTGCTCGGCACGGCGGGCCTGCCCCACGTCCTGATGCGCTTCTACACCGTGCCGACCGCGAAGGACGCGCGCCGCTCGGTGGTCTGGGCGATCGCGCTGATCGGCATCTTCTACCTGTTCACACTGGTGCTCGGCTACGGCGCGGGCGCGCTCGTCGGCCCCGAGGTGATCTCGAAGGCGCCGGGGACGACCAACTCCGCGGCGCCGCTGCTGGCGCTCGAACTGGGCGGCCCGGTGCTGCTCGGGTTCATCGCGGCGGTGGCGTTCGCGACGATCCTCGCGGTGGTCGCGGGTCTCACGATCACCGCGTCGGCGTCGTTCGCGCACGACGTCTACGCGAACGTGATCAAGAAGGGCAAGACCGACTCCGACAGCGAGGTCCGCGTCGCGCGGATCACCGCGCTGGTGATCGGGGCGGTCGCGATCGTCGGCGGGATCCTCGCGAAGAACCAGAACGTGGCGTTCCTGGTGGCGCTCGCGTTCGCGGTGGCGGCGTCGGCGAACCTGCCGACCCTCCTCTACTCGCTGTTCTGGAAACGGTTCAACACCCAGGGCGCGGTGTGGAGCATCTACGGCGGGCTGATCGTCTGCGTCGTCCTGATCGTCTTCTCGCCCGCGGTGTCCGGGAAACCGGTCAACCCCGCGACCGGGAAGAGCGCTTCGATGATCCAGGGCGTCGACTTCCACTGGTTCCCGCTCGACAACCCGGGCCTGGTCTCGATCCCCGTGGCGTTCTTCCTCGGCTGGCTCGGCACCGTGCTGTCGAAGGAGCACAACGAGAAGAAGTACGCCGAGATGGAGGTCCGGTCGCTCACCGGTGCGGGCGCGGAAAAGGCGACGCAGCATTGAGTCGTTCTTCACGCGCGCGCAACGGGACGGGATGCGAGGATGGCACGGTGGTGAGCCCTGCTGACATCCCGACCGTTGCCGTGCGTGACCTGCCCAAGGACGGCGTCGCGCTGCTCGACGTCCGCGAGGACGACGAGTGGGCAGCCGGGCACGCCCCGGGCGCCAAGCACATCCCGATGAGTGAACTGCCCGCGCGCGTCGGCGAACTCGACGACCTGCCCGACGATCAGCCGGTGCACGTGATCTGCCGCAGCGGCGGCCGGTCCGCCCGCGCGGCCGCGTGGCTGAACGCGAGCGGCTGGGACGCGGTCAACGTCGCCGGCGGGATGGGTTCGTGGAAGCAGGAAGGGCGCCCGATGGTCGGCGACCATCCCGGCGTCGAACCCGAAGTCCTGTAATCGTGCAGCCAGGCCACTATCCGCCCAGGACGCCGGCGCCGCCCGTGCGCCCGGCGCCGGTCCAGCACCCGCGGGCCCAGCCGGTGCGTCATCGCGTCCGCTGGGTCGCTTCGCCGCCCCCTGGCGCCTGGCCGCAGCGGCGCAAACCGGCGGCCGAGCGCTACGCCGGGCCGCCGTCCTATCCGGTCCCGCCCCGCTGGGGTTTCCCGAACCTGGTCTGGCGCCGCTCGACCGCGGTCCCCGGGACGGCGTCCAGCGAGGTCACGCCCGGCGAACGGCTCCGCGTGATCACCCGCAGCCTGCTGCCGGTGCTGTGGACCTTCGCCGCCCTCGCGCTCGTCGCGTCGGCCGCCGAAACCTGGCGCTACATCCTGCTCGTGCAGAGCCGCGACTCCGCGTTGTCGACGTCCGTCGTCACGGTTTCCGACAGCTTCGTGATCACCGCTGGCCTGCTCACGACGATCCTTTCGCTGCTGCCCTCGGGGCTCGCCGTGTGGTGGCTGCTCGTGGCGCGGCACGCCGCCGCGGACGCCTCCGGCGAGGTCTCGCCGAGGCCGCTGTGGCAGGTGCTGGTGTTCGTGCTGGTGCCGGTGGTGAACCTGCTGCTGGTGCTGCCGATCATCGCCGAGCTCGAACACGCCGTCCTCCGCCGCTCGCGGGGCGACCGCCCGAAGCCGTCGAGGCTCGTGCTGGTCTGGTGGGGCGTCTGGGTGCTGAACTGGCTGCTGCTCGGGCTGGTCGTCGTCTGGCGGTTCCGTGACGGCGTCCAGGCGCTGGCCGACGGCGTCATCCTGGTCGCGCTGACCGACCTCGCCGCGGCCGGGCTCGCGGTGGCGACGGCGCTGCTCGTGCGGCGCATGTCCGGCCTGCTGTCGCCTGTCGCGGAGAAGCGGCTTCGGCACTTTCGCGTGCTGAAGGTGGACGGCGCCCCGGACCCGGAACGCCGCGAACGTCCCGCCGCCTCCGCCCGCTGACCTGTGGAAAGAGAGCAAGGGACCTTTGCTGTCGTCTCGCGGGAAGGTGTAACACAGGTCACTGTTGACCTCCAGTTCGCTGGAGGTTCCAGACTGGCGATCATGAGCGACGACGGCGTCACCTTCATCAATGTCTTCGAGATCCCCGCGGAGGGCGTGGACGATTTCGTCGAAAAGTGGGGCGAGCGCGCGAAGCTCATGCGGGACGCGCCCGGCTTCCGCGATGCCAAGCTCCACCGTGCGCTGCTGCCGGATTCGCGCTTCCAGCTCGTCAACGTCACGCACTACGACAGCAAGGAAGCCTGGGAGGCGGCCGGGAAGAACCAGGTTTTCCAGGCGTCGACCGAACGCGCCGCGGAGACGGCCACCGCCAACGCCGCGCTCTACGAGGTCGTCGTCGAGTACCCTGGCCCGCTGACCTGAGGAAAGAGAGCAAGGGACCTTTGCCGGCTCAGTCCAATCCAGGGTGTAGCCGGGCAGGATGAGCTTCATGTGGCGAAGAGCCGCTCTGGGCCATGACCTACACCCAGTCCCTGGGAGTAGGTTCATCTGTCAAGGATCTCGCGATCACGACCGGCGGCGGAAGCTGATTCGCATCAGCCGGCTGTCGGCCCAGTCTTCGAGCCGTGTCGGTCGGATGGTGCCGGGGTCGTGGGGCTGATTGAGATCCGCGACGATCTCCGCCAGCACGGTCTGACGTTCGTCTGGGGCGGTGACCGGCGTGGCCCGTGCAGGCAGATCTGCACGGATCCCGTTCTTGAGGTGGAACGTGAAAGCAGGATCGGCGAGAAGGTTCGCATGCCAGTCGGTAGCGGCCCCGCCGGCGCCGCTACACAGGTAGGTGGTGCCCGCGGCTCGGTAGAAGAAGATCTCGATGCGGCGTGGTCGGCCGGTGCGGCGCCCCAGCGTCGTGATGTCGATGATCCGTTCTCTGGTGCCCGCGGCAGGTGTGATCTCGATGGCTCGCCGGATGTGATCGGGCAGGTGCGACAAAGACGCGTCCCATGCGGAGTCGTTCCATCCGGTCGTGTCTGGAGTGCTCATGCGGTCTCGGTCTGAAGGGCGGGGCCGAGGAGGAGTCCACCGTCGATGACGTACTCCGACCCCGTGATGAACGACGCGTCTGATGACGTGAGGAACAGGAGAAGCCGGGTGACGTCGGTCGGCTCTCCAAGTCGGGGGATGGCGAACGGCTCGGGTGAGTAGAAGTCGGCGATTGCCGCGGTGGCGCCGGCTGCTGGTTCTTGGATGAAGGCGGTCGCGATCACACCGGGGTGGATGGTGTTCACGCGGATGTGGTCCCGGCCGAGCTCGAGCGCTGCCGTTTGGGTGAGACCGCGCACGGCCCACTTGCTGGCGACGTACGGCGCGTAGTGCGCCGTGCCGCCCAGGCCCATGGTCGAGGCGATGTTGACAATGGCTCCCCCTGTCGCGCGGCGCAGAGCGGGGGCGGCGACCTTGATGCCGAGGAAGGTCCCTGTGAGGTTGATGTCGAGGATGCGCGACCACGTGGCGTGGTCCGTCTTCTCGATCGGCGCTGGCGGGTTCTGGACGCCCGCGTTGTTGACGAGCACGTTCAGGGCGCCGAAGGCGCTCTCAGCGGCTAGCACGGCGGCGGACCACGAGCTCTCGTCGGTGACGTCGAGGCGGGCGAAGCGAGCGCGGGTCCCGAGCTCGGCGGCGAGTGCGGCGCCGCGTTCCGCGTCGATGTCGCCGATCACCACGTTCGCTCCCTCCGCGTGAAAGGCGCGCACGTGGCTCGTTCCCTGGCCGCCGGTCCCACCGGTCACGAGCACGGTCTGGTTGTCGAAGCGGGGCAACAGATGTTCCTTCGGTAGGTGGGTGAAGGACCGGGATCATCGGCGATGAATGGCCGGCCAGTGGTGAGCCAGACGACTCACCATCCCCCCTGACACTAGGTCGGCGGCAGTGGCGAGTCAAGCCACTCACCTCGTATGCTCGGCCCATGAGCAGGGTCGTGACGACGTATCACCAGCGCGTCGCCCAGGAGAAGCGCGCGCTGATCGTGACGGCCGCGACCGCACTGTTCCTCGAGTTGGGCTACGACCGGACGTCGCTGGCGCGGATCGCGGAGCGCTCGGGTGTCTCGCGGGCCACCTTGTTCAAGCAGTTTCCGACCAAAGCCGCCCTGTTCGACGCCATAGTCACCGAGTCCTGGTCAACCGCTGACGAAGAGGATCCTCCGCCGGCAGGCAACGTCGTCGACGGACTCAGCGCGATCGGTCGCCGTTACGCCGAGCTGTTGAGCCGGCCCCAGATGACCGACCTGTTCCGGATCGTCATCGCCGAGCTGCCGCGATTCCCCGAACTCGCCAATGCGCAGTTCTCGCACGGGAAGATGCCCTACTTCGAGTCCGTACGCGGCTACCTGCTAGCCGAGCACGAGGCGGGAACGGTGCGGGTCGAAGACGTGGACCTCGCAGCCACCCAGTTCCTGGGCATGATCTCCAACTACGTCTTCTGGCCGACACTCCTAGTGCCGGGCTGGGAGGTGAGCGCCGAACGCGTCGCTCAGGTGGTCGACGAGGCCGTCTGCACCATCGTCGCCCGGTACGCCGCTTCGCCGACCGCGAATGAACCCCACCGCCCCAAGGGTGTTCGCGAGGCATCCCCGTGAGGACAACGAAGGAGGGAGTGCCGATGTGTTGGCCCAAGACCCGCAGGCCCAGGCCCGCGGCTACACCGTCAAATTGCGAAGAGCCCCTTTGCTATCGCGTGGTGACCGGTAGCGACCGCAGGCCGCGGATCACGAACTCCGGCCTGCGCTCCGGCTCCTCGGCGAGCCTCAGCCCTGGCAGCTTCGTGGTCAGCGCGTTGAGCGCGGCCGCGATCTCCACCCTCGCCAGCGGGGCGCCGACGCAGTAGTGGATGCCCATCCCGAAGCCGAGGTGCGCGTTCGGCGTCCGGCCGATGGCGAGGGTGTCGGGCCGCTCGAACACCTTCGGGTCCCGCGCGGCCGAACCGAGCAGGGCGCCGATCTTCTCGCCCTCGGCGACCCGGAACCCGGCGATCTCGACGTCGGTGGTCGCCGTCCGCTCGAAAAGCTGCAGTGGCGCGTCGTAGCGGATCAGCTCTTCGACGCACGGGTCCAGCAGATCCGGTGACGTCAGCAGCCGGTCCCACTGGTCGCGGTGCGTCAGCAGTGCGTTGACGCCGTTCCCGATGACGTTCACCGTCGCTTCGTGCCCGGCCATCAGCAGCAGGACCGCCGTCGCGACCAGTTCGTCTTCGGTGAGCTCGCTGCGCAGGAGGTCGCTGACAATGTCGTCACCGTCGCCGCCCAGGGCAGAGCTTGCGCGCTGCTTCGCCACCCCGCGCAGGTACTCGACGAACTCGGCCGCGGCGGCTTCGGCGGCGTCGCGCTTGTCCTCGGCGAGGCCGTACTCGTACATCTTCACGATGTGGTTCGACAGGACGACCATCCGGGGCCCGTCTTCGATCGGCACGCCGAGCAGTTCCGCGATGACGGCGACCGGCAGCGGCTGCGCGAGATGTTCGAGCAGGTCGGCCGAGCCGGTCTCGGCGATCTCGGCGGCGAGCTTGTCCACCATGCCGTCCGCCAGTTCGGCGACCCTCGGCCGCAGCCGCTGGACGTGCCCGCGCCCGAACGCGCCGGCGATCACCCGCCGCAGCCGCGTGTGGGCGGGCGGCTCGTTCTCCAGCAGCGAGTTGCGGTGCAGCAGGTTGAACGACGCGAACCGTTCCACCGGTTGCGCGTCCTGCCAGATCCGGCCGAGCCCGCGGTGCCGCAGCACGGCCGACGACGCGGCGTGGGACACCGCCACGGCGATGCCGAGCCCTTCGTGACGATGCACTTCGCCGCGTTCGCGGAGGTCGGCGAAGTACGGATACGGGTTCGCGAGAAAGGCCGGATCGGCGAGGTCGAACACCCGCCGACTGTAGCCCGGCCCGGCCTTGACGGCGCCGCGCCGGGGAGGGCGCCCCGGCGCGGCCGGGAGCTACAGATGCAGCCAGAGTCCCAGGTGCAAGCCCAGAACGTGGATATGCCCGTGGTGATGATGCGGGTGATGGTGGTGGCCGACGCACAGGAGCAGGCAGTGGCGGGACTGCTCGGCCGAGCCGGACTGCGGCGCGGCCGAGGCCGTGCCCGCCGCGGGCCCGGCCAGCAGCAGGCCGAGTGCCACGGGGAACGCGGCCAGCGCGGCCCGGCGTCTGGAGGTGCTCATCTGTAGATCCCTTCTCCGCAGAACGGCGCCAGGTGGCGTCCTCTCGAGTATTCGGTGCGGTGAGGGGAAAACGGCAGGCTGATCACCCGCGGTTAGATCATCCGGATGATGACAACCATTTTCAGTCACGTTTGCGTGGTACACGAATGGCCGCTGAAACCGGCCTATCCGGCTAATTCGGGAGAGGCGGGGTTCACCCGCGATGACGGCCCGGGTTCGGCGGGGGCCTTACGCGGCGCGTCCCCTTCCCGCGATAGCGTTCCGAACCGAGCTTGAGGAGGCTGCAGTGGGCAAGGGTTCGCGCAAGAAGGGTCCCAAGACGACGTCGGATCGCAAGCCGAAGGTGCGCGACGTCTTCGTCGGCCAGCCCTTCGAGGGTTTGGCGGCCGAGACCGAGCTCATCGCGCTGCGCGAGTTCGTCCCCTCGGCGACGGCTTCGCTCACGCTGGCGGGCTCCGGCGAGAAGGTCACCCTCGGCACGGTGCTGCCGATGGCGGCGGCCGCGTTCGTCCGGTCCGACGGCGAGCGGTACGTCGGGATGCAGGTCCAGACCCGGTCCTCGGACATCAGCCGCGACCTCGGCCGCTCGCTGCAGTGGGTGCTGGACGCCAAGGAGGGCGACGTCCTGTCCGTGCCGGACACCACGACGCCGCCCACCGCGGACGAGAAGGCCCGCCTGCAGGACCTGCTGGACACGGACGTCGAACTCGACGCCACCCTGTACAACGACTTCGCCTGGTGGCTGCCCGAGGACGCGGACGCGAGCGGCGACGTCGCGCTGTCCCTGGAGCGCGCGAACGCGGCGATCATGCCGACCGAGCGCCTCGGTGCCGGCGCGTACTGGGTGCTCGCCGGCGAGAAGGCGCACCTGCGCTGGGTCCGCCCCGAGCCGGAGAACCTGCTGCTGCAAGCGCTTGCGCGGCTGTCCGCCGCCGGTGAGCTGGGCCTCGGCGAGGGCTCGCGCTACGCCGGTTCGTTCCGTGCGCACGGGCTGCTCGTCCCGGTGTGGGACCTCGACCCCGAGGCGCATGCTCGCGAGTGGGCCGACGCGAAGGAGCAGCTCGGAGTCCGCCTCGACGCCGCGCTGAAGTCGCTCGACACCGAGCCGCTCAACGCCACCGAGCGCCGCTCCCGCGACGGCCTGATCGGCCGTCAGCTCACCATCCGCTGATCCCCCTCGCGTTTCGTCCTCTGGTTGCGGTAGTTGCACGCGCAACCACCGCAACCAGAGGACGAATTGCGCGAGGATGGTCGCGTGATCCTCCATATTTGCACGAAGAGCGAGTGGGCCGAAGTGCCCGAAGGCGGCGTCTACACGGCCGCGTCCCTCGACTCCGACGGCTTCATCCACTGCTCGGACCCGGGCACCGCGCATATCCCGGCCAACGCCGTCTTCGCCGGCCGCACCGACCTCGTGCTGCTGGAGATCGACCCGGCTCGCGTCGGCGCGCCGGTCGTCTGGGAGGACGGCGACCCGCCGCATCCAGCCGGAATCCAGTTCCCGCACCTCTACGGGCCCATCCCGAGTAACGCCGTGATCGCCGTGCACGAATTCCCTGTTCGGGGGGACGGTACGTTCAGAATTCCCGACTCCTTGTCGAGACGTTGAGGCAGGCAACTCCTCACCCATACGGGCGTCTCTCGAACTGAGTTCGCGGCACGAGACAACCTGCGGGGGTGGCCATGCGTTTGAGGAGAGGCGAGCAAGGCACGCCTGGCCGAGTGACCGTGGGAGGAGGCGATACGGTGACCGCTGCCGCGACGGTCCTGTCGGGGACGGACGTCTGGGTGTCCGGCGAGACCCGAGGGAGGGCCGAGTCCGTGCCGGGCGAACTCGCAGACTTCGGTGACTTCGTGCAGGCCAGCCTGCCGGGTCTGCTGAGGTACGGCCACGCCCTCACCGGTAACCCGCACGACGCCGCCGACCTGGTCCAGACCGTCCTGGAGAAGATCGGCGCCCGCTGGTCCTACGTCCAGCACAAGACCGGCGACCCGATGGCCTACATCCGCCGTTCGATGGCCAACGCGCACGTCAGCCGGTGGCGCCGGACCAAGCGGGAGAGCCTGGTCGCCGACCTTCCGGACACCGAGCCGTACAGTCCTGCCGACCCGTTCGAGCACGAGCCGCTGTGGCTGGCGTTACGTGCGCTGCCGCCGAGGCAACGGGCGGTGATGGTCCTGCGTTATTACGAGGGGCTGTCCGAAGCCGAGATCGCGGACTCGCTCGGTATCAGTCAGGGCACCGTCAAAAGTCAGGCGAGCAAGGCGATCGGATCGCTGCGAACGAAGCTCGCGCTACTCGAGCCAAAGGGTGAAGGGAGTGAAGCGGGATGAACATGTCCGAGGAGGACGTGCAGCGACAGCTGCGCGACCTGTTCTCCGATGAGCGGCTCGGTGTGCGATCCACGCTGAATCCCGAGACGATCGTGGCGGGCGCCCGTCGCCGCCGTCGTCGCCGCCAGCTGATGCAGACGACGACCGGGATGGCGGCCGCGGTGGTCATGCTGGGCGGCGGGCTCACGGTCTTTTCGATCCACGACAAGGACAACGGCGCGGTCATCTCCGCCGACGAGCTCAGCCTGGGGGCGTCCGCGAGCAGCCAGATACGGCCGGCCCCCGGGAGCCAGGTGCCGGCACCGGTGTCGTCGTCGGTGCAGACGAGTCAGATCCCCGACGCGCCTCCGTCGACCATCTCCGGTGGCGGGCCTGCGAAGCCGCCGAAGACAACTTCGGCCGCGAAGCCGCCTCCGCAGGGCAAGGTAACGACGGGCGTGCTTCTGAACGCCTCGAACTTCGGGAAGTTACGCCTCGGCATGTCGGCGGACGAGGCTCAGGCGGCGGGCGTCGCGCTCGAGAAGGACAGTGCCACCGAGACCTGCGCCTGGTACACCGTGCGGAGCCCGGCGCTGGCCAGTGTCGTCGTGTCCCAGGCCTCGGGTGTGGAGCTGATCAGCCCGGCCGGGCAGGCGCACACCCCGGAGGGAATCGGCACCGGGTCGACCGAGGCCGAGGTCAAGGCCGCCTATCCGGGGGCGACCAAAGAGGCCCAGTACCTGTACACCGCGCCGACCGGGCCGGTGAGCGCCTACCTGATCTTCATCGACAACAAGGGCGTGGTCGACAACCTGCAGATCTCCCACGTCAACAGGTCCTGCTCGGCCTGACCAAGTCCCGCACAGACGGAAAACCCGGGCTTCTCAGGGGGAGAAAGCCCGGGTTTCTCTGTGTGTGTGGTGGGAGCGGTGGATCAGTGCGTCAGAGCGATCCACCCGCGACCGGGGGCATCCCCGAGTCGGCGCCGCCGTCACCGATGGACTCGCGGTGCAGGTGGTTCTCCACCTCGAACAGGTTGCCGTTCGCGCGCTTGACGATGTTGAGCAGCGTGGACATCTGGGAGATCTCTTCGACCTGCTCCTTGAGGAACCACTGCGTGAACTGCTCGCCGATGTAGTCCTCTTCGGCGCGGGCGGCCTTGGCCAGCTGCTGGATGTCGGTCGCGACATCCTTCTCCTGCTGCAGCGCGAGCTCGATGAGCTCGGTGACGTCGGAGAAGGTGTTGCGCACGTCGCCGGTGCCGGGGATCTCGACGTGGTGGTCGGTGTCCAGCATGTACTGGATCAGCGCCATCGCGTGATTGCGTTCCTCGACGGACTGCTTGTAGAAGTGCTTCGCGAGCTGCGGCAGGTCCTCGGCGTCGAACCAGACCGCCAGCGCGATGTACTGCTGGGAGGCGTTGAACTCGTTGTGGATCTGCGCCTGCAGCAGTTCGTAGAACTTCGAGCGCGGTTGCTTCTTGAGGGCCATGCGTTCGACGATACGTCAATGCCTATTCGATTTCCACTTTTACCTGGTGATCTACCCCCTATTAGGTTACCATTCCCAATAATAGGTTCACCTCAATTAAGTAAGCCTTCCCTCATCAATTCCGGGTGATGAGGGAAGGCTTACTTAATTTCTGTATCAGATGCTTTCGCGCCGGACGGGGCACGACATGCAGCGCGGGCCGCCGCGGCCGGAGCCCAGCTCGGAGCCGGTGATGGCCAGTACCTCGATACCGGCTTCCTCCAGGCGGGCGTTGGTTTCGACATTACGCTCATAGCCGACGACGACGCCGGGAGCGAGCGCGAGAGTGTTGTTCCCGTCGTCCCATTGCTCGCGTTCCGCGGTGATCGGGTCGAGTCCGGTGTCGATGACGCGGAGCCGTTCGATTCCCATTGCTTCGGCGGCCGCGGTGAGGAATGGCGCCGGGCCCTCGACCTTCATCGAACCGTCGTCGGTGGGCCGCATGGTGAATGCGGTCAGCGAATCGCGGGAAAGCGGGTACATCACGACGGCGTCGGCCGCGACCATCGTGCAGACGGTGTCCAGGTGCATGGTCGCGCGGGTCTGCTGGATCGGCACGGCGAGCACGGTGTGCGCGATCCCGTCGGCGAACACCGAACGCGCCAGCGACTCCGCGCCGGCCGCGGTGGTGCGCTCGCCGACACCGATGGCCAGGACCCCGGGCGAGAGCAGCATGACGTCGCCGCCCTCGATCGGCGCCGAATGCGCGCCGTACGCGCGCGCCGCGTGGCGGAACCACGGGTGGTAGGCGTAGATGAGGTCCAGTACCGCTGTCTCGCGGACCCGGGCGGGCATGGTGAGCGAGGAGACCGCGACACGGTTGCCGATCCACGCCGACGAGTCGCGGGTGAACAGCAGGTTCGGCAGCGGGTCGACGGCGAAGTCGTTCGGATGGTTCATCAGCCGGACGAGGGAGGCGCCCTCCGCGGCGGGGAGTTCCTCGAAGGTCATCCCGGCCATCAGGGCCTCGGCCAGCACCTCGGGGGTGACGCTCGACAGGTGCGAGCGCAGCGAATCGGCAAGGTCGATCCCGAGCCGCCGTTCGTCCACCGCGGCATGCACGCCGGCGGCATGGGCGCGGGTGTCCGAGAGCGCCGTACGCAGCGCGTCGGCCAGCAGCAGGACGTCGACACCGCGGCCGCGCAGCACCTCGGCGAACGCGTCGTGTTCCTCCTGCGCGCGGTCCACCCAGGGGATGGAATCGAACAGGAGCTGGTCGTTGTTGCGAGGCGTGAGCCTTTTGAGCTCGTTGCCGGGCCTGTGCAGGAGCACCGCGCGCAGGGGGCCGACTTCGCTGTCAACTCGGGGTGGAGTCGTCTCGTCAATCACCAGTTCACCCTAGCTAGGGAAGCCAGGAAACTCGCCCCTTGAGCAGCGCATATCCGACGAAAGAAACGAAGTCGAGGGCGGTGTGCGCGGCGATCAGGGGCCAGAGCCGGTTCGTCTTCTGCCACAGCCTGCCGAACACCAGGCCCATCACGACGTTGCCGACGAACCCGCCGAAACCCTGATACAGGTGATACGACCCGCGCAGCACCGACGAGGCGAGCAGCGACGTGTTCTCGCGCAGCCCGAGCTGCCGCAGCCGGGTCAGCAGATACGCGACGACGAGCACCTCCTCGGCGAACGCGTTGCCGAACGCCGAGAGCGTCAGGGTGATCGGGCGCCACCAGGTCTCGCCCAAAGTGGACGGTTGCACCGACAGGCTGAACCCGAGGCTGTAGGACAGGAAGTACAGGCCCAGCCCCGGGATCCCGATCGTCGCGGCGAGCAGGAGGCCGAGCCCGACGTCACGGCCCGGGCGGCCGCGGTCCAGCCCGATCTGCGCGAGCTTCATCCCGCCGCGCCACAGCAGGTACAGCCCGAGCGCGCCCCAGCCGATCAGCTGTCCCGCGCTCAGCACCTGCTTGAGCAGGTCGACGAGGCCCAGGGTCGCCTGGGGAACGTTGAGCTGGGCCTGTTGCTGCGCCAGCGGAACCGGCTGCAGCAGCGAGTCCACAAGGGACAGCAGGCTGCGCAGCCCGGACAGGCCGAGGGTGATCCCGAAGACGACGACGAGTTCGATGACGATCGCGCGGCGGCGCGCCGGATCTTCGATGAACTCCGGCGACGCCGGACGTTCGGGACGCAGCCAGCTCATCCCGCACAAGCTACCGTCGAAGCATGCCAAGGAGCATCGCGACCAACGAAACCGTCGACCGTGCCGCGCTCGTCGAGTTCCTGTCCACTCGCCACCGCGCGATCCTGATGACCACGAAGGCCGACGGCGGCCCGCAGCTGTCCCCGGTGACCTGCGGGGTCGACGGCGAAGGACGGCTGGTCATCTCGACGTATCCGAAGCGCGCGAAGGTCACCAACGTGCGACGCGAGCCGAAGGTTTCGGCTTGCATCCTGTCCGACGAGTGGAACGACCAGTGGGTGCAGCTCAACGGCGTCGCCGAAGTGCTCGACATCCCCGACTCGGTCGAGCCGCTGGTCGAGTACTACCGCGGCATCGCGGGCGAGCACTCCGATTGGGACGAGTACCGCGAAGCGATGGTGAAGCAGGGCAAGAGCATCATCCGCGTCACCCTCGAATCGTGGGGTCCGGTCGCCAAGGGCGGCTTCCCGGCGGAACTCGCCTAAGGCTCATTCAAATACGGGGCCTCATTCGAACGAGTAAGGGCAGCCGATCAGACGGCGGATCTCGCCGGCGAGCTGCTGCGGCCCTTCGACCGGACGTGAGAACGCGAGCCGGACGTCGTGGTCACCGGAGTCGGCCTCGACGCGCAACCGCAGGCCGTAGCGGTCCAGGCCCAGCGGCCTGATCCGCCCGCCGCGCAGGTCGGCGGGCACATGCCGGGCGAGCTGCTGGACGACGTCCGCGTGGTCGCTCTCCAGATGCCGCAGCCACTGGGCTTCGTAGTCGTGGAACGGGTCCGGCGGCGCGGCGCTGAACATATGCGGCCGGAGCGAGTGGGTGCCCTCGGCGTCCGCGAGCACCAGCGACGCCGGGGTCAGCCGCAGCAGGGTCACGCCGTGCCCGACGTCGAGCAGCCGCTCGTCCGGCCGGGTCTCGGCGATGGAGACCGCGCGGGCGCGCGCTGAGACGGCGGAGAGCGGGCGAAGCCAGCCGGTGATCCACAGCAGCCCGCGGATGGGTTCGCGCAGCTCGACCGGCGCCTGATCGGTCAGCTCGACCATCACCGCGAGCTCGCCGCGCTGGGCCTCGTGTGCCCGTTTCACCAGGTGGTGCTCGTCCGGCAGCAGGATGCTGACGCTGCCGCTCGTGTGCACGTGGTGCAGCACGGGGATGACACGGCCGTACTGTCCTGGCTGGTCACGCTGCTCGGCTGTCGGCATCAACGTCGCCGGCCCGTTGCGGGTGGCGATCGTTTTCGCGCGCTCGGCGGGGTTCGGCGCCGGCGGGCGGCGGATGGACGTCGGTGTGGTCACGGCTCACCTCCTAAGTTAGGTGAGCCTAACCTGATTTACGCGCCCAGTGGAAGTAGCCTGGATCACGTCTCACCTGACGGCTATAGGTTGACCAGGTGGAAGACCGAAGAATCCCAGTGTTCGAACCACCCGAAGGGGTTCCGGCCAAGAACATGCCGGTCCTGGTGGCCACACTCGACCGTTCGGCCGCGACCGCCGGCACCCTGGCCTTCGCCACCGCGCTGCTCGTCGTACTGGGCGTGGTGCTGCTGGTCAACGGACGGCACGGGATCGCGGCACCGGTCTTCCTCCTCGCTTATATGACACCGATTTCGCTCTTCTACGGCATCCTCACGATTGCCGGATCCTTGTCGATGCGGAAGCTGGTGGACAAGCCGTTCCGACTGGTGAACGGGCTGGACGGCGCCGTCGTCGCCGGTTCGCGGGTGAGCGTGCCGCTGGACGGACGGTGGCTGGTCGTGCGGCAGCCCGCCCCGAACCGGGCGCAACTCGCGGCCCAGCGAAGGCTGTGGGTGCTGGGCCCGTTCGTCCTGCTCCCCGGTGTCCTCGTCCCCCGGCGCGGCTCGTTCCGCGATACCCCGCCGAAGGGCTCGACACCCTTCGCCGCCGAGCCGGTGTCGCCGGGACGCCTGGTCTCACTGCAACGCCGGCTGCTGGCGTCGTATTACGTCCTCGGCGCCGGGCTCGCCTTGGCAGCCGGCGCCTTCTCGGTCTGGGTGGCCGTCGATTTCCCGGACCGCGGCTCCACCCTCGTCCCGAACGCAGGGGTCCTCGCGGTCCTTTGTGGACTGGCGACGCTCGGGCTCGCCGTCGCCGCGCTCGTGGTGGCCAGGCCGGTTCCCGAACCAGTGTGGACCGAACTGTTCGTCGTGTCCGGGCCCGCGTCGGTCAACCTCTTCGGCATGGTCACCGTGAAGGGGCGGACCGTCCTGCCCGGCGGCCGCGAGGTCTCGGTACGCGCCGGCGGCTCGGACCCGTCTCTGGCCGCGGACATCGCCGCGACCGGTCGGCTGTGGGTGCTCGGCGTACCGGTGGCCGGGAAGACGGCGAAGGCCGGAGTGCCTGGTCACGCGGTATCCGGCCCGGTCAAGTTCGGCAGGTGAAGCGTGGACGTGTCGTGAGTGATTTGGGTCGTTAGAACGACCCAAATCACTCACGACCAGCTGGAGCGCCGCGTCGCCTCTTCGGTCTCGACGACACCACGCCGGATGCCTTCCAGCTGTTCGCTCAGCTCACCGATCGTCCGGGTGTCGACCAGCGAATCGCCGGTGGCGGCCGACAGTTCGGCCGCCCTGGCGACCAGGCCGTCGAGCCCGAGCGCGCCCGATTGCAGCTGTGCCAGCAGTTTCCGCTGTGCGCTCGTCAGCCGCGCATGCACGTCTTCCTGAGTCTGCACGGATTCGAGCGACTGCAGCAGGTCGCCGCGGATGTCGTCGTCGGCGGTCTTCAGCGCCTTCCGCAGCCGGGCCTTCTCGGCGGCGACCGCGGCGAGGTTCACCCGCGCCAGCGCCTTCCCGGTGGCCGTCGTGCGCCCTGCCAGCCGCCGGAGCGTGTCGACCGTCTCCGACACCACCGGCTCCATGTCGGCCACCCGGTCGGCGAGCGGGCCGGCGTCGAGCGAGCCGGAGATCGACTCGAACCCCTCGGCCGCGGCCTCCGCGCGCCGCAGCCAGCCCGCTTCGGGAGAGCCCGCTGCGACGTCCAGTGGCTGTTTCTCCTCGGGTTCGGCCTCGGGTTTCGGCCGGGTGGCGGCGGCGATCCCGGCGCGCGCGGCGAGCACGGCCGCGCCGACGCCCACCGCGGCGAGCACCGGCAGTTGCACCGCCCAGGCCGCACCCGCCGAAGTCGCCGCGAGGAGCAATCCCCACGGTTCGGCTAGCTCACGGACGAAGCGCATATCCGAGGATCTCAGAAATTCGAGATCACGGCGGTGAAGACCTGGTCGATCGAGTCCGGTTTGGACGAGTCGTACCCCACGCCCTGGGTCGTCTCGGCGATCTCCTTGAGGATGTCGAAGTCGGCGTCGGAGCCGTAGGCGATGGTGAACATCCGCACCGCCTCACCGCCACCTTCGCTCCGCAACTGCCCGACGAGGTTGGGCAGATCGATCCCGCCGGGATCCTCGTTCCGGCCGTCGGTGAGCACGACGACGGCGTTGATCGCGTTCGGATCCAGCCGCTGCTTCATGAATTCGTAGGCCGCGAGCGAGGAGTCGTAGAGCCCGGTCCCGTTCTGCGGGGTCAGCCCGTTCAGCCGCGACGCCAGTTC
This sequence comes from Amycolatopsis sp. lyj-112, assembly GCF_046549055.1. Lineage (NCBI taxonomy): Bacteria > Bacillati > Actinomycetota > Actinomycetes > Pseudonocardiales > Pseudonocardiaceae > Amycolatopsis > Amycolatopsis sp. lyj-112. Next base: position 294,083 of record NZ_JAJPWS010000007.1, on the reverse strand, counting down.
CTGCCTGCCCGGCTCCCCGCCGATCGGGGTCACGGCCCGGAGTTCCCTGAAGTCCTTGTCCCCGTCCAGCCGCGTCGAGAACATCCACAGCCCGACCTTGTCCGCGTCGCTGAACTGCGGCAACGACGCCACGGCCGCCTGTTTCGCGAGATCCATCTTGTTCTTGCCGGTCCCGCTGACGCCGTCGCCCATCGAACCGGAGACGTCGACGACCAGCAGCACGTTCGCCTTCTTCCGCAGGTCCTTCCACGACTTCAGCACCTCGGTCAGCACCGGCGGGCTCGGCGGGCGGATCAGGTTGAGCTTCGCGTCGGGCTGAGCACCGTTCTGCGCGGTGGTCTGCGAGCCGGGTTTCCCGTCGAACGTGCGGAAGCCGATGTCGCTGAACTTCTGCTGCGCCTCGGGACCGCGCAGATGCGCCAGGAAGTCCGCCGCGACCTGCTTGTGGACGTCGTCGGCCCAGTTCAGCACGGTGAACGGGTGATCGGAGTTGAGCGTGCCGTCGCTGGGGTAGATCCCGACGAGCGGCACCTTCGGCGGAGCGTGCTGCCCGCGCTTCACCGGGTCGTTCGTGGGGTTGCCCTGGTTGTAGCCGACGAGCGAGTTCTCCTCGACCGTCACCGCGGAGATGTACGACAGCGCCGCGCCGCGATCGTCGGCCTTCTGGAGGTTCGTCAGGAACGTCAGCGTGTTGTCGCCGTAGTGGACGATGGCCTGCTCGACGTTCTGCACGAACGTCCGCGCCTCCGGCTTCGCGAGCGCGGCCGCGGTGAGGTCCGACGAGGTCCCGGTCGCCGCGTAGTAGGCGCCGATCGTGGCGTTGAGGCCGGACGTCGAGATGTTCGGGTTCGTCTTGCCGAGCCGGAACCTGCCCCACTCCGGATGGCCGTACTTCGCCCAGCCCTGCGGATCCGTGGCGAGCGCGGCGAGATCCTTCCAGCCGATGCCCTTGCCCGGCCAGCCGAGCGCCTCGGCCATCGGCTTCGGCATCGCGACCACCAAGGGCGCGTTCGCGACCGATTCCGAGTCCCCTTCCGGCACCAGCGCGGGATGGTCGGTGCCGGCGAGGTTCTGGCGCAGCAGGTTCACCCAGCCGGACGCGGCGGGCGTCCAGACGTCCGGCCGTGGCCCGTCCACCGCCTCGTTCCAGCCGCGCGCGAGCGCCTGCATCGCGGTCCCCGACGACTTCGACTGCACCAGGACGTCGACGCAGCGCCCGGCGACCGTGCGGCCGCTGTAGCCCTGGGCGATCTCGGCGACCACCCCGGCCTTCTCGGGTGACGACGAGATCTGCAGCTTGACGGCGTCGCCGGTGGTGCATTTCGCCGCCACGGCGTCTTCGCCGGAATCGCTGGTGATGGCACGCAAGCCGATGATCAGGCCGATGGCGACCACCGCCGCGGCCACGAACGCCAGGACCTTGCGGCCGCCACGGGACGGGCCGGGATTCACGACCATGGAGAGCTCCAATCGGTCTGAACACCGATTATCCGGAGGTTTCGCCCGGACCGGTCCCGCATGGGTCCTGCGTTGCCGAACCGTTGCGGCGGTGGCGGTAGTTATCCCGCCAAGCCGTCGCAATTCGTCCTCTAGTTGCGGTAGTTGCTCGTGCAAGTACCGCAACCAGAGGACGAAACGCGGTCGGTACTAGGCGCCCGGACCCCGTCCGGACCAGGTCCACGCGTAGCGGTGGTCTTCCGAAGCGTCCGCGCCTTCGCCGAGGTCCAGCGGAGCGAAGGTGTCCACCATGACCGCGGTCTCGTCGAAGAACTGGGCGCCGATCGAAGCCTCCGCCGCGCCGGGCTGCGGCCCGTGCGTGAAACCGGACGGGTGCAGCGAAAGCGAGCCGACCTCGATGCCGGAACCCTTGCGCGCCTCGTAGTTCCCGCGCACGTAGAACATCAGCTCGTCCGAATCGACGTTCGCGTGGTTGTAGGGCACCGGGATCGACTCGGGGTGGTAGTCGACCTTGCGCGGGCAGAACGAGCAGACCACGAAGTTCGGGCCCTCGAAGGTCTGGTGCACGGGCGGCGGCTGGTGCACGCGGCCGGTGATCGGCTCGAAGTCGTCGATGTTGAACACCCACGGATACAGGCAGCCGTCCCAGCCGACGACATCGAACGGATGGGTCGCGTAGGTGAAGCGCGTGAGACCTGCGCGGTGCCGCACGAGGACGTCGACATCGGTGCCGTCGACGACCAGCGGTTCCGACGGGCCGCGGATGTCGCGCTCGCAGTACGGCGAGTGCTCCAGGAACTGGCCCTTCGCCGACAGGTATCGCTTCGGCGGGCCGATGTGGCCTCGCGCCTCGATGGTCAGCAGCTTGACTCCGCCATCGTCGTGGGGGAGCACGCGATAGGTGCACGACGTCGGGATGACCAGGTAGTCACCGTCGCCGACTTCGAGCGTGCCGTAGATCGTCTCGACGGTCGCGCTGCCGCCTTGGACGTAGAAGAGCTCGTCGCCGGCCGCGTTGCGGTAAAGCGGCGAAGGCTGCGTCGCGTGGACGAAACCGATGGTGACGTCGGCGTTGCCGAACAGCCGCCGCCGGTCGGTGACCGCGTTGGCCCCGTCACCGAACTTGAGGTCCTGGGTCTTGAAGGCCCGCGGCTTGAGCGGGTGGTTCGGGGCGATCGGCCCGCGCTCGTCCTCGATCGCGACGGCGTCGACGATCGCGGTGGGCAGGCCGCGGTGATACAGCAGCGCGGAGTCCGCCGAGAAGCCCTCGACACCCATCAGCTCCTCGGCGTACAGGCCACCGTCGGGCTTGCGGAACGCCGTGTGGCGCTTGTGCGGGATCTCGCCTACCTGCCGGTAGTAAGGCATCGGAATCTCCCCGGAACGTGTCCGTTGTGCGAACGATTTTGTTCTGATGTCGTACGCTACTAGCGTGTCAGTCGTGTCAAGCGCTGTGGAACTCACGCCACCCGGCCCCCGAGGAATTCCTCCCCTGTTCGCGCGGCTCGTCGACGACTCGGCGTTGTTCCCGCCCGGTGAGGCGTCCATGCCCGAGGCGCTGCGTGCGCACTTCGCGTCGAGGGCGGGTGAACACTCCGGAGTACTGGGCGTGTTCCTGTGCCAGGCGTCGAGGCTGCCCGAACTCATCACCGAGCTGATCAAGATCAAGCCGAAGGAGCCGCTGCCACTGTCGCTGATCATCGACACCGGGCTCGGCGGAGTCCCGAAGGCGATCTCGATCGTCGAATCGCGCAGCGAGATCCTCGCGTTGCGGATGGTGGAGATGCCCGCGCCGTCGGACGTCGACGAGGTCTGGCTGGAACGCGTCTCCGAGTTCGTGCCCGAGGACGTCATCCGGGTGGTCGAGCCGCGGCGCGGTGTCGGCTGGCTGGACGGCGTGCGGAAGGTGATCGAGCACGGCAGCTGGCCGAAGATCCGCTGCGGCGGCAAGGCGGGCGAGAACTTCCCCAGCGTCGACGAGGTCGCCGACTTCCTCGCGGTGGTCAGCGGTTCGAGCGGGGCGTCGTTCAAGGCGACGAACAGCCTGCACCGCGCCGTCCGGCACACCGACGAGACCTCGGGCTTCACCCACCACGGGTTCCTGAACCTCATCGTCGCGTGCGCGCGCAGCCTTTCCGGCGGCGACGTGCGCGGAGCGCTCGAGTCGACCGACAGCGCCGCGCTCGCCGCGGAGGCCAAGGAGATGCCCGAGCCGGCCGCGAAGGCCGTCCGAGGGCTCTTCGCGTCCTACGCGGCCGCGTCGTTCGACGAGCCCGTCGCCGACCTCGGGGAACTCGAGCTCTTGTGACCCGCGAAGGGTCCTTGACCCTGGACAGAGGACTGGCGTTACTTCAAGCCGTGGCGGACGCCGGTGGCGAGGCGGCGACGATCTCCGAGCTCGCCGTCGCCATCGGCGCCAGCCGCGCGGCCGTCTACCGGCTGCTCGTCCCGTTGTCCGAACGCGGTCTCGTGTGGCGCGACGGCAACAAGGTGCGCCTCGGTGTCGGCCTGCTCCGCCTCGCCGGGCAGGTCCTCCCGCAGCTGCGGGAGGCGGCCCGGCCGGTCCTGCGCGAGCTGGCGGAGAAGGTCGGCGCGACAGCGCACCTCTCCGTCGCGCAGGGCGACCAGGCCCAAGCCGTCGCGGTCATCGAGCCCTCGTGGACGAGCTTCCACGTCGCCTACCGCGTCGGCACGCGTCATGCGCTGTCCGCCGGCGCGGCGGGCAAGGCGATGACGCTGCGTCCGGGCGGCGACGGCTGGGTGACCTCGGCGGGTGAACTGGAGGCGGGGGCGTGCGGTGTCGCCGCGCCCGTGCGCGGGGTGCCGGGACTACGCGCCAGTATCGGCGTCGTCTCCCTGGAGCCGCTGGACGCCTCTGTGGTGGGACCGGCGGTCGTCGCGGCGGCCCTGCGGCTGGCCGAGGTCCTGAAGCAGCCGGAGTAGCCCTCAGCGGTCGCTGAGCAGCGGGCGCACCATGGTCGCGAGCAGCGTCAGGTCGACCGCGAACAGCAGCCGCTCGAACAGTCCGAGCGTGATCTCCTGGTGCGAGGGGCCGGTGAGCATCGTCCAGACGAACCCGCCGAGCACGATCACCACGGCGGCGAAACTGGCCACCGAAAGCCGTCGGATCGTCGTGCGGCGCGGCTCCCACGGGCAGCGTGCCCGGCCGGGCCTGGTCAGCACCCAGGCGGCGGCGGGGAGCGCGAGGAAGGCCGTCAGCGCGGCGTAGTTGTGGATCTGCCCGGCCAGCGAACGGGCCTGGCCTTCGGGATCGACGGGGACGAGCGCCAGGGTCAGCAGCCCGGCACACCACACGCCGAGCAGGACGAGGACGGCCCCGTAGCCGGTGCGGTGCGCCTTGGCGATGCCGCCGAGCAGCGCGAGCGAGCCGAGCGCCAGCGCCAGGCACATCGCGCCGAACAACGGCGCCGCCGACGAGCCGGGCGAGAGATAGCCGTAGACGTACTCGGACAGCGTCTGCCAGATCGGGCTGACCTGGCTGGACAGCCGCAGGTGGAGGTCGATCGAAATCGCGACGGCCACGGCCATGCCGCCGATCGCGAGCCTGCCGTGCACCGGGGAGACGGCACGGGCCGCGAGGATCTTCGGCGAGGTCACGAGCGGTACTCCAGGCACGTCGGGGAACGAGACAAAGCAGTGGGCAAGGTGACTGTTCACCTTGCCCACACCTTTTCGTTTCCGAAAGGTTACCCGTCGAACCTGTGAAAGACCTGATATGCCCCGGTCAGAAGACCAGTTGGCTGACCGCGAACAGCGAGAACCCGGCGAAGATGAAACCGGCCACGCGCTGGATGAGCTTGGGGTTGATGCGGCTCCGGACCTTCGCGCCGATGAACACCGCGAGCCCGGCGACGGCGACCAGCGCGACGAAGGAGCCGAGCGCGACCGCGAACGGGTTGCCGAAACGGGCCGTGAGGCTGGCCGTCGCGAGCTGGGAGGCGTCGCCCCACTCGGCGGCGAACAGCACGCCGAACGACGTCAGGGCCGAGCGAAGAAAGGTCGCGGGACTCGGTCCGGAACGCGACGCGTCTTCCCCGCCGTCCTTTCCCGGAGTGAATCCTTCACGAAGGAGCATGAACGCGCCGATACCGAACATCGTGGCGACGATCGCGGTCACCAGCAGTTCCGGCAGCAAAGTCAGCACACTGCCGAATGTGGCGGCGATCGCGCATTGCACGGCGAACGCGGCGGTGACCCCGGCGAATACCGGCCAGGCGCGGAAACGAGTGGTGAGAACCAGGGTGGCGACCAGGGTCTTGTCCGGTAGTTCCACGGCCAGTACCAGGCCGAATGCGCTGATGAGCGCCAGCATCCCGCTCGACATGACGATTACTCACCCCTTTCGCTGCAACGATAAAGGGGCGATTCAGAAAAGGGCAAGCTGATGGCTTTTCCGAATCAGGCGGCATGTGCGGGCGAATTGCATTTCTTGGCCGGGCTGAAATGAGATTTCGGCGAACCGAATTCTTTTTTCCGGCCCGCTGGTAGCGTCGCCGATCATGGACGAGAGAGCGCGTATCGAGGACGTATGCGGACGGTTGCGGGCCCACTACGTGTTCCCCGAGGTGGCCGAGAAGCTGGTGGTGTTCCTGCAGGCGAGGCTGGGCGAGGGCGCGTACGCGGGGCTCGACGACCAGGCGTTCGCCGTCGCGGTCACGCAGGACCTGCAGTCGGTCAACGGGGACGGGCACCTGCGGTTGCGCCACCACGTCGACCCGGTGCCCGAGGTGGACGGCTGGTCCTTCGATCCCGAGGTGTACCGACGCGAGGCCGAACTGAACGGCTTCGGCATCGCGTCGGCGCGACGGCTGTCCGGGAACGTCGGCTACCTGGAGACGAAGCTGCTCTACGAGCCGGACCTCTCCGGCGAGGCCTTGGCGGCGGCGATGACGCTGCTCGCGACCGCGGACGCGCTGCTGATCGACGTCCGGGAGAACCGGGGCGGCGACCCGATGGCGGTGGCCATGCTGATCAGCTACCTGGTCGACGAGCCGACCCACTTCAACGGTATCTATCTGCGCGACGGCGACGTGACCAACCAGTTCTGGACGCTGCCGTACGTGCCGGGACGCAAGTTCGGCGCGGACAAACCGGTGTGGGTGCTGACCGGCCCGAAGACCTTCTCCGGCGCGGAGGACCTGGGCTACTCGCTCCAGCAGCTGGGGCGGGCGAAGACGGTCGGCGCGGTGACCGGCGGCGGCGCGAATCCGCGTCGGCAGTACAAAGTGGACACTCATCTGGACATCACCGTCCCGGGTGGACGGGCCGTGAACCCGGTCACGGGGACCAACTGGGAAGGCGTCGGCGTCCAGCCCGATATCGCAGTCGACGTCGAAGCGGCGTTCGATACCGCGTACGCGTTGGCGCTGGAACACGTGCTGACACTGGGGGATTCGGGCCCGCGGCGGCAGATCGCCGAGGAGGCGCGGCTCGCCCTCACCGGTCTCGGCTGAGCCGCGTGCGGGACCTACGTCCCGCCGAGATCAGGACCACTTGAACTGGCGGGCACCCCGCGCGGTGACCAGGCTTGAGGCGTGGAGGTCCTCGATCTAGCGCGGTGGCAGTTCGGCATCACCACCGTCTATCACTTCCTGATGGTCCCGCTGACCATCGGGCTTTCGATCCTGGTCGCCGGGATGCAGACGGCCTGGGTCCGGACAGGTGATCGTCGCTATCTGAAGATGACCAAGTTCTGGGGGAAACTCCTGCTGGTCAACTTCGCGATGGGCGTCGTCACCGGGATCGTGCAGGAGTTCCAGTTCGGGATGAACTGGAGCGCGTACTCACGGTTCGTCGGCGACGTTTTCGGTGCGCCGCTGGCGATGGAAGGGCTCGTCGCGTTCTTCGTCGAGTCGACCTTCCTGGGGCTGTGGATCTTCGGCTGGGACAAGTTGCCGAAGAAGGTCCACCTGGCGTGCGCGTGGGCGTACTCGCTGGCGACCGTGGCGTCCGCGTACTTCATCCTGGCCGCGAACTCGTGGATGCAGCATCCGGTCGGGGTCGAGTTCGTCGACGGGAAGCCGACGATGAACTCGATCTGGGCGGTGCTGACGAACAACACCGCGCTGGCCGCGATCCCGCACACCATCGCCGGGGCGTTCTCGGTGGCGGCGGCGTTCCTGGTCGGGGTGGCCGGCTGGCAGTTGTGGCGCAAGCGTTCGGGGGACGACGAGCACCGCGCGGTGTGGCGTTCGTCGCTGCGGCTCGGCGGCTGGGTCGGGGTGGTGGCGTTCGCGGTGCTGGCCATCACCGGTGACGTGCAGGGCAAACTGATGTTCGAGCAGCAGCCGATGAAGATGGCGTCGGCGGAAGCGCTGTGCCACACGGAGGAACCGGCGAGCTTCTCGATCATCGCGATCGGGGACGTCCGGGACGCGAACTGTGAGGACGTCAAGACGTTCAACGTGCCTGCGTTGCTCTCCTTCTTGGCGCACAACGACTTCTCCACCGAGGTCAAGGGTGTGGAGAACCTGGTGACGGAATACCAGGCGAAGTACGGGACGAACTACCCGGACGACCCGCAACTCGGCTCGCTCGCGGGCAAGCCGATCGACTACGTGCCCAGCCTGCCGGTGACCTACTGGGGTTTCCGCGCGATGATCGGCTTCGGCGCGATGGGGGCCGGGATCGGCGTCCTCGCGCTGTGGCTGACCCGGCGCGGACGGATCCCCGGACAGCGGTGGTTCCCGTGGCTCCTGCTCGGCGGGATCGCGACACCGTTCATCGGCAACAGCGCCGGCTGGATCTTCACCGAGATGGGCCGTCAGCCGTTCGTGGTGGTGCCGAATCCGACCGGTGTCGACGGAGTGTGGATGTTCACCGCGCAGGCGGTCTCGAAGTTGTCCACAGGCGAGGTGTGGACCTCGCTGATCGCGCTGACGACCGTCTACCTGGCACTCGGCGTCGTCGAGGTGTTCCTCATGCGCAAGTACGTCCGAGGCGGTGTCGACGCTGTCATGCCACCCGAGAAACCCGGCCCGACCAGCAAGAACGACGACCCAGAAGGCGGTGACGGCGATGACGAAGCACTCGCTTTCGCCTACTGATCGCCTCTTGACCTCACGTACCCAGCCCCCCGCCCTTCCCGGGGGACGGCCCCGCACCCAGCGTATCGGGGGTGTCGCTCAGGCGGGTTACCCACAGCCAATCTGTGGACAACTTGGCCGGTTGTGGATAACTCAGGGCGACGAGGCGCCGAGGGGCCGGTTTGGTCGCCTCGGCGTGGTACGGGCGGGTTGTGAAAGCCACTTTCACAACGTTGAAGGTTGTGAAAGTGGCTTTCACAACGTCCGGTGCGGGCAAGCAGCCCAGGCCCAGGCGAACGAAGCAAGCAGGAGCACCCGATGACCCTCGAAACGATCTGGTTCTGCGTCATCGCCCTCTTCTGGCTCGGCTACCTCTTCCTCGAAGGGTTCGACTTCGGCGTCGGCATGCTCATGCCGGCGCTCGCGAAGGACAACACCGAGCGCCGTGTCCTGGTCAACACGATCGGCCCGGTCTGGGACGGCAACGAGGTCTGGCTGATCGTCGCGGCCGGAGCGATGTTCGCCGCGTTCCCCGGCTGGTACGCATCGCTCTTCTCCGCCGCGTACCTCCCGCTCCTGGTCGTCCTGCTCGCGCTCATCGGCCGCGGCGTCGCGTTCGACTACCGCGGCAAGGTCGACTCCGATCGCTGGCGCCGCAACTGGGACCGCGTGATCGGCATCGGCTCGTGGATCCCGCCGTTCGGCGTCGGGCTGCTTCTCGCCACCACCGTCCTCGGGCTCCCGCTCGACGCGAACGGCGACCGGGTCGGCTCCGCGTTCGCCGCGATCCGCTTCGAAACACTGCTCGGCGCGATCGCGGTCGTCGGGTTCTCGCTGGTCCACGGCGCCGCGTTCCTCGCCCTCAAGACCGAAGGCGACCTCCGCCACCGGGCCCGGAAGCTGGCCACGCGCCTGCTCCCGTTCGCGCTGCTGCCGTTGCTCGCGTTCCTCATCGTCGTGCAACTGCGCTCGGGTGACCTGTGGACACTGCTGCTGATCGGCATCGCCGTCCTCGCGGCCGCTCTCGCGTGGTTCAAGATCCGCGCGGGCCGGGAAGGCCAGGCGTTCGCCGCGCTCGGCGGGGTCATCGCCGCAGCCGCCGTCGCGATCTTCGTCGCGCTGTACCCGAACGTCCTTCCGTCCACTTTGGACCCGGCGAACACGCTGACCATCGCCGGCGAGGCATCGAGCCCGTACACCCTGAAGGTGATGAGCTGGGTCGCGCTGTTCGGCGCCCCGGCCGTGCTGGTCTACCAGAGCTGGACGTACTGGGTGTTCCGCAAACGCATCGGCACCCGGCACATCCCACCGGTGCACGCACCATGACCGAGCTTCCCGGCCGCGACACCCTTTCCGCCAAGGAGTCCACAATGGACCCAGCGCGGCCGGGAAAGGGTCCGCTCGGCGCGCTCGCCCCGCTTTCGGCGGCGGCGCGCCGGGCGTTGATCCTCAGCGGATTCCTGTCCTTCGTCAACGCCGCATTGCTGGTGGGACAAGCGTTCCTGCTGGCCGACGTCCTCTCCGCGGTCGTTCGCGGAGCATCCGGGGGCCGCACCGCTCAGCTGGCCGTGCTGCTCGCGCTCGTCGCGGGCCGCGCGTTGACCGGCTGGGCGGTGCGGACGGTTTCCGCCCGGGCGGCCGCGCGAGCGAAGGAAGAACTGCGCGCCAAGGCCGTCGACCACGCGCTGCGGCTGGGCCCGGAATGGATCGCCCGCCGCGGCCACGGCGAGCTGACGTCGTTGACCACCAAGGGACTCGACGCGCTCGACGCCTATTTCACCCAGTACCTCCCGGCGCTGGTGACCGCCGCGATCGTGCCGCTCGCCGCCGGGGTCGCGATCCTGTTCGCCGACTGGCCGTCGGCCGTGCTCATCGCGATCACCGTGCCGCTGGTGCCGGTGTTCGCCATCCTGATCGGCAAGCACACCGCCGAGCGCGTCGCCGAAGCCGCCGACTCCGAGCACCGGTTGTCGGGCCACCTGCTCGAACTCGTCCGCGCGCTGCCGGTGCTCAGCGCGTTCCGCCGTGCCGAAGCGCAGGCCGAGACGGTGCGGAAGATCTCCGAACGTCATCGCCGCGCGACGCTGAAAACACTGAAGGTCGCGTTCGCGTCGGCGTTCGCCCTGGAACTGATCGCGACGCTTTCGGTCGCACTGGTCGCGGTCGTCATCGGCGTCCGGCTGGTGTCCGGCGAACTTCCGCTGGCCATCGGGCTCGGCGTGCTGATCCTCGCGCCGGAGTGCTACCAGCCGCTGCGCGCGGTCGGCACCGCTTTCCATGCCAGTGAAGACGGCGTCGAGGCGGTGCGTCGGGTCGCGGACGTACTCGCGGAACCCTTACCCGTCAACGGTTCCGAGACGCCGGCCAAGGGCGAGGTCCGCGTCGAAGGGTTGCGTGTCGCGCGGCGTGGCGGTTTCGCGCCCGACGGCGAGACGTTCACCGTCCGGCCGGGCGAGCTGACCTGGCTGCGCGCGCCCAGCGGCGGCGGCAAGTCGACGACGCTGGCCGCGCTGCTCGGCTTCGTGCAGGCGCACGACGGGGCGATCACCGTCGGCGGCACCAGCCTGGCCGACGCCGATCTCGACCGCTGGCGTGAGAACGTCGCGTGGGTGCCGCAGTCGCCGGTGTTCGGCGGCGGAACGGTCCGCGAAGAGGTCGGGGCCGAAGGCATCCTCGGCGAACTCGGGCTGACCGGCCTGGCCGATCGCCCGGTTTCGAAGCTTTCGCAAGGACAACGTCAGCGGGTCGCGGTGGCGCGGGCGCTGGTGCGGGTCCGGTCGGGGGCATGGCTCCTTCTGCTCGACGAGCCCACGGCCCACCTCGACGAAGCCAACGCCGGACTCGTCATGGCCGCCGTCCGGAAGGCAGTCGGCGACGGTGCCGCCGCGATCATCGCCGCGCACGAACGCAGCTCGGGTGTCGACATGCCGACTACTTCGACCGTCGAGGCCGGCACGACGGACGAGGTGCCGTCGGTCCGGCCGCTGCCGTGGCGCGGTCTGCTGCACCGCAGGTTCCTCGGGGGCGCCCTGCTCGGCGCCGCCGCGTTGCTCGCCGGCGTCGCGCTGGCCGCGCTGTCGGGCTGGCTGATCGCCAAGGCCTCGCAACAGCCGCCGATCCTGACCCTCACCGTGATGATCGTCGGCGTACGGACGTTCGGCCTCGGCCGCGCGGGGCTGCGGTACCTCGAACGGCTGGTCACGCACGACGCCGCGTTCCGGATCGCCGGACGGCTCCGGGTCCGGCTGTGGACTTCGCTGGTGCGGCTCGGCCCGGCGCGGGCACTGCGCGCCGGTGAGGAGCAGCGGCGGCTGGTCGGGGACACCGACACCGTGCGCGACCTGCTGCCGCGCGTGATCACGCCGCTGGTCGTGGTCGGCCTTGTGGCCATGGGCGCCGTCGCGGTGCAGGCCGCTGTGCTGCCCGAAGCCGGGCTCACACTGGCCGCGGCGGTGCTGGTGAGCGCGTTCGCGCCGCTGCTCGCGCTGGCTGTGGAACGACGGGCGACGAGCGCCTTGGCCACCGGACGACGTTCGGTGTCGGCGCAGGTGCTGAGCCTGTTCGAGGCCGCGGCGGAGCTGGTCGCCTTCGGGGCCGACAAAGAGCGACGTCGCCGAATCGCCGCTACCGACACCGCGTTGACCGCCGAAGCGCGGCGTCAGGCCTTCGGTGCCGGAGCGGCCGACGCACTGATCATCCTGGCGACGGGTGTGGCCGCCATCGTGAGTACCGGATTCGCGGTGAGCGCCGTCGCCGCCGGCGCGCTGAACCCGGTACTCGCGCCCGTGGTCGCCCTGGTCCCGCTCGCGCTGGCGGAAGTCCTCTCCCTTCTTCCTCCGGCCGCGCAGCACTGGGACACCCTTCGCCAGGCCCGTCTGCGCCTCGCCGCGTGTCATGAAAGGGACTTGCGGGACGTTTTTTGTCCTCCTAGTCCCTTTCATGACACCGGCGGGGTGCGGATCCGGAACGCCGACCTCGGCTGGCCCGGCGCCTCCGACCCCGTGCTCACCGGCGTCGACCTCGACATCGCGCCCGGCACGCACGTCGCCGTCGTCGGCCCGAGCGGCGCAGGGAAGTCGACGCTCGTCGCGGCCCTGCTCGGTTTCCTGAAGCCGAGCCGCGGCGAGGTCACCACCCCGGAGAACGTCGTCTGGGCGCCGCAGGAGCCGATGCTCGTGTCCACCACGGTCGCTGAGAACCTGCGCCTCGCCAAGCCGGCGGCGTCCGAGGCGGACCTGCGAAAAGCCTTGTACCAGGCCGTTCTCGAAGACGTCGAGATCAGCACGATGCTGGACAGCGCGGGTGCCGGCCTTTCCGGCGGGCAGGCGCAGCGGGTCGCGCTCGCCCGCGCGATGCTCGGCGCCGCCCAGGCCGACCTGGTCCTGCTCGACGAGCCGACGGCGCACCTCGACGAGCCGACCGCGCGCACCATCCGTGAACGCCTCGGCGAGGCGCTGGCTGGGAAGACCGTCATCCACGTCACGCACAACGCCGCCGAGGCCGCGGACGCCGACGTCGTCCTGGAGGTGCGAGAGGGTCGCGTCACCACACGCACCCCGGCGGGAGCGCGCTAATGTCGGTGACGCTCATGGATCCCACCCTTGCCGCGCGTGCCCTGTCCGCCGCCACCGAGATCACCGGCACCGCCCTGTCCGGCGACGACCCGGGTGACGTGCTGGAGACCGTCGTGGCGCGCGCCGTCGAACTGGCCGAGGCGGATCTCGGTCTCGTCATGGTGCGCTCGGACGACGGCCAGCTGGTCGCCGAGGCCGCGCACGGTGCCTTGACCGAAGGGCTGCGAGGGCTGGCGTTCCCCGCCGATTCCGCCGCCGGCCAGGTCGCCCGCGGCGGGAAACCGGTGGTGAGCGAGGACTTCACCGTCGACCCTCGGACGGCACGGTTCGTCCCCGCGGAACTCCAGGGCTTCGGTCCGTTCGCGGCTTCGGCGTTCGGCGCCGGAGGGCGTGTTCTCGGCGCGCTGACCGTGTACCGGCGCCACGGCGGTGAGCCGTTCTCCGCCAGCACCGTCGAGGTGCTCACCGCTTTCGCCGCGCAGGCCGGCGTCGTCCTCGCCTTGGCCGAAGGCGCCAACGCCCGCCACCGCGTGACGCTCTACCAGGAGCGCGAACGTATCGCTCGCGAACTGCACGACGTCATCGTGCAACGGCTCTACGGCGCCGGGATGCAACTCGACCGCGTCCGCAAGAACATGCGGAAACGGTTCGCCCAGGCCGATGGCGCGCGGCTGTCCGAGGCGATCGACCAGCTCGACCAGACCATCGAGGAGATCCGCGGCACCGTGCGCGCCCTGCGCAGCCCGGAACCCGCCCACGAAGTACCGTCCGCCACCGACCTCGCCGAGTCCGCGCGCGGCGAAGTGCGCATCGCGGGCGAGCTGCTCGGTTACCCGCCCACCCTCGAACTGTCCGGGGAATTGGCCGATATCCCGGCCGAACAGGCCGACCACGTCCGTGCCGCCCTGCGCGAAGCACTGTCCAATGTGGTCAGGCACTCCGGCGCCAGCGAGACCCGTGTGACGCTGAGCCGCGATGCCGAAGGCGTCAAACTCCGGGTGCGGGACAACGGATCCGGTGTCCCGCAGGGTGTCGCCAAACGGGGCCTGAAGCACCTCGACGAACGCGCGACGACGTCCGGCGGGCGGTTCTCGATCAATTCCTCGCCGAGCCTGGGGACTTTGGTCGCTTTCGACGTTCCCCTCGACCAGCCCGTGTGAAATTAACGAATTTCGGTCGCTCGATCGGGTGATGGTTCGAGTTTTCCGATTAATCCGTAACAGTCGGGGCCAGGGCGCGATTGTAGGGGTATCTAACGCGTTCCAAGCGTTAATTCTCCCTTGAAAGGACACCTCATGTCCTCGGTTCGTCGCGCCCTCGGCACGGCAGTGATCCTCGCCGGATTCTCCTTGTTCGGTCCGGCTTCGGTCGCCTTCGCGCTGGCAGACGCGCCTGCGATCGCCGATCTGAACTGCGAAGACTTCGCTTATCAGGAAGACGCGCAAGCGGTGCTCGACCAAGATCGATCCGATCCGCACGATCTTGATCGCGACAAAGACGGAATAGCTTGCGAGAATCGGCCGAAGCGTGGATCTTCGGCTACGAAAACGATCACCCCCACCCTTCCGCCGATCACGACGGAAACGAAACCCGCGCCGGGCACCACGAAATCCACGGACAAGGACTGCGCCGATTTCCCCAGCCAGGCCGCGGCCCAGGCCGAACTCAAGAAGAACCCGCGTGACCCGCACAAGCTGGACGCCGATCACGACGGGTATGCCTGCGAGTCGCGTTTCGGTGAGCCCGCGAAGTCCGGCCAGGTGAAGGTCAAGCCAGTCGGCGGTGTCGCGACCGGTGGCGGCGACGTCGTCGAAGCCAACGGCGGCCTCCTCGAGATCGGCGCGGTCGCGCTGACCGGTGCGGCTCTGCTGACCGTGACGGCCGCGGGTGCGGCCCTCGCCCTCCGGCGGCGTGCCGAGCGATGACCAAGGCTTCTTGGCGCCGGTGGCCGTTTCCGCTGGTCATCGGCACTCTCCTCGGGGTGGTGCTCGCGGCCACGCTGACCGCGTGCGCCAGTCCGGCGGTGGGCACGGTCGCGACGCCGGCCGGTCCCTCCACCGCGTCTTCGGCCGCGGCACCACCACCGCTCACTTCGGCGAAACCGGCGACGCTCGAAATCCCGGCGATCGGCGTGCGCACCGGCGAGATCATCGACCTCGGCCTGTCCGGGGACGGCAGCCTGCAGGTGCCGCAGGACGCGGTCACCACCGGCTGGTTCACCGGCGGCCCGGCGCCGGGCGAGATCGGGCCCGCCGTGCTCGCGGGTCACGTCGACTACAAGAAGGTGCCGGGGATCTTCGTCCGTCTCAAGGATCTGAAGTCCGGTGACGAGGCGCGGGTCCACCGCAAGGACGGGAGCACCGCGGTGTTCACCGTGTACAGCGTCGAGAAGCACGCGAAGGCGTCCTTCCCGACGGAGAAGGTCTACGGCGACACAGCGGGCCCGGAGCTGCGCCTGATCACCTGCGGCGGGGACTTCGATTCCTCGACCGGCAACTACCTCGACAACGTGATCGCCTACGCGAAGCTGACCCACGTTTAGATCGAGGCATGCGCACCGTCTACCGGCAGGTCGTAAGTCTCGGCGAGAAATGACAGGATCTCCCTGACTGTCGAACGAAGACGTGGGGAGATCACATGCCGAGGTTCCTGCGAGCCGTGGCCGTCGCCGCCGCCGTGCTGGCCGTCCCGGTGCTGGTGCCCGCCACCTCGGTGGCCGCGACCGTGACGCGGCCCTGCCCGCAGCTGCGGCCGGCCGACAACTGGTACGGCGACAACGCCGCGAAGATCCAGAAGGTCATCGACGAGCGCGGCCGCTGCGGCGGGAAGCACGGCGAGCGGCCGGTGGCGGTGTTCGACTGGGACAACACGGTCATCAAGAACGACATTTCGGACCAGACCGTGTTCTGGATGATCGGGCACGACAAGGTCCTGCAGCCGCGGAACAAGGACTGGCGCACGACCAGCCGGTTCATGACCGACGCCGGGGCGAACGCGCTCAGCAAGGCTTGCGGCACCGCCACCCCGGCCGGGAAACCGCTGCCGACGACCAAGAACATCACCTGCGCCGACGAACTCCTCTCGGTGCGGAAGACCGCGAAGACGAGCACCGGCGAAGAGGTCTTCGCCGGGAACAACCGGCGCTACATGGAGGCGGCCTACGCCTGGGTCGCGCAGATCAACGCGGGGTACCGCCCCGACGAGGTCCGCGCGATCGCCCGGCAGGCCAGGGCAGCCGCGCTGTCGGCGCCGATCGGGGCGACGCAGAAGGTCGGGTCGAGCACCCAGGTCGCGTGGATCCGCTACTACCCGGAGATCAAGGACCTGGTCGCGACGCTGACCAAGGCGGGCTTCTCGACCTGGGTGGTCTCCGCCTCACCCAAGGAGTTCGCGGACGTCTGGGGCTCCGCGATCGGCATCCCGCCCAGCCGCACCCTCGGGATCTACTCGCTCACCACGAACGGCCGGATCAACGGGCACCTCGAAGGCTGCGGCGGGCATGCCGACGGCGCCGACGAGATCATGACCTACATCGACGGAAAGCGGTGCTACATCAACGAGCGGATCCTCGGGATTCGCGGCGCGAAGGCGATGGAAGCGGCACCGGAGGGTAAGCGGCAGGCACTCGCCGGCGGCGACGCGACCACCGACGTCACCATGCTCCGAGACGCCACCGGAGTACGGGTCACGCTCAACCGCAACAAGGACGAGTTGATGTGCCGCGCCTACGACAACGCCGACGGCAAGTGGGCGGTGAACCCGATGTTCCTCGAGCCCTTCCCGGCCCTGAACCGCACCTACCCGTGCTCGGCGACGGCGTACGAGAACGCCGACGGCACGCACGGCCCGGTGCTGCGCGACGACGGGACGGTCATCCCCGACCAGCGCGACACGGTGCATCCTTGAGGGGTCGCTAGCGGTCGCGGCGTGCGATCCACGCCGCGGCCTGCGTGCGGCGCTGCATGCCCAGTTTCGCGAGGACGGACGTCACGTAGTTCTTCACCGTCTTCTCCGCGAGGAACAGGCGTTCCGCGATCTCGCGGTTGGACATGCCCTGCCCGATCAGGTCCAGCACCTCGCGTTCGCGCTCGGTGAGCGCGCCGAGTTCGTCCTCGGGCGGGTGCCGCAGCTTGTCCAGCACCCGCGCCGTCGACAGCGGATCCAGCAGCGAGCGCCCGGCCGCGACCTCGCGCACGGCGTTGACGACGTCCTGCCCGCGCACCTGTTTCAGCAGGTAGCCCGCCGCGCCGGCCATGATCGCGCCGACCATGGCCTCGTCGTCGTCGAACGCGGTCAGCATCAGGCACTGCGGCGGGTTCGGTTTCGAGCGCAGCTCACGGCAGAGCGCGATGCCGTCACCGTCGCCGAGCCGGACGTCGACCACCGCGACGTCCGGTTCGACGTGCATCGCCACGGCGAGGGCCTCGTCGACGCCGCTCGCTTCGGCGACGACCTCGATATCGGGCTCGTCGGTGAGGAGGTCGCGCAGACCTCGTCGCACCACCTCGTGGTCGTCGATGAGCAGCACCTGGATCGGCATACCCCCACGTTACTTCGAGGCTGCCCAGTAAATCGCCTTGGCCACCTGCGAGTACAAGCCCTTCGGGTGATCGCGGAACAGGGGTTCGGTGCCGAACAGCACCGCCCGTCCGCCGAGCCCCGAAGTACCCGACACGACAGCGGCCTGACCCGCCGCCTGCAGCGGTCCGCCGGTGCCGTCGTCGCGGGTCCGCCAATGCCCCGCCACCAGCGGATTCCCGCTCGCGTAGCGCTGCTCCACGCTCACCGAAGCACCGAGATCGGCGAACCAGAACGGCCCGTAGACGAACGAGTCCGACAGGGCGCCGGCGCCCACCGGACCGCTTCCGTTGACGACCGAAACGACGCCGTTCCCGTCCTCCCAGCCGGCCACCGGACGCGCTTCGAGAAGTCCCACGTCAGTGTTGAAACGTGCGCCCGTGGCGCCGCGGGTGACCACGCCTCCGCGGGCGAGGAAGGCGCGTAAAGCGTCCTTCGCGGCAGGGTTCAGATCGGCGTACCGCAGCCCCGAAGACACGAACAGCAGGTCCACCCGAGACCAGTCGAAGCCCGCGTTGAGCACCGCCGCCGACACCGGACGGACGTCGAAACCCATGTCCCGCAACGCCTTCAGCTCGTCGGCTCCGACGGCTCCCGCGATCACCTTGCGGCTCAACGGGGTCGAAGTGCCGCGCGCTTCGGTGAAGCGGACGCCGTAGCGGTCCGCCATTTCGGCGGCGGCCGGACGAGCCGACGCGGGGACGACGACCGAGCCGTCGGCCGTGCGGCTCAGCGCGAAGCCCCGGTTCAGCAGAGCGTTGGCGGCACTGACGTCCTTGCCATCGACGAGCTTCAGCGCGAGGTCGCGGCCGGGAGCGGCGTCGATACCGCCGGTGGGCGAAGCCGCGGTGACGTCGTGCGTCCGGACGTCGAGCCGTCCCTGCTTGACGATGTCGACCGACGCGCCCCACAGCAGGCGGTGGCTCCAGCCGGAGATGTCGTACATCACCGGTACCTTCGCCGAGATGTCGCTGCCCTGCTCCAGCATCACGTTCGCCAGGCCGCGTTTCGGCTGGTGCATGTCGACGACGTAGGAGCCCGCCGCATACCGCCGTCCGGCCAGGGAGAACAGACGATCGGCCTGACGCACCCGGACGTCGTTCGCCACCAGATGGTCGACGAGCCGGGAAGCGGCGACGGCCGAACGCTGGTCCGAGCCGGCGGGGATGACGTAGGCGCGCGGGAATTCCGTGCGGTAGCGGTCTTCCGGGCCGAAGCCGGGCACGAACCCGTCGGGGATCTCGCGCTGCGCCTCGCCCGCGGTGCCGCGGCGGAACATCTCGATCTGGTTCGCGATCAGCTCGTCGCGATTGCGGTCGACGTAGGTCAGCGTGCTGCCGATGGTGGCTTCGACGACCTCGGTGTTGATCACCGAACGACGCTGGAGCTCCGGCACCGGCAGCGCGTCGTAGTCCGCGTTGTTGACCCGCATCGGGATCTCGATCGTGAACGACACCGCGCCGTGGTACATCGAGTACTGGGCTGTGTAGATCGGCGCCCAGCCGTCCCAGCTGCCGGGCTCGTAGTCGCGGAACGGGATCTCTGGCTTCGCCGTCTCCGGGCGGCCGATCGCCTTGACCGCCTGCTCCATGCCGAGGCCGTTGGCGTACCCGTGCTTGAGGTAGAGGTCGAAGTCGTAGTTCTGGCCGTGCGGCGGGGTGGTCGGCTCGATGAGCGTGTTCTCGACGTACCCGTGTTCGTCCAGCATCATCAGCGGCTGCTTGCCGATGGAGATCCCGCGCATGGCCTTCACTTCCGGCTGCGACGCGGTGACGAAGTCGCGGTTGGGGTCGAAGCCCTGCGACGTCTGCCGCGTGCCCGCGACGCGACCGTCCGGATTGGCCGTCACGGTGAAGTAGAAGCGGTTCCGCTTCAGCAGATCGAGGGTCTTGGGATCGTTCGACGTCGCCAGCCGCTCGATCACGCGAAGGGCGCCGTCGGTGCCTTCCCATTCGTTGCCGTGGATGTTGCTGTTGATCCACACCGGCGCCTTGTACGCGTGGCGCAGGAACGGGTCACGCGCGGCGCGGGCGGGGTCGTTCTCGATCAGCGACCGCCACGCGTCCTGCCGCCGCGTCTCGCCCGGGCTTTCCGGCGCGGTCAGCGTGACCAGGTAGAGGTCCCGGCCGAGACCGGACTGCCCGGCGACCTCGACGGAGACGCGGTTGCCGCGCGCCTGCAACGCGTTCAGCTTCGGCGCGATCGAGTGGTACGGCGCGAGCGCGAGTTTGATCGACTTGTCGGCCGCGTTCTCCGGGTAGACCCGCAGCTTCGTCTTGCGCGGATACCCGGAGTGGTCGCCCGCGACGTTCTCGCCCGCCGCGGCACGCGCGGCACTCACCGGCGGATCGGTCGCGGCGACCTCGTTGCGCTCCGGCCCGTTGCCGGGATCCCGGTGCTGTGCCGTCGGTGGCGGCGCGGCGTACGCGGGCGCGGCGACCGCGCTCAGGGAGAGCATCAGGGTCAGGACCACGGTGCGAGCCGAACGCGACAAGGGCCACCTCCAGAGACGTCGGCATAGTTTTTCCGCTCGCCGAAGCCGTCACAAGACCCGAAAGGCGGCTACTCGCAGGCGACCCCATCGCCGTCCCGGTCGAGTTTCCGGCTGTACCCGGGTTGGCCGGCGTACAGCGGAGTCACGCCCGCCGCTCGCGCGGCGGTGCAGTTCGGGTAGTACGCGGCCGCCGGAGGATCCGGTTCGGGCGCGGGCGGCGGGGTGGGCTTCTTCGGCGTCGGTTTGGGCTGCGGCGCCGGGGCGGCCGGCGGTTCCGCGGCGGGCTGTGGCGCCGCGACGGTGGTGGGCGGCGCGTCGATCTTGCCGAGACAGGGCGGCCCCCAGAGCCCGTTCTTGGCCGATTTCGCGACTTCTTCGGCGGCCTGCAACGCGGTGCCGACGGCCGAGCCGACCGCCTGGCTCGCATATTTCGCGTATCCCGCGGTGAGTGCGGTGGTCGAGTAGTCGCCGCCGTTCACCATGCCGACCGAAGCCAGCACGATACCGGCGTCACCGGATACCGCTTGAATGACGACCTCTTGTCCGGACAGTGCGTTCTTTGCCCACGCGAGCGATTCCGAGACGAAACATCCGGTTCCGTTCAGCGGAGGGACAAGGCCGAGAACGTGGATGATTTTCTCCCCACCGGGGCCGGTCACTTTGACCGTTCCGGCATCCATCACGTCGACGACCCGATATCTGTCCGGAGTGGCGGCGGAAGTAGGGGATTGCGAGGTCGATGTCGGCTGAGTGGACGTCGTACCCGTGGCCGCGAGCTGCTGATCCTCGTACTCCTGCGGGGATTTTCCGAAGACGGCGCCGAGGACGAAGAGCACCGAAAACGCGGCGAGAACGATCATCATCCAGCGCGGCATTCGTTTCTTCCTGGCAGGCTGGACCGTGGGATCGGTGTACATGGGCGTCCTCGGAATTCTGGGTCTCAGGTGACCTCGACAGTTTTTGTCGTTCCCTTGCCGAATGTTGTTACAAGAACCGTCTTTTCCGTCACAAAGCGGCTACGAACGGGTCTCCGTCCGCACCGGGGTGTTACGCGACCGGCGTGGTCGCGATGATCCGGGTGACGACCCGAGAAAAGGAAATCAAAATGGCGGAGACAGTCGAAGCCCTCGAATTGACCGGAGACGGCCGATTCGCCGTGGGGGCCACCGAATTCACCGCCATCGATTTCGTGACCACCGGTCTGCGCCCAGGACACGTGGTCGAGGTGGCGGCCGTGCGCGTCCGGGCCGACGGCACGGTCCTGCGCGAGTTCTCGACGCTGGTCAATCCCGGGAGCGGGGTGGATCCCGGGCCCGCTCACGTCCACCGGATCACCCGCCGCGACCTCGACAACGCGCCGTTCTTCGGTGAGGTGCTGGGCGATTTCCTCGATCTCTGCCAGGGCAGCGTCCTGGTCGCGCACAACCTCCCGTTCGAAGCGGAGTTCCTCGCCGCGGAATTCGGCAGGCTCGGCGCACGCGTCCCGAGCATGCCGGGAGTGTGCACGCTGGCCGCGGCGAGAGGGGCGCTCCGGCTGCCGAACTACCGCCTGGCCACCGTCGCCGAGGCGGTGGGTGCCGGCGAGTTCGCGGCGCACACGGCCCTTGCCGACGCCTACGTCTGTGCCCACCTCGTGACGACCCTGGTGAACAGGCACGGGCTCCGCTTCACTACCCGTCCGGTCTTTCCGGAGCTACCGCGCTTCGCGCCTGCTACGCGACTGTCGCCCCGTCGCGCGGTGGTGCCGAGCGGCGGCACGTGGATGGCGGACGTCGTCGACCGCGTCCCCGAATCCGCCTTCGGGATGCGGGGTTCCCTGCAGGACGCCTACGTCGAACTGCTCGGGAACGCCCTCGCCGACCGCCATATCTCGGATACCGAAGCGAGGGCTCTCGGCGCGGCGGCCTCGGCGGCGGGGATGGCGGAGGCGGACCTGCACCGCGTGCACACCGGCTTCGTCTCGGCGATGCGCAAGCTCGCCGAAAGCGACGGCGTCATCACCACCGAGGAAGAACGGGATCTGCGAACCGCCGCGGCCGCACTGCGGGTGCCTGAGGTGCTGCATGGGCTTCGGGCCACTTCGACGTCGTCCGGCGTGCGCCGCCGGGTCCTCGTCCTCGGCGACGGACTGGCGGTGGACGGCTTGCGCGCCGCGGTCCTCGACGCGGGCCTCCCGCTCGCGAAGAAGCTCACCGCGTCGGTGACCCATCTGGTCGTGGGCGAGGAAGTGCCGTCGACCGAGCCGAGGATCGCCCGGGCCGGGGAACTCGGCGCCATGGTGCTCGGTGTCGCCGAAGCGCGCGAAGCGCTCGGCCTCACTCCGCAGACCAGGCCTGCTTCGGTGCCCGTCCCCGTGCCGCAGCGGCCGGTGCCGCACGCGTATCCGCCTCCGCCTCCGATGAGGGCGGCCGCAGCGTCCCCGCCGCCCGTGAAGCTCTGGGTCGGCAGGGTGCTGATGGGGCTCGGCCTGCTGCTCATGTTCGTCACGGTGCTCGCCCTGTTCGGCGGCGCGGGGTTCGCCGCCGGTCTCTTCGTCGGCGTCTTGGGTGTCGGGGGACTGCTCGGCGGCTGGCAGGTCGCCGAGCGGGCCTAGCGCTCGGGCGCGGGGAAGCGGTGCTCGTTCCGGTCGATCTTGGCGTTGGCGGCCTCGATCAGGTCGACGCCGAGGCTGTTCGCCAGCTGCAACAGGTACAGCGTCACGTCGGCGATTTCGTCGACCACGTTGGCCTCGAGATCCGGGTCTGATCGCCACGCGGCGGACTCCTCCGGGGTGAGCCACTGGAACAGCGAGGTCAGCTCACCGACCTCGCCGGACAGCGCCATGACCAGGTTCTTCGGGGTGTGGAACGGTTCCCAGTCCCGTGCCGCGGCGAAGTCGCGGAGGCGCTGGTGGAGGTCGTCGAATGTCACGTGCCGTGCCTACCAGATCGTCACGGTGCGCTAACGGCCGTATGGCGGACGAGCGTTGACGTGCAATTTGCAAATTGCATAGCGCCGGCCGACGTCGGGGAACCGATCCGGAAGGAAAGCCTTGACGTACCAGCGAAGCGTTCGCTCTCGCATGCTCTCCATCGCGTTCGTTCCGAGCGCGACCTTGGTGCTCGTCGCGTTGTTCATCGGCGGATTCCTCATCCACCAGGCCGTCCAGACCCGCAACGTCGCCGAAAGCGGAGCCGTCACCATGACCGAGGCGAGCCGGGGCATCTCGGTGCTGCAGCGCGACCGGTCCGCCGCGTTGAAGGAACCAGGCAGCCGCTCCGCCACTTACACCGCGTACGCGGACAGCATCGACACCTCTCTTTCGTCCCTGCGCGACATCGCGCGCGCCGCGCCCGACGCCGAAGTCGGCTACCAGCAGACGCTCGCCGTCGAACTGCTCGCCGTGGTGGAGGGCATGGACCGCAGCGATTCCCTCGCGGCGGCCGGGATCGACGACGAAGGGCGGCGTGACTACGCGGCGACCGTCGGCGCCTACCGGTCCAGGCTCGACGCCGTCGCCGGGAAACTGACGGAAAGTAGTCGCCAGGTCTATCGCGATCTCATCGGCAGCGAGGACTGGAGCCGGTTCGGCGCGGTCGAAACCGCGTTGAGCGCGGCCACGCCGCCGCCGGTCACCCAGGACGCCTGGCGGGCGGCGGCCGCCGCCGTCGGCCGGTCCCTCGGCGTGCTCGCCACTCGTCAGATCGAGTACTCCGCGCAGCTCGCCGTCGACGCCGGCCGCCGGGTGCTGAGCGGCGCACTCGCCGCCGCGACGGCGATCTGCCTGCTCGCGGGGCTGGTGATGGCGGTCGTGATGCTGATCGCCCGTCGCCTCCCGGTGCCGATCATCCGCTGCCCATCCCGGCTCGAAACCGTGTCGCCGAGAATCCACCTTCGCCGACCGATCGAGCCCGCCGACGTACGCCGGATGCAGGCCGTGCTCGAAGGCATCCGGCGGCTCTGAGCTGGTCACAGGGCGTACACGGTTACGCCGGAAAGAGCACGCGGTTGGCCCACACGCGCGGGCGAACCGGTCAGGCACACTTGTCCGGGTGAGTTCCACGACGGATCTGCGCCCCTACCTGCGCACCTTGGACGCGGAGACGCTGGCGGACCTGCTGCACGCCCAGGCCGAGCGTGACCCTGCGTTACGCCAGATCCTGGAGAGCCGGTTCGTCACCCAGGGGAGTGACCTCGCCGAGGCGCACCGTCTGCTCGACACCGCCGTCATGGCCGGCAACGTCGAATACGCCGCGAAGGTCGGGTCTGTCCTCGACACGCTCCAGCGGCTCCTCGACGCCGGAAGCCGGGCCGATCTCGCCCCGCTGGCCCGCCGGACGGTGGACGACATCAGCGAGATGCTGGAGCAGATCGACGACGCTTCGGGAGAGGTCGCCGACCGGCTGGACCGGGCCGTCGAGCTGTACGCGCGGGCCTGCGTCGCGCGGCCGCCGGACCCGGACGGCCTCGCCGGCTGGATCCTCGAAGTCGAGTTCGACGGGCCGGGCTGGCCGGTCATCGAACTCGCCGACTTCGCCTCCGCGCTGGGGGACAAGGGACTCGCCCGGATCAAGTCCACTGTGGACGACGTGCTCGCGGAGAACCCGTCCGGGGTGAAACGCGAGACCGCCGAGCGGCTGCGCGAGGAACTGGCGGAGGTGTCCGGCGACGTCGACGCGCTCGTCGCGATCCTCGCCGCCAAGCCGCCGCGGGTCGACGTCAGCCTCAAGATCGTGCGCGTGCTGCGGGCGGCGGGGCGGCACAGCGAGGCCATCGCGCATGCCGCGCGGGCGCTCACGCACGACAAGAAGAACGAGCGGGAAGAAACTCGGCCGGTCCCAGTGCCACCGATTTCAGTGCCGCCGGTCGAAGAGCCGCCGGTTCCCTTGTCGCGCAAGGAATTCGACGAGAATCCGGGCTGCGCGACCTATCTCGTGCTGCGCGAGGAGTCGCTGGAAGCCGGCCGCTGGCTCGCCCAGCGCAAGACCGCGCTGGCCCGGCTTCGTGAACTCGCCGCCGAAGGCACCGACGCCGCCGACGAACTCGTCCGCGCGCTGCTCGGCGAAGATCGCGCGGACGAGGCGTGGCGGGCGGCCGTCCGTTTTGAGGCGTCTTTGGCGGTACGGGTGGAACTCGCGGATTCGCGTTCCATAGCCCATCCGGCCGAGACCATTCCCATATACCGGGACCACGTCGAAGAATTGATCACGCATAAAGATCCGAATTCCTACCGCGCGGCGGCCCGGCAACTGCGCAAACTGCGCACAGTGCACAAAAAGGCTGGTACGGCTGAGGAATTCAGCTCGTACCTGGGTACATTGGTGGAAATACACAAACGGAAGACGCGGTTGATCGCCGAGGTCAAGGCGGCGAGAATCGCGATTCCGAAACCGGTCCGGGCGTAACCGCCCGGGGCTTCGGTCGTTATTCGTAGCGAACCGAGGAAACCCGGCGAAGAGGGTCGTACTCGATGACGATCGTCATCGTGGCCGTCGAAGTCGCGGTGGTCCTGAACCGGTGTCCGCCCGCGACCTCCCCGCGACGGGACCCGTGTTACGCGCCCAGGACCACCGCGACGAGCCGGTTCGGCGTTCCGTGAAAACATGTCTTCATGAGTCCGGTCAGTCGTGCCCGCAAGAAGGCAGCCCAGCCCGCCACGCCGAGTGTGACGGGCCTCTTCAAGGACGTCCTCCGGGACTTCTCGACCCTCGGTGCCGAGCCGGAGGTGCTCGACGTCGAGCTGCTGACCTCCGAAGTCCTCGGCCAGTGGTGGGAGATCGAGGTCGAAGAGGGCGAGCAGCCGCTGGGCCTGGAGCTCATCGCGTTCGCCGAGCGGAAGATCACGCCCGCCGCGGCCGCGCTGCTCGCCGGCTTGCGCGTGTTCGCCGAGACCGAAGAAGAGCGCGAAGCGGCCGCCTCGGCGTTGAACACCGTCCTCAGCCGGGGTATCCCGGAGCCGGAATGGATGGCCGACCTGGCCGCGGTGACCGTCGGGGACTGCTGGCGGACCGGCGACGTCTTCGGTGACGAGTCCTCCCTTCTCTGTCTCTTCTCCCGCGGCGGGGTCGAGCACGGCCTGCTGGCCCTCGTCGATTTCGCCGAGAGCGGCCGGATCCGCGACGTCGTCGTGGTGGACAAGCCGCACGACGTGCTGGCCGAGATGCGGCAGCAGGCCTCCGAAGACCCGGAGCTGGTCACGCTGGAGCGGGTCCTGCCCGAGCGCGCCCACCAGCTTCTCGCGGACGGGCTGGCCGCGACGGACGTCGTCGAGGAGCCGGACGTCAGTGAGGACTACGCGCGGTTCCACGCGCTCGCGATGGCTTGGATCCGGGCGCTGCCGGCCGCCGAGCCGTCGCCCGAGTACACGGAATGGCCCGAGCAGGTCCGCCAGGAGGTCGTCGCCGACTTCCTCGGCTCCGGGCTCGTGGAGGACAACGAGTCGACGCGGTTCTACGCGCGGCTGCTCGTCGACTACGGCTGCGAGACCGAGCCCGGCAGCCCGTTGCGGGTCGGCCCCGAGAAGCTCGCACGGTTCCTCGAAGCCCTGCTCGACGGCGAGTTCGAGGTGGACGAGGCGCACGAAGGCGCACTCGAGCCCGCCCTGCTCGGCTGGGTCACCTGGGCCGCCGGACGCGCCGGGCTGCCCGAGGCCGCCCGCACGGCGCTGCTGGAGAGCACGGCGGAGTTCCTGGAGGAGTTCTCGCAGGAAGAGGACTCCACGCTCGACGTCTACTTCGACGGTTCCGAGGGGATCGAAGACCCGGCCGAACTCGCGGAGGCCCTGGAGCGCCGGATGTTCGCCGTGCCTTCGGTCTACACGGAGATCGGCGACGAGGAGCTGGAGCTCGAGCCCGCCGACCCTGAACAGCGCCGCCTGCTGGTGATCGGCGAGCACCCCGAGTACCACGAGGCGCTGGCCGAGGACACCTTCGACGGCGAGCCGCGGATGCGTCTCGCGCTGAAGACCACCATCGTCGACCAGCTCTGGGTCGACGAGCCCGCCGAGGTCTGGCAGGCGGTGCGGCGGCTGAGCGAGACGGGGCGGGAGCGCGACGAGATCTTCGACAGGCTGATCGACGCGCTGGCCGGGCAGCTGAGCGAAGCCGGCGAGAACGAGATGGACTACGACCTCGACGACTACCGGGCGGCTCTCGGCGGCCTCGCCTGACCGGTACTCACGGGGTGCCCGCCGTCCACGGCCGGAGCTTCTCGGGGTTGCGCACCGCCCAGATCCGCTCGATCCGGTCGCCTGCCACGGCGAACGCCGCCACCGTCACGGTGACGCCGTCGTGCTGGGCCACCAGTCCGGGCTGACCGTTGACCGTCCGTTCCAAGATCGTCAGGCCGGGTGCCCGGTCGCCGATGCCGACGAGGTAGCGGGCGACCTGGCCGCCGCCTTCGATCGGGCGGAGCACGGCGTTGACCAGGCCGCCGCCATCGGCGATCACGATGGCGGCGGGGTCGAGAAGGCCGACGAGGGCGTCGATGTCCTTGGCCTCCCAGGCTTCTTTGAAGGCTCTGACGACGGCGCGCTGAGCCGCGGGGGCCTCGGGAGACCGCGACGCGCGAATGCGGCGGCGGGCGGAGGAGGAGAGCTGGCGGCAGGCCGCGGGGGTGCGGCCGACGATCTCGGCGACTTCGGCGAACGGATACCGAAAGACGTCGTGCAGGACGAACGCGACGCGCTCGGCCGGGGTCATCGAGTCCAGTACGACGAGGAAGGCCATGCCGATCGACTCGTCGAGGGTGACTCGGTCGGCCGGGTCGGCGCTGCGCCCGTTGATCCACTCCGCCGGTTCGGGCAGCGGTTCGGGGATCCACTCGCCCACGTAGCGCTCCCGCCGGGCTCGTGCCGAGCCGAGCAGGTCGAGGCAGATCCGGCCGGCGACCTTGGTCAGCCAGGCGCCGGGTGAAGCGATGGCTTCCCGCTGCTGCGGCGACATGGCGTACCAGCGCGCGTAGGTCTCTTGGACGACGTCCTCGGCATCGGCCAGGGAGCCGAGCAGCCGGTAGGCGACGTTGATCACCTGACGTCGCTCGCTCATGATCGCGCCGAGGTCCGGCTCGGGTCGGTTGGTCATGGTATCGCCAGGCTTCCTGAGTCGAGGCTGTCTTCACCTTGTACGACGAGACGGCGCACCGGATTGTGAGGCCGGCGCGTCGCCTGACATTCCCGGCGGTCGTTTCGTCGGACTGTCGGGACACCGGGTCCCGGGCTCGGCAATCGCAAAGTGAGGTCTCGTGTTCGTCGCTTATCTGACGGTCACCATCTTCGCCTCGGTACTGCACGGCAGCGCCGCTGTCGTCTACCTGATCGGTCACGAATTCCCCAAGGCCCAGGCGGATATGAAGGGCCTGCCACGGTCGTGGGTACCGGTGCTGGGCACGATGCTGGCGGTGGGCTCCCTGGGGTTGCTGGGCGGCCTCGCGGTGCCGATGCTGGGGACACTCGCCGCCGCCGGCCTCTCGCTGTACTTCGTCGGCGCCCTCCTCGCACATCTGCGGGTGGGCTCCCGCAAGCTCGTGGCCTGGGGCGGATTCTTCGCCACCGCGCTGGCCGCGCTGGCCGCGAACCTGGCTTATCACTGGTCGTGAACGGGAAGAATCACCACGGGTGACCCCGGCGGTCCTTTTCGGTGACATCCCCCTTGTCAATCCCGCCGAATCTGTCTAGTCTGTCTAGATGGAAGCAGTGACCTGGCAAGTGCAGGACGCCAAGCAGCGGCTGAGCGAGCTGTTGCGCCGGGCCGCGGCCGAGGGGCCGCAGTTCGTCACCAAACATGGGGAGGAGGTGGCCGTGGTGCTCGACATCGCGGACTACCGCAGGCTGACCGGCAGCGGCTGGCCCGCCGATTTCAAACTCGTGCTGTCCGGTGAGCAGCACCATCCCGAGCACGCGGAGGCACTGGCCGACGTGCTGGAGGAGGTCGCCGCCGAACGTGCGGAAGACCTGCCGAGGGACGTCTCGGAGGTGAGCGGGTGAGCTTTCTGCTGGACACGAACATCGTGTCCGAGGCCCGTCGGCGCACCCAGAACGCGGGCTTCGCCCGATGGTGGGGCGATGTGTCGTCGAGCAGGCTCTACTTGAGCGCGCTGACCGTCGGAGAGATCGAGAGGGGGATACACAAACTCAGGCACCGAGGAGATCAAGACCGGGAACGAGCGGATGTGCTGGCCGACTGGCTGACCGGGCTCAGCGCGCAGTTCTCGGATCGGATCCTTCCGGTGACCGCCGATGTCGCGGCCGAATGGGGAAGGCAGTGCGCCCCGCGAAAGGTCCCGTCGATCGACGGACTGATCGCCGCGACCGCCCGCGTCCACGGGCTGACCCTGGTCACCCGCAACCTCGCCGACATGGCCGGGCTGGGAGCGCAGGTCCACAACCCGTTCGAATAAGCCGGTACCGAGCCGGTCGGCTCAGCTCAGGGGTGCCGCCGGAGTGCCCTTGCTCTCCGTGACTTCCGGCTTCTTGCGGCGCCGGTCCCCACGGGCGTCATCGAAGTCGACGACGAACGCTCCAGCGGCCATGGCCACGAGGAGCGCGAGTCCGAGAATCGAGCCGACCCAGGTCAGAATGATCGAGAACATCGTGGGCCTCCTCCCTGCTCAAGGTCTTCTTCGAAGCCTCTTGGGCCCTGTCACAAGGGTCGCCTCGGGGGCCTGTAGCCGGTATCGGCCAACCGGTTACACGTACTGAGCGTGGATCGGCCGATCGGCCGAGGAAACGGCGTCTTCCGTCGCACAACGCGACCGGATGGCACGAACACCTCGCCAGGGGTGCGAAGGCTGCTGCTTGTGAGGGAACGGCCGGAAAAGGCCGCAGTGATCGCCTTCCGGCGAAGTGATCTTGGAAGCCGTCGTGAATGCTCGCCGTGAGTAGAAGATCCGTGCGCGTCCGATCACGCAGAGTGCATGATCAAAGCTTGCGCAACCGGACCCGGTTGATGGCGTGGTCGGCGTCCTTGCGGAGGACGAGGGTCGCCCTGGGCCGCGTCGGCTTGATGTTCTCCATCAGGTTCGGCTCGTTGATCGTGCGCCACAGATGGCGCGCCTCGGCCCGCGCCTCGTCGTCCGGGAGGCCGGCGAAGTGGTGGAAGTGTGACGCAGGGTCCGCGAACGCGGTGTGACGCAGCTTGAGGAAGCGCTCGACGTACCAGCGCTCGATGTCGGTGGTCGGCGCGTCCACGTAGATCGAGAAGTCGAACAGATCCGAGACGGTGAGCCGGGGGCCGGGCTGAAGGACGTTCAACCCTTCGATGATCAGGATGTCGGGCCGCTGAACGATCTGTTCCTCGCCGGGAAGGATGTCGTAGGCGAGGTGCGAGTACACCGGCGCGCTGACCCGCTCCGCCCCGGACTTCACGTCGGTGACGAACCGCAGCAGGGCCCGCCGGTCGTAGCTCTCCGGGAAGCCCTTGCGGTGCATGATCCCGCGCCGGACCAGTTCGGCACGCGGGTAGAGGAACCCGTCGGTGGTCACCAGGTCGACCCTGGGGTGATCCGGCCAGCGGGCGAGCAGGGTGCGCAGGATGCGCGCGGTGGTCGACTTGCCGACCGCGACGCTTCCGGCGATACCGATGACGTAGGGCACCTTGGTGCCCCGACTGTCCTCACCGAGGAAGGTGGTGGTGGCTTCGTACAACCGTTGCCTCGCGGCGACCTGGAGATTGATCAGCCGGGAAAGCGGCAGGTAGACCTCGGCGACCTCGGCCAGGTCGACCTGCTCACCGAGACCGCGCAGGCGGAGCAGTTCCGCGGCGGTCAGAGGGAGAGGGGTCGACCTGCGTAGTTCACGCCATTGCTCACGGTGCAGCTCCACGTAGGGGCTGAGCTCACGGACCCGCGGCATCGCACACTCCTCGCCCGTCGCCTGCGCTGGCGCCGTACAAAAGCCGTGTTGACGAGTTCTCGGCGGGGAAGCGTGCCTCGAACCGGATGAAGCCGCTTTAACGGTAGGGCTTACGGCTCGTGAACGCGCTGCGATGTGATGTAGCCCGCTTCGGGGGGTTACCGTCCGTTACGGGTAGATCGGGAGGAGAAGACCTCTTCCCACGCGGCGGCGACCTGCCGGGCGCAGGTGGCGGGCGCGAGCCCGCCGACGCCGGTGCCGAGACCGGGCATCGCGATCGTGTGCACGAGGTCACGGATCCGGCCTTGGTCGAGCCACCCGTCCCGCCACTGCCGGAACACCGCGCGAGCGGCCAGATACGGGTGGACGGTGTCACGGGGGAGGCGTTCGCCGGGTTCCCGCATCGTCGGCGCGCTGATCAGCCAGGCAGGCTCGGCCTCACCGGTGGGCACGATCACCGATTCGCCGATCGGGAGTTCCCCGCCGTGGTAGGCGAGGACGGCGCTGCGCACGTTCTGCTCGACGCCGGGATAGGCGCGGGCGTAGACCGCGTCGATACCGCCGCGCATCCAGCCGTAGGAGTTCGCGGGGCTCACGACGGCCTGGGCGACGACGTCGAGCACCGACCCGCGGTGCACGAAGATCCGACCGTCCACAGTGTCCGCGACGGTGGTCCAGGCTTGGGCGAGCAGGTCATCGACGGCGCACAACACCAGCTCCGGCGTCGGGCTGCCCGATATGGGTACGGGAGAGGAGCCGACATCCCCGGTGTGCGTGCCCGATTCGGCGGTCACACCCTTAGCATGGCAAAAAAAGCCACTGGGCGTAACCGGTTCGCGTACCGGCTGTCCGAGTGAAAGTCGCGACCGTCGACGTGCGTAACCTGGCGGGGTGTCACGGATCGCCTACTTCGGCCCCCAGGGAACGTTCACCGAACAGGCCGCGCGCCGGCTCGCCCCCGGGGAGGAACTGATCCCCGCGGAGACCATCCCGGCGGCGCTGGCGGCGGTCCGCGAGGGCCGAGCCGACGCGGCCTGCGTCCCGATCGAGAACTCCGTCGAGGGCGCGGTCACCGCGACCCTCGACAGCCTGAGCGACGCCGCGCCGCTCGTGGCGGTGGCGGAGGTGCTGCTGCCGGTCCACTTCAGCGTGCTGACCCGGCCGGGCACCAGCGAGATCCGCTCCGTGGCGAGCCACCCGCACGCGCTCGCGCAGGTCCGCCACTGGGTGGAGGCGAACTTCCCCGGCGCTCATCCGGTCGCGACGTCGTCCACCGCCGCGGCCGCGGTCGCGGTCGCCGCGGGCGAGTTCGACGCCGCCATCACCGCGCCGGTCGCCGTCGAGCACTACCCGCTGGACGTACTGGCCACCGAGGTCGCCGATGTCCGCGACGCGCAGACCCGGTTCCTGCTGGTCCAGGCCCCGGGCGACCTCCCGGCGCCGACCGGGGCGGACCGCACGTCGATCGTCGCCGCCGCGACGAACCGCACCGGCACGCTGGCCGAACTGCTCACCGAACTGGCCGTCCGCGGGATCAACCTGACCAAGCTGGACGCCCGCCCGACCAGGAACAACTTCGGCGAGTACCGCTTCTTCATCGACTTCGAGGGGCACGTCGCCGAGCCCCGGATCGGCGACGCGCTGGCCGCGTTGCGCCGCCGGTGCCGCAACGTGCGCTTCCTCGGTTCCCACCCCCGGGCGGACGGGGGCACGACCGAGATCGAGCCCGGCGCCGCCAACGACGACTTCACCGACGCGATCGCCTGGGTCGACGCGATCCGGAAGGGAGACCAGGCGTGAAACTCCTCCTCGTCCGCCACGGCCAGACCCCCGGCAACGTGCGGGGCGCGCTCGACACCGCGCTCCCCGGCCCGCCGCTGACCGAACTGGGCCGGGAACAGGCCCGCGACCTCGCGACCCGGCTCGACGGCGAGCCGATCGTCGCGGTCTACGCCTCCCAGGCCATCCGCGCCCAGCAGACCGCCGCGCCGCTCGCCGCCAAGCTCGGCGTCGACGTCCAGGTCATCGACGGGGTGCACGAGGTCGCCGCCGGTGACCTCGAAGGCAACACCGACCAGGACTCGATCGCGACCTACATGGGCGTCGTGCACCGGTGGACGATCGGCGAGCTCGACCCGCCGATCCCCGGCGGTGAGAACGGCGAGCAGGTCCGCGCGCGGATGCTCGACGCGGTCGCCCGGCTGCGGGCCAAGCACGAACAGGCCGAGCCCGACGGCACGGTGGTCCTGGTGAGCCATGGCGGCGCGATCCGCCTCGGCGGCGAATGGCTCGCCGGGAACGTCACGGCCGAAGTCGCCAACCAAGGCCTAGTTCCGAACACCGGCATCGTCGAACTCGTCTCGACCGACGTCGGCTGGACCTGTCTCACCTGGGCGGGAGCCCCTGTGGAGCGCTGAGCCGGACGTTTGCCTCCGCGCCTTCCGGGGAATACACCCCACGAGATCGATTAACACCTTGTGGGGAATTAACCGGAGGAGCGCAACCTCCGCCGCGGACAACACGTCTACTGATCGGTGGGTCACCCGGCTACAGGGAGGCGAATGACCATGGTTCGTTCGAAGATGATCTCCATCGGCGGGCTCGTCGCGGGCAGTGTCGGGCTCCTGCTGCTCAGCGCGTGCGGTTCCGAGACCACCCCCGTCGCGCAGAGTTCCTCCGCGACACCGTCCAGTTCATCGGCCGAGACCTCGGCCGCCCCGAGCGCGAGCTCGTCCACTCCGGCACCGGCGGAGCAGCCTGCGCCGAATCCGCAGCCGAAGGCCGACGGGCTCTGCAAGGCGGGCGACGTCAAGCTGTCCATCGCGAACGGCGACGCGGCGGCCGGGACGGTGTACCGCAAGCTGGTCATCACCAACGCGAGCGGGCATCCGTGCACCGTCCAGGGCTTCCCGGGCGTGTCCTACGTGACCGGCGCGGACGGCCACCAGGTCGGTGAAGCCGCGTTCCGTGACGGAGCCAAGGGCCAGCCGATCCAGCTGAACAACGGCGAGAGCGCGTCCACCGACATCGGGTTCGTGAACGTCCGCAACTACGACGAGCAGGCCTGCAAGCCCACCGAGACCCGAGGGCTGCGGGTGTACCTGCCGCAGGAGACCGCCTCGAACTTCGTGTCGGTGCAGGGGCTCGGCTGCGCGGGCAAGATCCCCGGCAACCAGCTGACCGTGAAGACGGTCCACAAGGGCTAGGGCGCTAGAGCTGGGTGCAGAGCTGTTCGGCCTGTGCCAGGTGCCGCTGGCCGGAGATCTGGTTGAAGTGCAGGCTGAACACCATGCGGCTGACGCCGTCGATGTGCTCGGCCAGCGGTTTGTAGGTGTCGCTGGCGGCGGCCGCCGCGGCCGAAAGTTCGCGTGCGGCCGTCATCCTGTGCAGGATCTCGGGGGCCAGCACCGGCACGGTCCGCTCCGAGGGCGCCGAGTCGGTGGTGTCCGGGATCGTGCCGACCCTGGTCAGGGCCTGGCAGGCGTCCTGGGCGTCTTCGAGGGCGCCCGCGTTGACGCCCGAGAGCGCCCAGAGCATGCCGATCACGCCGGCCCCGATGACGAATCCGGCGACCGCGGTGACCACTTGCGGGCGTCTGGAAGGTTCCTTCGTCCCCACGCCTGCCTCCGGCACCAGTGTCTGCTGCATCGCGGACCTCCTCACCAGCTCCGGTGATGTGCTATTTCAGCACCAAAGGTCCCGATTTTCACTGGTCTTGGTGGAGTACCTGTGCCGCCGTGGCCGATTTGTCATCGAGTGACCCGGCTCGCAGCGAGAAGAACGCGAAGGCGGCGACGCCGAACAGCAAGAGCCCGGACGTCAAAAACGTCCGGGCCGGGGAACCGAGTACGTGGGTGAGGACCCCGCCGAGCAGGGCCCCGGCCGGGATCGCGCCCCAGACCACGGTGCGCCACACCCCGAGGATCCGGCCGAGCAGCGCGCCGGGCACGAGTGTGTGCCGCGCGGTCCCCAGCACGATGTTCACCGCGACGACGGCGGCCGCGAACAGGCCGAACAGCGCGGCGCCCGCCACCGGCGAGCTGGTCAGCCCCATCCCGGTGAACGCGGCGCCGCAGCAGGCGAACCCGCCGATGAGCACCGTGCGACGTCCGGCCGCTTTCACCAGCCGCGGGGCGAAGCCCGCGCCCAGCAATCCGCCGATGCCGCCGATGAACGCGAAGAGCCCGAAGGCCGCTTCGCTGAGTCCGAGGTACTCGATCGCGTACAGCACCAACTGTGCCTGAGCGAGTTCGCTGACCAGGCTGGTCAGCCCGGCCACGACGACCAGCCGGAGCATCAGCGGATTGCGCTTCAACCAGCGGAAACCTTCGGCCAGTTCGGCGCGGAAGCCGGCGGGCGCGCTCTCGGACACACCGTCGTCCGGGCGGCCCCGGTAGCTCCCCGCGAGCCCGAGCAGTACGGCGGCCGCGATCGCGAACCCCGCCGAGTTGAGCAGGAAGGGGAAAGTCGCGAAGAGCGCGAAGGCGGCACTGCCGATCGGTCCGCCGAGGAAGGTCTGCCCGACGATCTCGCAGGCCTGGAGCTTGCTGTTCGCGCTGTCGAGCGAATCCCTGTCGACGAGCGCCGGGATGAGCACGTTGGCCGCGCTGTCCGCGACCGTCTCGGCCGTGCCGAGGAGCAGTGCGGCGACGTAGACCACCCAGATCGTCACGCCGTCGGCCGCGACCAGGGCGGCCATCGCGCCGACGACGACCGCGCGGGCGCTGTTCGCGATGATCATCGCGCGGCGCCGGTCGATCCGGTCCAGCAGCGCGCCCGCCGGGAGCGCGAACAGCAGCCACGGCAGGAACTGGGTCGCCGAGAGACCGGCGATGAGCAGCGGATCACGGGTCAGGGTGACCGCGAGCAGCGGGAACGCGACCTTGCCGATGCCGTCGCCGAGATTCGAGGCCGCGCTGGACGTGAGCAGCCAGCGCAACCGCCGGTCACCCCTTCTGTGCACCATCACCTCGGCCATGCGCGCCTCCCCAGGCATTCGCCGGCGCCGGCCGACGACAACGTGCCAAAAAGTTTAGCGGGGGTTGTCGCCCAAAGTGGTGGGGTTGTTACACCGAGTTAAGAATCCGGAAGACCTTTGGTGCCCGACGCACAAAAATCACCGACCATGCCTCCTTCGGCGCGGAATCCGCCGGAGGGGAGCAGGGGACCTTTGCTCTCGCCTGGGTCTTGCTGGGCTAGGCGGTGCCGCGTCAGCCCCAGCCGAGCTCGTGCAGGCGCGCGTCGTCGATGCCGAAGTGGTGGCCGACCTCGTGGACCACCGTGATCAGCACTTCCTCGACGACGTCTTCCTCGGTGTCGCACATCTCCAGCAACGGCTGTCGGTAGATCGAGATCCGGTCCGGCAGTACCCCGCCGTATTCGTGGGTTCGTTCGGTCAGCGCGACGCCGTGGTAGAGCCCGAGAATCGTGGGCGACTCCTCGTTGAACTCCTCGACGAGCACCACGACGTTGTCCATCGCGTCCGCGAATTCGCCGGGCAGCTCGTCCAACGCCTCCGACACCAGCTCTTCGAAGCGCTGCTGGGTCATCTCGACGGGCACGGACTCACCCGCCGGTCTTGGTCGAAGACGGGGGCGCGCTCGGGGTGCCGCCTTCCGAGGGCGGGGCCTCGCCGTTGCCGACCTTGACGCTCCCGGTGATCGGCGCGAGCCCCTTGCCGTCGGCCAGGGTCGCCGCCACCTTGCAGTTCACCAGCGTCGACCCGGCGTCCCAGCTCTCCTGCTCGCGCACGTCCCAGCCGAGGATGACCTTCTTCGCGGCGAGATCGGCGTTGCCGGTGTAGTCCTGCGCCGCCGTCGAGCACTCGGTGTCCAGCCAGGTGTTCTGCTGCTCCTGCGAGGGGTAGCTCTCGGCGAACTTCTTCTTGAGGTCCAGGGTCGCGATGATCTCGTACGAGTGCGGCTGGGCGCAGTCGATCGGGTCGCCGTAGCTGTTGTTGAGCAGCGCGAGGCAGGTGCCCGGCTCCCACACGGCCGACTGGTTCTGCTCCTTCGCCGGCCCGGTGGTCGCCTGCAGCTTGCCGCTGACGCCCGCCCACTGGAGGCCGCAGCGCAGCTGGCGGTCGCCGTTCGCCCACTGCCCGGGAGTCGGCCGGAGCAGGTTCATGCTCAGCTTGCCGTACGGATCCAGCGCGCGGCCGAGGTACGGCTTGACGTCGACGGTGCAGCGCGACCGCGAGATCTCCTGCCACCCCTCGAGGTTCGGGCTCGGCACACCGGCGGGGTACTGCGCGCCGATGTCGACGATGCTGGTGACCTCGAACAAGTGGGACTCGGCGCACGGCACGCGCCGCGCGTCGGTGGCGTCCGGGGCGTTCCAGGTCAGGCAGGTGCCCGGGGGAGATTGGAATGCTTCGACCGCCGCGGGGGACAGTTTGGGGGCGCCGCCGCCCGAACCACCCTCCGGGCCCACGTTCCAGGAAAAGGCGACACTCAGCGAAAGCGCGACGATCGCGCCCACGAACACACCGGCCATGACGAGCCGGGTGCGCAGGGTGCTCAGCGCGTTTCGCGGATCACGGAACCGCTCGGCCTGTTGAGACATCCACTCCATGATGCCCGCGCCGCACGTAAGGTGCGCGTACCGGGTGGTTAGTGTTGGACACGGGTTCGTGGCGTGGGCGATTACGGAGCTTCGATGACGCAGGATGACAACCAGGGGGCGCAGCCGCCCCAGGAACCGCCGAAGCGCGGTTCGATGCGATTCCAGGACGACAGCACGCAGGCTCGGCAGCCATCGCTGGCCGAGCAGCGGGCACGACAGCAGGCGCTGGCGCAGCAGGAACGCCAGGAGGTGCTGGACGCCGAGGCGTCCCGCGCCGCCGACAAGAAGTCGTCGACCAAGCGGAAGCTGCTGATCGGTACCGGCGTCACGGTCGGTCTGGTCGGTCTGGTCGCGACGTTCTACACGGTCGCGAAGCCGGAGGAGGTCACGGCGGTCTGTGCCGCCAAGGACACGGAGATCGTCGAGAACGACCAGAACTGCGACGAGAACTACGTCAGGACGCACGGCGGGTATTCGCAGGGCGGGTTCTTCTTCCTCCCGATCGGTGGTTTCGGCGGCGGCTACAACAGCTACCGGTACAACTACGGCGGCACCGGCACCGTCGGGCAGCGCGTGTCCGGCGGCTCGTACACCGCGCCGTCGGGGGCGAACGTCAACACCAAATCGGGCAAGTCCGTCCAGCGTGGCGGGTTCGGCATCAGTGGCAAGAGCGGCAGCACCGGCGGCAGCGGCGGCAGCGGCAAGAGCGGAGGCTCGTAGGTGTACCGGGATTCCAAGCCGCCCCGGCGGGACTGGCAGAACATCGTCGAAGAGCAGGGCCTGGTCTTCGGCACCCCCGCCCGCGACGGCTCCGGAAAGTCCCGGCCGTACTGGGACGAGTCGGTCCACTACGTCTTCGAGATGGACGAGATCCTGTCCGTCGAGGCGGACGTGGAACTGCTGCACTCGATGTGCCTCGAAGCCGTCGACAACGTCGTGACCACCGAGCAGTACCAGCGCTTCGGCATCCCCGAGTGGGTCTGGCCGCATATCGCCGAGTCGTGGAAGCGGCAGGATCCGCACGTCTACGGCCGGTTCGACCTGCGCTACGACGGCAAGAGCCCGGCGAAGCTGCTCGAATACAACGCGGACACGCCGACCTCGCTGCTCGAGGCCGCGGTGCTGCAGTGGCACTGGAAGACCTCGGTCTTCCCCGAGGCCGACCAGTGGAACTCGATCCACGAGAAGCTGGTCGAGCGCTGGGGTGAACTTGCCGACAAGCTGCCCTCGAACGAGCTGCACTTCACCTGGTCTTCGGCCGATCCGTCCGGTGAGGACCACGTCACGACGGCGTACCTGCAGGAGACCGCGGCCGAGGCCGGGCTCGACACCGTCGGCCTGTCGATCGAGGAGATCGGCTGGGACCCGGTGCTCAAGCGGTTCGTCGACCTCGAAGAGGCGCAGATGGCGACGGTCGTGAAGCTCTACCCGTGGGAGTGGGTGGTCGACGAGGAGTTCGGCCGCTTCGCCATCGAAACCATGCCTCGCACGCTGTGGGTCGAGCCGCTGTGGAAGATGCTGCTCTCCAACAAGACGCTGCTCGCGGTCCTGTGGGAGAACTACCCGGGCCACCCGAACCTGCTTCCGGCGTTCGCCGACGACCCCGGTCTGCTGACCGAGTACGTCCGCAAGCCGAAACTGGGTCGTGAGGGCGCGAACGTGCAGATCGTCGCCACCGGCTACGAGACGCAGACCGACGGCGTCTACGGCGCCGAAGGCTACATCTACCAGGCGTTCGACCCGCTCCCCGAGTTCCAGGGCTACCGCCCCGCGCTCGGTGCGTGGATCGTCGGCGACCAGGCCGCCGGCCTCGGGATCCGCGAGACCGCCGGACTCGTCACGGACGACGGTGCGGCGTTCGTCCCGCACCGCATCCTCGAGTCGTGATACAAGAACCGCACATTCCTGACATTTTTGATCGGCTACGACCGGCCCGTACCTCTGGGAGAACCCTGTGACGACCACCCTTGCGCTGTCCGACACGTTCGGCTCCGACCTCGTGCGGGGCATCGGCGCGATCCTGCTGTACGGCGTCGTCGGCCTGCTGCTGATGTTCGCCGGGTTCTGGGCGATCGACTGGACCACGCCCGGCAAGCTGTCCCAGCTTGTCTCGCGTGGCCTGCCCAACGCGGTCATCGTGACCGCGTCCGGTCTGCTCTCGATGGCGTTCATCGTCGTCGTGGCGATCGCGAACTCCGCCAGTGACCTGACCGAGGGCCTGATCACCTCGCTGGTCTACGGCCTGCTCGGCATCGTGGTGCAGGTGCTCGCGGTCCGCCTGCTGGAATGGGCGACCCGGATCGACGTCCGCTCGACCATCGAAAGCGAGAAGTTCGCCCCGGTCAGCGTCGTCGTCGCGGCCGCGCACCTGGCGTTGGGCCTTGTCGTGGCCGTCGGCATCTCGTGAATTAGTGACTTCCTGAGCGCGGCACAGGCGCACGGTTCCCACTAACGTGGGTGCCGTGCGCCTTTTGAGGACTCCAGACGATCGGTTCTCGGACCTGCCCGATTTCGACTTCGAACCGCGGTACGCGGAACTCGTGGACCTCCACGGCGGCGTGATCAGAGTGGGTTACGTGGAAGCGGGGCCTGCCGACGGCCCGCCTGTCCTGCTGCTCCACGGCGAGCCGACCTGGTCCTACCTCTATCGCAAGGTCATCCCGGCGCTCGCCGATGCCGGGTTGCGCGCGATCGCGCCCGACCTGGTCGGCTTCGGCCGGTCCGACAAGCCGGGCGACATGGTCGACCACACCTTCCAGCGTCACGTCGAGTGGATGCGAGCCTTCGCCTTCGACGTGCTGGACCTGCGGGACGTCACCCTGGTCGGCCAGGACTGGGGCGGCCTGATCGGCCTGCGGCTGGTCGCCGAGAACCCGGACCGCTTCGCCCGCGTCGTCGCGGCCAACACCGGCCTCCCGACCGGCGACACGGACATGCCCGAGGTGTGGCACAAGTTCCGCGAGACCGTCGAGAACGCCCAGGTCCTCGACGTCGGCCGGTTCGTGCAGTCGGGGTGCCAGACCAAGCTGTCCGAGGCGGTCCGCGCCGCCTACGACGCGCCTTTCCCGAACGAGATGTACAAGGCCGGGCCACGGGCGATGCCGTCGCTGGTGCCCGTCACCCCGGAGGACCCGGCCACGCCCGCCAACCGGGCCGCGCTGAAGGTGCTGGCCGAACTGGACAAGCCCTTCCTCGTCTCGTTCTCCGACGGCGACCCGATCACCGCGCCGTGGGGCCTCGAACTGCGGGGCTCGATGCGCGGTGCCCGTGAGCTGGAGCATCCGACGATCACCGGCGCCGGTCACTTCCTCCAGGAGGACGCCGGCGGCCGGCTGGGCGACGTCATCGCCCGTTTCGTCAAGTCCTGAGTGCTATGAACGAGTCTTTCCTTGCAAAATTCGCAAGGAAAGACTCGTTCATAGCGTTCGTCAGGAGAGGGCACCCAGGGCGTCGGTGATGATCCCGAGGCCTTCGGCGGCCTCGTCGGCGGTGAGCGTCATCGGCGGCGCGATCCGCAGGACGTTGCCGTGCAGCCCGCCCTTGCCGATCAGCAGCCCGCGCGCCTTGGTCTCCTCCATCATCCGCGTGGCGGCCTGCGGGTCGGGCTCCATGCCGCCCGGTTTCACCAGTTCGACGCCGATCATCAGGCCCTTGCCGCGGACGTCGCCGATCAGCGGATGCCCCGAAGCGCGCAGGCCGGCGAGCAGTTCGTTGCCCCGCGCGAGCGCGTTGGCCTGCAGGTCTTGGTCGGCGATGTGGTCGAGTACCGCGGTCGCGCCCGCCATCGCGACCGGGTTGCCGCCGAAGGTCGAGATCGAGTTCGCGGTGAGGCAGTCGACGAGGTCGCCGCGGGCCACGAGACCGCCGATGGCGAGACCGTTGCCGAGGCCCTTCGCGAAGGTCATCGCGTCGGGGACGACGTCGTGCGCCTGGATGCCCCAATAGTGTTCCCCGGTCCGGCCCCAGCCGGTCTGGACCTCGTCGGAGATGAACAAGATCCCGTACTGGTCGAGGACCTCCTTCATCGCCTTGAACAGGCCGTCCGGCGGTGAGCTGAACCCACCGACGCCCTGGATCGGCTCGGCGATCATGCAGGCGACGTCGCCCGAAGTGCCCGTCTCGAGGACGTCGACCAGGTCCGCGACGCACGCGTCGATGTACGCCGAATCCGAAAGCTCCCGGAACGGGCTCCGGTAGCGGTAGCCGCCGTGGACGTAGCTCACCTTCACCGGGCTGAGCGACGACGCCGACCAGCCGCGGTTGCCGGTGATGCCGACCGTCGCGAACGACCGCCCGTGATACGAGTTCCGCATCGCCAGCACCTGGTTGCTGCGCCGGTACTGGGTGGCCAGCATCAGCGCGGTGTCGTTGGCCTCGGTCCCGGAGTTGGTGAAGAACACCTTCGCGTCCGGGATGCCGGAGAGCTTCGCGATGCGCTCGGCCAGTTCGACCTGCGAGCGGATCAGGTACAGCGTCGAGGTGTGCAGGATTCCCGTGTCGAGTTGCTTGCGCACGGCGTCGCTGATCGCCGAGACGTCGTAGCCCATCGAGTTCGTCAGGATGCCCGCGAAGAAGTCGAGGTAGCTGCGCCCGGTCGAGTCGATGACCCGGCGGTCCTGCGCGTGCACGATCTCGATCGGCTCGTCGTAGTACAGCGCCAGCCACGACGGGAGTACCGCCTTGTGCCGCGCCAGCAGCTCCGCATCGGTCATCGGGTTTCTCCGTCCGCAGCAGGGAGATCTCAGTATGGGGACGGCCCGAAACGGGCGACAACGATCAGACTGTCGGGTTCTCCGCGCGGGCCCGCACAGTGTGTACGCGGGAGTTACGGGGAAACTGCCTCGAAGTGCGCGAAGTCCGGGGACTACCCTTCTCTCCGTGATTGACCCCAGGACTCTGCGCGATGACCCGGACGTTGTGCGCGCTTCGCAGCGCGCCCGTGGCGAGGACGAAGGAGCGGTCGACAAGCTGCTCTCTCTCGACTCCCGCCGCCGGTCTTCGATCGCCGCCGCCAACACGCTGCGCGCCGAGCAGAAGTCGCTGGGCAAGCTCGTCCCGAAGGCGCAGGGCGACGAACGGGCCGCGCTGCTCGCCAAGGGGAAGGACCTCGCCGCCCAGGTGAAGGCCGCCGAGGTCGAGCAGACCGAGGCGTCGGAGGAGTTCGAGCAGCTGCACCGTCTGGTGCCGAACCTGGTCCACCCCGACGCGCCCGAAGGCGGCGAGGACGACTATGTCGTGCTCAAGCACGTCGGTGAGCCGGTGAAGTTCGACTTCAAGCCGAAGGACCACCTCGAACTGTGCGAGGGCCTCGGCGCGCTCGACATGGAGCGTGGCGCGAAGGTCTCGGGCTCGCGGTTCTACTTCCTCACCGGAATCGGCGCTCAGCTGCAGCTCGGCCTGCTGAACATGGCCATCGCGCAGGCGACCGCGAACGGCTTCACCCCGATGATCACGCCGACCCTGGTGCGGCCGGAGATCATGGCGGGCACCGGTTTCCTCGGCGCGCACTCGTCGGAGGTCTACCGCCTGCGCGACGACGACCTGTACCTCGTCGGCACGTCCGAGGTCCCGCTCGCCGGCTACCACGCCGACGAGATCCTGGACCTGGGCAAGGGCCCGAAGCGCTACGCGGGCTGGTCGTCCTGCTACCGCCGCGAGGCCGGTTCGTACGGCAAGGACACCCGCGGCATCATCCGCGTCCACCAGTTCGACAAGGTCGAGATGTTCGTCTACACGCGTCCCGAGGACGCCGAGGCCGAGCACGCGCGCCTGCTGGACTGGGAAGAGCAGATGCTCGCCAAGATCGAGGTCCCGTACCGGGTGATCGACACCGCCACCGGCGACCTCGGCACCTCCGCGTACCGGAAGTTCGACTGCGAGGCGTGGGTGCCGTCGCAGGAGGCCTACCGCGAGCTGACCTCGACATCGAACTGCACGACGTTCCAGGCCCGCCGCCTCGGCATCCGCTACCGCGACGACGACGGCCGCCCGCAGACCGTCGCCACGCTGAACGGAACGCTCGCCACCACCCGGTGGATCGTCGCGATCCTGGAGAACCACCAGCTCGAAGACGGCTCGGTCCGGGTCCCCGAAGCGCTTCGTCCCTTCCTCGGCGGAACCGAGGTGCTCGAGCCCACATCGAAGTGAGGTTCGAGCCGATGAGGAGGGGACGCATGGGGTTTCGGATTTCGGTCGCGGCCGGACTGACGGTGCTGGCGCTCGGCGGCTGCACGTCGACGGTCGGTGGTTCGGCCTCGCCGGTGCCGGGGCAGGGACCGGTGATCACGAAGGCCGACCCGTGCGCGCTGATCACCCAGGAGGACGCGGGGGCCTTGGGCGTCCAGTACCCGGGCAAGGAGCGGCCGGCGCGGAAGGAACAGAAGGTTCCCGCGGTCTGCCGGTTCACGGAACTGGACGACGCGCCCAAGGCGTCGAGCCTCGAGGTGTCGTTGAGCAAGGACCTGTCCTTGAACGACTACATGAACGGCGCCAACCCGGGTGAGAAGTTCGGTATCGGCGGCTTCACCTGGACGCGGTACGCCACCATCCTCGGCCCGAACTACTGCTCGCTGACCACGGAGATCAGCCCGGATTCGTTCGTCGAGGTCACCAGCGACAGCCCGGACCACACCGAGGCCAACGCGTGCGACCTGGCCAAGGCGGCGGCCCCGGCCGTGGCGGCGAAGCTGCCCGGCGGGGAAAAGGACCCGAAGCTCACCCCGCCGCCGGGGCAGAAGCCGCCGGAGGCGGGCGGGCCGCTGGTGAACACCGACCCGTGCACGATGCTCAAGGCCGACCAGACGGCCACGTTGCGGCTGGGTCCCACCGGCGAGCCCATGAAGTCGTCGTCCGACCCGAACGTGGTCGGCTGCGAATGGGGCGACACCGACGGGGAGAAGGGCGAAAAGGCGTTCGACCTGTGGTTCTACCCGGCGAAGGCCATCGCCGACGTCCCCATTCTGACCTCGCAGGGCGAACCGGCGGACTTCGATTCGGGCGACCGTAAGTGGAAGCTCTACACGAGGCCGGGCGAAAAGGTGTGCGCGGCGGGACTCGCGATGACCGAGACCTCGACCGTGGCGATCATCGCGGGCAACCTCGACGATCCCGCGAAGGCGTGTGACGTGATCAAGGCGGCCGTCCCGCTGATGAACGCGAACCTGCCGACGGCCTAAGCGCTAGGCGGCGACCTCGTCGGCGATGTACTTGGCGATCTCCAGCGCGCTGGTCGCCGCCGGCGAG
The DNA here is from genome assembly GCF_046549055.1 of Amycolatopsis sp. lyj-112. Taxonomy (NCBI): domain Bacteria; kingdom Bacillati; phylum Actinomycetota; class Actinomycetes; order Pseudonocardiales; family Pseudonocardiaceae; genus Amycolatopsis; species Amycolatopsis sp. lyj-112. Next base: position 249,299 of record NZ_JAJPWS010000007.1, on the reverse strand, counting down.
GGCGCGTTGAGGACGTGCACCTGGTCGCGCGCGGTCTCGATGAGGAAGTCGTCGACGAGTGCGCCGTCCGGGCGCAGCGCCTGCGCCCGGACACCGGAGCCGTGGCGCACGATGTCGTCCTCGGTGACGGCGGGGACGAGGCGGGCGAGGCTTTCGGCGAAGCGGCGGCGCGAGAACGAGCGGCGGACTTCGTCGAGCCCGGTCGGGTAGGCGTATTTGCGCGCCAGCCGCCAGACGCCGGGGAACCGGGCCACTTCGGCGAGGTCCTTCGCGGAGACGTCGCGCCAGGTGTAGCCCTCGCGGCGCAGCGCGAGCACCGCGTTGGGGCCGGCGTGCACGCTGCCGTCGAGCATCCGGGTCAGGTGCACGCCGAGGAACGGCAGCGACGCGTCGGGGACCGGGTAGATCAGGCCGCGCACCAGATGGCGGCGTTCGGGCTTCAGTTCGTAGTACTCGCCGCGGAACGGCACGATCCGCGCGCCGGGGGTGAGCCCGGCGAGGCGCGCGACGCGGTCCGCGTGCAGGCCCGCGCAGTTGACGAGCGCGTCCGCGTGGATCACGTCGTCGCCGGTCGCCACCTCGACGCCGCCGTTGCGGCCCGCGCGGATACCGAGCGCCGGGGTGCCCAGGCGCAGGTCGGCGTCGGATTCGTCGAGCAGGCGGACGAGCGCGGTGCAGACGGCGGGGAAATCGATGATGCCGGTGGACTCGACGCGCAGCGCGGCCACGCACGAGACCTCGGGTTCGTACTCGCGGGCCTCGGCCGGGGTGATCAGCTTCGCCGGGACGCCGTTGGCTTCGGCCCGTTCGGCGAGCACCTTCAGCGCGGGGAGTTCGGCTTCGGAGGTGGCGACGACGAGTTTGCCGCAGACCTGCACCGGCACCCCGTACTGCCGCGCGAAGTCCACAATGGACCGGTTGCCCGCGGTGGACATCCTGGCCTTGAAGGAACCCGGCTTGTAGTAGAGCCCCGCGTGCACGACGTTCGAGTTGTGCCCGGTCTGGTGGGCCGCCCAGCGGTCCTCCTTTTCGAGCACCGTGACGTCCAGGCCTCGCCTGGTCAGCTCCCAGGCCACGGCGAGACCGACGATTCCGCCCCCGATGACTACGACTGTACGCACGATCGACCAGGTTACCCGGAGCGCTACCTGACAGCTGTCAGGTTCGGTGGTAGCGTACCTAACCAATGTCAGGTAAGAGGTTGAGCCCAGGTCCTCGGTTAAGCAGGGATGAGCGGCGGGAGCGGATCCTGTCCGCGGCGGCGCGGGTGTTCGCCGCCTCCGGGTACGACGCGGCGGGAATGCGCGAGGTCGCGACGGCGGCCGGGATCAGCACTCCCGTGCTCTACGACCACTTCCCGTCCAAGGCGCGGCTGTACGCCGGGCTGCTGGAGTCCGAAGTGGACAGTCTGCTGGCGGGCTGGGAAGGGCTGCCGACGTCGGGCAGCGTCGAGGAACTGCTGCGCAGCCGCGTGGCGGCGATCTTCGCCTGGATGGAGACGAACGAACGCGGCTGGCGGATGATCTTCGCCGAAACGCCGTCGGATCCCGCCGTCGCCGAAACGCACCGGCGCGGGCAGGCCAGGGCCACCGGTCAGCTGACCGAGGTGTTCGCGCGGGTCCCGGGGCTGGCGCTGACCGCCGACCTGCCGCGCGAACGCGCGAACGAGGCGCTCGCCGAAGCGGCGAAAAGTGCGCTGAACGCCATCGCCACCTGGTGGTGGAGCAACCGCGACATTCCCCGGGAGCAGGTCGTCGCGCTCACCGCGGACCTGTTGTGGCGCGGTCTGGGAGCCCTGTTTCAGGAGGAGAACGAATGAACGTGGAAACCACCGAGCGGTACCGCCGTGCCGCCGAGACGAGCGATGTCGCCTTGGCGCTGAGCGCTTTCGCGCCGGACGCCGTGGTGCGTTCGCCGCTGACCGACCGCGTCCGGTTCACCGGGCACGCGGAACTGGGACCGTTGCTGGAAGTCGCGTACTCGCACCTGCGCGACGTCCGGTTCCACACCGACACCGGCGACGAGACGACGCGGGTCATCGTCTACACCGCGCGGATCGGCGACGAGAAGATCGAAGAGGCGACGGTGCTGAAGCTCAACGAGGACGGGCTCATCGCCGAAGCGACGTTGTTCGTGCGGCCGCTGCCCGGGCTCGTCGCGCTGATGGACGCCTTCGGCCCGGACATCGCCCGCCGCAACGGCCGCACCTTCGCGGCCCGCTTGCTCTCCGTGGCCGCGAAACCCCTGCTGGCCATGGTCCGGTCCGGCGACAAACACGCCGTCCCCCTAGCCGGCCCCAAACCCGCCTGAAGTCCGTGAAGGCCACCTTGAGGGACTCTGAGTCCCTCAAGGTGGCCTTCACGGACAATGCTCACCCCGCGTGGACGGGGGTGGGGGTGGGTGTGTCTTCGAGGATCTTCGGGACCCCGCGCAAGGTGAAGAGCGCGCTGATGGCCAGGAGCGCCATCAGGCCCGACGAGCACAGCATCGTCAGCTGCAGCCCGTCGACGAACGCCAGTTTCGCGTTGGTCAGGATCACCGCGCCCTGCTCCGGCGGTAGCTGCGCCGCGACCTGGACCGCGCCGCCGAGCGTGTCCGCGATCGCCCCGGCCGCTTCGGGCGGCACCCCGGCCGGGACGACGAGGTCGTTCCGGTAGAGCGCGCCGAGCACGCTGCCGAGGATCGCGATCCCCAGTGCCCCGCCGAGTTCGGTCGCGGTCTCGGAGATCGCCGACGCCGCACCGGCCCGGGCCTTCGGCACCACGCCGAGCACGGTGTCCGTCGCGACAGCGAGGATCAGCGCCAGGCCGAAGCCGAAGACGATCATCGCGGCCAGCAGATCCGTGTAGACGATCGTGACCCCGATGCCGGAGTACAGCGCGAAGCCGACCGCCGACAGGCCACATCCCGTCGCGATGGTGACCGCCCGGCCGAAGGCCTTGATCAGCAACGGCGTGCACACGCCGCCGATGATCGCGGCGCCCATCCCCGGCAGCCCGGCGAGCCCGGCCTTCAGTGGCGACCAGCCGATGACCAGTTGCAGGTACTGCGCGAACATCACGGAGACCGCGAGCTGCGCGAACATCGCCAGGATGGTGGTGCCGATGGTCGCCGAGAACGCCCGTTGCGCGAACAGCTTCAGATCCATCAGCGGTTCGGCCAGTCGCGGCTGCCGCAGCAGGAACGTCAGCAGGCAGCCGAGCCCGAGTACCCCGGCGACGGCGATGTCCCAGTGGCCCCAGCCCTTGTAGGCGATTTCCTTGATCGTGTAGACGATCCCGACCATGCCGATGATCGACAGCAGCACGCTGAGCACGTCGATCCGGCCGGGCGAAGGGTTCTTCGACTCGGGGAGGATCAGTGCGCCGGCGATCACCATGATCACCACCACCGGCACGTTGACCAGGAACACCGAACCCCACCAGAAGTGGTCGAGCAGCACGCCGCCGACGAGCGGTCCCATCCCGAAACCGAGGATCGTCAGCCCGCTCGAAATGCCGATCGCCGCCGCGCGTTCCTTGCCGGTGAACACGTTCCGCACGATCGAAAGCGTCGAGGGCATCAGCGTCGCGGCGGCGATCCCGAGCAGCACGCGGGCGACGATCAGGAGTTCCGCCGTCGGCGCGTACGCCGTGATCACCGACGCGACGCCGAACAGCGACGCCCCGATCAGCAGCAGTTTCTTCCGCCCGACGCGGTCGCCGATATTGCCCATCGTGATGAGCAGCCCGGCGAGCGCGAAGCCGTACGCGTCGGCGATCCACAGCATTTCCGTGGTCGACGGGCGCATCTCTTCCGACAGCGACGGCAGCACCAGGTGCAGCACGGTCAGGTCGATCGCGATCAGCAGCTGAGCCAGCACGCAGACCGCGAGCGTGCCGATCTTGCGGCTCTTGCTGATGTTCACCTCGACACGCCGAAGGTGAGTTCCGGCGAGTGACGGGCGGTGCCGTTGTCGCCGTCGCCGAGGTAGAACCGGGTGCTCATGGTGCGGGCCGCCGGGTCGAAGACGCTGCGCCACAACGTCCGCCACGGCGCGCCCGGCTCGATCGCGACGGACACCGCGTCGAGCGCCTCGCGCGGGCCGGCGTCCGCTTCCTTGGTGATGGTGCGCAGCCGCTGGTAGGTCAGCATGGTGTCCGGGGTGTCCTCCGGCAGCGCGTCGAGGTCCGGATGCCGGTGCAGCAGGTGGTTCGTGACGCACAGCGGCCCGTCCGCGACCTCGACGAAGTACTCGATGTCGTGCGCGCCGCGCTCGTAGACGAAGCCCTTGCCGGAGGCGTCGGCGACGATGTAGTGGCAGGGCGCGCCGTGCGTGTACTGCTTGGCGAGCATCAGTGCTTCCTTGGCCTCCTCGACGGTTTCGCACGTGTCGAGCAGGTAGCGGCCGACCTGAGGTACCGAAAGTCCTGCCTGCGGACCGGGGTCGTGGTCCAGCATCGTGGCGGCTTCGATGTCGGCCATCAGCAGCGCGAAGACCAGCCCGGCCTCGTTGACGCCCTCCATCGCACCGTCCACTGTGGACATGGTGAGCGACGTCGAGGCGATGCCGTCGTCGGGGATCGTGCTCAGGACGTAGGGCCGCGACGCCATCGGCGCCGTCCCGTCGGCGACCGGTTCCACACCGGCCAGCACCGCGCCGAGCTGGGTGTCGCTCAAGGTGAAGAAGTCGTAGTTCCGGCCGAGCGTGCTGCCCGTCCACAGCGCCGAGCAGCCCGACCCGGGGGGCAGCGCGGTGGCGTTGTCGAACGCGACCGCCGCGTCGGCGGGCAGCCCGTACGCCTCGGCGAACCCGGCCGTGCGCGCGGCGTACTGCGGCCAGTTCCGGTCGAACCAGATCCGGCGCGCCCTGGCCACGAGCGGGTCGATCGGCGGCGGCGACCAGGACGTGCGCGCCTTCATCTCGGCGCCGAGAGCCTGGCCGATCTCGGTCTGGGAGCCGCGCAGGGTCAGGTGCCGCACGGCGAGGAAGTCTTCGGGAGAGCCCGCGATGTAGGTCATGGCCGGGAGCGTGGCCGCCGTCGCTGACCGCCCGCGCACGGTCCGCTGACAGGATTTCCGTGTCATCGGAATGTCATGTGCCCCGCGCGAAAGTTCTCTCATCACAGGAACGACGAAGCGAGGGATTCCATGCTGAGCAACAAGGTGTACATCATCGCGGGGGGCGTCTTCACCGTTCTCTTCATCGCGCTCGCGATGACCGAGTTCTCCACCGGCTACCCGGAGGACGGCCTGCAGGACCTGTTCTACGCCGCGTTGAGCGCCGTCGCCGGAACCGTGCTCTACGTCCTCGACCGCCGTCAGCGTGAGCGCCGCGCCGCCGCCGAAACGCAGCGTGACGCCCGATGAGGAACATCGACAGCGGCTACGACGGTTTTATCGCCGCCCCTGACCAGGCCGCGCTCGAACGCCGCGAACGGGATGTGCGCAAGGGCAAACTCGCGCTGGCCCTGACCGTCGTCGGCGGGTTCGTCGCGCTGATCGCGGGCTACAACGTCCTCGTGGACTTCTCCCCGGTCTCGCTGGTAGTGACGATGATCGCCTTGGCCGTCGCCGTCGGTGGCGGCGTCCTCACCAAACAGCTGATGCGCAACGTGCGGTTCCGGGTGCACAAGCCGAACGCCGGACTGGTCGGCGCCGCGAAGCTGACAGGGCTCCTCGTAGCCTTCTTCGCGGTCGCCGCCTTGCTCGGCACGATCGAGGCGCCCGGTGCGCTACGCATCGTCCTGATCGCCTGCGGCTGCGGCGCCATCGCCTACGTGAAGTCGCTGCACGACCAGCAGTGGGTGCTCTTCGAACTCGACGCGGTGGGCGTCCGGGTCGAGCGGACGGTCGTGCCGTGGCGCGACGCCACCCGGCTCACCATCGACCCGGTCGGCCCCGGGATGACCCGGCTGGGCGTGATCCCGGCCGGCGCGGCGCCGCTGTTCGTCGCCGTGCAGGACAGCGAACTGGACTCACGGCTCCTCGGGGACGCGGTCGGCCGGTTCGCGCCGAGGGGGATCCAGCTGAGCTCCGTTCAGAACCGGGCCAGTTGAGCGGCGCCGCGCAGGGCGAGCCCTTGGCGGTAGGCCAGGTCGAAGTCGTCACCGAGCAGCTCCCGCACGTTCGCGCGGAGCAGGGCGGAGTCCAGGTCGGCGGCGAACGGGGTGCCCCGCACGGTCACCGCCGCGCCGATCAGGACGGCCGCCTGCTCGGGGTCGTTCCGCAGCAGCGCGACACCGGCGAGGCCCTCGACGGCGCAGGCCACGGTGGTGCTGTCGTTCCACCGGCCCGCCGACGTGAGCGCCTGCCGGTGCAGTTCTTCGGCTTCGTCGGCGTCGCCCTCGGCGGCCGAGACCCAGCCGAGCGAGATCTGGGCGCCCGCACGGACTCCCTCCGAGGCGAACGAACCGCCGGGGCATTCCGAAAGCGCGAGTTCGCTCAGCGCGCGGGCGGCCGCGAGGTCGCCTTCGTGCCGGGCGAGGAACGCGAGCCCGATGTACCCGGCCGCCCGGCTTTCCGGCATCCCGGCGCGGCGCGCGATCTCGATGGCGAGTTCGAAATCCGCCCTCGCCCCGGCGGCGTCGCCCTGGAGCAGCTTGCCGCCCCCGCGTCGGCAGAGCAGATCCGAGTTGTCGTCGGCCGCGCCGAGCTCCCGCATCAGCACGAGCGCCTCGTCCATCGTTCCGAGCGCTTCGGCATGCCGGTTCGTCCAGATCAGGATCTGCGAAAGATGGTCCAGCGCCATCGAGAGGCCCCAGCGTTCCCCGAGCTTCCGAAACGCCGCCACCCCCGTGCGCAGATAGCTTTCCGCCTCTTCGAGATCGCCTCGCATCAGCGCGCGGAGCCCGTAGCCGGTCGGTGCGAGCGCCAGGCTCCACGCGTCGCTGTGGGCCAGCAACGCCTCGCTGCGCTTGATCAGGTCGGCGTCGTCACCGGGCGGGCCGGTCACGACGCCCAACAGCAGCAGCAGCGCCGGGTTCCGCGGCGCTCGCACCATGTTCAGCGTGAGGTTGTCCACGGCCGGGAAGTGCCGGTCGAGGGCTTCATGGCCGTGCACTCCGGAGGCGGCACTGAGCACGCAGAGCTGGTACTCCTCTTCGAGCCCGTCCGGCGGTCGCGGATCGAGCCGTTTGATCACTTCGAGACTCAGCGTCGCGCCTTCGAACCGGCGCCCGCGCATCCACCAGTACGTCACCAGTGAGGACACCAGCCGCAGCGCGATCCGCACGTCGGCCTCGGCCGCCCAGCGCAACGCGGCCAGAAGGTCGTCGTAGACGGCGTCCAGGCGGTCGAGCCAGATCAGCTGGACGCCGGTGCGCAGCAGCGGGTCGGCCTTTTCGGTGAGCTTGACGAAGTGCTCGGCGTGCCTCCTCCTCAACCGGTCGGTCTCGCCGGCTTCGGCGAGCTTTTCGGCGAAGAAGGCCCGGATGGTTTCGAGCATCCGGTACCGGTCGCCGGAGCGTTCCACCAGCGATCTGTCCACAAGGGACGGAAGCAGGTCGGCGGTGTCCGGTACGTCGCAGAGCACTTCGGCGTCGGCCAGGGTGGTGCCGCCCGCGAACACGGTCAGCCGCCTGCCGAGCCGCCGCTCGTCCTCGTCGAGCAGGTCCCAGCTCCACTCGACGACGCCCCGCAGCGTGCGGTGCCGGGTCTCCGCGCTCCGGCTGCCGCGGGAAAGCAGCCGGAAGCGGTCGTCCAGCCTGGTCGCGATCTCGCCGACCGGCAGCGTCCGGACCCGGGCGGCGGCGAGTTCGATCGCCAGCGGCAGCCCGTCGAGCGCGGCGCAGATCCGCTGGACGTCGCCGGCGGTGGCGTCGTCGACGGCGAACCCCGGGTCGTTGGCCCGCGCGCGATCGGCGAACAGCCGCACGGCGGCGAACTCCAGCGACCGGTCCGGTGAGGTCCCCGGCGGCGGCACGGCGAGCCGCGACACGGGGGAGACGATCTCGCCGGTGATGCCGAGCGGTTCGCGGCTGGTGGCGAGCACACGCAGCGCCGCGGACGAGCCGAGCAGCCGGGCGGCGAGTTTCGCGGCGGCGTCGACGAGGTGCTCGCAGTTGTCGAGCACCAGCAGCACCGCCCGGTCGGCCAAGGCGTCGATCAGCCGCTCCACGGGCTCGTTCTCGACGCGGGCGGTCGCCGCGCCGAGCGGCGTCGTGCGCAGGCCGAGCGCGGTCAGCACGGCCTGGGCGACGTCGGGATCCCCGGTGTAGGGCGCGAGTTCGACGAACACCGCGGGAAGGTCCGACCCGGCCGCCGCCTCGACGGCCAGCCGGGTCTTGCCCGTCCCGCCGGGGCCGGTCAGCGTCACCAGCCGGGAGCGGTCGAGCTGGTCGAGTACGTGCCGGAGGTCGCCTTCGCGCCCGATGAAACTGGTCAGCTGCGCGGGCAACGACACCGCCGCGGTCTTGGGCGGAGGCGGCGTCTCGCCACGCAGCACGGCCAGGTGCGCGGCGGCGAGTTCCGGACCCGGATCCGTGCCGAGTTCCTCGGCGAGGACGCGGCGGGCGTCCTCGAACGCGGTGAGCGCGTCGGCGTGGCGGCCGCCCTGGTGCAGCGCGCGGATCAGCAACGCCCGCGGCCGTTCCCGCAGCGGCTGCCCGGCCACGATCTCGCGCAGGGCGGTGAGCACGTCCTCGTGCCGTCCGAGCTCGAGTTCCGCCTCGGCGTGGTCTTCGAGCGCCGACGTCCTGAGTTCGTTCAGCCGGGTGACCTGCGGGTCCCGGAACGGCGCGTCGGTGATGTCCGCGAACGCCGGACCCCGCCAGAGCCCGAGTGCTTCGCTGAGCAGACCGGCCGCGTGGGTGGCGTCCCCGGCCGCGAGGGTGCGGCGCCCCTCGGCCGCGAGCCGCTCGAACCGGTGCACGTCGACGTCGTCGGGCTCCACGGCCAGCCGGTACCCCGCCGGGCTGAACTCGACGGGCGCGAGATCCTTCAGCGCGGCCCGCAGCCGCGAGACCTGCGACTGCAGCGCGTTCGCCACACCTTCCGGGGGCCGCTCGCCGTAAAGACCGTCGATGAGCCGCTCGGCCGGGACGACCCGGCCGGCCTCCAGCGCCAGCAACGCGAGCAACGTCCGGACCCTGGGCCCGCCGACCGGGACGGTGGTGCCGTCTTCGCGACGCACCGCCGTCGCCCCCAGAACGCCGAATCGCATGGGGCAAGACTAGGGCGTCCGCGCGTGGGTGGTGGTTGACCTGGGCGGATCCAGCCCGCCCGAGCGCGGCGGACGGGCGTCTATACACTTCGGCGCGTCCCCACGCAACGGGAGAGAGATGTCTGAGAGCCAGGAACCTGTCGTCCTCGGTCAGCCGACCGTCGGCGACGAGGAGCTCGCCGCGGTGGCGGAAGTCTTCCGGTCCGGCTGGCTGGCCGGTGCCGGCCCCGCTTGCCGCCGTTTCGAAGAGCGCTTCGCGAAGACCGTCGGTACCGCGCATGCCCTGACCACCAGCAACTGTGGATCCGCACTCTTCCTCGGGCTGCGTGTTCTCGGCGTGAAGCCGGGCGACGAGATCATCGTCGGCGACTACACCTTCCCCGCCACCGGCCACGCCGTGCTCCAGGCCGGCGCGACCCCGGTGTTCGCGGACATCCGCCCGGACATCTGGAGCGCCGACCCGGCCTCGATCGAAGCCCTGATCACCCCGCGCACCGTCGGCATCCTCGCCGTCGACGTCGCCGGCCAGCCGGGCGACTTCGACGAATACCGCGCCATCGCCGACAAGCACGGGCTGTGGCTCTTCGAGGACGCCGCCTGCGCCGCGGGCGCGACCTACAAGACCCGGCCCGCCGGCAGCCTCGCCGATCTGGCCGCGTTCTCCTTCCACGGCCGCAAGGGCATCACCGCGGGCGAAGGCGGCGCGCTGGTCTCGGACCGCGAAGACCTCATCGCGCACGCACGCAAGCTGCACACCTACGGCATCGAGCCCGCCATCACCCGTGAGGGTTCCGGCGCGCTGCCGATCCCGGAGTTCCACGAGCTGGGCTACAACTTCCGGCTCTCGGACGTGCAGGCCGCGATCATGAACGTCCAGCTGGACCGGCTCCCGGACCTGCTCTCGGCCCGCCGTTCGGTGGCCAAGCGCTACCACGAGGTCTTCGAGAACCTGCCCGGCCTGGACGTCCCGGTGGAGCTCCCGGACCGCGAGCACCCGTGGCAGGCCTACATCCTCACCGTCGCCCCGGAAATCGACCGGGACGCGCTCGCCCTCCGGATCCGCGAGCAGGGCGTGCAGTGCAACTTCGGCACCTACGCCTCGCACCTCCAGCCCATTTACGGCAAGAAGCAGACCTTGCCGGTTTCGGCGGACCTCTTCGCCCGTCATCTCGCCATCCCGATGCACGCCAACCTCACCGAGGCCCAGGTCGACCGGGTCATCGGGACCGTCAGCGCCGCACTGCCGAGCTAGGAGAGAAATGCCCGACAAGAAGGTCCTCTTCACCGGGGGCGGCGGTTTCATCGCCGCGCACGTCATCCCGATGCTGATCGAAGACGGCTACACCGTCCGCATCTTCGACAACATGACGCGCGGTGACCGTGCCCGGGTGAACGAGTTCATCGCCACCGGCAAGGTCGAGCTCGTCGAGCAGGACGTGCGCTACGGCGGCGCCGTGCGTGAGGCCATGCGCGGCTGCACCCACGTGATCCACTTCGCCACCGTGTCGATCAACAAGTCGGTCGCGGACCCGCACGAGTCCATCGACATCAACATGGTCGGCAACCACAACGTCTTCGCCGCCGCTGCGGCCGAGGGTGTCGAGCGGCTCGTGTTCGCCTCGACCGCGTCCGTCTACGGCGACCCGAAGCGGCTGCCGATGCACGAGGACGACGAGCTCAAGCCGCTCACGCCGTACTGCATCTCAAAGCGCGCCGGCGAGGACATGCTCGGCTTCTACGAGCGCACCAAGGGCCTGTCCTGGAACGCCCTGCGGTTCTTCAACGTGTACGGCCCCGGCCAGAAGATCGAGGCCTACTACACGTCGGTGATCAACCACTTCATCCAGCGCCTGCGCGCCGGACAGCCGCCGGTCATCGACGGCCGCGGCGACCAGTCGATGGACTTCGTGCACGTCACCGACCTCGCCCGCGCCGTCGTCTCGGCGCTGACGTCGGAGAAGGCCAACGTGCCGATCAACATCGGCACCGGGATCGACACCTCGATCGCGACACTGGCGAAGATCCTCATCGACGCCGTCGGCGTCAACGTCGAGCCGCAGTTCAACGAGCGCGACGTGCTGGTTTCCCGCCGCGCGGCGGACATCACCCGCGCCCACGAGGTCCTCGGCTGGGAGCCGAAAATCTCGGTGGAAGAGGGCATGCACGAACTGGTGAAGGCCTCGGAGTGAGCCCCGCCGACGTACTCGTCTCCGCGGAGGCGGCGTGGTGATGGCGCCAGGGGAGAGCCGCGCCATGCGCATCGCCGTCGTCAACAACTTCTTCCCGCCGAGGGTGGGCGGAAGCGCGCACATGGCGGCGTCCCTGGCCGAGCAGTACGCGGCGCGCGGGCACGAGGTGCTCGCGATCACCGCGGCCTACGGCGATGCCCCGGCCGACGAGACGAAGGACGGCTACCGCGTCGTCCGCCTGCCCGCGGTGAAGATGCCGCAGCTGGGCCTGTCGATCGACTTCGACATGACCTTCGCCTCGCTGCGGCCGGGGAACTGGCGGCGGCTGTGGAAGCTGCTGGACGAGTTCAAACCGGACGCCCTCCACCTGCACGGGCAGTTCTTCGACCTGTCGTGGCTGGCCGGGTTGTACGCGCGGCGGCGGAAACTGCCGATGCTGCTGACCATCCACACGTTGCTGATCAGCGACAACAAGCTGTACGGCGGCGTTTTCCGGTTCCTGGACACGGTTCTGGTGAACCCGATCCTGCGCTATCTCAAGCCGCGGTACGTCATCCTCGACAAGCTCGGGGTGGACTACTGCGTCGAGCGCTACGGCACCAGCGACGACAACTCGGACTACTTCCCGATCGCCGTCGACACCGGGAACTTCGAAAAGCCTCTGTCCAAGGACGTCCGTGAGGAACACGGTCTCGGGGACGGTCCGGTGATCGTCTCGCTCGGGCACGTGATCCCGCTGCGGAACCGGCTCCCGCTCGTCGAGGCGCTTCCGTCCATTTTGGACAAGCACCCCGGCTTGAAGGTGCTCGTCGTCGGCCGCGTCTACCACGACGTCTTCCTGAAGCGGGCCCAAGAACTGGGCGTCGCCGAGGCCATCATCGTCACCGGTGCGGTGCCGAAGGCGGACGTGCCGGCGTACTTCGCCGCGGCCGACATCGTCACGCACGACCTCAACGGCGGCTGCGGCACGGCATCGCTGGAGGCGATGCTCTCGGGCACCGCGACCATCGCTTCGGTCACCGAGGACAACTACCCCGGCATCGAACTGCGCAACGGCGAGAACATCCTGCTGGTGCGGCCGGACGACAGCGAGGCGGTGGCGAACACCGTCATCGAACTGCTCGACGACCCTCAGATGCGCGCTTTGGTGGCACAGCGCGAAAGCGCGATGGTGCGGGCCAACTTCGGCCTCGACGTCGTCGCGGACGAGCACCTGCGTACCTTCGACAAACTGGTGACCGAGGCCGATGTTCTTCGATGACGAGCGCAGCAACCGGCTGCGCCCGCAGATCCTGACCGAACTCGTCTCGCAGTACATGAACGACGCCGAGCGCGCGAAGTTCTACGGACTGCCCGAGTCGACGCGGGTCCGCGAGCGGGTCAAGATCATCAGCCCGGAGAACCTGAAGATCGGCGAACACTGCTGGATCGGCGAAGGCGCCGCACTCGACGCGAGCGGCGGGCTGGAGATCGGTGAGCACACCAGCATCGGCCTCAACACGCTGATCTTCACGCATTCCAGCTGGCTCGCGAACATGACGCTGCAGAACCACTCCGGCAGCGACCTCATCGAACGCAAACCGGTGAAGATCGGCAAAGGCTGCTTCATCGGCGGCCTCGTGGTGATCATGGCCGGCGTGACGATCGGCGATTTCGCCACCGTGCAGCCGAACTCCGTGGTGGCCAAGGACGTCCCGCCGCGCACCCTGGTCGCCGGCAACCCGGCGCGGGTGTTCCAGCGCTACGACGACGAGTACATCCAGTCCGAAGTGGAGCGAGTGCGCGGCGAGAACGCGCGCCGCCGGGCGCTGGCGGAGGAACGCGGGGAGACGTCGTCGTCCTGGGGCGCCCCGGCAGGCGACTTCACGGAGTAGCTAGAGGCGTTCGGCGAGCAGCTTCGCGATCGCCTGGTAGGACTCGGTCCGGGTCTTGGCGATGTCGAGAACGGCGAGCCGGACTTCTCCTCGACTGAGCTTGCCGACCACCAGGACCGTCTTGGCCGGGTCTTTGCCCGACTCGCAGTAGACCGTCTTGTCGCCGACACCGTCGAGGGCGGTGATCGGTTCGCGGCAGTTCGCCTTCGCCGTGGCGTCCACGAACGCGACGCTGGTCGTACTGCCCTTCGGAACGACGATCTGCAGATGCGGCGCGGCGGCGGCCGTCTGCTGGGCACTTTCGTAGAGGCAGCCGTACCGCTTTTCCGTAGGCCCGCCCACATGCGCCTCCTGCTCCAAGGGCTTGCTTTCGGCGGAGAGACCGGTGAACCAGGCAAGCTCGGAGACCGCGAGGAACGGGCACGCGTCGAGGATCAAAGGCGGCGAGGCGGGCAGCGGGGTCGACGGGACCGTGGTCTCGTACGGGTAGGGCTCCGGCGCCCTCGAACGGACGGGAACGGTGACCGTGATCGAACAGGCCGTCACCGAAAAGAGCAGGCCGACGGCTAGGAACCCCCAGGTTCTTCTCATCTCCGCAATGTATCCGACCTGCGAAAACTTGCGTAGCGGCAACTCCGCTGAGCGGCCGTTCACTACGGTGTGTAGTGATACCGTTTCGAAGAAACCATGGGAAGATGGTCTGGCGATCACCGGTGAAGGAGGAGTTCGATGAGTGTCGTGCAGTGGCCTCACCGCCTCCTGACCCTCGACGACTGGGCTGGTATGCCGGAAACCCCGGAGCACCGGGTCGAAGTCGTTGAAGGGGTCCTCGTCGTGTCGCCGCGTCCGTTGTACTTTCACCAGCGTGCGGTCAATCGCCTGACGTACTGGCTCGACGAGCAGACGTCTCCGGAGATGAGCGCGATGGGAGAGGCCGAAATGGTCATCACCGTCGCGCCACTGACGATCCGCGTGCCCGATGTGCTGGTGATCTCCGCCGTGGTGGCCGATGAAAACCCTGCCAGGGCATCTGCCGAGGACGTGCGGCTCGTGATCGAGGTCCTCTCCGAGGGCACCGTGCGCACCGACCGGGTCACCAAGTTCTCCGAGTACGCCGAAGTCGGGATCGAGCATTACTGGATCGTCGACCTCGACGATCCGGCGAGCATGATCACCTATCGTCTGGTCGACGGTGATTACGAGAATTTCGGCGAGCACACCGGCAAGGTGAGCCTCGACTTCGACGGCGCCCCGCTGTCGTTCGATCTCGACGCGCTGACCACGCGGCGCCCCTGATCACAGCGCTTCACTTTGAATCGGCCTTTTCGCCGATTCCGGCCACGGCGCGGAATCACCGGTTCGTCACCTCCGACTACTAGGCTCGACGGGGGAGTTCCCGGGTGGAGGGTGTCAGATGAGGTTCAAGCGGTTCGGTGCGTCGTTGCTGGTCGTGGGGTTGGCGCTGGCCATTGCCGCGGCCCCGGCAATGGCCCATTCGGAGCTGAAGAGCAGTGACCCGGCGAGGGGTGCTTCGCTGGCGACGCCGCCGACGCAGATCAAGCTGATCTTCTCCGGTCCGGTCACTCTCGCCGCCGACCCGATCCAGATCACCGGGCCCGAAAACGCCTCGTGGACGATCGGGCGGGCGGAGGTCGCGGGGAGCGTCGTCACCGCGCCGGTCCAGGCTGTCGGGCCCGCGGGCGAGTACACGCTGCGCTACAAGGTGACGTTCGAGGACACTCACGCCGCGAGCGGCTCGGTGAAGTTCAACCTGAGCGCGCCGGTCGCCCCGCCCGCGCCGCTGTCCTCCAGCAGTGCGGCCCCGACGTCCCAGGCGGCTCCGGTGAGCAGTGCCACGCCGGCTCCGCAGGCTCAAGAGCCCGCTGTCGACGAGCTGCTGCCGGGATGGGTCTGGATCCTGCTCGTGGTCGCCGTGGTCCTCGCCGGTCTGGTCGCCGCGCTCCGCCTGATCCGGCGCAAGAACTGACGTGAAGGCCTCCTTCCCTACTCCATCCATGCCCCCGCCGCCGCCCTCAACGGACGCGCTACGCGCGCAGGCTGGATTCAAGGTAGGGAAGGAGGCCTTCACGGAACGTCAGCCGTGGCCGACGCCGGTGTTGCCCGCGGGCAGCTTCTTGCCCGAGGCGTCGAAAGCGGCCAGGCCGGCCGGATCGTTGGCCGAGTCGAACCAGAACACGACGATCTTCGGGTCCACGCTCCACGCCGCCTGGTGCGCGGTGACGGTCTTGCCGTTGATCTTCGCGGTGATCTTCGCGGCCGGGCCGGCGTAGTAACCGAACGACGGGATGCCGTTCAACCCGCCGGACACCGCGTGGAATCCGGGCGCCTTGTCGGAGCCCTTGAATTCGTTGGCGACGGTTCCCGCGGTCACCTTGCCGTCGGCAGACCGGTGCCCGGCCATGATGCCGAACGTGGTCTCCGGAAGCTGCTCGACGTCGACCTTGACGCCGTAGAACACCAGCTCACCGGCGTCCCCCCGGACACCGGTGCCGATGACGTCGCCCCACGGGGTGTTGTCGGGTTCCTCGACCGAGCGGGCCGGAGCGGCGGCCGGGGCCTCGACCGGTGCGGCCGGGGCGGGCGCCACCGGTGCGGCCGGGGCGGGGGTCGCGTTCGCGGTCAGCGTGCCGGCGAGCACGAGCGCGGCACCGGCGACCAGGATCCCGCCGCTCACCAGCAGGGTCCTGGCCTTGACCTTGCCGGTAGCGGGAACGGGTGATTCCATTTGGTGTTCCTCCCAGGAGTCGAAGATCGTTCCTAGACTTCTACGAGGGAGCGACCGGAAAGGTTGAGGCAACCTTTCCGGCGACCAACCGTCGAAACGGATGTGGGATTCCAGGTGGCTCGCGGGGATGACGAGTTCGTCGAGTTCGTCCGGAACTCGTCGAGCCGTCTGCAGCACGCCGCCTTCCTGCTGACCAGCGACAGGCACCAGGCCGAGGACGCCGCCCAGACGGCGCTCGCCAAGACGTATGCGGCCTGGTCGCGGGTCCGCCGCAAGGACGCCTACGCCTACGCGCGGCAGGTCCTGGTCAACCACATCATCGACGGCTGGCGGCGCCCGATCCGCGAGAACGCGACCGAGGAGATCCCCGAGCGGCCGAGCGGCACGGACCTCGCCGGTGCCGTTGTCCAGCGGAAATGGCTGCTTGACGCGTTGCGTACGCTCACAGACCGGGAGCGGGCCGTCATCGTGCTCCGGCACTTCTTCGACCTGAAGGAGGCCGATGTGGCGGGTGAGCTGGGTGTCTCGGTGGGCACCGTGAAGAGCACCAACTCCCGCGCCCTGACCAAGCTGCGGATCACCGCGGAGGACGGAACGGAACTGATCGGCGGACTGGGACGATGACCGACATCGAGACGCTGCGCTCGGCACTGCGGGAGACGCCTGCCGAGGAGTTCGCCGCGCCCGACATCGGCGCGATCATGACCAAGGGCAAGCGCATCCGCCGTCGCCGCCGGCTCGCGACCGGCGTGGGCGGGGTGGCGGCCGCCGCGGTGACGGTGCTGGTCATCGCCGGCGCGGTCGCCCTGCGGGAACCTTCGCAGCAGCAGTCACCGCTCCCGCCCGCGGCGAGCGCTTCGTCGCCTTCGTTGCCTCCGTCGTCGCCCGCCCCGACGGTCGCCACCGCGCCACCGCCCTCGCAGTTGGCGCCGCTGGGCGACGTGCTCACTCTCGGCGTCAAGGGTGAAGGCAACCGGGAGATGGTGCTCTACGCGTTCGCGATCGACGAGCCGACGTTGCCGGGCATCCGGTTCGGCCTGAAGGTCGGCTACCGCAACGCCGACGGCACCTACGACGGGCTGCTGGCCACCAACGAGGTCGGGGTCTCGGATCGTTCGTTCGGTTTCCACGCCACCGACGGCGGCGAGCTCATCGGGAACGACTTCATCCCGGTGTTCGGCTACTTCGCCGGTCCGGCGGTGCGGATCACCAGCACCGTCCGCGGCAAGCCGGTCGAGGCGAACGTCGTCCCCTGGAGTGAGGACCCGTCGGTCGTGATCTTCTGGTTCGACCACGCCCAAGTGGAGTCCTCGGACGTCCTGACCCCGCTCGTCGCCTACGACGCCAAAGGCCAGCGCCTCACCAAATAACGCAATTAGTCCTCTGGTCGCGGTACTTGCGTGTGCAAGGACCGCAACCAGAGGACTAAACGCGGAAGGGGGAGGGGTCAGGCAGCGGCCTGCGTGAGCACCTGGTCGACGACGGCGTGCGACGGCAGGATCAGGTCGCGCTCGGCGTCGGCGTCGATCTTGCCTTCGAGCAGCTCCAGGAAACGGTCCAGCTGGGTCGCGAGGGGCTCGCGCGCGGTGACCAGTTCCGGGATCTCGATGACGGTCTGCTGCCGGTAGCCGAGGCCGTCCTCGGTGACCGAGTCGTGCGAGATGTGCCGGTAGATGGTGACGTCGCGGCGGAGCAGGTCGATCTCGATCATGCGGTCCAATTCGGACACCCAGAGCGAACGGACCTTGCGCTGCCCCAAGCGGGACGCGGAAACCGTGGCGAGCCCGGACTCGAACGACAGCACCGTCTCGATGGTGTCTTCGGCGCCCTCGACCGAATTCGGGTGGAAGTAGCCGGCACCGGAGGCGACCCGCGCCGGGGTCGCGCCGCCGAAGAACTGGATCGCCAGGTCGACGTCGTGCACCAGAAGGTCCCACGCCACACCGGTCTTGATCCGCGGCGCGTACGGGCCGTGGCGACGGGCCATCAGGTGGATGGGCTCGTTGACCAGCGCCCGCGCGGTCATCACGGCCGGGTTGTAGCGCTCCAGGAGCCCGCACATCAGCGGGACGTCCTTCTTCGCCGACAGCCCGACGATCTCCTGGGAGAATTCGAGGCTGTTGCAGACCGGCTTCTCGACCAGCATCGGCTTGCCCTGGCCCAGAACCTCCTGTGCCAGCTCGTAATGCGCCTCGGTGGCCGAAGCGAGCACGACGGCGTCCACATCGGACAGTGAGCCGATTTCGGGCGTCCACTGGGTTTCGTACTTATCGGCGACCTTGCGGCCGGCCTCTTCGCGTGGGTCGATCACCCGGACGAGGTCGACGTGCTCGTTCGCGGCGAGGACACGGGCGTGCAGCGAGCCCATGTTGCCGGTGCCGATGAGGGCGATCTTGTGCGTGGTCATACGCCGAGTACCTCGCGAACCGTTTCGATGATGGTGTCCAGATCGGACTCGGTCAGGTGCGGGTGCACCGGCAGCGAAAGTGCCTGCGCGGCAACGGAAGCGGCCACGGGGAAGTCCGAGACCTTCGCCTCGGGGATCAGCGGGTCGTTCCGGTAGCAGTCGTAGTCGAAGACGATCTTCGGGTAGTAGATCCCGTTGCCGATGCCCCGCTCGGTGAGCGCGGCGGCGAGCTCGTCCCGCGAGAGGAAAGCGTGCGGGCCGACCAGCACGGTGTACTGGTGCCACACGTGCTCGCGGCCCGGCAGGACCTGCGGGAGGTCGAGACCCGGCGTGCCGGCGAGGCCCTCGGAAAGGCGCTTCGCGTTGGCCTGGCGGGCAGCGGTGAGCTGGTCGAGCTTCTCCAGCTGCGGGATGCCGACGGCGGCGTGCAGGTCGGTCATCCGGTAGTTGTGCCCGGCGACCTCGTACTGGTAGCGGGCGCGCATGCCCTGGTTACGCAGAACGCGCAGCGCGTCGGCCAGCTTGTCGTCATCCGTGGTGATGACGCCGCCCTCGGCGGTGGTGATGTTCTTGGTGGCGTACAAGGAGAAGCAGCCGATCCCGAAGGACCCGGCCGGCTTGCCCTCGAACGAAGCCCCGACGGCCTGCGCCGAGTCCTCGATCACCTTGAGGCCGTGCTCGGCGGCCAGCGGCGCGAGCTTGCCCATGTCCGCGGTCTGTCCGTAGAGGTGCACCGGCATCAGGACCTTGGTGCGGTCGGTGATCGCGCCGGCGACCGCGTCGGTGTCGATCGCGAAGTCGTCGCGCCGGATGTCGGCGAACCGGACGGTCGCGCCGGCTTCCAGGATCGCGTTCAGCGTCGCCACGAAGGTGAACGGCGAGGTGATGACCTCGTCGCCCGGCTTCAGGTCGAGCGCCTGGAGGGCGGCGACCAGCGCGGTGGTGCCGTTGTTGACGGCGATCGCGTGCTTCGTGCCGGATACGCTCGCGAACGCGTCCTCGAAGCGCTTGACCATCGGTCCCTGTGCGATGGCGCCGGATCGCAGCACCTCGACGACGAGGTCCTCCGCGTCACGGACGTCGACCACGGTAATGGGGATCATCTGCAAGTCTCTCTCGACTGGGCATTGCTTGCGTCTGGCGTTGTGGTGCGTCCGGTACAGTGAGCCGCCGGTTCTGCGTCCGGCCGCCCTCTCTGGCGCGGGCCACACGTTACCGGGAGCGCCAAGGCGCCCATTACCCCAGGCTGTCTCCCAGCCGCAACGAACGGATCTCACGTGGTGAACCGCATCCACCCGACAGCAGTCATCGGCGAGGGTGTCGAGCTCGGTGAAGACAACGTCATCGGACCGTTCACGGTCATCGTGGGCCCCACGCGCGTCGGTGACGGCAACTGGATCGGCCCGCACGTGACCATCGGCACCCCGGGTGAGGATCGCGGCCGCGAGCACCCCGCTGCCTGGGAATCCGCGCCGAACGGTGATCCGGATCACGACGGCCACGGCGTCGTCATCGGCAGCGGAAACCGCATCCGCGAGTACGTCAGCGTCCACCAGGGCACCTGGCGCACGACCACCATTGGCGACGGCGGCTACTTCCTCCGCGGCAGCCACATCGCGCACGACTGCCTCGTCGAGGACGCCGTCACGGTCGCTTCGAACGTCATCACCGGTGGCCATTGCCACATCTGGACCGGGGCGAACCTGGGCATGGGCGCGATCCTGCACCAGCGGGTCGTCATCGGCCCCGGGGCGATGGTCGGGATGAGCTCCGCGGTCCGCAAGGAGGTGGGCGCGTTCACCATCGCCGTCGGCAACCCCGCACGGGTGACAGGCGTCAATACGGTGGGGCTGTCCCGTCGAGGGCTGGACGACGCCACCATCGAGGCACTGGGACCGTGGCTGAAGGGTAAGGGCGGTCTCCCTGAGGACGGGCTGGCCGACCGGCTGCCCGGCGACCTCTCTACCTTGGTGAAGGCGTGGGACGCCCGTCCGCGCGAGGAGCACTAGGAGTCACAAATGGCGGAAATCGCCGGCAAGCTGCGCGAGGTCTTCGTCGAGGCGCTGGACCTCGATGGCGAGGTCGACGTCGAAAACCTGAAGTACCGCGACATCGAGGCCTGGGACTCGGTGGGTCACATGGCGCTGGTCGCGGCCATCGAGGACGAGTTCGACGTGGAATTCGACACCGACCAGGTGATCGACATGTCCAGCTTCAAGGTCGCCGTCGACATGGTGACCGACCTCCAGTCCAAGTGATGCTCGAAGGCAGCTTGGAAGGCCGAGTCGCCCTGGTCACCGGCGGTACCCGGGGTATCGGGCTGGCCACCGCGCGGGCGCTCGCGGACGCGGGCGCCACCGTGGTGCTGACCGGCCGCGACGAGGCCAAGGCCAAGGAAGCGGCGGCCGCGGCGGGTGCCGCGAGCGGGCTCGCCCTGGACGTCACCGACGCCAAGGCCGTGTCGACGCTGGTCCGCGGCGTGGCCAAGGAGCACGGCAAGCTCGACATCGTGGTCGCCAACGCCGGGATCATGGAAGACGCTCTTCTCGGCATGATCCGCGAAGAGCTCGTCGACACCACGCTGAGCACGAACGTCGCCGGCACGCTGCACACCGTCCAGGCCGCGGCCCGGGCGATGATGCGCAAGAAGACCGGCGCCATCGTGGTGCTGGCTTCGATCGTCGGCGAGCACGGAAGCGCTGGTCAGACCGTGTACGCGGCCTCGAAGGCGGCGGTGGCGAACATCGCGCGTTCGGCCGCGAAGGAACTCGGCCGGTCCGGGATCCGGGTCAACGCGGTGGCGCCCGGCGTCATCGAAACCGACCTGACCTCGGGGCTGACCGAAGACGCCAAGGCCGAGAACATCGGCAAGACCCCGCTCGGGCGGCTCGGAACGCCCGAAGACGTGGCGAACGCGATCCGGTTCCTGGTCAGTGATGACGCTTCGTTCATCACCGGGCAGGTGCTGGGTATCGATGGAGGATTAGTTCTCTGATGACCCTTTTGGGTGTGGGTGCACGACTCATCGACGTCACGAGCGGCAAGACGCTCGCGGGCGAGGAACTCGACACCGAGGTCACCCGCGTGGGGGCCGCGTTGTCGCTGCTGCCGCCGGGTGCGCTGTTCGCGCGGATGTCCGTGGACCTCGACAGCGTGCTGAACTATCTCGGCGCGTTCGAGGCGGGCCGGGCGATCGCGCTGATCGACCCGGCGCTGGACGCCGACGTCCTGGCGGGGCTCATCGAGCGTTTCCGCCCGGCGGCCGTGCTGTCCGCGCCGGACGCGCCCGCACCCGAGGGTTACGGCGTCTCCGACAGGCACTGGGTCCGGAAGTCCGCCGAGGGTGTCGAGCCGCATCCTCACCTGGCCGTGCTGCTGCCGACCAGCGGGTCCACCGGCAATCCCAAGCTGGTCCGGCTCTCTCGCGGCGCGGTCTTCGCCAACGCCGACGCGATCGCCGAGGTGCTCGGAATCGACCGCCACGAGGTCGCGCCGACCAGCCTGCCGCTGCACTACAGCTACGGCCTGTCCGTGCTGAACTCCCACCTCGTCCGCGGCGCGACCGTGGTCATCGAGCCGTCGGGGGTGCTCGGGCGCGGGTTCTGGGACGCGGTCAACGAGCACAAGGTGACGTCGCTCGCCGGCGTGCCCTACCACTACGAAATGCTGCGGCGCCTCAAGTTCGACCCGGCGAAGTACCCGACGCTGCGCACGCTGACCCAAGCGGGCGGCAAGCTCCGCGACGACCTCGTCGCCCAGTTCAACGACAAGATCCGCGAGGTCGGCGGCCGGATGTTCGTCATGTACGGGCAGACCGAGGCCGCGCCGCGGATGACCACCGTGCCGTCGGAACGGCTCGCCGAGAAGCTCGGTTCGGCCGGGCCCGCGCTGCCCGGCGGCTCGTTCTCGATTCGGCGCGAGGACGGTTCCGAGACCAAGCATCCGAAGATCGTCGGCGAGGTCGTCTACCGCGGGCCCAACGTGATGATGGGCTACGCCGACGACGAGGCCGGGCTGGCCGCGGGCGACGAATGGGGTGGCGTGCTGGCCACCGGCGACCTCGGTTACCTCGACGAAGACGGGTTCCTCTACATCACCGGACGCCTCAAGCGGATCGGCAAGATCTTCGGCAACCGGGTCAGCCTGGATGATCTCGAGCACGCCGTGCGTTCTGCCTCGGTGGGGATCGACGTCGTGGCCGCCGTCCCGGCCGGGGACAAGGTCGTCCTGTTCGCCGAAGGGGCCGACAAAGATATCTGCAAGGACGCGTCGAAGGCGCTGTCCGAGCGGCTGCACCTGCACACCAGCGGGTTCGACGTCCGCCCCATCGACACCGTGCCGCTGCTCGCCAGCGGCAAGATCGACTACCGGTCGCTGGAGGCCCAGGTATGAGCGTCTTTACGTTGTCTCAAGCCGAGCGCGAGAAGCACCTGCTTCCGCAGCTGGCCGAGCTGACCGCGCACCACCGCGAGAACTCCGAGGGTTACGACCGCATCCTCGCGTCGCTGGGCATCGAGCGGGACGCGAAGTTCGACTCCATCGCGGACCTGCCCTGGCTGCCGGTGCGGATGTTCAAGACGCACGACCTCCGGAGCATCCCGGAGTCCGAGGTCTTCAAGACGCTGACGTCGTCGGGCACCACCGGCGCGGGCGCGTCGCGGATCTACCTGGACAAGGCCGCCGCCGGCGCGCAGACCAAGCAGCTCGGCGCGACCCTGCAGGAGGTCCTCGGCGGTGAGCGGCTGCCGATGCTGATGGTCGACACCATCGGCATCATCAAGAACCGCCGCTCGTTCTCCGCGCGCGGCGCGGGCGTGCTGGGCATGGCCAACTTCGGCCGCAAGCACACCTACGTGCTCGACGAGAACGACGAGCCGGACGTCGAGGCCGTCAAGCAGTTCCTCGCGACCTACGGCGACAAGCCGTTCCTGATCTTCGGCTTCACCTTCATGGTGTGGCAGTACCTCTACGAAGTGGCCCGCGAGCACAAGCTGGATCTGTCCAACGGGGTCCTGATCCACTCCGGCGGCTGGAAGAAGCTGATCGACCGCGCGGTCGACAACAGCGAGTTCCGCCGCCGCTTCAAAGAGGACACCGGCCTCACCCAGATCCACAACTACTACGGGATGATCGAGCAGATCGGCACGGTGTTCCTCGAAGGACCGTCCGGGAACTCGTTGTACTGCCCCGATTTCGCGGACGTCGTGATCCGGAACCCGGAAACCTGGGAAGAGCAGCCCGTCGGCGAGCCCGGTGTCATCGAGGTCGTCAGCACGCTGCCGCATTCGTACCCGGGCCACGTCCTGCTCACCGAAGACCTGGGCGTCTACAACGGAATCGACGACGGCGACTGGCCGGGCAAGCACTTCTCCGTCCTGGGCAGGCTGCCCAAGGCCGAAGCCCGCGGTTGCTCCGACACCTTCCAGGGAGCGGCGGCATGACCACCCTCAACCAGCGTTTCCCGCTCGCGGACGGCATCGAGGTCTCCTCGTTGGTCGAAGAGCTGCGTGCCGAGCCCGTCGGCGGACGGCTTCGCGTCGGCGACCCGCGTGTCGTCGAGTTCCTGACGAAGTTCGCGCGCAAGCTCCTCGCGCCCGCGACCGCGCGCCGGTTCCCGGAACTGGCGTCCCTCGGTTTCTTCCTGCGCAAGGGAGAGATCGCCAAGGCGCTGAAGACACTGTCCACTTTGGAGACTTCCGGCGACGCGCTTCGCTTCCCGCGCGGGCTGGTCTTCCACGTGCCGCCGGCCAACGTCGACACGATCTTCGTGTACTCGTGGGCGCTTTCGGCGCTGGCGGGCAACCACAACGTCGTCCGCGTGTCGTCGCGTTCGGCCGGTGCCGCCGAGACGGTGCTGGAGGCGCTGAACGCCGCACTGTCCGAAGTGGACCCCGACACCGCCGCCGCGATCACCTCGACGCAGCGCATGGTCACCTACGACCGCAGCGACGCGATCAGTGGCGCGCTGTCGGTCGCCGCGGACCTGCGGGTCATCTGGGGCGGCGACACCTCCGTCGCTGCCCTGCGCAAGTACCCGCTGGCGCCGCACGCCCGCGACCTGACCTTCCCGGACCGGTCGTCGTTCGCGGTCGCGTCGGTTCGCGGCTGGCAGAACGCGTCCGAGGCCGAGCGGCGCGGTGCGGCCGAAGGCTTCTACAACGACTCGTACTGGTTCGACCAGGCCGCCTGCTCGTCGCCGCGCGCGGTGTTCTGGGTCGGCGAAGAGGCCGGTGCCCGGGAAGCCGGGCAGGAGTTCCGGAAGCTGCTCGCCGAGGTGCTGGCGACGAAACAGCACGTCACCGAGCCCGCGATGGCCGTCCAGAAGCGGGTTTCCGCGTACGGTGCCGCCGCCGACGGTCTCGTCACCGGCATCGAATTCCAGGGCAACGGACTGGCGACGCTCGAATTGGCCGACCCGGCCGTTCTGCCGCGCGAATGGCTCGGCGCCGGCACGTTCGCCAACGCGCGGGTCGACACGCTTTCCGACCTGGTGCCGATCGTGCTCCGCAAAGATCAAACCGTCGGGCAATTCGGCTTCACCAAGGACGAATTGACCGAATTCGTGACGGAATTGGCGGGCCGCGGTGTCGACCGCGTTGTTCCCTTCGGATCGGCCCTGACGTTCTCCGCGATTTGGGACGGCTACGATCTGCTGACCGAGTTCAGCCGCTTGGTCACCGTACAAGCCTGACCAGCGGCGACAGACGTCTCAGCGAGGAGGTTCAGTGACGACGGTCGAAATGCCGGAAGGTGAGTCTCCGGTTGCGGTAAAGCAGCCGAAATCCACCAAGGCGAAGATCCTCGACGTCGTCCGCTGGATCGCGATCCTCGCGGTGGTCGGTTTCGCCGCGAAAACCCTGGTCGACAATTGGGGTGAATTCTGGCGGACGTTGTCCGACGTCGCCTGGGAATCCTCCACGCTGAGCCTGGTGGCGCTGATCGCCGCGATCATGGTGTCGACCTATGGCTGGCAGGTCATGGTCGACGACCTCGGCAAGCCGATCGGCTACGCGCGGGGCGCGCAGATCTGCCTCGTCGGTTCGCTCGGCAAGTACGTGCCGGGTTCGGTGTGGGCGTACCTGCTGCAGATGGAACTCGGCCGCAAAGCCGGGCTCGCTCGGGCACGGATCTTCACCGGTTCCCTGATCCAGCTCGGCGTCGGCGTGGTCTCCGCGCTGGTCGTCTCGCTGCTCGCGGCTCCCGCGGTGTTCAGCAACAGCCCGCGCGCGATGTGGCTGTTCGTGCTCATCCCGGTCGGCCTCGCGATGCTGCACCCGAAGGTGCTGACCTGGGGTACCTCGCTGGTGCTGCGGATCCTGCGCCGCCCGCCGCTGGACCACCGGCTGAGCTGGTCGGTCATCGGGAAGGTGTTCGGTTCGTCGACGGCGGCGTGGGCGCTGCAGGGCGTGCACCTGTGGCTGCTGGCGAACTCGGTCGGCACGCCCGGCTTCAGCGGTTTCGTGCTGTGCGTCGGGGCGATGGCCGTCGCGATGACCGTCGGGACGTTCGCGTTCATCCTGCCCAGCGGGGTCGGTGTCCGCGAGGTCGCTCAGGTCGCCGTGCTCACCGCGTCGGGGCTCACCGTCGGCCAGGCGACGGCCTTCGCCATCGCTTCGCGCGTCATGTTCACCCTCGCCGACCTGATCACCGCCGGCGGCGCAGCCCTCTCCGCCCGCCTCGTTTCCCGCTGATCAGCCGCGGCCGAAGAGAGCTTGGCGAGCCGCCGCCCACCTCCGGTCGAACTCCGCTTGCGTGATCTCGGTGTCCTGCCGGTCGTGGACGTCGCCTTCGACCATGACTCCGTAGCGACGTTCGTAGGTGGCCATCTCCGCAGGGGTGCCCTGGTCGCGGATATGCAGGACCTCCTCCAGGGAGGCCGCCGACACAGGCAGGCGAAGGGGACCTTCGAGGGTTACTTGGCGACTTGGCCGGCCGTCGTCGCCGATCTCCAGGTAGTTCACGGTGTCGTCGTCGGCCCAGTCGTAGCGGATCCATTTTGTCACCGGTACAGCATGCAACCAGTCCTCTGGTCGCGGTCCTTGCGCTAGGGATTGACGCGGTAGATCACGGCGTCGGCGTTGCGGTAGACCTCGGTCACGAACGAGAGGCCTTCGAGGTCGACCAGCCCTGCCTCGCGCGTGAGGTCCAGCGGCCCGTACTGGCCGAGGATCACCCACCGCACGTTCAGCCGTCGCACCGCCGCCTGGACCTCCGGATTCGACGGGTACTCACGAAAGCGCCATTCGAGCAGCCAGGCGTCCGGCGGCGGAAGCGTCTGGTCGAAATGCCCTGAAGTCGTACGGACACCCGAAAGCGCGAACGTCCAGGCCGTCCCGTCCAGCCGGTCGTTCAGCACCCTCTCCCCGGGCTTCACGAACTCGGTGAGCTTCAGCATCGCCACCGCTTCGTCGGGAGAGACCGTGAGCCGGTGCGGGTTGGTACCGGGGGCGTTTCCGTAGCCGCCGGCGATCTTGGCGGAGTTGGACGGCGAGTAGAGCCCGTTGCTCAGCACGATGAACCCGCCGAACACGACCACGGCCACGAGGAACGCCGGGACCTTCCGGTTCAGCACGGTGTCCCGCAGCCAGGCCTGCAGCTCGGCGAGACCGTGCGCCGCGACGATGCTCAGCGGGACGGCCGCCATCGACATGAACCGGTACGGGTCGTTCCACCACGGCCGCGACAGCGCCAGGACGAGCGGCCGCTCCGACGACGTCACGGCGATGTAGGCCAGGCCGGTGAGCAACGCCGTCACGCCGATCCACCGCAGCCCGCCCGCTCTCGCGAAGAAGATGAACCCCAGCAGGAGCGCCGCGGAAAGCCAGACCTGCGGGTACGGCGAGTAGTGCTGGAAGCCCAGCAGCGCGCCGAGCGCCGTCGTGGCCCGCCATTCGACCGGCCAGCTCGAATAGGGCACGTCGCTGTTCGCCAGCCCGATCGCGCCGAACAGCTGCAGCCAGACCACCGGGATCGCGACGACGCCGATGATCGCCAGTCCCCGCAGATCCCGCCCGATCCGCCGCCACCGGCCACCGGGCGCGACCCAGCGCTGCAGCAGCAGCGGACCGGCGAACAGGATCGCACCGAACAGCGTCGACGAGTGCACGCACAGCAAACCCACCGAGCCGAGCAGCAGGACGAACCCGGTGTCCGGCGCGGGCCGGTCGAGGTAGCGCTTCACCGCGACCGCCGCCAGCGGTGTCAGCGCGAGGCCGAGCAGGAACGGCAGCAGCGGGCCGCGGTTCATCGACTCGTACAGGCCGATCACCGGCGCGATGCCGACGAGCGCGGCCGAGCCCGCGAACACCGCCCGCCCGCGGAACGCGCGCACCAGGGTGATCAGGGACAGGGCGAGAAGACCCGGCAGCAGTGCCGTGTTCACGTCGAGGGTCATCGGGATACTCGCCGGGCTGAGCAGGTACAGCACCGACGCGAGCAGGTGGTAGGCGTTGGGATAGAACACCGGCGCCGCGTCGCCGTACCAGTTGACCTTGCCGGTGCCGAACAGGCTGCCGTCGCCGGTTTCCGCGATCTGCCGGACGCCGTTCGCGTGATAAACCGCGTCGAAGCCCTGCGGGATGGCGTTCAGGCTGCCCATGCCTCGCACGACCGTGTACATCCCGACGGCGGCCGCGATCAGCAGGCACGCGCCGACGGCGAGGTGCCCGGCGCGGCCCCACAGTGGTTCCTCGGGGACGGGCGGCCACCGGCGCGCGCTCAGCCGTCGCAAGCCGTACGCGGCCCCGGCGAACAGGGCCGTCGCCACCCCGTACGTCACGGGGTTGAACGGGAGTCCGAGCGCGGCCGACCACGGCCCGGCGAGGCCGCCGATGGCGTAGCTCAGCAACGGCGTCATCCCCGCGAGCACCCAGCCGCGCAGCCCCGCGGCGAGGCCGGTGAGCAAGCCTGGGAGGCCGATGACGAGCAGTGCGACGCAGACCGTGAAGACGTCGGTCAGCGCAGAGGTCTCGGTGGGCACGGGACATCCTCGTGATGGGAATCCGCACGAAGCCCCCGAGGCGCGGAACGGAAGGGAACGCCAGATTAACGGGCCGGTCCGGTTACCCGATCGGGGCGCATCCCGATGGGGAAAATGGCGGAACTACGCCTACTCCGACCGCATCCCATTCACCCATTCGTGTCAAGTCACTGCGCCAAAAGAAACACCTTGGCCCGGAAATCGATACTTGACCGTAGTCTTTCATCAGGGGAGAGGCTCGGCCCGGAAGGGTGGGGATCAGGTGGTGTTCGCGGTCGCCGTCGCCTGGTTCATGGTGGCGGTCTTCGTCCTCGGTGCCTGGTCCAAGATCGGTGCCG
The DNA here is from genome assembly GCF_046549055.1 of Amycolatopsis sp. lyj-112. Lineage (NCBI taxonomy): Bacteria > Bacillati > Actinomycetota > Actinomycetes > Pseudonocardiales > Pseudonocardiaceae > Amycolatopsis > Amycolatopsis sp. lyj-112. The sequence goes on along the minus strand of NZ_JAJPWS010000007.1, from coordinate 220,624 downwards.
ACAAGAAGTGGCGCGCGGCCGCGCTCGTGCTGACTCTCGGTTTCTCCCTGGTGCACCAGCTGTTGTTTTCGACCATTGCCGAAGACGCCTACATCACTTTCCGCTACGCGCTGAACATCGCCGACGGCATCGGTCCGGTGTTCAATACCGGCGAACGGGTCGAGGGTTACGCGAATTTCCTCTGGATGATCGCCATCGCCTTACCCAAGGCCGCTTTCGGGGCGGATATCGAGACGTCCGCGATCGTGCTCGGCATCCTCGCCACGCTCGGCGGCGTCCTGCTCGCGTACGTCACGGTGAACCGCGTGATCGCGCGCGCGGCGGGCGATCCGCGCCCGGCGTACGGCGTGGCCGCCGCGGTGCTCGTCGCGGGCGTCGGCGGTCTTGCCGCGTACGGCGGCTCCGGCACCGAGACGCCGTTGTTCGTCCTGCTCATGTTCGGCGTCTTCGCCTCGCTCGCGGCCCGGCGCCCGGTCGTCGCCGGGGTACTCGTGGCCTTCACGATGATGACGCGACCGGCGGGGATGCTGCTCGCGGTGCTGGTCGGGCTCTGGCTGGTCGTCTCCGCGGTGCGCGGCCGGTACACCTGGTGGTCGCCCGCGGGCTGGCTGCTCGGCGGGCTCGTCTTCGCCGTGCCGTGGACGGCGTGGCGGGTGACCTACTACGACCACGTCTTGCCGACCTCGGCCCTCATCCCTTTCGACATCGATGTCGGCGCAAGGATCTCTCGGGGCTGGCAGTACCTGTCGGGCTTCTCGGTGACGCACCAGGGATTCCTGCTGCTCGGCCTGGTCGCGATGGTGGCCTTGGCGCTGCGCCGCAACGGACGGACGCCGCAGGAGGCCGAGGCCAGGTCCTTGATCTGGCTGATGTTCGTCACCGCTGTCGCGCTGACCGGGTTCGTGGTCTTCTTCGGCGGCGACGCGGGGCCAGCGTGGCGTCTGCTCGTCCCGATCCCGCCGTTGCTGGCGGTGGCCGCGGTGTCGGTCTACGGCGTGCTCACCGCGGTCACGAAGCCGAGCCCTAGGCCACGGCCGTCCGTCCAGCGGCTGATGCCGGCCGCGGCGGTGGCGCTGTCCGGGCTCGCGGTGCTGGTCTCGGTGTTCAGCCCGGACATGCTGGCCCGCGTACGTGCCTGGCACGAGCACGGCGCGCAGATGGAGGAGATCGGCCGCTGGCTCGGCGCCTACCTGCCGCCCGGTTCGATCGTGAGCACGTCCGCGCCCGGCGCGCTGTCCTATCACGCCGGGACGCAACTGCAGATCGTCGGCGTCCGCGGGCAGACCGAAGAAGTCGTCGAGGCCGTCATCTCCCAGCGGCGCCCGACGCTCGCCGTGGTCACCTACACCGGATATTCGGCGTCACAGTCCTGCGTGATCGACCCGGCGTACGCCGAGAAATACCGCGTCGCGACCTTCATGCGCGAAGGCACGACGTCGTGGCTCACCGTGTTCCTGCGCGCGGATGTCGAACGGTCGGTCGTACCGGCCCTCGACTTCTCACCCGAATTCCGCCACGTACCGTGCCCTTCGTGAGTGTTGACGAACGCGTTCCCTTCGGCCCGGCGCTCGAAGCCTCGCCTCGCGCGCGTCTGTTCGGCCTCGGCGTGTTCGCCGCCGCGCTCACCGTGCTGCTCGTCCGCTTCCTCGTGCCGCGCCCGGTCGCGATCTCCGACAACGGCGACGGCTTCCGCGTGCTCTGCGGCGCCGGGATCCCCTGGAAGGGCAAGCCGGAGGGATTCGTCCGCCTCGCGTACGAAAGCCCGGCGGGCGAATGCGACGCGACGTACCTGCTGACCCAGAGCTGGTTCGCCCGGATCGCGCGCTCCGTGGGCGGGCTGCTCGGCCTGGAGTCGACGCTCAGCCTGGTCGTGCTCGGTGTGCTCACCAGCGTCCTCGCCGCCGCCGCGATCGCGCTGATCGTCGTCGGCCTGCCGTACTCGAGGCGCGTACGTGTCTTCGCTGCCGTCGGTCTCCTGCTGGTCGTCGCGGACTCCGCGTTCTTCGGCTACTTCGCCTCCGTGCTCGGCGAAGGTGCCGCGTTCCTCGGTCTCCTGATCGCCGTCGGCGGCCTGCTGGTGGCCGCGCGTCCGGGCTGGTGGCGCTACGCGGGCCTCGCCGCGGTGCTCTTCGGCGGCGTCATCGCGGTCAACGCCAAGGTCCAGACCCTGATGATCCTGCCGCTGCTCGCACTCGCCGTGCTGCTCGTCCGCCCGGCCGGGGTCCGCGGCCTGAAGCGGTGGCTTCCCGCGGTGCTCGCCGTCGCCGCGCTGGCCGGAGGAACGGCGTACGCGCAGCAGACCGTTGAACCGGCGAAGCTGCCCGACGGCTCGCTCGCCGAACGTCCTGGCGACGATTCGCGTGAGATCAACATGTTCAACACGATCTTCCTGACCATTGTGGACGGTCGGCACGACACCGCCGCCGACCTCGCCGATCTGGGTCTGCCCGCCTCGTTCGGCCAGTACGCGGGCAACGGCTGGTGGCATCCGCGGCCGGCCACGAGGGATCCCGAGTACCCGAAATACCGCGAGCAGATCAGCAGGCGCAACGTCATCGAGTACCTCGCGACGCATCCCTGGCGCACGACCGGGATCCTGCACCGCGCGGCGGGCGACCTGCTCACCGCGCGGCCGCCCTATCTCGGGAGCTTCGACCAAGCGGCCGGTTTCGCCCCGGAGGCACAGGAATTCCGCGTTCCCGTGGCGTCGACGATCACCAAGCTGTTGGCGCCACTGGGTTTCTTCGCGTTGCTACCGATCTGGTTCCTGCTCGCCTGGCGTGGCTGGAAGACCCGGCGCGACGCACTGGGCGTCGTACTCGGCTTCCTGTTCGTCGTGGCCGCCGGCCAGTTCGCGCTGGCGGCGCTGGGCGACGGCCTGGAGAACGTCAAGCACCAGGTGATCGCGCTCTACTGCACGCTGCTCGGCGTCGTGCTCGCACTGGTGACTTTCGCCAGGCGAGAGCGCTCTGAGTGATGTGACCTACGCTACCGTAGGTTGGTTACCCTACGGTAGCGTAACCTGAACGAATGGCCGATCTCGTTTACCCGCCCGTCATCCTCGCGGCGAAGACCATGTTCCGGGTGCTGGACAACCGCATCCGCGTGGAGGGGACCGAGCACATCCCGGCCACCGGTGGCGCGGTCATCGCCTGCAACCACGTGAGCTACCTCGACTTCATCTTCTGCGGGCTCGGCGCGCAGCCGGCGAAACGCCTGGTCAGGTTCATGGCGAAGAAAGAGATCTTCGACAACCGCATCGCCGGTCCGCTCATGCGCGGGATGCACCACATCTCCGTCGACCGCGGCGCGGGCCTCGCCTCGTACAAGGAAGCGGTCGAGCGGCTCAAGGCCGGCGAGGTCGTCGGAGTGTTCCCCGAGGCCACGATCAGCCGTTCCTTCACCGTGAAGAACATCAAGTCCGGCGCCGTCCGGATGGCCGCCGAAGCCGGCGTCCCGATCGTGCCGATGGCGCTCTGGGGCACGCAGCGGCTGTGGACCAAGGGCCACCCGAAGGACCTCACCAAGCGCCACGTCCCGATCTCGATCCTCGTGGGCGAGCCGCTGCACCCGAAGGTCGAAGAGGACGCCGAAGTGCTCTCGAAGGACCTTCGCGTGCGGATGACCGCGCTGGTCGACCGGGTCCAGGCGGAGTACCCCGACAAGCCGTCCGACGACGAGCGCTGGTGGCTGCCCGCGCACCTCGGCGGCACCGCGCCGACCCCCGAAGAGGCCGCGGCCCTGGACCGCGAGCGCCGCTGAGTCCAGACCGCTAGAACCAGCGTTCCAGCACCTGCGCGACGCCGTCTTCGGAGTTGGGCGCGGTCACCTCGTCGGCGATGTCCAGCACCTGGCGGTGCCCGTTGGCCATGGCCACACCGTGCCCGACCCAGCTGAGCATCTCGAGGTCGTTGGGCATGTCGCCGAACGCGATCACCCGCTCGGCGGGCACGCCCAGCCGCTCGGCGACCTCGGCCAGCCCCGAGGCCTTCGTGATGCCGTGCGCGGCGACCTCGATCAGGCCGGAGTTCGTCGAGTAGGTGATGTCGACCGAACCGTCGAGCACCTCGCGCGCCGCCCGCGCCATCTCGTCGGAGTTCATCCCGCGCCTGCTGATCATCAGCTTGATCGCCGGATGCCCGAGCACCTCGGCCCTCGGCGCTTCCGTGCCCTCGTGGTTGCCCCAGGGGTTGTGGTAGTCCGGCTCGATCACGAAGTTGCGCATTTCCGGGTCGCGCGCGGACTCGCCGATCCGCTCCGCGGCGTACCGGCAACCGGGAAGGGCGTGATCAAGAGCACTCACCGTGTCGTGCAGCAGCATGGGTTCCAGCAGCCCGTGAACGGCCACGATCCGGTCGGTGCCGATCTCGTAAAGCACCGCGCCGTTCGCGCAGACCGCGTAGCCGGTCAGGTCGAGCGGCTCCGCGATCGGGGCGATCCAGCGCGGCGGACGGCCGCTGACCAGCACGAAGGGCACCCCGTCCTCCCTGACACGCCGGACTACGCCGATCGTGCGTTCGGACAGGGCCTCCATCGGGCCGAGCAGAGTGCCGTCGACGTCGGAGGCGATCAGTAGGGGTTTCTCCACCGTGACATTGTCCCCGAACATCCGCCCATCGGGCGAAGTGTCGTCGAGCACCGATACCTTCCGGGGGTGCGCGTAGGCATCGTGATCCTTCCGGAAGATCGTTGGTGGGCGGCCGAGCCGAAATGGCGGGCCGCCGAGGAATACGGCTTCGACCACGCTTGGACGTACGACCATCTCGGCTGGCGGACGCTGGTCGACGGCCCGTGGTTCAGCGCGATGCCCACGTTGACGGCGGCCGCCATGGTCACGTCGCGGATCAGGCTCGGCACCTTCGTCGCGTCGCCGGTCGCCCGGCACCCCGTGCCGTTCACCCGTGAGCTGATCACCCTCGACGACGTCTCCGACGGCCGGTTCATCCTCGGCGTCGGCGCCGGTGTGCCGCAGACCAACTACGACGCCGCCGTCCTCGACGGCCCCGAACTGTCGCTCAAGCAGCGCACGGACCGGTTCGCCGAGTTCGTCGAAGCGCTGGACGGCCTGCTGATGACCGACGGCTTCGACTTCGAGGGCGAGCACTACCGGGCCAAGGGCGCCCGGAACCTGCCCGGCTGCGTCCAGCGGCCGCGGCTGCCGTTCGTGGTCGCCGCGAACGGCCCGCGCACGATGACGCTCGCCGCGCGGTTCGGCGCGGGCTGGGCCACCACCGGCAAGAAGGCCGACACCCAGGACGAGTGGTGGAAGGGCGTCGCGGAACTCGTGAAGACCTTCGAAGAGCGGATGGAAGCCGTCGGCCGGGACAAGACGAGCGTGCAGCGCTACCTGAGCCTCGACGCGGCGCCGGTCTTCTCCCTGTCCAGCGTCGGCGCCTTCACCGACGCCGCCGGACGGGCCGGGGAACTCGGCTTCACCGACATCGTCACGCACTGGCCGCGCTCCAGCGACTGGTACGTCGGCCGCGAGTCGACGCTCGAAGAGGTCGCCACGGACGTACTCCCGGTACTTCAGGGAAGAAACTCTTAGTCCGAACGGGTGACGTTGGGCGGTCCGGTAAACCGGATCCGCCTAATCTTCGTCTGAGGGATGAGTACAGCGAGTGGGTGTGGCCGTTCGACGGCTGCCCCTCATGGGTCACCCCGGGGGTGAATGGGGGACTAAGGCTCGCGTGGTCGCGGCAGGGGCAGTCCGCGACCACGCGAGCCTTTATTTTTGTCGCGCGCTGGTTGCGGCTCGTTGAGTGTTCCGGATGTCATGAAAGGGTCTTTCAGGACGAAAAACGTCCTGAAAGACCCTTTCATGACACTCTCGAAGTTCAGCGCGTCAGGGTGTAGATCGTCGCGCCCGGATTGCTGTAGTCCTTGCGCAGGAAGTTCAGCCCGTCCAGGTTCCGCAGTCCCGGCGCCGGCTGCTCGCCGATCTTGATCGGCGTGCTCCCGATCAGCACGTGCTTGATGTTCAGCCGCTGAACCGCCGCCTGGACCTCGGGGTCGGTGTCGTAGTCCCGGAAGTGCAGCGCCAGGTACTTCGCGTCCGGGGGCGGCACGCCCGGGTCGTAGTGCCCGGCGACCGGGTGGATGCCGGTGAGCGCGTACAGCCAGGCGGTCCCGTCGAACCGCTCGTTGAGCACCTTCTCGTCCGGTCCGACGTTCATCTTGGCCAGTTCGTTCATCGCGGTGAGCTCGTCGGCGCTGACCGGCGGGACGACTTCGCCCTCGGGGCCGTTGTAGTACAGGAACGACACCGCGTGCGCGTTCGACTCGGTGTAGAAGCCCTTGGTCAGGATGGCCGACGCGGCCACGACGAACACCGCCGTCGCGAGGCCCAGCCGGGCGGGCAGCGCGGGGCGGCTCTTCACCCAGGACCGCCCGCTCGCCCACTTCGCGAACCAGCGCTGCAGTTCCGCCATCCCGTGCCCGGCCAGCAGGCACAGCGGGATCGCGGCGAGCGCCATCAGCCGGTACCGGTCGTTCCACCACGGCCGCGACAGCGCGATCACCCACGGCTCGGCGCCGAACGAGGCGACCATCACGAACAGCGCGGAGAAGCCCAGCGCCGCGAGCCCGATCCAGCGCATCCGGCCGAGTTTGAACAGGCTCAGCACGCCGATGGCCAGCAGCACCGTCAGCCACACCTGCGGCGCGCTCAGCACCTGCCGGAAGGTCACCAGCAGCGCCAGCGACTTCTCTATCGGCAGCTGTGAGCCCCAGGCGTAGTACGGGTACGAGCCGGACGTGAACTTCAGCGCGCCCAGGATGTGCGGTGCCGCGAGCACCGCGCTGGCGACCATCACCGGCACCATCTTGACCACGTCGCCGCCGATGATCCACAGCGCGCCGCGGCCCTCCGGGACGCCGTCGAGCGGTTTGCGCCGCAGCGCGCGGTACCAGCGCTGGATCACCAGCGGGAAGGCGAACAGCAGCGCGCCGAACAACGCGGACGAATGCGCCGCGAGCAGCCCGACCGCGCTCAGCGCGAGCACGAACCCGGTGTCGAGGCCCGGCCGCGCGAGGAACCTGGCCAGCGCGACCACGGCCAGCGGCGTCAGCACGATCCCCAGCGCGAACGGCAGCAGCCCGCTGGACACCGACTCGTACGCGCCGGTGGTGGCCGCGGCGGCCACCAAGGCGGTGCAGCCGGCGAACACCGCCCGCCCGCCGAGCTGGCGGATCATGGCGACCATCGACAGCGCGAAGATCCCGGCGACCGGCATCGTGATCGCGTTCAGCGTGACCGGGATGGTCGTGCCCGAGATCGAGTACACGAGCGAGCCGACCAGGTGGTACGCGTTCGGGTAGAACGAGCCGTCCGGGTACCAGTTGATGGTGCCCATGCCGGTCAGCGAGCCGTCGCCGGACTCGGCGATGTAGCGGATGCCGTTCGCGTGGAACACGGTGTCCCAGCGCTGGAACACCGCCGTCGTCCCGCCTCGGGCCGAGAGCACCACGAGGATCGAGATCCCGACGGCCAGCGCCACACAGCCCGCGACGGCGTAGTGCGCGCGCGGGTGCCACTTCGTCGGCGGCTCCTCGGCGCCCGATTTGATCCAGCCGCGGCTCTTGCCGAGCCTTCTGAGGCCGAAGCCCACTCCGGCGAGCACGGCCGTGACGGCCGCCACGGTCAGGGGGTTGTACGACACGCCCGCGAGCGCCAGCCACGGACCGGCCAGTCCGGTTACCGTGTAGGACAACAGCGGGGCCAGCCCCGCCAAGGCCCAGCCGCGCAGGCCGGCGGCCCGGCCGACGACGCCGCCGGGGATCGCCAGCACGGCCAGGTAGGTGACGGTCGCACCGAGGTACGACCAGAAGGTGTCCGGAGTAGGCACTCGTTCCTAAGTGTGTCGAAGGTGAAAACCGGTGCTCGATGCAGGGCACGGAGGTGACGTGCGTACCCTCGACGCCCGTGAGCGCGCACACGAACCCCGACAAGATTACTGATGCCGATTTCGCGGGCTACGACCTCATCGTGGTCGGGTCCGGGTTCTACGGGCTGACCGTGGCCGAAAGGGCCGCTGAGCAGCTCAACAAGAAGGTCCTCGTGCTGGAACGGCGGCACCACATCGGTGGCAACGCCTACTCCGAGGCCGAGCCCGAGACCGGGATCGAGGTGCACCGTTACGGTGCGCACCTGTTCCACACCTCGAACAAGCGGGTGTGGGAGTACGTCAACCGCTTCACCGAGTTCACCGGCTACCAGCACCGCGTGTTCGCGCGGGTCAAGGACCAGGTCTACTCGTTCCCGATGAACCTGGCGCTGATCAACCAGTTCTTCGGCAAGTCCCACACCCCCGACGAGGCGCGTGCGCTCATCGCCGAGCAGTCGGCCGAGGTCGACAGCGCGGACGTGCAGAACCTCGAGGACAAGGGCATCTCCCTGATCGGGCGCCCGCTGTACGAGGCGTTCGTCAAGGGCTACACCGCCAAGCAGTGGCAGACCGACCCCAAGGAATTGGACGAGTCGATCATCAGCCGCCTGCCGGTGCGCTACACCTTCGACAACCGGTACTTCAACGACAGCTTCGAGGGCCTGCCGGTCGACGGCTACACCGCGTGGCTGAAGAAGATGGCCGACCACGAGAACATCGATGTCCGCCTGAACGTCGACTACTTCGACGTCCGCGAGCACATCCCCGCCGGCACGCCGACGGTCTACACCGGACCGCTCGACCACTACTTCGACTACTCCGAAGGCCGTCTGGGCTGGCGCACGCTGGACTTCGAGCAGGAAGTCGTCGCCACCAGCGACTACCAGGGTGCCCCCGTCGTGAACTACAACGACGAAGAGGTCCCGTACACCCGCATCCTCGAGTTCCGCCACTTCCACCCGGAGCGGGACTACCCGAAGGACAAGACGGTCATCGTCCGCGAGTTCTCGCGGTTCGCGAAGGAAGACGACGAGCCGTACTACCCGATCAACACCCCGGAGAACCGCGAGAAGCTCGAGCGCTACCGCGAGCTGGCGAAGGCCGAGGCGAAGGAAAAGAACGTCCTGTTCGGCGGCCGTCTCGGTACCTACAAGTACCTCGACATGCACATGGCGATCGGCGCGGCGCTTACGGCGTTCGACAACAAGATCGCGCCGCACCTGACCGATGGCGCGCCTCTCGACGGGTCCATCGATGCTTGAGAAGGGCGCTCCCACCGGTGAGGTGGCTGTACTCGCGAAGGCACAGGGCGTCCTGAAGAGCGACGTCACGGTCAAGGCGGCACGGGGTCTTTCGCATTTCGGCGAGCACAGCGCGGGATGGTTCGCGCTGGGTCTCGTCGGGGCCGCGGTGGACAAGAAGCGCCGCAAGGACTGGCTGATCGCGGCGGTCGGGGTGGTCGGCGCGCACGCCGCGTCGATCGCGGTGAAACGCGTGGTCAGGCGGCCGCGACCGGACCACCCGAGCGTCGAGGTCCTGGTCGGGACACCGAGCAAGCTCAGCTTCCCGTCCTCGCACGCGACCTCCACGACGGCGGCGGCGGTGCTCTACTCCGGATTGACCGGGCGTAACCTGGTCCCGGCACTGGTACCGCCGATGCTGGCTTCGAGGCTCGTGCTCGGCGTCCATTACCCGACTGACGTTCTGGCCGGAGCAGCCCTGGGGGGCCTCGTCGGCGGTCTGATACGTAGGAAGCTGAAGCGACGATGAGTGAAACGACCGAGAAGGCCGATTCCAAGCCTGACGACGCAGATCCCTCGGCCGGGGCCGCCGCACCGAAGAAGATCGCCGGCGGTCTCGTCGGCGGCATCATCAAGACGGCACGCCCACGCCAGTGGGTGAAGAACGTGCTGGTGTTCGCCGCACCGTTCTTCGCTTTCTCCAAGTCGACGGACCGGTCCGGCCTGCTGATCGCCGCACTGATCGCCTTCGCGGCGTTCTCACTGGTGGCCTCCTCGGTCTATCTCATCAACGACGCTGTCGACGTCGAGGCGGACAAGGCGCACCCGACCAAGCGGAACCGGCCGATCGCGGCCGGGATCGTGCCGGTCCCGGTGGCCTACGTCTCGGCGGTGGTGTTCTTCGCCGTCGGCCTCGGCATCTCGTTCTTCGCCAGCTGGCAGCTCGCTGTCGTGCTGGCGGTGTACGAGGCAGTCCAGCTCGGCTACTGCTTCGGGCTCAAGCACCAGCCGGTGGTCGACCTGGCCATCGTCGGCTCGGGCTTCCTGATGCGGTCGATCGCCGGTGGTGTGGCCGCCGGTATCGCGATGTCGCAGTGGTTCCTGCTGGTCACCGCGTTCGGCTCGCTGTTCATGGTGGCGGGCAAGCGCTACGCCGAGATCATGCTCTTCGAGCGGACAGGGGCGAAGATCCGGTCTTCGCTGAAGAAGTACTCGGCGAGCTACCTGCGCTTCGTCTGGGCGACGTCCGCGGCGATCCTGATCATGTCGTACTGCCTGTGGGCGTTCGAGATCCGTCAGATCGAGCACAACTCGGTCTGGGCGGTCGTCTCGATGGTCCCGTTCGTGGTCGCCGTGCTGCGCTACGCCGTCGACGTCGACGGCGGCAACGCGGGCGAGCCGGAGGAGATCGCGCTCAAGGACCGCGTGCTCCAGGTGCTCGGCGCGAGCTGGGTCATCACGCTGTTCCTGTCGTTCTATCTCTGATTTCGACAGGTCCGGCACAGCGGATCCACAGGTTGGACACGCATCCTCGGTGAGGGGAGCGGGTAATGCACCCGCTTCCCTCTACCTAGGAGCGACAGATGACTGACCCGCAGCGGCCGTCCGGCGATGAGGACAAAACGGTCGAGCAGCCCGCGGTGGCCGCCGACGAGACCGCGAAGAACGAGACCGTGCAGAACGAGACCGTGCAGAACGAAGCCGCGCCTCCTCCGGCGGCGGCCGCACCCGTGCAGCAGGCGCCGCCCAGGAAGGGCGGATTCCGCCGCTTCGCCGGGCACCGCGCGACGCACCTGGTCGGGGTCGGCCTGATCGGGTTCATCCTCGGCGGCGGGGTCATCGGCACCGCCGTCGGCCTGGCCTCGCGGGACGGCGACAGGCACGGCGACCGGCCCGGGATCTCCCGTGAACACCGAGGCGGCCCGGACGCGCGTGGCCCGCATCGCGACTTCCGTGATCAGTCCCACGGACGGTAGATAACGGAATCATCACGGCACCGTGTACGGTGTTCGTGATGCGAAGCGCCTCCGCTGAACTGCCCAAGGCCCCCGGTGCGCTGCCGGTGACCGCCTTCCTGGCCCGCCCCTGGCTGGTGCCCGCCGGGGCGGCGGTGGCTTCGGCACTGGTGTTCACGCTGGTCAGTGGGCATTTGATCGACGACACCTACATCACGCTGTCGTATGCGAAGAACCTCGCCTTCCACGGCCATTGGGGCCTCATCGAGGACGGCACCGCCAACACCGCGACGTCACCGCTGAACGTCCTCCTGCTGGGGTTCGTCACCTTCATCGTCCGCGACGCCATCTTCGCCGCCGGAATCGTCTTCGTCGCGAGTCAGGTGGCCTTCGCGCTCGGTCTCCGCAGACTCGGCGCCGCGACCGGTCTCTCCGCCGGATTCGCCCCGCTCGCCGTCGGCCTGCTGCTGGTGAACCCGCTGCTGCTCTCGTCGGTCGGGCTCGAAGTCGCGCTCGGCGGAGCGGCCGTCATCTGGCTGATGGTCTTCCTGCGCGAGCGACGTCCCGCCGCGGCGGGTGCGGTGATCGGCCTGATCGCGCTGATCCGGATCGACCTGCTGCTCATCGCGTTCGTCCTGTTCCTCGCCCGCCGCGAGTTCTGGGCCGGCATCTGGCGCATGACGTTCGCCGCGCTCGCGGTGATGCTGCCGTGGTTCGTGTTCAGCTGGCTGGTGCTCGGGTCGGCGGTGCCGGACACACTGGTCGTCAAGATCATGCAGCGCTCGTGGGGGACGTTCAGTTTCACCAACGGGCCGCTGCTGTACCTGCAGAACTTCCCCGTCGCGGCAACGCTTTCCTTTCTGCCACTGGTGATCGGCGGGCTGGCCGGTCTACTGTGGACATTTCATTACCGCCGCGATTCGGATCTGGCGAAGCGTTTGCTGCCGTTCGCGACGCTGGCGATCGCCGGTGCGGCGCACTATCTGGCGTACTGCTGGCTCAACGTCCCGCCGTATCACTGGTATTACGCCCCGAGCATCATCGGCGCGACGGTCTTCCTGGCCGCCGGAGTCTGCGCCATTCCCGGCCGCGCCCGCCTCGGTGCCGGCGCGCTCGCCGGTGTCTTCCTCGTCGTGGGCATCGTCGCCTACGCGGCCCCCGAGCTCCCGCGCCGGTTCGCGCCGATCACCAGCAACCACGCCTCGACCGACGAGTACCGCCAGATCGGCGCGCAACTGGCCGCGCTGACCCAGGGACGCAAGGTGGAAAGCGCCGGCGAGGTCGGCGCGCTCGCCTATGCCTGCGATTGCGACATCGTCGACCAGTTCTCCGACCGCGGCTCGGTCGACCCGGCGATCCTGGAGACGAAGAGCCGCAGCAGCGACCTCGGGAAGGCCTTGCTGGAAGCCAACTTCCGGTTCTTCGACCACAGCGTCCCGCCCGCGACACCGGATTTGATCCTCACTGCCGGCGGAAAGGTGCCGCCGGCGAACGCGCTCGCCGCCTGGACGATCAGCACGCCGTGGATGGGCATGGGCAAGCAGAACCTCTACCTGCTACCCGCCCGTTAAGGGTTTCGGGCGCGATAGAACCCCGTCACGAACGGGCGGACCACTTCGCCGCCGAACCGTTGGTGGACCAGGTTTTCGATCGCGTCGAGCAGCCGCGACCGTTCTTCGGGCGGCTGGCTCAGCACGAGCGCCATCGAGGCGTACAAGGTGCGCAGCCGCGCGGCGTCCATCCGCAGTTCGGAACGGATCACCTCACTGCCGAACCCGGTGAAACCCGCCGCGGTCAGGTATTCGCGGTGCGCGTCGACGTCGAGCTGGAACGGCGGTCCGCCGGGATCCATCACGGTCCCCGGCGACATCCCGAGGATCTCCTCGGCGGCCGTGTCGAACTCGTGCGGCCGGGCGGGGTCCTCGAACATCATCCACCAGAGCGCCACGGACCCGCCCGGTTCGACGATTCGCCTCAGCTTCGCGGTCCCGATGGCGGGATCGACCCAGTGGAACGACGTGGCGGCGACGGCGAGATCGAAGGCGGCGTCCGGAAGCTCGGCTTCTTCGAAGGGTGCCGTGACGACTTCGAGGGACCGGCTCGGGTGCGCGTCCCGGAGGAAGCCGGCGAGGGGTGCGCTGGGTTCGACGGCGGTGACCACCGCCTTCGCGGCGACCAGGCGTGCCGTGACGAGGCCGGTCGCCGGCCCGATCTCGACGACTCGCGCGCCGGGCTTGAGGCCGCAGTCTTTCGTGAGGATCTCGTAGACGCGCTCGGGGTAGCCGGGTCTTCCGGCGTCGTACGACTCGGGGTCCTGGCCGAAGAGATGCCTGCCCTGATGCGTTTCGAGCCGCCTCCCCATGCCCTCAGCTTAGTGAACCCCCGCAACTAGAGGACTAATCGCGGGGGTCAGAGTCGCGAGTGGGCGCGGGCGGCCTTGGTGACGGCCAGCATGTCGCGTTGGAAGACGAAAGAGCCGTCGGCGAAGGCGAACTGAAGGACCGGTCGCGGCGGGAAACTGCGGCCCAGGTAGAGCGCGGACACCGAACGCACCACCGCCGACGGCATCTCGTCGAACGTCCGGAAAGGCTGGGCGGGATCCTCGCCTTCCAGCAGGCGAGCCGGGTACACGACGGCCAGCCGCCGGTCGGACAGCGTCAGCCTGGCCTCGCCGCGACCGCCGGCGAGGTGGTCCGCGATCCGTACGGCGATCTGGTCCGGAGACCGCGCGACGACCAGGTGGGCGATCGTCGGGTCGTCGGTCCAGTCGTCCTCGAGAACATCGTCGGCAGGCAAGGGCCAGCGTGGTTTCCCTGTTACGACAGGGGTTTCCCGGGAAGCCACATAGGGCAGCGAGAGCTTGCCGTCCAGTGAAAGCGCCGTGTGTCCGTGCGCGGGCGGGCAGCCGATGATCAGGCGTTCGCCGGGCGCGAGCCAGAACTGGTGGAGTTCCCGTTCGACGACCTCGTCGACGGATTTCGCCATCGGCAGCGTGTTCTCCATCAGCTCACCGTCTTCGAATGCAGCCAAGCGAACTGCTGGGGATCGTCGCAGTCGAACAGAAAGTCCAGTCCCGATCCGTCCACAAAGGACGCTCGAAGGCGGGGGACCCGCTTCTTGCCGTGTTCCGCCACCGCGAACCCGCCGATCCGCTCGCGCGCCACCTCGACGGCCACGACCATCCGATGCGTCGCGATCGGGACGCCTTCGGTGTTCTCGCCATAGGTCTTCGTGGTCATGATCGCGGCTATGTCCTTGCCGGTTTTCACCACGCCCTTGCCGAAGCCGATCGCCTTCGCCATGAACGACTTCTCCGAGGCGTTCTCCGGCTCAGGCGGGACGAATCTCTCCAGCACCAGAAGCCGCGTGCTGGTCAGTGCCCACAGCCGGGACGGCGAGCCGCTCGCCGGCAGTTCGCGCACCGCCGTATGCGCCAGGCCGCCCTGCTCGCCGAGCACGATGACCTGCGGTGACAGCGGATTCGACGACCCGCTGTCGTCGCCCCCGCCCAGTGCCGCGCCGACCACGTCGCCGGCGAAGTTCGCCGCGCCCGAGCCGAGTTTGCCCAGGACGCTCTTCTTCGGCACACCCCACGGATCGAGGCCGCGTACGTCGTAGTTCACCGTCCGGCCGTACGCGGCCCACAGCAACCGTTCGCCCGGGTGCAGCGAGGGCAGGGCCTGCGACGCGGCCCCGAGCGGGTAGCCGAGATTCATTCTTCGATCGTGAACCCTCTGTCGGTCGCCGCGCGGCGCTCTTCTTCGGACGACGAATCCTGCGACTCGTTGTAGCCCGCCTTGACGCCCTGCTCGACGCCCAGTTCGGCCAGGTTACCGGCACTGCCGCGGAAGGCGGCCTTGCCGACGCTGGTCGTCCCGCTCATGCCCATCGCCCGCAGCCCGGCTTCGGTGAGGTTCGTGGTGAGCGCGTCCGAGCCTTCGCCGCCGACGCCGTACCGGTCCGCGAACTTGTTGGCGGTCTTGGAGGCACCCGTCACCGGGTTGGCCTTCGTGACGATCTTGGCCAGCGGGTTCTTGTCGATCTGGTCGGCGAGCCGCTTCTGCAGCCAGTTGCCGTCACGCAGGCCCTCGGCGCGCTCGACGACCTTCTTCAGCGGGCCGTTGCGGAGCATCTTCAGGATATCTTCGAGTTTGTCGATCAGCGGCTTGAGCTTGCCCAGCAGCTGCTTGACCTTCATCCCGAGCCGACCGCCGGTCACCGCGACCTGGCCGGCCGTCGCCGCGCCCGCCGCGCCGACCGAGGCGCCCGCCGTGATCCACGAGGCGGCCAGCGCGGCCAGCCACTCGATGATCAGGCCCATCACCAGTTCCTGAATGATGTCGATGACGATCTCGACGAACGCGTCGAACAGGTCCGCGGCGATCTCCAGGATCTGCTGCAGCCCGCGCACGTCGTTCGCGAAGGCCTTGGCCCCGCCCGAAAAGTCGGTCATCTGGGTGCGGAACGCCTCGCCGGCGTCGCCCTTCCAGGGCTCCTTGGTGGCGTCGGCCCGCTTCTGTTCGTGCTCGGCGACACCGTCGAGCCACTTCGCCGTCTGTTCCCAGCCCTTGGCGGTGCTGCGCATCTGCTCGGGGTCGCCGATCGCCGGTTCCAGCACCAGTTCGACCAGCGGGCTGATCACGATCCCGATCAGGAAGCCGAGTCCGTTGTCCAAAAAGGACTGTCCGGGGCTCATCACGAGCTGGAGCTGGTCCATCCGCGCGTGCACGGCCGCGATGGCGACGTCCGGCGGGCTGGTCGCCCGGGAGACGTCGGACGACGTGCTGATCCACGAGCTGCCGTAGCCGCCGTTCTGCTCCCAGAACCCCTTGCGGCCCGCGTCACCCGCGCTGTTGAGGTCATTGAGGCTGCCGGGGCCGCCGCCGCCGTCGTCCAGCCCGGTGCCGAGGCCGGTGATGGCCTCGGCGGTGCCCTGGTTGTGCTCGAGGTAGGTCTTCGCCGCGGTGGTGGTCTTGTCGGCGATCTGGTCCATGAAGGACTTCGCCTGCTCGGCGAGGTCCTGGCATTCCTGCAGACCGTCGAAGTACTTGAACGCCATCAGCTCGCCGAGCGGGCCGAAGCAGTCGTCGGAGACCCTGGCCTGCTCCAGCAGGCTCGCGAGGCTGCCGAAGTTCCCCGAGGCCTCTTTGGACCCTGTCGCGTGCGCGGTGAGCGCGTCCGTCTGGACGCCGAAGCCGGTCACGAGTCCCTCCGCAGGATCGGGCCGCCGAAGTCCTCTTCTTCGGTGTCGGCCGGACGTGCCGGACGCTGAGTCCGGACGGGCTGCTGGACGGCCGAAACCGGGGCGGCGAGGGATTCCGCGGGCGGGGGAGCGCTCGGCCCGAGCGGTTCGACGTGGGCGTTGAACGCCTCTTTGAACTGTTCCGCGCGGTCGCCGAGAATCGGCTCGACGGTCTGCTGCATCGCGGCGGCCGCCTGCTGCGTCGCTTCTCTGATCGCGGTCAGGATTTCCTGCTGCAGCGCGGTATGCGTGCGGTTCATCGCCTTGGGGGACAGCTGGAGTCCCAGCAGCGCACCCGACGGGGCGACGCTGACCGTCACCGAGCCGTCGGCGTTGCGCGCGGATCCGCGCAGCCCGGCGATCTTGTCCTTCAGCTCCGCGGCTTTGGCGGCCTGCTCTTGAAACGACCGGATGGCCGCGTCGAGCCTGGCTTCCTGGTCAGCCATCGATTCCTCTCAACCCGGGGACGGAAGGGGGACCCTTCCCTATCCGTGCGCCGGGTGAGACGAAGGGAGTAGCGAGGCCGTTCCCTAGATCGGCAGTTTCCGGAAAATCGGTCGCGGAACGTGCCGCAGGGCCGACATCACCAGACGGAACGGCGCGGGCGACCACACCAGTTCCTTACCGGCGCGCGAGGCGTTGATCGAGGTCTCGGCGACCTGCGCGGCGTCCACCGTCAGGGGGGCGTCCTTGAGGCCCTCGGTCATCTTGGTCCGGACCTGGCCCGAGCGGACGACGGTGATCTGCACGCCGAACTCGGACAGGGCCTCGCCGAGGCCGAGGTAGAAGCCGTCGAAACCGGCCTTGGAGGACCCGTAGACGAAGTTCGAGCGGCGGACCCGCTCACCGGCGACCGAGGACAGCGCGATGACCTTGCCGTGGCCCTGCTTCTTGAGCTTGTTCGACAGCGCGACACCCACCGACACCGCGGCCGTGTAGTTCACGGTCGCCGCTTCGACGGCCTTCGCGTGGTCCTGCCACAGCTCTTCCTGGTCGCCGAGCAGACCGAACGCGACGACGGTGACGTCGATGTCGCCGCCCTCGAAGGCCTTGTCCAGCACGGCCGGATGGGTGTCCGTGGCCTTCGCGTCGAAGTCCACAGTGGACACCTCGGCGCCTTTGTCCTTCAGTCGCTGGGCCGCGGCGTCGAGGCGAGGCGACTGACGGCCGGCCAGCACGACTCGCAGCGGACGCTCGGCGAGGTACTTCTCCGCGATCGCGAGTGCGATGTCGGAGGTACCGCCGAGCAGGAGCAGGGACTGGGGGTTGCCCACAGCGTCGATCACAGTTCCAACCTTCGGGACATGTCAGAGGCGAAAACGCCTTCGGGGTCAACGGAAGCGCGGACCTTGCGCCATTCCTCGAGCCGCGGGTACATCTTCGCGAAGTTCTCCGCGGAGGTCCGCGAGTCCTTCGCCGTGTACAGGCGCCCGCCGAGCGCGAGCACGTCTTCGTCGAGTTCCTGGCAGAACCGGCTCAGCCCGTCCTTGATCGGGAAGTCGAGGCAGATCATCCAGCCTGGGTGCGGGAACGACAGCGCCGCCGCGTTGCCCTCGCCCATCCGCTTGAACACGTTGAGGAACGACACGTGCCCGGAGTCGGCGACCTTCTGGATGATGCGGCGCAGCGGCTCGTGCGCGTTCAGCGGCGTGCTGAACTGGTACTGCAGGAAACCCTTGGACCCGTAGGCCCGGTTCCACTCGCCGAACAGGTCGAGCGGGTGGTAGAACGCCGTCAGGTTCTGGATCTTGTCCAGGGCCTTCTTCGGCGTCTTGCGGTAGTACAGCTCCCCGATCGAGCCGAACGTGAGCTTGTTCGCCAGGCCGTTCGGGAACACGTCGGGCAGCGTCACCAGCTGCGGCGCGTCGAACTTCAGCGGGTCGGAACGCAGCTTCGGGGGCAGCTCGTCGAGCTTCGCCAGCGAGCCGCGGCCGAAGGCGGCGCGGCCCATCTTCGGGCCGGTCGAGATCGTGTCGAACCACGCCGACGAGTAGGTGTACTTGTCGTCGGAGCCGTTGCTGACCAGCTCGAGGGTCTCGTCGAGGTTCGAGGTGCGCTCGAGGTCGGCCTTGAAGTACGCCGTCTCGGTCTTCGTCATCCGGACCCGGGCCCGGACGATGATGCCGGTCAGGCCGATCCCCGCCACGGTCGCCCAGAACAGCTCCGAGTCGGGGCCGTCCGGCGTGATCGTGCGCACCTGGCCGTCCGCGGTGACCAGGTCCATCGACACCACGTGGTTGCCGAAGCTGCCCGCGGAGTGGTGGTTCTTGCCGTGGATGTCGTTCGCGATCGCGCCGCCGATGGTCACCTGGCGCGTGCCCGGCAGCACCGGGACCCACAGGCCGTAGGGCAGCGCCTCGCGCATCAGCTTGTCGAGGCTCACCCCGGCGTCCAGGTCGACGATGCCGGAATCCGGGTCGATCGAGTGGATGCGGTCCAGCGCGGTCATGTCGACGACCAGGCCACCGGCGTTCTGCGCGGGGTCTCCGTAGGACCGGCCGAGGCCGCGCGCGATGACCCCGCGTTCCCCGGCCTGCGTCACCGCGCGGGCGATGGTTTCCACGTCGGGCGTGCTCAGGACGTCCGCGATACTCGGCGACGTCCTTGCCCAGCCCATGAGCGACTGTCGCTGTGTCTTGGGTGCTTGGGTCACGCCGACCAGGGTAACCACGCCGAACACTGCCCGGAACGTGACCCTGAAGTGGCCGCTTCTACACTTTGGACACCAGACCCGGCAGTTTATGAGGTAGAGCAGTGGTGGCGACCGACCCGCAAGCCGGCGCGACGGCAGCATCGCCGTCCTCTCCTGGGCTGCTCGGACAGCTCATCCGCTTCGGCCTCATCGGTGGCTTCTGCGCCATCGTCGACTTCGGCGTCTACCAGGGGCTGCGTGCTCTCGGAATGGACGCGACGCCGTGGGTGGACATCGCCAGGGCGCTCAGCTTCATCGTCGGCACCACCACCGCCTTCTTCCTGAACCGCAAGTTCACCTTCGCCGGTGGACGCCAGGAGGGCGCGCGCCAGATCGGTGGCTTCATCCTCCTGTACGCCGTGACGTTCCTCGTCGCCGTCGGCGTCAATCGCACGATGCTGCATGTCCTGCCAGAGTCGGCTTGGAAGTCCACACTCGGTTGGGTCGTTTCGCAGGCAACCGCGACCGTGATCAATTTCGTCATGCTCAAGTGGGTCGTCTTCCGTGAGCCCCGCGCCACCGTCACCGGCCCGACCGTGACCAGCACAGAGGAGAACTGAGGATTCATGCCCGGTAAAGCCGCCGTCACCGGACAGGCCCCGAGCGCCGTGGTGAGCACTGTCGACGACACCCGCTTCGCGGAACGCACCCCGCAAGGCCGTCTCACCGCGCAGCGCGGGCTCTACGCCGGCCCGGCCCCCATCGTCAGCAAGGACCTCTACGCCGAGCTCGAATGGGGCAGTGCCGTGCGCGACCGCGCGGGCATCAGCCTCGAACCGGCGTCGAAGGTTTCCGGCAACACCTACTTCGGGCGCTTCCCCGCCAGCTACTGGCAGCGCTGGACCGACGTGACCGAGGTCGCGGTCGAGGCCGTCGTGACCGGTGACGGCCAGCTGTCCGTCGGCGCCTCCGACGTCGAGGGCGACGCCCGTATCGTCGCCGCCAAGGTCGTCGCGGGTGCGAAGCAGCAGAAGGTGACGCTCACCGCGAAGCTCGACAAGTTCTACGACGGCGGTGGGCTCTGGCTCGACCTCGAGACCGAGGGCGGCCAGAACCTGCAGGTCGAGGGCGTCCGCTGGACGGTCGAAGCGCCGGAGAAGATCCGCCCGACCGCGGTGACCATCTGCACGATGAACCGCGCCGACGACTGCCTGTCGAACCTTCAGGCGCTCGCCGCCGACGTCTCCTCGCTGGAGACCCTCGACGCGATCTACGTCGCCGACCAGGGCAACGACCTCGTCGAGTCGCGTGACGGCTTCGAGCAGGTCGCGAAGGACCTCGGCGACAAGCTGCACTACATCAAGCAGCCGAACCTCGGCGGCGCCGGCGGCTTCACCCGCGGCCTGTACGAGGTCGCCGGGCACACCGAGACCGAGCACGCGAACGTCCTGTTCATGGACGACGACGTGCTGCTCGAGCCGGACCTGGTGATCCGGATGACCGCGTTCTCCAACCGCACGGTCAACCCGGTCATCGTCGGCGGGCAGATGCTGAACCTGCTGCACCCGAACCAGCTGCACGTCGGCGCGGAGTACGCCCGGCTGAACACCCTGGAGCCCGGCCAGCCGGTCACGCACTCGCTCTCGACCGCCGACCTGCTCGGCGTCGACGAGGAGACCCTCAAGCCGAACCGCCAGGAACGCCGCCTCGACGCCGGGTACAACGGCTGGTGGTCGTGCCTGATCCCCTACGAGGTCGTCAAGGCCACGGGCTACCCGCTGCCGTTCTTCTTCCAGTGGGACGACGCGGAGTACAGCTACCGCGCCCGTGAGCACGGCTTCCCCACGGTCACCCTTCCGGGCGCCGGCGTCTGGCACGCCGACTTCCACTGGAAGGACTGGGACGAGTGGCACCGCTACTTCAACCTGCGGAACTCGATCATCACCGCCGCGCTGCACTCGCCGTTCAACCTGAACCTGCTCTCGCGTGTGCTCATCGCGCAGCTGGTCCGGTACCTGCTCGGCATGCAGTACGGCCTGTCCGCCACGCTGATCAAGGCCGTCGAGGACTTCCTCGAGGGGCCGGAGGTCCTGCGTGACGGCGGCGTCGCCGCGATGAAGGAGATCCGCCGGATCCGCGACGAGTACCCCGAGACCAAGCGGCACAAGGCCACCGACGTCCCGGGCATCGCGTCGAACGACATCGGCATCATCAACAGCGCGCCGCGGCCCAGCATGCAGCGCCTGGTGCTGATCAAGCGGATCCTCGACCGGGTGCTCGGCCGCAGCCGTCACTCGCTCGGCGCGATCCCGATCGACGAGGCCCACTGGTGGCACGTCGCGACCTTCGACACCGCCGTCGTCACCGACGCTTCGCAGGAAGGCGTGCGGGTCCGCTCGTACGACCGCGTGAAGATGTTCGAGCTCGCCCGCAAGGGTGCGAAGACGATCCAGCGGCTGCGCAAGGAAGGTGCCGCGGTGCAGGAGCAGTACAAGCGCTCCATGCCCGAGCTCACCTCGCGCGACAACTGGAAGCGCCTGTACGAGCTGTAGGCAGTGCTATGAACGGCCCGTTACTTGCAAAATTTGCAAGTAACGGGCCGTTCATAGCATCCGGAGGTCCCCCACGGCGAGGCGAAGTAAGGGCGAAGTCCCTTCGAGCCACTTCGACGCTCTCGCCGCCGAAGGCTTCTACGGCCTCGCCGCTCCCCAGGAGGTCGGCGGCCCCGGCATCGACCTGCCCACGATCACCGGCGTCCTCGAAGCCCTGCCGGCGGCTGCCTCAGCACGATGTTCACCTGGGTCCAGCATCACGGCCTGGTCGCCGGGCTCTCCATGAGCGACCGCGCCGACCTGCGCGAGCGGTACCTTCCGGCGCTGATCCGCGGCGAACTCAAGGCGGGCGCCGCGTTCGCCGCGGTGATCCCGACCCCGCCCAGGCTGCGCGCGGAGCGCGTCGAGGGCGGTTACCTGCTCGACGGCGAAGCCCCGTTCGTCAGCGGCTGGGGCATCATCGACCTGCTCCAGCTCTGCGCTCGCGAGGGCGACACCGAGGACGGAGATCGACGCCGTCCACGCTCGCCTCGACGCGGGCCTCGCCGATCCGCCGTCCCTGCCCGGTGCCCGCGCGGCGGGTGCCGAACTCGCCTTCCGCGCCGCGGGCGCCCTGGTCGCGGCCAACGGCAGCACGTCGGTGCTGGCCGGACGACACCCCCAGCGGCTCGTCCGGGAAGCGACCTTCCTGCTGGTCGCCGCCGGCCGCCCGGAGATCAAGTCCGGGCTGCTGGAGCTCTTCTCCCGGGCCTAGTGGAGGCCGAACACCTTGTTCTTGCGGTTCAGGTCGTCGATGTAGGCGGCGGCGACGTGCGAGAAGTTGATCGCGACGGTGGAGTCGTCCGTGGTCTGCACGGTCTGCACCGAACCGGTGCGGACGAAGTGGGAAAGATCCTTGCTCACTCGCTCGGATTCCTCCGGCGAAAGCGCGAAGAGCAGAGGTTCGCCTCCGGCGGCGAGGTGGAGTACGAGCGCGGGTTTCTGGTCTGCCATGAACCCATGGCACCAGCGTTGATCGTCACCGGGCAAGCGGGTTCGCTGCGGGCGTACCGGGTGAGTGGACTACGTTCATCCCGAAGACATGACACCAGCAGGGGGAAATCGCGATGCCGCATTCGTTCTCGCTGTCGTTGGCGGCGGTGGACATCCTGCTCGAACACGGACGGTTCGGGCCGGCTCCGGTTCCGTTCGACATCCCGCATATCGGCACCACGATCGACCAGCGCGCGATGGTGCGCCAGGCCGTCTTCCGTGATCTCGAAGGCCGTGGCCTGATGCGCGGCGGACGGCTCGACGCCGACGTCGAACTCGCGCTCGCGACGTTCGTCAATCCGCAGGTCGCCGTCTGGGCGGTCGCGCAGATGGACAAGGACAAGCAGTTGTTCGCGCGGTCGGCGTCGAACGGCCAGTTCGCCGTCGTGGTGCGCCAGGACGAGAACCTGCTCGTGTTCGAGGAGACCAGGCCGACCGCGATCGTGGCGGCGATCGTCGATCTGCTGCCGCTCACTCCGGCGGGTCCCGGCGCGTCGGTCACCATCGCGAAGCCGGTCAACGTGCCGAAGCGCCCTCGAAGCGACGACGCGTACGACCCCTTCGCCGGGGTCAGCGGGCCGCGTTCGCACGGGTCGACCCCGCAGGTCCGGCAGGTGGAGCGGATCTTCGAGAAACCGAAGACGCGGGTGGGCCAGTTCAGCGTGCTGATCCGCCGCGGCCAGGTGTTCCCGCCGCTCGCGTGGTTCGACACCGAAGCGGGCCGGTACATGATGACCTCGCGCCAGGCCGCCGACGGGCAAAGCTGGCTGACCTACGCTCCGGCCGACAACGCCCGGATAGCGCAGCAGCTGTACGCCCAGCTCGAAGGTCAGTTCTGAGCCGAGCGGAACCGAAATGACGCCCGTTTCGTCACAGTTCCGGCGAAGTCTTCGGTGATCGGTGAATCACCGTCGCACTGAGTACTCGGCTAGTAGACTGCCAGGCGGATACGCACGGGCGAGACGTTGACGATGCAGTGGGGCGGGCGATGGCTTTCGAAGCGGACGGCGGACAGGCGGCACCGAACTTCTCGATCGGTGCGGCGGTGGGCGCGGCAGCCAACTACGTGGAGGCGGGCGGCCTGAATCAGGCCGCGATCGCCCAGGTCAGTGCCGAGACCCAGAAGCTGGTCTCGGCCGCCAAGAACGGTGGCTTCAAGATCACCGAGAAGGGCGTCGAGCCGCTCCGCAAGGCGCTGGCGGACATGTCCGAACACCTCGACACGCTCAAGGCGAAGACGGTGCACCTTTCGCAGGCCCCGCAGCTGGGCGGGCACCCGTACGGCAAGGCCGTGGCGGCGCACGACCAGAAGGGCGCCTCCGAGGCCGCCGGGTCCGCCTCCGTGGTGCTCGACCAGTTCGCCACGGTGGTCAAGGACGCCGACGAGGCGCTCGCTCGCGCCGCCGGGCTCTACAAGGACGTCGAGAACCGCGCCGTCGACGCCACGAAGACGATTCAGGCTTGAGGACGATGAAGAAGCTTTACGCGCTCCCGCTCGCCGCGGCCGCCCTGATGCTCGCCGCCTGCTCCAGTGAGAAGCCGGGCACACCCAGCGCCGCGCCCTCGTCACCGGCTCAGTCCGGGTCGTCGAGTTCCCAGCCGAGTTCCTCGCCCGCCACCGGGGGAGGGGACACCGCGTCGCTCGACCCGTGTTCGCTCGTCACCGCGGCCGACCTGGCGTCGTACGGATCGTTCAAGGCGCCCGTGCCCGGTGACGACGGCGGCGCCCGCACCTGCACGATCCCGAAGGACAAGGCCACCGCGAGCGAGGAATCGCTGACCGTCAGCGTCGGCATCCGCGACACGCAGGGGCTCGACAGCGTCGCCGACGCCGGCAACGGCAAGACCACCGGCGAGGTGCAGGGCCGCAAGGCGGTCCAGGTCCCGACGCCGCCGACGAACTGCCTGATCGCGCTCGAGGCGGGCGCCGGCTCGCGGGTGGACGTCGTCATCGTGTCGACCGACCCGGCGAAGGCCTGCGGGATCGCCGAGAAGGTCGCGGACATCGTCGTACCGAAACTTCCGAAGGGGTAAGGGGGATCAGGATGACCACGAAGACACCGAACCTGAGCGAGCAGCAGGTCGCCGACCTCTCTCCCGCCGGTCGTGACGCCTACTTCCAGCAGAAGGCCAACGAAGGCGTCGACCCGGGTGACGGCTGGCTGTTCGGCGCGGTCAAGCAGTTCATCGCGAACGGGCAGGCCCAGCAGCAGTCGCAGGAGGTCGGCGACAAGAACGTCGACAACCTGACCCGGAACGGCGACGTCCAGTACGTCGAGGGCCTGGAACCGTCGGACGCGGATTACCAGGGTTACGACCACGATCGGCTCAAGCAGTTCGTCAGCAGCGACTTGAACGTCGAGCAGGTCACCCAGGTCTCCACCGCGTATCACGACATCCACAAGGCCTTCGAAAGCTTCGCGACCACGATGAGCGACGCGGTCACCTCGTCGCAGGGCACGTGGGAAGGCGACGCGGCGGGCAACGCCCAGGGGTACTTCAAGAGCCTCAGCAAATGGTCGGACGCGAACTCTCAGAACGCGAAGCTCGCGTCCGAGACGATCTACGACCAGGGCACCGCGGCTTCCAACGTGAAGAACACGATGCCCGAGCCGATCGCCTTCAACTGGAAGGACGAGGTCGGCGGCTGGATGACGTCGAACCCGTTCAACCTGGGCGAGAACATCGACAAGTCCATTCAGAAGCAGCAGGACAGCCAGGAGGCGCACACCCAGGCGGCCTCCGCCATGCACAACTACGACAAGGCCCTGTACGACGCCGCGTCGAAGCAGCCGGCGTTCGCCGAGCCGCCGAAGTTCGGCGAAGGCGGCGGCGAGGGCATCAACAAGCCGATGCCCTATGAGGTGCCTCCCGGCTCGAACCCGCCCGGCTCCAACCCGCCGCCCGGCAACACCTACATCCCGCCCGGCAGTGGCAGTGGAAACGGTGGCGGCGGAGGCGGCGGTGGTGGGGGCGGCGGCACCGGCATCCCGCCGGGCACGAGCCACCTGCCCGGCCCCGGGTCCAGCACGGGCGCCGGCAGCATCCCGTCGGGTACGACGCCGTCCGGGTTCCAGCCCGGCCAGGGGCCGATCTCCACACCCGGCCCCAACACGAATATGACCGGGATGCCGATGAGCCCCATGCCGATGTCGCCGATGATGGGCGGCGGCATGGGCGACTCCGACCACAACTCCCGAGCGGGCCGTGGTGGCGCCGGCGGCGGGTTCGGTCCCGGCTCCGGCGCGGGTTCCACTCCCGGTTCGGGCTCCGGCTCGGGCGCGGCTCGCCCCGGCGGCGTCGGCGCGGCCGAAGCGGCGGCCGGTCGCGGTATGGGCATGGGCGGTGGCGCCGGCGGCGGCCGTGGCGGCGGTATGGGCGGCGGCGGCATGGGCGGCCGCGGCCAGAGCTCCGAAGGGGACGAGGACACCGAGCACCAGCGTCCGACCTACCTCGTCGAGGGCGACCCGGACGAGGTCTTCGGTACCGACATGCGCACCGCTCCGCCGGTCATCGGCGAGTAGCAGCAGAAGCGCGTGAAGGCCCCCTTCCCTCGGCTCAGCCGAGGGAAGGGGGCCTTCACGCGCTTCTGGAAACTCAGTAGCGGAAGAACTTCTCTTTGCGGCCCTGGCGCACCAGCTTGAGCCACTGCACGAACGCCTTCGGGTCCCGCTTCACGCCGATGAAGTACAGCCCGAACCGCACGACTTCGAGCGCGCCGATCTTGCGCATACCCGGCTGCGAGAGCAGGTAACCGCGGTTGCGATAGGTGTAGTAGCGCTTGACCTCGTTCTCGGGGTCCTGCGCGTGGAACCGGCCGCCCAGCATCGGCTTGAACTCGTCCGAGCCGTCCGGGTGCAGGTACGCGGTCTTGAGCGAGGTGCCGAACGGCAGGCCCGAGCGCACCAGGCGCCGGTGCAGTTCGACCTCGTCACCGCGGAAGAACAGCCGAAGGTCCGGCACGCCCACGACGTCCAAAGTGGACGCACGGAACAGCGCGCCGTTCATCAGCGAGGCGATACCGGGCAGGAAGTCGACGCCCAGTTCCGCCGACGAACGCTTCCAGGTCAGCCCGCGCCGCAACGGGAACGCGAGCTTGTCCGGCGCGTCGATGTTGGACACCACCGGGGAAATCTCCGCCAGATTCCGCTTTTCGGCTTCGTCCAGCAGGATCGCCAGCACGTTCTCGTCGGCCGGGCGGCCGTCGTCGTCGGCCAGCCAGACCCAGTCGGCGCCCAGCGAAAGCGCATGCAGCATCCCGAGCGCGAACCCGCCCGCGCCACCGAGGTTGCGGTGCGAAGGCAGGTACGTGAAGGGAAGCGGGTAGTCCTCGACGATGTCCCGCGCCGACTGGTCCGGGCCGTTGTCGACCACGACGAGGTGGTCGACAGGCCGCGTCTGGGCGGCGATGACCTTGAGCGATTCCGAGAGCAGTTCCCGCCGATGGCGCGTGACGACGACGCCGACGACGGCGCCTTCGGGCAACTGCCGGGTCTCGCTGGTCATCCTTGACCGCCGTTCGTAGTCGCCACCGGCTCGGGTTCGACGCCGAACCGCTGCAGTGTCTCCTGGCTCATGTTCTCGAACGGGTCGCGGCCCTTGTAACCGGTGAGCACATCCCGCAGCGAACCGCGCTGCTTGACGTGTCCCTCGTCCATCCAGATCGCGGTATCGCAGAGCTCGAAGAGGAATTCGTCGGAGTGGCTGGCGAACACCAGGATGCCCGACCGCTTCACCAGGTCCTTCAGCCGGTCCTTGGCCTTGTTGAGGAACGCCGCGTCGACCGCGCCGATGCCCTCGTCGAGGATCAGGATCTCCGGGTCGATCGAGGTGACCACGCCCAGGGCCAGCCGCACGCGCATACCCGTCGAATACGTCCGCAGCGGCATCTGCAGGTAGTCGCCGAGTTCGGTGAACTCCGCGATGTCGTCAATGCGGGCTTCCATCTGCTTCGCGGTCATCCCGAGGAACAGGCCGCGGACGATGATGTTCTCCAGCCCGGAGATCTCCGGGTCCATGCCGATCCCGAGATCGAAGACCGGCGCGATCTTGCCCGAGATCCTCGCCGAGCCGCGGGTGGGCTCGTAGATCCCGGACAGCAGCCGCAGCAGGGTCGACTTCCCGGCGCCGTTGTGGCCGACCAGGCCGACGCGGTCGCCTTGTTTCAGCGAGAGCGTCACGTCGTGGAGGGCTTCGATGATCGGCACCTTGGTCGCGGTGCCGATCTTGCCGCCGACCTTGCCGAGCACCTTCTTCTTCATGGAGCGGGTCTTCGCGTCGAAGATCGGGAAGTCGACGTAGGCGTTGTGCACATCAATGCTGACCATCTGTCACACCCAATAAGAGACGCGGGAACGGTAATTGCGCATCGCGACCAGGGCGAGGCCCCAGCCGACGACGGTGATGCCGAGCACCACGTACCAACTGTTGATGCTGACGGCCTGCCCGATCATCGGGGCACGCACGATCTGGATGAAGTGGAAGAGCGGGTTGCCGTAGACGTACGGCAAGGCCCACGAAACACCGTCGCGGGCGCCGCCCGCCATCAGCTGGTCGATCGGCCAGACGATCGGCGTCATGTAGAACAACAGCTGGATGAGCGAGTTGATCACCTGCGGGATGTCGCGGTAGCGGGTCGAGATGATGCCCAGCAGCAGGGTGACCCAGCCGGCGTTCAGCGCGAGCACCAAGATGCCGGGGATCGCGCTCAGCGAGTACCAGCCGAGGCCGGGGTGGCACAGTGCGCCCCCGACGCACTCGCCGCTCATCGCGTACGGCTGATCCAGGCTGGTGAAGAAGATCGCGACCACGATCACGTAGACGATCAGGTTGTGCGCCAGCATCAGCGTCTGCCGCCACACCGTGCGGAGGACGTACACCGAAAGTGGTGCCGGGAGCTGTTTGATGAGCCCCTCGTTGGAGATGAAGGTCTCCATGCCCTCGGACAGGCAGCCGCTGATGAAGCCCCAGATGATGAAGCCGGTGCTGATGTAGGGCAGGAACGTCGCCGTCGGCAGGTTGAACAACTGTGAGTACAGCAGTCCGAGGCCGAGCGCGATGACGCCCTGGCTGATGGTGATCCAGAACGGGCCGATCACCGAGCGGCGATAGCGCTGCTTGATGTCCTGCCAGCCGAGGTGTCCCCACAGCTCTTTGGCGGCGAAACCTGTCTTGATATCGGCGAACGCCCGCGAAAAGGTCTTGCTGTCCGAAATCGGTGGAACCGAGGTCGGCGAAGCACCGTCGTGGGCGTGAACCGTGCTGGTGGCATGCACGGGAACGAGGGTACCGATGGGGTGCGCGTTGCCTGGGCCGCCCCGGCCGGAGCCGGTAACGAGTCCCGCTCTGGTAACGGTGTGTGCGGCGTTACGATGCACGAATGCCGGTCCCCGACAGCACGACTTCGCCCGCGAAGTCTCCCCGGCGCGCACTGTATTACCTGGTCGCGCCGGTCGGTCACCCCAATTACGGTGATGAGCTCATCGCCGCCAGCTGGCTTCGGCATCTCGCCGAAACGGCTCCCGACGCGGATGTGTGGGTGGACACCCATTCACCGGGTCCCGCCGCGGTGCTGCTGGACGGCCTGCACCCCCGCGCGAAGTTCACCGACACGCTGTGGCGTCTCTGCTGGGAAGCCCCGGAAGACCCGTGGCAGGCGGCGGCGTGGGTTCGCGAGGCGGTGAACAACCCCGGGATGATGCCGCGGCTTCACCACGGGATCGAACTGCTGGCCTCGGTGGACGTCGTCCACGTCGTCGGCGGCGGGTACATCAACAAGCTCTGGCCCAAGCAGATCGGCCTGCTGGCCGGCGCGGCCGCGGCCGCCGAGCGCTCCGGTGGACGGGCCGCGATGACGGGCCAGGGACTGCTGCCCGCTTGCGACGACATCGCGCCTCTGCTGCGCGCGCTGGCCGACCGGTTCGAGGTCGTCGAGGTCCGCGATGACGCTTCGGCGGAATTGCTGGACGTGCCGGTCGGGCTGGACGACGCCTTCATCGGCATCGGCCCGCACCTGTACGGGGAGACCGAGGACGTTCCCGAGGTCATGCTGTGCCTGCAGTCCGACCTGGTCGAGGTCGGGGTCGGGAAGCTGGCGGGCGCGGTGCTGTCCATGCTGCGCGCGTGGAAGGTCCCGCCGGAGAAGATCGGCGTCATCGAGGGCGTGCCCCGGGTCGACCGTGAGGTGTTCGCCCTGCTCGAGCGCGAACTGCCTGGTGCCCGGTTCTATCCGTTCTCGCATATCTGGGCGCACGGGCTGCCGGTCTCGCCGGGGCAGACCTGGATCTCCACCCGGTTCCACCTGCACATGCTGGCCGCGTCGGCCGGAGCGTCGGGTGTAGCGGTCTCGATCCACCCCGACTACTACGCGACCAAGCACCGCTCGCTCGCGGCGCTCGGCTCGAACTGGACCCTGCTGGAGGATCTCAGCCAGGTCCCGGACCGGCCGGAAGCCGGCGGGTACTCACCGGAGGCCCTGGCGGGCTTCAAGAAGGCCAAGAAGGATCTGGCGAAGACGATCTACGCTCCCGTCGTCCGGCCGGAACCGGAACCTGAGCACCCAGCGGAAGCGAAGGTCACTCCGCTCCGTCGGCGGTGGGCGAGAATCATCCGAGGCTGATCGAGGACCGAAGGTGTCCTCGATCCTTCCTATGGTCGTTCCATGACCGAGGACATCACGCCGTTCACCGTCGCCGTCCCGCAGCGGGACCTCGACGATCTCGTAGCGCGCCTGGCGAACACTCGCTGGCCGGACGAAATCGACGGGGTCGGCTGGGGGCTGGGGACGCCGCTCGGCTATCTCCAGGACCTCGTCGAGTACTGGCGCCTTCGCTACGACTGGCGGGCCCACGAGGAGCGCCTCAACGGGTTTCCGGGTTTCATGACCGAGATCGACGGCGCGAACATTCACTTCCTGCACGTCCGGTCGCCGGAGCCGGACGCGATCCCGCTGGTGCTCACGCACGGCTGGCCGGGTTCCCTGGTGGAGTTCCTCGACGTCATCGGTCCGCTGGCGGATCCGCGGGCGTACGGCGGCGATCCCGAAGACGCGTTCCACGTCGTCGTGCCGTCGCTGCCCGGGTTCGGTTTCTCCGGCCCGACGACGGAGGCGGACTGGGGCTCCGATCGGATCGCCGAGGCGTGGCCGGTGCTGATGTCGCGGCTCGGGTACGAGCGGTTCGGGGTACACGGCGGTGACTGGGGCGCGATCGTTTCGCGGCAGGTGGGCGTCCGGTGCCCGGAGCGGGTGATCGGGGCGCACCTGACGATGCTGCCGAGCGCGGTGCCGGAGTCGGAGGCCGATCTCGACGGGCTCACCGGTGACGAACTGGCCCGGGGCGAGGCGGCGCTGGCACGCGGGCGGGAGTTCCAGTACGGCGAATTGGGCTACGCGATGATCCAGGCGACCAAGCCGCAAACGCTTTCCTACGGCCTGACCGACTCGCCCGCCGGGCAGCTCGGCTGGCTGGTGGAGAAGTTCAAGTCCTATTCGGACTCTCGTGACGTGCCCGAGGACGCGATCGATCGCGACGACCTGCTGACCAACGTGATGCTCTACTGGCTCACCGGGACCGCGAACTCGTCTTCACGGATCTACTCCGCGCTGGGGGCGGCCTGGGGCGCGCCGCCCCCTGAGTCCACCGTGCCCACCGGGGTCGCCGTGTTCCCGAAGGACACGGGACTTCCGATGCGGCACCTCGCCGAGCGCACCGACAACATCGTGCACTGGTCCACACAGGACCGAGGCGGGCACTTCCCCGGGCTGGAGGTGCCGGACCTGCTCATCGAGGATCTGCGGACGTTCTTCCGGCCGCTGCGCTAGCTCCCCTGGATGTCATGAAAGGGTCTTTCGGGACAAAATACGTCCTGAAAGACCCTTTCATGACACACACGTGCACCAGGCGTCAGAGGTACTGACCGGGGCCGTGCGGCTCGCCGGAGCCAGGCCCGCCCAGCCCTGTGACACCGCCCGCCGAAGGCCCGGCCGGCAGCCCGCGTCGCATCTGCTCCAGCTGCACCCGCGCGGCCATCTGCTGCGCGAACAACGCGGTCTGGATGCCGCTGAAGAGGCCCTCCAGCCAGCCGACCAGCTGAGCCTGCGCGATCCGCAGCTCCGCATCGGACGGCGTCGAGTCCTCTGTGAACGGTCGGACCAGCCGCTCGAGCTCGTCCTGAAGTTCGGGCGCCAGCGCCTTTTCCAGCTCGCGGATCGAGGTCTGGTGGATCTCGCGCACGCGGTTGCGGCTGGCGTCGTCCAGCGGCGCGGCGCGGACCTCCTCCAGGAGCTGCTTGATCATCGTGCCGATCCGCATCACCTTGGCCGGCTCTTCGACGAGGTCTCCGAGCGACTCGTCGTGCTGCTCGACCTCGCCCAGTTCGCCGGCGGAGCCGAGGCGCGCGGTGCCGACGGGGGTGCCGTCGGGCCCGACGACCACCACGTGGTGTGAAGAGTCTCCGCTGCCGTCACCGGGGGTGTTCGATTCGCGGAAATTGGGCTCGGTCATGTGCTCCATCCTGGCCTACGTGCGACAGAAAGCGCAGTGCGGTTTTCGCCACCGTCTCCGAGCGTAGCGGGAATCGTCGCGCCCTGTGGTCACGCACCCAACCCCGGGTACAGCGGCAAACCGCACGTCCGTACGGTGTCCCCATGGCGTTCGACGTCGCTCGTATCCGTGGGTTGTTTCCCGCGCTGGGTGACGGCTGGATTCACTTCGACGGCGCCGCCGGAATGCTCGTACCCGAACAGGTCGCTTCGGCCGTTTCGACGGCTATGCGCGCTCCGGTGTCCGGGCCGGGCGGAGCGTTTCCGGCCTCACAGCGTGCGGAAAGCATTGTCACGGCCGCTCGCCGGGCGGTCGCCGACCTGGTCGGCGCCGATCCGGCCGGAGTCGTGCTCGGGCCCAACGCGCCCGACCTGATCCGCCGCCTCGTCGACGCGATGGCCGATCGCTGGACGATCGGCGACGAGGTCGTCGTCTCCCGTCTCGACGAAGAAGCCAACCTCGCGCCGTGGCGCCGCGCCGCCAAACGTGTCGGCGCCGTCGTGCGCTGGGGCGAGATCGACATCGAGACCTGCGAGCTGCCCGCCTGGCAGTACGAGAACCTCGTATCCGCGCGCACGAAGGTCGTCGCGGTGACGCTGGCGTCCGGCTCGGTCGGCACCCGGCCCGACATCCCGACGGTCATCGAGTTCGCCAAGCGCGTCGGCGCGCTGGTCGTCGTCGACGCCACGTACGCGGCACCGTTCGTCCCGCTGGACCTCAACGCGCTCGGCGCCGACGTGATCGTCGTGTCGGCGCAGGCCTGGGGCGGCCCTTCGGTGGGGGCGCTGGTCTTCCGCGATCCCGAACTGCTCGAACGGCTCCCGTCGGTCTCGCTCGATCCGGCCGCCCGCGGTCCGGCCCGGATGGAACTCGGGCCGCACGCGTATCCGTTGCTGGCCGGGCTGATCGCGTCGATCGACTATCTGGCCGGATTGGACGACGCGGCGATGGGCTCGCGGCGCGAGCGGCTGGTGACGTCGCTCGGCTCGGCGAAGTCGTACCACGCGGGACTTCTCGCGCAACTGTCCACGGAGCTGCGTTCGCTGCGGCACGTCATGGTCATCGGCGACGCCATGCGCCGGATCCCCGCGCTGGCCTTCGCGGTCGCGGGCAAGAAGTCACCCGAGGTCGCGGAATACCTGGCGTCCCAAGGGTTGT
This sequence comes from Amycolatopsis sp. lyj-112, assembly GCF_046549055.1. Taxonomy (NCBI): domain Bacteria; kingdom Bacillati; phylum Actinomycetota; class Actinomycetes; order Pseudonocardiales; family Pseudonocardiaceae; genus Amycolatopsis; species Amycolatopsis sp. lyj-112. The sequence goes on along the minus strand of NZ_JAJPWS010000007.1, from coordinate 187,384 downwards.
GCGCCTTCGCCGACGACGGCACCAGCGGTGTCTTCGCTTCGCTGGGCGCCGCCGAGGTCGGTGGCGCCGTGCGGATCGGCCTCGCGCACTACTCGAACGTCTTCGAGGTCAACCAGCTCGTCAGGGTGCTCGAAGAAATCCGCTGACCCCCGCCGCGTTTCGTCCTCTAGTCGCGGTACTTGCGTGTGCAACTACCGCACCTAGAGGACTAATCGCGAGGGGGCGGGGTCGTCAGGACTTCGCGGCGAGCAGAACCTTGCCGAAAACGCTGCCTTCTTCCAGCGCCCGGTGCGCGGCCGACGCTTCGGCCATCGGCACGACCTGGCCGATGATCGGCTTCACCGAATTCTGTTCCACCAGCGGCCACAGCCGCTCCCGGACGTCGGCGACGATCGCCGCCTTCTGCTCCAGCGGCCGCGCCCGCAGACCCGCGCCGTAGACGCTGCCGCGTTTGCCCATCAGCTTGCCGATGTTGAGTTCACCCTTGACCCCGCCCATCATGCCGATGACGACGAGCCTGCCGTCCATGGCCAGCGCGTCGATGTTGCGGTCGAGGTACTTCGCGCCCATGTTGTCGAGGATGACGTTCGCGCCACCGGTCTCGGCGCGCAGGACCTCGACGAAGTCCTGCTCCTTGTAGTTGATCGCGATGTCGGCGCCGAGCTGGCGGCAGCTTTCGAGCCGCTCCTCCGAACCGGCGGTCACCGCGACCGTCGCGCCCAGCGCCTTGGCGACCTGGATCGCGTGCGTGCCGATCCCGCCGGCGCCACCGTGGACGAGCAGGACCTCGCCCTCGGACAACCGGGCGTGCATGACCACATTCGCCCAAACCGTGCAGGCGACTTCGGGCAGCCCGGCGGCCGAGAGCAATTCGACTTCGGCGGGCGCCGGAAGCAGTTGTCCGGCGGGGACGGCGACCTTTTCCCCATAGCCACCACCGGCGAGCAAAGCACAAACTTCGTCGCCGATTCGCCATCCTTCGACACTTTCGCCGATTTCGGCGATCGTGCCGGAACATTCAAGGCCGAGAATTTCACTGGCACCCGCCGGGGGCGGATAGTGACCTTGGCGTTGCAGCAGGTCAGCGCGGTTGACCGCGCTCGCGGCGACGTCGATGACGACCTCGCCCGGGCCGGCTACCGGATCGTCCACCTCTGTCCATTCGAGAACATCGGGATCGCCGGGCTCACGGATGGTGATCGCGTACATACAACCGACCCTATCTTGGTGTTCGGAAGTCCGCCGAACGTCGGTTGACCTCCGGGGAAAACCGCACAAAGGTGACGCTCATGTCATATTCGCGAAGAAGCATTGTTCCCTCGATCGTGGTGATGGCCACCGCCGCGCTCACGGTCGGAATGGCTCCCGCCGCCACAGCCGCCCCGAAGCTCGACGGCCCCGCGCTGGCCAAGCAGCTCGTCAACAAGGTCGACGTGAGCAACGTCAACCGGCACCTGATCGCGCTCCAGCGGATCTCGGACGCGACCGGTGGCCGCCGCGTGGCCAGCTCCGAGGGTCACAAGCGGTCCGCGGAGTACATCGCCACCAAGCTGGAGCAGGCCGGTTACTCGGTCACCCGGCAGGAGTTCCCGTTCACCTACGCGGAAACCCTCGCCGAGAAGCTGACGGTCGCGGGCGCCGACGTCCCGATCATCATCATGTCCTACAGCCCGTCGACGCCCGCTGGTGGAATCACCGCCCCGCTCGCGGTGGTCCCGGTCGACGAGACCAGCGGCTGCGAGGCGGCCGACTACGCGGGCGGCGTCACCGGCAAGATCGCGCTGATCCAGCGTGGTGGCTGCTCCTTCGCGCAGAAGCAGGCGACCGCGGCCGAGGCAGGCGCCCTCGGCGCGATCATCTACAACAACGTCCCGGGCCCGGTCAACGGCACCCTGGGCGACCCGGCCGCGGGCAAGATCCCGACCGGTGGCGTCACCCAGGCCGACGGTGAGGTGCTCGCGGGCAAGGCCGGAGCTTCGGTCACCCTCGACCTGCGTGCCCTTCAGGAGGCGCGGACCAGCTACAACGTCCTCGCCGAGACCAAGACCGGTCGCAAGGACAACGTCGTGATGCTCGGCGCCCACCTCGACAGCGTGTCCGAGGGCCCCGGCATCAACGACAACGGCACCGGTTCGGCCGCGCTGCTGGAGACCGCGCTGCAGCTGGGCAGCAAGCCCAAGGCCAACAACGCCGTCCGCTTCGGCTGGTGGAGTGCCGAGGAGTTCGGCCTGGTCGGCTCGACCCACTACGTCAACTCGCTGAGCTTCGAGCAGCAGCTCGACATCTCGCTGTACCTGAACTACGACATGATCGGTTCGCCGAACGCGGCGTACTTCGCCTACGACGGTGACGACTCCGACGCCACCGGTGCGGGCCCCGGCCCGTACGGCTCCGCGCAGCTCGAGAAGACCCTCGTGGACTACCTCGAGAAGGGCAAGGGCGTCCCGGTCGAGGGCACCGACTTCTCCGGCCGTTCGGACTACGGCCAGTTCATCGCCGTCGGCATCCCCGCGGGTGGCCTGTTCACCGGCGCCGAAGGCGTGAAGACCGCGGCGCAGGCGGCGAAGTGGGGCGGTAGCGCCAACGTTCCTTACGACAAGTGCTACCACCAGAAGTGCGACAACCTGGGCAACGTCGACCGCGTCGCGCTCGACCGCAACTCCGACGCCGTCGCCTGGGCGCTGGGCGTGTACGCGACCAGCACCGAGAACATCAACGGTGTGCCGGGTGGCAAGGCCGCGAAGGCCAAGGCCGTCCGCGCCGCCGAGCGTTCGAAGCAGCGGAGCATGACGGCTTCCGTCCACGCTGACGACCACCACGGTGTCGTCGCCGCGTAGTAGTTCCTTCAAGTGCCATGAACGGCCCGTTACTTGCAAATTTTGCAAGTAACGGGCCGTTCATGGCGTTCGGGACCGGTCAGCCCAGGCTGTTGGTCGCGAAGGTGTCGCACCGCGCGGGCTGACCGGTCTGGAAGCCGGTGGTGAACCACTTCTTCCGCTGGGCGGAGGTGCCGTGGCTGAACTTCGACTCGTCGACCCGGCCGCCGCCGAGCTTGGACTGGATGTAGTCGTCACCGATCCGTGAGGCGGTGTCCAGCGCGGAGTCGATGTCTTCCTGGCTGATCTCGCTGATCAGCGGCCGCCCGGTTTCGGTCGGCGTGGTCGTGGCGTGGTTCGCCCAGACGCCGGCGTAGCAGTCGGCCTGCAGTTCGAGCCGCACGGAACCCGACGTCGGCCCGCTTCCGGTGCCCTTCTTGGAGACACCGGTGAGATTCTGGACGTGGTGGCCGTACTCGTGGGCCAGCACGTACGCCTCCGCGAACGGCCCGCCCTGCGCGCCGAACCGCGTCCGGAGCTCGTTGAAGAACGCGAGGTCGATGTAGACCTCGGAGTCGCCTGGGCAGTAGAACGGCCCGACGTCGGACGTCGCGTTGCCGCAGGCGGTGTTCACGCCGCCGTTGAAGAAGTTGGTGACCGCTTTGCGGTAGGTCGACCCGGACCGCGAGAACTCCTGGCCCCAGTAGTCCTGGATCGAGTTGATGGTGGCGACGATGGCGCAGTCGTGGTTCCGGTTCGCGTCCGCGCCGGTCTTGCATTCCTGCGCCAGCGACGAGTTGTCCACCTGCTGCCCGGAACCCACGTCGCCGAGCCCGCCGAGCCCACCCGAAGCCGGGTTCAGGCTGACGCCGCCGAACTGGGACAAGAGGAAGTAGATGACGAGGCCCACCACACCGAGCCCGCCGCCGCCGAGTGCCACCCGGCCGCCGATACCGCCACCGCCACCGCCGCGCAGGTCCTCGACCTCGGAGGTGTCCAGGCCCGCGCCTTCGTCGAATCGCACGGGGGAAGCGTAACCGGATAGCCCCGGATATGCCTGGGTGCGGCCACTTCGCCATGGCCGCACCCAGGACTACCGAGGTTGTCTTGCTCTGATCACCGGTCGGCCGCGATCATCGGGCCGGCGTCCGGCACTGCCGAGGCGGTCCAAGAGGCCGCAATCTCGAAACAGGCTCGAGTGACGCCGAATGCGCGAGAATTGTCGAGCGCACCGAAGATGCCCGCGTTTCGTCGCTGTTCACAGTCGCGACCGACCCGGTTCTGTTCCGTTCCGATCGCGGGGACACAGCAGGCGGTCAACCGCGAGAATCACCCGCCATACCACCACCTTGACCTTTCCCGGCTGGGAGCAGGCCCGGCGAACTACCACGGTCCGCCCGATACTTGCCCGACCATCCGCTGACAAGAAGAATGCGCCTTTTCTCGCCGAGTCTCAACCTTTTCGTAACCCTCCTTCGGGCGAATGTTCCACCGTATTTTTCAAGGGCCGAATGTGACCGGTGGGTATGCGCCATCCGCGATCAAGGCTCTACGCTGCGTGGATGGCGGTGGAGCAGGAAGAAACGCGCTGGCTGACCGAGTCGGAGATGGTCGCTTGGCGCTCGTACATCGTCGCCACCATGCGGCTGCGGCAGCGTCTGCACCGTGAGCTGAGCGAGCGCCACGACGTCTCGCTCGCCGACTACGAGGTGCTGGTGTGCATTTCGATGCAGCCCGGCGACCGGATCCGGATGACCGACCTGGCGAGCATGCTCGGCTCGACGAAGAGCAGGCTTTCGCACCAGATGGTCCGCATGGAGGCCGAGGGGGTCATCCGCCGCACGCGGGACCCGGCGGACAAGCGCGGAGTCGTCGCGGAGCTGACCGAAGCGGGGGCCACGTTGTTGACGGGCGCGGCGCCGACGCACGTCGAAGGGGTGCGCGAGCACTTGATCGGCCTGATGAGCCCGGAGGAGCAGAAAGTGCTGGGCGAGGCTTTCGGGCGGGTGCTGGATCACCTGTCGGAGATCGACGGTCTTCCGCGCCTGCCGCCGCCCTAGCCGTACTCGGTCGTGAGTGATCCGGGTCGTTCTGACGACCCGGATCACTCACGACTCAAGACTGGCGGTAGCGGTGGGATTCGAACCCACGGAGGACAGAGCCCTCGCATGTTTTCAAGACATGATCCTTCGGCCGCTCGGACACGCTACCGCCATCGAGGATATCTGACGGCCGACGCCGGGAACGCTTCGGATCTAGTCGAAGTCCCAGTCGGTGATGATGCCCACGATGAGGAACAGCACCAAGAGACCGAGGACGATCGCGACGCCGATGTAGCCGATGATGATCGCCGCGAGCGCCATCCCCTGACCACCGGCTTCGCCGCGTTTGGCCTTCGAGTGCGCGATATGCCCCATGATGACGCCGATGACCGACGGCAGCCCGCTGCAGACGACGAGGCTGGCGATCGACACGATCAAGGCGGCGATCGCCAGGCCCTGGTCCTGCGGCGGCATCGCCGGTCCGTACCCGTAGCCCGGCTGCGGGTACGGCGATCCATACGGCGGTTGCTGCGGCTGTCCGTACGGCGGTTGCTGCTGACCGTAGGGGTCCTGCGGGTTCGTCACCGGCTCACCGTAACCGCCGGAACTTGGTTCAGGACGCCTGGCTCTTCGCGGCCTTCGCGGCGATGCGGGCCTGGACCTCCGGACGCCGCAGCGGCGGCACCGTGGGCGGCGGCTGGCGGCGGGCGGGCAGTTCGGTGAGCACCCGGCGGGTGATCGCCGTGATCTCGGCGACGGCGACCTCGAAGGGCTCGCGCGTGGTGTCCGAGAGGCTCTGCACCCCGGTCACCTTGCGCACGTACTGGCGGGCGGCGGCCTCGATCTCGTCCGGCGTCGCCGCCGGCTCCAGGCCTCGAAGTGTGGTGATGTTCCGGCACATACCCCGATCGTACTTCTGCCCACATACGCTTTCGTGCGCTTCGATCACACAGTCGGTTAGAAGCTGGCCTGCTTCGTTGACGCGGAAAAACGCGTTTGGGCACTCTCGGCGGAGTGCCCCTCAGACCTCGCTCACTCCGCCGTGCCCCCGCCGAGCCGGTTCTCGAACCGGCTGAGCATTCTCCGATTCCGGAACAGGTCTGGCAGCGCGTACCGATCGACGCGCTGATCGAACTCGTCACCGAGGTCTTCATCGCCCACGACCTGCCGTGGTCGCGGGCGCGGATGGCCGCCGAGGCCCTGTGCCACGGCGACCTCACCGGCGCCCCCGAGACCGGGGTCGCCGAACTCACCCGCCTCCACCTGCCGATGCTGGCCAACGGCATGGTGCGGCCGCGCGCGGAACCGCTGATGATCGCCGACCGGGGCGCCGCCGCCCTGATCGACTACCGCCGCGCGCCCGGTCTGTGGGCCGTCGGCGACGCGATGGACAGGGCGGTCTCCCGCGCCGGCCGGTACGGCGTGGGGCTGATGTCGGTCCGCGGCGTCGGGCCGTTCGGCCGGGCCGGGCATCACGCCGCGAGGGCGTTGCCGCACACCATGATCGGCCTGGTCATGGCGGCGGGCGGGGAACGCGGGACGGCCGCGAACCCGCTCGGGATGGCCGCTCCCGCGGGCGCGTACCCCGAATTCGTCCTCGACCTGGACGCGTTCTCGGACGTCGACAGCGCGGCCGTCGCGGGCTTCGCCCTGCTGGTCGAGATCTTCGCCGGTGTGCTCTCCGGCGTCGGCGATCACGACCACGACACCGGGCTCATGGTGATGGCCATCGCGCCGACGACCCTGCGCAGCGCGGACGGCTTCTACCGGGCCGCGAGCGCGTTGTTCGGGAGCCTGCTCGGCTGGGAGGGCGGGACTCCGGTCCGCTACCCCGGCTGGCGCGAGGCGCAGTACCTCGAACAGTGCCAGGCGCTCGGTGTGCCGCTGAACGAGCCGGTGCACCACGAACTCGAGGAACTCGCCAAGGCCTTGCGGCTGCCGCCGTTGCAGGGCCGCTAGGCGAGGACGACGCGGCCGCCTTCGCCGCCGACCTCCACGACGTCGCCGTTCGTCAGCTGACGGCCGCGCCGGACCTCCACCTCGCCGTTGACCGTGACCTCTTCGGCGTCGAGGAGGTCCTTGGCGTGCGAACCGTCCTCGGCCAGGTTCGCCAGTTTCAGGAACTGGCCGAGGCGGATCGGTTCGCCGGTGATCGGGACGTCGTGGATGCTCATGGGGAGATCATCCCCGTGCCTCCATCCGCCGGTACAACGCGGCCACGTCGGTGTCGAAGTAGCTGCTGTAGGACGTGTCCGGGTCGTCCCCGCCGTAGAGGTAGCCGCCGATCACGCCGACGACCGTGCCGAGTTCGGTCGCCGGGTCGGGGTCGGCCACCCACGGGCCGCCGCTGGTACCGGTCGAGAAACCGGGGCAGTCGACGCGCATCTGGTGGACGTCGGCCTGACTGCTGGCGCCCTGGCAGACGACGGGCTCCTCCAGTTCGTCCGGATAACCGGTCAGGGTGATCCGGTGTGCGAAACCGCCGGCGGTTTCCAAGGTGTTCGCGCCGGTGACGCTTTCCAGGGAGTTCGGATTGTCCGTCTGGTGCGCGGTCGCGAATCCGACATCGAAGTCGGGATCGGACGAATCGGCCCAGCCTTCGGGAACGACGGGATTCTCGACATCCCAGTAGCCATAAGGGGCGACGCCGTCGTGATAGCCGGGGGCGAACGAGATCCCCGCCGCGTATTCGCCGCCTTCGCCGTCGTGAAGGCAATGGGCGGCGGTGAGCAGAAGGTCGCCCGGGCCACTGTGGACGACGCTGGCGGTGCAGAAGTGCGAGCCGTCGACGAACAGGGCGCCGATCGCCGGGTTGATCCTGGCCGAAGTGGACCCCGCCGCCCCGGCCTCGGTGGCCTGCGGCGCGGAACAGCCCGCCAGGAGGGCGCACAGTGCGAGCATCCACGCGCGGCGACTCCGGTGCATCGCCTTCCCTTCGCAGTCCACAGCCTGGTCACAGATCACCATAAGTGTTCCGCGAACACAGCCGGAATCGATCCATGCACAGCAAGCTCACAGCGATCCGCCGGAGATACCCGTAGTATGTGTTACCTCGGGTAACGGTCTGTCGGGCAGGAGCGGGAATGAAGCGGTTCACGGACAAGGTCGCGGTGATCACGGGTGCGGGCTCGGGAATCGGCCGGGCGCTCGCGATCGAACTGGCGGGGCGCGGGGCCAGGCTGGCGGTTTCCGACGTCGACGCCATCCGCGCCGCCGAAACCGCCGCGCTCTGTGAATCAGTGTCGGCCGCGAAAGCCGGAGCGACCGTGAAGCCGTACGAGCTGGACGTCGCCGACCGGGACGCCGTTCTGGCCCACGCCGAGGCGGTCTCGGCCGATTTCGGGGGCGCCGACATCGTGGTGAACAACGCGGGGGTCGCGCTCGGCGCGACGGTCGAGGAAATGGCGTGGGAGGACTACGACTGGCTGATGGGGATCAACCTCGGCGGCGTGGTCAACGGCACCAAAGCGTTTCTGCCGCAGGTGATCGCGTCGGGTGACGGTCACATCGTCAACGTTTCGAGTGTGTTCGGCTTCATCGGCGTGCCTACGCAGAGTGCCTATAACGCGGCGAAGTTCGCGGTGCGCGGGTTCACCGAGGCGCTGCGCCAGGAAATGCTGATCGCCCGGCATCCGGTCAAGGTCAGTTGCGTGCACCCTGGCGGCATCAAGACGAATATCGCCCGCGACGCCCGCGGTGTCGAGGAGCGGGACATGGACAAAGCCGCGGAAGGATTCGAAAAGATCGCGATGACCACGCCGGAGAAGGCCGCTCAGACCATCGTGAGGGGTATCGAACGGGGGACGGCCCGCATCCTGATCGGACCGGACGCCTATGTCTTCGACGCGATTCCGCGTCTGCTCGGGGCCTATTACCAGCGGCCGGCCGCGCTTCTGGGGCGGTGGGGGATGCGAGGTCTCCGGAAATGAGAGGAGAGGCCGCTGAACGGAGTAACCCTCCGTGATCCGGATGGTCTGGGCATAACTCGATCGGGGTGCGTTACTTACGGCAGCGTCGGAAATGCACCACAATGCTCAGGATTCGTGTTTCCCCTTCCGGAGGTCCCCATGCCGCGCGCCGCCCAGCGCAGTCCGTCGACCGATGCCGTGTTCCGTGACGAAACGGCCTGTGTTGAAACGGTGGAGTTGCTGGACCGGACGGGGATCATCGCGGCCAGCCTGCCGAAACGGCGGCGGAGCCCGGAGAACGTGCCGCCGCCGCTGCCGGCCCGGACCCCGGTCTGCGAACCGGTCGTCGACCAGGACCTGCGGCCCAAGGCCGTGGTCATCCACCGCCGCGCCAGGTCCTGGCTGGTCGGTGGTGCCGGGGTCGCGCTGCTCGCGATCGGCTGGCTCGCCGGCACGTTCACGCTTCCGGCGCCGGTCGACGACGCCCTGCCCGCGCAGCCATCGCCGGCGGTGGCGACCCAGCAGGCCGCCCCGCAGGCGCCGGCCGTGCCGCCCGCGCCGCAGGCCGCCCCGGTGACGGTCTTCGTCCCGGTCACCGTGAAGCAGCCGGCACCCGCGCCGAAGAAGAAGGCCGCCAAGGAACGGGTCGTCGCCTTGCCGCCGGCCCAGACTCGGCCGCCGGAGCAGCCGCGTAGCGACCTCGGGCTGACCACCCGGCCGCCCGAGGCGATCGCCGAGGACTTCGAGGACATGATGAACTCCTCGATGGCCGGCTCCATGGCGATGCAGATGGCGCAAGGGATGGTCGTCTACAGCTCCGGCCGCTGATCAGCCCCAGAGCGGCCAAGGTGCGGCCGTCTCTCCACAGTGGACACAGACGTACGTCGTGGGCTGGATGGCCGCTGACAGTACGGAAGTGATCGACTACCGTGAGCCATGGGGGAGGGCTCATGGAAGAGGGGGATTCCACACGGGGCACAGGTTTCAAGGCCGCTTTCGCGGTCGGTGAGTTCCGTGCGCTGTGGGCGGCCGAGGCGCTTTCGCAGGCCGGTGACCAGCTGGCCAGGGTCGCGCTTTCGGTGCTGGTCTGGGAAAGAACGGCGTCGGCGGGGCTGACCGGGCTCACCTATGGCCTGACGTATCTGCCGACACTGCTCGGGGGAACGCTGTTCGCCGGGCTGGCCGACCGCTATTCGCGGCGGACGGTGATGATCGTCTGCGACCTGTTGCGCGCGGTGGTCGCCGCGCTGATGGCCGTTCCGGGTACGCCACTGCTCGTTCTGGCCGTACTGCTGGTGATCCTGACGATGGCCGGCGGACCGTTCCGGGCGGCGCAACTCGCGTTGCTCCCGGACGTCCTCGAAGGCGAACGCTACGTCGCCGGTCTCGCCGTCCGCACGATCACCATCCAAACGGCACAACTGGCCGGATTCGGCGGTGGCGGTCTGGTGATCGGGCTCGTGAAACCCCAGTGGGGACTGGTGATCGACGCGGTGACCTTTGTGGTCTCGGCGCTCCTGGTGTCCACAGGGGTCCGTCGTCGCGCACCCGCCGCCGCCGCGGAATCTTCGGTGAAAAGCAGGCTGGTACGGGCTTTCAGTGGTGACGGCGCCCGGGAACTGTGGCGGGTCAAGGGAATCCGGGTGCTCTTCGGGCTGAAGATGCTCGCCGGCTTCGCCATCGCGCCGGAAGGGCTCGCCGCACCGCTCGCCGGGGAACTCAGGGCGGGGAGTTTCGCGGTCGGGCTCATTCTCGCGGCGGATCCGGTCGGTTCGGTAATAGGATCGTGGATCTTCACGAAATGGGTCCCGGCGCGACGGAAAACGCGAATAGTGGGCATTCTCGCCCTGGCATCCGTGGTGCCCTTGGTCTTTGTCTTCTTTCGCCCTTCGCTACCGGTCTGTCTCGTGCTGATCGTGCTCAGCGGAGCCTTCGCGGCGCCCTATCACCTGCAGGCCGTCGCGCTGATGGCCCGCGCGGTGCCGGACGGGGTCCGGGCGCAGGTGATGGGCCTGACCTCGACGAGTTTGGTGACGGTGCAAGGAATCGGGATCATGCTGGCGGGTGCGCTCGCCCAGCTGACCGGGCCGTTCGTGGCCGTCGGGGTGGCCGCGGCGGTCGCCGTCGCGTCGGCGGGCCCGATGGCGATAGCGTGGAAACGCGCCATCGCCACCGGGCCGGACGTATGGCTCCCGACGGGGAGCCGGACCGGCTGAATTGGTGGGATCAGTCCTCGCGACCGTTCATGATGGTCCTCCCTCCCACTGCTCCATCTGTGTGTTCCGGAATTGCCACGAGCCACCCTCAGTACCACCTCGGATACATTGAAATGTGTAGGGAGGGGGCCGATGACGATGATTATGGGGGATGCAGAACTCGCCGGAGAAGGGGCCGGTACACGTCTGAGAACCTGGGCCGGACACTGGGAGCTATGGTCCGGACCACGGGGGGTGCCCGCGATTTTCCTTGTCGTGGAAGCACTTGCGGCAGCAGTCGCCGTAATGGCACTGCTCCGATCGAACTATGAGACTACGGAATTCGTCCTATTCGGATCACTGCTCGGGCTTGCTTTCCTGCAAGCGGAGCTTTCCCGTTCGGTGGAACGGCTGCGGCGCAGTATCTGTGACACGCCGCATATCAACATGACGTCGGTCTGGACCTTCGCTGGGGTGCTCGTCCTGCCGCCGGGACTCGCCGTCACCCTCGGACTGCTCGTCTACCTGCACCTTTGGCTGCGGGTGTGGCGCGGGATGAGCCACCGGCCGGCGTACCGCGTCGTGTACTGCGCGGCGGCGATCGTGCTTTCCTGCCTGGTGTCCGGCACCGTCGTCGCCGGCTGGAACGGGCTGCCCGTCGGCTTCGCCGGGTCGCTGCGGATCGTGGAGGCGGCGGCCGTGTTCACCGCGGCCAACGCGATCATCGTGGCGCTCTCGGTGTACCTGCACACCGGCGGCCGGTCGCCGCGGTCGCTGTTCGGCGGCAGCGACGACAACCTGCTGGAAGTGACCACTCTGGTGCTGGGTGCCTCGACCGCGCTGGGCCTGGTGCACGCGCCCGGGCTGGTCCCGTTCGTCCTGGTGCCGGTGCTGGTGCTGCACCGCAGCGTGCTGGTGCGGCAACTGGAGATCGCGGCGAACATCGACGGCAAGACCGGATTGCTCAACGCGTCCGCGTGGCATCTGCTGAGCGAACGGGAGCTCTCGTCGGCCGCGCGGGCGAAGGGGACGCTCGGGGTGCTGATGCTCGATCTCGACCACTTCAAGCAGGTCAACGATGTGTACGGCCACCTCGCGGGCGACGCCGTGCTCAAGGTCGTCGCGACGACCATCACCGACCACGTACGCGACTACGACTCCGTCGGGCGCTTCGGTGGCGAAGAGTTCGTCGTGCTGCTGCCCGGGGCGTCGGAGACCGAGGTGATCCCGGTGGCCGAGCGGGTCCGGCAGGCGGTGATGGCGATCGAGGCCGAAGTCCCGACGGCTTCGGGGCCGAAGGTGGTTCGGGGGCTCTCGGTGTCGATCGGCGTCGCGGTCTACCCGTCCGGCGGCGCGGTCCTGGAGCGGCTCTTGCACGTCGCCGACTCCGCGCTCTATCAGGCGAAGAACAGCGGCCGGAACCGCGTCGTCAGCCTCGCCTGAACCCGACGCCATTAGTCCTCTACTTGCCTCGACGTGGCCAGGCGCCGGAAGGCGTTCACCGCAAGTAGAGGACTAATGGCGTCGGGCGTCAGTCGGTGTCCATCGCGTCGGGATCCTTCTTGCCGGTGTCCAGGTCTCCCCAGCCGCCTTCGCCGGTCTGGTACTTGTCCCGGTCGGCCTGGCTCGGCGCCGGATACGAGTCGTGGATGTCCTTGAGCTCGTCGTCGTACGACTTCTGCGTCGGCCAGTCGCCGGTCCGCGCGGCGTCGCGGGCGGCGTTGAGTTCCTTCGCGTCGTGGCTGCTCAGCGACGGTGTGGACGAGTTCTGGTCCGGGCCGGTCGCGTAGTCCAGGCCCTTCCCGTTGTCCTTCGCCTTGTCGACCATGTTGCGGTACGAGTCGTCGGCGATGTTGCCGCCCACGGTGTCCTTGGAGTCCTTGAACTCCTTCTGGTGCCCGTAATCCAGCTGGTTGAGCTGGATCGCCGTGTTCGGGTCGCCCGATTCCATCGCGTTGCGTTGTGAATCCCGGTACGACTGCGCGGTGAACCCGGAATCGGCTGTGCGGTTGCTGGTGCCGGTGCCGATATGCGCGCGGTGGGACGCCAGGTCCTCCTGGTAGGCCCAGGCGTGGTTCTCCAGATTCTTCTGCTGGTTGCCGGTACCGCGCCCGTCGCCACTGCCGCGTCCGAGCACCTCGTAGCCGATGGGGTGCTCCGACTGGTGGGTGTCGCCGCTGACCTTGTCCTTGCCGTCGTTCTTGAGGTCGTTGTCGAACTTCTTCGTGAGCCGATCCTGCTCGCGCTTCTTCGCGCCGTGCGTGCCGTCGGCGTAGGACTGCTTGGGCTGCTTGGGTTTCTTCGGCCCGGGTGTGGGCTTGGGCTTGGTGATCCCGTTGTTGCTCGGCGATTTCTTCTTGCGGCCGCCGCCCCCGCCCTTCTTGCCGCAGGGCGCCACCGGCGCGAGGCCGAGCGGGTCGACGAACTCGGTCGGGTTGCCGACGTAGGCCAGCGAGTCCGACGCCGGTTCGAGGCCGAGCGGGTCGTGCGAGAGGTACCGCCCGGTGTCCGGGTCGTAGTAGCGGTTGAAGTTGTAGTGCAGCCCGGTCTCGAGGTCGTGGTACTGGCCCGGGAACCGCAGCGGCGTGTACGCCTGCCCCGGCGGGGAAAGCACCTTGCCCCACAACGTCGTGTGCAGATGCCAGGCCACGTTCCCGGCGTCGTCGAGCAGTTCACTCGGCGAGCCGACGAGGTCGGTGACGATGGCGTAGAACCTGGCGTCCTGTCCCGGGATCCGTTCGGTCTGCGTGATCGGCCGGTCCGCGCCCGGTTCCCACTCCCAGACGACGGCGGTGCCGCCGCGGACCTCTTCGGCGAGTTCCGTGCCGTCCCAGGTGAAGTCGGTCTGGTCGGCGACCCGGCCCTGCGCGTCGATCTTCTGCTTCGAGATCCGCCGCCCGAGCGCGTCGTAGCGGTACACCCAGCGCTCACCGTCGGGGGTGACGACGCCGGTCAGCCGGTTGTCGGCGTTCCACTGGTAGGTCCAATCGCCGCCGAGTTTCCGCCGTGCGGCCGTCCGGCCCTCGCTGTCGTGCAGGTACGACGTCGAACCGGCGCCGGTCACCAGGGTGCCCTGATAACGCCGCGGTCCGATGGCGGGATCCGCGCCCGGCCAGCCCGCCTGCGTGATCGCGCCGGCGAGGTTGTAGCCGTAGCTTTCCCGCCAGCCCTGGCCCTGGACGTCGACGACGCGGCCCGCGCGGTCGACGTTCAGCGTCCTCGGCCCGGAAAGCAGATCCGTGATCGACGAGACGAGCCCGTCGCGCAGGTAGCCGTACTCGCGGCGCTGCACCACGCCCCGGCCGCCCGAGACGGTCTGTGCGGTCAGCCGGTTCGAGGCGTCCCAGGCCTGCCGCAGTTCCACCGGCGTGCCGTCGAGGCGCCGCAGCACCTCGCGTCCCGCCTGGTCGTACTCGAAGCGCAGCGTCCGTCCCGCGGTCCGCAGCGCGATGGGGTGATCCACGGCGTCGTAGGTGAAGAACGACTCCGCGCCCGACGGCGTGCGGCGGGCGATCCGGCGGCCGTTCGCGTCGTACTCCGACCGCACGACCCGGCCGTTGAGGGACTCCGCGACGATCCGGCCCGCGGCGTCGTAGGTGAAGGTGACCTCGGAATGCGCGTTGCGCGCGGAGGTCATCCGGTCGGCCGCGTCGTAGGTGAACACGGCGACGTCGTCACCGGAACGCCGGGTGACGGCCCGGCCGAGCGCGTCGCGTTCGATCGTGACGGTCTGGCCGAGACTGTTGCCGCGCGACACCAGCTGCCCTGCGGCATCGTAGCCGTAGCGGGTGGTGCGGCCGTTGAAGTCGGTCTCGTCGATCAGGTTCCCGGCGGGATCGTAGGTGTAGCGCCAGGAAAGTCCTTGCTCGTTGGTGACCGAGACGAGCCGCAGTTCGGTGTCGTACACAGAGGACAGTCGATCGCCGTCGGGGCCGATCTCGGCGGTGGGCAGGTCGAAATGCGAGTACTCGGTGCGCACCGTGAGCCCGCGGGCGTCCACGGATTCGTCCGAATTCCCTTGCGCCGTACGGTTCCAGCGCCATACCGCGCCGTCCGGGTCGATCTGCTCGCTGAGTTCGCCGAAGCCGTCCCAGGCCGTCCGGGTCACCCCGCCGAGCGGGTCGGTGACCGAGGTCGTCCGGCCGAGCTCGTCGTAGGTGTACCGCGTGATCGCGCCCAGCGGATCGGTGATGGAGAGCGGCAGCCCGGCGGGGTCGGACTCGATCACCGTGACACCGCCGAGCGCGTCGGTCACCGAGGCGACGTTGCCCGCCGCGTCGTAGCTGTAGGAGGTGACGGCGCCGGTGGGATCGGTGGTGCGCAGGAGTTTTCCGCGCTCGTCGTATTCGCGCCGCCAGATCGCGCCGTCCGGGCCGACGTAGGCGATCGGCCGGTTCCGCGCGTCGTACTCCGCGAGTGCCCGGCTGCCGTCCGGCTGGTTCACGGCGAGGACGTTGCCCGCCTCGTCGAGTTCCCAGCGCGTCGTGCGGCCCAGCGGGTCGGTGCGGCTGAGCAGTTTCCCGAAGCGGTCGAGTTCGAAGCTGGTGGTGCCGCCGAGCGGATCGGTCTCCGCGATGACCCGATGCTGCTCATCGAGCCGGTAGCGAAGGACGTGCCCGAGCGAGTCCGTGACCGTGGTGACCAGGTTCTCCCGGTCGTACTCGATGCCGACGTCGAGGAAGCCGTCGGTGCCCTGCGCGCGCACGACGCGGCCGGCCGCGTCGAAGCCGTACCGGTACCACCGGCCGTTGACGTCTTCCCAGCGGACGATCCGGCCGTCGGCGTCGTAGGTGAACCGCAGCGGCGTGCCGGTGGGATCGGAGACCTCGACCAGACGGCGACGCTCGTCGTAGCGGTAGGTCCGGAGCGCGGTTTCCTTGCCGGGCAGGCGAAGCGCGGTGATCAGGCCGCCGTTCGACTCGATGAGGAGCCGGTAGCCCGAGGAGTGCTCCAGTTCGCGGGGGACGCCGTTGTCGTCGTGGTGCAGGACGATCCGGTTCCCGTCGCCGTCGGCGATCTCGCGCAGCGGAAGCGTGTCACCGTTGCCGGAAAAGAAAAGAACACTGTCCGAAGTGGATACCACATAGCCGTCGTCCACGCGGGACAGCGGAAGACGCGGGCCCAGCGCGGGAAGTACCGGAGCGTCGGACATCGGGACCGGGTACGTCAGCAGTGAACCGTCCGCGAGCGCGAGGTGCAGGCCGTCGGCCTCGACCTCGATCCGCTGGTCCACAGTGGACGCCCAGGACTCGCCGAAGAACCGGCCGAGCCGGTACGACGAAAGATGCGTGCGGGAAACGATCAGCGGCAGGACGCCGGCGAACTCGACGTCGTCCTGCGTCAGCATCATCTCGCCGGTGGCGACGTCGATCGGGTCGCCGCAGTCGAGGCGTTTGTCGATCGGGACACTGTTGCCGGGATCGGTGTTCTTGTCCTTGATCCGGTTGTCCGGCGCGGGTGAGGGGCCGCTCCGGTCACGCGGCGGAGGCGGAGTACCGGACGGCGTGGTCGAACCGTCGGGAGTGTCGTTCTTGGGCGGAGGCGGGGGATCCGACTTCGGCGGCGGAGGCGGAGGCGGAGGGTCGGATTTCGGTGGCGGCGAACCGGACGGCGTCGTACTACCCTCGCCGCCCTTGTTCCCGTCGGGGCTGCCCTTGGGTGTCGTGCCCTCGTCCAGCTTGTTCGGCTTCGGCGCGGGCCCGCCCTTGCCCGGCTGCAGCTTCTTCAGCGCCTTCGCCGCGTCGGCGAACAGGTCGTCCGCCCGCTTCAGCAGCGGCATCAGCGACTGGAGCGCTTTGACCGTCTTCTTCGTCAGGTTCGCGATCTTGCTCGCGGTCTTCGCCACCGCGTTGACCACCTGCGGGACCACCCAGGTCAGCCCGATGCCAAGGGTGAACAGCACCTGCAGCGCCCAGCTGATCATGTGCCCGATCAGCTCGGCGATGATGTCGCGCACCAGCGCGCGCACGGCCGCGACGACCTCGCCCGCGGTCTTCACCCCACTGGAAGCGCCTTCACAGCCTTGCTTCGCCGCGTCCAGCAGCGTGGCCGTGTCCTTGGCCCGCTCCCGGTAGGCGTCGGCGGAGACCCCGGTCCAGCTCTGGAGATCGGCGGAGACCATGTCCGCCAGATCCGCCCCGACCCCGCCGAGTTCGGTCGCGATGTTCTTCCAGGTCTCGGCGTTGGCCCCGATCTCGTCGGCGTTGCCGGTGAGCGCGTCGAGCGCCTCCTTGAGCGGGCCGACGTGCTCCATCAGCCAGCCGACGCCGTTCGCGAGGATCGCGCCGAACGGGTCCATCGCCATCGACAGGGCGTCGAGCGCGGTCCCGACTGCGCCCAGCGCCACCGCCGCCCAGTCGCCGCTTTCGATGGCCGACTTCAGATCGAACGCCGACTCCAGAAGAGAGGAGCCGGTGTACGCCTTCGTCGAGTCCTTTACTTCGGCGACCAGGGGGTTTGCCACGAGGACCTTCTTCGTAGATCAGGAACGGCGGGTCTCACCAGGGCGAGTTGCCTTCGTCGTCAGGGGCTTCGTGGCGTCTGTCGCGAGGTGCTTGCGACGGCGGAGGCGGTGGGGTGTCCGCGGACGGTGCCGGGGGAGCGGGCGGCGGAGGCGGAGGCGACTCGTCGTCCTCGATCTCGGGGAAGCGGCTGCGCAGGGTGCCGAGCATCAGCGCCCTGGTCTCCTGGTCCTCGTCGCCGAGCGATTCCTGCATCACCTCGGCGACCTGGCCGGAGATCCCGGACTGCGCCTTGTGCATGGTCGTCAGGATCTGCCGGGACAGTTCCTCCAGCGGATACGTCCTGGCCTTGTTGCTGAACTCCAGGTCGGTCACGCCGCCGTCCGCGCCGACGGTGACCTTGACGGCACCGTCCGAGGTGGACGCGGTCAGCCGCAGCTGCTCGGTCCGCTCCTGCGCGGCCGCGTAGCGCTGGGCCTTGTTCTCCAGCCCTTCGGCCCACTGGTCCAGTCGTCGCTGGGCCTCGTCGGGGTCCCTCATCAGGTCCCCGAGCCCGTTCGCGCCGGTCAACTCTTCCCTCCGATGTTCAGTGCCGCGAAGTCCTTGTTGAACGGCTCGGCGTTGGCCGTGTCGCCCTCGGTATAGGACTTCGCGGCGGTGCGGACATTGTCCGCCGTTGCCTGGATGCCCTCCGAGGCGGCCTTGATCGCCTCCGCCGCACGCTCGCCGGTCGGATTGACGATCGGCGGCAGGAACGCGCACAGCAGGCCGTATGCGTCATCCGACATCGCCGAACCGGTCGCGGCGTGCGCGGTGCCCAGCCGATCCACGAGTCCTTCGAGATGGCTCGCGTGCGCGGTCAGGTCGTCCGGGTCTACCTCGAAAGTGCCGGTCACTTCCAGTCCTTGTTCTTCCAGTCGCCGATCACCGGCGGTGCGACGACCTCGTCCGCGGAGAAGAACGACGGGTCGTCGGATTCGACGTAGTCGGCGATCTTGTGCTCTTTGTCCTCGTCGCCCTGGCCCTTGTTGGCGGGCGCCATGCCGCCGCCCATCGGGCCCATCCCGCCGGGTGTCCCGGCCTTGCCGGAGCCCGAGCCACGGCCCGCGGCCGCCTCGGCGTCCATCGCGCCCGCGCCGACGCCGCCGCCCATGCCGAGCGAGCCCGTCGACCTGCCAGCGCCGCCCAGGCCAGAACCGCCGACACCCGAGCCGCCCGCTCCGGAACCGCCGACGCCGCCGCCTCCAACACCACCGCCGCCGAGACCGCTACCGCCGCCGGGGAAGTTGGGCAGCTTCGGCGAGCCTGGGCCGCCGAGCGGGCCGCCCTTGACGGTGCTGCCGTCGGGGATCGTGGGAGGTCCGCCGAGCCTGTTGAGGATGTCGCCGTTGATACCGCCGGTGCGGCCGATCGTCGGGATGTTCGGCCTGACCGGGGACGGCCCGCCGTACGGCCGGTTCTGCCCGTCCGGCCCGTTCGGGAAAGGCATGTTCGGCGGGGTGAACGGGGTCCCGCCGCTGCGAGGGCCGCCGTCGGGAATGGTCGGCATCTGCACGTTCGGCGGCTGGTACGACGGGGACGACGACGGCGGGGTGTAGCCCGACGTATGCGTGCCGTCCTCGATCTTGGGCAGGTTGGGTGCCGACGCCGCCGCGGGACGGTAGCCGTCGCCGCCGGTGGGCATGTCCGGGAGGGTGGGCATGTTCGGGTTCGAGCCGGGGCCTCCGCCGCCGGGGCCACCACCAGGCCCGCCACCGGGTCCACCGCCACCGGGGATCCCGCCCGAGGGACCGTTCGGTGCGTTGAACGGCGACAGGTTGCCGGGAGAACCGGGCCCGCCCTGGGGCGACCCGTTCGCCGAAGCGGCGACGCCGTCGGCGCCCACACCGTCCGCTCCCACACCGCCCACGTTGAAGGGGCTGGGACGCTGCGTTCCGTCGGCGTTCACGGGCGAGTTGGGGTCCTGAAGCGCATGGGCGGGCGAGCCCGCGCCACCACCGGCGGGGCTGCCCATCAGCCGCGGGCTCGCCTGCGCGGACGGCAGCTTCGGCGGAGCCGGGAACGCCGGGGTGGCGATGGCCGAGCCGACCGTGGTGTCGAACTGCGTCATCACCTTCGACGCCTGCTCGCGCGCGTCCTGCTGCTTCTTGAAGGTCTCCAGATCCTGCCCGAGCTGCGACATGTACTGGTACGGGTTGGTGATCGTCTGCAGGTTGGCGTTGGCCTCCTGCACGTTGAACGGCACCGGCGGGTTCGCCGCCATCTGCTTCTGCGTCTCGTTCAGCGTCTGCGAGTGGATCTGCTGCTGACGCCCGGTCAGCGTCGAGCCGTTCGCGGTCGAGCCGAGCCACTTGCCGACCCCGACGAGGTGTTCGCGGGCCGCGTCGCCGCCCTCGCCCTGCCAGTTCGAGGTGCTCGCGTTGATCGCCTTCGCCAGGTCGCGCTGGTGGGAGGCCAGGTCGTTGCCGACCCGGACCCACTCCTCGGACGACTCGCCGACCACGGCCGGGTCCGCGTCCTGGACGATGGCGGCCTGCATCTGTTCGTGGGTGGCGTTGCCCCAGACGGTGGCCGGCGGCTGGCCGGGGCTGCGGATCTCAAGGTCCTTGTCGAGACCTTCGCGCGCGTTCTCCAGCTGCTTTTCGTACGCCTTCTGCGTGAACATGTCCTTGAAGCCGTTGAGCGGAGTGTTGCCCCAGCCGAGGATGTTGAACAGGAGGTCGGTCCCGGCCGAGGCCCCCGCCCGGATCTCGTCGCCGGACTTGGCCTCGTCCGCCAGCGCGAAGTAGTACTTGGACGACGAATCGGCCGTGATGTCGTAGAACGGGCTGTTCGGGTCGTAGTCCGGGGAGTCGGGATCGGAGACCTTCGTGGTCTGCTCCGCGAGGTCGGTCACGGGTCTCTCCTCTAGCTCTCGGTGTCGATCCGCGTCAGGGTGCGCTGGTTGTCGTCGTCGCGTTCCTTGTAATTGCGCTTGGCGAGCTCGATCGCCTCGACATAGGTCGGGAACTCGGCGCGGGCCGCCTGCAGCTGGGTGAGCAGGCCCTGCCCGTCGGTCGCGGTGCCGAGCATGTGCCCGGAGACCCAGCGCGCGGTGGCGGTGCCGCTCATCGGCGGCTGCCGCTGCAGCTTGGTCAGCGCGCTCCAGCGCTCCTCGAGGCTGTCGATCACGCCTTGGAGCGAACGGATCATCTCGGTACCGGTGCTGTCGTCGACGGCGAAGCTGCCCTGCAAGGCCAGCTTCTTCAGCTGCGCGCCCGCCAGTCCGACCCGGGCGGATTTAAACGGTACGGCGTCGGCCATCTTGGCTTGGACCGGTTGTGCTTCCTCAGTCAACGGAGGTCCTCTCGCCGGATTCAGGAGGTTCAGTAGATGTCTGCGATGGCGTCTCGGACGGCGTTCGCCACGCCCGACTGGCTCACCGGGTCGTAGTGCCCGATCACCGCGCCGGAGGCCTCGTCGGTCTCGGTCCAGACCAGATAGCGGCCGTCTTCGGTGTCGAGCCAGCTCAGCGGCGTCGACCGGAGCCGTTCGCCGCGGCGGCCGATCCCGCTCACGATGATGTGCCCGCCACCGAGCCGGGTTCCGGACAGCACCCGCTCCAGCACCGCGACGTCGGCTTCCTCGCCGCGCGGGGCCTGCGGGGTCTCGGGCCGGGCACGGACGACGGCGGTGAGTTCGAGGTTGCCGAACGCGTCGGTCTCTTCCTCGTCGAACTCCGCCTCGGCCTGGCGGCGCGCCGTCATCGCCGAGACCACGCGCTCTTCCTTCTGGACGAGGGTGCGGCGGCCGGTCGACGCGGGCCGCATCCGCGGCAGGACCCCGGCGATGACCTGGACCAGGTCTTCGTCGGCGAAGAGCGCGAACTGCAGGAGATCGTCCCCGGGGGCCTGCGTGATGCCGAGTGCCTGCGCGCCGTCTGTGACAGTGAGGACCGCGATGTCCTCTCCGAGACCGTCGACACCGTTGACGGAGACGGTGATCCGGTGGTTCGCGAGCAACGCGAACGCGGTGCGGATGGCGGGGTTCAGCTCTCCTTCGATGGAGAGCCTGCGCTTTTCGAGGTCGGTGTAGACCCGGCGGATGATCGCGGTGAACCGCTCCGGGTCGATCGAAGTGTTGCGGACGCGCAAGGGGAACAAGCGGACGTCGACGCCCAGCGCCTGCCCGACCACACTTGCCTCTACCGTCCCCAGCGCGAAATCGGCTCGTTCAGCCATGCTTCTGCGCTACTCCCTCGCGGGGTCCGCCCCCGTCCCGATCGGCTGACCTGTACAAAAGGAGCCGACTTTGTTAATGGCGAAAACAAACTAGCACAGCGGATGATCGTACGGAACCGTACGATCATCGTCGAACCCAATGGAATGGATCACAGTGCTCGTATGAGCGGTTTTCCTTGCCAGGTAACGACTATACCCTTGTCGGGATTCTATCGATCTACCGTCGCCGGCGCATAAGTCGACATGTGGCGGGCTACATCGGTACGGGAACGGGCTCCGAGTTTACGCAGAACCTTCGCGACGTGCTGTTCCACGGTACGTGGGGAAAGGAACAGTCCATCCGCGATCTCGCGGTTCGTGCGCCCGTCGGAAAGCATTCGCGCGACCTCGAGTTCACGGGGTGAGAGCTCTTGGCCATAGCCGCGCCGTCCACGCTGTGAAGGTGCCCAGGCACCGTGTTCCCGCAGCTGGTGGCGGCATCGGCCGGCGTCCCGGGTCGCGCCGAGCCGCTCGTAAGCCTCCGCGGCGGCGGCGAGTTCTTCCAGTGCTTTCCGGTTGCCGCCGGTGAGCCGGCACAGCGATGCTCGCTCGCGAGCGCCGATGGCCTGGTACGGCATCGGCAGCGTTTCGTAGCTCGCTGCGGCCTCGTCGAAAACCGTTGCCGCGGCGGGATGTTTGCCGCGAGCGTCGAGAAGGACTGCCCTTCCGGACAACAACGCTGCCCGAGAGACCGGCGAATCCTTTCCTTCGATGCCGCGGGCGAACTCCTCGACCACGGCGTCCGCCTCCGACCAGCGCCCTGCCCGCGTGTAAGCCTCCGCAGCGGCCGGGACCAGTCCCGCCGCCCAGACCCAGACGCCCTTGCGCCGGGCCGCCGCGATCGCGTTGTCGGCCGTCGCGCACGCCCCGTCGACGTCGTCCGTCGCGAGCAGCACCCGGATCAGGATCCCTGCCGCCGAAAGCACCACCGGGATCGGCCCGTGTTCCGGCGAATGCACGCTCGCCGCGCTCAGATGCCGTTGGGCGGCCGCGAATTCCCCGCGGACCGCGGCCAGCCCGCCCAGGACCAGCGAGGACTCCATCACGATCGGGCCGAGGTCGGGATAGCCGTCGCGAAGCTGTTCGGCCGCCTCCGCGAGCCCGTTCCAGTTGCCGCGTACCCAGTCCAGCCGGACCCGGGTGCCCTGCGCGAGCCCGGCCGCGTAGAGCGCCCCGGCGTCGGTCGCGCGGCGGATCCCTTCGGTGACCAGCTTTTCCGCCCTGGTCAGATGGCCCGCCCACGACTGGGCGTCGGCGAGGTTGCACCACAGCCGCGCGAGCTGGACGCGTTCGGCGACGCCCGTGGTCTCGTCCGGCAGCGCTTCGAAATCGGCCCACGCCGAGCCATTGCCGATATGCGCCTGGGTGGCGATCCGGTCGCCGGCGAGCGCGATCCGCAGTTCCGGGTCTTCGAGCCCGTCGAAGACCTCGCGGGCGCGCTCCATCCAGACCTCGTGCCAGGACAACGGGGTCAGCCCGTCGATCGGCTGCGCGAGCAGGTTGATCCCCCGGGCGGCCAGTTCGGGCTCGTCGACCAGTTCGGTGATCGCCTTCTCCACCTCGACCCGGCCCCGGCTGAGCCGTCCGATCGTGCGGACCAGCAGCATCCCGAGGCTGAGCCGGATCGTCCCGCGCACGCTCGGGCGCAGGTCGGTGAGCTCTTCGAGGATCCGCTCCAGGGTTTCGATGACATCCGGGCGGAACCCGCGCAGCGCGACCTGGCTGAGCTTCGTGGCCAGCCGGGCGATGTCGTCCTGGCCCAGGCCCGCCTCGGCGAGGACGGACTGGAGCAGGTCGATCGCGCGGGAGGTCTCACCGTGGGCGATGGCCCCGTCGGCGGCGGCCTCGGCGTAGTGGCGCCATTGCGCCGTCCGCCCGGCGGCGCGGGAGTGGTTCGCCAGCAGGGTCAGCGGGGGTACCGGCTGTTCGGCGAGTACCTGGATGGCGCGCGTGTGCAGCAGAGTCCGCTCAGGTCCGCTGATGGTGTCGTAGACGGCCTTGCGGGCCAACGGATGCCGGAAGCCGTAGCGATCGCCGCCGAGTTCGCCGAGCACTCCACCGTCCAAAGTGGACAGCAGGGCCGAGCGGAGCGCGTCACCGGTGAGGCAGGCGAGTTCGCCGATCACCCCGGGTTCGGACGGCACGGCGAGCACCGCCGCCGCACAGGCCAGGCGGACCGCGGGTTCGGGCAGGGCTTCGAGCCGTTCGGTGATGGCTTCGCGCAGGGAGACGGGGACTTCGAGGCTTTCCAGGAGCCTGTCCGAGAGCACCTCGCCGATCGGCAGCTGCCCGGCCGCGTCGCGCAGCGCGCGCAACGTCTCCTCGACCACGAAAGGAATCCCTGCCGTGCTTTCGTGCAGTTTCGCGGTGAACGGGGCGGAAACCCGCGGCAGGTCGAGCAGTTCTTCCGCCATTTTCCCGACGGCGTCGAGGTCGAGCGGGCCCAGGGTCACCCTGGCGGTCTGGACGTTCGGCGGGGTGCGGAACGGCATGCCGGCGGTTCCGTGTCCGGTGGGGGAACCGGTCCGGTGGGCCGAGACGACGGCGAGTTCGGGGGGCATGGCCGCGGCGAGGAAACGCATGAGGTCCCGGGTGCCCTCGTCGGCCCACTGGAGATCGTCGATCAGGACCAGCGCGGGGCCGCAGGCCATCAGCAGTTCACGGACGGCGCGGAACTGGCGGTGCCGTTCGGCGCACGGGTCGGTGAGCGGTTCCGGTTGGGGTGGAAGGCTTTCCGCGAGTTCGGGCAGCAAGGGTCTCAGTACGCCCGCGACCGGGCTGAGCGGTCCGAGCGGCCGGTCGCCCGCCGAGCGCAGCGCTTCGAGCACCGGCCCGAACGGGAACGGTTCGCGCATCGGCTGGCAGGCGCCGAACAGCACCCGGCCCGCCGCGAACTCCCGGCGTCCGGCCAGTTCTTCGAGCAGCCTGCTGCGGCCCATCCCGGGTTCGCCCTCGATGAGCACGGCGGCGGGACGGCGCAGCAGGATCTTCACGATCGCCGAGACCTCGACGTCGCGGCCCACGAGTGCCGTCGATCCGGCGCGGACCGAAACCGAGGTCGGGCGAGGGGTGGCAAGCCACATCATGCGCTCCTCGGTAGGGAGTTCCCGGTGAGCCCGACACGATCTTGTGCGTTGTCCTGCGGAGCCTAAGCACTGCCTACCTGGCCGTAAACCTCTCAACACGGACAGCACGGGCACCCCGTTAGGCCGTCTGCGAACGCACCGTCACCGGTTGACTGACGGATCGTCGGTTGGAAAATCACTGGACACCCGAAACGTCGGCGAGAAACCCGATCCGGCGGTTCATCCCTCGTTCAGGGAGTGGCAACGACTACGCAAGGTATTCACAGGAAACCCTACTTACGG
This sequence comes from Amycolatopsis sp. lyj-112, assembly GCF_046549055.1. Lineage (NCBI taxonomy): Bacteria > Bacillati > Actinomycetota > Actinomycetes > Pseudonocardiales > Pseudonocardiaceae > Amycolatopsis > Amycolatopsis sp. lyj-112. The sequence goes on along the minus strand of NZ_JAJPWS010000007.1, from coordinate 162,335 downwards.
ACGTGCCCGTACGGGTGCCAGCACTGCGTGATGATCCTGCGAGCAGCGGATTCGACTCCCGAAGAATGGGTATACCTATCCCGCGCCGACCCGGATTGCGCGCCCTGGGCGGGTCCAGAACTCTCACCCGTCGGGGGAGGCAATCGCATGGCGAACCGAAGCCGTGTGTGATGACGAGGGAGAAGCATGAAGATCACGAAGCTCCTCGGTGTGGCCGCGACTGCTGTCGTGGCCACCGGCGCGCTCGTCACGGGTACCCCCGCGGCAGCGTCCTCAGAGTCTTCGAACACCGCCCTGCTCAATTCCGAGATGGTCCCCGCCCTGCAACGGGACCTCGGCCTGACGGCCGGCCAGGCACTCGCCCGCATTCAGAGCGAGACCGCCGCCGGCACGCTCGAACAGTCATTGGCCTCGACGCTCGCCGGCAGCTTCGGCGGCGCGAGCTACAACGAGGCCACCGGCAAGCTCCGCGTCGGCGTCACGGACGCGGCGAAACTGGACCAGGTCCGGGCCAGTGGCGCGGAAGCGGAACTCGTCGCGTTTTCGGCGAGCCAGCTCGATTCCACTGTGGACAAACTGAACGCGGGTGAGCGCAACGCGGACGGCGCCATCACCGGCTGGGGCGTCGACACCAAGACCAACCGCGTGACACTGAGCATCCTCGAGGGTGGGTCCGGCTCGGTGAACTCGTTCCTGGAGAAGACCGGCGTCGACCGGTCCACCGTCTCCGTGGTCGAGACCACTTCGGTCCCGACCCTGAAGTACGACGTTCGAGGCGGCGACGCCTACTACATCAACAACTCGTCACGCTGTTCGATCGGTTTCTCGGTCAACGGCGGCTTCCTCACCGCCGGGCACTGCGGCCCGGGCACCGTCACCGGCTCGAACCGGGTCGCGATGGGCTCGTTCGCCCGCGTCAGCTTCCCGACCAACGACTACGGACACGTCCGGGTCAACAGCAACTGGGTGCCGCGCGGCATCATCAACAACGGCACCCGCGTCAGCGGCTCGAACGTGGCGGCCACCGGCGCCTCGGTCTGCAAGTCGGGTTCGACCACCGGCTGGACCTGCGGCACCGTCGGAGCCAAGAACCAGACCGTCCGCTACGCCGAAGGCACGGTCTACGGCATGACCGCCACCAACGTGCGTTCGCAGGCGGGCGACTCGGGCGGCTCGTTCATCGCGGGCAACCAGGCGCAGGGCATGCTGTCCGGCGGCAACAGCTCGGTGACCTACTTCTTCCCGGTCCGGCCGGCGCTGTCGGCGACCGGGACCTCGCTGGTCCTCGGCTGATACTGAACCGCTGAACCCCGAACAGACGAAGGGCGGGCCGAGTGCCTCCAGAGCACTCGGGCCGCCCGTCGTTTCGTACCGCGGGAGCGGTGGTTTACACGTTGCTGATCTCTTCGATCAGCGCCTCGACATCGAAGTACTCGCTTTCGCAGCCGAGCTGGACCAGCTCGAAGGTGGATCCGAGGAAGGACTCGACGTCCTCGCGCTCGAGCTCGAACGACGCATAGCCGTCAGGTGACTCGATTTCGAGGGTCAGCATCGCTTCGTCGTCGGACAGATCCGGGCGGACGCGGACGTCGCCGAGGCCCGCCGGGTCGGTGAGACCGGCGGCGAGAAGCTCACGCGCGAAGGTCCACTCGACCCACCGGCCGCGCTCGGTCCGGAACGCCACGGTCACCGCGAAGGGCTCGTCGGCGTGGTAGGACAGGCGGGAGAGAACGGGCGTGCTGCTGTTGTTCAGCAGGACGAACTGGCTCTGGTGAACTGCGTCGGTGTGCACGGCCACTCCTAGGTGCTCGTGGTTCGCGCGGCTGCGAACTTTTTTGTCTCGCCAAGGAGATGCCCGCACTGACGCCGGATGACGCGACAAGGGCGACGTTCACGCTATCGGCTGCATATGTCCATAGTGGTGTAACGCCGGGCACAGACCCCTTGCGTTCAGGCCGATACGCGTGGTGACGAGCCGATCGGCATCGTTTTCCTCAGGCCCAGCACGGCGGGGACGGCGAGCAGGGAGGTCCCGGCGAGGCAGCTCCACAGTAGCGGGCCGCTCACGGAGAGCAGGAAGCTCAGGACGGCCGGGGCGAGCGCCACCGGCAATCCCCAGGACAACTGGAACAGCGCACTGGCCCGGCCCTCGGCCCCGCGTGGCGCGGCTTCGGCGGCCGCCGCGGTGGACAGGGGCGCGAACATCGCCTCGGCCACGGAGAACGTGAGGCTGGTGACGAGGATCAGGCCGGTCGCGACCCGCAAGGGGACCGAGGTGACCGGGATCAGCAGCGCGAAAGAAGCCGAGAAGAGCACCGCGGCGGCGATGAGCCCGGTGGCCCGGGAATGGCTCGCGAGCACGCGCAGGATGAGATTCTGGCAGGACACCACCACGACCGTCCCGATCGTGATCGCGGTCCCGGCGATCCACTGTGGACCGTGCAGGAAATCGCGCACCAGGATCGGCAGGATGGCGAACTTGCTCGCGCTCGCCAAGGTGAAGGCCATATGCGTCACGCAGAAACGGACGTAGGGCCGGTCCGAAAGGACGTCCTTCCAGCCCCGCTTGCCGTCCTTTTCGGACACTGGCTCGGACATCCGGGCGGGTGCGGGCAGGAACCAGATGAGGGCCGCGGCCACCGCGAAGGTGGCCGCGTTGGCGTAGGCGATGAGATGGAACGCCGCCGGGCTGGTGATCTCCGGCAGCACCGCGCTCGCCGCCGCGCCGGCGCCCGCCCCGGCGAACCGGCCCACGGTCTGGGTGCCGAGGACACGTTCGGCGTCCCGGCCGGTGGTGAGCGCGGCGACCATCGGGGCGTTGCAGGTCCAGAACAACCGGTCGCCGACGCCGGCCACGAGGGTGACGGCGACGACCTGCCAGGCCGAGGTCAGCAGCGGATAACAGCCGAAGGCGGCCAGCCGGAGCAGGTTCCCGGCGATCAGGAGCGTGCGCGGGCCGAACCGGTCCATCGCGGCGCCCGCGAGCGGCCCGGTCGTCAGTGCGAGCAGGCCGCCGGTGCTGAGCGCCGCGCCCGCTTCGACCAGGCCGAAGCCCTGGCCGTGGACGAGGAAGAGCAGCCCGAACGGGATCCAGATCCCGCTGCCGAGCGCGTCGATGAGAGTGGCGGTGAGAAAAAGGCGGAGCTGTCTCTGCATGGCCGCTGTGGTCCTTCCCCCAGAAGGCAGCGGGTTAGATTATCGAAGATCGGCTCCCGGTCAAGGGTCCAGTGGCAGCGTCAACCCCGTCTTGACCCGGTCCATCGCCACCGACGTCGTGAAGTGGCGCACGTTCGGGTTGTCGAAGAACATCCGCCGCGTGAAGACCTCGAAGTCGGCCATGTCCCTGCAGGTGACCACGAGCACGAAGTCCGCGTTGCCGGTGACGTAGTAACACTGCTGGACGTTGTCGTCCGCGAGCACCTGGCGCCGGAACCCGTCGAGGACCGCGAGGTTCTCCCGCTCCATCTCGACCATCACCACGAACGTCATCGACAGCCCGAGCGCCTGCGGTGACAGCACCGCCACCTCGCGTTCGATCACCCCGGCCTCGCGCAGCCGCTTGATCCGCCGCTGGACGGCGGCCGCGGAGAGGCCCACCTTCGCCCCGATGGTCTCGGCGATGGTGCGGGCGTCGGCCTGCAGGCAGGAGAGGATGGCTACGTCGAGGCGGTCGAGGTCGGGTGTCTGCACCGGATCAGGCTAACCGGAGGGCTCTCCCGAATGCCCGCTCTTCAGCCACGGGCGGACGCGGTGTGGATCACGCCGTCGGGTACTCGCGTTCGATGCGCCGGAAGGATTCCGCGGCCAGTTTGGCGGCCGCCGCCCGAGGTGTACCGGACGCGAGATTCGCCCGGTCGAGTACCGAGGCCACCAGCGCACGGATCGACGACGAGATCTTCGCGAACGAGCTTTCGGCGTCCGGCTCGATGTCGCCGTAGAGCGTCCACCACCACCAGGCGTTGGTCGCCGAGTTCACCACGACGTCCGGCAGGACGAGCACGCCGCGTTCGGTGAGCGGCCCCTCGGCCTCGGCGGTCACCGGCATGTTGGCCGCCTCGGCGATCAGCTTCGCCCGCACCGACGCCTGGTTCCCGGCGTTGATCGCGTAGGAGACGGCGGCGGGCACGAGGATCTCCGCCTCGACGTCGAGCCACTGCCGCAGCGGGAGCTGGGCGTCACCGTGCCGCAGCTCGGCGCGGTCGACCTCGCCGAAGGAGTTCCTGGTCAGGAGCAGGTTCTCCACGTCGAGCCCGGCCGGGTTGGCGACCACGCCGACGGCGTCCGCGATCCCGACGACGCGCACACCGGCGCGGGCGAGGTAGCGGGCCGTCGCGCCGCCCATCGAGCCGAAGCCCTGGATGAACGCGCGGCTGCCCGCCGCTTCGAGGCCGAGCCTGTCGAGCCCGGCCAGTGCCGCTTCGGCGACGCCGTAGCCGCCGACGAGTTCGTCGAGCGGGACGCCGTCGACCTTGACCGCGAAGGCGTCGGAAAGCCTGCGTTGCGCCTTCGCGGGGTCATCGAGCAGCGGGTACACCGCCATGACCGACGACTCGACGCCGAGTTCGGCCAGCGCCGTGTCGATGGCGTCCTGGCGCAGCCCGAGGTCCTCGCCCATAGTCCAGAAGCGTTCGATGTACGGCTGGACCGCTTCGAGATAGCGCCGCAGCACCTGACCGGCACGCGGGTCCTGCGGGTCGCAGTCGATCCCGCCCTTGGCGCCGCCGAGCGGGATGTACTGGCCGGCCGGGTCGTAGTTGAGGGCTTCCTTCGCCGTCATCCCGGCGGCCAGGCCGCGGACCTCGTCGAGAGTGCAGCCCGCGCGCATCCGGAGCCCGCCGCTGGCGACGCCTCGCACCAGCCTGTCGATCACGAGGTACCCAGTGCGCCCGGTCACCCGGTCCTGCCAGGTCAGTTGCAGATACGGCTGGTCCGGCACGGTGCTCCAGGGAAAAGTGAGGATTCTTTGAATTGTGACCCGGAACACAACTGACGGGTCTACTGAATGGTAGCGCTTACAAGTAAATGGCAGACCTCTCTTTTTCCCCGCGAAAGGATTTCTTGGTGCCCTCATCTCAGGCGGCCGTTCTCGCCGGTCTCGGCTCTTGGCTGCCTCCGCGCGTGGTGGGCAACGAGGAGATCGCCCAGCGGCTCGACACCTCCGATGAGTGGATCCGCTCGCGGACCGGGATCGGGGAGCGGCGCGTCGTCGACCCCGGAATGTCCACTGTGGACCTCGCCGTCGAGGCGGGCCGCCGGGCGCTGGCCTCGGCCGGGGAGAGCGGCGCGGACGCCGTCGTGCTCGCGACGTCGACGGCCGACCAGCTGTGCCCGGCCAGCGCGCCGCAGGTCGCGACCAAGCTCGGGCTGAACGGCGTCGCCGCGTTCGACGTCAACGCCGTGTGCAGCGGGTTCATCTACGGGCTCGCCACCGCCACCGGGTTGCTCGCCGCCGGTATCGCGCGCCGCGTGCTGGTGGTCGGGGCGGACGCCTTCACCTCGCTCGTCGATCCCGACGACCGCGGCACGATGCCGATCTTCGGTGACGGCGCGGGCGCGGTGCTGCTGCGCCAGGGCGACGCCGACGAACTCGGCGCGCTGGGGCCGTTCGACCTGCACAGCGAGGGCGAACTGGCCGAACTGCTGTGGGTCGAGGCCGGGGGCGCCAAGAACCGCCGATCGGACGACCCGCGTGACCACTACCTGGTGATGCAGGGCCAGACCGTCTTCCGGCACGCCTGCGCCCGGATGGCCGAATCCGCGCGGGCGGTGCTGGATGCCGCCGGCTGGATGGTCGGTGACATCGACAGCTTCGTCGGGCACCAGGCCAACATCCGGATCCTGCAGACCTGCGCGAAGCAGCTCGGGCTCGCCGACGACGTGATGTATTCGAACATCGAGAAGGTGGGCAACACGAGCGCGGCGTCGATCCCGATCGCGCTGGCCGACGCCACCAAGGACGGGACACTGCGGCCCGGGAACCGCGTCGTGCTCGGCGCGTTCGGGGCCGGTCTGACCTGGGGCTCGACGCTCCTGCGCTGGCCGGACGTCACTCCGGGCTGAGCGCTTCCCAGGTGTGCGTCGGTTCCTGGCGGCCGCGCAGCTCCAGTTCCGCGTACGGCTCCCACTGCGCGCGCTCGCTTTCCAGCGCGGCCTTGATCACCGCTTCGCTCGCCAGGATGCGGCCGTCGGCGGATTTCGCGTGCTCGGTCAGCCGCGCGGCCTCGTTCACCGCGTCGCCGATGACGGTGTATTCGAACCGGCTGCTCGTCCCCAGCTGACCGGCGAAGACGCGGCCGCTCGCGACCCCGATGCCGAGGTCGAGCTCGCCGGTCTCGCGGACGGCGTCCCGGATCGCCCGCGCGGCCGACAACGCCGCCGTCGGCGCGTCCGCGAGCCGGGTCGGGGCGCCGAAGACGCACAACGCGGCGTCACCCTGGAACTTGTTGAGCAGCCCGCCCCGGGCGTCGACCGCGTTCACCACGCTGGTGAAGAACCGGTTGAGCACGATCACGAGCTCCTCGGGCGGGGTCCGGCTCGCCAAGACCGTCGAATCGACGACGTCGACGAACAGCGCCGTGACTTCCCGCACGTCTCCGGAGAGGGAGGCGCCGTACTCGAGCGCGTGCCGCGCGACCTCGTCCCCGACGTGCCTGCCGAACAGGTCCCGCATCCGTTCCTGCTCGCGGAGCCCGGCGGCGAGGTCGTTCACCGACGTCTGGAGCAGTCCGATCTCGCTGGAGTCGTCGACGTCGACCACGATCTCCTTGTTGCCGCGCGCGATCTCGTCGAGCGCGACCCGGAGCCGGTGCAGCGGCGCCGCGACGGCCTTCGCGAGCAGCGCCGTCCCGATCGCGCCGACGCCGAGCCCGATCAACGAAAGCATGATGAGGCTCGCGACGTGGTCACCCTGGCCGAGGTCCGGCGGAGTGGCCACCAGCAGCACGCCGACGAACGGGACCCCGCTCGCGAGTGACCAGGTGACGACCAGCCGGGTCAGCACGGTCACCCGAAGCGACCCTTTCGGCGGGGTGACCTTGAGCGCGAGCGTCATCACCGGGCGGGCGACCCATTCCGCGGCGAGATAGGTGAGCCCGACCGTGGTCAGCCCGCCGAGCCCGATCACCAGCGCCATCCCGAGCGCGTCCGCCCACGACCCGAGTGCCCACGCGAGCGAGCCGAGCGCGATCGTCGCGATCAGCCACAACGTCCCGCTCACGACCGCCATGTCGATCGGCAGCCGCAGGGCTCGCGCGGCCTCGGCGCGCGTCGGCGGGCGGCCGAAGACGAACCAGAGCGCCGTACGCCGCTGCAGCCACGCCGTCCACAGGGTGCCGACGACCAGGGACAGCGCCACGATCCCGGCCGCGGTGACCGACAGGACCCAGCCCTGCTCGCCGACCTCGCTCGGCAGGCCCTGCAGGAGCAGCAGCAACGCCACGACGCCGGAACCGCACACACTCGAACCGACGCCGAGCGCGGCGAAGCCCAGACTGGTCCTCAACACCAGCCGGAACCGCCTCGACATCGTCTTCCCGCGCACCCGGTGATCGTATGACCTCCGGTGGAAAACGGTTGGCCAGTTCCCGGGACCGGTGGTTACCGTGCGGGCGAGAGTTGGGGAGAGAACCGATGGAACCGCTGGGACAGGACCAGATCAGGGCGTCCTTCGTGAACTGCACGAAGGGCGAGGCCAAGGGTGTCACGCTGCCCGCCCGGCCGGACGAGATCCCTTGGGACGAAAGGGAATTCCTCGGCTGGCGCGATCCGAAGGCGACGGCGCGCGCGTACCTCGTCCTGCCCTACCAAGGGGAAACCGTCGGCCTGTCGCTTCGCGTCGCGCCGCGGCCGAAGGGACGTGTCCTGCTGAGCAACATGTGCGGCCTGTGCACGACGACACATCCGTTGTCCGACATCGCACTGTTCTCCGGGCGCCGGGCGGGAAAGCTCGGGCGGGAGGGGAACACGCTCGGTATCTACGCGTGCTCGAACCTCGGGTGCAGCCGGTACATCCGCGGTGAGCTGAAGCCCGATGTGCCGCAGCCTTCGGAGACGCTGACGCTCGAAGAGCGCGTCTTCCGGCTGGAGGACAAGCTGCACCGGTTCGTGGAGCGGGTACTGGAGTCACGTTGAGGCGATCACCTGTACCGAGCGCCTGCCCGAGCCCGGTTCCAGTAGCGGTCCACCTGCCTGGCGAACGCTATTAGAGGACTAAACGCGGTTGGCTCTCGTTCAGCCCACTCGCGACTGGTCGTTCCGGCGTTGTGAAAGCCACTTTCGCAACCTTCAACGTTGCGAAAGTGGCTTTCACAACACCAGGCTCGCGCGAGAGCTCACCTCGTCGGACCGCTCCGGCATCCAGTCGCGAGTGTTATGAACGGATCTTTCATAACAAAATCTGTTATGAAAGATCCGTTCATAACACCAGACTCCTAAAACCGGAATCGCAGGATCCGCCCCATCTTCCGAAAAGCCGGGAAGAGTCCCGCGAACCACAGCTGCCCCCGCATCGACGGCGACAGCAGGTCTTTCACCTCAGGCGTCGCGTAGTCGGTCGAGTCGAGCTTGGACACCAGCGTCAGCCCCAGGCGTTCCAGTTCGGAAATCTCGTCGATGCCCCAATACAGCGTCGCGCCGGCCTTCCGGATCACGGGATTCAGCTTCTGCAGTTTGATTCCCAGCCGGCTGAAGGTGTCGAAGACCATCTCGCCGCCCTGAGGGAAATGCGCGATCAGCCGCCGAAGCAATTCTTCGCCCTCGGAGGGCCGCAAGTACATCGTCAGCCCCTCGGCGATCACCAATCCGGGCTTGTCGGCCGGGATATCGTCGATCCACGCGAAGTCCGTCACCGAAGAACCGATGGTCCGGTATCCGTCGCGCGCCGGGTAGATCCGGCCGCGCAGGTCGACGACCTCGGGATAGTCGACGTCGAACCAGCGCACCGAAGGCGGCGGGTCGAGGCGGTAGACGCGGCTGTCCATTCCGCAGCCGAGTTGCACGACGGTCGCGTCCGGGTGCTCGCGCAGGAAGGACGCCGCCCAGTCGTCCATCGGCTTCGCCCTCAGCGCGACGGTCAGCCCGAGCTGGCCATCGACGCCTAGCGACGCGAAGTCGTAGTCGATCTGCTTCACGGCTTCGTCGGCGGCCGTGTCGCCGAGGATCGGGCGCTCACTGCGGGCGTCGAGCGCTCGGCCGTACAGCGTGGCCAGCATCGTCGCCTTCTCTTCGGTGAACCGGACCTTCTCCACCGCACACTCCCATCAGAAGTTTCACAACCTTCTGAAAACAGTACGCGCACGGGTGCCGGTCCGCCATCAAGGAAGCGTTAATCCCTGGCCGTGTAGTCGTGGACGTAGGTCTTCGCGTCGAGCAAATGCTTCCGGGTGATCTCCCGCGCGGCCGCCGCGTCCGAACGGCGGATCGCTTCGAGGATCGCGCGGTGCTCGTCGACGGCCTTGCGGATCTGCCCGGGAAGCCGCAGCGCGGCCCGTCGCTCCTCGCCGACCAGCGAGAGCACCGAACGCAGCAGATCGGTGACGTCGTCGTTGCCCGCGTTGCCGGCGATCACCCGATGGAATTCCGCGTCGGCCGCGATCACGCGCAGCATGTCGCCGTCGGCCGCGGCCTGGTCCATCTCGTCGACGGTGCTCTCCAGCCGGGCGAGCACCCGCGGCGTGTGGTGCCGCGCGAGCCGCTCGGCCAGTGTCGGTTCGACGGTGGTCCGCAGGTCGAACAGCTTCTCGACCAGTTGCTCGTGCTCGGAGAACCAGCCTCGCAGCGGCTGCTCGTCGAGGTTTTCCTGCTCGCGGACGTAGGTGCCCGAGCCCGGCCGCACCTGCACGTACCCGATGGAATCCAGTACCCGCAACGCCTGCCGCAGCGAACCGCGGCTGATCCCGAGCTGTTCGCAGAGCGCCCGTTCGGCGGGCAGCCTCGACCCGGCGGGGAGCTTGCCCGAGTCGATCATCGTGCGCAGATGATCGACTGTCGTGCTCCACACCTGCTCCGCGCGCACTCCGCTCGCCTCGTCGTCGGCCACGGGCCCATCCTCGCAGGTTCGGCGACCCGTCCAGGATTGTCGGTGACCGGTGTCATCATCGGACGATGACTGGGGTGGCAGGGCTGATCAAGGCATGGGTGCACGGCTGGGCGTTGTCCCGCGGCGTCGGCGTCCCGGTGGCCGAACCGGACGGTTACCGGCTCGACGTCGGCAGGCCGGGGCACCGCGTGAGATACGTACTGTCCGATTCCTCGGCGGCCGGGCACCGGGCCCGCGCGCTGACCGAGCCCGGCACCTGGCTGAAGGTGAGCGGTTCGCGTGAAGAAGTGGCGGAGAGCGTGCCGTCGAACTGGAGCCTCGGCCCGCCCGAGTACCTGATGAGCGTGCCGCTCACGGTGCGGCCCGCGATGCCCGCGCCCGAGCCGTACCGGGCGGAACTGGTCGGCGACGGCGTGGTCACCGACGTCGTCGTGCGCGCGCCGGACGGGTCACGCGCGGCCACCGGCCGGGTCGCGATCGCCGGCGGAACGGCCGTCGTGGACCAGGTGGTCACCGAGCCCGAGCATCAGCGGCGCGGGCTGGGCCGGTTCGTCATGCGCCGGCTCGACGAGGTGGCGGTCGCCGCCGGGGCGGAGCGAGCGGTCCTGGTGGCGACGGAAGAAGGACGGGCGCTGTACCTGGCGCTCGGCTGGACGGTGGCCACGGAGATCACCGCGGCCCATTTGCCGGAGCTGAAAACGACATAACGGGCTTGCTGAATGTTCGACTAGACACATCCACATCGCGAAAGGAGGTAACCCTGCTTATGGTGCCGAGGTGAGCGCTTTATGACGTGGTGGCACGCGGTGCTGATCTTCATCGCGGGGCTCTGGGCGGGCACCATCAACACGGTCGTCGGGTCGGGCACGCTGGTGACCTTCCCGGTGCTCGTCGCGCTCGGCTACTCGCCGCTGACGGCGACGACGTCCAACGCGATCGGTCTCGCCCCGGGCACGGTGAGCGGGGCGATCGGCTACCGCGACGAGCTCAAGGGCTACTGGCCCCAGGTCGTGAAACTCGCCGTCGCGTCCTTCTTCGGCGCGATCTGCGGGACCATCCTGCTGCTCTCGCTGCCGAAGGACGCCTTCGAGACCGTCGTGCCCGCGCTCGTCGGGCTCGCGGTGGTGCTGGTGATCGTCCAGCCGCGGGTGGCCGCCTGGGTCGCGAAACGCCGCGAGGAGAACGGAACGGCCCACAAGATCGGGCCGCTGCTGCTGTTCCTGATCTTCCTGATCGGTATCTACGGCGGATACTTCACGGCCGCGCAGGGCGTGATGATGGTGGCCGTGATGGGCATGCTGATGTCCGAGTCGCTGCAGCGGCTCAACGGCGTCAAGAACGCTCTTTCCGCCGTCGTGAACATCGTCGCCGGCACGATCTACGCCTTCATCGCGCCGGTCAGCTGGCCCGTGGTCGCGCTGCTCGCGGTCGGGTCGACGATCGGCGGCCAGATCGGCGCGAAGATCGGGCGCAAGCTGTCGCCGAAGGTGCTGCGCGGGGTGATCGTCGTGGTCGGTCTCGCCGCGATGGTGCAGCTGCTGCTCAAATAGGTCAAAGAGAAGGAGCCCGCACTCCTGGCGAAGCGCGGGCTCCCTGAAGGTGTTGTCAGCGCGGGAAGTCCGCTGCCGCTTCGAGGAAGAGGTCGTTCTCCTCAGGCGTCCCGATGGTCACCCGAGCGCCTTCGCCGGCGAACGGGCGCACGATCAGCTTCCGCTCCAGCGCGTGCTCCGCGAACGCCACCGTGCGCTCGCCCAGCGGCAGCCAGACGAAGTTCGCCTGCGTCTCCGGGACTTCGTAGCCGTTGGCCACCAAGGCATCCCGCACGCGGGACCGCTCCGCGACGATCTCCTTGCAGCGCTCCAGCAGTTCGCCGGCCGCGTCGAGGGAGGCGATGGCCGCCGCCTGCGCGATCGCGTTCACCGAGAAGGCGACGTACACCTGCTTCAGCGCGATGGCGATCGGCTCCGGCGCAACCGCGTAACCCACGCGAAGCCCGGCGAGACCGTAGGCCTTCGAGAACGTCCGCAGGACGGCGACGTTGTCCCGGCCGCGCGCCAGTTCGACGCCGTCCGGCACCTCGACGTCGGTCACGAACTCCTTGTACGCCTCGTCGAGCACAACGAGGACGCCCGTGGGCACGGCGTCGAGGAAGCGCTCCAGTTCCGCGCGCCGCACGACCGTCCCGGTCGGGTTGTTGGGGTTGCACACGAAGAGCAGCCGCGTCTTCGGCGTGATCGCCGCGAGCATCGCGTCGAGGTCCAGCCCATGCCCGGCCGTCAGCGGCACCTTCACGCCGACGGCGTTCGCGACCTGCGTGACGATCGGGTACGCCTCGAACGAACGCCACGGGAAGATGACCTCGTCACCGGGCTCACACAGGGCCTGGATCATTTGCTGGCAAAGGGAAACCGAGCCGCAGCCGATGGCGATCCGGTCGGTCGGCTCGCCCAGTTCGCGGGACAGCCGCTCGACGAGCCCGGACGACGTGATGTCCGGATACCGGTTGATGCCTTGTGCCGCTTCGGCTATGGCCTGCGCCACACTCGGCAGCGGCCCACCGGGAACCTCGTTGCTCGCCAGCTTGATCGCACCCTGGATTGTTCGGCCAGGGACGTACTTCGGCAACGATTCGAGATCCGCACGCGGCGAAACAGGGGACATCTTCGGCGCTCCTACGTCTGGGGGAAGGCTCCGACACCGTATCCTCCCGCGCCACGGCAAGCCCCGAATATTTACCTAAGAGTGGTCTGATGGAGGCATGACGCTGACGACCACCGTGGATCACCAGCATGCCGACGGCCACACGCTGCGCCTGACCTTCGCCGAACCCGAAGGCGTCGTCCGTGGCGGGCTGGTCGTGCTGCACGAGGAGAGCGAAGAGGTCGAAGAGGGCTTGGAGTTCCTTCTGGCTGGTCTCGCCGGCGAAGGCTGGCTCACCGTCACCCCGCACCTCGATCGCGACAACCTCACGCAGCAGGATCTGCTCGAAGCCACCGACGCGACGCTCGCCTGGCTGTCCGAGCGCGGGGTCGAAGCGGATCTCATCGGTGTCGTCGGTTTCGACCTCGGCGGGACGGCGGCGTTGGTCGTCGCGTCGAACCGCAGGCTGGGCGCCGCGGTGAGCGTCGGCGGGCAGGGGGTCACCGAACTGCCGGTGCTCGTCGAGATCGCGGGACGGCTGACCAGCCCGTGGCTCGGTATGTACGGCGACGCGGGTGACGAGGCCGGAGGCGCCGAGGTCGAGCAGCTCCGCGACGCGGCGGCGTCGGCCAAGGTCGCGACGGACGTCGTCCGCTACCCCGGCGCCAACCACCGCTTCGACGCCGACCCGGATGCCGCGGCCGAGGCCTGGCAGCGCACGCTGAATTGGTTCGACGCGCACCTGCGCTGACTCCATTCGCGCTAACATTCCCCTGAGATGTGACAGGGGAGGGTCGAATGGCACAGTCACCCAAGGTACCCGCGACACCACAAGCCGCTTTCGGGGCTTCGGCTCCGGCCTTGGCTCCCGTGGCGGGCCAGATCCGGGATTCCAAGACGGCGGCCAAGAAGGGCACCGTCAAGGTCACCGAGGACGCCGCCAAGAAGCTCATCGACGCGGTGACGAAGGCACGCCAGGAGCTCAACGCGCTGATCGCGGATTCCACCGAGTTCAAGGTGCCCATGAAACTGGGCGCCAACTTCGTGGGGCAGACGATGAGCGAGCGTTTCCAGGGCGCCGCGACCGTCGGAACCGAAGCGGCCGTGCCCGTCCTCAACGACTTCGCCAAGGTGCTCAAGGACTTCCAGCTCACCGTCATGGCGGCGCGGAAGATGTACGTCGCCGAGGACGAGGAAGGCCAGGCGCAGCTCGAACGCGTCGCCCGCCGCTTCGACCTGGAGGACATCGTCGAGCAGGAGCGGAAGGAGGGGAGCCGCTGATGCGCATTCTTCCCTCGCCGTGGCCTCCGCAGGAGCCCGAGCCGCAGCCCGGCCCCGATCACCTCAACGCCGACATCGACTGGATGGGCTATCCGCACCGCGAGCTCTACGAGATGGTGCACAACGAGCTGGACCTCGCCGGCGCGGAAGAGGTCGCCGCGCAGTGGACGAAGATCAGCGGCTTCCTCGACCGCGTCGGGGCCGAGCTGAGGGCGGCCGTCCTCGCCACCTCCGACGGCTGGACGGGCGAAGGTGCCGACAGGGCCCGTGACGCGGCGGTCAAGCTCGTCGACTGGGCGGACGAAACCGGCTGGCGGGCGGAGAACGTCGCGAACTGCGTGCGCCGCCAGGCCGACATCGCCGAGACCGCGCGGCGCTCGATGCCCGAGCCGCCGGGCTACGTCCCGCGCCCCAAAGAGCCGACGACGCCGTCGCGCCGCCCCATCCCGGTCTCCGACGGTTCGACGCAGGCGATGTCCGCGGGGTCGGCAGGGTCTTCGTCCGGCTTCGCCGTCGCCGGGCGGATCGTCGCCGAACCCGACGACGAGACCTCGCAGGACCTCCACCGCCAGGCCGCCGACGTGATGACGCGGCTGCAGCGGAACTCCGGAGAGGTCTACGAGAACGTCCCGTACTTCACCTCGTACGGCAAGCAGCCGCAGATCCTCGAGACACCCGAGCAGCCGGAGCCCGAGCCGAAGCCGAAGACGGAGCCTTTGCCGCCGCCGGACGACTCGACGCGCAGCAGCGGCACCGACGATCCCGGACCGATCCAGATACGGGAGCCGGTCGAGACCCCGCGAGGGCCCGGTTCGAGCAGTGGTGCGTTCGTGCCGCCGCCCGGGCACTCCGGTCCGCCCGGCAGCGGCGGTACCCACGAGCAGCTCGGCCAGGGCGGCCGGTCCGGCGCGGGCGGTTTCGGCCCGCAGGGTGGCCAGCCCGGCCAGGGGGCCGGGTCGCGTGCCGCGGCCGCGGGGATGGGCGGCTTCGGCGGGATGCCGATGGGGATGTCGCCCCAGCAGGGGAAGCAGGGCGAGGACGACCACAAGGCGCCGGACTACCTCGTCGAGGACGGCGACATCTGGGGACTGACCGGCCAGGTGACCCCGCCGGTCATCGGCGAAGACCCGCGAGGCGGTTTCTGATGGACTGGATCCGCCTGCACATCGGCGAGTTGTTCCTGCTCTGGTCGGCGCACGGACGCGACGAACTGCCCGCGGTGCTGGACGTGCCGCATGTCGGGCGGACGCCGGAGTTCCGGGCCGAACTGGCCGCCACGGCGAGCCGGTCCCTGTCCGATCGCGGCCTCGGCACCGTCGAGGCGCCCGCTCCGGAACTGGTGCGGTTGCTGCATACCCTCGCGAACAGCGAGCTGACGCTGGACCTGCGGCTCGACGCCGATCCGGCGTACCGGGCCGTCGGCTGCGTGTCCGATCGCGGCGCCGTCGCGATCGGCGTCGCGGGCACCGAGGTCGAGATGGCGGCGCTGCGCGAACCGCTCGTCGCCGCGACCCTGCTGCAGGCGTTGCCGCCGTGCGAGCAGGGGCGCGGGCTTTCGGTCAACCTGCGTGCCGACGACTACACGGCGGCGTGCGAGGCGGGGGAGCGCGGCGGGCAGCCGGCGTTCTCCGACGTCCTGCGTGATGCCGGGCTGCGTGAGCCCGAGGTCATCGTGATGGCGCGGATCGCGACGCAGCGGATCGGCAGCGGACGCCTCGGGGCGACCAGGAAGTCGTGGGAGGGCCGCTGGGTGCGCGGCGAAGGCACGCTGACCTGGGTGGACACTCCAGATGGACGCTACGGGCTTCGCCGCGACAGAGGCTGGCTCACGATCACCCCGCTCGACGCGGCGCGGCTCAAGACGATGGCGTACGAGCTGTTCACAGGTGCTCGCTAGGTGCCGGTGAGGGTTAGCATCGGCGGGTGACGCACACCGCCGACGCCCCGGAAGTGCTCTGGCGTCCTGAGCAGAGCCGCCTGCCCGACACCAAGATCGACGTGTTCCGCCAGTGGCTGCGCACCGAGCGCGGCGTCGAAGCCGACGACTACGACGCGCTGTGGGAGTTCTCCGTGCGGCGCGGACCCGAATTCTGGTCGGCCGTCGCCGAATTCCTCGGCCTGCGCTGGCACGACCTGCCCGGCGAGGTGCTCACCGGCGAGATGCCGAACGCCCGGTGGTTCGCGGGCGGCACGCTGAACTACGCCGAGAACTCGCTCATGCCCGGGGTCGCGGGCGCCGCGAAGGCCGACGACGAGACCGCCGTGATCTTCCATCGCGAAGACGGACTCACGTCGCAGCTGACCTACGGCGCCCTGCGGTCCGCCGTCGCCGCCGCACGGCAAGGGCTCCGGAAGCTGGGAGTGTCCAAAGGGGACAGGGTCGTCGCGCTGGCGCCGAACTGCCCGCAGACGCTGATCGCCTTCCTCGCCACCGCGAGCCTCGGCGCCATCTGGTCGTCGTGCTCGCCCGACTTCGGCGTCCACGCGATCACCGACCGGTTCGCGCAGATCGAGCCGAAGGTGCTGATCGCGGTCAACGGATACGTCTACAATGGACGGTGGTTCGACAGTCGTCCGACGGTGAACTCGTTGCGGGACGGGATCTCCTCGATCGAAGCGACCGTGCTCGTCGACTACGCGGGCGGACGGCTCGACGGCACCCTGGACTGGGACACCCTGCTCGCCGACAACGCCGGTGCGGAACCGGCCTTCGAGCCGGTCGAATTCGGCCACCCGCTGTGGATCCTGTACTCCTCGGGAACCACCGGCCTGCCGAAGGGCATCGTCCACGGCCACGGCGGGATCACCCTCGAACATCTCAAATCCTTTGCCCTGCAGAACGATGTCGGCCCGGGCGACCGGTTCTTCTGGTACACCACCACCGGCTGGATGATGTGGAACTTCCTCATCTCCGGGCTGCTGACCGGTTCGACGATCGTGCTGTTCGACGGTAGTCCCGGCCAGCCGGATCTGAATGTGTTGTGGCATTTGGCCGAACAGCACCGCGTCACCTACTTCGGCACGTCGGCGCCGTACATCCAGAGTTGCCTGAAGGCCGGGATCAAGCCGTCGCAGCGCTATGACCTCACCGCGTTGCGCGCCTTGGGTTCCACCGGCGCGCCGCTGAGCGTCGAGGGCTTCCGGTGGATCGTCGACGAGGTCGGCAAACGCGTCCAGATCTGCTCGGTGTCCGGCGGCACGGACCTGTGCGCGGCGTTCGTCGGGGCGGCCCCGGACGTCCCGGTGTGGCTGGGCGAACTCTCCGTCCGCGTGCTCGGCGCCGCCGTCGCCGCGTTCGACGAGGAGGGCAGGCCGGTGGTCGGCACCGTGGGCGAACTGGTGGTCACCGAGCCGATGCCGTCGATGCCGGTGTTCTTCTGGAACGATCCGGACGGTTCGCGGCTGCGCGAGGCGTATTTCGAGATGTACCCGGGGATCTGGCGGCACGGGGACTGGATCCGGATCACCGGCCGCGGCTCCTCGGTCATCTACGGGCGCAGCGACTCGACGTTGAACCGCGGCGGCGTCCGGATGGGCACGGCCGAGTTCTACCGCGTCGTCGAGGCGTTCGACCAGGTCGCGGACTCGCTGGTGATCGACACTTCGGCGGCGGGCAACGAAGCCGGGCAACTGCTGTGCTTCCTCGTCCTGGCCGACGGCGCCTCGCTCGACGAGATCGAGCCCGCGCTGCGCAAGGCGTTGCGCGGCGCCCTTTCGCCCCGGCACGTCCCGGACCAGTTCGTCCAGGTGAGTGAGGTGCCCCGCACGCTCAACGGCAAGAAGTGCGAGGTGCCGGTCAAGAAGATCCTTTCGGGTGTTTCACCGGACCGCGCCGTCAGCCGGGATGCGCTGCTGAACCCCGACGCCCTTGTACCGTTCGTGGAGCTGGCAAGGAGCTGATCGAGGGCGGGTAGTGGTGATCACCTGGGTGACCCGGAAGGGTGCGCCGGACTTCCGCGAAAATCCTGAGATTCGTGTCACGGTGGGTCCAGATCGAACCCTTTACCGCTTCGACGTGAGGTTCCAGCCACGTTTGGCCCCGCGCTATCCGGCCTACCCCACTACCCCGGGTCGGCGTCGCAGTCTTCGGAGCCGAAGGCCTCGGCGGTCGCTCTCCGCTGCTGCTCAGAGCCCTGCAGCGCCTCTAAGGGGGGTCCCGTTCCCGGGGGCGCGCGAGTTGTGTAACCTATCTTGGCAGTGGTCGTTCGACCTGGGAGGCTTCGCCTAGTCTGGTCTATGGCGCCGCACTGCTAATGCGGTTGGGGGTAACCCCCCCTCCCGGGTTCAAATCCCGGAGCCTCCGCTGGTACCTGTTCCGGCAGGTGCTAGATTGATAACTGAACAAGCGCCCGTAGCTCAGCTGGATAGAGCATCTGACTACGGATCAGAAGGTCAGGGGTTCGAATCCCTTCGGGCGCACGTCTGGTTGAGACAGCACTAAGGCCCTCCCGTTCGCGGGAGGGCCTTTTTGTGTCCTCTGTGGACTTTTAAAGCCCCGAGTTGGGGTGACCGACCGGACTCGCGCCGGCTGGTGCCCGGAGCCACAATCCGGGGCCTCGTCTCCTTCGGCTTCGGTCACAGTGCCCCCGGCAGGAGTCGAACCTGCGTTCCCGGCTTCGGACGCCGGCGTCGTATCCGTTGGACCACGAGGGCTTGTGGCGGAGGATGCAGGATTCGAACCTGCGCGGGCGCTCTCACGCCGACCACCGTTTTCAAGACGGTTGCCTTACCGGGCTCGGCCAATCCTCCCTATCCAGTTGTGCTGTCGAGGTGCCAGGAGTCGAACCTGGTCCGTTGCCCATCAGAGCGCTGCACAGACCGCCATGCTCCACCTCGTTCGTACGCGGAGGGCGCGCGGATCGAACGCGCGCCGGAACTCCAAGTCCCGGACCACGGATTAGCAATCCGGTGCCTTGCCACTCGGCCAGCCCTCCAACTGCTTGTACTGCGCTGCCCGTCGAGGATTCGAACCTCGGTCTCCGCGTCCAAAGCGCGGTGTCCGTGCCACTGGACCAACGGGCAAAGGTGCCGTCAGCCGGCGTATCCCCCTCGGACACGCCGGCCAGTGCCCCTGCCAGGATTCGAACCTGGGACCTCCGCATTCGTAGTGCGGCGCTCTGTTCCAGCTGAGCTACAGGGGCGAGGTGAAGACGCAGGACGCCTCCACCGGCGCTCGGCCTGGCCGCCTCATTCGGCGACGGGGACGAGCTTTTGAGAAAAGACTCTTCGGTTATCAAGGTTCACGCTGAATTGGGCAGCGTCGAGCACCGGCGGAGGGAGTCGAACCCCCTGGATACGGTTTTGGAGGCCGTTCCGCTTCCCTGGCTCGCCGATAAGAAATTGCTTTTGGCGCACCAAAAAGAGAAGCCGCCCGGATCGGTTTCCCGATGGGGCGGCTCCCTCGCATGACGAGCGCTATGGCGTCATGATGGGGAGCCTTCGCAGGCCAGAACCCGCTGGCCAGGCCGGGATGAGGATCGCCAGCCATGGTGTGACGGACATGCGGCAGCGAGCGCGATGGCCGGTTGCCGGCTCTGCGCCTTTCGCTCGTGCACGTTCGTCATGACTGCTCCTGTGGCTGGTTGAGTGACCTAACTATGACTGACGTAGCAGCGCGGTGCAACGCGTTTGTGGCGCAGCGATCAGAGTGTGGGCAGCTAGTCCTTTGGCGGTCCATCAAAGGACACTTCGAAGAGGTGCTGCTCTGGCCGCTCTGAGGTCAGCCATAAGGGGAAGTGTGCTTCGTAGTTCGCGTTGGGATCGACTCCCTTAAGCCAGAACAGGGGAAGCTTCTGTTCCATCGCGTTTCGCAGGGCGACGTTATCAGCGTGGAGAGGGTCCTCGCCCCGATACTTGTAGCGAAGGATGCGGCCCTTTTCGTCTAGCTCGTCTTCGTAGGGGCGAACTTCGCTCGGCCGCCGGAAGACCGTCTTGATCGACAGGGCGCTGCCGAGCTTTGCTGGCTTGTGAATTCCAGACTGCGGATTGAGGATCGCGATGCGCGTACCTTCGAAGATGAAGTTGGTCAGCTGCGCGAACGGGATCGGGCCACCGTTCGTCGCCCTCAGGTCCTTGAGCCACTCGAAGACCGCCTCACGAACCGAGCGCTCCCACTCGATGGGGACCTCTTGGTTCTTGGTTCGCGGTGCCTTGGGCAGCTTCGTGGTCGTGACTGGCGTTTCGCGCTTCAAAGCGGCAGCCCGGAGAGGCATTGGCGGGACGAGTCGGACGGCGCTACGGAGCGTGCTGACGATGTTGGCGTCGAAGTATTCGTAGAGCGCTTCAGCCGCAGAGAAGATGCCACGAGGTTCATCGAGGACGTCCACCACTTCGTCGCGGAGACTCCCGCGTACGCCGTTGTCCCGTAACCACTGCCCTGAACGCGACTGGTTGTCCGCCAGCGGCGATCGGCTGCTGTCCTCCGGTGTCCACAGCGTTCGTTCGAGCTCCCAGAAGGGCTGTGCTGCTGACACCTTCCGCGGGCTGAACTGAGTGATCAGCTGATCAACTGGCGCTTCCGCAGCTTCGAAGGTCACGGTGGACGAACGCTCGTCGAGGTACCGGCCGAAGAGCCAGAGCAACAACAAGGGCTTATGCAACGCGAGCTTGCCTTCGACCTTGTCGATGTGAAGTTGGCGAAGCTGCTCGTGCAGGCCGTTCTCGTCCACAACCACCCCTCCGTGTGACGCAGACGACTGAGTGTAGTGGTGCGAAGGTTGCGTACGTGCAACTCGTGACACGAAGCGTGTCCACGATTGAGGTGAGCGTGGTCGCGGCCCTGTCACTGCGCGTGGCGTGATGTCGGACCAAGCACTCGCCGGTACCTTCAGGTCTCATGACTGAAGCGGCGGAATGGACGCCTGAGAGGCTGCTCCGAGACGGCCTCGATGAGGTTGACCTGACCTCATCGAGCGGGACGAAGTTCTCGCGTCTCGAGTACTACCTAGCAGGCGTTGCCGTCATACGAGCGACTCGCGTTGCAGCAATTCAAATCGGCAGGGCGGCCGAGTTGGCCGGTCAGCTGAGGCGATCAACGCGGGTCGACAACGCGGAGCTCGTGGCGGTGGTCGTCCCTTCGGCCGATACCGACCGAGCTGTTGCAGAACTTCGCAAGTACCTGCGCTCAAGTGATACCCCCGCGGCGCTTCTGCTCGGCCGGGGTGACTCCGGCTGGGACGTCGAGTGGATTGGCATGCAGAGCGGAGCCGAGATCACGTCCGCTGAAGAGGTGGCCAAGTTCTTTGAGATGAAGCTGGAACGTGTCGTGGTTACAGGCCGAAAGGTAAGGGCTCCTTCGCATCCGTTGGTCATCGACGAACGTATTCGGCGGATGCTTCGGCTGTCGGTGCGGTCCAGCAAATCAGTCATGTTGGTGGGGCCGCCTGGCACTGGAAAGACCCAGTTGGTTGGTGAGCTCATTGAGGAGATCGGCAAGAGCCCCGAGGCTTTCGGTATGGGGCTCATTCACGATCCGCTCATCGTGACGCCGGACGAGTCGTGGACTACTCGAGATCTGGTCGGTGGCGACACAGTTGACGACGAGGGGCATTTGCGGTTCAGCCCCGGTCACGTGCTGGAAGCCATCGCACAGGACCAGTGGCTGGTCCTCGACGAAGCTAACCGGGCTGATCTGGACCGGATCTTTGGCGGACTGCTCACGTGGCTTTCCGGTAAGGAAGTTGTGGTTGGCCGCGTCAGCGCGGATCCGAAGTCCAGTCCGATCATCCTTACGTGGGGTTCGGATCCTGAAAGTGTTGTAGTCGGCGAAGAGCGCCTCCGGTCCGGAGGTCCGTCTACCGAGCCGATCTATTACGTTGCCGGGACTGACTGGCGTCTCATCGGTACCTACAACGCGGTCGATGCGCAGCGCGTGTTCAGGTTCGGACAGGCGCTCGGTCGGCGCTTCGGTCATGTTCCGGTGTCAGCACCAGAGGCTGCTGAGTTTTCGACAGCGCTGAGCAACAGGCTCAGCGATGCTGATACACCGGTCCCAGAGCCACAGGCAGGCCGCCTACGCTCCATCCTGGAACGTATCTACGCAGCTCAGGTCGATGTTTTGGACCCTATGGGGCCGGCCGCGCTCCTCGACGTTTCGGATTATGTGGCTGCAGGGTTGCTGGCAGAACCTGACTCCGACCTCGCGCAGCTAGTTGCTGAGGGTTACCTGGCAGGCATGGGTTCCTGGCTTGCTAGCTACGACGGAATCAGCTTGGCCAGGTTGGGGGAAGTACTGGGTGCGGGTGACGTACTGGGCGATCAGTGGGCTTGGCTGCTGAACCACCTGAAGGCTCTTCGATGACGAAGAAGCTGTCCTTTCCTGAGGACGGCCTTGCGGAGCTTTTCCGTAGTTGGTCTGGCAAAGGGGAGCTGTATGCCGGTCTGGCCGCAGTCCTCAGCGAGGATGATTTCGAGTGGACTCAGAAGCACGTTGAGTACCGAGCGCATCTCATTCTCTTCGAGCAGTGTCGAGCTCTCATTGAGCGGCTGCCTAAGAATATTCAAGACTGGTTGAACGTCTTACCTGTTGCTACGCAAGCAGAAACAGTGCGTAGTCGATCCCCGAGGGGTGCTATCAACTGGCCTAACACTCGGCGACAGGGGTGGCCACCGGCAGAGTTCTCCGGGCGAGTCCGGCGACGTGGAGTAGACGACGAGCTGTTGAGCAGCTTGCGATGGACAGTTGAGCGTCTTCAGGAAGTGCATCGACACGCGAAGAAGATGCGGCCGGCGATCGGCGACAAGGTGCAGGCCCAGCTGGACACCCTCGCGAAACTCGCCACGAGGCCGGAACTTCAAGCTGTCGTGCCTGAGCCCCCAGATTTGCTGATGATCGAAGGGATTCGACGCTCGGGGCCGCTCTGGCGGGTGGTCGGAGATCTCTCCAACACGCTTCGCCAGGAAGATACCAACGATCTTGCCCGACTGGCCGCGGAACTGTTGACTCCTGATGACGACCTCAGGTGGCGGCTCTTCCACCTCTGTGTGCTGGGAACAATGCTTGGCGCCCTGCGGAATCACGGGTGCAGGCCAATTAGTACGCGCCCGCTTGCGGGGCGTGCTCATGGTCCCGCGTTCCGGGTGGAGGTTCCCGGTACTGCACCGTGGGATCTGTGGTTCGAGGCCGCAGGGATCTGGAGATCGACGGGGAATGACGAGCCGTATGTCGAGGCAACCAAGGGGTTGGCTCAACCCGGCTATGTCCGGGGTGCTGACCTGTTCTTGGTAGATCACGCTAAACGCCGTGGTGTGGTCATCGAATGCAAGTACAGCGACGAAGGTGCGTACTTGCGTAGTGGGTACGACCAAGCGCTGGCCTACCTGGTCGAGGCCAAGACTTTGCTCATCGACGAAGGCGAGGCGTTTGTCGTGGCGCCGATCGAGGCGGCGCCAAAACTGGGAGTGGGACACACCTTCGCGGGCCGGCTCACGTACTGCGCGCCTGAGCACCTGAAGGAAGAGTTGAAGCGGATTATCACCAGCTGGCTGGCCGGCTAGTCTCCGAAGACGCTTCCCAGCGCCGTCCTGATCAACCCCGCCAGGTCCGCTTCCCCGTCACCCTCAGCCCACCGGATCAGCGCCACATGCGCCGCCCCGAGGCAGGCCATCGCGGTGGCCCGCACCCGAAACTCCTCGTCGGCACCCAAAGAAGCACCGCCGAGGGCCAAAACGATCGCATCGGCCGTCGCGTACTGGCTGTCCAGATGCCGCGCTCGCAGCGCCGGCACCGAGATCATCAGCCGCAGCCGTGCCAGCAGGAACGCCTTCTCCTGTGAGGAGCCCAGAGCCGCGGTCTCCTCAAGCGCGCGGCCGATCCGCGAAGACAGGCGACCAGGGGGCTGGGCGGCGACGGCGGAGGCGGTCACGGGGTCGTACTCGTCGTAGAGGACCAGGTCCTCCTTCGTCGGGAAGTGCCGGTACACCGTCATCGCCGAGACGCCGGCCGCCGCGGCGACGTCGTTGACGGTGGTCGCGTCGTAGCCGGCGTCGCCGAAGAGGCGGATCGCGCACTTTTGGATCAGAAGCCGGGTTTCGGCGCGCTGGCGGTCTCGGAGGTTCACGTGGTAGACACTATCAAAGTGTTAGTCACTAACATCTGGGGTGCGTATGAAGACTGCATTGGTGACGGGGTCCTCGCGGGGGATCGGGGCGGCGATCGCGCGGAGGCTGGAGAGAGATGGCGTCAAAGTCATCGAGCACTCCAGCGCGCGGGCGGACCTCTCGACGATGGACGGGGTCGACAAAGCCATGGAGGGCATCAAAACTCTCGACATCCTGGTCAACAACGCCGCAGCCCCTCCGGCGGGGCCCATCGAGACGGACACGCCCGAGGCATTCGACCATCTTCACGCGGTCAACGTCCGGGCGCCGTACTTCCTGATCCAGCGGGCACTCCCGCTGATGAGCGACGGCGGGCGCATCGTCAACATCTCCTCCGTCGCGACGCGGATGGCCAACCCGGCTCAAACCTCCTTCGCGATGACGAAGGGCGCGCTCGAGACCATGAGCCGCACGCTCGCCCAGCAGCTCGGGCCGCGCGGGATCACGGTCAACGTCGTCGCGCCGGGCGCGACCAGGACCGCGGACAACGAAGCGATCTTCACTCCGGAGCTGGAGGCCATGATCGCCGGAACGACAGCGCAGGGACGTCTCGGCGCAGGAGAGGACATAGCGGACGTCGTCGCGTTCCTGGCTTCCGACGACGCCCGCTGGGTGACCGGACAGGTTCTGGACGCGAGCGGCGGGTTGTTCCTCGGGCCGCGAACCTGAGGCGCAGAATGGCCCGGTGACTTGGTTCAGCGAAGACGACCTCCGCGGTCAGGCCGGTGACATGTCCTTCGCGCGGGGGGCCAAATACCTGGAGGCCGTCGAGACACTGGACGACGTCGCGGGCGGGGTCACGGCGGTGGTCACCGGCACCGACCGGTACATCGTCCGGCTGCGCGACGTCGACGGCGAGCTGGTGGGCGAGTGCACGTGCCCGCACGCGGCGGACGGCTTCTTCTGCAAGCACTGCGTGGCCGTCGGGCTGCTCGTCCTCGAGGGCGCGGCGGACGGCGGCGCGGCCGACATCCGCGGGTACGTGGAGTCCTTGGAGCGCGCCGAGCTGATCGACCTGCTGGTCGGGCACGCGAACGAGGATCCCGTCCTCTTCCGCAAGCTGTCGCTCAAGGCCGGCCGGGACGACGTCGACGTGTTGCGGCGGCATGTCGAGGGAACGTTGCGGTTGCGGGGTTTCGTCGGTTTCCAGGGCACGCTCGCGTACGTCGCGAAGGTGCGAGAGGTGCTCGTGACGGCCGGCGAGGTCAGGGACGGGCCGTTGCTGTGCCGCATCGTCGAGCTGGTCGTGGAGGCGCTGGACTTCGTCGAGGACTCCTTCGGCACGCTTGGCGACGAGGCCCGCTCCGCGCTCGCGCTGTACGCGGACGTCTGCGCGGACTCGCCGCCGGAGCCCAAGGAACTCGCGGAATGGTTGCTACGGCTGGATCTTGACGGTTCGGGCCGGATCGAGGTCAGCATCGCGGACTTCACCGGCGGGCTCGGCTTCGAGGGGCTCGCGGCGGTCCGCGCCGGCGTCGAGGAGCGGTGGCGGCTCGACGACGGCGAGGACCCGACGCGCAGCCGCAAACTCCAGCGGCTGCGCGAAGGCTTCGCGGCGATGCGGAACTGGAGCTCCTAGGCTGTGTCCTGTAAGTCAAGTTCGCGCTCTTCGCGCCCAGGCGGTCCCTGACGGCACGGGCGGATGCGCCCGAGTACAACCCGGTACGAGGGCGACCCGCCCGCACCGCCAGGAACCACCTGGATCACGAAGCCCATCGAACAGACTCACAGGACACAGCCTAGAACTGCTGCCGATGCCGGGCCCCGTTGTTGCGGTACAGCTCGTCCAGATCCCGCTGCCCGGCCTGATCGCCGGTGTCGGCGGCCGCGCGGAACCAGTGCTCGGCCTCCTGGAAGTCGCCGCGGTCGGCGGCGAGCCTGCCCAGGTTCGTATAGGCGGGCACGCTGCCGAGTTCGGCGGCCTTCCGGTACCAGGCACGGGCTTCGCCGAGGTCGTTGCGGTCGTTGGCCAGGACGCCGAGGTTCGTCATCGCCGCGGCGTCGCCCCGTTTGGCGGCCTTGAGATACCAGCGTTCGGCGGCGTCGAGTTCACCGCGCCGGTGCAGCAGCAGGCCGACGCGGACGGACGCTTCGGGCGCCCCGGCGGCCGCGGCGGCGCGGTAGCAGCTTTCCGCCCGCGCGAGGTCGTCCCGTTGCTCGGCCTGGTGCCCGAGCCTGCTCAGCGAGGACGCGTCGCCCTCCTCGCCCGCCCTGCGCCACCACGGTTCCGCTTCCCGCGTCCGGCCGGAATCCCGCAAAAGGGCGCCGAGCGTGATCATCCCTTCGACGTTGCCCGCTTCGGCGGCCTGGAAGGCCCAGCCCTCGGCTTCGCGCGTCTCGCCGCGCCGGTGCAGCAGGCGCCCGAGTTCGGCCATCGCCTCGACCCGGCCCTCGGCCGCGGCCCGCCGCCACCACTGCTCCGCGTCGTCCGATTTCCCGCGCTCCGCGCACATGTTTCCCAGTAGCGCCATGGCATGCGAATCACCGGCGGTCGCCGCTTCGCGGTACCAACGTTCGGCCTGTTCGGGCACGCCACGTTCGACCAGGAGGTGCGCCAGGTTGCTCATCGAGACCCGGTCACCGCCCGCCGCGGCCTTGCGGAACCACGCCTCGGCGTCGTCGAGATCGCCGCGCTCCAGAGCCGTGGATCCCATACGTGCCATGGCGATCACGTGCCCGCGTTCCGCGGCCTTCCGGTTCAGGTAATCGTCGACCCGGGTGTTCCATTTGCGATTTTCGCCGGCCACAAGCCTCGCTCCTTCCGGCAGCGTCCACAGATAATCGCTGATCAGAGCCCAGTTGTGACAACAATTACGCGGTGTCATCGCCGTGTCGCACCCGGTTTCCGGCGCGGCGCGGCGATACTCGGGCTCCCATCCCCGTCGAGAGGAATCGCGCGGTGGCCACGCGTACCCGGCAGATGACCACGGCGCAGCGACTCTTCCTGCTGATCACGCTTTTCGCCGTCGTGCTCGCGGTGTTCTGGTTCGTGTCCGGCAAGGGCGACGCGCTGCAGCCGGCGCCGTCGAACCCCGCCAGTGCCGCCGACGCGCGTCAGCAGCTCGGCGAGCTCACCGTCGCCGCGCGCGGAACGATGGACGGGTACGACCGGAAGAAGTACCCGCACTGGGACAACCAGGGGAACAACTGCAACACGCGCGAGTTCGTCCTCAAGCGCGACGGCAAGGACGTCAAGACGAGCGCCGACTGCGCCCCGACGTCCGGCAGCTGGACGAGCATCTACGACGGCGAGACCTGGACCCAGGCGTCCGACGTGGACATCGACCACATGGTCCCGCTCGGCCAGAGCTGGGTCAGCGGCGCGAAAGCGTGGACCGACGAGAAGCGGCGCGAGTTCGCGAACGACCTGACCCGCCCGCAGCTGTTCGCCGTCACGGACAACGTCAACCAGGAGAAGAGCGACAAGGCGCCGGACCAGTGGAAGCCGCCGCTCGTCTCGTTCTGGTGCACCTACGCGACGGACTGGATCACCGTGAAGCACCACTACAGCCTCACCATCACCGCCGCCGAGAAGACCGCGCTCGAGAGCATGCTCGGTCGTTGCTGATCCCGCCGCGATCGGCTTAGCTGGGCCGATGGGGACATTCGTACTGATCCACGGCGGTGGCGGCAGCGCCTGGGACTTCCACCTCCTGGAAGCGGAACTGACCGGGCGCGGGCACCACGTCGTCTCGGTGGACCTGCCGATCGAAGACGAGAAGGCAGGCTTCGCCGAGCACGTCGAGACCGTGTCGAACGCGATCGGCGACCACGACGACCTGGTCGTGCTCGGCCATTCCTACGGCGGGTTCACCGCGCCGCTGGTCGCCGGGAAGCACTCGGCGCGGCTGCTCGTCCTGCTGACGCCGATGATCCCGAAGCCGGGTGAATCACCGGGGGACTGGTGGGGCAACACGGGATTCGAGAGTGCCACGGGGCTCACCGAAGAAGAGCAGTTCTTCAACGGTGTCCCCGCGGACCTCGTCGCGGAGGCGGGCTCGCACGGCCGGAACCAGGTCAGCGCCGAGTGGGGGCAGCCGTGGCCGCTTCAGATGTGGCCGGACGTGCCGACGAAGGTGCTCATCGGCCGTGACGACCAGTTCTTCCCGCCGGAGTTCCAGCGCCGGGTCGTCCAGGACAGGCTCGGTTTCGCGCCGGACGAGATCGACGGCTCCCACTCCGTGGCGTTGAGCCACCCCCGGGAATTGGCCGACCGCCTGGAGTCCTACCTCTAGATCACCAGCGCTCGAGATGCATGACCTCGTCGAGCGGCCGGCGCGGCGCGGGCTTGAACGTGTCGCCGGTGTAGAACGCCGTCGGGATGAGCGCGGCCTGGTGCACGTTGGCGGGGAGGCCGAGGATCTCCGCCGCCTCCTTCTCGTACGCCAGGTGCAGCGTCGTCCACGCCGTGCCGAGCGTGACCGCCCGCGCCGCCAGCATGTAGCTCCACACCGCGGGTAGCAGGTTCCCCCACAGCCCGGCCTGGTTGCCGGCGGGCAGGTCGGCGCCCGGAGTCTCCAGGCACGGGACGACGTGCACCGGGACCTCGCCCATCTTGCCGGCCAGGTACTCGACGCTCGACCCGACGCGTTGCTGCACCTTCGAGCGCTGCGGGTCGTCCGCGAACAGCTTCCCGGCCGCGTGCGGTGAATCCAGGTATTCGCGGCAGGCCCGCTGGTACAGCTTGCCGAGTTCGGCCCGTTGCCCGGCATCGGTGATCACGAGCCAGTGCCAGCGCTGCGTATTCGATCCGCTCGGAGCCTGCAGCGCGACCTGCAGGGCATGTTTCACCAGTTCGATCGGGACCGGCCGATCCAGATCCAGGCGTTTGCGGACGGTTCGCGTGGTCGTCAGCAGCTCTTCAGGCGTCATGCCGAGATTATGTCGGTGAGAGCCGGGTTCTGCCGAGATCACCAACGCGGATGGATCAACGGTTTCAGCAGCTCGTCGTAGACCTCTTCGACAGCGGCCGCGGCTTCGGGCGAAAGCGGCGCCGAATCGGCCGCGGAACTGTTCGCCCGCGCCTGCTCCGCGTTGCGCGCGCCCGGGATGACGACGCTGAGGCCGGGCCGGTCCACGATCCACCGCAGCGCGAACTGAGCGAGTGCCCGGTCCGCCCCGGCGATGCCGCGCAGGCGTTCCACCGCTTCGAGGCCGACGTCGAACGGGACACCGGAGAAGGTCTCGCCGACGTCGAAAGCGGCACCCTGGCGGTTGTAGTTGCGGTGGTCGTCCTCGCCGAAGGTGGTCGAAGCGGTGTAGCGGCCCGAAAGCAGGCCCGACGCGAGCGGGACCCGCGCGATGATCCCCGCGCCCGCCTTCTCCGCCGCGGGGAGAACCTGTTCGAGAGGCTTGAGGCGCAGGCAGTTCAGGATGATCTGCACCGACGCCACGTTCGGCCGCGCGAGCGCCGTCAGCGCCTCTTCACAGGTCTCGACGCTGACGCCGTACGCCTTGATCCGGCCTTCGTCGACCATCGCGTCGAGGGCGTCGTACACCGCGTCGGACGAGTACACCGGCGTCGGCGGGCAGTGGAGCTGGACGAGATCGAGCGTGTCCATGCCGAGGTTCGCCCGGGAACGGTCGTTCCAGGCGCGGAAGTTCTCGGCGACGTAGTTCTCCGGCAGCTGCTCGGCCCGCCGCCCCATCTTGGTGGCGACGAAGATCTTCTCGTCGGCGCGCTCCGCGTGGAACCGGCCGACGAGCCGCTCGCTGCGGCCGTCGCCGTAGACGTCGGCAGTGTCGAAGAAAGTGGTCCCGGAGTCCGCCGCGGCGTGCAGGACGGCGAGCGCGTCGGCCTCGTCGACGGTGCCCCAGTCCGCGCCGAGCTGCCAGCAGCCGAGTCCCACCACGCCGACGTCGCGGCCGAGCCGGGCGATCTTCCGTGTCT
The DNA here is from genome assembly GCF_046549055.1 of Amycolatopsis sp. lyj-112. Classification (NCBI taxonomy): domain Bacteria; kingdom Bacillati; phylum Actinomycetota; class Actinomycetes; order Pseudonocardiales; family Pseudonocardiaceae; genus Amycolatopsis; species Amycolatopsis sp. lyj-112. The sequence continues at coordinate 132,390 of NZ_JAJPWS010000007.1, read as the reverse complement.
CCATGATCGCGATCCTAGTTATGCTCCGGCGATGGCAAGGCCACCGAGGGAACGCGGGATGGGCACGCTGCTGAGGCATGTCCTCGAACTGACCGAATCGGACGTCTCCGCGTTCTTCGCGGACATCGGGCTGGGGGACTACCGGCCGAGGTTCACCCCCGTCGTCCGCGCGATCGTCGCGCGCGGGCCACTGTCCATTCGCGAACTCGCGGCGGAGGTCGGGGTGACGCACTCCGCGGCCAGCCAGACCATCGCGCAGATGGCGCGCCAGGACCTCGTCACGCTGAGGCCCGGCAGGGACGCCCGGCAGAGGATCGTTTCGCTGACGGACAAGACGCAGCGGCTGATGCCGACGCTCGAGGCCGAGTGGGCGGCGACCATCGCCGCCACCGAGCGGTTGGAAGCGGAGCTGCCCTACCCGCTACGAGAGGTCTTGGTCGCCGCCGTCGAGGCCTTGGAGCGGAAGTCGCTCCGGGAGCGGATCGGCGAGACCGAGGAAGGCGCCGAAGCCCTCAGTGCCCGACGTCGCGCCGAGGAAGGCTGAAGACCGCCCAGACGTACTTGCCGCCCACGCACAGCTCGTGTCCCCAGTCCTCGGACAACGCGTGCACCAGCTGCAGGCCGCGACTGCGCGCCGCCATCGGCGCCGGCTCCTTCAGCCTGGGCCGGTCCGTGCCGGAGTCGAAGACCCGCAGCGTGAGCCTGTCGTCGCCGTATTCGACCTCGAGCTTGTCCGGGCTTTCACCATGTTCGAAGGCGTTCGTGACCAGCTCGGACGTGGCCAGCAGGACATCGTCGATCGCCAGGTCGTCGAGACCCAGGCTCGCCAGCGTCGCCCGCACCGCTTGCCGTGCGACAGCCGGAGCTGTCACATCCACGGGCAACGGCAGGGAGACCACCGGCAACGAGCCCTCCGATCGCAATTTGGACATCGTCATGGCTCCGTACCTCCCCTCGCGAGAGACTCCCAGATCCGCTGTTCGTCTCCCAGATACCCACAAGGGTGAAGGTCGAATCAGGTTCCGTCGGTGAGTTCCGTCTCGGTCAGTCCTTCACGCAGTTTCTTGAGGGTGGCGGTCAGAAGCCGGGACACCTGCATCTGGGAAACCCCGACACGGCGGGCGATATCCGACTGGCTCATCCCGGAACCGAACCGGAGCGCGACGATCTTGCGCTCGCGGTCGGGCAGCCGTTCCAGCATCGGGCGCAGCGCCTCCCGGAGCTCCGCCTGGCTCAGGTTGGCGTCCTGCTCGCCGAAGCGGGTGTGCGCCGAGTTCTCCAGCAGGTTGTCCAGAGAGGCGCCGTACCGGCCTTGGCCGGCTCGCAGGCCCTCGAAGACCTCGTCGACCGGGACGCCGAGATGCGCGGCGATCTCAGTGGGCTTGGGCGCGCGCGAAAGCCGGATCGTCAGCTCCTCGCGCACGGCCGAGATGTTCGCGTTCAGCTCCTTGAGCCGTCGCGGGACCCGGACCGACCAGCTGTTGTCGCGGAAGTGATGCCGCAACTCGCCGGAGATCGTCGGAACCGCGAAGGCCAGGAAGTCGCTGCCCTGGGTGGGATCGAAGCGGTCGACGGCGTGGATCAGCCCGATCGTCGCGATCTGGACCAGATCCTCCATCGACTCGTCACGGTTACGGAACTTGCGCGCGAGGTTGCGCGCCAGTTCCAGATGCGCGCGCACCAGTTCGTCCCTCAGCTGTTCACGCCGGGGCTCTTCCTGGGGCAGCGCGCACATGCGCTCGAACAGGGCCGGAACATCGAGGCCGTCTTGCTCGACCGGTTCCGTCACGGCCGGGCCGCCTCGCTCTCCCGGACGAGCTCCACCCTGGACAGATAGCCGCCATCGGCCGGGGTGACGCTCCGCCGCGCGGAGGTCGCCAGCGCGGTCAGCAGCTGCCAGGACAGACCCGTCTCGTCGTCGGGCTCCGGGGAGTCCGAGAGCACCGAGACGGTCACCTCGATCCGACCGTCCTTCCAGGAGAAGACGCAGGTCAGATGGCCGTCGGAGGCCGAGGGGAGCAGCATGGAGCAGGCCTCGTCCACCGCCATCCGGAGGTCCTCGACCGCGTCCAGATCGAAGTCCTGGCGCATGGCGATATCCGCCACGATCGTCCGGAGAGTCGGCACGACATGCGGCACCGCCGATGTACGTACCTCGATGAGTTGAGCGCCCTCCCCGCTGGGCGGGGTGTTGTCCACCACGTGTTGTTCCTCTCTCCCTGCGCTGCCGTCGTCAGATGCCCTGGGTGTGAGCAAACCAAACCCACGTTTGACTCGCACGGGCGGCGGGCATGTAACGGGCGACAAGGTGATCGATCTCCTGGAAAGGCGGGGACCGACATGGCTGACGTGAGCCGGCTGCCCAACGTGGTGGCAGAAGAATGGGACTGGCAGCTCAGCGGGTCGTGCCGGGGTGCCGACAGCAGCCTGTTCTTCCACACGGACAACGAGCGCGGATCCGCCCGCGAGCGCAGGGAGACCCGCGCGAAGGCGATCTGCCAGACCTGCCCCGTGCTGGCGCAGTGCCGCACGCACGCGCTGACGGTGCAGGAACCGTACGGAATCTGGGGCGGGCTCGGCGAGATCGAGCGCCGTGAACTCTTCCTGCGCGAGCGTCGTGCCGGGCGCCAGACGTTGACCGCGCATTGAGCGCAAGGCGAGCACCGGTCGGCGACGCGCGCGACGGCGATCGCGGCGCCTTGTCCGGACTGGGTTAGGGTTGGGGCTGTCGTTGCGGGGACAGCACCCGCCGAGGAAGAGCGTGCGTCCGTGTCCGGACTTAGGCACGGTGGCAGGCTTGAGACCACGGGCGAGTACCGGGGCTGAGCGCCGGTTTCTCACCTGATGAGGAGAATGTGCATGCCCGCAGCGGAGCAGAACACCACGCCGCCCGGATTCAGCATCACGCTGGATTCCGGCGCCTCGGAACCGCGAGTGGTGGTCACCGGTGAGCTCGACCTGCTGACGAGCCCGCAGCTCCAGGAGACCCTCGCGGCCTTGATCACGGAAAAGCCGTCGGGCCGGGTCGTGGCCGACCTGACCGGCGTGACCTTCTTCGACTCCTCGGCGCTGAACGTGGTCCTCCAGGCCCAGCGCCAGGCCGCCGAGAAGAAGCTCGAACTCGAAGTCGTGCCCAGCCCGCAGGTGAGCCGAGTGATCGAGCTCACCGGCGTCGCCGAGCACCTCAGCGTGTCGGAGGAGCCCCCCGCCTGACGCCCCGCTACGGTCGTGGGCCGGATCCGGCCCACGACACCCTGGGGGCAAGCAGATGATGGGGCGGACTCACGCCCTGACCGGCTGGTGCGCGGGCTTGGCGCTCGCTCCTGCCGTCGGGGCGGGAACTGTGCATCAAGCGGTCGTTTTCGCGGCCACCACCGCCGGTTTCGCGCTCCTTCCCGACCTCGACCACCCCGGCGCCCGCGCGTCGAGGCTGTTGGGCTGGTTCACCGGGGCGATCTCCTGGCTGCTTCGCCGCGTTTCGGCGGCTATCTACGCGCTGACCAAGGGACCGCGGGACGAGAAGGTCACCGGTAAGCACCGGCACCTCTCGCATACCGTGCTGTTCGCCGTCGGCCTCGGCTTCCTGACGTCCTGGGGCACCACCGAAGGCGGACCTTGGGCCGTGTTCGGCGTCGTCGTCCTGGGCCTGCTGCTCGCGGAAGGCGCGCTCGGCGACTGGCTCCTGCCGGTCAGCGGGGCCGCCGTCGGGTGGTGGGTGTGGACCGCGCCGCCGGACAAGGCGGCACAACTCGTGGAGATCTCCGGCTGGCTCGGCATCGCCGTCGCGGCCGGCTGTTTCGTGCACTGCCTCGGGGACGCGCTGACCGAGTCCGGCTGCCCGTTCCTGTTCCCGATCCCGATCGCCGGCGAGACCTGGTACGAGATCCGGCCGCCAAAGCCGCTGCGCTTCCGGACCGGCAAGAACGTGGAGAACCGGCTGATCTTCCCGGTGTTCGCGATCGCCGCGGTGCTGCTGATCCCCGGCGTCTGGGAGTACCTCTACGACACCGTGCAGGGCCTGCTCACGCCGGATGGGGCACAGACCGCGGGCTCCTGAGGAATGCCCTCGCCGTCCCCGGCGTTGAATCGGAACGCCGGGCCCGGTTGCGAGGAGAGAACAGTGGACAAGCCAGTGCTGCGTGCCGACGCGCGTCGAAACCGCGCGAAGGTGCTGGCGGCGGCCGAGGAGGCCTTCGCCGTCGACGGCCTCGCCGTCCCCCTCGACGAGATCGCCCGGATCGCCGGTGTCGGCGCCGGCACGGTCTACCGGCATTTCCCCAGTAAGGAAGCGCTTTTCCAGGCCGTCGTCCTGGACCGCATCGAGCAGTTCGCGCAAGAAGCGCGCGTGTTGCTCGGCGCCGACGACCCCGGCGAAGCGTTCTTCGACTTCTTCAGGCGCGTCGTCAAACAGGCCTCCCTCAACCGCGCCCTCTGCGACGCGCTCGCCGAGACGACCGGGCTCGGTTTCAAGGCCGGCGCCGGGACCGACTTCCGGGCGGCGCTGCAGGCCCTGCTCATGCGGGCACAGGCCGCGGGCGCGGTGCGCGAGGACATCGACGGCGACGACCTGCGGGCCCTGATCGCCGGCTGCCTGGCCGCGGAACGGTATTCGCCGGAGAGCCGCTACCTGGTGCGGGTCGTGGTCGACGGCCTCCGGAAAGCGTCGTGAGACGTCCTTCGCACATTCCACTCAAGTTGCACGCTGCGTAACAGAACGTAAGATCAACGCGAGTAGTCCTCGTACCTGCGCTTCGCATGGCGAGGGGGTGCCGGATGTTCGATCAAGGTCCCACCACCGGTTCCATCACGGTCGCGGGTCTCGCGGGCCTGGCCACCGGGCTGCTCGTCGCCGCCCTTCTCGTGGCGAACCGGGAGCCCTCGCCCCGCGTCCACGAAGTCGGCACAACTCCTTCGCCGACCACGACTTCCCGCTCCGTCGGCCCGGTCACGGTCACCGTGCAAGGTGTCATCCCGGAGCCGTTCACGGTGACCCGCACCAGCACGCCGTCACCCCGGACGGTGACGCGGACCGTGTCCCCGCCGCCGAGCACCACGTCGTCGTCGACCACCACTTCCGTGCCCCCGCCCAGTTCGATTCCGGACTTCCGTCGCCCGTGATGCAACCTCGGCGGCCCTTCGTGTCGTCTGGCCGGTATGCGGCGCCTACCCGTTTTCGTGTTCCTGCTCGCGACACTGACCGCGTGCGGCCAGTCCTCCGGCTCCGGCGAAGGCAAGCAGTGCCCCGCCATGGCCCTGATGGAGGGCATTTCGCTCGACGTCCCACCCGAGGCGGTCGCCGGGATCAGCCGCGCGTCGATGGAGCTGTGCTGGGGCGGGAAATGCGTGACCGAAGCCGTCGAACTGTTCCCGGCCAGCAAGTCCGAGGACCAGGGCTGCACGAGCGACGAACCGGACGGCGTCTGCTCGGCGCAGGCGGTGCCCACCGGCGGTAAGTACGGGTCCGTGCCCGTCCAGGGCCTGCCGTTCACGCCGGTGAAGACCACGGTGACCTTCGACGACGGGAAACCCCACGTCCTCGACGTGACGCCGGTGCTCGCCTACCCGGCGGGCGAGGAATGCGGCGGTGGCGTTCCGGTCGCGAAACTGGTCGTCCTGCCGGGTGGCGAAGTACGGCAACAACGCTGAAGCCGCCCCTCGGTGGGGGCGGCTTCAGAGCAGTGCAGACCTAACCGACGTCGCGACGTCGCCAGCCGATGAGCCCGGCCGCCAGCGCGACCGCGGCCACTGCGGTGAGCCAGATCAGCGGTGTCGCGGTGAACTCCGCGGCGGGCAGCTTCGGAACATGCGAGAACGGCGAGGCGTCCAGTACCACTTCCGGCAGGTTCAGCACCGGGCCGAAGAGGCTGAGCAGCAACGCGATCCCGGCGATCGCCCAAGCCGCCGCCGAGACCTTCGGCGCCAGGCCGAACAACGTCACCGCGAGGCCGACGATCACCCACACCGCCGGCAACTGGGCGAGCGAGGCGACCACCAGGTCACCGATCGAGCCGCCGACGTCAGCGGACCGCAGCCCGTTCGACAGTCCTAAGAGGACACCGCTGACGACCATCATCAGCGCGGTGCCGCCGAAGGCGAACACGAGGTGGCTCCCCAGCAGCCGCAGCTTGCCGACACTCGTCGCGAGCAGCGGTTCGAGCCGGATCGCGGTCTCCTCGGTGCGGATCCGCAGCGCGGCCTGCACCCCGTAGAGCGCGATGACCATGGCGAACATGCCGGTCATCGCCGCCATGAAGGCGTCGACCAGCGCGTCCGTGCCGCCCATACGCTGGAAGATCTCCCGCGCCTGCTCGCTCTGCCCGACGATGTCGCCGATCCCGTTCGCGACCGAGCCGAACACCGCGGCGCAGACCGCCGTCCCGAGCAGCCAGCCGACCAGCGGCCCGCGATGCAGCCGCCATGCCAAGGCGAACGGGCTCCGCAGCGACGCCGCGGCTTCGGCGGGGCCTGGCTTCGGTGGGATGAGGCCGGTGCCGACGTCGCGCCGCGGGATCAGCGCGTAGCCGACGCCGCCGATGACCACGGCCGCGGCGAGCGGCAGCAGCAGAACCCACCAGCGTTCGTCCGCGAACGGCCGCACCTGTTGCGCCCAGCCGATCGGGGACAGCCACGAGACCCAGTGCGCGTCGGCCGTCGAATCGCCGACCGCGCGGAGCAGGAACGCGACCCCGACGGCGGTGGCGCCGATCCCGTTGGCCGTCCGCGAATACTCGGCCACCTGCACGGCGACCGCGGCGATCGCGGTGAACACCAGGCCGGTCAGCGCGGTCGCGGCGCCGAGCGCGATCGCGCCCGCCGACGGCATCTTCGCGCCGATCATCAGCGCGGTCTCGATCAGTCCGATGAGGACACTCGCGCCGCCGGTGACCAGCACCGCCGCGGTCAGCGCCGCGTACCGGCCGACCACCGCGGACGCCAGCAGTTCGGCGCGGCCCGAGTCCTCCTCCGCGCGGGTGTGCCGGGTGACGGTGAAGACGGCCATCAGCGCGACGATCAGCGCCAGGAACCCGCCGAGCCGCCAGGCGGTGAACCCGCCCGCCGACGAGAGGTCGAAGGCCGGTCCGTAGATCACCGCGATCGAGGGATTGGCGCCCATGCTCGTGGTGAGCCCGGCCCGTTCCGCGGCCGTCGGGTACAGCGTTTCGAACGTGCCCGCCGACGTCGAAGGCATGATCCCCAGCAGGACGATCCAGATCGGCAGGATGATCCGGTCGCGCCGCAGCGCCAGCCTGGTCAGCTGCCAGGTGCCGACCAGGCCGTGCCCCGGTCCGGACACGACGGCGTGCGCGGGACGATGGAGCGTCGCGGTCATTTCGCGCTCGCTTCGGTGGTGTAGTGACGGAGGAACAGTTCTTCCAGCGTCGGCGGTTGGCTGGTCAGGCTGCGGACGCCGACCTGGGTGAGCTGCCGCAGCGCTTCGTCGAGCGAACGGGTTTCGACGTCGAAGCGGACTCGGTTCCCGTCGACCTTGAGGTCGTGGATGTTCTCGAGGTTCGTCAGCCCGTTCGGCGGACCGGCGAGTTCGGCCGAGATCGACGTCCTGGTGAGATGCCGCAGGTCGGCCAGGGTGCCGCTCTCCACGGTGTGCCCGTTGCGGATGATGCTGACCTTGTCGCAGAGCGCCTCGACCTCGGCCAGGATGTGGCTCGACAGCAGTACCGTGCGGCCCTGCTCGCGCTCCTCCTGGATCGCGTACTGGAAGGTGGCTTCCATCAGCGGGTCGAGGCCGGAGGTCGGTTCGTCGAGGATCAGCAGGTCCACGTGCGAGGCCAGCGCGGCCACGATGGCGACCTTCTGCCGGTTGCCCTTGGAGTAGGTGCGCCCCTTCTTCTTGGGGTCGAGGTCGAAGCGTTCGATGAGGTCCTTGCGGCGGCGCTGGTCGAGCCCGCCTCGCAGCCGCCCCAGCAGGTCGATCACCTCGCCGCCGGAGAGGTTGGGCCAGAGATTGACGTCGCCGGGGACGTAGGCGAGCCGCCGGTGCAGGCTCGCCGCGTCCTTCCAGGGGTCGCCGCCGAGCAGGCGGACGTCGCCCGAGTCTGCATGGAGCAGGCCGAGCAGGACCCGGACGGTGGTCGACTTCCCCGCGCCGTTCGGACCGAGGAAGCCGTGCACCTCCCCAACGGGTACCTGCAGGTCAAGGCCGTCGAGAGCCTTGGTCCGACCGAAGGATTTGTGGAGGCCGGAGATGGAGATGGCGTTTTCCATGAATCTGAAGGTACAGTGATTTCATGAAGTTGTGAAGTTAAGAAAACGTATGGATGGTGTGATCGTTCTGGGGGACGTACGAGAGGATGTGCTCATGACGACGCCTGAGAGTGCCCCGAGCACCCAGAGAGACGAGGACGCCGTCCGCCGTTACGTGGAGCACCTGGGCATCACGCTCTCCCAGATCGGGATGCAGCGGATGCCGGCCAGGGTGTTCGCCGCCTTGATGACCACCGACGCCGGCCGCTTGACCGCGGCCGAACTGGCCGACCAGCTTTCGGTGAGTCCCGCGGCGATCTCGGGAGCCGTGCGGTGGCTGGAGCAGATCGGCCTGGTCGCCAAGGAGCGCGAGCCCGGCTCGCGCCGCGACCACTACCGGCTCTTCGACGACCTTTGGTACGCCACCTTCATGAAACGCGACCGCATGATCACCCTGTGGCGCGACGCCGCCGACGAGGGCGTCGACGCACTCGGGGCGGGCACCCCGGCGGGTGAGCGGGTCGCCGAGATGCGGGACTTCCTGAGCTTCATGATCAAGGAACTCAACGACATGTACGCGAAGTGGCACGAGATGCGAGCGGAAAAAGCCAAGTAGTCGGCATCCGGACGTGTCGCTTGAGAGCCAACCCGCGTTTAGTCCTCTACTTGCGTTTCCCTGAAGGTGGCCGCAGCGGAGCTGTGGCCAGGTGGTCGTGAGTGGGACGTTGAGTGTGCGCCGGTAGCCGTTCGGTCGGGGAGTCGTGAGTGATTTGGGTCGTTTGAACGACCCAAATCACTCACGAGTCCGTGCGCTTGCCTTCGCGACTGCGGTCAGAGCGCTCGCGCGAGGGTCGTCGCGAGCCGTCCGGCCCACTCGTCCAACTCCGCGTCCGCCGGTTCGCGGTCTTCGAAAGACGCCAGGAACGCGTACTGGAAACACGCCCCGAGCAGCAAGGATGTCGCCGCGTCGAGGTCCGCGTCCGGCCGGACGCGGCCGAGCCGGGCCTCCGCGTCCAAGTACTCGGTGACGCGCGAAAGCGGGACGTTCGGCCCCGCCTGCCTGCTCGCGACCCGCTCTCGATGGGTCGCGAGCAGTTCGCGCGACGAGAACAGCGACACCGCGATCGGGAAGCTCTCCAGGTAGAACGACAGCGTGATCCGCGCCAGCCGGGTCAGGTTCGTCGTGAGCGGCCTGTCGGACGCCGTCGCCATCAGCTCTTCCAAGGTCGAGCCGAGCGCGGGCAGCTGTTCGGTCAGCACGCTCATGAAGATCTCGGTCTTGTCCTTGAAGTGCTTGTACAGCAACGCCTCGGAGTAGCCGGCCGCCTTCGCGATGGCCTTCGTGGTGGCGTGCGCGTAGCCCTGCTCGCGCATCACCTTCGCCGCGGCGGCGACGATTTCTTCGCGGCTTCCCATGTTCGCTCCTGAGGGCTTCTCAGCGTTCGCTCGACAAGTGGTTAGTGAACACTCACTATAGGGGTGAGTGTTCACTAACCCAGGAAGGCGCGACCATGAAACTCACTGTTCTCGGTGCGACGGGCGGAGTCGGCTCCGAGGTCGTCAAGCAGGCGCTGGCCGCGGGCCACCACGTCACGGCGGTCGTCCGCGACCCATCCCGGCTGAACGCGGAGGGCGACCTGTTGGAGGTCGTCGTCGCCAAGCTGTCCGAGCACGGCGCGCTGACCGAAGCCGTGTCCGGGCGCGACGCGGTGATCTCGGCGCTCGGCGCACACGACCGAAAGCCGACGACCGTCGTCACCGACGGGGCGCACGCCGCCCTCGCCGCGATGCGTTCCGCAGGCGGGAAGCGACTGCTCCTGGTGAGTGCCAGCGGCCCGTTCGTCGACGGTGACGCCTTCTTCACCAGGAACGTCGTCAAACCGATCCTGGGCCGGGTCCTCAAGCACAACTTCGCGGATATGGTCGCCGCCGAACGGATCGTGAACGCGAGCGACCTCGACTGGACGATCGTGCGCCCGCCGCGGCTGCTGAACGGCCCGCACACCGGCTCGATCGCCGCGCGCACCGACGGCAACGTCCGAGGCAGCTTCACGATCAACCGCGCCGACGTCGCCGATTACCTGCTTCGCGCGGCTTCGGACGACTCGCTCATCCGTCAGACCGTGTCGATCGCCCACGGCTGACCCCGCAAGTAGTCCTCTAGTTGCGGTTGTTGCGTGCGCAACGTTCCGCAAGTAGAGGACTACTTGCGGAAGTAGGGTCACGACGTGATCAGTCGTGCGGTGGCGCTCGCCCCGATCCTCCTCGCTCAGGCGGTCCGGGTTCGCCGCACGACGCCCAGGCTGCCCGGCGCGGCCGGGCCGGTGACCGGCCTCGTCGAGGGAGAGGGCCGCCCGCTGCGGCTCGCGGTGCTCGGCGAGTCCACTGTGGACGGCGTCGGGGCCGCGACGCACGCCGAGGCGCTGACCGGACGGCTCGCCGTCGAACTCGCGCGGGACGGCCGCGCCGTCGCCTGGCAGGCCATCGGCAAGACCGGGGCCAACGCGCACGTGGTGCGCGAGGAACTGCTCCCGCTGCTCGGACCCGCCGACCTCGCGGTGATCGCGCTCGGCGTCAACGACACCCTCGAGCTGCACTCGGCCACGCGCTACCGGCGTGACCTGCTCGACCTGATCGTCTCCCTCCGGCGCCGTGCCGGCCGGATCCCGGTGGTTCTGGCCGGCGTGCCGCCGATGGGCCGGTTCCCCGCGCTGCCCCGCCCGCTGCGGGACGTCCTCGGCGCCCGGTCGGCCACCCTCGACGCGGCGGCCGTCCGGCTGGCGCTGCTGCCCGGCGTCGTCCACGTCCCGATGCCCGCCGCGATGCTGGACCCCGGGACCTTCGCCGAGGATCGCTTCCACCCCGGCCCCGAGGGCTACCGGCGCTGGGCCGAGCAACTCGCGGACGTGAGCCGACAGCTACTCAGTGACACTGTTCGGCCGGAAAACCGCTGATCAGGTCACTCGACTGCCACAAATCAAGAAATTTCTGTGAAAAAGCTGGCTCTGCGTGTATCTGGTGGCAGCCTCATTGCGTCCTATGGAGCAGTCGAGGAAATGAGGGATGCCCGATGACGACCGAGACCAACACCGCGCCCGTCGATGACGAGGCCACGGCCACCGAGGACCTCGAAGAGACCCCGAAGCCGGGGCCGATCGCGGTTCCGGTCCCGCCCCGTCCCGGCACGAACCCGGACGGAAACTGGGACCCGCACGGCACCAAGCCGCCAGTGAACTGATTGACCACAGACAGGTGATGTCCGGAAGCCGAGGGGGCCTCCGGGCATCACCTCCGGGTGCTCTCTCGGGGGAGGGGGACGCCCGGATGCGGGCCCGTTGGGGAGCGGGCCCGGGGGGAGGGAAAAAGGACCGGCCGGTGCGCAGTCCACACCTACTCGCGCCGGCCGGTGCCTTTGTTCTTCACCCACCTGACCGATGGGGGACGTCCGAATCCGACAAAAGAGTTAGTGAACTGATGTATCCCAGAGCCTCTTGCACGCTCCTTCTCCCCGAAGGGCCCGCGATACTGCCAGCGCCGACACGAAGACACGTCCGAAGTGGGGCAGATACGGTGACCGACGTGCAAACGACCGAAGTAGACCCGCCATGGGAAGGCCTGACCGGGGCCGATCTTCATGCTGCCTGTATGCGGGCGGCGCGGGCCGGTGACCGCCAGGCGATGGACAGGCTTGTCAGTGAGCTGACGCCGCTCGTCTGGCATGTCGCACGCGCGAACGGGCTTGATCGCCTCACCGCCGAGGACGTCGTCCAGACGGTGTGGCTCGCCCTGTTCAGCCAGCTCGAAAAACTTCGTGACCCCAAGGCACTCGCCGCGTGGCTGATCACCACGACGAGACGCGAGGCCCAGCACCCCTTCGGCCGCCGTGCTCAGCCCGTTCCGCTGACCGACGAGCTGGCCGAGAGCATGGAAAGCACCCACCCCGCGCCCGAAGAGGAAGCCGTCCGCGCCGACCGGGATCGCCGGGTCTGGCGCGCCTTCCTCCGGCTGCCGCACCGCTGTCAGCAGCTCCTCCGGCTGACCGTGCTCGCCGGGCGGGCCGAATACCAACTGGTCGCCGAAGCACTCCGCATGCCACGCGGGAGTGTCGGACCGACCAGGGGCCGATGCCTCGATTCGATGCGCGACCTGCTGGCCCATGAAGGGGGAAGCCGATGAACGACCTCGGGACGCCGGGGGAGATGACCTCCTCGGGCGATGAGGCCTTGCTGGCCGATATCGGGCGTTTCATGGACGAACTGGACCCGCCACCGGGAGACCTGGTGCAGCGGGTTCAGTTCGCGCTCGCCCTCGAAAACCTTGACGTCGAGGTGGCTCGCTGGGAGCGGATGGACGCGACGGCGGGTGTACGCGGCAGCGACACCGGGACGATCACCTTCACCGTCAGCGATCTGACCGTGATGATCAACCTCACCAAGATCGGCAAGAAGCACCGGATCGACGGCTGGCTCGTGCCCGCCGGCGAGTACGGGGTGGAAGTCCGCGTCGCCGAACACGGGACGAGTTCCACCACCGCTGACGAGGGCGGCCGGTTCGTGCTGGACAACGTTCCACAGGGGACGACCCAGATCGTGATCCACCTCGGCGACGTGACGTGCCGGCGGACCGTCGTGACCCCGACAGTGGTGCTGTAACCGGACGGCTGTTCCGTTATGCGGCGCGGGTGTGCTCCCATTGTGCGTGTGCCCGCGCCGTCTCCTGCTGTCGCCGATTCCGTAGCCGAAGAGGCGACCGAGCTCCACCGTCAGGCGAAGGCGGCCGCCTCGGACCACGGCCTCCACCGGACGATCCGTCTGCTGCGTCGCGGACTTTCGTTGCTGGGCCCTGTCGACGTGGATCTGGTCGCTCGGTCGGAGATCCGCGTCCGGATCCTGATCAGCCTGGCCGCCGCCGAAGCGGAGATCACGTCGCAAGAGGACGGTTTCGAGCGGCTCGACGAGGCCGAGCGGGTACGGCTATTGCTGCCAGAGGGCGATGTCCGGCACGAGTTGCGGTTCGTCGTCGGGCTGCAGCGCGCCGTCGTGCTGATGCGCGGGGGGCGGCTGGAGGAATCGCTGGCGCTCAACAACGCGTTCCTGCCCGGTTTGGCGGCCGAAGCCGAGAAGTACAGCGCGGTCCTGACCCGATCGCTGGTGAACCGGGCGTGGCTGCACCTGGAGATGAACAATCCGGATGAGGCGTACCGCGATCTCGTCGAGGCGCTGGATCTCGCGGTCGAACATGGGCACCGGATGCTGGAGGGGAAGATCCAGCACAACCTGGGCGATCACGCCCAGCTGCTGGGCGACGTGCCGGAAGCGCTGAGGCACTACGAACAGGCGGCCGCGATCTTCGTGACCGATGGTTCGGGTTCGCTGCCGCTCGTCCGGCTCGATCAGGCCAAGGCTCTGCTCACCGCGGGACTCGCCGAGGAGGCGGCACGGCACCTCGACGACGCGCTCCCGGAGCTCCAGAACAACGGCGCCGTCCATCTCGTCGCGGAGGCACAGGTCGCCAGGGCCGGTGCCGCCATCCTGGAACACGACTACGCGCTGGCGAAGAAACTCGCCGGCACCGCGCGGCGGAGTTTTCTGCGGCGGGGCAAGGGACGCTGGGCCGAGATCGCGGCGCTGACCCGGCTCCGGGCGGACGCGGTGAAGGTCTTGGCGGACCGGGAGAAGAAGCCGTCCGCGAAGCTGCCCGGCGCGCTGGCCGAACTCGCCGTCCGGCTGGCCGAACTCGGTCTCCGTGACGAAGCGGGCGCGGCCAGGATGTTCGCGGTGCGGCTGTTGATCCGTCGCGAAGAGGCGGCGGCCGCGAAAGATCTGCTGGCGCAGGTGCCGAAACCACGGCAGACCACGCCCATCGACCACCGGATGCTGCTGCGGCTGTGCCGGGCCGAACTCGCGGTGGCGTTCCACCGGCCGCGTTCGGCGCTGGCGCAGGCCCGGGCGGGGCTGGCGGAACTCGGGCAGATCCGGGATCGCATGGGCGGGCTCGACCTCGTCTGCGGAACCGCGGCGCACGGTGAGGAACTGGGCAAACTCGCGCTGACGCTGGTGCTCAAGAAGGCCAGGCGCAGCGGGGCGGGGGCGAAGAGCCTGTTCGCGTGGCTGGAACGCACGCGCGCGCAGGTGTACCGCTACGAACCGCTCCCGCTGATCGAAGATCCCGCCCTCGCCAGGCATATCAACGAAATGCGGCATCTGCAGGGGACGATCCAGGCGCGGCGGCTGTCCGGCGAACCGGTCGGAAAGCTGGAGGAGAACTACGACCGGTTGCAGCAGGAAGCGACCAGGCTCGGGTGGTACACCAGTAAATGGGGTCGTCCGAGGCCGGTCTCGTCGCCCGAAGAGGTGGTCGAGCGGCTCGGGAATCGAGTCCTGGTCAGCCTGATGGGGTATCGCGACACTTTGTACGCGGTGGTCGTCGACCGTGGCCGGTTCCGGCTCGTGAAGCTGGGGCCGCTCAGCGAGATCGTCGAGACGGCGCGGCAACTGCACGCGGACCTGGACGCGCTGGCGCCGGACAACCTGCCCGCGCCGCTGGTCGAGGTGGTCACCGGATCCGCGCGGCGCCGAGCGGACAAACTGGACAAACTGATCTCCGCGTCGCTGGCGAAGACGCTGGAGAACCGTGAGCTGATCATCGTGCCGATCGGTTCGCTGTACGCGCTCCCGTGGGGCGCGCTGCCGTCACTGCACGGGCATCCGGTGTCGATCGCGCCGTCGGCGACCGCCTGGGTGAGCGCGTCCGGACGCCGGAGCGAAGGGCCGGTCCTGCTCGCCGGCGGGCCCGGGGTGCCGGGTTCGGTCGGTGAGGTGCGGAACCTGCGGGCGGTGTACCCCCAGGCCCGGCTCGTCGACGGGAAGGCCGCGACCAGCGAAGCCGTCTTGTCCGCTTTGGACGGTTCCGGGATGGCGCACCTGGTCGCGCACGGCGCGCACGAACCGGCGAACGCGTTGTTCTCGCGGCTCGAACTGGTCGGCGGTCCGTTGTACGCGCACGAAACCGCCCGGCTCGCGCATCCGCCGGAGCGGGTGGTGCTGGCGGCGTGCGAACTCGCGATGAGTCACATCCGGCCCGGCGAGGAGGCGCTCGGTTTCGCCGGGACGCTGCTCGCGAGCGGCTCGCGGACCGTCATCGGCGCGATCGCGCGCGTCGGCGACAAGGCCGCCGCCGACGCGATGACCGATCTGCACCGGAGGCTCGCTTCGGGGACGGCGCCCGCGCTGGCGCTCGCCGAAGCGACGGCCGCCGACCCGCTACGACGTCCGTTCCTGTGCCTGGGCGCGGGCTGACCTTCAGCCGCGTTCGGCGTGCTTGACCAGGCGCGTCGCGAGCAGGGAGACGATCGAGCGCAGGGTCGCGCACGCGGCGGCGCCGGTGCCGGGCAGTGATTCGGTGAACCGGCCGGTCCAGCGCAGGTCCGTGCCGCCGGTCGCGTTCGGCGTGAAGGACACTTCGGCGCGATAGTCCTTCAGCGGCGCGATGCCCGCGAAGCCGTAGACGTGCTTTCGGTCCTGTTCGTACTCCAGCGTCTCTTCGTGGAGGTACACCGGCCACAGGCCGACGGCGCGGACAGCGCCCACCCCGTCCGCGTCCGGTTCCCGCGCCCAGCGCGAGTGGAACACGATCGGCTTCGCCCATTCCGACCACCGGGAACCATCGGATTCCAGCGCGAAGAGGGACGACGGCGTCGCGCTGCTGGTCCGGTTGATCTCGAAGGAATACGTCTTGCCCATGTGGCGACGATAACCGCTCCACCCGCAACGGATAAGTCAAGATAGGGGTGTGAGCACGACGCGCCGGGAGATCGCCGCACCGCATTGGCTGGTGCAGCTGCTCCGCAGCACCCCTGTCCCGGTGCCGTGGAACATGGTCGCCCGCGCGGTGCTCGCGCTCGCCGCGCCCCTGGCCGTCGGGTACGCGCTCGGCGACATCGGAGTCGGCGCGCTCATCTCCACCGGCGCCCTGCCCACGGTCCTCTCCGAATCCGCCGGCCCGTACCGCTATCGCGCCCGACGGCTCGGTGGTGCCACCGCGGCGGCGGCCCTCGGCTACTTCGCGGGCCTGCTCGCCGGCGGGATCCCGGTCGCGTCCATCCCGGTGGTGGTCGGGGTCGCGGCGATCTCCGCCCTGATCAGCGCCGCGGGCAGCAACGCGTCGGTCGCCGGGCTGCAGATGTTCGTCTTCTGCGTGCTCGGCACCGGCCAGCACGTCACCGGCCTCCGCGTCGAAATCCTCCTCGGCTACTTCTGCATCGGCGCCGCCTGGAGCCTGCTCGTCGCGCTCGCCACCTGGACCTTCCGCGCCACCAGCCCCGAACGCGGCGCCGTCGCGCATGTCTACGTCGAGCTCGCCGCGATGCTGTCCGCGACCGACGAAGCGACTTCGCGTGTGGCGCGCCACCAGCTCACGACCGCGATGAACACCGCGTACGACCGGCTGCTCACCGCGCGGTCCTGGCTCTCCGGCCGCGACGCCACCTACCGCCAGCTGCTCAACCTGCTGTCGGCCAGCACCCCGGCCGTCGAGGCGTCGGTCGCGATGGTCAACGCCGGCCGCCACGCGCCGGACCAGGTGATCGACCATTTCATCGCGACGTCGGCCGCCGTCCTCGCGAACCAGGAACCGCCGGAACCGCCGAAGCCACCCGACGACGGCGTCGATCCCGTGCTGGCCGCGCTCTACGCCGGGCTCGCCCGGATCGGCAAGGGCGACGACCGGAAGCGGCGAGAGGTCAAGCCGTGGCACAAACGGCTTCGCGACTGGGCGGCCTCGCTCATCTCCGGCCCGCTCACCTGGTTCGCCGCGCTCCGCCTGACACTGTGCGTCGCGGTGGCCGAAGTCGTCGCGCTGTTCGTCCCGTTCGAACGCTCCTACTGGATCACGCTCACCGTCGGCATCGTGCTGAAACCGGACTTCGGTTCGGTGTTCGGCCGCGCGGTGCTGCGCGGGATCGGCACGGTGATCGGCGTCGGCATCGGAGCGGCCGTGCTCGCCGCGGGCGGTGAAGGCTGGCTGCTGGTGCTGCTGATCTGCGTGTTCGCGGGCGGGGTCGCGGTCGGCAAGGTCCGGAACTACGGCATCCTCAGCGCGTTCGTGACGCCGCTGATCATCCTGCAGATGGACCTGGCCAGCACCGGAAGCTGGGACGTCGTGCTCGCGCGGCTCGTCGACACCGTGCTGGGCTGCGCGATCGTCCTGCTCTTCGGCTACCTGCTCTGGCCGGGAAGCCGTCGTCCGCAGATCGGCGGGCGGCTCGCCGACAGCCTCGACAACCTGGTGGACTACGTCGACAAGGGACTCGTGCTCGCGCCCTCGGGCGAAGCACGATTGGTCCGCTCACGCGCCCGACGCCGCGCCTACCGCGCGCTGGCCGATCTGCGGACGGCGTTCCAGCAGGTCGTCGTCGAACCCTCCGCCGCCGGACGGCAAGCCGTCGCCTGGTGGCCGGTGATCGCCGGGCTCGAACGCGTCGCGGACGCCGTCACCGAAGTCGGCGTCACCCTGGGAGGTGGCGCCCCGGCACCGGACGAGGCCGACATCGCCCTGCTGACGGCCGCGCTGGCCGAACTCGCCTCCGCCGTCCGCGAGGAACGGCAGCCGGCGGAGATGCCGATGCCCGACAACGAGCAGCTGTCCGGTGTCGTCGACCAGATCGGCGCCGCCTTCGACGCCGTGCGCGGCCCCGACCTCGTCGAACGCGCGCCGCTGCGGCTGGTCCGGCGGTTCCTGCCGTACCACCGCCGCGCCTGAGCTCAGCCGAAACGGATGTGCTTGACGCTCGTCCACTTGCGACGGACGAAACCCCGCACCGCGCTGTCCGTGTTCGGTTCGAGGGTCAGCCCGGCCGACTCCGCGATCCGGTCGGCGGCCTGGGCGACAGTGAGCCTGTCGGTGCGGAGGTGCTCACCGAACTCCGCGCCGCTCAGCCGCTCCAGGCAGAGATCGAGCCTCGACACCGCGAAATTATCCCGCTTCGGCGGCACACCCTTCCGTCGTACCGAGTGGACGATCTCGCGTTCCCGCAGCCGACGTAGGACGGTCTCGCGTTCGGCCAGCAGCGCGAAGTGCCGGACGTCGTGCCCGCGTTCGCGTAACCGGCCGACGATCTCCGTGAAGTACGTGGGCTCCACCAGCGTCATCGGCGCCACCACCGTGCCGTCCTGCTTGCCGAGCAGGAGGTCGAGCACCTCGAAAACGCCCTGACGCCCACGCGGGCAGATCCTGGAAGTCGGCGCGCAGCCCCGGCGGCAGCATCCGGTGCAGACCGATGCCCGCGACCCTAGCGAAAACAGCCACCCATCCGGGTGAGGGTGACCATAGTCTCGAACGAATGTTCGAGCCATCACGCATAATCGACGCATGCTCGACACTGGTGACACGCTGCCGCCGGGGCCGCGTCACCTGCACATGGTCCGGCCCAACCAGCCCGTTTGGGTCGACCTCAAGGTGGTCTACCCGGTCGGCACGCCGAAGGTCCGTCTCCCCGACGGCCTCGACCTGACCGGCACCGTCCCCGGGTTGCTGGGGATGTGGCGGGCGACGACGACAGGGGACTGGGTCGGCTGGGTGACGTTCCAGCTCGGCCCGGTAGGGCGGGGTGCGACGACGCATTCGCAGTGGGTGCTGGCCGAGGCGTTGCGCCCGCGCGAAGAGCGGAATACGTGGTCGGGAAGCTTCCCTTACGAACGGCGAAGGTGATTCCCGTCCGGTGGACATGGTTGACCGCGCACCCGTCGGGGGCACACGATGACCCCGTGCCTGCCACCTGGGAATCTGCCCCCGCCCGCACGGCCGCTGAAGGCGTCGCCGCGCTGCTCCTGCGTCGCGGACGCCTGGGCTCGCCGCCCGCCTAGCTCCTTCTTCTCGCGCTGAGGCCATCCGTGGCCCTTTTCACCATTCCGAGAAAACCTTTTGGGAGCGACCATGTCCGTAGCAGCGCCCGACCATGCCCGGCTTCGCCCCGCGATCGTCCCCGACGGCGGCATCCTCGAAGGGCCGCGCGTACTGCGCCGCCTGCCGGAAGGCGCGGAAGAACGCCCGTACGAGCTCTTCACGCTGCGTCCGCTGGGGCGGGTGATCGGTGCCGAGATCGACGGCGTCGACCTCGCCGAGCCCCTGACCCCCGCCCTGCACGCGGAGCTGAACCGCGCGCTGCTGGAGTGGAAGGTGCTGTTCTTCCGCGACCAGGACATCACTTCGGCGCACCAGCGCGCCTTCGCCTCGAACTGGGGCGACCTGGAGACGAACCCGTTCATCCCGCAGGGCGAAACCGAGGACACCACCCGGTTCACCCGGTCGGCGACCATGCCCGCGTTCGAGAACATCTGGCACGTCGACGTCACGTTCCGGCCCGCCCCGGCGCTCGGCTCGGTCCTGCGGCTGATCGAGGTCCCGCCGGTCGGCGGCGACACGATGTGGGCCGATATGGCCGCCGCGTACGACAATCTGCCGGAAGGCATCCGCGCCCGTATCGACGGCTTGACCGCCGTACACGACTTCATCCCCGGCTTCGCCCGCTTCTCCGACCCGGAATCGCTGCGGCGGCGGCAGGACGCCTTCCCGCCCGTCGAACACCCGGTCGTCCGCACGCATCCGGAGACCGGGCGGCGCACCCTCTTCGTGAACCAGGCCTTCACGACGCACATCGTCGGCATCGACCGCGACGAGAGCGACAGGCTGCTGCGATACCTGTTCAGCCGCGCGCACACCCCGGAGTTCCAGGTGCGCTTCGCCTGGCGGCCCGGGTCGGTCGCGTTCTGGGACAACCGCGCCACCCAGCACTACGCCGTCAACGACTACCAGCCGTACGCGCGGGTGGCCGAGCGTGTCGCCATCGTGGGTGACCGGCCGTTTTGAGCGTGTCCCCGCGATGGGTGATCGGTGGCCGCGACCCGGGCGCGTACACCGTCACCTGTGTGACGATGAGGTCATGGGCATCAACTTCGATGAATTGAAGAACAAGGCCACCGACGCTCTCCGCGAGCACAACGACAAGATCGAGGGCGGCCTCGACAAGGCGGCGGGCTTCGCCAAATCGAAGTTCTCCGGCCACGACTCCAAGATCGACTCCGGTGTCGACAAGGCGAAGGGCTTCATCAACAAGTTCGACGACACCCCGGACAACCCGCCGCAGCAGCAGGACCAGCAGAACCCGCCGCAGCAGCAGAACCCGCCGCAGCCGCCGCCGGGCCAGTAACCCCCGCGTGCGCTGAAACCACGGCGTTCAGTCCTCTAGTTGCGTTCCTTGCGCGTGCAACTACCGCAAGTAGAGGACGAAACGCGTCAGGAGGCAGCGTCAGGAGACCTCGCCGAGCGCGGTGTCGCCGTCGATCGCGGTGATCCGGCCACCACGCTCGCCGAGGGCGATCAGGCCGTCCCGCGCGTCGGGTGCGGTGAGGCTGATCCGGACTCCGGCGCGCTCGGCGTCCTTGCTGGTCGCAAACGCTTGCGAGCCCTCGTAGCCCGCGTTGATCGTCACCGCGAGCCCGCCTGTCGAGGCCAGCGAACCCCGCGCGGCACCCAGCCGTCCGAGCGCCTCGTCGACGATCGGGAGCAACGCGTCCCGGTTCCCCTCGGTCATCGCGCGCACCAACGCCGGGCTCGACCCGGCCACCCGCGTGCCGTCGGTGTACGACCCGGCCGCCAGCGACATCGCCAGCGGCCCGCCCTGCGCCCCGATCGTGGCCAGGATGGCCGAGAAGATATGCGGCAGATGCGAGATCCGGGCGACGGTCTCGTCGTGCGAGTCCGCCGGCAGCGGCACGATATGCGCGCCGATGTCCAGCACCAGCCGCGCGACCTCGGCCCAGGCCACCAGGTCGGTGTCGTGCTCGACGCCCAGCACCCACGCCGCGCCGCCGAACAGCGCCGGATTGCTCGCGTTCCACCCGGACTCGGCGGTCCCGGCCATCGGGTGCCCGCCGACGAACCGCACGTAGGGCGCGCGACGGCGGACGGAGTCCAGCACCGGGCCCTTCACGCTGGTGACGTCGGTGAGCACGCAGTGCCCGGCGACCCGCGAAACGGTCCTCAGCACCTCTTCGACAGCGGGCAGCGGCACCGCGAGCACGATCAGCGCGTCCCGCTCGGCGGCCTTGCTCAGCGCCGCCTCGACCTGCGCGGTCACGTCGAATCCCGCTCTGCTGGCGGCGTCCGCGTCAGCTTCGGAGATCGCCGCCCCGAACGTGGTGCGGCCGATCGAATGCGCCGCGCGCAGCAGCGAACCACCGATCAACCCGAGCCCGATCACGCATACGTCTCGCACAAGTGCTCATCCTGCCATCTGCGAGCCCACTCGTCAGAGAACGGCGGCGAGGCGAGTTCCCTGATCGATCGCTCGTTTGGCGTCCAGTTCGGCCGCGACGTCGGCGCCGCCGATCAAGTGCACCGACACCCCGGCGGCCCGCAGGTCGTCGGCGAGGTCGCGCACCGGCTCCTGGCCGGCGCAGACGACGACGGTGTCGACGTCGAGCACACGGGGCTTG
Organism: Amycolatopsis sp. lyj-112; assembly: GCF_046549055.1. Classification (NCBI taxonomy): domain Bacteria; kingdom Bacillati; phylum Actinomycetota; class Actinomycetes; order Pseudonocardiales; family Pseudonocardiaceae; genus Amycolatopsis; species Amycolatopsis sp. lyj-112. The sequence continues at coordinate 110,695 of NZ_JAJPWS010000007.1, read as the reverse complement.
TCACCGACGGTGATGTGCAGGCCGTCGTCGTCGATCCGGTCGTAGGTGACCCCGGTGACCTGCTCGACGCGTTTGGCCTTCAGCGACGCCCGGTGCACCCAGCCGCTGGTCTTGCCCAGTCCCGCGCCGATCCCGGACTTCTTGCGCTGCAGTAGGAAGACCTGCCGCGGCGAGGGCTCGGGCTTCCGTTCGGTCAGCCCGCCCGCCGCGTTCTCCGGATCGGTGACGCCCCACTCGGCCATCCACGCGTCCAGGTCGAGCGTGGGGGAGGTGGTGTGCGTCAGGAATTCACTGACGTCCACCCCGATCCCGCCCGCGCCGATCACCGCGACCTTCTCGCCCACCGGCTTCCCGCGTTTGACGACGTCCACATAGGACAGAACCTTGGGGTGGTCGATCCCGGGCAGCGAGGGCACGCGAGGCGTCACGCCGGTGGCCAGCACGACCTCGTCGAACCCCGCGTCGACCAGCGCGGCGGCGGTCGCGCGGGTGCCGAGGTGCACCTTGACGCCGGTGACTTCGAGCCGTCGCGTGTAGTACCGGATGGTCTCCGCGAACTCTTCCTTGCCCGGGATCTTCCGCGCGATACCGAACTGGCCGCCGATCTCGTCGTCGGCCTCGAAGAGTTCGACGGCGTGACCCCGATCGGCAAGGCTGGTCGCGGCCGCGAGCCCGGCCGGCCCGGCGCCGACGACGGCGACGCGTTTGACCTTCCGGGTCGGCGCGAGGGTCAGCGTGGTCTCGTGCCCGGCACGGGGATTCACCATGCAGGACACCAGTTTCCGCTTGAACGCGTGGTCGAGGCACGCCTGGTTGCAGGCGATGCAGGTGTTGATCTCGTCCTCACGCCCGGTCTCGGCCTTGCGGATCCACTCCGGGTCGGCGAGGAACGGCCGCGCCATCGAAACCAGGTCCGCGTCGCCGCCGGCCAGCGCCTCCTCGGCGACCTCGGGCATGTTGATCCGGTTGGAGGTGACGACCGGAATGCCCACGTGCGGCTTGAGTTTCCCGGTCACCCAGGTGAAGGCCGCGCGCGGCACCGACGTCACGATCGTCGGCACCCGGGCCTCGTGCCAGCCGATACCGGTATTGATGATCGTGGCGCCCGCCTCTTCGACCTCCTTGGCCAGAGTGACGACGTCTTCCCAGCTTTGGCCGCCTTCGACCAAGTCCAACATGGACAGTCGATAGATGATGATGAAGTCCTCGCCGACCGCCTCACGCGCCCGGCGCACGATCTCGACGGCGATCCGGCGCCGGTTTTCCGCGCTGCCGCCCCATTTGTCGGTGCGCTTGTTGGTCCGCTCGGCGAGGAACTGGTTGATGAAGTAGCCCTCGGACCCCATGATCTCGACGCCGTCGTAGCCCGCTTCCTTGGCCAGGAAAGCACAATCGGCGAACGCGCGGATCTGGCGCAGCACCCCGTAGCCGGACAGCGTCCGCGGCTTGAACGGGTTGATCGGCGCCTTGATACCCGAGGCCGAAACGCTCAGCGGGTGATACGAATACCGGCCCGCGTGCAGGATCTGCAGGGCGATCTTGCCGCCCGCCTCGTGGACGGGATCGGTGAGCTGCCTATGTGCCCGCGCTTCCGCGCGTGTCGAAAGCTTCGAGGCGAGCGGCAGGAGCCAGCCGGTCCGGTTCGGCGCGAACCCGCCGGTGACGATCAGCCCGACCCCGCCGCGGGCACGTTCGGCGTAATACTCGGCCAGCTCGGGGAAATGGGCTTCCTTGTCCTCGAGGCCGGTGTGCATCGAGCCCATGATCACCCTGTTGCGCAGGGTGGTGAAGCCGAGATCGAGCGGGGACAGCAGGTTCGGGTACTGGGTCATCGCTGGTCCTTACGCATTGTGGTGGAATGCCTGGAGGACTTCCTCGAGCCACTCGACGTGGCCCTGTTCGGTTCGGATCCCTCCGCGCAGCACGAGGAACTGGTGCAACGACTGTCCACTGAGGACGCTGGAGTCGGGGAAGTCGCGCTTCTCGATCAGGAGGTAGGCGTCGAGCGCCGCCGCGTGCGCGTCGCGGTGCCGGGAGACCTCGGCGGCGACCGCGGCCGCGTCACCGAGCGTCGCGCCGCGGATCTTGACGGCGAGCTCCCTCGCGGTGGCCGTCGGATCGGGTTCGGCGAGCCAGCGGACCAGCTCGGCCCGGCCTTCGTCGCCGACGGTGTAGACCTTTTTATCGGGTTTCCCGGACTGCGCGACGTGGTCGACGGCGACCCAGCCGGCGTCCTCCATGCGCTTGAGAACGCGGTAGATCTGCTGGTGGGTGGCGTTCCACCACAGCCCGATGGACTTCTCGAAGCGGCGCGTCAGCTCGTAGCCCGAGCCGGACCGCTCGGACAGTGAAACCAGGATCGCGTGCTCCAATGCCATGCACCTAGTTTCATATGCACCTAGTTGCACTGCAAGGCGACCTGCGTCACAAGCGCGTGAAGGCCCCCTTCCCTCGGTTCAGCCGAGGGAAGGGGGCCTTCACGCGCAAAGTTACGGCTTGCGGGCGATACCGCCGATGACGCGCGACTCGGAGGGTGTGGCGGCGAAGACGGTCTTCTCGTCCGGGTGCCACGCCGGCGCGTAGACCAGGCCCGGCTCCACCAGCGGCCAGCCGCCGAAGAACCGCCGGAACTCGTCCATCGTGCGCAGGAAGCCGGGGTTCGTGGTGGTCTCGTAGTACTCGAGGATGTCGAGCAGCGCTTGCCGTTCCTCGTCGTTGGCCGGGTTCTCGTTGGTCATCTGCGAGAGCACCAGCAGCGACCCGGGCACGAGCCGGTCGCGGTAGTAGTCGAGCAGCGAGTCCGGGTCCTGCTCGTCCTTGATGAAGTGCATGACCGCGTTGATCACCAGCGCGATCGGCTCATCGAGGTCGATGATGCCGGAGTCCTCGACCCGGTCCCAGAGGTCCTCGGGGTCGAACAGGTCGGCGGCGATCGCGTGGTGCCGGTCCGGGTCGGCGGTGTCGGCGAGCAGGAGCGTCGAGTGCGCGAGCGCGATCGGCTCGTTGTCGATGTAGAGGACGTGCGTGTCCTCCTCCGGCCGCGCCTCGTCGGCGACCTCGTGCACGTTGCCCGCCGTCGGCAGGCCGGAGCCGATGTCGACGAACTGGCGGATGCCCAGTTCCGAGCAGCGTCGCACCGCACGGCCGAGGAACTGCCTGCTGGTGGTGCAGTAGTCGCCCATGAGCGGCAAACGCTTGCGCACCTTCTCGGCGAACTCGCGGTCGATGGCGTAGTGGGTGTCGCCGCCGATGAAATAGTCGTAGACCCGGGCCGCGGACGGCCGGTCCAAGCTGCTCTCGACGGCCTTGAGCGCCGCGTCGTGATCGATCATCGCCATCCCTTTGTCCGCACCGGTAATCCCATGCTAACCGGCGGGAACGTAGGTCTCGCGGTAGGCGTTCACGGATTCGGTCAGCCGATCGAGTTCCGCGCGCGTGCGGGCGAGTCCGGCCGCGTCGAGTCCCATCGCGTCGCCGATGATCGCCGGGACGCTGGCCGCGCGGTCCTTGAGCGCGGCGCCGTCCTCGGTCAGGCTGACGCGAACGGACCGCTCATCGTCGGCTTGGCGTTCACGCCGGACCAGTCCGATCTTCTCCAGCCGCTTGAGCAGCGGTGACAGCGTGCCGGAGTCGAGGTTCAGCACCGTGCCGAGTTCCTTGACCTGTCGCCGGTCGTCCTCCCAGAGCGCGAGCATCACCAGATACTGCGGGTAGGTCAGGCCCAGGTCGTCGAGCACCACGCGGTAGAGCGCGGTCACGGCCCGCGATGCCGCGTACAGGCCGAAGCAAAGCTGGTCGTCCAGGCGCAGTGACCCGGCGTCGTCCGTTCGCATACGCCCTTCCTTCTTTGTCGCCCCCAACGCTTCATGGTGCGTCGATGATCGCACGGCACGCTACTCGAGTGGGGTAAATCTCCTTGAGGACATTTTAGTTGTGCACAACTGAGTTGCGGGCTACCTTCAGCACATCAGCCGCTCACTCAGGAGGCAGAGATGACCGCCAACCCGCACAACCTGGCCCTCGAACCGGCCGCGCAGGCGTTCGTGGAGGCCACCGCCACCCCGCCGTTCCTCTTCCAGCTGCCGCCCGAGGAAGGACGCAAGGCCGTCGACGAGGTCCAGGCCGGCGACGTCGAACTGCCCGCCGCGGACGTCGAGACCACGCACGTCGACGGCACCGAGGTCCGCATCGTCCGCCCGCCGGGCGCGACCGGGCCGCTGCCCGTGATCGTCTACATCCACGGCGCCGGCTGGGTCTTCGGAAACTTCCACACCCACGAGCGCCTGGTCCGCGAACTGGCCGTCGGCACCGGCGCGGCCGTCGTCTTCCCCGAATACGACCGCTCGCCGGAAGCGCGCTATCCGGTCGCCATCGAGCAGAACTACGCCGTCGCGAAGTGGGTCGCCGAACACGGCGCCGAGAACGGGCTCGACAGCACGAAGATCGCGATCGCCGGGGACTCCGTCGGCGGGAACATGGCGGCAGCGCTCACTTTGCTCGCGAAGCAGCGTGGCGATGTCACCTTCCGGCAGCAGGTTCTCTTCTACCCGGTCACCGACGCGTCGTTCGAAACCGAGTCGTACCAGAAGTTCGCCGACGGCTATTTCCTTGCCCTCGAAGGCATGAAGTGGTTCTGGGACCAGTACACGACCGATCCCGCACAGCGCGCGGAGATCACCGTTTCGCCGTTGCGAGCGAGCCTCGACGAGCTTTCCGGTCTGCCGCCGGCGCTGGTGATCACCGGTGAAGCCGACGTCCTGCGCGACGAAGGTGAGGCGTACGCGGCGAAACTGCGTCAGGCCGGAGTATCGGTGACAGCCGTGCGGTACCAAGGCATCGTCCACGACTTCGTCATGCTCAACACGCTGCGCGAAACCCACGCCGCGGACGCGGCGATCAAGCAGGCGATCGCGGTGTTGCGTGCGGCTCTCGAAGGCTGAGTAAGCGGAACGCATTCCTGTCCAGGGTGACACGCGTCACCCTGGACAACACTTTGTGGTGGTGAGGCGTCTCTTGATCCAGATGTGGGACGTGCGGCGCGCGTTCCCGGCCGGGAGGGGACGCGAACACCATGGGACTGGGATTGAGTGCCATCCGGCTGGATTCGCCGCTGAACCTCGTCATCGTCCTGGTGCTCACCCTGCTCGCGATCGTCGCGGTGCCGTGGTTCTGGGAACGCTGGCGCCGCAAGATGATCGGCCGTAGTTCGACGATCCTCGTCGCGGTGGTGCTCATCGTGGTCAGCACCGGGATGGGCGGGAACATGATCGGCGGGTTCTTCCCGACGGTCGGCGCGCTGTTCGGCACCGGGGTGTACGCCGGTGGGAACGTCGACGCCGTCGCCGGAGAGAACGGCGCGGATCTCGACAAACTGCGCACCGGCGGCACAGTGCGGGCGAAAGAGGGCAAGGGCACCGTCGTGCTCATGCCGGTGAAGGGCAAGCGAACCGGCCTCACCCGCGATGTCACGGTCTATTTTCCGCCCCAGTACTACGATCCCGCGTACCGGTCGTTCAAATTCCCGGTCATCGAATGGATCCCGAACTACCCGTCCGGCCCCGAAGTGGTCACCGTCGGATACGAGTTGCCGTCGAGGCTCGACGAGGCGATCGCGTCGCACAAGCTCCCGCCCGCACTGGTGGTCATCCCGGATCCGACCGGGAAGCCCAAACTCGGCCACGACACCGAATGCGTCGACGAGGTCGGCGGCGACGCCAACGACACCTTCCTCACCGCGGACATCCGCGACTGGGCGATCGGCACCCTCGGCGCCAGCGACCAGCGGAAGGCGTGGACCATCGCCGGCTGGTCGTCCGGCGGGTACTGCGCCATGAACCTGGTGACGCGGCATCCGCAGTGGTACGGCCAGGCCGCGAGCGTCAGCGGATATGACAAGGCCTCGGTGGACGCGGAGACCGAGAACCTGTTCAAGGGCAGGCAGGACATCATCGACGCGAACTCGGTCTCCCTGAACCTGCAACGGCATCCTTCGCCGGTCGACATCCTCGCGATCGCCGGGGAGAAGGAGAACTTCGAGTCTTCCGCGCTCGACCAGATCCAGGCCGCGATCCGGCCGCCCGCAACACTTTCGTCGTGGCGGATCCCGGACGCCGGGCACAACATGAACACCTTCAAGACGCAGATCCCCGACGTGCTGGCCTGGATCGGCGCGCGGACCGTGCCGCCGTCGGCGCCGCAGGAAAAGAAGCTCGTCACCAACGGCGGGGTGACGCCGTGGCCGTTGCCCAACACCGGAGCGAAGGGCGCACTCGTCGACATTGTCGAGTGAGCCAGCCGAGTGGGCTAGCCGCGCTGGGCGCGATAAGCCTGGGGGTACAGGCGAAGCCGGGCCGGTGTTCGCGCACCGGCCTTGCGCGTGACGGCGCCGAGCCGTCGTAGGCGACGCTCGTCGACGTCCGTCCACTTGAGACCAAGACGCTCGCGCAACACCGTCGGCAGCAGACCGATCGCGCAGAGCGTGAGGACGTTCCCGCCCGCCGGCCGCACCGGGCGCCACAGGGTTTCCGGCAGGAACCACCACGGCGGCGCGGGTGTGTCCCGCATGGTGATCGAGTCGAGCAGTTCTCGCACGGTGTGGTTGTCTTCGAGCCTGTTCGCGACAGCGTCGTCGAAGTACACCTCGAAACCTTCGAGGTCCGAAGGCATGTGGTGTTCGCGGAGGCCGAGGATCAGGCCGAGCCGTCGCCATTCCGTGTAGAAGCGGCGCTTTTCCTCACGGGACAAGGCATGTACGAAGACTTCGTGCATGCGGACGGTCGTCCAGAACGTTGAGCCGTGCACCCACCAGTAGGCCTCGGGGTTCAGTGCGTGGTAGCGCTCGCCGTGGTGATCGATGCCTTTGAACGCCTTGTGCATCTCGCGGAGCCGTTCGGCTTCGGCGATCGACTCCTGGCCGCCGAAAACCTGTGACAGCAACGAATCGATGGTCCGGTCGAGGCGGCCCCACGGGTCTTCGGTGTAGTTCGAATGGTCGTGGACTCCGGCGCCGATCACCGGATGCGCGACCTGCAGCAGCAGGGCGGTACCCGCGCCGAGCAGCAGCCGCCGGTCGCCGACCACCTGCCAGGCAACGGAATCCGGGCCGAGCGGGGCCGGCTTGGAGGTGCGGGCTTCGGTGCTCATGACGACCTCCCGGAAGAGTGGCGTGCAGTCACTGTCCCACCTTGTTTACGGGTCGTCAATAGTGGTTCAGGCTCCGGTCAACGCCGGGAGCAGTGCCCTCACGGCCGCGGTCACCTGCCTGCCGCCGCTGGCGTAGGTGGTCGACGTCGGCTGCGAGGTCAGCACCACCACGATGTAGCGGTCGTCCTTGCCGACGACGCCGGAGGTGTGCAGGATCCGGGCGCCGCGGCAGCACGACCAGCCCTGTTTCACCGACCAGGGAATGGCGCCTGTCGCGTCCGGGATGCCGAAGTACTGGCGGATCCCGTCGGCGCCGCTCTCCGTCGCCCCGCTCAGCGCCCGCATGATGATCGACCGCGTTCCCGGGCCGACCTGGTCCATCACGTAACGGTAGATCCGCCCGATGTCGGCGGCGGTGATCCGGGTGTCGCCCCACCGGCCGGGATCCTCGGGTGGCCGGGTGCCGGTGAGGCCGATCTTGGTCGCCCAGCGCGTCACGATGCTCGCCCCGCCATGGGTCGACCACAGCGCGCTCGCCAGGTTGTCGTCGCTCATCGACAACATCCGCTGCACGCTGGCCGTCGATGTCCCGGCTTGGAGCGCGTCGAGGGCGATGAGGATCTTGACCAGCGACGCCGAGGTGTAGGAACGGTCCGGCTGCAGGGAAATCAGGTTCTTCTTGGCGGTGCGGTCGTAGACGACCACGCTCACCTGCCCGCCGGGAACGAGCTCGGTGATGGCCTTCAGTTCGACGGCGACGGGCTTGCCCGGATCGGACTTGCCCGGCTCAGACGGCGGCGGCGATGGCTGAGGCGAGGGGGCCGGTCCCTCGGACGGCAGAGACTCGCCCGTCTTCGCTTCGACGCTCATCGTCGCCGTTCCCGACGCGGCGTCGGCGACCAGCGGCGCGGTGGACCGCGCGGAGGGAACCATCAGCATCGCGCCGATGGCACCGAGACACAGCCCCACCAGGAGGAAAACTCCGCTCACCTTGCCCACATGACTTGTTGGCCGGATCACTCAAAAGTGTTCGCGGTCTAGGCCATTCGTGTGGCGCAAGTCTCGTTTGAGCGCGGATTTGTAACGCCTTGTGTGCGCAGCGTGGACCTGGAACGGGCTTCCGGTTTGTCCGCCTGGTCCGCGGGGTATCTGACCGGGGCGTGACTTTAGGTGGCCAACTCTGGAAGGCGGAGCAATGGCACGTGCACAACGGGCTCGTATCCGAACGGCGGGACTCCAGCCCGCTCAGGTTCTCGCCGGGCTGGCCAGCCTGGCGTTCCTGGTGTTCGGGATCGTGGGCTTCACCAAGACCGGGTTCGCCGATTTCGTCGGCTATAACTCGGCGACCGTCCTCGGGTTCTCGGTCAACCCGTTCTACAACCTCGGATTCGTCCTGATCGGAGTGGTCGGCCTCCTGCTGACGTTCGGTTCGGGCCGGTCCCGGGTATTCGGCCTGCTGACGTTCGCCGCCTTCGGCGCGTTGTTCGTCTGGGGCCTGATGATCACCGGGACCGTTTCGACGAATCCCGTTTCCCAGGCCGGTAACCCGTTCAACCTCAACGGCCCGGACAACTGGCTGCACCTCGGGCTGGCCGCGCTCGGTCTGCTGATCGCGTTCCTTCCCGCGCGGCACAAGGTGCTGCTGCCGGAAGACGAGGAACAGTCCGGCATCGGCGCCGTGGACACCGAACGGGCCGACAAGACCGTCGTCGACACCACCCCGGATTCCGCTCACCGGCCGCGGCATGAAAAAGGCCCGGCCGTCGCTCGTGAAGAGCGACCGCCGGGCCTTGCCCACTAGGTGATCAGTAACCGTATTCGGTACCGCCGGCCTCGGCGGGGGCGCCTTCCTCCTTCTTGGGGGCGGCGTTCCCGCTCTGGGCGGCCTTGTCCTTCACCGGCGCGGTGCTCTTGCAGCCGGCGGGCTCGATGACGAACCAGGTGCCGCCGACGCCGTGGCCGTTGGCTTCACCGGCGTTGGCGTCCTTGATGTAGCGGTAGACGGCCCAGCCACCGACGGTGACCTGGGTGGTGCCGTCCGCACGCTTCACGGTGCCGAGCAGCTTCGAGTCGATGCCTTCGAGCTGGACGTCGCCCTCGGCGAGCACCGGCGGCCAGGTCTTGGCGCAGTCACCGTTGCAGGTCGGCTGCTTGTTCTTCTTGTCCTTGGTGAACATGTAGAGGGTGAAGCCCTCCTTGTCCACAATGGCCGGTCCGATGCCGTCGACGTTGCTGGCGACCAGCTTCGTCGCGCCCTCGGCCTTCTCACCGGCGGGCGCCTCTTCGGCCTTGGCCGCCTGGCCCGCCTTGGCACCCTTGGCGTTCGCGGCGTACCAGGTGCTGCCGACGCCCTGGCCCTTCGTCTCGCCCGCCTTCGCGTCCTTGGCGTAGCGGTAGAGCGCCCAGCCGCCGACGGTGACCTGCTTGCGGCCGTCGGCGCGGGTCAGCTCGCCGACCAGCGCCTGGTCCACACCTTCGAGCTGGACGTCGCCGTCGGCGAGCACCGGCGGCCAGGTCTTGGCGCAGTCACCGTCGCAATTGGACTTCGCCGGCTTCGGGGTGTCCTTGTCGAAGCGGTACAAGGTGAACCCGTCCTTGTCGACGAGCACCTGGCCGAGATCCCCGGCTTCGGCCACGGCCACCTTGGTCTCACCCTTGGCCGCGGGGGCGTTTCCGCCTGCCCCGGCGACTGCTGCGGCCGGCGCGACGGCGGGTGCGGCGGCTTCGGTGCCCCCGGAGCAGGCCGACAGCAGCGCCAGGCCCGCTGCCGCAGACGCCGTTGCGACGACGAAACGCTTGCGAAGCATGGGATTTCTCCTTGTCCGTAGGGGTTCCGCGGTTTGTCGCGGTGAGCTTGTACCCCCAACACGGGCCCCCTGAGGGAGCGGTTCAAGGAAATCCCGGATTTTCTCAGCGGGCTTCCAGCGAGGCGTCCGTCAGCGCACCGGCCGAGCCTGTGTAGTGAGCGGGATCCAGCAGGTCGGCCAGGGAATCCGCGGTGAGGACTCCGGTTATCTCCGGCAGGTCGGAAAGAACCTCACCCAGTGCCCGCCCCTGCTCCAGCGCGAGCGCGGACGCCCGGCCGAGGACCTCCTTCGCCCGCGCCTTGCCCAGCAGCGGGGCCAGGACGGTCGAAATCCGCTCCGAGACGATCTGGCCGTGCGTGAGGCCGAGGTTCTCGTGCATCCGGCCGTCGTTGACGACTAGGCCGCGGGCGAGTTCGGCGGCGGTGTGCGCGGCGCCGCCGGTCAGGCGGAGGCACTCACGCAGCAACTGCCACTCGGCGTGCCACGCGCCCGCGGACCGCTCGTCCTCGGAGACGAGGGCCTGCGTGACGCCGGTGGCCAGCACCGGTACCTGGAGCGCCGCCGAGCGGATCAGCGTCGCGAGCACCGGGTTGCGCTTGTGCGGCATCGCCGAGGAGCCGCCGCGACCCTCGCCAGTGGGTTCGGTGACCTCGCCGACCTCGGTACGCGTGAGGAACTGGACGTCGCCCGCGATCTTGCCGAGCGCGGCGGCGGTGAAGGCCAGAGCGGCCGCGAGATCGGCCGTCGGGGTGCGGAGGGTGTGCCACGGAAGTGTGGTCTCGGCGAGGCCGGTCTCCTCGGCGAACGCCGACAGCAGCCGCCGCGGATAGCCAGCGGGCAGCTTCGCGAGGCGCGCGTACTCGCCGTACGCGGCTTGCGTGCCGGCCGCGCCGCCGAGAGAGACGGGAAGGACGACGCGGTTCAGTCGCTCAAGGGCGTCGAGGACGAGCTGCCGCCAGCCCGCCGCCTTGAGCCCGAACGTGGTCGGGACGGCGTGCGCGGTGAGGGTGCGGCCGGGCATGGTCGTGTCGCGGTGCGCGCGGGCGAGGCCCTCGAGAGCGCTCGCCGTGCTCTCGAGGTCGGCCGTGAGGATGTCGAGCGTCCGCGCGGCGACCAGCATCATCGCGGTGTCGAGGATGTCCTGGCTGGTCGAGCCGCGGTGGACGTACTCGGACGCGGCAGCCTCGGTGAGCTGCTTGACCAGCCCGACGACCGGATTCGCCGTCTCGCGCGCCGCCCGTGCCAGCGCGACCACGTCGATGTCGGCCGATGCCGCCGCCTCGGTGATCGCGTCGGCCGCCGCTCGCGGGATCAGCCCCGTGCGGGCCTGCGCCCTGGCGAGCGCGGCCTCGGTGTCGAGCAGGGCCCGCAGCCAGGCGAGATCACCCGTCTCCGCCTCGGCGGGCGTGCCGGCGCGCACGGGGGAGAGGAGGCCGGAGTCGGGATCGGCGTTCATCGGCCCAGCATCGCACTCCCCTTCGTCAGTGGCCGGTCTTGCCGTCGATGCGCTCCCTCAGCAGGTCTGCGTGGCCGTCATGGCGGGCGTACTCAGCGATGTGGTGGGTCAACAGCCAGCGCAGCGAGAACGGCTCACCGCTGCCGTACGTCCTGCCCGTGGCGTCGAGCGACGCCGTCGCGACGATCGCCCGGGACCGCTCGCACTCCTCATGCCAAGCCGCCCAAGCCGCCCCGACGTCGCCGTCGGTGTCCTCGAAGTCCTGCTCGGGCCGCTCGTCGGAGTAATAGAGCATCGGGACGTCCTCGCCCGCGAACTGGATGCGGAACCACCAGCGCTCCACACCCGTGAGATGCCTGAGCAGCCCGTGCAGCGACATCGTCGAAGGCCCGATCGACCGCTCGGCCAGCTGCTCCGGCGTCAGGCCCTGGCACTTCAGCTCGAAGGTGCGGCGATGCCAGTCGAGCGTGGACGTCAAGATCTCGCGCTCGCTCGCCACGCGGGGTGGCTCCGGCCGGTCGCCGGACCACTTGGGGGAGTAGTTCTCCTCGGGGATCGTGTCCATGGCCCCGACATTGGCAGAGACCCCCGACAAAATCCGTGGCGCGCGGGCGGCGGCCCCGCCATCCTGGGGGTCGGCGGCGGTCTACTAGACTTGGCCGCACGGGCCGTTAGCTCAATTGGTAGAGCTGCGGACTTTTAATCCGTAGGTTCTGGGTTCGAGCCCCAGGCGGCCCACCACCTCAACATCCCCGCTGACCTGCGGGGACGTTGTCTTTTCTGGCTCGTGTTTGCCTTGACGTCGACCACGATTGGGCTCCGTTTCGTCTCCGTTCGCTCTGCTGTGCCGAAGTTCGTGTCCAGTGGCCCCACGGAAGGCTGATGCTCTCCCCTTCACGTGAGCGGGTCCGGCGTGCTGGGCGCTGCAACACCGCTGTCAATTCCCGCGACATCCCAGCCCGACAACAGCACCGCGCGGACGCCTTCCGCGTGCTCAGGCTGATCTGGGGCGCCACAGGTGCCGACGGGCTGACCGCGATCCGCCTCCACGGCCCCGGCCTTCTCTAGCGCGTTGGTCTGCAATGCCTTCGTTTTTTCCGCGACGATGAGGGGCATGACCGACCACGCACGGCCGAGGGCCGCGAGCACCTCGTCAGGACCGAGCACCTCGTCAGGACCGAGCTCGGCGTCGGTGTTGTCGAAGCGGCTGACCGAGCTGACCCGGGCCGCGATGTGGTGGACCGCAATCCTGATCGCGGTCCTGACCGCGGCCGCGGTGATCGTGCTGTGGTGGCCGGCCACCGCCGGGCTCACCGGCGCGGATCTGGTGAAGGCACGGCTGGACGCGCTGAAGATCGGGCTAAGCATCGGAGTCGGTAGCGGCGGCGTGGTCGCCCTCTACCTCGCCTGGCGCCGCCAGCACTCCACCGAAGCCGACCTCGACAACCGCGAACGCGCCCTCGCCCACCAGCAGGACGTCGCCGCGGCCACCCAGGCACATCAGGAACGCGTCGCCGACGACGCCCGCGCGGACGCGGTCGAGCGGCGGATCACCGAGCTGTACACGAAGGCCGTCGAACAGCTCGGCTCCGACAAGGCCCCGGTCCGGCTCGGCGGCCTCTACGCCCTCGAACGCCTCGCCCAGGGCAACGAGACCCAGCGCCAGACCATCGTCAACGTCTTCTGTGCCTACCTCCGTATGCCTTATGACCTCCCTGACGAACAGGACCACGAAGAGGGTGCCAGCGCCGAGCAATTCGAGATCTATCGTGCGCGAGCGCAGGAACGCGAAGTCCGGCTCACTGCTCAACGCCTGCTCAGCGAGCATCTCAAGCCCAACCGCGGCCCTGTCTACTGGGGCGATCTCGACCTCGACCTCACTGGCGCCCAGCTCATCAACTTCAACTTCAACGACGTTCGGATGAGAACCGGCAACTTCTACGAAGCCACCTTCGCAGGCGACACCTGGTTCGAACGTACGACCTTCAGCGACTACGTCGTGTTCAGCAGTTCCACTTTTGCTGGCTACGCCAGATTCGGTAAGGCGGCCTTCATCGGCGACGCCATCTTCTTAGGGGCGACCTTCACCGACGACACCGCGTTCCACCAGGCGACCTTTGCCAGCGAGGCCTGGTTCGAGCATGTGACCTTCCTCGATGACGCCTGGTTCGGCGACGTTACTTTCACAGGTGAAGCGAGATTCGGCAGTGCGCGCTTCACCGGCGAGGCTTGGTTCATAGGGGCGACCTTCGCTGGCGAGGCCCTATTTGACGAGGCAACGAGAGGTGGGGACAGCCGACCTTTCCACCCATCATCCGTCTCCAGCAACAGTACCGATTCAGGCCAACCTGGCTGATCGACCTGCTCGGAAAACGATCAGTTGGGAGACGGCAGCGACGTGGGGCGCGTGGAACTCGCAACAGTTGCGAACGCGTCAATACATCGGGGCCACGGGGGGTATGTCCCTCATCCCTTCAGCAGGACAGCCAGTGCGATCTCGGCCGCCGCAACGAGCACTATCCCGACTACAACGCCCCACAGTCCCCACTCCAACCGCTGCTCGTCGTCGACAACGCCGTCGACGCTATGGAAACTCTGCTCATCCACCCCGGTGTCGACGCGCGTTCGTCCTGTGTTCGGCGACAGCGACTTCATCCCGCCGGTGGCGAAGCTGCGCGAGCACGGCAAGCACGTCATCGGCGTCGGCGCCGAGAGCGCCGCCAGCGGCAGGCTGGTGTCGGTGTGCTCGCAATACAGAGATGTCCGGAGGAAGGCAGCTGGCATCGGATGATCACCTGCACTTACGCAAGATTCGATCCTTTGCTGTCCTCAAAATCCTGCTCAGGCGAAGTAAGAGGCCCCGTCACGCAAGACCTCAGCAAGGCAGCGATCACGCGCAAGTGCGAGTCAGATTGCAGTAGGCTGACCGAGTGAAGCTGGCCCGAAGCTGCGGGCTATCGCGTATAATCGAACTTGTGTTCGATGACTTGCGGACGTCGCGTCTGGGGTTCTGCGCGGATCGAGCGGCGGTAGCCGGTAATCGAAGGTGGATGACCAAACTACACTTAGTGATGCAAATCACGCCCTAGGAGAAGTGTCAGATGTCCGATGGACATACACTCGGGTGTTGAAGTCGTGTATTGAGATGTGCGGCAGGTGCGACACGCTGAGTGACTAGTCGTCACTGAGGGTAGCTTTGACGGATTGAGGTGAGTGGGATGCTGTCGGCCGACGAAGTCGCCTCGGTGATCATTGCTCGCTCAGGCTCCTGGGTTGACTCCATGCGTCTGCAGAAGCTGCTGTACTACGCCCAGGCATGGCATCTGGCAATCACGGACCAGCCGCTGTTTCCTGAACAGATCAAAGCTTGGAAGGATGGCCCTGTCGTCCCCCAAGTTTGGCACTCGCGAAAAGATCAAACTACCCGGCGCGCTGCTGACCAGGTCGTTGACGGCATAGAGCTGGACGACATGACCTCCGACCTTGTCGACCTTGTCATCCGCAGCTATGGCTCCATGTCCGGGGAAGAGCTGAGCGCTCTGACGCACGTTGAGCAGCCATGGCAAGAAGCCCGAGGCGACCTGCCCGAGGATGCTGAATGCCGGACGCCGATAAATACACAGGCTATAGCCCAGTATTACCGAGCTAGTCGCAAGCTTGGAGGCCGCACTGCTGCCGACCTCGCTGCTGGCGGCATCCACCTCTTCGCGTCTTCGCATGAAGGCGGTAGCCCTGTGGATGTTGACGCTCTCCTCGCGTCGCTTCCAGACGACGACTATGGGGATGATCGTTGGGGGAGCGCTAATCTTGATCCTGGCGATCTTTACGACGAAGCGGGCATCGCGCACGAGCTCAAACGCTCATATGTGGACTCGTAGTAGATGGCAACTGGGGAACAGGAGCCGCGACGGCACGTCGTCGTATTCGATTGCAACGTCTACCTCGATGTTGCCGACTCTCTCGGTGCACCATTTTCATGGACTAGCTTCAACGCAGCTGTCGCACGCGTAGCTAAGGATCCTGTCCCTCATCCTGTGGATCGCGCGAATGACGCGCTCCGAGCGATCGCTGTCTGTATGTCGGGCCGCTTTGCTGGCCCCGAAACAATCGAAGTGTGGACGAACGCCCATATTGACAAGATTGTCCGGGGTAAGGCGACCCATCCCATTGTGGCCGACGAGGCTGGATATAGCGGGCTAGGTTGGGCGGAGCCTGAAGCCCAGGCGCTCATTGACGAATTTATCGGTAACCTTATTGCGCAATCCAACGGTGGCACGCTGGGTGATAGCTTCCCGGATGGAAATCCGCCGTTAGATCACGAAGACGGGATGGTCTTCGGTGCCTGTCGATGGCTGGCGGGGGACGACCCGCTAGCAGAGGTCTATTGCGTTACGAGCGACAAAGGCTTTCTGAAGGCGAGCAAAGAAGGTCGCCTCGGTAGTCATACCCGCGTGATGACACCATCAACTTTCGTAAGATTGATTCGCGCAGCTCGCACCCAGTACTCGGTGCGGCAGATGAAGCCGGGCTGAGCCTGCGTGAACTTTTCACTGATCCGGACTGCGGCATGGTTTGCCCGTCGGCCGCGATGGGCCGCTCGGCATGAGTGCTGAAGCCGGGCAATGACTGACGATGCGCGGCCAGGAGCCGCCGATTCCCCTCCGCCGGAAAGATCGCCGTCTTCCTCAGTGAGGCGGTAACCCGAGCTGACCCGAGCCGCGATGTGGTCAACCGCGATCGTGGTCGCGGTTCTGATGGCATTGCGGTGGTGTTTTGTCGTGAGGAGGCGGTTCGCACGTGGCCGACGCGAGGGCCTAAGGCCGCGCGATGGCGTGGGGGTGCATGGACTGCTGGTCACCTGGAATTCTCGCGTGACACCAGTTCCACAGCAGAAGCTTCGGCTGTAAACGGCGGCAGGATGGACGAATGGCGGCTAGTGACGATCTCAGCGGTGTATCCAATGCGGACCTGTTAACCAGGTACGCCTCGATTCTGCAGGAGCTGCAAGACCGGGGCGTAGTGCGGACTCGCAACGCCCCGCTGGGTGACTACGCCGAGTACCTCGCCGCCCAGGTCTACGATGGGAAGCTGGCCGCGAACTCGGTCAAGTCCTACGATCTACTCGCCGCCGACGACCGTCGAGTCCAGGTGAAGGCCAGAGCCGTAGCCCCGGATACCCGGGCGAGTGCCTCCTTCTCGGCCTTCCGCTCCTTCGACTTCGACATCGCCGTGCTGATCACCTTCGACAGCGCCACGTACGCGGTGCGGCAGGCCTGTGAGGTGCCGGTCGCCGACCTTGAAGCCGCTGGGCGGTACTCCGCCCACATCAACGGGCGCCTGATCACGATCACCGCCGGCATCCAGCTCGGCCATGACGTCACGGCGCGATTCCGCGCCGCCGAGGCGCGATAGCCCGTCAGAGACGCTCTGCGCTCCGCGGCGCCCCTCGACGTCTCGGCGCCGTTCCCGCGTGTGGAGGCTAGACATCGCGAACGATCAGTTGCCGGTCTACGTGCCGTGGGACTTCGACCTTGAACTGCGCAGCCTGCTGACCACAGAAACCACAGGTCAAGGTGGCTGCGGTCGGCACACCTGGTTAATCACAACCCAGCATGAGCAGTCGTCTGGGAGTCAGCCGCAGTTCATCGCTCACATCGAGCTAGGCCAGGTCGCTCCAGGACCAGCGGAACGAAGGCTCTCGGTTCGGATCGCGACCGTACGGGTATTGGCGTACTACGTGCGGGAGCAGGGTGGTGCAGGCGGCGAAGTTCCCTGCGTCGGCGATCCGCCATGCCAGTCGGGCAATAAGGTCGGTTGCGCCGATCGCCTCCAGCGCGGATAGCACGACGCGCCGGATCGACTTGGAGTACCAGGGATCGCACTCGGCGACGACCTTGGTCATTACTGCTTTCGCCGCAGCGCTTGGTCCCAGCTCGCGGGCCAGTGCGCATAATTTCTCGGTCCGGCTCGGTAGCAGGTTTGGTTCGATCCGTTCCACCAAGGTGTCGCGGGCGTCATGTTGACCGCCGGCGCGTAGATGCCACAGAAGGGCAAGCAGGCGTTCGAGGTTGGCCATATCCGCCGACTGTGCTGCCTTATCGGCGGCCGCGAGCGTCAGGTTGCCCATTTCCGTCGCGAAGGCCTCGGCCACGTCCTCGGCTCTGGTGTACGGGCTGAGGTTGATCGATGACCGGGGTGGGCGTGGGGCCGGTGGCTGCGGCTCGGGATCGAGTCGCAGCCGGCTGCTCACATCCAGGGGAAGGTTGGCCAGCATTGCCTCCCGGTTGGGGCTCCACCTGCGCAGTCGGCTGTCCTGGTTGACCATGGCGATGACGGCGGTGAGCTGGTCGGTCATGGCAAGGTCGGCCAGCATCTGCAGAACCCGCGCGGCATCCCTGAGGTGGTCGAAGGACAGGTCGGCCGGATCGGTCCGCTCGAGGAGGTAGCGGACTTCGTCCGGGAAGTTGTTGTCGTGCAGGACCTCCAGCACCCGGACGATCTCATCAGGCTCCTCGCCCGCAGGCAGTGCGAGGAGATGTGCGCGGATCGTGTGTCGGAAACCGGCGGCGACCATCGGGTGCACGAACCAGGCGAGGTGCCGCGAGTTCTCGGTGAGCATGCGTTTAGCGAAGATCTCGGCCTCGGCATGATCTACCTGGGCGAGGGGACCCAAAAGGTTGACGTTCGTCGGCATAGCGAGGGCGGGGCGGCGGGCGAGGAAGTCCGCAGTCGCAGCATTATCGTCGGAGGTGGCGAGCCACCGGACCAGGCGGACGATCTCCGGGTCAGCCAGGCTAGCCGCTTGCGCGGCTCGCCGGTGCAGGGCCGCGCGTGCCTGCGGTTCGTCACGCCGGGCCAGCTCGCGGTCCAGGTCCTCGAGTTGACGCAGGTCGATGACCGGTGTGTGTTCCACGATCCATGCGATCACGTCGTCACCGGCGTCCGGCACGTGTTCCAGCAGGGCCGCCGGGCCCGCGGGATGACCGGCTGACAGCGCTGCTTTCCGCAGGCTCGCGCCGATGCGGTAGAGACCGAAGCCGTCCGCGCGGGTAGCCAGTGTCGCCTGCTGCTCCGGGGTGCCAAAACGGTGCGCCGCGTCCCAGAAGGCCGCTTTCGGGATCTCCGTGCGGCGCTGGATACTGCCGTACTCCTCCAAGTAGAGGGCGAGCCGGACATCGGTGGACACGCTGCGGGTGCGGGTGCGCGGGATATCCGGGCGCAGCGGGCCGGGAAGACCTCGGACCGGTTTGCTGGCCTCAGCGAGCGCAGCTGGTAACCAGTCCTGGTCGTGGACCTGCTGCCATTCAGCATCGGTGGGGTAGCCGGTGGCGGCTTCTGCGAGGAAATCCAACGGTAGAGGAGCGGGCAGCCCCAGTCGGCGGGCGTCGACGGCCGCCGTAATCAACGCTCGGGTCATCGGCTGGCCGTGCTGGTACACGTCGATCAGGGCGGGCACGCCGGCGAGGTACTGGGTGACCTCCATGCCGGCCTCGTACGCCGCGCGAGCCAGCCGGGGATCCGCGGCCGCGGCGGCCGCCCACTCGGCTGGGTCCAACGGGTTGAACTCGGCCGGGATGGGGATGACTTGCCCGGCGAGTAGGAGCCGTGCGGCCTCGGGGTGCTCGCCGTCGTCGAGAGTGCGCCAGACCTCGTGCCACATCTGCGCGATCAGTGTCACCGGCGCCCGCGCCGTGTCCGAAACCACGGCGCCCAGGTACCGGGAGTTCTCTTCCGTCAGCTGGGTTTGGGGTTCGTCTAGCCAGACGACGGTGTGTGGTTCGATCCGGTCCAGCTCGCCCCAGTCCCCGGGCCGCCACACCCGCCAGCTCGGGTCCAAAGTCTGGATCGCTTCCCAGGCCGATCGGGACTTGCCGGTGGACGACCCGCCGATCAGGGTTATCACCTGGCCGTCGGCGACGGCTTTACCTAGCGGGACGTCGTGCGCGCGGCGAACGTAGCGCGGAAGACCGGTGGGGCCGTCCGCGCCGCCATCGATCGCCGGTTTTACCCCGAGCCGGAGCGGATCGCACTGGTCGACCGGGAGGCCGGGCCGGGTCGCGGCCAATGTCTGCCGCGCGGCCCCACGGGCGACAGCGTCCGCGGTGTCGGTGGCCCGTGCCCTGGTTTCGGCGAGGTAGGCGATATCCCACGGGCGCCTAGTGGTCAGGGCATCCAACTCCGGTGTGAGGCGGCTGTTCCGCTGTGCGGCGTCGCGGATCGCCGCGACCAGGGCAACCAGGGAATCAACGTGCTGCGGGAACGCCTGGCCGGCGAGCCACTTAGTTACGGTGGTGGGGGAGAACCCCAGTTTCCTGCCCAGGCTTCGTGTCGAGGCCAGGCCTCCGAGGTCCTTACGCGCACGGTCGAGCCGGGCCATCAACTCGTAGTAGTTGGGCTGGGTCACCTGCCCACCCTATGGGTGAGCGGGTGCGGCGAGCATCCACCGGGACCTGCACTGACCACTGAACACTCCCAGGGCGCGGAGGTGGGCGGGCAGCTTTGCGACCATGACGACGATTGCAGTTCTGGTTCTCCTGCTCGCTCTGTCCGGGGCGCTCAACATCGGGCTGGTCGCGGGGGTTCTCTCCCGCGCGTCCGGCAAGCCTGTGGCCGCCGCCGCACTGTTCGGCGGTGGGGTGGTGCTCACTGTCCTGACCGTCTTCTTCGCCGCTGTCGCGGCGTATCGCTAGGCGCCGGTCAGGCTCGGTGGCCTCAACGCCCCCTCGGGCGCCTGGTCCAGGACAACGAGTCTCAGCGCCAGACGATCCTTAACGCCTTCTGCGCCTACCTGCGAATGCCGTAAGACCTCACAATCGAGGAGATCTCAAGAACGGCTTCCGCGCCGATCAAAGCGAGATCTACCGTGTGAGGGTACAGGAGCGCGAAGTCCGATTCGCCGCCCAATGCTTGTTCACCAAGCATCTCGCCTCTGAGTGCAGTACCACCTACTGGGGATGGCCGACCTTGACCTCGCTGGTGCGCAACTCATCGACTTCACCATGACCGGTGTGCGCATTCGAACCGCCGTATTCAACGGAGCAACCTTCACCGGTGAAGCCGTGTTCGGAAAAGCGACTTTCGCCAGCGAAGCCTGGTTCGCCAAGGCGTACTTCGAGCGCAACGCCTGGTTCGGTAATACGACCTTCAACGGGGATGCCTGGTTCCGCGAAGCGGTTTTCGCCGGCGATGCATGGTCTCGCAGAGCGACTTTCACCGGTGATGCCACGTTCAGTACGGCATCGGTGGATGACAAGCCCTTTCATCCTCCGCAAGCTGTCACCAGGCACCAACGCGAGCTCGAGCAAATTTGGCCGTTGCGCAGGGCACGCGTGACCTCGAGTGCCTGCCACATACGGGAGACGTCCGTGGCCGGGTATTGCTGATTAGGCCGGTGGCTACGACCTCAGACGTTTCGAGGTTCACGTGCTGACTGAACGGGTGGTCGGCGCCCCTGATGGATACCCAAGCCCGGCACCGTCGGCAAGTCCCGGAAATCTGGCTTCGCCGGACGGCGTGGGCTACTCGGCGGGTCGGCGTCGTTTGTCGCGGATGTAGATGACCGCGGGCTTGCCGTCGCCCGGGCTGCGGCGGTCAGGCTCGAAGAGGGTGGTCGCGGTAATCAGGCCGCCGAGCTTGGCATAGCCGTAGTTGCGGGAGTCGAAGTCCGGGCGCTGTTTGGTGATGATGCTGCCTACGGCTGCGAGTGCGGCCCAGCCGTCGTCGTCGGAGGCTGCCTCGACCGCGTTGCGCAGCTGATTTACCAGCGCCGTGTCTGCCTTCAGCTCTGCCGCGGTCATAGCGACTTTCGACTTGGGTGAGGCTTCCACGAGTGTGGTGGGGCTGTGGTGGTAGGTGCGGTTCTCGGTGTAGATGAACTTGTCGCAGGCCGCTACGAAGGGCTGGGGTGTTTTGCGTTCGCCGAAGCCATAGACGGTGAGGCCGGATTCGCGTAGTCGTGCGGCGAGTCTGGTGAAGTCGCTGTCGCTGGAGACGATGCAGAATCCGTCGAAGCGTCCGGAGTAGAGCAGGTCCATCGCGTCGATGACCATGGCGGCGTCGGTGGCGTTCTTGCCGGTGGTGTAGGCGAACTGCTGGATGGGCTGGATCGGCTGGGCCAGCAGGTGGTCCTTCCATCCTTTGAGGTTCGTGCCGGTTCAGTCGCCGTAGGCGCGTTTGACGTGCGCGGTGCCGTACTTGGCGACCTCGGCCAGCAACCCTTCGGTGATCGACGGTCGCGCGTTGTCCGCGTCGATCAGTACCGCGAGTCTGACTGTGCTCTCGCCGGCCATGGATCAGGAACCCCCTGGTAGTCGTCGGACCCTGACGTCAGACGATATGTTGAGTCATCTGTGCCTGCATCGCACGGCCGCATATCGTCCTGGTCTGCGCCAGCACTGGAAGTGGAGCGCGTCAACGGCGTGCAGTCGCTACTCGGGGAACCAGTCATCGACATCCTCGGGGGTCGGCGCGGCGGGTTGGTCTCGATCTCGGAGAAACGGCGCCATGGTCCGGTTGCGATTGCCGGGGTCTGCCTTCTTGAGGGGCAGGCGCACGATGCTGTGGACCGCTGCTGTCACGCCGTCACGCGAATCCCGGGTGCCGGTTGTTCCTAGCGAGGCCGAAGCCCAGAGGTTCACTCGTCGGCGCCGCTGCCCGACGCGGCGGGGCAGTCTGGAGCTGCGGTGTGCTCTCGCGGGTGGTCGAACAGGTTGGTGAGGATGTGGGCGACCGTGGTCTGCAGGTCGGAGGCTGGCGGGATGAGCTGTTCGCCGGCCAGCCCGAGCAGGTCCCGCTCGCGGTACCACTCGCGCATGTGCTCGGGGCCGAACTCGTGTGCCTGCGGCCGGGTTGCGTGTCGGCGTAGCGACTCCTCGAACGAGACGTCGAGGTAGTAGATGCCGGTGCGGCCTCGGTGATCCGCGAGAAGGTCGGCGATCATGCCGCTGTAGCGTTCGGAGTGCAGAATGCCTTCTACGATCACGTGCAAGCCCGCGTCGAGGGCGTAACGAGCCACGGTCGAGAGGAGACCGATATTCACCCCGCCCGGGATGTCACGTTCTTTGAGGATGGTTCGGCGGATCACATCCTGGGCTGCCACAGCGCATGTCCGTCCGAGTTGCGAACGGACCGACAGCGTGACAGAGCTCTTGCCTGATCCCGAGTTGCCTCGCACGATCGCCAGGCGGGTGGAGCTTGATCCGGTGGGTGCCATCGGATGCAGTCTAGGCAGCGGGACGGTCACAACGTTTCCGTTGTGCGGTGTGAGGTTGTCGCTGGTGCCCTCGATTGACCACCAGCGCGCGGTGCCCGGCGAGGAAATCGACGATTCGGCATAAAGGAACCGGCGCTGACGATCTGGTGCAGTTGCTCTTTGCGGGCGGGGGAATGGATCACGATCAACCCGGCGTTCAGCGGCTGCCAGGGCGTCTCTACGTCGATGGCCGCTGGAGCTGAAGGCCGGGCGCGTGTTATGCCGGTCGCTGGGCCAGCTGGGCGTCGATCCTCAGATTCCCCAGGTTGATGGGTTCGACCCGGGTATGAGCGAGCCGCTGCGATTTCCGGGGAGGGCTCTGGCATCCTCGTCGGGATCCTGTACCGACCAGTGATCGCGGAGTTCTCTTGATCAAGCATTCGACGGCATCCACCTTCGTGTTCCATCGCTTCCCTGAGGGGTGGCTGTTGGGACTGGTCGATCAGCCGCGGCTGGGCCGGAAAATGATCGTCGGTGGCCACGTCGAGGACGATGAGACCGAGGCGCAGGCCGCGGTCCGTGAGGCGGCTGAGGAGTCGGGTCTGGTGGTGCGTTTGCTGGCTTGCCCGACGCCGCCGTTACCGTCGGGCTATCCGCATGCGCAGGTGCCATCACCGTGGTGGATCAACGAGATCATGGTTCCCGCCGATAACCATCTGGACGAGCCTCACGTGCACGTCGACCACCAGTACCTGGCTATCGCCGACTCACCGGTTCCGGTGAGTGACGCGGTGCATCCTTTCGGCTGGTTCGCGCTGGAGGAGCTCGACGATCTGAACATGTTCGAGGACACCCGGATGCTGGCCCGTGCGTTGTTCCCGATCATCGGGTCGATCACGCAGGCCAGTGGCGACGCGGTCGGCCTGCTGCGCGTCCTGGCGGCCAGCGGAATGGGCTAACCACGCCGTCACCGAACAGATGTGGTGGCGGGGCCTTCGAACAGATGAGCCGGGGTATCGGCGATCCAGCTGGTGATGGTGTCGACCAGCGCCGCGGTGTCGTGCTCGCGCCGATCGAGTACCCGAACCCGGTCCGGGGCTGTGGTGGCCAGCCGTTCGAACAGCGGTGCGGCTCGACGGAGCAGGCCGCACTGTTCGTCAGTGAATCGGCGGCCGTCGCGGGCTTCGGCCCGCTCGATTGCGGCTTGGACGTCGTCGGTGATCACTATCGTCAAATCGGGTAGCGGTCGCCAGCGGCTGGCGTCGTGGAGGATCTTCCCGACCCGAGCCGCCGCGGTGTTGTCGTCGGGCTCCAGGAGCAGGGATTGGTAGACCGCGGTGGTGTGGATGCTGCGGCCTTCGATGACGGTGTGCCCGGCGAGCAGGGCTGGCAGTGCGGCCTCGTAGTCGTGCATCTTGATCGCGAGCAGCAGCAGCGTTTCTGAGCGCGGGAACCCGCCCCGCAGGAAGTACTCGCCGTCGGCGGCGTCGATCAGGATGTGCAGGAGACGGCGGCCCAGGTCGGTCGTCGAGCCGGTGCGACGGGAGAACTCCTCGATCACGTGAGGTGGGCGTTGTCCGCGCTCAGTTGCTGCGGCGATGAGGGCGTCAGTGAGGTAGGACTTGCCGACGCCATTGATGCCTTCGATCGAAATGAGCCGGCCGCGATGGTTGCTGAGCATGAGGAGACCCCTCGGATCAGGCGTTACGGACGCGAGCGAGAAAGCCAAGGCGAGCGCTGTTAGTCGAACAGGGAGGTCTGTTCCGACTGGGCAGCCTGGGCGGGATATCCGGCGACTGTTCGGAGTTCCCGAACATCGGCCCAGTCGCCGTCTGCGACCATGCGGCAGAAGAGATCCGCTGTTACTTGCACGTCGGCCATCGCTCGGTGCCGGTTCGGCGGGATCGGGATCAGCAGGTGACGAATGAGGTTGTCCAGGCCGTGCCCGCCGAGAAGACCGGGATAGAGGTTGCGGGCGAGGCGGACGGTGTCGACCAAATCGAGCCGGGCGAGGTTAGGGCAATGCGCACGCAGCCTGTAGAGCAGGCCCGCTTCAGCCGGGGCGTGGTGGGCGATCAGCAGGTACGGTCCAGCGCTGAACCGGGCGTCCAGCCGCGCCATGACGTCCCCGACGGGGGACTCGTCGGCCAGCATCGCTGGAGTGATCCCGGTCTGGTCGATGTCGAACTGGGTGACGTCGGCGAGGTCGTCGGGCCGGATGAGCGACTCCCAGGACGCGGCCCGCTCCAGCCGGCCGTCGGTGACCTGGAGGACTTGGACGGCGACTTCGATCGGCACGTAGGGCCGTCCGGTCGGTGTCGTGTACTCGAAGTCGATCACGACCGGGGTGACGGCGGCGAGGTGGCCGATCAGGTGTTGCCCCATCGGGTCACCTCCTGGGTGATCGTCTCGGCGTAGTCGCGGATCCGGTGCATGTCGTCGTCGCGGGTCAGGACGAGAGCCAGTATGCCGTCGAGGAACGCTGCTGCATTGACGCAGTCGGGCCTGTCGCGGGTGAACATGGGCCGCTGGTCCATGGGGATCAACCTGAAGGTGCCGGTCGAGTTCGGCACCCCGGTCGCTGCGAGATGTTCGGCGAACGCGCGGGGGTGTTCGATGTTCAGGTGCAGCAGCGGCGCGTAGTGGTTCCAGCGTTGTCCCGGCAACTGCGGCACCGCGCTTACGCGTGGAACGTCGCGCAGCAGGTCCAGCATCATGCTGGTCAGTTCCTGTCGCTGAGCGACCAAGTCGTCTAGCCGTCGCAGCTCGCGGCGCCCGATCTGGGCTAAGGGTTCCGCAAGTCGGAAGTTGTGCGCCAGCCGCGACATCGGCCGATGACCGCCGGCGGCGGTCTGCCAGTGCGAGCGATACGCCCGCGCTCGCACGGCGAGGTCCGGGTCGTTGGTGGTGAGGAAGCCGCCTTCGTCGGTGGAGAGCAGCTTGAGCCGGTGGGTGGAGAAGCAGCCGATGTCGGCTTGCACCCCGGCTTGCACGGCGCCCTCGCCGGTGTCGACGGTCGTGCCGAGGGCTTGGCATGCGTCGGCAATCACGGCGAGGCCATGCTCAGCGGCGACGGCGCGGATCACGGTTTCGCCGTCGGCCCGGCCCCAGAGGTGGACCGGCATGATCGCCCGGGTGCGGCTGGTGATCTTGGCGGCGAGGTCGTCGTAGTCGAGGCCGGCGCCGTCGGCGGCGCAGTCCACGAACACGGGGGTCGCGCCCAGGTGGTGAACCGGGGCGGCGGACATGACCACGGTAAGAGCGGGCATGAGTACTTCGTCGCCGGGGCCCACGCCGACGGCGTCGAGGGCGCACTGCAGTGCGGCGGTGCCGCTGGATACCGCGACGACATGGTCGACAGCAAGCCGATCGGCGAGCTCGGCCTCGTAGGCCGCGACCTCGGTGTCGGGTAGGACGCTGCTCAAGGTCATCGAACGCCTCCGGCGGTCGGGACGAGATGGGCGAAGTCGACCAGCGGCCACATGCTCACGCAGTCACGGCTGTAGAACGGGCAATCGCACCCACCGGAGTCACGGCTGGCGGGGAACAGCTCGGCCGCGGTCGCGGTACGGATGCTGCGCTGAGCACTGCGGGCGGCGGTGTCGGCGATGCGGTATTGCGATGGGCAGTCCCACACGCTGCCGTCGGGCTCGATGAACGCGAGACGGTCTCCGCCGAAACATCCAAGGACCGTCTGCAGGTGCGTGCGGACCGTGGACACGATCTGGCCTGGATAGCGCTGCTCGGGCAGGGCTAGTGAATGCCCGGTGGTGTAGATCGCGTCGAGGGCGGCGGTGACCGCGGGGATGTCCTCCTCACGCAGGCTGAGTTCAGGGTGCAGCGGATGGTCCGGGGCGAGCGAGATTGGCTGGGGCACGAAGTAGTCCGCGCCGAGCTCGGCCGCGAACGCTGCGGTGGCGGGGAGGGTCGCGAGGGTGTGCCGGGAGATGACCGAATAGATCCCGACGCTCATCGCGGTGCGGTCGGCGATCAGGGCACGGATGCCAGACACCACGGAGTGCCAGCCATCCTTACGGTTGCGGGCCGGGCGGTAGGAATCGTTGACCTCAGGATCGGCGGAGTCCAGCGACACCGACACCGCATCGACCCCGGTGCTGCGCAGCATCTCCCGGGTGTCACCTCGGTTGAGCGGGATGCCGTTCGTGCATACCGTGACCGCGATCCCGGCCTGGTGTAGTGCCTCCAGGACCGTGCTGATCGCTGGCCAGATCAGCGGTTCCCCTCCGGCCAGGAAGACCCGCGCAATGCCGCTGTCGGCGGCGGTGTCGAGGAATCGCGAGATGTCGGCGAGGTTCAGGTCTCCGTACGGGAGGTGGCTGAGCTGCCCTGGTTGCGTGGGTGCGCCGACGCGATGGTCTTCCAGAGTGCCGAAATAGCAGTAGGTGCAGCCGAGATTGCAGGGCGAGCGCAGGGCCCACAGCAGTGACACATCACGACGTAGCGACATGAGCCTTCCTCCCGTTTTCGCCGGCGGACTGGCGGATGAGCGTGTCGAGCTCGTCGAGAACGTCGGTCTCGCCGCGGCCAGTGCGGTCGACTACCCGGACACGGTCGGGCTGGTGCACGGCGAGGCGGTGGTAGAGCCGGGTGGCCCGCGCGACCAGCTGCCGCTGGTCTGCGGTGAGCGGAGAGCCTTCGCGGACGGTCCAGCGCGCGGCGCAGATATCGAGGTCGTCGACCAGCAGAATCGTCAGGTCCGGCAGCGGGCACCACACCTCAGCGGTGGCGTAAATACGTCCGGCCGTGGACCACGCGGTGTCGTCGGTACCTGAGCCAGTGAGAATCGCGGCCTGGTAGATCGCGACGGTGTCGATCCCGCGGTCTTCCAACACGATCTGTGGCGGGTTCGGCATCGCGGTTACGCGTTCGCGCTCGCGGGTTTTGAGCGCCAGCAGGGCGTAGGTCTCGGTCAGTGGGTGCCCCGTGCGTAGGAACGGGTCCCCAGCTGAGGCAAGCGCGGCGATCACCTGGGCGGGGACGTGCTCGCCTTCGGCGTCGGTGAGTTCCTCCACGATGCGACACGACGGCAGCCGCTCCACCAGGCAGCGGGAGAGGTGCGTCTTCCCTGCGGCTTCCGGGCCCTCGATCGACACCCAGAACGGCCGTGTCATTCCGGGCGCCGCGAGCAGACGTACAGCACTTCGGTGGAGTCCTCCGCTAGCGCGGTCGCCACCACCGGTCCCAATAGCGCGTCCGGGGAGTGCTTACGCATCCGCCGGTACAGCGCGGCTCCGTCACGACCGAACCGGCGAGCGACGGCGGCTTCGGTGGCCTCGGGCGTTACCGGAGGCAGGATGCCGACGATCTCTTCGACTATCAGGCCAACATCGTCGAGCACTGCGGTCAGTTCCTTGTGCGCCCACTCGTACACGTGGACGCGGTGCTGCAGTTTGCGTGGCGGAGGGCCGGGGGAGTTCGGAGTGGACAGATACAGCCGCCCGGCTGGAGCGAGCGCCTCGGCTGTGTGTCGCAGGCTCGCGATCCCTTGCGCACGAGGCAGGTGTTCCAATGCGGAGGTGTAGACCGCGATGTCGACCGGATCGAGGGCCGGCCAGGGGCGGGCTACATCGGTCTCGTGGAAGGCGATGGGGAAGCGCGCCGGGTAGAGCGCCTTGAGATCGCCGAGGCGGATCCGGGCCTCAGCGAGGTTGTCTGGGCTGATGTCGAGCCCGGTGTAGCTACCGAGTTCGGGTTGGTAGCGGTAGAACACCGGGAGCTGCAGACCACGACCACAGCACACGTCGACCACGTGGTCACCGGGCCCGGTGCGTTCGGCGATGTAGAGCCGTTGCAGGTAGTTCATGATGCCGGTCGGCTTCACCTCGCCGCGACCGAGCGCGGTGTAGAAGTCGTCCATCTGGTGCACCGAGTACTCACCGATCATCGGGGTGCCTGGCCGGGTGCGGTATTCCTCACCGAGTGCCTCAGTGTTGTCAGATGTGGTGGTCATCGGACCTCCCAGGGAAAGCGGACCCAGCCGGCGCAGGTGGTGCCGATGTAGTCCTGAACGTCGTGCGGGGCGGCGAGTTTGTTGCTACAGCCCCAGTTGAGGGTGTTGACCACGAGCACTGCTCGGCGAACACGTGCCACGTGCGGGTCGAGGAGAGCGACGGTGGTGTCGAGGGTGTGCCCCGAACCAGCGACGTCGTCGACCACGAGCACGTCAGCGGCGGCGTTGAGTGCACCGACCGACGCCGGATTCACGACCAGCGGGTGGGGTGTTTTCGCGCCGTTGGGTTCGTCGGTCACCGTGTGGGTCACCTCGATACCGCGGACGTCGCGGACACCGAGATGGTGGGCGAGCATGATGGCCGGAACCATGCCGCCACGCAGAACCCCGATGATGATCTCCGGGACGTCGTCACGCCGGATGCGTTCGGCGAGGGCGGCGATGTGGACGTCGGTGTCGGTCCAGGTCAGATCGAGTGCGACCGCGCTGGTGGCCGGGGTCATTGGGCGCCGACCAGGGTGTGCAGCCGCGTGCTGACGTTCCAGCCGCGCTCCGCGGCCGGCCCGTGGATCAGGTTCATACCTGCCAGGACCTTCTCGCGGGTGTCACCTTCGGGCATCACCCAGACCGGAGCCAGATCGAACTCGTTCGCCAGCCTGCCGATCTCGTCGAAGTCGACGAGATCGGTGACGACGAACTTGAACATGGCGCGGCTGGTGGAGCGCAGAGCAGCCAAGGCTGCGGGCGCGATCCGGCGGGAGTAGGGAACCCCGGAGTTGGCGAGCTTGGGGCTGACCACCCATAGATCCACCCGCTCGGCGAGCTTAAAGGTCGGGGCCTTGGTGCCGTTGGTCTCCACCTGCACCCGCACGCTGGTATCGAGGCCGGTCGTCAGCGCTGTCATCGCAGGTAGCTGAAGCATTGGTTCTCCGCCGGTGATGACGACCAAGTCGACGCTGAGAGCGTGGATCCAGTCGACGATGTCGGCGACGGGGACTCGGGCGCTGACGTCGACTGACTTGTACTGGCTCCAGTCCCAGGTGTACTTCGTGTCGCACCAGCCGCAGGTCAGGTTGCAACGGGAGAAGCGAACGAACGCGCAACGCTGGCCGGTCAGCGGTCCCTCTCCTTGGAATGACACGAACTTTTCGGCGAGGATGGCGCTGATATCGCTGTCACTCGTGCGTTGTTCTGTGGTCATGCCGCTGCGCTCCTGGTCCAGGTCGCGCTGGACGAGGCTGTTTCGGAGACCTGCACCGAAACCAGCCGACCGTGTAAGTGGGGTTCGAGGTTATCGATGATCCAATGGCCGAAATGCACTGCCAGCAACTCGCTGGTTGGGTGGAAGTCAACCAGGTCGTTAATGAGCCGGTGATCGAAGCTCGTAGTCAGGAAGTCGCCGAATGGTGCGAGATCTCCGAAGTCAGTGACGAACCCGTGCTCGTCGAGCTTTTCGGCGCCGATGATCACGGTGACGACGTAATTGTGGCCGTGATTGCGGGTGCACTTGTGCGTCGGGGGCAGCAGCCTCAGTTCGTGGCTGGCGCTGAAACCGAACGATTTCGAGATGGTGATGTGCCCGTCCGAGACGAGTGTTCCGCGGGGCGGTGTCATAAATCCCTCTCTCGATCTGTGAGACCGGTGTCCACCCGAAAGGCTGGGGTGGGCGTCGAGTGCAATCAAGGTCGTGACTGTCCGTGGCATCGTTACTTGAAAGGGGCTCGATACGGACTCGGCCGCACGCACTATGAGGAGGTCATGGTCTTGCCGCGCGGGAATGGGCTAGGCCGCCCGTATCGGATCGCTGATGTCCATCCATGATCACCACCCGCAGCGAGCGGGTTCGTCGGCGACTCGCGAGATTCCCGCGTTGGTCGCGCTGTTTGCTGCCATAAACGCGGGTGCAAATCGAGCGGTATCCAGTCACCAAGCCGAAGCCGGGCAGTAAGCACGCGATGTGCCGCGTCGTCGAAATGGCCTGCGCGGCCAGAATCGGCCTGCGCAGGTAGGACAGATGCCGGGAGCGTCCGGGGTGGGAGGGTGCGCTGGTGGACATGATGTTCCTCCTGGGCGATAGGTCCCTGCGAGAACGGGTTGCTGAACGGCCAATGGCGGGCGGTGGTTCATCCCGGCCACGGCCCAACTCAGCCAATCCTCGGTGGCTGCCGACAACCAGAGCGCGCACTACGCACCAACTACGCACAAAGTAGGCATTGAAGCCTCTGACCTGCATAAATAACTCTTTGTGTAGTGGTGGTCCGAACGGGTACAGCTCGCTAAGCGCTGATCGGTCCCAGCGGGTTTCTGGCTATCGTGACCGGTGACCAACGTGGCGGGGGTGGTAGTACATGGGAGACCGACGGACCGCCTTCGCCGCACGGCGGGAGGCGATGGGCTACACCCAGGAGACCTTCGCGGCAGAGCTGATGGTGGAGTCCTGCACCGTCAGCCGGTGGGAACGGGGAGAAGTGGCCCCGCAGCCCTTTCGCAGGCCCCGGATCGCGAAGGCACTCGGCGTCACCCTGCACGAACTAGGTACGTTGCTAGAGCAGGCACCGGCTTCGGCGCGGTACGCCGCGACCGTGGCCGTAGTCCCACCCGATCTTGCGGAGGCCGACGACATGAACCGTCGCGACCTGCTGCGCCTGTTCAGCGCGACAGGGGCAATGCTGGCGCTGCCCTCGGCAGCCGGGGACGCCACCCGGGCTGCTGCGGCGGCGAGCGGAGGCGCCCTCGACGCTGCGGCAGCGGAGGAATTCGTCAAGCATCTGTGGCGTGTGTACGGGCTGGCGTCGAACAAGAGCCAGGTGCTGCCGCTCGTGCGGACCCAGCTCGATGTGCTCACCGACGCACTGCGCCAGTCTCAGGCGCCCGCGATCCGGCAGCGGCTCTGCCAGCTGGCCGCAGACCTGTTCCAGCTGGCCGGCGAGATCTACTTCGATGGCGACCGCTACACCGACGCGGCTCACTGCTACACGTTGGCCGCGGACGCGAGCAAGGAAGCCGGAGCACCGGACCTGTGGGCCTGCGCGCTCACCAGACACGCGTTTATCGCCGTCTACGAACGCAAGTTCGCCGACGCCGCCCCGCTGCTAGAGCTGGCCGCCAGCCTGGCGTCCCGGGGTGATGCCGATTTGTCGACCCGGCACTGGGTAGCCGCTGTCCAAGCGGAAACCTTCGCGGGCCTCGGCGACCTCGACGCCTGCCAACGCGCACTCGACACCGCGGCGGAAGTCCAGCACCTGACAGGGCAAGTGCACAACGGCGGCTGGCTCCGCTTTGACGGCTCCCGCCTGGCCGAGGAACGCGGCACCTGCTACGTCACTCTCGGCCGCCTCGACCTGGCCGAAGCGGCCCTGGCTGATGCTCTCACCGGTCCGCTCACCACCCGACGGAAGGCCGGTGTCCTGACCGATCTGGCCATGATCGGTGTCCACCGCGCCGATCCCGACCAGGTCATCACCTACGCCGAGGCCGTCCTGGCCACCGCTCGCCAGACTGGATCCGGGGTGGTCGCTCGCAAACTGCGCGGCCTCCAGCCACACCTGGCCCCCTTGCTAGCCGAT
The DNA here is from genome assembly GCF_046549055.1 of Amycolatopsis sp. lyj-112. Lineage (NCBI taxonomy): Bacteria > Bacillati > Actinomycetota > Actinomycetes > Pseudonocardiales > Pseudonocardiaceae > Amycolatopsis > Amycolatopsis sp. lyj-112. The sequence goes on along the minus strand of NZ_JAJPWS010000007.1, from coordinate 78,561 downwards.
CAGAACATTCAGCGACTCGACGCCGAGATCGCCGACCTTGTCAGCGGCCACGCCGCATAGTGGAGGAAGACAGCATGCCCAACGACCGTGGCCGTGTGTTCCGCGAAGCCTGGATCGCCGGCGTCATCAAGCACTACCCCGGCGAACCGAAACCCGGCTACATCACGCCCTGGGACGAGACACCGGACTGGGAACGCGACGCCGCCACAGCCGTCTACGACCAAGTGCTGTCTTTCATCACCGCTACGAACGGTGCCACGGCAAAGCTCGCCCCAGCCCAGAAGGGCCGCTTCGTCGCCCTGTGCTGGATCGGTCAGATCTTCAAACACTTCCCCGACCCGAAACCGTCCTACGTCGCGGATTGGGACGACCTGCCCGAATGGCAGCAGGCCACCGACATCGACATCTTCGAACGCATCGAACAAGACGCATAGATCCTGACCACGGCCAGAACGAACGCGACGAATGGGAACTCCCCGGCGGCCGCCTCGAGGTCGCTCACGCGGGCGGACGTCGATCCCTGCGGTAACCAGGTGCGCGCGGACGGGTTTCCCGGGTATGTGGAACTGGCGGGCGAGTGTTCGCAAGGACGCGCCGCCAGTAACGCGTGGTGATGCCTGATTGCGCCAGTGCGCGAGCCCGGCGAGGAACGGTGGTGGCATTCCTCATCGACGGTACCGTGTTCGACCGGGGTTCTCAGAGCCGTCCTTGCATGCTCATCAAGGTCACGCTGAGCGTCGTCTGCACCGCGATGAATTCGGTCAGGACTGCGTTGCCTCTGGCGAAGAGCTGGTAGGCGTTATCGACGCCGTCCAGGTTGTTGTATCCCGCGACTGCTGCCGTGAAGAACGTTTGCGCTTCGTCCCATTTGTACTCGATTGCTTTCTGGGATGCGTCGATGTTGTCGGTGACGGTTTGCCGTACGTTCTCGAGGTCGCGTTTGGTGTCGTCGCTGCTCATGTAGCTCTCTTTGTTTCAGAGTAAGAAGTTGGCACGCTGAGGCCGGTGACCAGTGTGCTCACGTCGTCCTGTTCCCGGACGAAGTTGAAGGGACTGGGCGACCGGAGACGTGGTCTGCGAGGGTGCCGTGTGGTAGGAGATCGAGCCGGACCCACAGCATCCGGTCGGCGGTCGTCTCTTCTCTGCTGCCACTGCGGATCGTGTTGCGGTGGTCGGCCACGGCCCGCGCGAGCGTCTGCAGCGCGGTCCGGATCTCGTTGATCGCGTGGTTCTGCGTGAGGAGGCGGACTCGGTGCTCTAGTTCGACTCGGCGTTCACGTGCGCGGCTTGCGAAGTGGACCGTTCGTGACTTCCAGTCCTCATACTCGGCTGCCGCTTGCCGATAGTCCTTGCGGCTGCCCTCGAAGGCGCGCAGATCGGCCTTGCGTTTGAGGAAGGAAACCTCGACCTGTTTGATCAGCATCCCGAGTGCGCGGTAGGTCTGCCGGAGTCGCTCGTCGTCGGCGGTCATCGCTCGCCAGCGTGCCGTGTCTGGCCGGTTGATGTCCTGGCCGACCGCTTCGACGGCTGCACGGGCATCGTCGACGGCGTAGGGGAGCCTCATGCCCGAGCTTCCGTCGGCGCGTCATCACAGCTCGGGATCAGCGCCCGGTCGTGTTCCAGGCGCCGCTCGATATCCGCCAGCTTCCTGGTGAACCATTCCCGGGTCTCTCGCCGGCTGAGTGCCAGTTCCGCCAAGCGTTCCAGTTGACTCTCGTAGTAAGCGATGTCCTGTGCGTTCTCGAGAAAGAGGCTGGCGGTGGGCAGCTGAAGGTGGAGAACAGGCGGATGCTCGTCGTGCCGGTACAAAGTGAACCCGGTGCAGAGATCGGCCATCGAGGCGCCTGCGGGTACGAGCCGGATGTGACAGCGGGGAAGTGAGGACAGGATCGATAGATGCACCAGCTGCTCGTGTGTGACTGCGAGGTCGGCGAGGAGCGCTGTCTCGGGAACGTAGAACGTGAAAGGGCCGTGTTCGCGCATCGTCGACGGTTGCCGGGTGAGGCGGTCCTGCACCGCGGCATCAAGCGCTGGCCCGTCCTCGTAGCCAAGCTTTTTGAGGACGGTGCGAATGTGCGGCTCGATGTGGAGATGCCGGGGGATGTCTCGGGGGGCGAAGCTGGTGAAGGAGGCGCTTTCGGTATCGAGCATGGTGACGACGAGAAGTCCGTCGGGAAACCCCGCGGGGTGGGGCCTGGCTAGGTAACCGTCGTCAGGGTACCGGTCCAATGCCACAAGGCGATTGAACTCGTCGGTAGTCGCTTTCGCTCGTGCGAGATAGTGCGCAACCCTTTCGTCCCGGGCTTTCAATAGGCCGTTCTCCAGTCGTGAAATTGACGAGTGGGACCAATTCAGTATGAAGGCCATGTTGGCTGCGAGGTATCCGGCGCGTTCGCGAATTCGCCGGAGCTCGGCGCCCAGCTCCCTTCTTTTCACGGTGGCAACGTATTGATGTTTTTTCGCTCGCATTGGTTCCTCGTTGTCGCGCGGCAACGACAGGTTTTGCCGCTTCGTGCTACTCAGTGTTTGAGGTGTTCGTATCGCTCGTGGGGCCCGGGCTTCCGGTTTCCGCGGGGAGGCGAAGTGCAGGAATGGAGGGATTCCCGGCCGGGGCTCATCCGATGACCTCGCGCACGAGCCGGGGCTTGTCGAAGCGTTGATAGAAAAACTCCAGATAGAGCAGGTCATCGGACTCGATGTACAGCCGGCCTTGCTGGTCAAGGTTGAGACCCCACACCGACACGTCGGCCTGGGCAGGTTCGGCGAACCACGCGGCCGCAGCCGCGAACACCTCGGCGTAGTCGCGGCCACTGACGGTCTTGAGCAGAACTGTGTTGTCGGCGTGCTGGTGGGACATGGGTTTGTTCCTTTCATGGGCGTGAGTTGGACGGCACGGAGTTCCAGGCGTCTTCGGGTGAAACGGGAAGTCGCTGGTTTCTAGGTGCGAGATGGTGGTGGGTAGCAGGTGCCGCACCAGGTGACTGTCTGCTCGCCGGTGGGGAACGGCGGCCCGCAGAGCTTCCCGCAATGGCTCACGCTCACGGTGATCCGGCCGTGGCGCAGCCGGCGCAGATAGCGAGGAGGAACGCGGTGCAGGACAACGCGGCGGAAGAACCAATACTCGACCAGCTCCGGCCAGACCCCATCGAGGGGGCCGTGGATCACCTGGCCAGCCAGGCCGCTCACCTGGCCGGTTCATCGAGATCCAGCGCGTGATGCCGGTCATCGGGCTGCCTTGCCGTGGTGTCAGGCGCATGCTGCTGGGGCAAGGTCCGGAGCTGTGGTGGCGTCATCCCGCGCACCACCGCGATCGGCTGCATGGCCGTCTCATCGAGGAACATCACCCGGCTACCGGCACTGTGAGCCTGCGATACCTGAGCTGGTGGCCGGCCGCGCAGCAGCGGACGGCCCGTCGTTGGTGTCGGCGGCGCGATCGCCCTACCCACGTGGCCACCCCAGAACCGCGTCGACGACCGAACCCGCACACCCCGTCCACGGCCCGCCGAGCGCAACCCAGGGTTTCCGGGATCACTTGATCTCCGGTATAGCGGTGAGCGAAGGCACGCTCGCCAGGACCTAGGAACAGGACATCCGTGTGCTCCTTGTCGACGCGGACGTACCACGCAGCTGCTACAGGGTCCGCCGCGCCGGGGTACAGCGGATGGAACCCGCCCGCCGTGGCGCGATCACGCACCAGTCGTTCAGCAGCGCTCCACGGGTGCCCAAGGTGAAGCAGCGGTTCCGGGTTCACGTGGCCTCGTTCACATCGCTAGCCAGGAAATCCCCGGTCCTCTGCTTGGGTATGTCTTCCCGGTGTGCGGTGGTGCCGCTGCGGCGCAAAAGCCGGATAAGAGCGCAGCGTCGTCGGTGCCCGGCCCGTCCACGTTGCGGTGGCTTCCTTCTTTCGCGCGCGTACAGATCTCGGACATCAAGCGGAATCGGGCCCGTGACCTCCTGCCCACGCGGATGTTTGAGTGCCCAGGCGCATTCTCGGCAGGAACGTCCTGAAGGCCGGTCATCGACCTGGGGAAGGATCACTGCCCCGCAGAGTGCGGTCACCCCGACGTTCGATCGGTCCGCGGCGTGCCCGTCGCCGGAGATCTGGTGCTCGATCTTGGTGACGGCACAGGTGACCGAACGCGTGGCACGCGTAGTGGAAGGTCGAAGCTTCTCGAGCATGATGGCGTCCATTGATGGTCCGAGATGGAACGGTCGCGAATTGGGGAGCTAGGCGAGGGTCAGTACGTGGCTGTCCGCAGGCGGCCGACAGAGGGAGCCTCGGCGCGAGACGTGGCCGGTACCGGGTGCTTCGTCCTTCACCTGCCGCCCGTGACAAGTTGAGGGCGGCGGCTGCTCTCTGAAAACGTGGCCTGTTGGGCAACGCCACGGCGAGGTCTGGGCGGAGTCTTGCGGCTGCGTGGTTGGTGGACGGTCGAGTCGTCATCAGGCCAGACGCGACGTCCTGACGCTTGCCTCCACGGCAACGGAACCCGTGCCGTTCCATGAAACCGCTGCCCCCAGTTCGGGGCGGTGCTGTCGTCCGGATGGGGGAGTGCAAGGAGTCGTCTCAAGGCATCGAGTGACCTGCCACCGAACGACCAGTGGATCAACTCAGGCGAGAAGGGATCGATGTCCTGAGTGAGTGGAGTCCGGTAGGCAACTGCGGAGATGCGACTACGGAGAACCAATATGTCCGCGTGAGCAGGCCGCCGGTAGAGAAAGACCTCGCCGAGCGGGGCAGAGTCAGGCCCAAATCGCCATTCTTCCCAACCGTGGCCACGAAGGTTCTGAAGGTCGTTGTCAAGAGTCATGAGAACCTCGAAGAATTTGTCCCAGACGTCGTCATGTCACTCGCCGTTCAGGAATGTGATATCGGCGGTGCCCGTTGCCGAAGGATAGGGATTAGGTGACGCCTCCGGCAGTGTGTGTAAACCCCGGCAAACGCGCGACATCAACGTCCAGGTGAGGTGATCGACTGGCGGCAGAGGTGCGGACATGGAAAAACAGCCCACGCCGTCAGGTCGAGTAGATGCAAAACGCGTCCGGCGCGGATCGTCGCGGACAGGCAATCGAGCAGAAACACGGCTTCCGCGTGCGCCGTCAACTAAAGGAAGGCAGTCGGGAGTCACAGACATCAGCTCCTTGGGGCGTGATGCCACGACATTGGTATGCCCCATCGCCGATGACCAGAGCATTAGCCCCGCAGCAACTACGCAGGAACCTCGCACGCGGCCCACTGACCTGCGGTAACGTGTGTTCCGTCACGATACGTATTGGCAGGTGAACCTATGGCAACCAAAGAGTCCGCCTTGGCCGCGGCCCGCGCGACAGTAGGGCTCACGCAGGAGAACCTTGCCTTCGCGTTGGATGTCAGCGTCAGCACCCTCAGCCGTTGGGAGAACGGCCTAACCAAACCGCTCCCACCTAAGCGCCCGAAGCTGGCCAACCTCCTTAACGTCTCGCTTTCGGAGCTTGAGGTGCTGCTCCGAGAGTTCGACGAACGGGCACCTGGGCGATTGCCGGAACGCCCCGTCGGCGTGAGGGTGGACTACGACTCTTGGGAAGACGATCTAGACCGGACGGCGATCTGTCTCGGGCGGCAGGAGTTCGATCTTGCGAAGCTTCTCCTGGATCGCTGGGTGCTGCAGTTCCGGGTGGAAGCAGTCGACACGCTGGGTCTGCACCTGTACGGGCGATCACTGCGGTTGTTAGGTGACCTACGGCAGGATCAAGGCCTGCTGCGCGGGCCGCTATCGGCTCGGCAGAGCTATCTCAAGGCGATCCAGGTCTATGGCGAATTAGGTGCTGATCGGCGTGTCGCGCAGCTCGAACTGCAGCTGGCAGTTCTCGATGAGATGGATGGCCGCTTGGTGGAGGCAGCGGAGGCGTATAGGCGGCTGGCTATCGACCGGCGACTAGCTGAGCGGGATCGTGCGAGGGCTCAGCTATGGGTTGGCACGGCTCTGAGCAAGCACGGTTTGAACGCTGAGGCAGTCTCGTACATCAGGCCGGCCATCCAGCGTTTTGAGCAGCTGGAAGAGCCTCAGGACTGGTCAGTCGCGTACCAGAAGCTGGCGCTTGCCCACCGAGGAGCGGCCGATCTGAGAAGCGCCTCAGGCGCGATCGAGGTCGCCTTGAACAACCGCGCTGGTGACGCGCCGATGCAAAGAGTCCGGCTCGATACCGCCCATGCTCACATCCTGCTCTCAGATGTGGCCACGGTCGACAGCGGCCTAGCCCTGCTCGATGCGGCAGCGGCCACGTCAGCGCGGTACGGCATGATGCACCAGCTGCTGAGTATCAAGGGTATCCGCCATGCCTTCGAAGACCAGGCATGAGCGATACCCGTGCACAACCGAGGAGCACTACGCGTCGTGAAGCTTGGACTAACGGAGTCGCAATGGCTGGCCGCGGGCCTGGTCTGGGACTACCACCAGATGCATCACGTACTTAAATCTTGTTCAGCTGCGATCGCTCTCGGATGTAACGACATCGGCGTTGCCTCGTACACAGCAGATCTCTACGGTCGAGGCCTCTTTCCAATCGTGGTCTTCACCGGCGCAACCAGTCGGGACACTGCGGCAGTGTTTCCTCGCGGGGAAGCTGTCCACTTCCGCGAGCATGCGTTGGAACTTGGTGTACCGGAACAAGTCATCGTTCTTGAGCCGGAAGCACGTAACACCGGAGCGAACATCTCGCTTGCGCGGCTGGCACTGGCCGGTGCAGGAATGGAAAATCCGGACTCAATCCTTCTTGTCTCGATGCCTTACATGGAGCGACGTGCTTACGCAACGTGTCGCAAGCTCTGGCCCGATGTAGAGGTGGTCTGCGCGTCATCACCTCTTACGCTCGACGAGTACGTCAAAACCATCGGCGATGCAGCCGAGGTAGTAGACATGATGGTCGGCGATCTTCATCGAATTATGGAATACCCCAAACAAGGCTTCGCTATTGAGCAAACTGTTCCCCGGGTGGTTCGCGAAGCATTCGACCTGCTGGTAAAGGAAGGATTCAACAGTCGACTTCTTGCCTAGGTGTCGTGCTGAGCGGTCGCTGGTACGCCGCGCGCTAATATTCGCCGACGCTTGGTTCAAGGCTTGAGGTCGACTGTCGGGTCGCCATCGACGCTCAGGATGTCGGCGCTGCTGCCCCATCGCTGATGACCAGAGCGCAAACCTCGCAGCAACTGCGCAGGAACCTCGCACGTAACCCACTGACCTGCGGTAACGTATATCCTGTCACGAAATGTATTGGCAGGTGCACCTATGGCAACCAAAGGGTCCGCCTTGGCTGCGGCCCGTGCGACGGCCGGGCTCACGCAGGAGAACCTTGCCTTCGCGTTGGATGTCAGCGTCAGCACCCTCAGTCGGTGGGAGAACGGCCTAACCAAACCGCTCCCGCCTAAGCGCCTGAAGCTGGCCAAACTTCTTCATGTATCCCTTGTGGAACTGGAAAAGCTGCTCCAGCGGGTTCGGGAGAATGCCTTAGATGGGGTCCTCGCAACATCCCCATCGGCGGGTGCGGGGCCTTTGGCGTCACTGTCATCAGGGCCGACGACGTCGCCACGCTATGCCCAATCGCTCGATGACGCCCTGAGCAGTTTGGAAGCTGTCGCCCGTGCTGACGACGGAGCCGACATGGGGCACGGCATACGTATGTTCGAGGGTCGACTGCCTGCTCAGGCTGTTCGTGCTTGGCGTCTCGGGGCGGAAGACGTCGATATCCCGACGGCCGGTGTCCCGGCAAGCGTCCGTGACATCGACGAGATTACGACGACGACAACAGCGCTTGATCAGCTCGACCGGCAGTTCGGTGGCGACTATAGCCGCGGGCTAGCCGTGAAGTACCTGACGAGCCGCGTGCTGCCCATACTCCGCAGGCCTGCATCCGATTCGGTGCGGCGTGAGCTATTCCAGGCTTCAGCGGTGCTGAGCGAGGTCATCGGCTACATGGCGTACGACTCCCAGCTCCACCGCCTCGCCCAGCACTACTTCATTCAGTCCCTCCGGCTCGCCAAGGAGGCGGGTAACCCCGCGTATGGATCGTTTGTGTTCGCCACCATGAGCCACCAGGCGTTGTATCTCGATCGGCCTGATCAGGCGTTGACCCTTGCCCTGGCCGCGCAGGAGACTGCTTCGTCGGGCTCCATCGCAGCAGTGAAGACCGAGGCAGCCATGCTCGAGGCTGCAGCGTGTGCAGCCCTGGGGGATCACAAGGGGAGCACTGATGCCCTACGCCGAGCTGAGAAGTCATACGACCAGCACGCTCCGGCAGATGAGACTCCCTATTGGATGGCGCATTGGGATGACGCCGTGTTCGCGAGTTTCGCCAGCTCAGCATGGCTTGAGCTAGGAGATGTCCGAGCGGCGGAACCGTACCTCCGGGACCTGTGGGACAAAACCCATGGGCAGGTTCGTCGCCAGGTCTTCGCCGCTGGGCAACGCGCCAAGGCGGCGTTGCTCGAACAGGACGTAGAGCAATGTGCTCACTATGGCACGATGGCGGCCGAAGCCGCTGCGGCCTCCAACTCGAAGCGCTCGCATCACGTCGTCCGCGACTTGCTCAGCCAGCTTGAAGGGCACCGGCAGCTGCGGCCTGTACGCGAGTTGACCGAGACGGTGGCCACGCTCCTACCAAGTGAGGCACCTTGAGGCATGAGCAGCCAAACCACTGCGGTGATCGCGCAGCCTTCCTGCATGACCTGGAAGACGAAGGCGACCCGGAGGCCGAGTTCAACCCCGGCATTGCCGGGCGGCTGCCTCGGAAGAATGTGGCTGCAGGTGTTCTCATCCGTGACGATGCGGGACGTGTGCTCTTCATCTCGCCGACCTACAAGCCGTTCCTCGACATTCCCGGAGGCCTGGTTGAAGATGAGGAATCGCCGCTAGCTGCTTGCTACCGCGAGGTCCGTGAAGAACTTGGCATCGACCTACAGATCGGCCGACTGCTACTCATCGACTGGATGCCGACTCACGGCGTCTGGCGTGACAGCATTCAGCTCATCTTCGACGGCGGTGTGCTTAGCGCAGAACAAACTGCGGCAATTCGGCCAGCAGTCGACGAGGTTAGTCGATTCGAATTTCTCCACGCTGACGCTGCCAAAAAACGCCTTCGCCCGTCAATGGCTCGCCGAGTCGAACTGGCTCATCGGGCACTTCTCGACGGTCCAGTGCAATACGCTGAGTTCGGTCGGACTCCGTAAGGTCTCGGTCGGCGCAGAAACCGGCCAGTTAATTATGGTTGGTTACCTCATGCCAGGCGATCTGGTGGTCGTGTAGCCATGCTGCTGGATTCATGGCGCCGCTTTGAACTGCCTGGGCGATTCTGCGGTCGCGGCTTCGTTGCTCGATCCAGCGCGGTGTGCCGCGACGGTGTTTTGTGCGGCTGCGGCGGCTCGCTCCGGCCTGGGTGACTCTTTCGCGGCGTGTGGCTTCGAATACTTCGAGTGCTGGTGTTGTTTCCTGGCTGTCGCGGAGTTTTTGGGCTAGGACCACGGCGTCTTCGATAGCGAGCGCGGCACCTTGCTCTGTGGCCGGCGGGACGGCGTGTGCCGCGTCGCCGATGAGAACGATGCGGTCGGTATGCCACGTCGTCATGGTGTCGAGCGTGCGCGTGTTGGAGGGCAAGATGACGTTCGCGGCTCGGATGATGTTCGCAGCTGGCGTGCGGTCGTGCCGAAACAGCCTCGTGAGGCGTTTGCGCCAGACTTCGGTGTCGCGCGGTTCGTCTGCTGGCAGTGGTTCTGGTGAGGCGATGTTGGCGTACCAGTAGATGTCGCCGGCTGCGGTTGTGTAACCGAAAGTTCCCTTCTTCCCCCAGTAGATGTGAAAGGCGTCCGGCGAAGGGGGAGCGGTGGCGTTCGCGGGGGCGTAGCCGTAGACGAGGTGGGTGCCGGCATAGCGGGGTTCTGCTGCGGCGGGGAAAGCCAGCCGCCGGGTAGTGGAGTTGAGGCCATCTGCGCCGATGAGCACGGTGCCTTCGGCAGTGGATCCGTCGTCGAAGGTGGCTATGACGCCGCCAGAGCGGGTGTCCACGGCTACCAGACGTTTGTTCATGGAGACGGTCGCTCCGCGGTCGGCCGCCGCATTGCGTAGAGCACGGGCGAGGCGAGCTCGTGGCATCGTGCGAGGGGTCTCGCTTTGCCCGTTGCCGGTGAAGGACACCGTGCCGAGGTGGCGGCCGGTTCCTGAGCTGAGTTCGGTGTTGGCGACGGGGTAGGAGATGTCGGTGACGACGTCGTGTGCGTCGATGGCGCGCAGCGCGTTAAGGCCGTTACGCGGAAGGCGTAGTGCGGCGCCGGTGTAGTCGCCCCCGTCGCGGCGAGCTTCGTAGAGGTCGGCAGTGATTCCGGCCTTGCGCAGCGCTATGGCGGCCGCGGATCCCGCGATGCCGCCGCCGACGATGATCGCGTGGTGGGTCACGACGTCCTTCCTGCTGCGGTGAGGTGTCTTTGTGCGAAGGCGCGGGAGAGCTCTACGAGTTCGTCTACCTCGTCGTGCGGAGAGTCGATGTCCGGAATCGCAAGTGGGATCGCCTGTCGTTGCTCGCCAAGGTCGGCAGGGGAGTTCTGGAGAGCTTCGGTGATGAGGTCTGCCAGCGGTGTGGTTGCCGGGTGGCGCTCGCGGAGTTCCGCTACGCGGGGGCTGATCCGGACGAGCCCATCGCGGCATTCGATCATGCGGCGGTAGTAGCGCCGGTGTACGTCCCACACGCGAAGAGAGTCCCACGGTGTGGTGGAGGCGCGGAGGAACTCGTCTTCGGGGAACGCGCGGTGCAGGGCTGTCCACAGTGGGCCGAGTGCGTGGTATGCGCGGCGTTGGCGCCACCAGATACGGATGGCGGTCAGTCGCATGCGGGCTGCCGGATAGAGGAGGCCTATCACGATCGCGACGATGCCGGTGAAGGACAGCGTCCCGTTTACGCCGATGATGTCCACGAATAGGGTTCTCGTGACCCAGTATTCGACGTCGATCGCGGCAAAGATCCCGCTGGTCAAAGCCGTCAGCGCGAAGCCGACAGCCGCGACGCGAAGTCCCAGGGCTAGCCGCCGCTCGGCCTGGCGGGCGTAGCGCAGGGCCGAGATCGCACAGGCGGCGAGCGCGCAGCCCATGAAGAGGTTCGCGGCGAAGTAGATGACCGACATATGCGGCACAGACCGCGACCCCGGTGCCAAGGCGGCCGTACCGATCATAATGACTTCGGTGGCGAGAAGAACCAGCACATTACGGCGAGCGCGGCGTTTGACCACCTGCCGTGGCAGCGTCGCCGCGTCGAAGAAGAACAGCAGCGAGAGCACGGCGGCTGACGTGGGGACGTGCCAAGCGACCGCGGACCACACCGGTCCTCCCCGCACGAGCGAGGCGTCGCCGACGACGTCACGCAATATGCGCCCGACAAGGGCGAAGGCGAGGAAGCCGACGATGCCTCGCAAGGGAAGATTCCAGGGTTGTCGGCTGAGCTGGTAGCCCTTCCAGACGAGGCCGCCGAGGAGACAGCTGATCAGTGCGATGCTGATGACCCAGCTCATAGCCAGCCGATTCGAGCGCCGAGAGCGGTGTCCATGCCGCGTGCGGCGCCGTCAGAGGGCCGAGGAGCAGCGATGTTCAGGATGGAAGCCCATTCGAGGATGATGGTCGCGACTGCTTCGGCCTCCCGTTCGTGGTCGGTGTCATAGGCGGTCCTGCGGAGCGCCCGTTTCACTGCGTCGTGGCCGATGTCGGGATATTGCTCGCTCAGGGAATGCGTGCCCGGTGTCGGGAACCCGTCGGGAAGGACGTCGTTGTCGAGGGCGCCTTGATGGCCGCCGAGGATGTGCCCGAGTTCGTGCAGAACGATATGGTCCTGATGCCGTTTGGACGTTTCCTTCTGGAAAAGGATGTAGTCCGTCTCGCTGGTGGAGATCCACATGCCGAAGGGTCCGGGAACGGGAATGGGGTGAGCAACCAGACGAATCGGTTTGCCGCGGATCTCGCCCATCTGACGGCATAGCTCCGCGACGTCCAGGGGCGGGCGAACGTCGAGCTTGCTCAGCATCTCGCGGCACTGCCGGCGAATGCGCCGTTCTGACACCCGTACCCTCCCTTCACGCTTCTGGCTTCGGGCAGCATCGCAGAACCCGCCGGGGCGGTCCGTGTTAGCCGCCTGGATGCCCTCCATCGGGTGGAGAACGCCTCTCAGCCTGTTCTTGCTGGTAGACGAGGTCGAGCATGTCCTTCACCAGCTTCAGTCGTTCGGGTGACAGCTGGCCGGCGCGCATCGCCAGGAGCTGTATCTCCTTGTCCCCGGAGAGGTTGTCCAGCTTCGCGCGCTCGACCTTCAGCGCTTCCAGCCGCTGATCGACTTGCCGTACCACTTCGTCGTCATCGAAGAAATATCCGACTGGAACCTCGAAGAAAGCGGCGAGCCCCTGCAAGTAACCCCGCGTGGGGTTGTCTCTCGTGCCGTTACGCAGCCCCCAGATATAGCTGTGAGATGCCTTTTTTACGTGCTGACCAGCGATAAGAGCGGCAGCGACCTGCTCGTTGGTGCACTCTCTGCCGTCGGATCGCTTCGTCGCGGCGAAGAGATCATTCAGCTTCGCGGCTAGCGTTCGCTTCGCTTGCCCTTCCACCTAGGCCTCCAAGACGACCACTGTGTCTTCTCTGGTGAGACACCCGATCGGGTGATCACTTTCTCGTCAGTTGAAATCAGCTTTCTGCTGAGAATAGTCTCGGATCTACGACGCCTCAACTGAGGAGAAAGTTCGCCACCCAGGTGGAGTAGGAAGACGCAGACCTTGACGGTCGGACGGAGGCCGATGGTGACCTCAATGGTGCCAGTACGCGTGGAATGGCCGGGCTCATCCCGGCGCAGCGGGGCAAGAGCGGCCCGCGACTAGCGCGGTCGATTGCTCTGCGGATGGGGAGACGCAGATGCGACACATCAACGGCTTTGCCGAGGCGGTGCACCGGTTGCGTCGCGAGCGGGGAATGAGCCTGGGTGACGTGGCCGCAAAAGCCCGCTACAGCCCAAGCTACTTATCCAAACTGCTCCACGGCCACCGGCCTCTTCTGCCTGAGGTCGTTCGCCAGATCGACGCTGTCCTCGACGCGAGTGGGCAACTCGAATGCCTCGCCGCGCAGCAGCGGTCGGAAGGTTCCGTCGGTGGTGACAAACCGATGCAGCTGCCCGCTGATGTCCCGGGCTTCGTCGGGCGCGCCGACACCTTGCGGGCGATGGACGCCGCACTCGCGGACCCGGCGAGCGGGGGCACCCGCATGATCGTGATCGAGGGAAGTTTCTGGGTTGGGAAAACGGCCCTTGCCGTGCACTGGGTCACCGGCATCCTTGATCGATTCCCTGGTGGCTGCCTTTTTGCTGACATGCGCGGGCTCGGCCCTGGTGTGCCTAGATCGCCGGAGGAGGTTCTGGACGGCTTCTTGCAGGCCCTGGGTGCCGGCCAGGCGGACCTGAACGGCACGCTCGAAGTGCGGACCGCCCGCTTCCGATCGATCCTCGCCGAGCGTCCCGCCGTCGTCGTCCTCGACAACATCGCCGACTACAGCCAGGTGCGTCACTTGCTACCTGGAGGCGGCAGCGTCGTCGTTGTCACCAGCCGCGAGCACCAATCCAGCCTGCTGCTGCGGACCGGTGGCCTATCTATCGACTTGCCCGCCTTGCCGGTCGCCGACGCACTGGCTCTGCTCGCCAGCCGCGCCGGCCGTCATCGGCTCGCCGTGGACCCCGTGGCGGCGGAATCGATCGTACGGCGTTGCGGGCGGTTGCCCATGGCGGTCCTGATCGCCGCGGAACACCTCCAGCAGCGTCCCGACTGCACCCTGGGCAAGATGGCCGACCGCCTTGCGACCGACCGCCACCGGCTCGACCTGTTCACATCGCCGGATCCCACGGTCAACATTCATGGCGTAATCGACCTGTCCTACCTCGCGCTGCCGCCGGCAGCGGCCCGGTTGTTCCGTCTGCTGGGGATCAGCCCCGGCTGCACCGTCAGCGCGGATTCCGCTGCTGTACTCGCCGACATTGAACCCGACCTCGCGGAGTCACTTCTCACGCTGCTTCGGCAGGCCAACCTAGTAAATCCCGTCGCAGGAGGCCGCTACAGCATCGACTACCTCTTGCGGGCGTATGCATTTCAGCGCGCGCTGGTCGAGGAACACCTTCGGGATGTCGAGATGGCGCAAGACCGGGTTCTCAGGTGGTACACCGCACGAGCGCTTTCCGCCAACAACTCGCTCATCCCGAACTGGCGTGACTCGGCAATCAGCAGTCTGTTCGCGGACGTCGGGCAGGGCAAGCTCGGCTTTGACGAGGCGATGTCCTGGTGCGACACGGAAGTCGCGACCGCCTTGCAGATTGGGAAGAACACGCGCAGTCATCTCGCGAAGGACCTTCTGTGGATCCTGCCGACAGCCTTCCTGCCATACTTCGCAATCACTCGAAGGTGGACAGACTGGCTCATCGCTGCCAACGACGGACTCGATGCCGCGACCGCAGCGGAAAGCACACAAGGAATCGCTCGTAGCCTGCAAGTCCTCGGCTGGGCCGAGCGCGACCTCGGCCGCACAACCGAAGCCATCTCGCACCTCACTCAAGCTCTCGAACTCTTCGCCGAACTCGGCGATGAGCTGCCAGCGGCATGGACCGCGCATGGCCTAGCTCTCGCCCTCTCCGACGGCCAACAGCACGGCGACGCGATCGCCCACTTCCAGGCGGCGGACAACCAGTTCCAGGCACTTCATCACAGCATCGGCATCACCATGAACCGGGCAGCACTAGCTCTCGCTCGACATGACGCCGGAGATCGCGAGCGTGCTCTCGACACCGCGCGCGACGCGCTTAGCCTGTCTCGGAGTATCGACTCTGACGGCATCCATAGTCTCGCGAACCACAACCTCGGCGTCCTGCTGCTTCGCCGCGGCGAACACCGAGCGGCGCTTGCACACCTTGATACCGCGGCCTCCCTTCGACAGCGTCCGTGGCAGCGATGGAATCTCGCCGACACCCTGATCGCGCGAGCCGACACCTTGACCGCTTTAGGGTTTCGTCCGCAGGCCAGTGCCGCCTACGAACAAGCTGCTGACATTCTGGAAAGTGTCCGCGACTCGCGGGCACACGAAATCCGTGCGCGCGCCGCGCTGCGCGGAAATCTGACCGGATAGAAAAGAATTCGACCCCTGATTCAGGTCTGCGCCCATCAGTGAGGGCACGGTAATCTGTCATTATCGCGATTGAACGCGATTGCGCGCTTTGTTGCGCTGCCTGAACAAGTCATGATTCCTGATCTTCAGAGGGAACCGTCGGGATGGATCTGGCTGGGCTCAAGTGTTTCCATCGCTGGGTGCTTCGATGCATATCCTGTGTCGCGCGGCAGCCACGGTTAATGAAAATCATGTCGGTCTTGACAGGATCGGGACAAGATCAACACAAAATCGGGACAACGTTGTGCTCACTTGACGGGTTCCCGCTCACCTCGCGGTGGTGGATAGTCAATAGCAGAACAACTCAACTTCTCTACATGGAATTCGCCGATCTGCAGGCTGCCATGAGGTTCGTTGTTCCATTGTTGCCGACCACTAAGCCTGAGAGTTGAGGACATGATTAGTATTTCGCGAACTCGGAAAATTCGGTATGGCCTCGCCGGAGCGGTGGCCGCACTCGCCGTCGCAGGATCGGGCGCGACGGCAAACGTTGCCACAGCAGTAGAAGCAGCGTCTCGAGGTCCCGTCACCGTCAGCGAGGGATGCGGGTATCTCGGCTGGGGGAAGTATCGGCACTGCGATGGCGGGACAGGTTCCACCGTGATGCTGGACGTCGAGGATTTCTGGGGCGACCTTTTCCGCTACTGCGTCGGGCCCGGAACTACCAACCTCCAACCGGTCATCAGATGGCGGGTGATCGGCGCCTGGTGGAACGGAGGCACCCGCTGCATTCCGGGTTACTACGGCCCGGTGTGATCAAGACTCGCCAGAATCGTCATCGTCGACCCTGGACTTGCTGATCGGCGGCGATAGTTCTGGCGCTCCGGGGGATCCGGCCCCGGACGCGGCGTGGCGGGAGACCAGGCTCGCCGCCCAGCTTGGCCCGTCACGCCGCTCTAACTAACCGCTCAACTACAAGCAATTCCGTCGGTGTGTCGGGGAATGGCGGAAGTACCGCCGGGGTGGCGCTCCTCCCCCTCAAGCGCCACCCCGGCGACCCCATCAACCGGTAAGGCCTCACCCGCTATCAGTGTCGTCAAGCAGGGAGGAAGAACGATGGCACACCAGATACCCACGCAGCGACCGCGCCTGGCGAGGGCGTTCTATCCGCTTGCCAGCACCATGACCAGCGCGCCCACCAGGAGACACGGCCCGAACGGCATCATCGTGGCGCCGTCGTCATCACGGCGTGCGACGCCGGGCGCAGCGGCCATGACCAACGCGAGCAGCGAGGCTGTCAGCAGTGCTCCGGCGACCTGGGCCCAGCCGATCCACCCGGTCACCAGACCGACTACCGCGGCGGCGCTGACGTCGCCGGCCCCGACACCTCCGCCGGTGGCGACGGCGAGGATCAGGAACAGCCCACTCGCCGCGATGAGTGCGGCAAGCGCTCGAACACCCGAGGTGGGGTCGTGACGGGTCAAGCACAACATCGCGAACCCCAGCACGGCGCCGGCAAGCTGCGGCCACATCAATACGCGGGGCAGCCGGTGTTCGCGCCAGTCGATCACCGCCAAGGGAACCCCCAACACGGCCACGAATCCATAGACAGCGAGCTCACCGTGGGCTCCCACTCTCCAGCCCAGCAACCCCAGGGCGGCGGCCGTGAGCACTGCGCCGAACCACCACGCCCCGGCCAGTGTCCGCCCGTGTCGCAGGAATCGGCGCGTGAGCCCGCTCGCTGCTGCACCGAGCACCAGGCCGGCGGCGGCAGCACTGCCACTCCACCACCAGCTGCTCGCCGTCAGCTGCACGACTCCTCCAGCCCTCGTGTGATCACCCTTTACGCCATCCTGCCCGCCCGATTTCCAGACCGACCTGCTGTCAAACCAATGGGTGAACTTCATTCCGACGAGGTCGCCCAGAAAGCCGACGCCACGAAAGTCGGTCTTGAGACGAGCTCACCGCCGTTAAGTGTCACGGCGTCGCTTGCCCACCCTGACCAGCGATCGTCGACGAACCGGGGGACCGTGATGACCCACTACCGCAGCACCCGCCTCGTCCTAACCACCCTTGCCATCGCGACCGGACTCGGCTTGAGCATGAGCGCCTGCAGCTCAGACAACGGCGTAGCCCCGACGTCTTCGACGCCGGCACCGCCACCACCCCCCAGCACCACGGCTAGCTCGCCTGCCGACATCGCCAAGCAGAAGGCCACCACCGCCTACGTGGGCATGTGGGAGGACGTCGCCGCCGTGGCGACCACGTCCGATTGGCAGTCACCCCGGCTGGCCGACCACGCCACCGGCGACGCGCTGTCGTTGCTGTCGCGCCAGATGTACGCCGATCACTACAACGGCCTGATCACCAAAGGTAAGCCGGTCAACATCCCCGTCGTGCAGTCCGTCGAACCCCACGACACGCCGAAAACCGTCATGATCCGCGACTGCTCGGACGCCAGCAACTGGTTGAAATACCGCGCGGACAACGGCCAGCTCGCCGATAGCGAGCCCGGCGGCAAGCACCTGATCAACGCCGAGGTGAAGCTGGCCGTCGACAGCTCCTGGCGGGTGACCCGGTTCGCTGTGGAAGGGAACGGAACATGTTGACAGCCAGACGGATGGGAACCCTGGCCATACTGACCTCCGCTGCGATTTTCGCGAGCGTCGTGCCCGCCCTGGCAAGCGACTGGTATGGCGAGGTCGACTGCGGTCGAAGCTCGTACGCCGGATGCGAGCTCGGCGCTGGACAACGTGGTCGCGGTGCCCCCGCACCGAATCCGGGACCGCGCCCCGGCGAGCCGAAATCGCAAGGAGACAGGCCGGGCACTCCGGCTCCTCCGCCCGGTGACCGGATCGTCGGCGGCGAGAGCAACCAAGCGGATTGCTCGTACGTGCGCAGCGACTACCAGCCACCGGAGAACGGTGTGCAGACGGTCAGCTATCACCCTCGCCCCTCGGGTTCTGGTGGTGCGCAGTTCGTATCGCTCTCTCGGTCGCGGCTTGAAGGCCCGTTGCTGGCACAAGTTCCGGGACAGGGGGGCGGGTGGTACGTCTACCAATGTTCCGGTCAGGGTATGCGGGACGCGCTCTACCGGGCACCGGTGTGGTTTCCGAATGGCCAGGCTCCCGGAGCGGCGCCGCTGCCGTCACCGGCGGAGCTGGCTGAACAGGCGCGGTCGCAATTGCGGTTGCCGAGTCCGGTGATTGCGTCAAGCCCGGCTGGGACGCAGCTGGTGCAGCTGCCGACGTGGCTGTGGCTGGACCGCGCGATGTGGCAGCCGAAATCCGCGACGGCATCAGTACCTGCTGTGTCGGTCACCGCGACCGCGACCCCGATCTCGGTGTCCTGGGCGATGGGCGACGGGAACACCGTGACCTGCACCGGACCGGGCACGCCGTTCCCCGCGTACAGGGATCCGCAGACGGCGTCGCCCGACTGCGGCCACACCTACCAGCGATCGTCGGCTGGCGCGCCGGGTGAGCGGTTTCCCGCCCTGGCGACCGTGTCGTGGCGGATCACGTGGTCTGGTGCCGGGGCGTCGGGCACGTTCCCGGACATGACCACCAGCGGATCAGCGTCTTTCCGGGTCGTCGAAGCCCAAGCGTTGGGCACTGGCTAAGCCGGAATGGCTTTTCCTCACTGAATCAGTCGATTTCGTTTCCTTTCGTTCCTGACCGTGTATTCGTGGCGGCGTTTCTCGCCAGGTGAATGCGTGGTGCGGTTGAGCTATGCCTGGAGGGGTTTCTCGTGACCAGTACCGATAGTCCCGCACGTGGCCATAACGCGACCGGTGAAGCACGACCGGTGTCGTGGCTGGATTCCTCGGGTTCGCCGTCGAGGTCGGCTCCGCACCGAGGTCGCCGGCGCCGGTTGCCGCACCTGGTGGCAGGGGTGCTGCTGGTCGTGCTGTGCGTCGGGGGCGCGGTGTGGTGGACCACCAGCACCCAGGACCGAGTCCCGGTGCTGGCGCTGGCGCAGCCGGTCCCGCTTGGCCATGTGCTGACGCCTGCGGACTTGCGCGGCATCGATGTTTCCGCCGCGCCGGGCGTAGCCCTGATCCGGGCGGATCAGGCGGCGAGCGTGCTGGGGCGGCCGATGGCGACCAGCCTCGGCGCCGGAGCACTGCTGATCCCGGAGGCGGTGGGCGCTGCCGCGATCCCGGCGGCAGGCCGGGCGGTGGTCGCGGTCGGGGTCAAACCCGGCCAGTTCCCGCCGGAACTCGCTGCCGGTGCCCCGGTAGCTGTCGTTGTCACCGCCGCCGCGACCGGAACCTCGACCACCGGACGAGGTCAGGCGCCGGGAACCTCCTGGCGGGCCACGGTCGTCGGCGTCGCGCCCGCGGGAACGGATCAGACCTCGGTGGTGTCGCTGGATCTCGACACGAGCGGGGCGTCGCAGCTGGCGCAGGTCCCGGCCGGGCAGCTCGCGCTGGTGATGCAACCCGCGGGCGGTGAGCGGTGATGCTGATCGCCTTGTGCTCGGTGAAAGGTTCGCCGGGAGTGACCACCCTGGCTGTCGCGCTGGCCGTGACGTGGCCGCACGCCGAGAGCACCCGCCGTCTGGTCGCGGAGGTCGACCCGGCAGGGGGTGATCTGGCGATGCGGTTCGGCCTGCCGGCCACGCCGGGGCTGGTCAGCCTCGCCGCCGCCGCGCGTCGCACCCGCGATCCCGCGGTGGTGTGGAACCACACCCAGGCCTTGCCCGGCGGCGCCCGCGCGCTGGTGGCCCCGCCAGGTAGCGCGCACGCCCGCGCCGCGCTGTCGACCCTGGCCACTGCCCCGGACGGGCCGCTGCTGCCCGCCGTGGCCAGCGAATCGGGTGTGGTGGTGTTCGCCGATTGCGGCCGGGTGGATCCCGGATCACCGGCCGAGGCGATCGCACGCTGCGCCGATGCGCTGATTTTGGTGACCAGAACCCAGGGCGATGACCTCGCCCACGCCGCGGCCCGGTTGGGCGAGCTGGCCCGCTGGACGCCACGTCCCGGCTTGCTGCTGACCGGCGAGGGCTATCCGACCGTGGATGTGGAGCGCGAGCTGGGGGTGCCCGCGATCGGGCGTCTCCCGCACGACCCGGTCGCTGCCGCCACCCTGACCGGGCACCGGCCGCCACCGGTCCGCCGTCGCGGCAATCGCGGTGGCCTTGCCCGCCACGCCGCCGCTCTCGCCCGCACCCTGGCCGAACCCGCCAGACCCACCGCCGCGCCACCGGCGACCATGCCCGCCGGCGTGCCGGGTGTGCCTGCCCAGCAGGTGCGCCAGCCCGCTGGCGTGCTCATCGCCCCGCCCGGACACAGGCCGCCCACGCTCCGGCCGGCGTCCACGCCGCCGCAGGTCAGTGATCTGCGGAGCAACGGTCATCAGCCCAGCACTGCCGGGAAGGAACCACTCGCATGACTCAGACCGATCACCCCGCAGCGCCTTTCGCCGAGACCGGCCCGGAGGATGCCGAGCAACGGTTGCGCGCCCAGCTCCGGCAGGCGCTGACCACGGACCTGCCCGGCCGGGTCGAGACCATGTCCCTTACCAGCGGCGGTGGGTTGAGCGTGGCCCGGCGCCGCGAGATCGGCCGCGAGGTCCTCGATACCGCGGTCGCCGCACACAGCGAGGCCGAACTTCTCGCTGGACGCGCCCTGGTGGACTCGGCGGCCGAGCAGCGCGTCGTCGAGCAGGTGCTGGACGAGGTGTTCGGTCTGGGCGGGCTGCAGCCTCTGCTGGCGGATCCGTCGGTGGAGACGATCGCGGTCAACCGCTACGACCGGGTGTTCGTCCAGTACACCGACGGTCGCCGCGCCCAGGTCGCCCCCGTGGCCTCCTCCAACGTGGAACTCACCGACCTGATCCGCACCCTCGCCGCCCGTGCGTCGTCGGAGGAGCGCCGGTTCGACCGCGGCAGCCCCGCACTCAACCTGCAACTACCCGGCGGCGAACGGCTCTTCGCCGTCCTCGGCTTGACGGCGGGCGGGGTGACGGCGTGCACGATCCGCCGGCACGGCTACCTCACCGCCACCCTCCCGCAGTTGCGCCGCCGCGGCACCCTCGATGTCGGTCTGGAGCGGTTCCTACGCGCGATGGTCCGGGCGCGGAAGAACGTGCTGATCACCGGCGGCACCGGCGCCGGGAAAACCACCCTCCTGCGGGGCCTGGCCTCGGAAATGGACCCGCTCGAGCGGATCGTCACCGTCGAGGACGCCTTCGAACTCGGCCTCGACCGGGATCCAGAGCTGCACGCCGACGTCACCGCCCTGCAATCGCGCGAACCCAACGTCGAGGGCGAGGGCGCGATCGACCAAGCCGAACTCGTCCGCTGGGGTCTGCGCATGTCCCCGGACCGCGTCATCGTCGGCGAGATCCGCGGCGCCGAGGTCATCCCGATGTGCAACGCCATGTCCCAGGGCAACGACGGCTCCATGGCCACCTTGCACGCCTCCAGCTCGAAGATCGCCTTCACCCGCCTCGCCTCCTACGCCGCCCAAGGCCCGGAACGGCTACCACTCGAGGCCACCGCGCTGCTCGTCGCCTCAGCGGTGCATTTTGTTGTGCACCTCGACCGTGCCGCCGACCGGACGACGCGGGTGATCGCCTCGGTCCGCGAGGTCGTCGATGCCGAGGACGGTGCGGTGATCTCCAACGAGGTCTACCGCCGCGGCCCGGACCGCCGTGCCATGCCGGTGGCCGGGGCACTGCGCACCGACACCCTCGACGACCTGATCGCCGCCGGATTCGACCCGGACCTGCTGGCCCGGCCGGAGGGGTGGTGGACACCATGAGCATCGACACCACCACGATCGTCGCCGCCGTCTTAGGGCTGGGTGCTGCCCTCGGCGTGCTGCTGATCGCCGCCGCCTGCCGCCGGACCCCCGCGACATCGGCACTCTCGCGGACTCGCGGGCTGTGTCGTGCCGTCCGTGGCCGGGCAGGCCACGGCCAGGCGTTGCCGCGCCTGGTCGTGGCGGTCGGCGCGGGCGTGCTGACCGGGGCTGTGACTGGGTGGGTGGTGGGCGCGGTGGTGGCCGCGGCGGCGGTGTGGTTCCTGCCCCGGCTGGTGGGCCCGGACCGTGCCCACGCCCGCCGGGTCGCGCGGATCGAGGCGATCGCGTCGTGGACGGAGATGCTGCGCGACGTCCTGTCCGCCGCGGCGGGGCTTGAGCAAGCCATCCTCGCCACCGCCCCGCTCGCGCCCGCGGCTATCCGCGGCGAGGTCGCGGCTCTCACCGCGAGGCTGGAAAGCGGGCAGCGCCTGGCGCCGGCCCTGCGCACGCTGGCGCGCGAGCTGGACGACCCGACCGCGGACCTCGTCCTCGCCGCCCTCGTGCTCGCGGCCGAGCACCAGGCACGCCAGCTCGGGGACCTGCTCGGCTCCCTGGCCGTCACCGCCCGCGAGCAGGCCGCGATGCGGATGCGCGTCGAGACCGGCCGCGCGCGGACCCGCACTTCAGTGCGGGGCATCGTCGCCACCACCCTCGCGTTCGCTGTCGGGGTCGTGGTGTTCAACCGCGCCTACCTCGACGTCTACAACACCGCCACCGGCCAAATCGTCCTGCTGCTCATCGGGGGCTTGTTCGCCGCCGGGTTCGCCTGGCTCGCCCGGATCGCGACCGGCGGCCGGCAGAGCAGGGTGCTCGCCCTGGACACCCCGCAGCCCACCGGAGCGCGAGACCGCAGTGACGCGACTGTCGGCGGAGGTGAGCGCTGATGATTCCCGCTCTGGTGTTCGGCGCCGGTGCTGGTACCGGGCTGTGGCTGCTGCTGACCTGGGCTGTGCCACCGCACCCCGCGCTGAGCGACCAGCTCGCCCAGGTCAGCTCGGGCCCGCCGCCCACGCCGATCGTGATGGCCGCAGATGCCGGCTGGGTGCGTACCTGGGGCCGGGTCTTCGCCCCCGGGCTTCGGATGCTCGGCCCGCCCAGCGCGAAGACCACAGCCGATCTGCGGGTCACCGGCCGCGGTGTCGATACCCATCTGGCGTCGAAAGCCGTGCTCGCCGTGGCCGGGCTGCTGGCCCCGTGGCTGCTGCAAGCCCTGTTGGCTCTGGGCGGGCTATCGCTGGGGATCGAGGTGCCGCTGCTGGCCGGGCTCGGGCTCGCCGCACTCGGGTTCGTGACCCCGGATCTCGACGTCCGCACCAAAGGCACCCGACTGCGGCGCGAGTTCCGCGACGCCCTGTCCGCTTTCCTCGACCTCGTATGGATCACCCTCGCCGGGGGAGCCGGGGTCGAGGCGGCCCTCGGAGACGCCGCGGCCGTCGGGACAGGGCCGGCGTTCGACAAGATCCGCCGCGCACTGCACGCCGCCCAGCTGACCCGCACCACCCCCTGGGCCACGCTGCGCCAGCTCGGCGAGGAACTCGACATCACTGAGCTCGCCGAGCTCGCCGCGTCGATCTCCCTGGCCGGGACCGAAGGCGCTCGCGTCCGTGCGTCCCTGGCGGCGAAAGCCCAAGCGCTGCGGACCCATCAGGTCACCGACGCCGAAACCGACGCCCAGGCCGCCACCGAACGCATGGCCCTGCCGGTGACGCTGCTGTTCCTCGGTTTCCTGGGATTCATCGCCTATCCCGCTGTCATTCAGGTCCTCAACGGGCTTTAGGTCCGCGTGGAGTCGCGGCGAAAAAGCCTTGCACAGAAACGAAAGAAGGAACCATGAAGCAATACGTCCGTACGATATGGACAGTGGTCTCGGCGAGGATCGCCGTGCTGCGAGCCGAACCCGAGCGCGGTGAAATCACCACCACCGTCATCATCACCGCCCTGATGGCCATCGCCGCGATCGCCATCATCGCGATCATCGTGGCGAAACTGACCGCGAAGGCCACGTCGATCAACCTCGGGATTGGCTGACCATGCCGGCCCGAAACCCCTCACCGAGACAGCCTCGCAGCCGGCTGGCTCGCCGTGTCCGGCGAGCGTTGTCCGGGGACCGGGGCGAGGTCACGGTCGAGCTGGTCATCGCGACACCGTTGCTGCTGCTGGCGTTGCTGGCGATCATCCAGTTCGCCGTGTGGTCCCACGCCACTCATGTCGCCCAGGCCGCCGCCTCGCAAGCCCTGGCCGCGGCCCGCGTCCAGCACGGCACCGCCGGCGCCGGACACGCCGCGGGGCAGCGGCTGCTCGACGACCTCGCCGCCAGCCCGCTGCGCGACCCACGGCTCACCGTCGTCCGTGACGCGACCTCGGTTGCGGTGAGTGTCCGTGGCGAGGCCGCCGCGGTCCTGCCCGGTGTGCAGCTGCACGTGCACGCCGAAACCGCCGGCGAGGTCGAGCGCTTCGTGCCTGATACGGACACAGCACCCTGACTTTTCCTTATCCAGAGCCAGCTTCTGGTGCGAGATCGACAGGAGTCTCCTGATGGGTAACCTCAGCCATTCGCCGGTGCTCGACGGCGTATTCCCGGACGGGCCGGACACCGTGCTGCTTCATCCCACCGTCACCGCGCGCCACTGGCAGCGCCGGCAGGTCCTCGCCGCGGTCCGACCGGGCACTGTCCTGAAAGGACTGGCCGGGGCGACTGTCGTGGGATTCGCGCTGGTGGCGGGAAACGGATTCGCCGGGAAGTTCATTTTCACCGCCGTGGTCCTGATCGTCGTGCTCGCCGGATGGCGCGCTACGTGCGCGGCCCGCGAGGGACGGGGGCCGCACGGTGATACTTCCCGTACCCGGTTGCGCCGCGGCGAGGGTTGGCGCAGCAGGGATTTCGCCGACCTCGGGGCCGATACCGCGAGGCTGGTGCGGGAGTTGCTGGCCGGAGTCGACGAGCTGCACCGCACACCGGCCCGCGCCTGGATCAACCCCGCTCTGCCCGGTGAGGCGCACCGGGTGGTGTGGGAGGCATTGTGCTGTCTGGACCGCGGCCGTGACGCGCGTGTCCTCGCCGAGGAACTCGCCACCGATCCCGACGCCGGCGAGGACCTGGTGGCCGCGGTACGCCAAGTGGCCTGCACGATCGACCACGACCTGGCCGAGGTCGCCCGGCATCTGCGCGGCTGCCTGCTGCTGACCCGCGCGTGGGAAGCGAAACTACGGCGCACCGACCTGACCCGCCGCACCGATCGTGTCCTGGCCGCTTTGCCCGGCCGCGACGAGCTGCGCCGCCTGGCCGGCGCCGCGGAAGCGTTGCCGCAGAACGTGTTCGCTCACGTCACCGCGGCCCGCGACCTCGCCCAGGCAGGGGAATTCCCCTGGGAGCGTCCACCTGTGGAGTGGCCCCGGCTCACGCTGCTGCCACCTCACCGTGCGACGACCAGTCCGCCCGGTGCCGACGGCCCGGCAGGGGAGGGGCAGTCGTGACGCGGCAAGAAAACCGACAGGTCGCAGGGGCACGGGCCTGGTGGAGTGCCGAGCGCGGCTCGGTGACAGCCGAAGCTGTCCTGCTGGCGCCGGTGCTGGTCATGCTGTTGGTCTTCACCGCTGTGGTGGTGCACCGCGGTGTCGACGCGCGGCTGCGGCTCGACGGCGCTGCCCACCAGGCCGCCCGCGCCGCCACCCTGCACCGCACCACACCCGCCGCTGCCGCCGCCGCCCGCGACACCGCCGGCGCCGCGCTGGCCCAAGCGGGCGTGGTGTGCCGCGACGTGACGACCACGATGTCCGGCACCTTGGCTCCTGCCAGTGCGGTGACCGTGCAGGTGCGCTGCACCGTGGACTTCGGACAGGCCGTCCTGCTCGGTGTTCCCGGCGGGAAGACCCTGGTCTCGTCCGCCAGCGAAGTCGTCGACACCTACCGGTCCCAGGCCCGGCCGGGTGGTGCCTGATGACGTTGTCAGCGCGCGAGCGGGAGCCCGGGAACGCAGGCGCGGAGCTGGGCGCCGGTCAGCGTCCGGCGCTCGACCAACGCTTCGGCGATACGGCCGATGTCGGTCCAGTGCCGGTCGACCAGGTCCTGCGCGATCCCCGCCCACAGATCGGGCTGGCGGTCGGAGAACCCGTAGGCCTGGCGGGCTTGGGCGATCAGGGCGAGGTCGTCGTGCCCGCCGTGCAGGTAGGCGCCGAGACGGATGTCTTCCACGGTCACACCCTCGTCGAGCCATTCGTCAGCGCTGATCGCCTCGAGGACATAGCGAGCCTGAGCGAGCGGCCCGGCGTGCGCGACGACCGCCACCGAGGACAGATCGGCCCGGCGGGGCCGGACCGCGGTGAAACCAGCACGCCCGGCGCCACTGGGGCGCAGCGTGACGTAGCGCAGCGACCGGCCCTGCAACAGGTAGACGACCGCGTGCGCGGCCTCGTGCCATGCGGTCACACGATCCTCGGCCGCGACGGGAGAGTCGAGGGTCTCGGATGCGGTCACGCCGCACATTCTGCTCACCCCGTGGGCTCGCTGCGCACCCGCGTGTCCAGCACGCCTGCACATCTGCGGTGGTGGCGGGCGGAGGAGGGCCGGGTCACGGCGTTCGTGCTCGCTCTCCTGATCGGGCTGCTCGCTCTGACCGGGCTGAGCCTGGACGGCGGCCTCGCCCTGGCGAGCAAGGTCCGTGCCGGCGGGCAGGCCGAGTCCGCCGCCCGTGCCGGCGCCCAAGCGCTCGACCTCGCCGCATATCGCGACGACGGCACCATTCGGATCGATCCGGCGCGAGCGCGTGACCTCGCGCAGCGGTACCTGTCCAGCGTCGGCGCGACCGGCACCGTGGCGGTGGCCGGGGACACGGTGACCGTCGAGGTCACCGCCACTTACCGGACCCAGCTGCTGTCGCTGGCCGGGATCGACGACATCCACACCCACGGGCGGGGCGCAGCACATCCGCAGCGCGGGGTCACCGGCATCGAGCCTTGATCACCGGCCTGCCAACGGAAGGGAGAACACCGGGATGGTCACCACGGACGAAGAGATCGCCCGCCGCCTGGAGGAAACCGACTCCGCGCGCAGTGCCCGCCGCCAGCGAGCGGCGGCCACCGTCGGGGAGCTGGCCCGCCGGCACACCGAACTGGCCGGGCAGCTCGCCGACCTCGAACGCGAGCTCGGCGAGGTCCTCACCGCGGCCGGCGACGTCATCGACGTGCCCGAGCTCGCCGCAGTCACCGACGTCCCCGCCACTGACCTCACCCACTGGCGCGACCAGATGACCAAGGCCGCCCGCGGCGGCAAACGCAAACGCCCCAGCACCGCGAAGAACAACGGCACCCCCGGCAAGGACACCCCTGAGGCCACCGCACCGCGCGCCACCCGGCCCACCGCGCCCGCACCGGCCGCACCGGCCGCCGGCAGCAACGGCGGGGTGGCCCTCGCCGCGGCGAGTAGCTGATGCCCTCCCGTGCGCCGCTCACGCGCACCGCGCGGCTGCTGGGCCGGGTGATGCGTGGGCTGTTCGCCGCCGTCGTGCTGGCCGCGCTGGTGGCCGGCTTGCCGTGGGCGCTGATCTACGGCGTGGGCTGGCCGCTGCCGGATCACCTGCCGGGCATGGACGAGATCGGCACGATGCTGATGACGCAGATGTCTCCACGGTTCCTGCTCAACACCCTCGCCTGCCTGGCCTGGCTGCTGTGGCTGGTGTTCGTCCTCGACCTCGCCGCGTGCGCGGCCGACGTCGCCCGCGGCGCCCGAGTATCAGACCTGAAACGGCAGACAGGCCCGGTACGGCGCGTCGCGGCGGTGCTCGTCGGCGCCCTTCTCGTGGCCGTGCTGGGCCGTACCGCCACCGCCGCACCCCTCACCCTCGCCGATGCCGCGCACCCCGCCGGCAATGCCCAGGTGGCCGTCACCGCTCCCACGTCCACGGCACCGGTCACCGATGTACAGCCCCGGCTTCCGGCCGAGCCCGGGATCGAACGGGTCCGCCCGCCGGAGAACGGGGTGCACGACTCGCTGTGGCGGATCGCGCACCGCTGCCTGGGGGAAGGTGATCGCTGGCCGGAAATCTGGGCCCTCAACCACGGCAGCGCCCAGCCCGGCGGACGGACCCTGACCAACCCGAACCTGATCCACCCCGGCGACACCCTCCACCTCCCCACCACCAGCCCGACGCCCGCCCCGCCTCCGCCTGAATTTGTGCCTTCTGCGCCCGACACCGAATCAGCGCCCCCGACGCCGAGCACGGTCACGCCAGCTCCTTCCGAGCCTGCTCCGGCCCCGACGCCCAGCGCCACACCCGCCGCCGACCCGGACGTAGCCAGGCCCGCTGGAGGCGCGGCGAGCTGGGGGAGTGGTGAGGTGTTTGTCAGCCTGGGCCTGGCCGCCGCGGTCAGCGCCCTGCTCGTGCTCACGCGACGGTGGCGCCACGCTCGGTACCGGCCCGGCAGCGGCCGGCGCGACGACGACCCGCCCGTAGCCCCGGTCGTGTACCAGCTGCGCCTGGCTCATCTGCGCGCCCAGCATCATGACGAAGACCTCGAACTGGACGCCGAGACCGACATCGCGACCGGCGATCCGGGCAGGCGCGAGCGTCGTGAACCCGGCGGCGAAGACCCGGCGCCGCGCTCGGGCACCGCACCGGAAGGGACGGGCAACGAGACCCGGCTGACGGTGCTCGTACCTCGTTTCCGCCGCGTGATCGGCCCCGCTACACCCGCCGGCAGGGCCACCGGACCGGCGACGTTGCCATCAGTGGTCGACATCGCGCTCGACACCACGCCTTCTCACGCGGGTGGAGGGGCCGCCACAGCAGGCGAGGGGACCCAGGTCGCCCTCGACCTGGCCCGTGTCCACGGGCTCGGCCTGGTCGGGCCGGGCGGCTACGCCGCGGCCCGCGCCCTGCTGCTCACCCTCCTGGCCGACTCCTTCGAGAACGCGCCAACGTGCAGGGTCTACGTGCCCAGCGCCGACGTGGCCCGCCTGCTCGGTGTGCCGGGAGCTACCACCGACCTGCCGACGTCGATCACCGTGGTGGCCGACCTGGACACCGCCCTGGCCTCCCTCGAGGCCCCGGTGCCGCCGCGGCCCGTCGTCCTGATCGCATCCCCACCCGGTGACCCTGGCCAGCAGGCGCGGCTGCAGCACCTGCTCGACAACCACGGCCAGCACGGGCTCACCGCGCTGGTGCTGGGCCAGTGGCGCGCCGGGGTAACCGCCTACGTCACCGCCGGCGGGATCATCTCGGCCACCGATCCCGGCCTAGGCGAACCTTTGCGCGGGAGCCGTGCCTTCACCCTGCCCGAGACCGCGACCCGAGACCTCCTGGGCTTCCTCCGCACCGCCGCACCCCGCGACAGCACCGACAGCGGCACCGCCGACGCCGACCCGCCCCGCGACGCCCCCGAGCCCCGGCAGACAGCGACAACGCCGGACACGACGTCCCTGGCCCCGCCGCAGAACGCCGCAGGCGACCCGCGACGACTGGAGATCACCGCGGGACCACCCGCGCCGGAACCGTCCCCGGCCAGCGACCCCGGCGAGGAACCCCGCCCGCACGCGGCCGGCACGGAGCCGAGGACACCCGCACCGCTGGCACTGACGGTATTTGGTGCCCCGGCCCTGCATTGGCGCCCCGACCCCCGCCAGGCCGAGGGGGAGCTGCGCGACCTGTCCGGGGAGCTGAGCAGCCGCCCGCTCGAACTGCTGGTCTTCCTCGCGGTCCATCCCGGCGGAGTGTCCCGGGACGCGATCGTCGACGCCCTGTGGCCGAACGAACCGCCCCGCAATCCCGCCAGCGTGCTGCGCACCGTCCTGTCCCGCATCCGCCGCGCCCTCGACATCGCCACCCGCGGCACCGTCGGCGAGCTGGTCCTAGCCGAGCACGGCCAGTACCGGCTCGACCCGGCCGTGGTGGAGGTGGACTACTGGACCTTCGCCGACGCGGTGACCCGCCGCCGCACCGCCGGCACGGCCGAGCGCCGCGCTGACGCCTACGAGGCGATCGTGGCCCACTACGGCGGAGCCCTGGCCGGCGGCCTGGATTCCGATTGGCTCACCGCGGCGCGGGAAGCGACCCGGCGCGACGCGCTCGACGCCGTGGCCGCGCTCGCCCGCTCCCGCGTCGAGGCCGATCCCGACTACACCCTGGATCTGCTGGAAACCGCGCGGGCATTCGATCCGCACAACGAACTGATCTACCGCGACATCATGCGCCTGCAGCACACACTCGGCCGGCACGACGCCATCTCCCGCACCCTGGACCTCCTGCGAATCCGGCTCGGTGAAATCGACACCACGCCCGGCGCGGACACCGTCGACCTCGCCCAGCGGCTACGCGCCCGCGACACCGGGATACTGGTCGAGGACTTCTCCCGATCCACGGCGCCATGAATGAACACACCGCCGGTTCGCGAACACGTCCCACCCATTCGGGATCGAGGCACGTTTCCCGCGCGGTAAAGGTATTTGTGCGGAACAGCGAAATGCCTCGATTTCCCGCCGCGATTCCGTCCGCGCCGATGCTAGCGTCGACCGCGGCAGCACAACCATCGAGGCCAAAGAAAAAGAACTTCGTGGGCGCACAATCGCATTCCCTGGCACGTCTGACATCGGCTCTCGCCGAGTTTTACCGGCGACTCTTGCGCGCCGCAAAGACACCCTGGCGCCGCCGTGGCGACCCGCATATCCGGCGCGCGGACACCGCCTTGCATACCGGGCCCGAACCGTCGGCGCGGTCACTCAGTGCCGCCCCCGTCGCCTCCGGCGACGCGGAGCGTGACTGCCAACCGCAGGGCCGCCGACCCGGCCTATCAGCCTCGCCTTCCGGTATCCGCCTAAGGTGGATCCCCCCATGTCAGCCGTTCTCGCAGGTCACACCCCCTCCAGGGGGATCCACCGGTATCCCAGACTCGCTTGACACCAAGCAGGTGAACACATCAGGCCCGGCGGCGTTGTCACGCGGCTCCGTCATCGTTTCATCAGTGCTCACCCTCGTATCTCACTCACCTTCTCTCTTTCCTCCCTTCTCTTTCTATTTACTGAAAAAAGCTACATTTATCCGCGGTTTCACCTGCGGCCGGCTGCTCTCTTCTCAGTTAAGCCGCAACCGCCTGACCTGCACAAACATTTCCACTAAATCGCGTGCATTCACGCGAAAAGATAGGCGAAATTCCCCGAAATTGACCCCGGAAAACTATTGCGCGGCGCCCGGGGTCGAGTTACGTTTGTTGTGTCACCGGGAAAACCGGAAACAACGACAACCATCGCACCGGGCGCGAATATCCCCCGGAAAGCGGAAACCCGGCAAACACGTGATTGGGGATTGCTATGTGCTACGCCGACACCACCGACAACCCCGACGGCACCGCCGCCGCGCACTGCTATTGCGGTTGGTCCAACACCTACCCCGACCACGACACCGCCGACGTGGCCGCCGAATCCCACACCCGGGACGCCGAAGCGGCGGAAGCCGAATTCGCCGCCACCCACTGACCACGCCCACCGTGCCACCGCGAAAGGGGCCGAACACCATGAACCACAACACCGCCACGCCGCACCCGGACGTGCCGACCATGCGCGCGGCCACCGTCGCCACGATCACCGCCCACGACTGCGAACGCTGGGTGTGCGTGTGCGGGAACACGCCACACAGTAGCGGCTTTTGCATGATCGACAGCAACGGCGACGACACCGCCCACGCCCCCAAACGGTGGGTCGAACCCTTGTACAAGTGCGACGGATGCGGGCACGTGATCGACGCCGCGACCTACGACGACACCACCCACACCGTCGCCGTCGTCGGCAGACTTCCCCACCGCGCCCACTGATCACCCGACCGCGAAACCGCGACACCGCAACGAAAGGGGCAACACCATGAACCACGACGACAACCAGCCGGAACGCGTGGTGTACGTGGTCGACCCGACCATGAGCCACGACGTGCAACCCGAAGTGGTGACCCGCACCAACGCCGAAAACGGTTGCACCGTCACGGGTGTGGTGATCGACCCCGCCGACCGGCAACAACTTTTGTACGGCACCGTAACCGGACCCGACGGCGCGTTTGTCGGTAGCTACTTTCCCGCCGACATCGTGCGGCAGTCGGAATGGCGGGTGGTGACCGCCGACGGCTCGGAATACCCCGCCCCCAGCGAAGGCCACGCCGTGCTCGCACTCACCACCACGTTGCGCCGCGCGTAGTCATCCGCGCCACCCGCCCCGGCCCCGCCGCGCCATGACCACCGAAACTCATTGCTGTGAAGGGAAACCAGCACGATGACCACGAACGCCACGACTCCGGCCACGGGCACCGCGCCCGCCGCCCCGGGCGCGGCACACCGGTTGCGCAACGGCGAACTCCGCCGCATGGTGGCCGACCTGCTCACCCAGCAACCCGCCAACGCAGGACTGACGGCGGGCGCCGCCGCCCGCGCCCTGAACCGGTCATCCGGTGCGGTGGGCAACGCCCTGGAAACCCTGGTAACGCGCGGGGAAGCGGACTACCTGGGGCAGCCTTCCCGTGCCTACCGCGCAAACGCCAACACCTCCGCCGCCGCCGCGACCGCCGTGATCAGCGCACGCGCCACCGAACCCGCCACCGCCGCCACGCCGCCCGCGCCCGCGACGCCGAAACGGGCCCCCGGGCCGAAAAAGGTGACTGCGCCCGCGCTGGTGACTACCCCGGTACGGCGCCCGAATGGCCAGTTGTATTACCCGCGCAAACTGGCGGGAAGTTCGGATGTGACGGTGTTGCGGCAGTTGCGGCAAAGCAAGGTGCCCTCGCTGCTGTACGGGCCCCCGGGGACGGGCAAGACGTCGCTGGTCGAGGCCGCGTTCGCCGACGCGGTGACGTTGCCGGGCGACAGTGACACCACGGTGGACGACATCGTGGGTGGCTACGTCCCGGCCCCGGGCGGGAGTTACGCGTTCGCGCACGGGCCGCTGGTGACCGCGATGCGTGAGGGGCGCGCGTTCTTCATCGATGACTTCACTCTGATTCCCGCGCCTGTGCTCGCGGTGGTGTACCCGGTCATGGACGGGCGCGGGCACATCATCATCAAGGCCAACAACGGAGAACGTGTCGACGCCGCACCGGGCTTCTATGTGGTGGGTGGGCACAACCCCGGGGTGCACGGCGCGGTACTGAGTCCCGCCCTGTCGTCCCGGTTCCGGGTCCAGATCCAGGTGACCACCGACTATGACCTCGCCGCCCGGATCGGGGTCGACCCGAAAGTGGTTCGGGTGGCGAAAAACCTCGCCACCCGGCAGAAGAAGGGCGAGATCGGGTGGGCGCCACAAATGCGCGAACTGCTGGCGTTCAAAGACACCGCCGCCGCGCTGGACACCATGACCGCCGCCGGGAACCTGATCGGGGTCGCCCCGGAAGAAGACCGGGAGATCGTCGCCGACGTGGTCCGCAACACCTTCGGCGCCCATATCACCCCGCTCGCCGTCGGCGAACAGTTCTAGCCGCGACCGTCCGGAAAGGACACACGATGACCGCGCACATCGCCGCACCCGCCGCCGCACCTACCGCCGTGTTTCCCGCCGCCCCGGGGTGGCTGACGCTGTCGGCCCGGTTCGGGGACGAGGTTCCCGCCATCGCCGACCGTGACGACCTCGTGGTCACCGTCGCCCCCGGGGCGGGACACGACGCGCCCGCGTGTTTCTTCCCCGACCTCGCCGCCATCGAAGTCGACGGAATCCACCTCGCCAGCGGTGTCGACCCCGCCACCGTCGAGCCGCACCGGGTCGGGGACCGCAAGCGCTACCGCACCGCGTGGGGGCTGCTCACCCACGAATGCGCCCACGCGAAACACTCGGTGTGGCGGGAGCCTCCGGGCGCGCCACCGGGGGCGGTGGCCGCCGCGATCCTGCTGGAAGAGTCCCGTATCGAAGCGGCGCACCTACGCCGCCGCCCGCAGGACCGGTACTGGCTGCGCGGGAGCGCCACCCATCTCATCCTCGCCGACACCCAGGCCAATGACCCCGCCGCCGCGCCGACCATGTCCACACAGGACGCCGCGCAGTCCGCCGCGCTACTGCTGGCCCGCGTGGACGGCGGCATCCTGAACCAACGCGAAGTCGCTCGGGTTGATCGTGTGGTGCGCGGCATTCTCGGCGATGACACCCTCGCCGACCTGCGCGCGATTTGGTGTGCCGCGCACCGTGTGGCTGACGACGACACCGCCGCCATGATCGAGCTGGGCCGCCGCTGGTGCGCGGTCCTCGGCACCGACCCCGACCAGCCGCCGCCCGAGCGTGGCACCGCTGATCCCAACGCCCTGCCCGGGACCGGGAACGGTGCGCCATCGCCGTTGGCGCAAGCGATCGCGGACGCCGCCACCGCCATCAACGGCGCGGCCGCCGCCGACCCCGCACCCACCGACCCCGTCACCCAGGCCATGGAGGCCCGCGCCGCCGACGACGCCGCACGCGCCCGCGCGGTCACAGCGGCGGACAAAACCTTCGGCACCGGAGGCCGTTCGAACGTCCCGCATGTCGCGGGCACCCGCCCACCGACCACGGCCGAACGTACCGCCGCGCGGCAACTGGCCCGTGCGCTGACCACCGCCGGAGTCCGCGACCGCACCGCCACCACGATCACCTCGCCCATCCCGCCCGGGCGGCTACGGGTGCGCGGTGCCATGACCGCCGCCGCACAACGCGCGGCGGGCGCTATCCCCACCGCTGAACCGTTTACCCGCACCACCCGCAAAACCGTGCCCGCACCGCCATTGCGGCTCGGCATCGCCTGCGACGTCACCGGATCCATGGCTGCCTACACGGAACCCGTCGCCTCGGCCGCATGGATTCTCGCCAACGCCGCACACCACACCGACGTGCCAGCCACCACCGCCACCGTGACCTTCGGACGTGCCCGCATCACCCCGGTCACCCACCCCGGAACCATCCCCGCACAGGTCAGCACCCTGAGGACGGGTGCAAGCGGTCACGCCATCGACGACGCCATCGAAAGCCTCGACGGCGCCCTCGACCTCTCACGCCCGAACGCCGCCCGCCTCCTAGTGATCATCTCAGACGGGATCTTCGAACCCGCCACCCGACAGCCAGGGCAGAAGCTTCTCGACCGGTTGCGCGCCACCGGTTGCGCGGTCCTATGGCTGTTACCCGACGACCATCCCTCCAATAGGCCGATGGACGGCGTCACTCTGCACACCCTCACCGACCCCGCCACCACCGCCCGCGCTATCGGGCAAGCCGCTACCGCCGCGCTACGCGCCACACGCTAACCACCCCCAGACCCCGGGCGGGGCGGACACCCTCCTCCCTCACCTCCGCCCCGCCCGGGCCCACACCGAGAACGTGGAGATGACTCCCGATGACCGACACCACCATCGCCACCGTGGGCGAGCTGAATTCCACGGCGGCCCCGGTCGCTACCCGCATTGACCCTTACACCGCCACCCACGCCGCACTCCGGACGGGACAACGAAAGGAAGCCCAGGCCATGACAACGCCCCCGACCTCGCCGACTGAGACACCCGCACGCATCACCAAAGACGATCGGATCGCTCTCGCCGCGATCGACGTCGCGAACGCGCTACCAGGGAAGTGGACGGTCGGCCGTGGCCGCAACCGCGACGAAGCCGCCGATGTTCTGTGCTTGGCCACCGGAACCGTCATCCGCTTTCTACCGGTGCAAGAACCGGGCGCGTGGCGTTACAGGCTCGTTCCCGGGGACCTGCCACCAGAGCTCCGGGACGTCTTCCTGTGGTACCGCCGTGACGAGGTGCCTGTCGCCACGTTCGCTGTCGGCACCCCGGCCACCGAGGTCGCGACCCACATCCACCAGCAGCTCATCCCAGCATTCCACCAGTGGGTCGACCGCGCCCGGAAAGCCCAACGTGAACGCGCCGAGGCCCACGCACGCCAGCACGAAGCCTACCGCCAGATCGCCGAACAACTGGAAAGCACGTTCCCATCGGTGTGCGAGCCCGTCCACATCTACGTGAACGCCGACAGCGTGCACATCAGCCTGACAATGCCGATCGACGCCGCGCTCGCCCGCGTTCCCGCGCTCGCACAGGCACTCCGTGCCGATGACGCCACCACCGCACCGTCCACACCGACGGAAACCCGGGAGAAGAAATGACCTCGACGACCACCGCCGTCCCGCGCTTGTGTCCCAGCGACTCCTATGACTCCTCCCGCGCCGAGGTCTTCATCGGCACGGGCCCGGCCGCCGAGTTCTGCGGCTACCTCGGATCCGCATGGCCGGACAGGATTGCCGACCCCGCGACCGTCGCGGCGCTTCCCGTCGGACGCGAATTCCTGACCGCCACCACCAAGGCCGACTTCCTGACCGCGCTGGACAATCTGGCCGAGGCGTGGCCGCTATGCGGGTTCGGGCAAGCGGAATCCGGCTACCACGACGAACTCGCGACGCTGCATAAGCGGTGGCGCACGGACCTCTATGCGGGAAGGTCATACACCTTCGACGACGGGCGAGTCTTGTACCTGCCCGACGGCCGCCCCAGCATCGACAACGCCGAGAACGATTGGCACAGCGTCACTCTCGCCACCGGACAGCCCCCGGCGCACGATGCCATCACGCTCGCCGGACGTGCCCGCGAGGCCTTCGAGAGGGCCCGGCGGCAGAATCCCGACCCGGAGTCCGTCCTCCATCCCGCCTACCTCAAGCGCGCCGCCCTTCGCCGCGCCCTGGTTCGCGACGTGACCGAGGTGTTCGGTGTCGCGAGAACGGTGGTGACGGTCACCGACGATCCTGACCGTGAGCACGGCGGCTGGCGCTGGTTTCGGGTGACCATCACCGACGACGGCACCGACTATCGGTTCACCTCCTTCGACGGATTGGTGGACGACCTGCGCGTCCTCGATCCGTGCCCGGAGTGCGGCGGCGAGGTACCGCTGTTCACGGCCAACGACCCTGCCGCGCTGGGCCGCTACCTCGACGCACGGGCCACGGGCACCCCGGCGCCGTGCCCGCCCGGACTGACCTCAGGCGTCGGACACACACTCTCCTGCCCCGTCCGCGAGGACCTCTGACCCAGACCACCCGCCGCCCTAAAGAGAGGACCTCGTGATGGCTACACGCACCGACATCTACCTCGGCACCGGGCTGACGGCGCACTGGCTCGGTTCCCTGCAGTTCGCCTGCCACCCCGACAACCTCCTCAAGTATCCCCACGGCCGCTGCGTGCTGACGGCGTTAGAACCCATTGCCTACCGGCACGCTGTGCGGGCCCTGCTGGTGACGTGGGCCTACAGGGGACTCGGCGCCGCGCACGAGCCCCACAACGGATGGCCGTGGGACTGGGAATCCAGCCACAGCAACGACTGGATCATCACCCACCTCGACAGCGCCGCGCACATGACCGGGGGCGGCGGTGAACGCTGGCATCGCCTGGACCCCGACGACCCGCGCCCACCGTTGCGGTGCGGCCCGCCGGACTTCGCGAGATGGCTGCGCGACCCGGCCGCGCCGCCCGCACTCCAGCTCCCGACCTACCGCACTCACGGCGTACCCGACCCTCTGCCTAACTGGCAGCAGCCCTGAGTGCCACCCGTGCAGACAGCTCATTTCCGTTACCGCAAACGAATCGAGGAGAACTGATGCAAGACAGGAAGAAGCGTCTCGTGTGGACCGTGCTGGCCGTGGTCCTGCCGGGACCGTGGACCCCGGTGGTCGTGCTCGCCTACGTCCTCGACCGCGCCGCCGACCGCGACCGGGACGCCCCGCGCCACGACGAGGCCCCGCCGTACCCGCCGCCCGACCCGTACGCCTGTGTCCCGGCACCCGTCGACCGGAATCGCTATGCGCCGCCACGTTAAGGAGAGCCTGGCGATATCGAGCACCACCGACTTCTACCTCGGACGCGGCGAGGACGCCGAGTGGATCGGCTCCCTGCACGGGGAGTGCTATCCCGAGAACTTCCTCGCCGTCCCACCCTTGCGGCTGGCGATGACCGCGACCGACGAGGCGACGTTCCGCGCGGCCCTGGCCGACAGCTTCGATATCTGGGAGGAGGAACGTCTCGGTCACGCTTACCGGCGCGAGCTCGGCTGGCCGTGGCCGTGGTACTCCAGCCACAACAGCACCTGGATTATCACCTTCGACCCCGGGGCTGTGGCGGTGTTCGCCACTGTCGGGGGCGGGGTCCGCTGGCACCGCATCGACCCGCACAACCCGTGGTTTCCCGAGGGAGACGACCCGCTCGGCCCGCCGGACCTGTATGCGTGGCTGCGCGATCCGGCCGCGCCACCGTCGGTGCCGATGCCCTTGATGCGGGAGAAGCCCGCCGATATGCCCATCATCGGCGGTGACGTCTCATGAGTGGCGCGACGACACATGACTTCTACCTCGGGCGCGGCCCGGACGCCGACTGGCTCGAATCGGTCCGCCTCGGCATCCCGGATGGCCACTGGTTCGACGAGATCACGCGAGCCCGGTCCGCGGACGAGTTCATCAGCCTCGTCGCCCTCTTCATGCGCACCGCTGAGACCCACGAGGCCGGCGAAGCCCAACCCGCGCCCCGCGCCCTATCGATGCTGCCCGCCCTTTACGGCTGGACCGACCCCTCCGGCGGTCCTCGGCGTGCGCCTACTAACCCGAAGGAGAAGACACTATGTCGCCGAACACCGCACCCGCCGACCCGGCCGCCGCCACAAAGGCGGGTGATCCGCGCAGCGCCGCTGAGCACTGCGCCGCCGCCGAGGCCCTGTTCACCCACGCACGAGAGATCTACCCGACGATCAGCAGCCGCGCGTACGACCAGGACGAGTACCGGCGCTGTTTCGACTGGGCGCGCATGCACCTGCGCCTCGCCGAGGCCATCACCGCCGGGGCCAGCCTGGTCCTCGCGCACCGCCAAGTGCTCGCGAACCCCGACGTGCGCCTGCACAACACCTACATCAGCGCCGAGACCGAGCGCTGGAACGAGTTCATCGATGCCCAGAACAACACGGCCGGGAGGTCGGCATGACCACCCCGCCCAGGCCGTCTTCGAGCACCCGGCCGCTGGAGCCGCTATGCCCGGACTGTCATGCCGAGATCGGCCACGTCCACCACGAGCTGTGCGATGTAGCTCGCTGTCTGGCCACTGGGCTGCAGCGTCTCGGTCACGACTTCGAGACCTGCCAGTGCCCGCCGGACACGTGGTCCGGGCTATGGCCTGGGGAAGCCGAATGCCTCGAGTTCGGCTGGCTGTACGGACCTGGCCTGCCCGACCTCAATCGCCTGATGACGAACGCCACCTGGGATCCGGTCGCGCACCGCTGGATCCGTCTCGGCCGCCAGGCCTCGACCGACCGGGCCACGACTGTCGAAGGAGAGCCGCGTTGACCGCACTCACCATCGGATTCGACCCTGACCAGGACGGCAACGAACGGGGTCGGCGGCCAGGAGCGGACCTTGCAAGCCGTCTCGGAGAAATCCGAGGGTGAGGTGCGCCCGACCTGGTGGGGGAGCCCGGCGTGACGTTTCATCCAGCGAACCGGGCGGCCACCAACGGCGAGCGCCACTGGCCCGCGCGGGACTGGTCGGACGCCATCTCCGGCTGCAATCCTTGAGCACCACAGTTCGTGTTCTCGGATGCGTCGCGGCATCGTGCTGGAAGCGACGTTGCGCGAGCACCGACCGGACATCGTGCCCGGCGAGCCGCCGACCACCTCCCGCCCCGGCGCCGCTCGCCCGAGGCCGCACCTCCAGGCAGGCCAGGCCGAGTCCTGAGACCCTGGCACACGTTCAACGCCGCAACGAGGAGGACCTACTCGTCATGCCGACCGCCGGATCACCCTCGCGCTCCGCGGCGCCCATCCTGTTCGACCTCGCGGCACGCTCGCTCACCCACGCCGACGTGTTCGCCCTGTCCGACGATCAGCAGGCCGTCCTCGGCCACGTGCGACGGTGCCTCGCCGACGAGGACGGCCCGAAGACTGTGGTGGTGGTCGCCGGCGCTGCGGGTACGGGCAAGAGCGCCCTCGCGCTGACTCTGCTCGGCGAGGCAATGCGCGCCGGCCACCGGGCACGGCACGCCACCGGCTCGCAGGCGTTCACCACCGCGCTGCGCAAGACCGCAGGCCACGGCTCCCGCGCTACCCAGAAGCTCTTCCAGTACTTCGGCACCGCCGCCGACACCGAGCCCGATCAGCTGGATCTGCTGGTGTGCGACGACGCGCACCAGCTGCGGGCAACCTCGAACACCCGCTACACACCCGCCTCGCGCCGCAGCGACCGCACCCAGGCCGCACAGCTGATCGAGTCCGCCCGCGTCGTGGTGTTCCTCCTCGACGAGGACCAGGCGGTCCGCCCCGGCCAGATCGGCACCCGCGACTACCTCGTGACCGCCGCCCGAGTCTGCGGCGCGACCATGCACGTCACCGAGCTGACGAGCCAGCACCGCCACCGCAGCGTCCGCTACGACAGCTGGGCCCGCCGCCTGCTCGGCCTCGACGGCGCACCGGGCCCGCCGACCTCATGGACCGCGGAAGAAGAACCCGCGCCACGGTTCGAGCTGCGGGTGGCCGACAGTCCCGGTGAGCTGGAGCGGCTGCTGCGTGCGAAGACGGAGGTCGGGGCGAGCGCCCGGATCACGGCCGGGTTGTGCTGGCCGTGGAGCGAGGCCAGGCCGGGAAGTCCGTTGGTCGAGGACATCGTGATCGGTGACTGGCGTCGCCCGTGGAGTGTGAAGGGCCAGCGCGCGGTCAACGGGATGCCGCCCTCGCCGTTGTGGGCGATCGATTCCGCGGGCGCCGGCCAGATCGGCAACGTCTACAGCGCGCAAGGCTTCGAGTACGACTACGGCGGCGTCATCCTCGGCCCCGACCTTATGTGGCGCGAGGACCGGTGGGTCACTGATCCCGCCGCCACCCGCGACGACGCCCTCGACGGCGCGGCAGCCGCCGACGTCGACCTGTGGGTGCGCCGCACCTACCGCGTGCTGCTCACCCGCGCCACGGCGGGCACCGTGCTCTACTCCACCGACGCCGAAACCCGCGCCCTGCTGCACGACCTGATCGACGCGTAGCCGACAGTCCCCGCCGCTGTCACCAGTCTATGGGATATGGCCCATCGACGTTGTAGGGCAAGGAGACGTTGTAGGGCAACAAAAGGAACAACCGCCCTTTCCTACGTCGGGGCCGGGCACGAAGCGGCCTACGGCGGCGGGAGTGGCATGAAAGATCAGCGCGCAGGACCGGTTACCCCTGGGGGAGGGGTGGCGGTCCCGCGCGCGGATCAGGCGGGCGGGCGTCAGGCTTACAGCGCGGGCTCGGCGGCGTCGTTGCTCGTGTTCGGGATGTCGGTCTTGTCCGGGTTGATGGCGAACCGCTTCGGTGCCTCGCATGTTTTGATCGCGTACCCGTCGGCGACCAGCTTCTCCAGGGCGTTGTTGACCGCGCCGCCCGAACGGCCGAGGTCCTTGCCGATTTTGGCGGGCCCGAAGTCCTCGCCCGGGTGTTCGGTCAGGTATTCCTCCACCATGGCTCGCAGTCCGCCCTTGGGCAGTCGGTCCTTGTCCGGGCGGGCGGTGTCGGTGGTGTCGGCGACCGCAGGCGGTTCCGCCGCAGACGGCTCGGTCCCGGTCGTGCTGTCGGCCGGATCCCCCGGTGCGGTGTCGGGCAACGGGCTGGTGTCGTTCTCGACGTCGGCGGCAGTTACCGGACCGACCTCGTCGTTGGTGGTGTCCGTGGCGGGGGACTCCGCGTCGTCATCGGCGTCCGAACCGGTGGTGGTGTCCTGCGCTGCCGTCGTGTCCGTGATGGTCGCGCCGTCGGTGTCGGAGGTGGTCTCCGCTGCCGCCTCGGCGCCGTCGGTGGTGTCGCTCGCTGTGGTGTCCGGTCGCGTGTCCTCGGTGCCGGGTGTGGCATCACGGTCCGACGGGGCGAGCGCCCACGTGTCGGGATTGCGCGGGCCGTCTCCGGCGGTCCGGATCGCGGTGCCGTCGCGCCCCCAGCAGGCCAGGATCTTCGCGGCGGTCGAACGGCCGACTCCGGCGGTCATCGCCAGTGCGGCGGTCGTGGAGGCGGGATTGGCGGTCAGCGCCGCCCGCACTTTGTCTTCCGTGGTGGGCGCGTTCTGCGTGCCGGGCGCATCGGACACGGCATGCAGGTGGCGGTCGCTGTCGGTGGCGTCAGGGATCGGGGTGGTGTGGTTCTTGCGGGACATGACGGACTCCATGCGTTAGGTATGGAATGGGGATGGTCATGCCCCGGCCGGGGCGTTGGCCCGCCGGTGCGCATCCGGTTGTTCGGGCTACACGTCTATGGACGCTTCGTCACCGCGCCATTGTCAAGCGATCCGTCAAACAAGACACGTGTCTCATGTGGACACGTTGTGTTTTCCGTGTTGTCCAATACGAACGGGCCCACGTATGGGTGGCCGCCGTCGGGTGTTTCGGCGTTTCGCGGTTCGCTCCGGGTGTTACGCAACCGGGGCGGCACCCTGAGTAGGTGACGGTGCCGTAGCTGTCGACCCATTACGGGGCGCGGCTCGTGATGGCCGCGCCCCGTAATGGGCATGTTGTCGTTTCGGGGCGGGTCAGGTCTGGGGCAGCGTGCCCCAGAGACCGATGCCGCCGACGCCTTCGGCGTAGACGGTGCCGCTGTTGTGGACGGCTTGGATGACCACGAGGTACCGCAGCTGGTAGGGGCTGCTGACGAACCGGTTGTAGTGGCTGGCGAGTGCGAACGCCGACCGGAAGAGTTCTCGCGTCACGTCCATGGTCGGTGCGTCAGCGGTGCCGTGATCGCTGTGGGGCAACCCGGCGATCGTGATGCGGATCTGGTTCTGCGGAACCGATTCATCCGCCGCGACGGCGAACTCGGCGTCGGCGTGGATCATGTCGTCGTCCTGGATGGCGACGAGGTCTTCGCGGATGCGGGCGGCGATGTCCCGAAGCGGCAGTTCGGCGGTGTTGTCGTAGAAATCGCCCACGATCGCCACGGGGGCGGGAGCTGGTGGGGTCGCCGGGGTGTCGATGCTTTCTGTGGTGGTCATGATGCGGGTTTCCTTTCCCATTGTTGTTCAATCGCCTGCGGGTGCAGGTCGTCTGTTGTGGACAGTCGCGGCCCGCTCGCGTCACGGCAGGTGGCTGTGTCCGGGCGTTAGCGGCGCAGGACGTTGACGCGTTCGCCGCCGATGAGTGGTTTGTCTTCTGGTCCGGCGAGGTGGTCGGCGATCCAGATGGGGCGGTGGTCGTCTCGGCTGAGGTAGTACTGGTTGCGCCAGTGGCCGCGAACGATCCAGCTGTGGTGGTATTCGCGTGTGCCTTGGCCGAAGGCGTCGCTGTGGCGGTCGGCGGGTGTGGTGCGGGCGCGCCGGAGGTCGACGAGCCGGACGCCCTGATTGAGGGCGGGGTCGTAGCGTTCGATGCGGCGGCGGGCGGCGCGGGGCGCGGCTGTCCGTTCGGAACGTACGAGGGTCTGACCCATCAGGAGCCAGGTGGTGAGGATGGTGCGCTGCAGGGCGAGCTGCGCGTCGATCGTGGCGGCGGAGGTGCCTTCGGTCAGTGCGCTGGGCCAGCCCTTCATGTCGGTGAACGTCATGGGGGTGATGCCGCACCATTGGTAGCCGTGTGGCGGGGAGAAGCTCGGCGGGATCGGTGCGCGTTCGGTATTGCTCATGAATGTGGCTAGGAGGTGTTTGGCGGCTTGGTCGACGGCGTCGTCGTGGCTGGAGGGTTTGTTGTCCAGGGCGGGTAGCGGCAGGTTCAGCGCGGCGGCTTTCCGCATCTGGGACAGGGCGAAGTCGCGGGGTAGCCGGGCGAGCTTGCGGCCCACATCGACCGCTGTTGGCAGGGGATCGGGGATAGCGCCCCAGGTCTGCACCCACAGGCCGCCACGCCCTGGACCCCACGACACGAGAGAGACGTCGTTGTGCAGTGCGTTGGCGGTCTGGGTGACGGGTGGGTGTTCGTAGACCATGAGTCCCACGGGGGCGGGCAGGTCTTCGGGGTGGAGGCGGTAGTCGGCCAGCGTGGTCGCGGCGTGGCTGGCGAGGTCGGTCAGGTTGGCGGAGACGTAGAACAGCTCGGCGGCCGGGATCTGGGCGCGGAGTGTGTCCGCGATCGTGGCGCCGACGTCGTCCAGTGGCGGGAACGCGGGCTCTCCCGCCGAGTCCTCGGGCCGGGGGCCGACGAAGAACCGGTACCAGTTGCCCGCGCCGTCCAGGCCGGGGTCCCGGGTCCATTCGGTCATGCGGGCCCGGATCTCGGGGACGTCGTAGGCCGTGACCACCGCTGTCATCGGTGGTCACCGGTCCAGGTCAGTGGCGAGTTTCGCCAGCGCGGTCTCGATGCCGCGCCGTAACGACGACGGCGCACCGGGATGATCGGTCAGGTACGCCACCATGTGCGGGACGGGGGACGGGGCGTCGTCGCGTGCCAGCGTGACCAGCGCGTC
Organism: Amycolatopsis sp. lyj-112; assembly: GCF_046549055.1. Lineage (NCBI taxonomy): Bacteria > Bacillati > Actinomycetota > Actinomycetes > Pseudonocardiales > Pseudonocardiaceae > Amycolatopsis > Amycolatopsis sp. lyj-112. The sequence continues at coordinate 34,259 of NZ_JAJPWS010000007.1, read as the reverse complement.
AGGATGCCGCTGATACAGCTCGCCGACCGCCGCCGGGGCGACGGGATACCACAGGTCACGGATCTCGTAACGGCCGTCGTCCCCAGGCCGGATCACGCGCGGCGGCGAACCGTCGGCGTCGTCCCAGGGGCCGCCGTCGTGGATTTCCAGGGCGTCCCCATACCAGGTGAAACGGTAGTCGGCGTTGCTGTAAAACGATTCCAGATGAGTCCCGATCCAGCGCGCGACGGTGGGGCGGCACCGCAGTCCGACCTCGGCGTCGTTGTTTAGGTTGTGCAGGGCAGGGAAGCGGGTCTGGTCCTCGATGACGCCCGGTGGTGTCTCGTCGGCGGGGATGATGCCGGGGAATGCCGGTTTGTACGGCATCGCCACCCACACCTCGCCTTCCGGCAACGCCGGTAGCGCCGCGGCACGGCCGGGAACGGTAGCGTGTAGTCCGTCCATAAGAGACACATCCCTGTGGCAATGCGGTGCGCGATCCGCGCTATGACATGTCCAGGGACGCTCCATACACGTCGGGATGTCAAGCCAGGTATAGGTTTTGACTCGACGCATCCGTGTAATATCACGGGATCGGGAATTCGGCGATAGCCTCGACGGTAACGACGGCGGGCATTTGACATTCGCGACAGGTCAAGCGTGGATGGCGTTATGAAACCAGTCGAAAGCAAAGCCACGCGTACGATCCGCCGACCTCGAAGGCTGCTTTGTACTGCGACTTGAGACACAAGATCCGCGCGGGCAGCAGAGCTCGCTTGCAGCGAGATCACTGTGCGGGCCGTGTGGCGCCCGCGTAGTCGTCGCCGGGATGGCGGTAGTCGTCGATTCGCACGACTTGACCGAAGTCCGGGGCGTTCACCATCTTCCCTGCCCCGATATAGAGTCCGACGTGCCGGATTTTCGAGGGTGTGCCGTAGAAGACGAGGTCGCCCGGCAGGAGCTGCCCGTCGGGTACTCCTGGCCCGGCGTGGTATTGAGTGTGTGCGGTGCGGGGAAGCGAGATTCCGGCCGCGTTGTAGGCGGCCTTGGTCAAGCCTGAGCAGTCGAATCCGCTGTCGCCGTTCAACGGACCGTTGCCGCCCCACACATACGGCAACCCTCGTTGCCCGCACGCATAGTTGATGGCGATCATCGCGGCAGCGTTCGGCGCCTGGATGTCTTTGCAGTCACCAGTTCCGGCCGTAGTGGGCGCGGGCTGGCAGCGCACCCCGGACACAGCCGCGACGACCGCACGCGCCTTGTCCTCGTGCTGTGCGTAAGCATTGGGGAACCCTGAGCCCTGCACGGTCTGTGCGGCGTCGTTGACGCTCATGCTCTGCCAGTTCGGTGTGGCATTGAGGCGCTCGAAGAACTTGGTTGCCGCGTAGGTCGGGGTGGTGATCTGTTGCGGGGTGCCCCAGCCCATCGAGGGGCGTTGCTGGAAGAGTCCGAGGGAGTCGCGATCGCCGTAGTGCAGGTTACGAAGCTTGGACTCCTGCATCGCGGCGGCGATCGCGACCACCCAGCCCGGCTCGGGTATCGCCATCTGTCTGCCGACCGCGACGATGGTGGCGGCGTTGCCCATCTGCTCGGCGGTCAGGCCCGCCACCGTGCCGGTCATCGCCCCGTCGGGTGTGCAGATCAGCGAACTCGCGACGTTGCCGCCGGACAACGAGCTGACGATGCCGGCGACACCGGCGCCGATGAGCAACGGAATGGCGAGGACCACGGCGCCGACGGCGGCCCCGAGTTTGCTTCCCATGGCTGGATCGCGCTCCTTTCACGGCGACAGGTGGCAACGGGACGCGTTGCGGACGAGCTGGTGCTGCCAGGTCAGTTCTCGCCGCGCGCGATCCGGTTCGGCGTTGCCCGCGGTGGGATCGGACTCGGTGGTGGCAGTCGGTACGGCGAGGCCGCCGCCGCGGCCTCGCCGTCACCGTCCTCGGTGCCGGGACCGGCCGGTGGTTTCAGACCGGGCCAGGCGTCGGCAAGGTCGGCGAGGCTGTAGCGCGGGCCGGCGCGATCAGTGCGGGCCGAGGTCAGTGGTAGCCAGACCGCCTCTGCCGGGCTCGGATGCGGCGAGGCGGGGTCGAGCAGGTCGGCCGCGGCAGTGGCCACCGGCACCGTGCGAGGGGCGTCGAGTCCGGCGTGGACGCGGGCCAGGGCGGTGCGGGCACCGGCTTCACGGCGGGTGGTCGGTAGCCACATCAGCACCGGCGTCGCGATCCCGGTCGACTCGGCCAGCCGCGCGTAGCCGGCCAGCTTGCGGCCGACCTTGGTGAGGGACTCGGTTCCGGTGTCGAATTCGAGGAACCACTCCACCTCCTTCGTGGTGCCGTGGTGGTGGGTGCGCCAGCGGCCGTAGCCGTCGGGGATGACGAGGTCGCCGAAGTGACGGGCGCAGCGGGATTCCGACCACCAGGCCGTCACCGCCTCGTCGGCCTTGGTGTGGCGGGTGCGGGCGATCAGGGAGGTGAAGAAGTCGTTCACGCCGACGGTGTGCGCGAGGCGCTGGTTGTGGGCGATGGCCATGGCGCGGTCGTGCCGGTAGCCGAGTTCCTTGACCTCGAGGCCGTGTTCAGCGGCGAGCACGGCGGCACCGGCGGGGCCGAGGACGTAGTGCATGGGGGCGGACCCGAGTTGCTGGAATGGCTGGAACCGCGACATCGCACGCCAGAGATAGAGATCCCGGACCCGCTGGCGTGCCGACCGGCCCGACGGGAAGGCGGCGTCCTGGATCTGAAAACTGGTCAGAACCCGGTGTTCGTGAAGCAAGGCCAGGAGCCACTTGTCGCGGGTGGTGAGGCGGGAGGCGAGCATGGCCTGGTGCGCAACGGAACTGGCGGCTCGGGCGGTGTGACGTCCGGGCAGGTGATCCCGCAAGGCGTGCTGGCGGGTAGTGGTCGTGATCAACGGGCACTCCTGTGGTTGCCAACAGGCTGTGGACAAGTGCTGTGGACAGACCGGTGCAGGCCCCGGCCGGGGCCTGGGGGCGAGTGGCTGTTTCCTTGTGATGCGAAGGAAAATGCGCATTGTTCGGGTGTCTAGGGCCGGGTGCGGCGTGGGTCGGTCCTGGGTGGCCGGGGCGGCGGAAGCCGGTGTCCGGCCTGTGTCGCGGTGGTGGCCGCTGGGTTTCCGGTGCGGGGTGCGGTGCTACTGGTGGTGCTGTGCGCGCGGCGCTGGGCGCGGAGCACGGCCCGGATCTCCCGGGCGCGTCCGGGGATCGGGTCGGGCAGGGGCGCGGTGGTCATGGTGAAGGGTTCGGTTTCCTCGCCGTGTACGACCAGGCGTGCGGCGGCGTGGTAGACGCCGAGGTGGGAGAGGTCGTGTTCGGAGAGCCGGGGTGTGGTGTGGCGGGCGAGTTCGCGGGCGTCCTCGGGGGAGGAGGAGTAGATGATTTTGTTGCGGGCGTTGGTGGAGAGGCCTTCCTTGAGTTCTCTCGATAGCTGGCCGAGGTGCTGGTGGGCCAGGATGAATCCGTTCCGGAACGCGCGGGCTTCGGCGAGCATGTCTTCCATGGGGTAGGGGAGATGCAGGAAGTTGTGGCATTCGTCGATCACGGTGTGCGCGTCGGGGCGCAGGCGCTGCGGGACACGGGCGCGGGCAGTGGTGGCCTGCCAGGTGCGGGCCACCACCAGCGATCCGACCAGCCGCGTGGTCTCTTCCCCCAGCGATCCTTTCGGGATGCGCACGAGGCAGATCCCGCCCTCGTCGAGCACCTGCGACATGTCCACAGTGGACCGACCTCCGGCGATGGCTTCCTTCACGAAGGGCCGCAGCAAGAACGCGCGCAGTTTGTTCATCAGCGGCGAGATCACCTGAGAACGAGAGCTATCGGTGAGTTCGTCGTACCACTCCCAGAACCCGCGCAGCACCGGATCGGTCAGCCCGGAAGTGATGCGGGACCGGAACGCTTCACTGGTGAGGAGTTTCGGCAGGTCGGCGAGGGTCGGCACGGCCTCTTGGGCGCGCAGGGTGAGGCAGGCGGCGCGCATGAGGTCGTCGGTGCGCGGTCCCCAGAACGCCGAGTACACGCGGCGGAAGACGGAGACGAGGTTGTCGACCTCGCGGTCGGTTTCCCCGCCCTCCAGAGGGTTCAGGATGGGTGGGCGGTGTCGGGAGTCGGCGTCGAACAGCACCACCCGGTCCGCCGCGCTGCGCGGGAGCCGGTTGAGGATGTCGGTGACCAGGTCGCCTTTCGGGTCGATCAAGACGACACCGCGCTGGTTGTCGACGTCGTCGAGGATGATCTGGCCGAGCAGGGTGGACTTCCCGGAGCCGGTCGGTCCGATCAGGTGCATGTGGTAGCGGGCGTCGGCGAGCCGTAGCCCGACGGGCCGGTCGTGGCCGGTGTCGGAGTGTCCCAGCGGCATCACACCAGGGCCTGGGGCGGGTATGCCGGGTGGTGGGGCGACGGCTTTGGCTCCGGCGCGTTCGACGCCGGGGATCTCGGCGTCGGTCGGCAGGTGCGCCAGCGCCGCGAGTTCGGGCACCGAGAGCAGGTCGCCGCTGCCGAGGCGCCGGTCGGCGAGCGCGCGGGCGGGGTGGCGCAGGCGGGTGCGGGTGTAGTGGTTGTGGTCGGTGTAGGCGGCGAACGCGGCGGCCAGCGCGTGCGCCCGCCCGCGTGCGGTGTCGCGGGCCTGGCGGACCAGGTCGTCGGCCGCGTCGGCGGGAAGGTCGGTGGCCACGGCGTACCGGATCACCGTCTCGTATTGCGAACCGCGCTGTTTACCCACGATCGCCTTGTTCTGTGTCGAATATTCGAGCGATAGCTGCGGGTCCTGGCTGATCCTGCGCGAGTCCGAGGTCCGGCGAGTGCGGGTGGCGTTCGCGCCTGGGGTGATCGCGTCGAGGATCCGTGCCCCGAGGCGCCCTGAGGAGCCGTGGTGGACCCGGCGGGCGGCGCGGCGGGCTTGGGCGACGCGGCGGCCGGTGACCGGACGGGCGAGGATCTGCACGCAAGCCCGCTCGTCCCGGCCGAGCCCGACCGGCGCGCCGAGCAGCCCGCGGATCGGGTCGGCGTCGAACGCCGTGCGGATCGGGAGGGCCTCGGTGCGGGCGAGGCGCAGCTGGCCGCCGACGGTGATCCGCCGGCGCCCTGTCTCCAGCGCGGGGAACGGCGAGGTGGCCGGTGTGGTGCGGGTGTGGGCGCCGGGCCAGGCAGCCTCGACCGCCCGTTCCACCAGCGACGGCGGGATGACGCCGGGGACCCAGAACTGGATGGTGACGCCGTGCTCGCCGAACACGTACTCCATCGCCAGGTGTGGCTGCCCGGCCCAGAGCCGCCGCCAGGCCGGGCGGAGCAGGCCGACGAGGTTGGACCAGACCGCGGCCCCACCGGCGGGATCGACGGTCGGCGGGGCGAGCACGGTGATCCGGCGAGCATCGGCCAGCAGCGCGGTGTGGCGGCGAGTGCGCCACCAGCGCCGCGTCACGGCGACGGCCACAACCGCGAGGATGAGGACCGGGGCGGCGACCGGTCCCCAGGCCAGTGCCCAGTCGCCTGCGGCGGCGAGCAGGCGACCGGTGGTGCCGCCGGGGTCACGCAGGTAGTCACTCACCCAGGTCTGCGTCACCGGGGGTGCAGCGGTGTGCACGGGCATGACGGAACTTCCTTCCGGGAAACTCTTGTGAGATAAGGGAAAGTCGAGTGCGGCCCGAGGCCGGAACTACTCGGGGCCGACGTCGACCGGTCCCGCGTCGTCGGCGTCGACGGCCGCGTCGACGGGGCCGAGGTCGATGTAGGCGTCGGCGAGGCCGTTGTCGGTGGCATCGGGGTCCTGGTCGGCGAATGTGGCGAGTTCGGCGGGGTCGGTGGTGACCAGGAAGTTCTCCGTAGGCGAGGCCAGCGATTGGAACGCCACCCGCTGCGTGCCCGAGGACAACAGGCCCTGGCCGCGGTCGGCGGATAGCAGGAACTGCCGCTCGCCGGCGGAGAGGTCGAAGGCGTCGGCGATCTCGTCGATGGCCTGGGGTGCCTGGCGCAGCAGCACTTGGGTGGCCGCGTTGGTCACGATGGCTTTGCCCAGATCGCTGCTGAGCACGTCGGCGGTGTCCTGGGTTGCCACGGTGAGCCCGCACCAGTGTTTACGGGCGGCTTTGGCCATGCGGAACAGAAAACGTGCGCCTTCGGGCTGTTGCATGAGCAGCCATGCCTCGTCGACCACGACCAGCCGTGGCCGCCGGTGGGCGGGGTTGGAGACCCGCCGCCAGACCGCGTCGAGCACGAGCAGGGTGCCGATCGCGCGCAGTTCGTCGGGCAGATCCCGCAGGGAGAACACGACGAGGTGCCCGTCCGGGGTGGCGGTGGTGGGCCCGTCGAAGAGGTCGGCGAACGAGCCGTCGACGAACGGGTGTAGCCGGGCGGCGAGGTCTGCGGCCACCGTGTCGCCGCGGCCGCCCGAGTCGGCGAGGGTGTCGCGCAGGTCGCGTAGCAGCGGCGCCGGGCGGGTCCAGGTGCGGGTGTCGCCGGTGATGCCCACGCTGGCGTAGGTGGTGGTGATCGCGGTGTCGAGGACGGCGCGTTCGGCGGCGGTGATCTCCGTGCCGAAGAGCACGGCCAGGACGGTGTGCAGGAACAGGCTGCGGCGTTTGAGGGCGTCCTGCGGCGCGGTGCGGCGTCCGTTCGCGCCGACGTGCACGGGCAGGTCGAACGGATTCAGCCGGACCCCACCCGCGCCGAGGTGGACGTAGGTGCCGCCGACCTGGGAGGCCAGCCGGGCGTACTCGTCCTCGGGGTCGACGACGAACGCCTGTACCCCGTCCGCGGCCCACCCGTTCTCGGTGTCGCCGAGAACGCGGTAGAGGCTGCGCAGGGTCTCGAGTTTGACGAGATAGGACTTGCCCGAGCCGGAGCGGCCCAGCACGACCATGTTGTAGTTGTCGCAGGCGAACCGGTCCCAGTGCACCAGCCCCGAACTACCGACGTTGTAGCCGTAGAGCACGCCGGACGGGACGGAGGTGGTCGGGTCGGTCGGGGGCAGGTCCGGCGAGGTGAACGGATACGCGGCGCTGACCGCGGCGGTGTCGAACGTCCTCGTCAGCCCGAGCGGGTCCAGCCCGAGGGGCAGGGTGCTCACCCAGCCCTGCAACGCCCGGTACGTGGCCGGTTTCGCGTCCAGCAGCAACGACGCGCACAGCGATCGCAGCGCCGACACCTCCTCGGCGAGGGAGGCTTCGTCCGGGGCGTGCACGGTCAGGTAGAGCCCGAATTTGAAGAGTTTCCCGTCGCCGCGGGCGATGCTCCGCGACAGGTCGGCGGCGTCCTCGGCGGCGGCGTCGAGATCCGGGTCGTCGAGCCGGTCATGCCGCGCGTTGTGCCGCCTGCTCGATTCCAGTTTGGCTCGTTGCTTGCGCAGGCCGCTGGCAGCCGTGGCGGGGTCGACCGGCTGAACATGGACCGACACGTCCAGCCGGGCGGGGTAGGTCAGCAGGGGCGCGAGCCAGCCAGGGTAGACCTCCTGCGGATAGCCCGTGACCCCGAAGCTCGCGACGAACTCGTTGCCGATCTCGAGGTGCCGGGCGGACACCGACAACGCGTCCGGGGTGAATGCTCCCGCCGACCCGGACCGGGCGGCCGTGCTGGGATTTCTGTTGCGTGCCATGGGGTCTTTACCTGCTTTCGATCTCGTCGTCGTCGTAGTCCCAGTCCTCGTCCTCGGACAGCCACGGGCCCGACGCCTGCGAGCGGCTGGAACGCGACGGCCCGGGTCGTTCCGGCTCGTGACGGGTGGGGGCGGGCGATGTCGCTGCAGCGGCGGATGCACCCGCTGGCCGGGCGGACTGAGAGGCCGTTGCGAATTCGGCATCGTTGTCGGCGACATCGGAGCCGTAGAGGTCGGTGAAAGTGGTGGTGGCGGTGATGACCTCGTCCGCGCCGGCCAGGCCAGCGGATGGTGGGAGGAAGGTGTCGGGATTGCAGGCCGCAGCCAGCACGCCGGTCGCGGCGGCGGCGTCGAGCGGGGTGGCCACGATCCCGGCCGGGGTGAGCAGTTCGATGGCCTCGCCGAGACGTCGCACGAGACGTTGCTCGGCTGCCTGCCTCGCCCCGTCATCCATCGGCCGTTCGTTGTCGCGGCTGTGGTGTCGCCATGGCAGCACGCTCGACGCGGCGACGGGGCCTGGGCCGGTGCGCAGCGGTTCGCGCAGGACGAGCAGCACTTGGCGGCGGAGCAGGTCCGCGTGCGCGGTGAGCTCGGCGAGGTAGTCCGCGTGGTCGCGTGCGGCGGCCTCAAGGGCGGGGTGCGGAAGCCCGCCGGCGTGTGCTCGGAGTTCGGCGATCTGCGGGGCGAGGTCGAGGCGTTCGGCGCGGATGAGGATCTGTACCGGCGCGGTCAGGCTGTGCAGATAGCGGGCGAAAGACGCGACGAGCGCCTCCTGCTCCCCGGGTGTCCGCAGCGAGAAGTTGACCGTGCCGCACACCGCGATGACCGCGAGCCCGTCGGCGCCGAGGTCGACGACCCCGGCGTGCGCGCCGGTGTCGGCCACGCCATGAGCGGGCAGCTCTAGCGGTGACGGGGACACCGCCTCGGCACCCGCCGAGGTCACCGGGCGCCGTCCCCGGCGACCTCCCGTGCGGCTGTCGGCACGCTGCGCGGTCAGCCAGGTCGGGGCCGCGCGGACGCCGTCGGGGGCGGCGACCCGGTGCCGCGGGGACAGGTGCTGGCGGATCGCGGCGAGCGCGAGTTTGTCCAGGGGCAGGCCATCGCGCTGCCCGAGAGCCAGCGCGGTGACCGTGATCCCGATCGGGATGGCGACGATGAGGAACACGGGCAGCGGCACGAACGCACGGGTCACCGAGTACAGGCCGTAAAGCCCGAGTCCGGCGCCGCCGAGAATCGCGAGTTGCCGGGCCGTTAAGGGGCCGAGCACCCGGTCCGGGCGGTCGACGTCGGCGGGCACACGCACGGGAGAAGTCATGGCGAGTCGGTCCTCACTTCGTCTTCGGTGCCCGCCGGGCGGGCAGGTCCAGGGGCAGGCGCAGTTGCGTACCGGCGCGCCGCTTCGGCGGCGGGGAATTGCTTGCGCTGCTGGCAGAGGGAGGTGTCGGCTTGGGCTGGCGGTGGACTCCGAGGGGGAGCGGGTACTGGCCTGAGTTGAGTGGCCGGTTGCCGGTGTAGGCGTCGCGGACGGGGCGGCGGTGCGCGCGGGCGGTCTTGGTGATCTCTCCGGATTTGGAGATCAGCGCGTGCCCGGTCTGCGGTGCCCGGTTGGTGCGGGCGGGATCGGCCAGGTCGTCGGCGAGTGTGCGTCGCGGCCGGCGCGGGGTCTGCGGTGGCAGGTGGATCGGCAGCATCCCGGTGCTCGGGGCGATCAGCGCGCCGCGCAGTTGTACAGGTGGCCGGGCCCGGCGGTTGACCTGTCCGTCCGGGAGCAACAGGCCGGGCTGCGATACCGGTGGTGGCGCGGGGTGGCCGGCGGCGAGGTCGTCGGCCAGGGTGCGGCGCGGTACCCGGGAGGGGTTGTGGCGCACGGTGATCGGCAACCCGAGCTGGTCGGACGGGAGCGCGTTGGGCAGATCTTTGAGCGGCATCGCTCGCGGATTCGGGCTGGCGGTCACGGCGTCGCCGGTGCGGCGCACGGTGAACAGCGACGTCTGGCCGGGTCCCGGGGTGCGGTCGGTGGGCAGGCTGGGCCGGGGGTTTTCGTCGAAGCCCCGGCGCTGTGTGCGGAACGGCTTCGCCACGCGCCGCACCCGCAACGGCAGCAGGTACTGGCCCGAGCGCGTGGACGGCGGATCCGCCGGAACCTGATCACGAGGTCCCCGGCCGCGCTTGCGGCCCTTGCCGCCGAAAAGCGAGGTGGCGCCGCCGAGCAGGCCCATCGTCTTGTAGGCGATCGCGCCGCGCACCAGCGACCCGAGCATGGAGCGGCGGCCGCTGCCGCGCAGGGGTTGCAGGCACCAGAACGGGATCTTGACCAAGATCCACATCAGCGCGACGCAGAACAGGAGGTTGGTCAGCCCGTTCAGTGTCGGTCCGAAGACGGTGAACCCGCCCGGGGTGAAGAACACCCGCAAGGCCATGCTCAGCGCCACGGCTTGCCCGATCGGGATGACGAGCAGTAGACCGTAGGCCTTCCACCAGGTGTGCGCGACGCCCTCGGTGTGGGGGAGGGCGTGCCACATCAGCACGATCGGCGCGGCCGCGATCAGCAGGACCGTCGCGATGACCCGCACGATGAAGGTGAGCAGCAGGACGACGAGCATCACTGCGAGCGCGAGCCCGATGAACAGCAGCCAGCCCGCGCCGCCGTTGAGCGAGCCGAGGATCATGTCGGTCATCGCCTTGGCGGCGGTGTTCGGGTTGACCGCGTCGGTCATCAGCGCCGCGCTGATGGCGTTGGAGATCTCGATGCCCTGGGTCGCGAGAAACAGCGACAGCGTCCCGGCGAGAAACCCGGCCACGAGGCGGGGCGCGATCTCTTTGATCGTGTAGCGGGTTTGCAGGGTTTCGTAGCCCATCAGGATCAGGCCCGCGATCATGACGATGCTGCCGTAGAAGGCGAGCATCAGATGCCAGGAGTCGGTCCACGCCTGTCCGATGCCGGGCAGCAGGTCAGGGTGCGGTGTGGACAGCACCGTCTTGCCCAGCAACTCCAGCAGCGGGTTCAGCGCACCGATAACCAGGCCACGGAAGAAGGTGTCGATGGCCTCGGTGACACACGCGACCGGGTCGGTGAACCCGCACTCGCTGTCGCTGTCCTCGTCCGGATCGCGGGGTGCCGGTTGGGGGATGCAGTTGGGGCCGTCGCACGGCTGGCTCGTCGGCGGCTGGGTGGGGAGATTGCCGCACTCGGGCAGCACCGAACCGGGGAAACACGACACCGGCGGCGCTGACGGGCCGGGCACCAGCGGCGTGCTCGGCGGGCCTGTCGGAGGCGCGGGACGCTGGGTCGACGGCGTCGGTAGCAGGCAGCCGGGTTCGGTCGAACCCGGTGTGCAGCTGGGGTTGGGAGGTAGTGGTAGTGCCGGTGGTTGCGCGGGCGCCATAGGCGCTGCCGCAGCCACGGGGGCGGGCGTAGCGACGGGTGCTGCCGATGCGTTCAGCGCGATTCCGGTGACAGTCACCAGCAGCGGCACCAGCACCGCGAGGAGGCGAACCCACCGCCGCTGGGGCAGCCAGCGGTCGCGTCGGCGACAGCGCGGAGCCGGGCCTGTCGGCGGGCTGACCATGAGCCTGTCGCCGCGTCCTGGCTCGGCGTCCGTGCGGTGATGGAGGGGAGTGGACTCGGACCTTCGGGCGGCGCGCACCGTCGGCGTCGTCGGGCGGCGCCGGGCTGGGTCGCGTAGGTGGGAGGCAGGTGTGTGGCGTGGGGTGGTCATCGCTCACACCCCGCCCACGATGCCCTTGAGGATCTCGACCACGAGAGGGGCGAGTGCGGCGAGCCCGAAGCCGATGCCGGCGGCTTTGAACGCGCCCTTGGCTTTCTCGATCTCGCCGGGATCGCCCGAGGCCATCAGGTAGCGCAGGCCGCCGATGGTGATGAACACGACCGCGACCCCGGCCAGGATCCCCATGATCCAGTTGCGGATGTTGTTGAGGACCTGATCGACGGTCGCCGCGAGCGCGACGTAGTGGGTCGTGTCCGCCCGCGCGGCCGAGGACGTCAGCAGCATCACGGTGGCGACCAGGCACCCGATCAGCACGACAGGGCGATGGTGTCCCCGTCGCGCGGGAGTCGGGTGCGGACGGCGGCGGTGCGATGGTGTCAGTCGCATGAGGGGGCCTCCTGAGTGAGCGCCGTGCGGCGGCCGGGGCCGGGCGAGTGGTGGAGGCGCGGGTGCGCCGTCGATCGGGTCCCGCGTGCGTTGACTCCGGATTCCGGGTCGCGTGAAGGCGCCGGGTGCACGAATTTCCTCGCCAGTTCCGGACTCAGACGTGTCACGCTGCGTAGCCGCAAACGGTGGGTTTGTGATAGGCGCAGGGCAAGGTGGCGGGGCGTGCTGGGGCGGTCGCGCCGGCCGGCGGTCGGTGCGGCGCCGGAGGTGCCGTCGGCTGGTTCGGTGAGGAAGCGGGCCAGGCGTTGCTCGGCGCGATGACGGGCTTTCTGGGTCGTCTTGTACAGCTCCCCGCGCGCCTGCGCCGCCTCCGTCAGTGCCAGTTCTCCGAAGTGGGTGGCCGAGATCAGCGCGGCCTCGTCGGTGGTGATGACGCCCGCTCGGACAGCGGCCACGAGCACGAGGTCGTGGTGTCCGCTTGCGCTGGGTGGCGGTGCGGAACGGAAGCCGGCGTCCTCGACTGTGGGGGGCGCGTCGCCTTCTTCCTCGTCCACTGGGGGCGGAGCGTCGAGCGTCTCGCGCAGCGCGGCGTAACCGGCGCGGTAGGCCGCCCACCGCAGCCGCACGAGGATCGCCGGCCGGTCCAGCGCGACCTCGCCGAGCCCGGCGAGGAATCCGGTCAGGACGGCGGAATGGATGTCGTGCTTGTCCCCGCGGAACCGGTTGGTCAGCTGCGCGGCGACCGGCAGCAGCACCGGCATCGCCAGCCCGACGCACGCCATCGTCCAGGTGCCGCCCTCCGCGCGCGCCCGGGCGATCAGATAGGTCCACGCCGCGTCCCGGGTCGCCTGGGCGCAGTCCTGGCGCAGCAGCAGCGTGCCGAGCTCGTCCAGCGGTACCGGGCGTGCGGGCAGCCCGTGGATCGCCGCACCGTCCACGCACACGGGATGCGGGCCGGTCACCAGCCAGCCGAAGGTCGCGATGGCGGCGTCGAACACCCCGCCGTCGTGGGCGTATTCATCGTTGCGGCGAAGAGCGAAAAAGTCTGGCTCGGGGCCGGTTTTCGATAGCGGAAAATCCATGGCGGCAACTCCTGATAAAGGCGGAATCAGTGCGGCCACCAGAAAGCCAGGAGTGGCGCCTCAAAAGCGCCTCAAATGCGCCTCGCAACCGCTTCAGAAGCGCCTCAAAGGGCGTCTCAAGGGCAGCGACGGGCACGTTGCGCGCGGTCTGGCGAGCATGGCCGCGAGGCATGAGCGCAACGCTTGAGGCGCCTCATATTGTTGCCTTGAGCTGCGCTGACACGCCTCGAAGCTGTCGGTAAGCGATCGTGGCGCCTCAAGAGCTGATCGTGAGAGCCCAGGCCCTGCGGCGTGCGCGAAAAGAAGCTTCCAGAAATATTCCACTGCCGAATCGGGTGCCCGGGTGGCAACGGGAAACGGCATTGAGGCCGCCGCGCGGCGCTTTTTGTCGCTCTGGTCGCGCGTGGATGCGTTGGTCGTTCTGGGGTCGGAAATTTTTTTGAGTTTTTTCGGGATCGAGTGTCTCCAAACTGCCTTTTTTCCGGAGTTAGCCGGTGACGGCATCCCGTCGCCGGCCTCGGACCGGCGGCACTCGCTTCAGGAGGCTTCTCATGACCCAGCGCGCACAGTCGCCGGACAACAGCGCCGGTCGCCGGACACACTTGGACCGCCCGCCGCGCACCGGGCGCGGTGGCGACCGCGCTCCCTACCCCGGCGCCCGCGTTCACAGCACCACGGCAGGCGCGGGCGGGACCGGCAGCACCTCGCGTCCCGAGGGCACGTCGGCCCCGTCGCGCCGGCGTCCGGCGTCTTCGTCGGCGGCACCGACTCCGGCGACGGTGTGGACGTGCGGGCCGGACCCGGTCGACGCCCACGCGGCGTGGCCGGTACCGATCGTGGAGTCCATCACGGCGGCGTTCACCGACCCCGGTGCGCACGTCGTCCTGGTCGACCTCGGCCCCGCACCGACCACCGTCCCGCGCTCCGGTGTGGACGGTTCGGCGACGACCGGCGAGACCTCGGTGGCGGCCGCGCGAGAAGCGGTGTTCGCGCTCGACCGCACCGCCGACACCGTCACCTTCCACAGCGGCGACGGCGGCTCCGTCGCGTCGTCGCGACCGTTCTGGGCCGACCTCGTCACCGACGCGAACGACCCGTCCGCAGCGCCGGCCGGAGCACCGTTGGCCCCGGCGCGCACCAGTGCTCGCAACGGCGCGGAGGGACCGGTGCCCGAGCGCGGCGCGCGGGCGGATCTCGTGATCGTGTCCCTGCCCGCCCACGCCGCCGAGGCGGTGTCGCTGGACCGGCTCGCGCTACTGGCGGCGAACCGTCTGCGCCATGGCGGCGTCTTCGCGGTGTACACGCACAGTGACTGGGCGCGGGGTCGGCTTGTCGATCCGACTGGCGTGATCGTGGCCGCGGCCCAGCACGCCGATCTGCTCTACCTGCAGCACATCGTCACGCTGCACACCCCCGTGGAGAACGGGCGCCTGCGGGCCGCGCCGAGCGCGGCGGTGGCCGCCGAGTACGACCGCGCCCGGCACCGCGCGACGGTCCGGGGACTGCCCGCACCGCACCTGTGCGTACACGGTGATGTCCTCGCGTTTGCGCAACCGGCCGATCCTGGCGCACCGCCCTCGGCGGCCGGTCCGGCGCCCGCCGCGCCCGGTGCCGGAGGTGGCCAGTGACCCCGCCCCCGCTACGCCCCACCGGGCCTTCCCCGGCCACCCCCGTACCTGCGAAAGGCAGCGCCCTCATGTCCCACCAGCACCCCGCGACATCGACCACCCACGGCAGCGACGACCCGACCGTGCCGATCTCCCGCACGCTCATCGACGCCCTCGACACCGCCAGCGACACCAGGCCCGCACCTACCGGCACCACGACCGGACACGACCCAGCCGGGCCGACCATCGCGACCGGCATGACTGACATCGGCGCGTTGCCGCTGTCGGTGTGGGCGACCGCGCAGACCTCCCCGGCCACCCAGCGCAAAGGCCGCTACGTGCCCGAGTCGACCGCGCACCCGGCGAAGATGCTCCCAGCCGTCGCGGCGCACGCCATCCGCGCCTACACCCGCCCCGGCGACCTCGTCTTCGACCCGATGGCCGGATCCGGCACCACGCTCGTGGAGGCGATCGACGCCGGGCGCCGCGCGGTCGGCGTCGAATACGAACCGCACTGGGCCACCGTCGCCCAGGCGAACCTCGAGCTCGCCCGGGAACGCGGTCACGACCACGACGCCGAGATCGTGCACGGCGACGCGCGGCAACTGCCGTTCCTGCTGCCCAAGAAATACCGGGGACAGGTCGCGCTGATCATCACCTCCCCGCCCTACGGGCCGTCCACGCACGGGCAGGTCGTCACCAGCGGCACGGGCTCGCAGGACGGGAAGGTGCACAAGTACCACCACCGCTACGGCTCCGCCCTGGACCGGGGAAACCTCGCTAACGTCGGCCACCACCGGCTGCTGGCCGGCTTCACCCGCATCCTCACCGGCTGCGCGGCCGTGCTGCGCCCCGGCGGGCACATCGCGATCACCGTCCGGCCCTGGCGCGAGCACTCGGAACTGATCGACCTCCCGTCGCAGATCATCGCCTGCGGCCACGCCGCAGGGCTCGTCCCGGTCGAACGCTGCGTCGCCCTGCTGGCCCGCGTCGCCGACCGCGAGCTGATCGCCCGCGGCTCGTTCTTCCAGCGCGACTTCATCCGCAAACAGCGCGAGCAAGGCCTGCCCTTACACCTGATCGCGCACGAAGACGTCATCGTCCTGGCCAAACCCCTCACACCTGCTGCGGTCTCGTCAGGCGACGGGGACGCGAGTCGTGGGCGGTGGGCGTCGTGAGCACGCGGGTGCAGTGCCGGGACTGCGGCTGGGACGAGCAGTTCCGGCATCCCGCCACAGCCCGGCGGGCCGCCACCCGGCACCGCTGCCCGCCGCCGGGTGACGACTCGGACCGGCGACCCGTCACGCGGGAGGCACACCATGCCTGAGCGCCACAACGACGCTGTGGATCCGCTGCGGTTCGTCGCGACCGAGGGCCCGGTGATCGGGTCGCTGTGCACCGGCGTGGCCGGTCTCGACCTCGGCGTCGCCGCCGTGCTCGGCGGCCGGATCGCCTGGTACGCCGAGAACGACTCGCACGCGGCCGCGATCCTCGGCGTGCGCCTGCCCGGTGTGCCGAACCTGGGCGATCTGTGCGCGGTCGACTTCGCCTCCGTGACACCGGTCGAGGTGCTCACGGCGGGTTTCCCCTGTCAGGACATCTCCGCGGCCGGCCGGCGCGCGGGCATCGAGAAAGGCGCTCGCAGTGGACTGTGGCACACCATCCTGGACGCCATTCGCGTACTACGACCGAGCCTCGTCGTCGTGGAGAACGTCGCCGCCCTCCGCTGGAAAAACGGCGGCCTCGACCGTGTACTCGCGGGGCTGGCCGAAGCGGGGTATGACGCGGTCTGGCGTTGCGTACGAGCCGCCGACGTCGGCGCAGCCCACCGCCGCGAACGCGTGTTCCTGTGTGCCGTCCCCGCCCCGGGACGGGATGCGGATGATGCCGACCCCGCAGGCCCGCGACGGCGAACCCCGCGGCCCGGTCGACCCGGCACGGCGGCGCGCGGGCGGGCACCAGGTCAACCTCAACGACGCGGTCGACTCGGTCGTCAAGCCGGCGCAACTCCTGCCGACACCGACGGCGGCGGACTCGCGGTCGTCGGCGATCCAGACCGTGCGGAAACCGGGCCGCCCGATCCCGGCCGGGTGCGTGACGCTGACCGACTCGGTACGGCTGCTGCCGACCCCGACCGCCTCGGACGCGAAGAACTGCACCCACCACACGCACGACGGCGGACCGTCCCTTCCCGACCGCGCCCGAGCCTGACCACACCGACTGACGGAACGTGGTGCGCCGCGGCCCACAGCGAAGGGATCGATAGCTGCCTTTCCCCCGGTGCGTGGGGCGCTACCTCCGGTACCCGACCGCGCACGACGGTTCGTCCACCGACATCTCCGCCACGCCCATGACAAGGAGACCCAGTCCTCATGGACACTCCACGACTTCTGCCGACCCCGCGCGCGACCGACGGCACCAAAGGCTGTCCCGCGCAGCGCGGCTCGAAGGGCGACCTGATGCTGCCCTCGGTCGTCATCGCCGTCACCACACCCGCACCGAAGTCCCGAGCGCGGAAGGAGGTGAAAGACCGTGACAACCGCCCGCGCACCGCGCGCCCGCCGCACAGCACGCGGTGAACCCGGGCCGGTCAACTGGGGCGAGTACGCCGCCGCCGTGCACCGCTGGGAACTCATCACCGGCCGCGCAGCGCCGTACCCGACTCAGCCGGGTCGCCACGGACGTCCCGTCCTCGCGCCGCCGTTCGTCGAGTGGCTCATGGGCCTGCCCCCAGGCTGGGTCACCACCACACACCTCGACCTGCCCCGCACCGCGCAACTTCGTGCCCTGGGTAACGGGGTCATGCCCCAGCAAGCCGCACGCGCTCTACGCCACCTGTTGGACGACCTGGCCGCACTCGCCCACATCCCTGCCAGGTGCCACTTAACCGCGCCGCCACACCATCCGCGCGAGCGCCGCGCCACCAATTCGGCTCGGTGCGGGCAGGGCACGAGTAAGGCCCTGCCCGCCACCACCCATTCCTCGGGCCGCGCGTGCCCGGCACGAGCACGCACCACGGCCCGCTGAGCAGGTCTGTGAGGCACCCCGGCTCCAGCGGCCCCGGAGGTCCGGGGTGCCTCGCCCCTTCCAGCACATCGAAAGCAGGTACCGCCATGCCCACCAACCGTCCCAACAGGCTTCTCCAGCATCTTCGACGCTGGCTGCGCACCCGGCACGGGCAGAACGTCCCACGCGCCCTGCCCGCGCCACCCGAGCGCCCGCTGCCGGAAGCCCCGTCCGAGGTGGACGTCACTGCCGAGCATCCTGTGCTGCACCGGGCGAGCGAGGCGACCGCCGCGCTGGTCCGCCAAGGCTGGAACGTGCACCGCGCCCCCTACGGCTACCGCACCATGGACGTCGCCGGGACCCGCTCGGGCAGCGGCAGGCCCCGGACCCGGCTCACCCCCGACCCGCTGAGCGCCCCGGTCGTGCAGCACATCTTCTACTGGCGAGCGGTCACCGGCCTCGACGTCGACCAGATCACCCAGCGGCTGAACAACAATCCCGACCGCTACCCACCACCGGGCACCACCGGCACCTGGCACGACAAGGCCGTCACCAGAATCCTGACGAACCTCAAATACACCGGCTATCAGGCTTTGCGCACCCGCGACGAGAGCAACCGCCTCCGTCCCGCCGAGCAGTGGGTGCTCTCCGACCAGCCGGCTCACCGCGCCCTGATCACCACAGCCCTGTTCTGGGCCGCGCAGAACCCCACCACCGACACCCGGCGCGCGCTGCGGCACCGCCTGCTCGCCCAGCCGCACGACCTCTCCACCTGACCACCCTTGGGAGCACTCACCATGACCACCACCCGACCTGACCCAGAACGCCCCGGCCAGACCCGAGCACCCCGCGCGTCGACATCCGCCCGCAGCGCCACCCGGCCCCACCCAGCGACTCGCCCTCCCCGCCCCAGTGCTCGACGCACGAGCGGGTCCCGCCGCGAGCGGTACCCGGGCCAGCCACGCGGCCGTTACCTGAGCCTCGGCGCCGGAGTGCAAAGCCTGTGCGTGTTTCTGCTTGCCTGCGAAGGTGAGATTCCGCCCTTCGACGCAGCCCTTTTCGCCGACACCGGCTGGGAACCGAAACAGGTCTACGCACAGCTCGACACCGCGCGCCGCATCGGCGCGCGGGCAGGGATCCCCGTCCTGACCGTGTCGAACGGCAACATCCGCCACGACGCCCTCAAACCAGAGTCCCGGTTCGTCACCATGCCGCTGTTCGTGAAGAACCGTGACGGCACGAGAGGGATGGCCCGCCGGCAATGCACCGGCGAGTACAAGATCAAGCCGCTCAAGAAAGCCATCCGCCAGATCCTCGGCTACCCGCATCCCACGCGAGTGCCCCGCGGGGTATTCGTAGACCAGGCCATCGGTATCTCCACCGACGAGTTCCACCGCGCGAAGGACTCCGACGTCAACTACACCCGCAACATCTTCCCTCTCCTCGACCTCGGACTATCACGTACGGACTGCCTGACGCTCCTGCGCGAACGTGGCATGGGCGCGGTCGTGAAAAGCTCGTGCATCGGTTGCCCTTACTCGGGAAACTCGCGGCTGCGGTTCATCCGGGACACCGATCCTCACGCGTGGACCGATCTGGTCGAGTTCGATAAGGCGATCCGTCACGGCAGCCCCCGCGCCAACGCCAACGGCAAACCGCTGCGTGGCCAGTTCTTCATCCACCGCTCGCTCCTGCCGCTCGACCAAGTCGACCTCGACGTCACACGTGGCACCGCCAACGCCGAGGAAGACGACCCGGACGGCTGCAGCCCGTTCTCCTGCCGTAGCGGTCCTCCCGCCACCACGCCTGAAGCCCGCGCGGCCACTCAGATCGCCGTACCGGGCCCGACAGCCCGCTGACGGCGCCTACCGGGCCGCCCCGGCCCCAACCAGGCCAGAGCCGTCGAAGTGCCCAGCTAGGCCATCGACGAGAAGCGACTATTCCACCCTGCCCTCGTTTCAGGAGGCCACCGTGCACCGCAAACCACAGCTCGTCATCGACACCCACACCGAGAACTCCGCATTCCTCGATGAGGATCGCCCTGCCTGGTCACGCGAACGCCTCCGCGGCCTCGGTGTCACCACCACTCTCATGACCGCCGCCAGCCTCCTCGGCATCGGACGGACGACGGCGTACCGCCTCGCACGGCAAGGCGACTTTCCCGTGCCCGCCATACGGGCCGGACGCAACTACCGCGTCCCCGTCGCGCGCTTGGTCGAGCTTCTCGGGCTGGACGAAGAGCCTCGTAGCTAGTCCTTCCTCTCTGTCCCCATTGGAGCGTCCATAGCCGTGATCCGAACCACGCCTGCGGATTTCGGGAGGAACGAATCCGATGCACGAATTCTCCGCCAACACCTTCAAACGCTGCACTTGCAAACACCCCGAAACCGGGCAACAGCTCGGGGCGAAATGCCAGAAACTCAAACGCCGCAAAGGGTCCTGGAGCTCGGATCACGGAACCTGGTACTTCCAGGCCGAACTTCCCCGCCGTAGCGACAGAACCCGCCGGACCCGGCGACGCGGGGGATACGCAACACAGACCGACGCACAGGACGTGCTCGACAAGATGGCCGCCCTGGTCGAGGCAGCGCAACCACATGGCGACGCCGCCGTCGTCGCCATCGGCGACCTCATCGACACCTGCCTCATGAGCGGAAAACCCTTCCCCGCAGCGGAAAGCATCACCCAACAACTAGAGTCAGGTGACACGCCGAACCGCGTACCGACCGTCGAAGAGTGGCTGCAGACTTGGCTGGCCAGCCGCAAGAAACTACGGAAAAGCACCAGGCTCTCCTACAGCCAACACATGAGACTGTGGCTTATTCCGCACCTCGGGCTCTACCGCATCGACGCGCTCACCGTCGAACACGTCGCCGCGATGTTCGACGCCATGGCCGAGCGCAACGACTTCATCACTGCCGCGAAAGCCAGCGATGACCCAGACATCCGCAAAACCGTTCACGGCCTGCGGATCATCAGCGCCGCCACCATGCAGCGCTACCGCGCGACCCTGCGCGCCGCGCTCAACGCCGCGATCCGCGACCCCAAGATTCCACTTCAGTTCAACCCTGCCTCCCACATCGAACTACCGTCAGGCCGCCGACCCAAAGCGCTCCTGTGGACTCCGGAACGGGTCGAACGATGGCAACGCACAGGAGAGAGACCGTCCCGGGTGATGGTGTGGACACCCGAGCAGACAGGCGCTTTCCTCGACCACGCCGAAGGCCACCCCCACTACGTACTACTGCACCTCATCGCCTACCGGGGCCTCCGCCGCGGCGAGGCGTGCGGCCTGCCTTGGTGGGACATCGACCTCGCGAACCAGAGCGCCACGATCACCTCGGCCCTAGTCCAAATCGGCTGGGAGATCGAGTTCGGCGAACCGAAGAGCGAAGCCAGCGGCCGCGTCATCGCCCTGGATAACGCCACTGTCGACGTTCTTCGCACGCAGAAACGACACCAGGTCGACCTGCGAGACGCGGCAGGCATCCGCTGGGTCGAACACGGCCTGGTCTGCACCGAACCAGACGGCAGTCCGATACACCCAGCCAAACTCACCGACAGCTTCCAAGCGATCGCCGAGGCGGCGGGTCTGCCGCCCGTACGCCTGCACGACCTCCGCCACGGAGCGGCCACCCTCATGCTCGCCGGCGGCGCCGACCTCAAGGAAGTTCAAGAACTCCTCGGACACTCCAGCATCGCCATAACCGCCGACACCTACACCCATGTACTCCCAGAACTCGCCCGCGAATCCGCAGAGGCTGCCGCATCACTCGTGCCCCGGCAGACACGGCGCAAGCTTCCCCTGCCGCCTAGAAGCAACTCATGCCGCTTCGGAACGTAGGTTGCGCGGGAACAATTTGGGGCCTGTCCGGGTTTGCGCCCGGGCAGGCCCCTGAGGGTAGACAAAGTCCTCGTTGAGCACTATAGACGACCGATATTCGCGGTAGTGGCGCAGCATGTCGCGCTGTGTCAACTCGCAGCGAACGATCCCCTGTTGAAGATCACGTGACAAGTAGCCAGCCGAAGCTAAAGGGCTGGGGCAGCCTTCTCCGCAGACCTTGGCTGTTATCCATAGGTGCTTTAGCAGGTTAGTCCAAAGCGAGTAATCTGCTCGGCTTCGCGTTCGCGACCGGGTCGTCCCGCCAGCCAAGCAGTGAACGCGTCGAGCGCAGCGGGATGGCCAGTTGTGATCGCGGCCCGATAGACTTGTTCGGTTTCTTTTTCACGGCCGGGTTGTGTTGCCAGCCAACCAGCGAACGCGCAGTGCGCATCGGGGTGACCGGCGATGATGGCAGTCCGGCAAACCTGCTCGATGTCGTCTTCTCGACCGGGCTGCCTCGCGAGCCAGTGAGCGAACTCGCGGAGCGCGTAGATAGGGCCGGTGGTGATGGCCCCCCGATAGGCCTGTTCAGTCTCTTCTTCGCGGCCGGGCTGGCGCTGTAACCAACGAGCGAGCGCGAACAACCCCTCCGGGTCGCCTTCGGCGATCATGTCCCGGTAGATCTGCTCGGAATCGCGATTGCGGCCTGGTTGGGCAACCAGCCAGGCCGCAAAGTCGGCTCGCGCCGGACCGTGGCCGACGGTGATCGCGTCTCGGTAGATCTGCTCGGTCTCTTCTTCGCGACCGGGCTGTCCTGCTATCCAAGTGGCGAATGCGCGGAGCGCAAACGGAGAACCGGCGGTGATGGCCTCCCGGTAAGCCTGTTCGGTCTCTACTTCGCGACCGGGCTGTCCTGCGAGCCAGCGAGCGAACTCGAACAGCGTGTCACGGTTGCCGCGGGCAATGCTGTCTCGATAGACCTGCTCGGTGTCGCTTCTGCGACCGGGCTGGTCGTCCAGCCATTCAGCGAACGTGCGGGACGAGTTAGGGGAACCGGCGACGATCGCGTCCCGGAAGGCCTGCTCGGCCTGTTCTCCGCGACCGGGTTGTGTCGCGAGCCAACTAGCGAACGCGCGGGGCCCGTGGGGGTCACCGTCGGCGATGGCGTCCCGGAAGGTCTGTTCGGTCTCGACTTCGCGACCCGGTTGGCTCTCCAGCCAACGAGCGAGCGCGAACAGCCCCTGGGGGTGGCCGCCAGCAATCGCGTCCCGACAAAGCTGCTCGGCGTCCCCTTCGCGACCGGACTGACTGTTCAGCCAGCGAATGCCCTCGAACAGTGCGTAGAAGTCCCCGGCGGCAACGGCCTCCCGGTAGGCCTGTTCCGCTTCCTGTTCGTATCCTGGCCGCTCAGCGAATACTCGGGCGAGCTCGTAGAGCGCACCTGAGGTCCCTGCGGCTCGGGAAAGAACCTCGCCGTGTTGGAAACGTCCGCGGTTCATCGCGGCGCTGGCGAGGCTGCGGAGATCGCCGGCGGACGTGCAGTGCTGCCGGAGCGCACTCCAGACAGCGTCGATGACAGGCTGAGCCCGGCGGGCATGGCAGAGGTACTGCTCGATGTAATCGGCCAGTTCGTAAGCCGCTTGCTCAGTTCTGGTGTCGTGGTGGTCGGCGCAGTCGAGCGGTATGAGAGCTTGGACGCCTTGAGTTGAGCGCAGGGGCTTTGTGGCGTGGGCGACCGCGGTGTCGAACCAGCCTGGTGGCGGGCTGGCTGGGCCGCGTTCTTCCCGCCATAGGGCCGTGGCGATGGCGCGAAGCAAGGACGCGGACAGAGGGCTGGTGTGGCCGAGACGGCGTGCCTCGCCGGCGGCGTCGAGCAGCAGCTGGTCCATGTGATTCGGCGCGGTGAGATAGTGCTGGAGGAGTTCGTGGCTGCCGGCGAGGGTTTGGGTAAATCCGATCCGATCGGGATTATCGAGTGCCGTCCTGAGGCGCTCATCGCCCGTGCGTACAGCTAGCTCACGGGCTCTGTCGCGCTCGCTCGGGGAGAAGTCACGGGGAATGTCGTGCCATCGCACCCACTGGTTCGCGGAGACGAGCAGATCCCGGTTGTCGCTGACGTGATCGGTGGACGTGGTGGCGTCGCGCAGCTTCTCCGGCCACAACGTCGCCACGATCACGAGAGGTTGTGAGTTTCGGTTCGTCCTGGGATTGCCTGGGGCCACGAACAGGTCACGCAGTACGTCTAAAGAAAGTCCGGTCCCGTTGGGACCGAGGAAGGTTTGCAGTTCGTTGAGCCAGAGCACACATCGCCGCCGGTGCAGTAAGCCGGATGTCGCTAGACCGCGAACTGCGGCCGCCGATCGAGGACGGATCACCACCCACCCAGGCCCGAGCGCTTGGACGGCCTCGAACAGTGACCGAGTCTTTCCGGTCGATGGCCCACCACGCAGAATGATCATTGCCGACAGGTCGCCACGAGCTGCGTCCGCGACATCCGCGTCCAGCAGCGCATCATGATCTCGCGACGCGTACGCGGGCGGCGACGTGATGGTGCTCTGGATGTCAGCGAGAACACGGTCGCGGCGGATCGCGGGGTGAACAGTTGCTTCGGCAGGGGTGAACTGCTCCATTTCCCACACCGTGCAGTTAGCCTCTGCGGCAGAGGTCTCCCACCCCGCCGTCGCCGGATCGGAGGCGAAGGACCTGGTGAGTCGATGCAGGCGCTGGGCCTCGTCACGCTCGGCGTCGGTGACGCCGAGCGCGGTCAGCAGCGAAATGAGGATACCCTCGCCACGCCGATGGCTGTGCTTGGCGATGTAGTTCTCGGCCGTTCCTTTGCTGCACGAGGCGACCTCTCCGAGCTGCTCATAGGTCAGGCCGGAGCGGTCCTTGAACCCTTTGAGAAGCGTGCGTAGCTGCCGAGAGGCGGCGAGGTCCGGCTGCACCATCACCACAGCTTCCCACCCGGCCCTCTGAACCCAAGCCCCGCACCTGCCCACCGCTATGCCGACACCTGCCATATACGGAACGAGTACTCCGACGACCTGACGATCGGGGCCTGGCTACTCAAGGAGCTCATCGCACTGGCCGTCTACATTCGGAAGAACCAAGGGGACCAGCTAGCGCTCAAACGAAGGCGCCGGGCCTGCTGCCAACGACGAGACAGCGGGATGGAGCTCGCAGGGCCTCGACAGCCAGCGCATTTTGAACGGGACCGCAGCTGCTCGCAGATATCCGAGGGAACTGGTTCACGCCTGGCTACTTGGCGTGGCGTCGGGTGCCGTTTTCGAGTTCGAGGACCCGGAGGGCGTGTGCGCTGGTGGTGATCTTGTTGCTGGCGCGGAGGCGGATGATTTGGGTGACGATCACCCGGGCAGCGGTGAGAGCCAGGGCGACCAGCGCCACGGTGACCAGGCACCACGCGGGCAGGGTCGTCAGTAGAGCTGCGCCGCCGACGGCGGAGGTGAGCAGCGCGATCGGTTTGGAGCCCATCGTCACCACCTTTCAGGTCATCGCCACCGCCGATCGGCTGGTGTGGTTCCACGATGACGCCGTCCACCGGGCTGGTCAGCACATCCATCGGACACGGTGCCGAGGTGGGTGATGGATGTGCCCGTCGGACTGAGCGGCAGCTGTCGACGCGCCTCGTTTGCCAGGCGCGGAGTTCGGCCATGACGGCGGGTGGGAAACTGTGGTGATGGTGCAGCTGGACCTCGCCGCCGCTCAGCAGCTCTGCGCGCTCCTGGCAGGGTTCAAGGACCGTCGCGGTCTGTCTTACGAGAAACTTGGAGAGCTGGCCTCGTGCAGCCGGGGTACTGCCGAGAACTACATCACCAAGCCTGCCCACACCCGCGGCGAGGAGATCCTCCACTCGTTGTTGACCGCACTCGGTGTCACCGATGATGAACGTGCTGAGGCGCTGCGCCTGCACCGGCTCAGCAGACCCGAGACTCCTGCCCCGGCGACCGTTGGCTGGAGGGCCGCCGCGGCGGAGGCCGACTGCACGGTGTGGGAGCTGGACGAGTTCACCCCGGCCGAAGCGACTGTCCACCCCGCAATTCGCCGTGGTCCGATTCCCATCGGCGGCCAGAACATGATCATGGCACCGCCCGCATATGTGCCGCGGGATCACGACACGCCGCTCCATGCAGACATAGCTGCCGCAGCCCGCGGCGAGCTGCGTGCTCTGGTTGTGCTGTGTGGCGGGCCGTCGACTGGGAAGACCCGGTCGCTGTTCGAGGCCGTTCACGCTCTCGGGTCCGGGTGGGCGGTGGTTCGTCCTCGATCAGCGGCGGCGCTGCGTGGCCTGGTCACGTCCGGGCTGCTGCGCCGACGACGATGCGTTCTATGGCTGAATGAGCTGCAAATCTTTCTCGGTCCCAATGGGACCGGGCTGTCGCTGGACGTACTGCGCGACCTATTCGCGTTCGCTGGCAACCACATCGACGGGAAGAATCGAAGCTCGCGCCCTCTCGTAATAGTGGCGACGTTGTGGCCGGAGAAGCTCCGCGACGCCACCGAACCCGATGACCAATTCAGCGACAACCGGGACCTGCTCGTCCGCTCTAACCGGTGGGTGTACCGGCATGACATTCCCCGGGACTTCTCCGCGCGTGAACGTGACAGGGCCCGCGCCGTCGCCGCCAGCACCTCGGATGACCGTCTCGGCGTCGCACTCGAAAATCCTGACCGGGTCGGCTTTGCCCAGACTCTTGCCGGGGGCCACGAACTTCTTCAGCACTACCTCACCGCGCCGAACCCTATGGATCAGCTGTTAATCGATGCGGCGGGGGACGCGCGCAGGCTTGGCCACACCAGTCCCATGACCGCCTCGCTGTTACACGCAATCGCCGCAGCCCACTGGCGGGAGGAACGCGGCCAGGCCAGCCTCCGGCCAGGCTGGTTCGACAGCGCGATCGTCCATGCCACCCAGCCACTGCGCTCCACCCAAGGCGTCCAAGCTCTCATCCCGCTCGACGACACCGAACCCCACGACGCTAGAACTGAGGCCACCTACGAACTGGCCGACTACCTTGAACAGCACCTCAGCCGCACCCGTCGAATCCACCCCGTCACGGATGCTGTCTGGGTCGCGCTACGCAAGCACTACACATCGACCCACGACGCTCTGAACATCGCGAGAGCAGCGATAGATCGCGGCCGCTCCGAGCACGGTGAGGCTCTCTATCGGACCGTGAGCACCCCTAAAGCACTAGGTTTGTGGGCCCAATTGCTCGGGAGCCTGCCCGGCCGCGACGCCGAGGCCGAAAAGGCGTACCGAGACGCTATCGCCGCCGGTGACCGTGCCGCGTTGCTTTCGTTCAGTAACTGGACGGCGCGGCAACCCGGTCTGGAGGCCGAAGCTCTGCAGGCTCACCTGGATGCCGTTGCTGCCCAACTCACTCTCGGGCTGCTGGGAGTTCCTGGCCAGCTGGCGATGCTGGCCGGCCGCGAGGCCGAGGTTGAACAGGTCTATCGAGGTGCCATCGCTGCCGGTGACCCCGCCGCGTTGCCCATGTTTGTGACCTGGCTGGGGACGCAGCCTGGCCGCGAGGCCGAGATCGAACAGATCTATCGGGACGCAATCAACGCCGGTCGCTCCGCCGAGATGCTCTCGTTTGCTGAGTGGTTGGCGACGCAGCGTGGTCGCGAGGCCGAGATCGAACAGGTCTATCGAGGTGCCATCGCTGCCGGTCAACCTGCCGCTCGGCTCTCGTTCGCTGGCTGGTTGGCGACGCAGCGTGGCCGCGAGGTCGAGGTTGAACAGGTCTATCGGGCTGTCGTCGCTGCCGACGACCACCTCGCTGCCGACGCCCAGCTCTCGTTCGCGAACTGGTTGGCGACGCAGCCCGGCCGCGAGGCCGAGACTGAGCAGGTATACCGGGACGCCAACGCCACCGGTGACCCCATAGTGCCCCGCGCGTTCGCTGGCTGGCTGGCGACGCAGCCCGGCCGCGAGGCCGACACTGAGCAGGTATACCGGGACGCCAACGCCACCGGTGACCTCATGGTGCTGCGCGCGTTCGCTGGCTGGCTGGGGACGCAGCCTGGCCGCGAGGTCGAGATCGAACAGATCTTTCGGGACGCCATCAACGCCGGTCGCTTCAACGCGTTGGGCTTGTTCGTTTACTGGCTGGAGACGCAGCCTGGCCGCGAGGCCGAGATCGAACAGATCTACCGGGACGCCATCAACGCCGGTCGCTCCGCCCAGATGCTCTCGTTTGCTGGCTGGCTGGCTACGCAGCCCGGCCGCGAAGCGGAGACTGAAAGTGCTTACCGCGACGCAGTTACCGCTGGCTGCTGGGATGCGCTCAGACAGTTTGGCGAGTGGTTGGGTGCGCAACCTGGTCGCAAACGCGATGCCGAGCAAATTGCTCGCTTTGGCCTGATCTGCTAGAGCCTGAGCCTTAAAGTCCGAGGGTGTGGAGAATGCGTCAGCCAGGGGCTCCAATCGGTAATTTGGTGGCCACGACGGTCCAGTGGACCGAAGTGTTGATGTGCAGCCCGAGGACTTCGGCGAGGACGGTGAGAGGGCACTGGCGCAAAGGATCTAATTCGCCTTGGCGACCCAGTGCGCGAAAGGGAAGCGATGAGAGATCTCCCGTAAGAATGAGATCAAAGCCTGCTTGAATCGAGGGTTGGCATGGCACCTCCGTCCGTCGCCTGGCTCGGCGACCGACGGGGCATGCAGGTCCCTGGTCATCGACGTACCAAGACGCAACGTATTCAATGGCGTTGTGTCGTCTATGCGAACGGATTCGCCGGAGCTGCTAGAGGTTCGGCGTGACGTCCAGATTGTCTACGCTGAACAGGTGCTCGGCGTCGAGATCAGGCTGAGGTGGCGCAATTTTCAATCCAGCGACCACGTCGTCTAGTTTGAGCAGGTCGTGGTCTCGTGTGCACACGCTGTGGCAATCCCAGGCGAGCGCTGTCGCCAGAATGGTGGCGTCCGCGCCTTTGAGATTGTGATCGACGGCCAGCTGGGCAGCGTGACGGGCAAGCCGCTCAGACAACTCAGCGACCTGGTAGCCGCTGTCTCGGACCCATGCCATCGCTTTGTCGACACGTGCTTGTCGAGCGTCTTTGCCGCCGTGGTCACCGCGGATGCAGCCGGCTCCGCCGACTTCTGCCAGAACGATGGCGGGCATGACGATGGTGTGCTTGTCTCCGTGATGCGCGAACAACCAGCGCGCGTCCGCCTGGCGCTTCTCGTCTACGCCTGTAATGAGATCGAGAACTATGCAGGTGTCGACCGCGATCCGTGGAAGCTGCTTAGTCACGCTGCTGTCTCACCCACTGAACGGGGTCGAGGCCCTCCGGCCACTCTGTACCGAAGATCCCGGCGACGTCGTCCAGCATCACGCGAGCACGTGATGACTCGATGACCTCGAGACCTGTGATCGTGATGGACTTGACTTGGTCGAGGATGTCGCGACGTATCTCTCCCCACGCTTCGACTTCAAGATCAAGCGCCGAACGCACCGCAGAGGTCAAGCTGGGGCCGAATGTCACGTCGATCGTGTGGCCGTCCCGGTAATCCCGGATTCCGGCGGATCTCTTTCCCCCGTTGTTGTTGTAGCGATACAGCCGACCTCGCACTGACCCAAGCGCAGGTTGACTTGGCGCGATACTGGCCTCGGCGTTACGGGCCAGCTCCGCGTCGATCTTGGCCACAGTCCGCGATGTCTTCAGGATGACTTCGCGCACGCCGCGGCGGGCCGACACGTGTTCGAGCTCGACCAGCCCCGTCACACTTTCGGGTCCCCAGCCGGTTGGGATACCAGCCCCCTGGGTCAGTGACTCGATCCCTGTCCGAACAGTGGCCACGTGATCTTCATTGCTGCGGATCGATGCCTGCGCACTGCCGACCGCTAAGTCCGTTATGGCGAGTACTGGTTGCTGGCCTACACCGACGTTTCGCAGGATCTTGTCCAAGGCGAGGATCGCGTCAGCGACGGCACGTGGGTCGATTGCGCCATGAGGACCCTCGAGCTTGACCTGGATCTCGTCATCCTTGATCGGGCTCTGATCGTCGCGCATCTCGACCTCCCATCCATGCCATCATGATGCCGAACTACCAGCTTGACATCAGCACGAAGCCGAAAATCGTTACCGTGCGCCTCGCTTCACTCGTTCGAAGTAACGTTCGAAGGCTAGCGAGGGCGACCATGCTCTTGCCCGATCAGCTTGGCTTCCCAAGCTCAGTTCGGCGCATCCGACGTGCCCGGGGCGTCGGGCGTACTCGGCGTAGCGCTAAGCCAGGTCCCGCCTAGCTAGCCACCTCTCTCCAGGTCAGCATGCTGCGGAGTGTCGACGCTGTAACCAGAGCGGCGCGGACATCCCCGTCGAAAGGCCGGAAAAAGGTGGTGTCGTCCGGCAGGACGTACCACCGGCCGCCGCCGAGGGTGGGCTTGTCGCTGACCTCGTACACCTTGGCGTCGGTCAGGTCGGGCTCATCCACGGCATGCTCCATTCACTCCTGTGGCCTAGCTCGTTACCGGCTTGAGTCAAGCACAGGTACCTTCTGGTTCTCGTCGCTGGTATGGGTGTACCGACGTCGCTACCTGGTGTTATGTCAGCCACTCGGCTTGACAAGCGGCTTCGGCAGACCCAGGATCTTCGACAGAGTTCGTGCGTATGTTCGAGTGTTTGTCGCTGGCTTCCCCCCACGGCAGAGCGTGTGTGGTGTGGAGCTGGTGTGGCGTTCAACAATCCTGCTGTCCCGTGGTCGGAGGTCGCCCGTGTGGCCTCCGGCCAGCCGCGTGTTCGGGGTGACGGGAATGATTCGCCCGCCTGGTCGCGCAAGCGAGAGGGCTACGCCGGGGCGCCGGTGGACCTGCGGGCCCGCGAGGGCGACGACGATGGCGGGGCGGTGCCGCGGGTGCCGTACGCGGAGTTGCACGCGCATTCGAACTTCAGCTTCCTCGACGGCGCCAGCCACCCGGAGGAGCTGGTCGAGGAGGCTGCCCGGCAGGGGCTGGACGCGATCTTCCTTACCGATCACGACGGCATGTATGGGGCGGTGAGGTTCAACGAGGCCGCCCGCGAGCTCGGTGTGCGGGTCGGGTTCGGTGCCGAGCTGTCGCTGGATCTGCCCGCGCCGCAGAACGGGGTCGCGGATCCGGGCGGTGCGCATCTTCTGGTGCTGGCCCGCGGCCTGGAAGGCTACCGCCGTCTGTGCCGGGTCATCTCCCGCGCTCAACTCGCCGGCGGTGAGAAAGGCCGCCCGGTCTACGACGAGACCGCACTGGTCGACGACCTGGCTGAGCATGTGCTGGTGCTGACGGGTTGTCGCAAGGGCAGGGTCCGCCGTGCGCTGGCCGTGGGGGACAAGGTCGGGGCGATGTCGGAGCTGGTGTCGCTGGTGGACCGGTTCGGGCGGGATCACGTGGCGGTGGAGCTGACCGATCACAGCCAGCCCCTCGATTCGACCTACAACGACGTGCTGGCGTCAATGGCGGATGCGGTGGGGGTGGTGACGGTGGCGACGAACAACGTCCATTACGCACACCCCGGACGAGGGCCACTCGGAGACGCGGTCGCCGCCGTTCGCGCACGCCGGTCGCTGGATGACATGGAGGGTTGGCTACCGCCGGCTCACATGGCGTTCATCCGCTCCGGTGCCGAGCAAGCTGAGCTTTTCGCCCGCTATCCCGGTGCGGTCACCCGCGCCGCCTTGCTGGGCGTGGAGTGCGCCTTCGACCTCTCCTTGGTCGCCCCGGACTTGCCTCCCTTCCCCGTTCCACCCGGACACGATGAGATGTCGTTCCTGCGGGAGCTGACCTGGACGGGCGCGGCGAAACGCTACGGCAACCGCGGCGACTACCCGAAGGCCTACGCCCAGCTCGAACACGAGCTGAACGTGATCGAGAAGCTGGGGTTTCCGGGGTATTTCCTGGTGGTGTGGGACATCGTCCGGTTCTGCCGCGAAGCCAACATTCTGTGCCAGGGCCGGGGATCCGCAGCGAACTCCGCGGTTTGTTACGCGCTGGAGATCTGCCACGCCGACCCCGTTCGCTGGGGCTTGTTGTTTGAGCGCTTTCTGGCGCCGGAGCGGGACGGGCCGCCGGACATCGACATCGACATCGAGTCCGACCGCCGCGAAGAGGCGATCCAGTACGTCTACGACACACACGGCCGCTTCCATGCCGCACAGGTGGCCAACGTGATCACCTACCGGGCGCCGTCGGCGATCCGGGACGCCGCCAAAGCTCTCGGCTACAGCCAAGGCCAGCAGGACGCCTACGGCAAGATCGTCAACCGGTGGGCCGGCGTGAAGAAGACCGGCGAAGAGGCCGTCGGCGAGATCCCGCCCGAGATCCTCGAACTCGCCGACGCCCTCGAAGACTTCCCACGGCACCTCGGGATCCACTCGGGCGGAATGGTGATCTCGAAGGAGCCGGTGTCGGAGGTGGTGCCGGTCGAGTGGGCCCGCATGCCCGGACGGTCGGTGTTGCAGTGGGACAAGGACGACTGCGCCGCCGTCGGTCTGGTGAAGTTCGACCTGCTCGGCCTCGGCATGCTCTCCGCCCTGCACTACATGATCGACCTCATCGCCGAACACCACGGCGAAACGGTCGACATCGGCAAGCTCGACCTCGCCGACCCAGCCGTGTACGACATGCTGTGCGCCGCGGACGCGATCGGGGTGTTCCAGGTCGAGTCCCGGGCGCAGCTGGCGACGCTGCCGCGGTTGCGGCCGCGGAAGTTCTACGACCTCGTCGTCGAAGTCGCCCTTATCCGGCCCGGACCGATCCAGGGCGGCTCCGTCCACCCCTACATCGCGCGCCGCCGCGGCGAGGAAACCTGGAAACACAAACATCCTCTGCTGGCCCGGAGTCTCGATAGGACACTTGGGGTGCCGTTGTTCCAGGAGCAGGTGATGCAGATGGCCGTCGACGTCGCATCCTTCACCCCGGCCGAAGCCGACTTGTTGCGGCGGGCGATGGGTGCGAAACGCTCCAGTGCCAAAATGCGGAAGCTCGCGAAACGGTTCTTCGAGGGCGCGGCGGCGAACGGCGTCGACCGGGATACCGCCGTGTCGGTGTTCGAGCAGATCCACGCCTTCTCCGGCTACGGCTTCCCCGAAGCCCACTCCATGAGCTTCGCCCTGCTCGTGTATGCCTCCGCGTATCTGAAGCTCTACTATCCGGCGGCGTTCTGCGCGGGGTTGTTGCGGGCGCAGCCGATGGGGTTCTACTCCCCGCAATCGCTGGTCGCCGACGCCCGCCGCCACGGCGTCATCGTTCGCGAACCTGACATCAACGCCAGCCTCGCCCACGCCACCCTCGAATCCGAGCCCGAAAGCACCGGCGGCCACGCCATCCGCCTCGGGCTCGCCGCGATCAAACACGTCGGCGACACCCCCGCCGAAGAGATCGTCGCCGAACGCCGACGCCACGGGCCTTTCGGCAGTATCGGTGAGCTGACCGAACGCGTCCGGTTGAAGAAGCCAGCGATCGAGGCCCTCGCTACTGCGGGCGCGTTCACCACCCTCGGACCCGATCGACGCCAGGCACTGTGGGCCGCGGGCGCCGCAGCAACCACACGCCCGGAACATCTCCCCGGGCTCGCGCCCGGCCTCGACGCCCCCGCCCTACCGGGGATGACCAGGTTCGAGGTCACCGCCGCGGACCTGTGGGCCACAGGCATCTCACCCGGCTCCCACCCCGTCGAGTACCTACGCGACCTGCTCACCCGGCAAGGCGCGATCACCGTCGCCGAGCTCCTCCAGACCGAGGACGGCGCACGGGTGTGGATCGGGGGAGCGGTCACCCACCGGCAACGCCCGGCCACCGCCGGCGGCATCACCTTCTTCAACCTCGAAGACGAAACCGGCATGGCCAACATCCTCGTCTCCCCAGGGCTATGGGCCCGCCACAAAGTCATCGCACGCGCGAGCGTCGCGTTGCTCGTCCGCGGTCAGGTTCAAGCCACCGACGGTGTTGTCACCCTCGTCGCCGACAAACTCGAACGCCTCGACCTGTCCATGACCACCGGCCCTTCGCGGGACTTCCGATGACCGGCGCCAACCACGGCTGGCGCACCCTCGAGATCCCCATCCGTCCTGGCATCGGGACACCGACCCATTGCCCTTGGGGACACAACCTCGAGGTCGGCGGCGTCAGGCAGAGCTGGTCACAGGACTACCACGCACCCGAATGGCTGTGCGAAGCCTGCCACGCTCTCCCCGCCCGTGGTGGACTATGGGCGCAGATCGACCCCACGCCCGCACGGCACGTCACCGAGGACCAAGTCGACGAATACGGGCTCCGCCTCGTCCTGCTCCGCCCGCCGACGCCCGCCGGGATTGGTGCTATCCAGCTGCGGCTGGGGCACACGATCTTCGGTGAAGTCCAGCTCTCGCTCTGCCCGATCGACCGACGCGCGATCCTTGTCCACATCGAAATCGAGGAAAAACACCGCCGCCGGGGCGCGGGTTCGGTCCTCGTCGCCGCGGCAGCCGCTCGAGGTCCGCGCTACCAGTGGACGACCCTGCCGATCGACCGTGACCCCACCTCGATCGCGTTCTGGGCCCGGACCGGCGCACCCGGGCCAGCGGCACCACACCCGTGCACGCATCAGCTGGGACAAGGAGTCGTGCCCGCAGAGTCGAGATGGACGAAGAGGTGGTGGTGATCCATCGTAGCTGACGCAAAGCCGAGTCGACTTCGACCATAATTACCCTGACGTAGCGCCATTGCGGTGGTGCATCCTATGTCTGGTAGGTCAACCACCGGTTGAAAGCTAGGACAGCTTATCCAACCACTCTTTTACGTATTCCTCGGCGTGTAGATCTCCCGCTATGCGATACGCGCGGAGTGCTTCTGCTCCTGAGGCCTTTGCTTCCTCGATTTGTCCTAAGTCCCGCAGGGAGGTCCCGATATTGTGCCATGTCATGCCTTCGCCGTGGTGATCGCCGAGTTGTTGGTAGATGTTGCGGGCGGTTTGGTGGGCGGCGATGGCTTCGTCGAAGTTCCGCAATTCTTTCAGTGCGCTCCCGAGTGCGTCCCACGCCATGCCTTCGAGGTGGCGGTTGCCGA